>CADECP010000001.1:0-292179 GCA_902825875.1 uncultured Acidobacteriota bacterium
CCGATCCAAATACCGATCCAAAGACCGATCCAAATACCGAGCCAAAGACCGATCCAAAGACCGATCCAAAGACCGATCCAAAGACCGATCCAAAGACCGAGCCATAATAGTTGCTTGAAGAGTTTGCGAGCCGCCAGCGGCGAGCGCCAACGCCGATTGCGCCAGCAATTGATGTTCATCCGAGCGCGAATTGGCATCGCAAACCAGCGTCAGATTCAGTTCGGCTGCGCTGATTGAGCCGACAACAACTTCGCGGCCATCAATCGTGACCCTTCTCAAATAATTCCACCCGGTTGGCGCGAGCCAGTAATGAACCGGCAAGCTTCCGCCCGCCCATTCGATCACTTCAGGTTTGCCCGCTCCGATGAAGGGAATCAATGCAAGCTGATTCGGCTGCCAATTCTCAGCGCCGCGTTTGCCGACCAATTCGTCTTCGATCAATTGCGGCCAGTCGGCGACAAACTCATCGCCGACCAGAAAGAAATCGGTGGTCAGCGTTTCCGACTTGGCCGATTTCAACTGTTCAATCAACGGCTGTTCAATCCATTGGCTGCGGCGTTCTGCCGGAAGCTCTTTCAGGTTTTCGATTACGGAATGGTCAATCTGACGGCAAATCTGGTGGCGGGCGAATTCGGCGGCTTGGCGTTGGGCAGCTCCGCTCAATCCGTTTTGGGTGTCCAACAACAACGCCGATAGCAAATTGGCGGTTCGATTGCGCGCCGTATCGTCTTTGGCTCTGGCGCAAAGTTCCGTCACCAGATCGTCGCCGAAGCCTGTGAATTCGGCCAGCACTTCAAACAGCAGCAGCAGGGTTTCGTGCCAGTAAGTATGTTTGACTCGCTCAGCGCAAAGTTCCGCCAATTGATCGAATCGCCTCATGCGCCCACGCATTTCCCAGGCGGCAAAGTATTCCTGGAAAGTCAGATGGACAAAGGCGAACAAGTCTCCGTCTTTGTCAGTTCCGCGCGGTATCAGCAATCCGCTGCGTCGGGCGACGTAATCCAGAAACTGTTCGGCTTCGCGGCGGGCGGCGGATTCGTCGTTGCCGCGATCCTGCTTAATGGCTTCGGTCAGCCAGCCCAAAACCCGTTCGGCGGGAGCCATCAAATCGCCTTGATCCTCTTCGGTGCGGAGCGATTGCATCTCCCAACCGACACGCGCCAGCCAGCGTTTCATTTGATCCAGCGTCGCGGGGTATTGCCCCAACTGCCGGTAAGTCTGGATGGTTTCCAGATAAGCTTCGACAATTTTGTGGTAAAGCTGGATTCGTCCCGAAGGCAGGTGGCGCAGCACTCGAAAGACCAGCGCGATCAACGTCAGCAGCGAAGGATTTTGCGCCAATCGCCGGACGCGGTCGTTTTGCTGCAAGGCTTTGGACAGTGAGTCAATGCCTTCCTGCCGCAACGCCTTGTCGGGTTCGCGCGCCGCGTACCAGCGGGTGATGAACTGGCCAATGTCTTCGTCGGTGAACGGAGCGACGTAAGCGCGTTTGAAAACCGGTTCCGCGCCGTCACTGGCCAGCCAGTCATCCAGTTTCTGAAACATTCGTTTGATTGTCGAAGGTTGAGGGGCGTCGCTGTGGTCAAGCGCGGCTTCTTCGTAGCCAATGATGCGGCTGGTGGCGATGAAATAACTTTCGGGAGCCTGGCGCAACAACGGGCGAATAATGTTGTCGCGGAATTTGCGGCGAAGTTCGACGCTGCCGATTTCGTCCAAACCGTCCAACATCAAAATGGCTTTGCCTTCGCGCAAATGAGTCATCAACCATTCGACGTTGATGTCGTTGCGGACTTCGTCGCGCAACGTGGCGATGAAATCGCGCAGCATGTCTTCGGGCTGTTGCCAATGTGCGACTTTGAATTCGCGCAGAACGATTGGGATCGGTACAAGGTTGCCGAAGCGCGGAGCCAGCGTGGTAATGCCCGGTCGCCCGAAAGAATAAACCAGCAATTTGATGAGCGTGGATTTGCCGCAACCCGGATCGCCCAACACGATCAGATGTCTGGCTTCGGTCATCAGCGTCGGCAGCCAGAACGGTTTTTCTTCTTCGCGGGGGTTCGGTTCCCACTGAAATCGCAACGGGACATAGATTTCTTCCAACGACAGCGGGCGAGTGTCTTTGAAACTGGGCATCCCCAGCATCTCAACTACGCCAAATTTCAACGCCAGCAACCAGGCGTAATCCGCCGCCAGATTTCGTTTCAGAACGCTTGCAGCCATTATTGATTCTCCTGTTGCTGTTTTCGGCTGGAACGAACATCGCCGGTTTCCAGCAAATGGCGGAAGATCAAATCTTCATCAATCTGAGTTCCCGAATCTCCACGTGCCAGTTCGTTGACCAGCCGGGCTATCCAGAAAATGCGCGGCTCCGGTTCCGGCCTGATCGAATCGTCAACCTTCCCCTCTGCCTGTTGAGCTTTTTCCGGCTCTGATTCGCTGATTGGGAGGCCAAAACTGCCTGCATCTTCAAAGTGTGATTCAGGCGGCGGAGCCGGTTTGCCTGACGAGCGAAGAATTTCATACGGCAATTCCAGGCCATCAAAAAGCGGATGCGCTTTCCAACCCAACGGACGCAGACTTGGCTGGCAAAACAACAGCAACTCATGAACATAAAATGCCGGAGCCTGTTCGATCCGTCGAAAGATTGGTTCTTCAAACTGCGCCAGATAATGCAGGATCAATGTCAGCCGCCAATCCAGCTTGCCGACTTTTCGGTCAAACAGCGATTCAATGTACAGCCGCCACGAAGAAATGAAGGATTTGATCTTGCGGGGATTGTGCGGCAGGTTGCCGTCAATGGCCGCAATCAGGTTTGGCAAATCTTTCGGTTGAAAATCGAAAAGCTGTTTCAGCAAGTTCTCAAAATCCTGTTTTTCCTTCAACTGTATCTGATCCGGCGCGGTCAATTCCTTGTTCGCCGGTTTCTGAAAATCAATGCCGAGCAGTTTGTTGACGTAAGCTCTGGCTTCGCGCGGAACCGGCAGCAGAAACATCGCCTGAAACATTTTGCTTAGATAATCGCGTCCGGTTGGGCGATGTCGCCAGACTTCCTTTTCGCCGGAAAGCGCTTTGGCGATGACCCGTTCAAGCTGTTGCTGATCCAGCCCCAGAACGTAAACACAGTTTCGGGCGTTCAAGTGCAGCTTCAAGGCTTCGAGCAGTTTGTAGGCAACATCGCCTTCGCAGCGGTCGAGATCGTCAATGAAAACCACCAGCAAGCCGTTCTTGCCGGCCACGTCCTCGATGGCCTGTTCAAAATAATCGCGGAACTGTTGGGAAGCCAGCCGAGCGGAAAAATCCGCTGCGTCGTATTCGCCCTTCAATCCGATGACAGATGAAGTCGTTGGCAATTGCACATCGGCTTTCAGTTTGGGCGCGCCTGCCACTCCGCCAACTTCGGCGCCGAATTTCACCACCGAATCGAATAACGCTCGCATGCCGATCTTGGCGGTTTTGGATGAACCTTTCAGAATCTTTTTGGATGTGTTCAACCGGTCGCGGATTTCGTGCAGCAAGGCCACCATCGGACTTAATTCAAACTGATGCTGCCAGGGATTGAACCAGACAAGCTCTACTTTTCGGTTGGCCAACAGCTTTTGAAAGTCGGTGTTTGATTCGGCAAAAGCCGCCAACCGTTCGTGAACGCCCAGGCTGGCAAAATCGCCATTCTCTTGTTTGTACTCGCCGTCCAGGTAAGCCCAAAGCTTATGCAAGAAACTGGTTTTACCCGCTCCCCACGAACCGCAAACACCGACAACGTAAGGCGGCGAGCATTTCAGCACACGATGGCCTACGCGCCGCACAAGGACGTTATGCCCCAAACTGTCATGAACAACGGGTTCGTCGTTTACGATCATTGGTATTTGTTCGAGATGGTGTATTACTGCTGCCAGATTGACTCGGTGTCTCTGGCTGCGTGAAGAACTCTGACGATTTCAATGTTGCCGCCGCTGATTCGATAGAAGATCAAATAGCTTCTAACCACGATGCTTCTGATTCCCGACGCAAGTTCCTCGCGCGCTCTGCCCATTCCAGGATGAACCAGCAAGGAATGAGCTTTGTCGTTGATTTCTGAAAGAACGCTGTCGGCGGCTTCGAAATTATCCGCGGCGATGTATTGCCAGATTTCCAGAAGGTCAGCCTGGGCTTCAGGCGAAGTGATGACTTGTGCCATTGCTGCCTCCCGACCTTTCCGCCAGACGCTTTCTGCCTTCAGCTTTAATGGCTTCGACGTCCAGCGGCATTCCTTCGCCACGATTCAACGACGCAACTCCTTTAGCGATTTCCAGTTTCAACTCTTCAAGCCGTAGTTGATCCCATTGGTTGAGGAGCCGCAAACCTGCGCCTATGACTTCGCTGGCGGAATTGAATTGGCCGCTGCCGATCTTTTGATTGATGATCTCTTCCAGTTCAACAGTCAGTGTGATGTCCATAAAATCTTCCTTCGCGTCGAAAAAGCTATTTCCGCAGGTAATGAATGTCAATCAGCATATCAACCGGCAATTTCGCGTACGCCGTCAATCAATCGGGCGATTTCTTCAGTCGTCGTGTAACAGGCGCAGCCGACTCGCACCAAACCTTGCTCAACTTTGCCGAGCCGTTCGACAACTGTCTGCGCGTAAAAGTCTCCGTGCGACGTGAACAGGCCGCGTTCGACCAGACGTTTGGTGACTTCTTCGGACGGGATGTCTTTGATGGTGAAAGAAATGGTTGAAGTGCGCGGCTGGTCAGGAGCGGGGCCGTAGACGGTGACGCCTTCGATGGCGTGCAGGCCGTCCCACAACTGTTTGACTTGTTCCAGTCCGCGTTCGTGCAGAACATCATAGGTATTTTGCAATCGTTCACGTCGAGTCGCGCCTTCGGAGCCGACTTTGGCTAATGACGCCAGGAAGTTGACGGCGGCTGCGGCTCCGATGATGCCTTCGTGGTTTTGAGTGCCGGTTTCCAGATGTTCAGGAGCTTCGCTGGCGGCGGGTTGCAAGCGTGGCGCATCCAGCGATTGCAGAAGTTCGTGGCGTCCGTAAAAAACTCCGATGTGCGGGCCGTAAAATTTGTAAGCCGAACAAGCCAGAAAATCGCACTCCAACTCTTTCACGTTCGGCAGCAAATGATGCGAGTAATGCACAGCGTCAACGTAAACCAGCGCGCCTTTGGCGTGAGCCAGCCGCGCGGCTCGCTGAATGTCGTTGACCGTGCCCAGCGCGTTTGAGGCTCCGCCGATGGCCAGCAGTTTTGTCTTTGAGTTGATTGCCGATTCCAGATCGTCCCAATCCAATTGGCCGGTTTCGGTCAACATACGAACGGTGCGAATGGTCAAGCCGCGATCTTTGGCCAGTTCTCGCCAGGTATCGGAGTTGGCGTGGTGATCGAGTTCGGTGACGACGATTTCATCGCCGGGGTTCCAGTTGCGTCCCAACGCACGACCAACGTGAAAAGTGATCGTTGTCATATTTGACCCGAACGAAACTTCGTCAGCGTTGCAGTTGAAAAAGTCGGCGAAAGTTTGGCGAGCTTCCATCAACAGCGCGTCGGTTTCGGCGCTGGTCGGATAAGCCCAATGTGTGTTGGCATTGTGATGGAACAGGTAATCGCTGATAGCGGCGGCGACTTCGCGGGGAACCTGAGTTCCGCCTGGACCGTCAAAGTAGGCGACCGGATGACCATTGTGTTTTCGTTCCAGAGCAGGGAAATGTGCGCGTATTTCTTCAGTTGTTTTGACCATACTTGAAGCTTATGCAGAAGCGCAAAAAAAGGCAAAAGTTGTCAGCCATGAATTTGCCAACAACTTTTGCCAGGCGGGTTGTCGAAAAATCAGTCGTTAAATCGTGACCAGATTTCCGGCAAAATCGTGAAATTGGAATGTCACGTTGTGTTCGTTAAAGGTGGCTTTTTGATCTTTGAGCACTTCGATGGCGACGTTTTCGCCGAGTTTGAGCGATTCAGTGCCATCCGAGCGCCAATGAACTCCGGCAATGTTTCTGCCAATGGCCACGTTCGATGCCAGTTTGTTCAACTCTCCGCCAACCGTCAGCGAACCCGCATCCGGGCCTGTGTAAGCAATCAGGTTGGTTCCGGCGTTGTTCGGGACGACCGGGTTGGTGATCAGAGTGCTTTCATCAAACAAGGCTTTCAGGATTGTGACACAAGCTCCGGCGACGGTGGCGTGACCTGCTCCATAAGCCGGATGTAACGGCGATCCTTCGGGGAAAGCCATCGGCAACAGATAAGAACCGAATTGCGACTGAACACGAGCGACTGCATCCGAATTTAGCGCGTCGGCGTGAATGTCGTAACTCTTCATTCCGGTTTTGTGAACGTGAATGCGTCCGGCGAACACTTCGGGGCGCAAGCGGCGGTGAACGATCCATTTTTGAAACCAAACTGCTTTCAGCGCGCGCGTCGCCACTTCGCAAACCAAAGTGGCAATGTGTGGGCCGCCAAAAGTGCCGAACCCTTCCTGGTTATTCAGCAACCGGTATGGATTGGACTGGCTCAGAGGTGCTCCGAGTCCCGGAGTTACCGGAACCGGCGGCGGATCGGAAGCTGGCGAATCGGCGTTTGGCCCCTGAAGCAGAATCAAGGCGGCGTTGAAGTATGCTTCGAACAAAACGTCAATGTGAACCCACTGGCTGAGATCGCGTCCATTGCGAATATATCTGGGCGTATTGTCGAACGTCAGAGAAGATGTCGGTTTAACTCCGTTTTGAATTGTCAGCCATTCATTGAAATCCGTCATGAAATCCACGTTTGCAACCGGAGTTCTCATGCGTTGGTTGAAACCGAGCGCGCCGAAAGGAACCGGCAGAAACAGAAATTGCGAAATGTACGGCCCGGCTAAATCGCCAGGCGTCAATCCGCGAAACAGCACCTGCGGCGTGACTTTTCCATTGCTGTCGTTGGGACCTTTGAACTCTGAACTGAAGGAAGTCATTTCTTCCGCTGCTTCATCGGCGAGAGGCGATGTGTCGTAGTTTTCAAACGCGACATCGCGCAGCAAAGCCATCCAGTAATTTTCAGTGATTTCAGCGGCGATTTCCGCGCTATTGAACTTTGGCGCAGCCGGAATCGAAAATTTGCGCGGGTCGGCGCCTTCCATTTCCACAGACAAACCGCCCTGTGGATTGACGAATTTTCTGCGCGTGGCAGCCGGAGCGCCCATTGTCAGAGCTTCCAGTTGATTTTGAATGTCTGTGGTTCCCCCTAAAGCACCGTTCAGGATGTTTTTGAATTTGGTGTATTCGGCTGGATCAACTTCACCAAGATTGTCGTGCGGCAAACCTTTGGAAAAATTGCCCCGAAAGTCGGCATAAGATTCATCTCCGTTTGGAGTTTGAACTGCGTCTGGTTGTGAATTTCGAAGATTGGCAGCGTCAAGTCTAGCTAAATTTGGCATAGAAACTCCTCTTGTAGCAGTCTGTTGGCAGCTACGTTTGGCTATAAAGTTTGTTGGAAAAACACTGAGCGGTTTATCGGCTGAAAACAAATTCTCTTTAGAAAAAGCTGGATCGGCTGGCTCCGCTCGTGCGCTAACTGAGTCGAGCGGAGCTTAACTAAAGTCGTTGGGCATGGCAATAGCTGATTTTGAGGAGGTGAAATTTCAGCAAGATGGTTATTTCAAATATGGAATTGTCATCGGGCCTTCGGGCAAAACAGCAATCGGCGCGTCTTTACCAATCCGGTTCAATTCTTCGCCGATTGTCGCGGCGATGTCGTTGGTTGCTTCCAGGTGAGCGCGGCGAACTTCGTCAGCCGGAATGTCGCTGTGCAAGGCGACGCGCGCTTTCAATCGAATCATCGCCAGCAATTGAGCTTCCCACTGGTCGTACATCGAAAAGCCCGGAGCCAGAATTGTGTCCAAAATGGCTTGGGGCGAGTCGTGATCGAACAGCAAGGTTTTGAAATTGCCATGCGCTGGAAATCCGTCGTTGCATTTTGACGCCGCGATAATCAAACCGTCTTGCTCGACTATTTGAGACGCTGCGGACATGCCTTTGACGGCTTGATACAGATTTTGATCCAGCGGGTAACCACTGTTGGTCGTGACAACAATCGGGAACGGTTTCGGGCAGGGAGTCATGACTGTCGAACGAGAATGCTCGCAACCTTTGGCGTGAGCGGCCAAAACTTCGCCACAGAAAAACGCCGTGATTTCGCGCTTTCGATTCAAGGTGACGTTGATGCAGAAATCCAGGGGCAGCAAAGAACCGTTGGCGCGAATTTGCTGTTGCGTCGGATTGCCTTCCAGAACTCCCCAAGTGCTCATTGGCGAACCGATCACTTCGGCGCGGTGGTAATGCATGATCGAATCAATATCGGCGACGGCAGGGAAAATGCCTTTGTAACCGCCCGAAAAGCCAGCCATAAAATGCGGCTCGATGAAGCCCATCACGATTCGTTTGTCGGCTTCGACGTATTCCCGGTTGTAGAAAACTTCGCGGCCATCTGGAGTTTTGCCAGCGAATTTCATCGTCTCCGCTTCGTGCGAGTTGTGGTTGACGATGCGGTAACGCGCGGCAACGTCCTTGCCGACCATTTGCTCAAGCTCAGCCGGAGTGTTCGCTCTGTGCGAACCTGTTCCGTTGACGATGACGAAGTTTTCCGCCGGAACGTGATTGAGTTCGGCAAACAGCCAGCCCAGCAATCTTTCATTTGGCAAAGGCCGCGTGATGTCCGGGATGACTATGGCAACTTTGTCGTTGGCGTTGATCAACTGTTTCAACGGGTTGGTGTTGATCGGCTGGCGAACGGCTTCGGCAAACGCCGCTGCTTCGTCAGGCAAGCCCGCGATAAATTGCGGAGCCAGCACGGTGACGTTGTTTGACGGAATTTCAACGGGCAATCCGTCTTTGCCGTATTGCAGGTTTATCAACATAAATTTCAGTTCAATGTTTGTTTGATTCTTCGTGAAGCGAACCGTGCCGCCGCAATTGCGGAGACGCGAACGCTGTTGCCGCCACCACAATCAAAGTTCCGATGCCTCCGCTGACGACTGAAACTACTGCGTTCGTCAACGACGCGACCGCGCCCGATTCAAAACGCCCGATTTCGTTCGAAGTGTTGATGAACATTCCGTTGACGGCGGAAACGCGGCCTCGCATTTCGTCAGGCGTCAGCGTTTGAACCAGCGTGTGGCGGATGACGACGCTGATGTTATCGAATGCTCCGGTCAGGAACAACATTGCCACCGACAGCCAGAAGTTATTCGACAAACCAAAGACGATGGTGGCCAAGCCGAAACCTGCGACCGACCAAAGCAATGCGCTTCCGGCTTTTTTCAGCGGCGGCAAATGAGTAATCAAAAGCGCCATCGTCACGGCTCCGACAGAAGGAGCGGCTTGCAACCAGCCGAGTCCGGCGGGGCCGACGTGCAAAATGTCTCTGGCGTAAACGGGCAACAGCGCGACGGCTCCGCCCAACAGCACGGCGAACATGTCTAGCGACATGACCGTCAACAGCAGCTTGGTTTTCCAGACGTATTTGAATCCGACGGCAATCGAATGCCAATTGTTGGTGGCCAGATTTCCGGTTTGATCTTCTGCCACATAAGCGCGTTGGGTAATTGCCGCCAGCATCGAAAAGTAAAACACGCTGCCCAGCGCACCCAGCAAGTAGACTTTGGTGGTTCCGCCGAACACACCGATCAAAATACCGCCGAGTGCCGGCCCGGCCAGCGAAGCCATTTCAAATCCGCTGACCGCCCACGAAACCGAATTGGTAAAGAGCGCGCGCGGAACCAGTTGCGGCATCAACGAAGATCGCGCCGGCCCTTGAAAGGCTCTGGCCAGACCGCCCAGAAACAAGCAGAAATACATCCAGCGAACGCTGCCGCCGAGCATTGAAACCAACGTCAATCCAATTGCGCTGATAACGGCCAGCAACGTTGCCACCATCAGAATCTTTCGACGATCAAACCGATCCGCAATTTGTCCGGCGGGCAAAGCCAGGCCAATCATCGGCGCAGCCTGAACCAATCCAACCATCGCCAGCGGCCAGGCAGAATTTGTTTTGTCGTAAAGCTGCCAGCCTACGGCGACGTTCTGCATCTGCACGCCGAGCACAGACAGCACGTGGCCGATCAGGAACAAGCGGAAATCGCGTTGGCGCAACGCGGCATAAGGATCGTGTTTGATGGAATCGCCCGGCGATGAGCCGGTTGGGTGATCGTCAGAGGGCATGAAGAAATTTCAGATTTCAGATTCGGAATTGGAAAAACGAAAAGGGCGACCGTTTGTGGCCGCCCTTTTCTTTCCATGCGGATGAGAGGAATCGAACCTCCACGAGATTGCTCTCACTAGCACCTGAAACTAGCGCGTCTACCAGTTCCGCCACATCCGCATTTAGGAAGGGCGGATACTACTGATCGAGTCTAAACCTGTCAAGACGTTGACCTGAATAAAGTTCAAGCCGATGAGCAAACAAATCCTTATGCTTTCGGATGCTGCTTTATCAGGCGTTCAAGATGGCGGGCCAGACTTTCATCCCAGTTTTTTAGAATCTCGTGTTGGCGTTTGGCCAGCTCAGGTTTGCCAACCCAAAGGTAAAACACCCCAAGTCTAAAATGATGGCGCGAGTTATTGGCGTCAAAATCGGTTTCCCAACGGTTGATCTTATTGTAAATGTCGCCGGTGATAGAAAAGACTTGGCCAAGGTTGTAATAAGAATCGGCTAGCAGAGGGCTTGCCTCGTCGGTGTTCAGTTCAATAGCTTTATCGAAAGAGTCAATTGCATCTGCCCATTGGCTTTTGGCTTTGTGATTCATTCCCAGATAAAAGTGCGCTTCAAACTGTTCTTTGATTCTGTTTGACTCCGTAAGCGCTGCGATGGATTGGTCGTATCTTTCACGCCGGTACAACGCGTGACCGAATTGCGTGTAGGCTGGATGAAATTGCGGATCAAGTTCCATCGCTTGCTCAAAGATTTTGCTGGCGGCTGTCCAGTTTTCTTGCAGCATTTCCTTTTCGCCTTTTTCAAATACTAAGCGCGCTTCTTTTTGCTTGGATGAAAGAAGCTGTTCTGTTGCGATTGCTGGTTGCTCTGACGCGCTCTGGCTGGAGGAGTTTGAAGTGGCCAATCCAGGTTCCCATCTCAACCACGGATTTTCAAAAGTTGATGAAGTGAACGCGCCGTACAAAAACGCTATGAGCAAAATGATGATTAACGGCCACATCGGGTTTCGTTTGGAAACGGCTTCCCAGTCTTTTTCGGCTTGCGATTGTTGGCGATAGGCTTCGGGCAGGGCAGAAGCGGATTGCTGCCATTGAACGGTTACTTCCTGTTTCACTCGTTGCAGAAACATCGCGCCGCCGCTGAGTTCGTGTTCCAACTGCATTCGCAAATTATCCAATTCGCGTTCGATGTTGATGCGAGCCTGCGGCAGGTTTTCGCGCACCGGATCGAAGGCAAACTTACGTTTCTTTTCCGCTCGCCAAAACAGCAAACGTTGTGCGCGAGCTTCGGCGATGCCCGGAACGGCTTTCAATCGTTCAGGAGTCAAATCCGCAGCCGTTTTCACGCCTGAAGCGCGCAACTTGTCGGCGATCAATTCGCCAATGCCGTTGACCTCTGTGTGCTTGATTTCAAACTGGCTCAAAAATTCGTTGAGTTGAAGATCGTGCGCTCTGGTTTCCAACTGATTCAATCGGTATTCACGAATTTGCGGCAAATTCTCGTAGGTTTCTTTCAGGTTTTTCAGTTCTTCCAATTTGGGGTGAAAGGCGTTGGCGGCGGTCAATTTTTCCAATCGGCTTTCGAGGTTCTGAACTGTTCTATTCGCTTCCTCAAACTTTTGGTGAGCTTCGTTGACCAGCGGATTGCTTGGGGATGAAAACCTCTGCTGAGCCAAATTGATGGAATTGATGTACTGGCCGAATTCGGCTTCGGCGATTTTTTTCGCGGCCATTCCGGCAAAAACTATCAGCAAAAACGCCAGCGGCCACGAAATGGAATAACCGATGGCGAAGCCGACAACGGCTGAAAGAACGCTTGCCCGGATCAATTTCATGCGCTTTTCGTGGAGAAAATCTGCCGCTTCGAGCGAAGGCTTCTTTACCAAAAACTGATCTTTTTTCAATTCGACCAATGCCAGCGAAACAGACTCAGCTTCCAGCTTTTCGACCTCGCTCCAAACCTGATCCAATCGAAAATGGCTGCGTTTGCCGTTCTGACCGTTCAACGAAAAGTTGAAAAGCCGAATTCGCGCTCGCATTTCGATCTGACACCATGGGCATTCAGCCAGTTGATCGAAAAAGTGATGGCCACTGTGCAGAGCGCAGGATTTCAGCGACTTGGTCAGGGATTCCAGCGGTTCAATCCATTCCAGTGGTTTGGGACGGTCGGCGGACAAAAACGCCCGGCGAAACAGATTGCTCAGCGAAGCCGGAATTGCTTCCAGCGACAGCGTTCCCGGAGCTTGCAGCATTTGCCGAGCGGCAGCGTCTTCGCCAAACGCGAACCGCGATTGGCGAATCGCTTCTTCCAGAGTTTGTTCGCCTGCGCCGGTAAACCTGCCGGAAAACGGATGCCGTCCCATAAACAGCAATTGGAAAATGACGACTGCCAAACCGAAGCAATCGTGTTCCGGCGTGCGTTCTACATCGCGCAAGCTTTTGCCTTGCAGTTCCGGCGGCAGGTATTCGGGAAAACCGCCTTCGCAGCGGAACGTTTTGCCTTCGGTCGTTACTTGAAAGCTGTCGCAATCCAGCAAAGTCACAGTGGCTTGATGCGTGACCAAAATGTTTTTGGGATTCAGGTCGCCGACGATGAAATCGTTTTCGTGCAAAGTGGCAACGGCGCGAGCGATGTTCGTCGCCACATAAATCAAAAACGCCCACGACGCTTCGGGGAATTTTTGCAGCCGACTTTTCGGGCTGTGCAACGTGTGGACTTCGGCGGCCTGGCCGATGCGTTTCATGACGAATCCGGCAAAATCGCCGTTGGCTTCGACGCGCAGCACATCCACCGGCCAGGCGGCGATTTTCAGCAATCGTTCGTTGCTCAATTTGGACAGCGCAATCAGTTTTTCGGCTTTTTCCGGCGAAGGAACTTCGTGATAAATCTTGGCGACGATTTCGGGCTGCGCGAAGATTTCAAACACGGAGCCTTCGCCGCCGGTTCCCAACTTGTGGCTCAACTGAATTGGTTGTGACTGCGAATTGTAGAAAATCCTGCTCATAGCTGTGTTGTTACGGAACCGGGAGCGGTAGCGACCGGGTCTGATTGGCAACCTACCCCCTCGCTACCGCTCTGGGTTCCGTACCGATTGCCGAGTCGCCAGCAACAAAGTTTTGTCATCGTCTGTGCGCGCGTTGAACTTTTCCGAGTTCAAGTATCCCGCCAGCGAATCGGACAATTCCTGCGAAAAGCCATTCGGGCGCGGGCGCAACCAGCCGAACAGCGGCGCAAAAAATGGCGAATGCGCCGATTGATTTCGATAATCCAGCACCAGATTCTGAAGCCCGTCGGTGAACAACGCCACTTCATCTACGGCGTAACTTTTCAATTCGACGAGTATTTTTTCGGCGGCATCGGCGTCTGTCAAAAAATGCGTCGTGTTGGCGTATTCGCCTTGCTGAGGCCAACTGACGCAACGAAACTGATTCGGCTCATTTTGCCGCGCTTCGACAATTGCGCCGTCTCCGAGATGAATGTAAAGCGCCTGTTCGTTGCTAACGACCGCCGCCAATAATGTGCAGGCGAATTCCTGAATCGTTCCGCCGTCGCCAAGCCAGCTTTTGGCCGTTTGCTGAAACGCTGCGATCCAGTTTTCAAGGAAGCCGTCGGCCAATTGCTCCAAACTGCCGCCGCTGTCGAAATGCGTTTTGACTTTGGCGACGAAAAATTCTGCCGCCATCACCGATCCCAACTGGGCTTGAGCTGCGCTGCCCGCTCCGTCAGAAACCGCCGCGATCAAGATTTCCTGGCCTGTTGAATCCAGCACGAGTTCGGCTCGGCTGGCGTCCTGACAGGGCAGCCTGGCTTTTTGATGAGACGTTCCCGCGACTGAAGCAAAGCCGTATTTCCACATAAGCATTACAGCGAAGCCCAGCCGTCGGGCGTGACAGGGTTATCGAGTTTGATTTCATCGCTGGTGGCCGAACGCGACACATAACCCAGCGACGACGACAGCCACATAAACATTTCCTGGAAGCGCAGCCCATTCAATCGCAACGGCTGGCGAGCGGAAATCTGGCTCAGCTTTTTGAAATCCGCGCCTTCGACGCCGACGGCGAAAAACGCAAAAGCTTTGGATTGTTCGCCAGCGCGAACCAGTTCCGCCGAACGATGCCAGTTGTCGGTCGGTTCGCCATCGCTGATCAGAAAAATCCAGGGGCGGTAATACGAAATTCCGTTCTGGCGATAAACGGCTTTGCGGTCGTTGACCAGTTGAATGGCTTTTTCGATGGCCGCGCCCATTGGAGTATCGCCTTCGGCGGAAAGTTGCGGGGGACGAAACACATCCGGCGTTTGAAAATCCGTCAGCCGCCGAACCGGCCCGAAAGTCACCAACGCCAGTTCGACTCGTTTAACGGCCAGTTCGTCGGCCATCAATTCATTGCGAAAGGCTTTTAACCCGGCGTTCAGTTCGTCAATCGGGCGTACGTTTTGAGTCACAGGCGAATTGTTTAGAAGCTGCTGCACCGGCGAAAGCGGCGTCGGAGCGGCGACTTTGCGTTCGTCTTTCATCGAACCCGAAGTGTCCAGCAGCAGCACGCACGGGCAACGAGGTTCAGGATTGTCTACGAATTCCGGTTCAGGGAAGGGAACTTGATCAAATGTGGCTGTCACAGAAATGGCTCCTTGCAAAATTCCTAAGCCCGCATTTTCGGCGGGGAAAATGGAAAACGTCATCCAGGTTTGGTAAGGCAACCAGCCGAACAAGCTTTCGCTTTACCGCATCGCATTATCCGGTAATCTTGTGCCGAGGCAAAGCATTGAATCACAGGGCGGGCACAAGCATAACTACCCGGTCAGCGCGGGATTCATCGAGTACAAAATCTACCTAAAATTCTGCTCAAGCTCTGGACGCAATCCCACCGAAGCCGTACACTTCGCCCGCGAGTTTTCCTCACACGGTGCTCTCACAACGGATAGGCGACAGGTCACAACCGAAAACTCGCGTTCGATACCAAATAATTTCAATGCAATTTTCCTCGCACAACATTGCTTCATAGATTTTGAAGACTGTGCGACGGCTGGTCTCACGACTCACGCAAACTACACACGAGGTTTTAGTCATGCTGCTTAGCAAATTTTTGAAACATCGCAATGCGAGTTCCACCTTTTTTTCGCTGCGCCAACTGACGGCAAAGCGGCGGCTGTTTTTTGTCAGCGTACTGTTTGCTTGCCTGATGCTGGGCGGAGTCGGCCTTCGCTCAATTCTGAGCGCACGCGCTGACAATCAGGCTAAACAGGCAAAGAGCAAGCTTTCTTCGTTGTTGGCTGCCAAAGCGCTGAACAAGGCGAAGACGGGCAGGGCAGCAGGTCTAAATGTCATCATCAATGAATTGGATGCTGATCAAACAGGCACTGACGCTGCTGAGTTTGTGGAGTTGTACGACGGAGGATCAGGCAACAACCCGTTGACCGGGCTTGTCCTTGTTTTCTACAACGGCTCAAACGACCAGTCTTACCTTGCCATTGACCTCACCGGCAGCACCAACGCCTCCGGTTATTACACCGTCGGGAACACAGCAGTGACAGGCGTTGATCAGACTTTTTCAAACGATACTTTGCAAAATGGCCAGGACGCAGTGGCGTTATACTTTGGCAGCGCCTCCAGTTTCCCCAACGGCACAGCGGTCACCACTGCCAATTTAGTAGACGCCATCGTTTATGACACTGCCGACGCCGACGATCCGGTGTTGCTGACGCTTCTAAATGCCGGTCAGCCGCAAGTGGACGAAAATGCGACTCCGAATGGTGGTAGTGGCACAACCAATTCAAATCAAAGGTGCCCAAACGGAAGCGGCGGTGAGCGCAATACCAGCACCTACACTCAACGTGCGCCAACACCGGATGGTGCCAATACTTGTGGCGCTGTGACGCCAAATCTTTCGATCAATGATGTGACAATGAACGAAGGCAACGCTGGCACGACGACGTTCGCCTTCACAGTCAGCCTGTCGGCTCCTGCCGGAGCGGGCGGAGTCACTTTCGACATTGCCACTGCCAATAACACCGCGACAACAGCGGATAACGATTACGTTCTGAACTCGCTGACCGGCCAGACAATTGCCGCTGGAAATTCGACTTACACTTTTAATGTCACGGTCAATGGCGACGTTGCCGTTGAACCAACCGAAACATTCTTCGTCAACGTCACCAACGTCACCGGCGCAACCGTCACGGATGGACAGGGACAAGGCACAATCACCAACGACGATTCGCCGAACCTTTCGATCAACGACGTGACAATGAACGAAGGCAACGCGGGAACAACAACGTTCGCCTTCACAGTCAGCCTGTCGCAACCTGCCGGAGCGGGCGGAGTCACCTTCGACATAACCACTCAGGACAATTCGGCAACAACCGGCAACAACGATTACGTGTTGAATTCGCTGACCGGCCAAACGATTCCGGCTGGAAGCTCGACTTACGCATTTAACGTGACGGTCAACGGCGACACGACGCCGGAACCGAATGAAAGCTTTTTCGTCAACGTCACCAACGTCACAGGCGCTGGCGTCACCGACGCGCAAGGCGTTGGCAACATCACCAACGACGATTACACCCCGATTCACGACATTCAAGGACCCGGCGCAAGTTCGCCTGTTGTTGGCGCGTCCGTCACCACGCGAGGCATCGTCACCGGTGTAAAAAGCAACGGCTTTTTCATTCAGGAACCGGATGCCAACGTTGATGCAAACCCGGCGACCTCAGAAGGCATTTTCGTGTTCACCAGCAGTGCGCCGCCAGCCGCCGCCGTTATCGGCGCGTTGGTTCAAGTTGCCGGAACAGTCGTCGAGTTCGTTCCTTCAGCCGATCCGCAACAGCCGCCGTTGACCGAATTGAGTTCGCCGACGGTGACGCAACTTTCCACAGGCAATCCGCTGCCAGCGGCGATTCCGCTGACCGCGACCTTCCCTGATCCGACCGGAACGTTCGATCAATTGGAGCGCGTCGAAGGGATGCGAGTTTCAATGGCTTCGATGACGGTTGGCGGTCCGACTTTGGGCAACGTCAACGAACCGAACGCAACCGCCACTTCCACCGGAGTCTTTTTCGGCACAGTCACCGGAGTCGCTCGCGCCTTCCGCGAAGCTGGCATTCAACACCCCGACGTGCCGCCGAGCGGGACGATTCCGCCGATTCCGCGTTTCGACACCAACCCCGAAGTCATCCGCGTAGACAGCGACGGCCAAACCGGAGGAACCGCCATCAACGTCAGCACAACCGCTGTTGTCACTGGCCTGATCGGCCCATTGGATTATGGATTCAGGCACTACACGATCTTGCCTGATCCGGCTTCGCCGCCAATGGTGGCCGGAGGAATGACACCGACCGCAGTCGCCTCGCCGATGAGCGACGAAGTGACCATCGCCAGTTACAACCTGGAAAGGTTCTTTGACGATGTGAACGATCCTGGTATTGGCGAACCGGTTTTGACGACGACGGCATTCAATAACCGTCTGGCCAAAGCTTCGCTGGGCATCCGCGATTTCCTGAAAACCCCTGACATCGTAGGTATCGTCGAAATCGAAAACCTTTCGACGCTGCAAGCTCTGGCGGCGAAAATCAACGCCGACGCCGTAGCCAACAGCCAGCCGAATCCGCTGTACGTCGCTTTTCTGGTCGAAGGCAACGACGTGGGCGGCATTGACGTTGGATTTCTGGTCAAGACGGCCATCGTCACCGGCTCGACTCCGCGCGTGACGGTCAACAGTGTCGTTCAGGAACTGGACGCTTCGCTTTTCACTAATCCGGATACTTCAACTGAAACTTTGCACGACCGTCCGCCGCTGCGATTGGACGCGACGGTCAATTTTGCCAGCGGAGCCAGCTTCCCAGTTCAGGTCATCGTCAATCACCTGCGTTCGCTGAACGGAGTGGATGACAACGGCGCTGGTTCAAATGGATGGGCAACAGATGGAGACCGTGTTCGCGCCAAACGGCTGGCTCAAGTCGTTGACCTGGCCAATTTGGTTCAGACGCGCCAAACCAACAATCCCAACGAACGAATCGTGCTGGTCGGCGACTTTAACTTTTTCGAAGTCAACGACGGCTATGTTGATTCGATGAGCACTTTGCTGGGCGCTCCGGTTCCTGACAATCAAACGGTAGTTCCGGGCGACGGAGTTGATTTGGTCACGCCAGACCTGACTTTGTTGCTGGATGCTCTGTTGCAGCGATATTCGTTTGTCTTCGACGGCAATGCTCAATCGCTGGATCACGCCATCATCAACGCGGCTTTGATTGCCGCAACGTCGGCTCGCCGAGTCGAACACGCGCGCATCAATGCCGACTTCCCGGAAACTGATCGCAACGGCACGATGACGGCTCAAAGATTGGCCGATCATGATCCGCTGGTTGTTTACTTGAAGCTGCAAACCTGCACGGTGAGTTGTCCGAGCAACATTACGACAGTGGCCGACGCCGGGCAGTGCAGCGCCGTCGTCAATTTTTCGCCGACGCTTGGCGGAACTTGCGGCACAGTTGCTTGCTCACCTGCTTCCGGCACGGCGTTCAACGTAGGCACGACGACAGTCACCTGTTCGCAGACCGGCGGCACGCCGAGTTGTTCTTTCACTGTAACTGTCACCGACAATCAAAATCCGACCATAGGAGCTTGCCCGATCAATCAAACTGCCAATGCTGGGGCAAACTGTACAGCAGCAGTAATGTTTGCTACTCCGACTGCGACTGACAATTGCGGAGCGACGGTGACATGCGTTCCGGCTTCTGGGGCGAACTTCCCGTTGGGCGTGACCACAGTTACCTGCACGGCGACGGATGCCGCGAACAATTCTTCATCGTGCAGCTTCACGGTGACGGTCAACGACATGGCTGCGCCAACCATAGGAGCCTGCCCAAGCAGTCAAACGGCCAGCGCCGGAGCGAATTGCACTGCGACGGTGACGTTCAGTACGCCAACCGCAAACGATAATTGCACGGCGAACCCGACAGTTACCTGTTTACCTGCGTCCGGTTCGAGCTTCGCGCTGGGCGTTACGACAGTGACGTGTACAGCGACGGATGCAGCGAATAATTCTTCATCGTGCAGCTTCACTGTGACGGTCAACGACACGACTCCGCCGACGATTTCCTGCCCAGGAAATCAAGCTGCCGGTTCTTCGGGCGGAGCAGTGACGGTTAGTTACCCTGCGCCGACGGCTATGGATAATTGCACGGCAACTCCGACCGTGACTTGCAATCCGGCTTCGGGATCGAGCTTCCCGGTTGGAGTGACGACGGTTTCCTGCACGGCGCGCGACGCCGCGAATAATCCATCACAGGCTTGCAGTTTCACCGTGACGGTGACGGTCAACCAATTCACGCCGGCGCCAACCGTTTCGTTGACTGATCCTTTGGTTTGCACAGGACCCGGCAATCGAGTGAATGGTTCGTTTGCTGTGACCAACACCAGTCAGGTTTTGCAAACCGGCACGATCACTGTGGCCTTGCCCGCGGGATTGGTCGGATTGCCGAACACTTGCATGGCGAATGTCGGCACTTGCACGGTGACGGCAAATTCGGTGGTGTGGAATGGAACCCTGACGGCTGGGCAAACTATCACTGCCAACTATCAGGCTCAGATTGGCGATCAGGTGTTGAATGGAGCGCAGCTTTGCGCTCAAACGACGGCGGTGTTCGGGCAGAACACGGCTACGGTTCCGGCTTGTTTGACAGCGACTTGCCCGGCAGTTGGCCCCGGATCGTTGCCGTCTGCGCTTTCTCCTGTCAGCGATCAAAAATCCGGTTCGGTGTTGATTTACAACGTCTATACGTCCAGCACTGATCCGACAAAACAGAACACTAGAATCAATCTGACGAACACGCATCCGTCCAGAGAAATTCAGGTGCATTTGTACTTCGTCGCCGAAGGCTGTTCGGTGGCTGACAGCTATGTTTGCTTGACGCCGAATCAAACGACCAGCTTCATCACGTCCGACTTTGATCCGGGAACCACCGGCTACATTGTGGCGGTGGCGACGAATCAGATTGGCTGCCCGATCAATTTCAACTATTTGATCGGCGATGAGTACGTGAAATTCTCCAGCGGACACGCTGCGAATTTGGGAGCGGAAGCGATTTCGGCGATTGCTGGCGGACTGACCGCTTGCGATCAGAATTCCGTGATTGCCACGTTGAATTTCGACGGCGTCAGTTACAACCAATTGCCGCGAGCGCTGGCTGCTTCAAACATCGCTTCCAGAGCAGACGGCAATGACACGATGTTGATCGTCAATCGCATCGGAGGAAATCTGGGAATTGGCGCTGCAACACTCGGAACGTTGTTCGGTATCTTTTACGACGATTCTGAAAACGGCGTCAGTTTCACCGTCACCGGAAGTTGCCAATTGCGAGGAAGCCTGTCGAACAATTTCCCGCGAACGACTCCGCGATTCGAACAACTGGTTCCGGCTGGCCGATCAGGTTGGTTGAGGCTCTATCGCCAGGAAACAGACATCGCCATGTTGGGAGCGACGATTAACTTCAATCCCAATTCCAGCAGTTCGATTGGCGCATTCAATCAGGGGCATAATCTGCACAAACTGACTTTGTCGAGCGCGGGCAGTTATGTCATTCCTGTGTTTCCGCCACCGGGCTGTTAGGCATAACGAGAAACCATAAAGGGCATGGCAATTTGAATCGGTATTCACCGCAATCCCGAATTGCCATGCTTTTTTTTCCGTTTACACCGAACTGACGGAGGCAAATTTCGCGTTAATACCTGTCCAAGTATTGACGCTTTAATTTGCGTACATTAGACTCCGCCGCGCTGGTGAAAGCTTCTCCTCATATTTGGAAATTGTCCTGTCAGAAGCTTTTAGAAAGCCGTTAAAGTGTGGCTTTTTTACTGGCAACCCTTTCAACTTCTAAGCGGTAAAGAAAAACAATTAGTTGATAACGACGACTGGTTCACTGGGAACGCTTGAAGATTTTTGGTCGCAGACGAAAATCGGTTAAGCGATTTCCAGGCTTATTGTATGCGGACTCCCAACCTTGTCCTCTTGGGAGCTTCAGTACATTTCAACCTACAACTTTCGACTGCAAAGCGATCCGCGATTGACTATGATTTCGCTTTGACAGGATCGAATTACCCATATCGGTTTCGGTATGGTTGGAGGAATTTCAATGCCGACCTCGCACAAACTAACACGCACATTTTGGCGGAACATCGGTTTGATGATGTTGATGATTGCCGCCTTGTTGCTTCCCACATTGAAGTGGGGAGGCTTGCTGGAAGCTTCGGAGTTAAAAAACAATGTTTCCGCTCCGTGGAAAGCAGCCAGCCAACCACGTACGCCTGAGTATTTCAGCCGCGGCGCACTACACAAAATTCAGGTTTCCGATCCGGCAGCCGTCAGCGAACTGGAAAGCCAGGGAGCAAGACTGTTGGCCGATTACGGCAGCTATAAACTATTTGAAACCGATGCAACGATTGCTCGCAATCTTCACGACCAGAATCGTGGCGAATTGAATGATATGAGCAATTTGATTCTGCTCAATGCCGGAATCATTGATACATCCAGAGCGGAAGTGCAGGCGCTTCGTCGCAACCTGACCAAAGGCGGCGCGAAATCCACCGGCATGCGAATGGTGCAATTTGTCGGCCCGGTCAAACCGGAATGGCACGACGCCCTGTCGAAAACCGGAGTTCGCATTGTTACTTATATTCCAAACAACGCTTATCTGGTTTATGGCGACGGCTCTGCACTGGCGAATTTGCGCCAATGGGCAGAAGGCGCGGATTTTGTGCAATGGGATGGCGAATACACTGCCGAACATCGCATTGATCCGGAATTTTATGCGGATAAACGCAAGGCTCAGGCCGACGCAGCCAAGGGCGTGTTTGCCAGAGCTGGCGTTGTGCAAAATCAGGATTTCGATCACCTCATTTTGCAGATGGTCGTTGATTCCACCACCAACCAGAACACTCTAAATTCGATTCGGTCATTGCTTGGCGCCGGTTCAATCGTTCGCAACACCACGGATTTGGGGTATGTGAACGTTGTGGCCAAGTTGCCAGCAGGTGTTACTGCCGATTCCGCAGCCAAGAATCTGGCTGCTCGTTCGGACGTGGTTTCTATCCAACCGTACAAGATTCCCGTCAAGATGGATGAACGGCAGAACCAAATCATCTCTGGCAATCTGACCGGAAATGTTCCGAACACTGGCGATTATCTGGCTTATCTGGCGGCCAACGGTTTCACCCAGGCTCAATTCAATTCGTCGAATTTTGCGGTCAACGTTTCCGATAGCGGCGTGGACGATGCGACGACTTCTCCAAACCATTTTGGACTTTACACCAGCGGCGACCTGACGATGGCCAGCCGCGTCATTTACAACCGTTTGCTGGGAACTCCAAACGGCGGCAGCACGCTGCAAGGCTGCGACGGTCACGGAACCATCAACGCTCACATCGTCGCCGGATTTGTTCCGACAGGTACTGTCAGCGGAATCAATTACGCCGCATTCCCGCACGCAGATGCTTCTGGATTCCGCTACGGACTTGGCGTCGCGCCGTTCGTCAAAGTCGGCTCTTCGGTCATTTTCGATCCGGGCACTTTCACCGGCCCGGATTACGAAGACCTGGAATCGCAAGCGTATAACGACGGAGCGCGCATTTCGACCAACAGTTGGGGCGCGGCAGTTGGTGGCGCTTATAATTCTGACTCGCAACGTTACGACGCCTTGGTGCGCGATTCGCAACCGGCGGGATCAACCTTTGCAGTTGCCGGAAACCAGGAAAACGTCATCCTGTTTGCGGCTGGCAACAGCGGTTCGGGAGCCAATACGGTTGGTTCGCCCGGAACCGGCAAAAACGTCATCACGGTTGGCGCGGCTGAAAACGTGCATCCGTTTGGCGGAGCAGATCAGTGCGGTACTGCCGATAGCGGAGCCGACAGCGCAAATGACATCATTGGCTTTTCCAGCCGTGGTCCAACAGATGACCAACGTGTGAAACCGGAAATCGTCGCACCAGGCACACACGTGACTGGCGGTGTTTTCCAATCAACAGCCACAGCGACCGGCAATGGTGTTGCGGCTGGATGTTTTGACGCTTCCGGTGTTTGCGCCGGTCCAGGAGCCAGCAACTTCTTCCCGGTTGGCCAACAGTTTTACACCGCTTCTTCAGGAACCAGCCACTCAACTCCGGCAGTTGCGGGAGCGGCGGCGTTGGTTCGTCAGCGATTCATCAATGGCGGTTTGTCTCCGGCCAGCCCGGCAATGACCAAAGCCATTTTGATGAATTCGGCTCGTTACATGACCGGCGTCGGAGCGAACGACAACCTGTTTTCAAACAATCAGGGAATGGGCGAAGTCAATCTGACGCAATTTTTTGACACTCAATTGGGCACAGTTGGCACAACGCCCAGCATCGTGCGCGATCAAGTCGGCGCTGAAATGTTCACGGCTTCCGGCCAGATGCGGACGTATGCCGGAACGGTCAACAATAACGCCAAACCCTTCCGCGTAGTTTTGGCCTGGACGGATCCTCCGGGACCGACCAGCGGCAACACCTTCATCAACAACCTCGACCTGGAAGTCACGGTCGGCGGCAACTCTTACTTGGGCAACGTGTTCACCGGCGCGAACTCCGCCACGGGCGGCACGGCAGACACTCGCAACAACAGCGAAAGTGTGTTCGTTCCCGCTGGCGTCAGCGGTTCGTTTATCGTCACTGTTAAAGGGACCAACATCGCTGGCGACGGCGTTCCGGGAGTCGGCGGTGCGCTCGATCAGGATTTTGCGCTGGTCATTTACAACGCCGATCAAACCCCAGTGGCCGTCATCGGAGCAGCCGGTTCACAACTGACTGCTGAAAGCTGTGCTCCGGGCAATGGCGTTCTGGATCCGGGCGAAACCGTTACGGTCAACTTGGGATTGCAAAACGTCGGTACGCTGAACACCACTAACTTAGTGGCCACATTGCAAGCGACTGGCGGTGTCACCAGCCCCAGTGCGGCTCAAAATTATGGTGTTTTGACGGCGGGCGGCGCGGCTGTCAATCGCTCTTTCACGTTCACTGTTGATCCGATGTTGGCTTGCGGTTCGACGGTGACGGCGACTCTGCAATTGCAGGATGGCGCGACCAATTTAGGAACGGTGACGTTCACTTTCCAGGTAGGCACGCTTGGGCCGCCGACCACCAGCACGTATTCCAGCGGCAACATCGCTGTTGCGATTGTTGATGTGGGAACCGTTGAAGTTCCGATTAATGTACCGGACACGGGCGTAGTGCAGGATGTCAACGCTCGCGTTCGATT
This sequence comes from uncultured Acidobacteriota bacterium, assembly GCA_902825875.1. GTDB lineage: Bacteria > Acidobacteriota > Blastocatellia > RBC074 > RBC074 > RBC074. Next base: position 24,432 of record CADECP010000001.1, read on the forward strand.
GAATCATACTTTCGACGGCGACCTGATAATCAGCCTCGTTGCGCCTGACAACACAGTGATAGATTTGTCGAACAGGCGTGGCAGCAGCGGTGATAACTACGGCAATGGCGCGAACGATTGTTCGGGCACGCCGACAGTTTTTGACGACGCGGCTGCGACGGCAATTAGTGCGGGCACGGCTCCTTTTGCCGGAACCTTCCGCCCTGATGCGGCCTTGTCCGGCATGAACGGAAAGAGCGTCAACGGTATTTGGAAGCTTCGTGTGGTTGATGCTGCGGCGCAGGATGTCGGAACCATCGGCTGTTTCTCGTTGGAAATCACTCGCGCGGTGTATGTCTGCTGCACGGCTTCGCCGACGCCGACTCCAACGCCGACGCCGACTCCAACTCCAACGCCGACTCCAACGCCGACGCCGACGCCGACTCCAACTCCAACGCCGACTCCAACGCCGACGCCGACGCCGACTCCAACTCCAACACCGACTCCAACGCCGACGCCGACGCCGACTCCAACTCCAACACCGACTCCAACACCGACGCCGACTCCAACACCGACGCCGCCGCTGTTTACTCCGGCGCCGACGACCAATCTGCAAGACCCCGTGGTATGCACAGGTCCGGGCAACAAGGTCAATGGATCGTTCGGATTGACGAACACTTCAGGTGTTTCTCAAACGGGAACGGTGACGACCGCTCTGTCGCCGCAGATCGTTGGAATTTCAGGAATGTGTACGGCGAACGTTGGTTCCTGCTCGATTAACGCGACAACGGTGACTTGGACAGGAACCCTGACTGCCGGCCAAACCTTGTCGGTCAGTTATATGGCTCAAATTGCGGACAACGTTCCGACAGGCGCTCAGGCTTGCGTGACAACCACTGCAACCTTTAATGCCGTGTCAACAACTGTCACTGCTTGCTTGACGGCGAACTGTCCGGCTCCTGGTCCGGGAGTGCTTCCCGCAAGTTCCGAAGCCAGCGACCAAAAAGCAGGTAGCGTGTTGGTGTACAACATCTACACGTCGGGTGCGACCAGCGGTAACACGCAAAACACGCGCATCAACCTGACGAACGTTCATTCGGTCAGACCAGCTTACGTCCATTTGTTCTTTGTGGCCGAAGGCTGCGCGATTGCAGACAGTTATGTCTGTCTGACGCCTAACCAGACGACCAGCTTCCTGGCGTCCGACCTCGATCCGGGAACAACCGGTTATCTGGTTGCTGTCGCAACTGACCCGCTTGGCTGTCCGACCAGCTTCAATTACCTGATCGGTGACGAATACGTGAAATTCTCCAGCGGCCACGCGGCCAATCTGGGAGCTATCGCATTCGCTCAATTGGCAGGTGGATTGCCCTTCTGTGATGGCAATTCGGTGACGGCTCAGTTGAACTTTGACGGTGTCAGCTACAACCGGACTCCGGCGACGCTGGCATTGTCGAACGTTGGTTCACGCGCAGACGGCAACGACACTTTGTTGATCGTCAATCGCATTGGCGGCAATCTTGGCATCGGAGCGGCGACGCTCGGCACGTTGTTCGGAATTATGTACGACGATGCTGAAAACGCGCTCAGCTTCAGTGTTACAGGTGGCTGTCAGTTGCGGTCGAGCTTGAACAACAACTTCCCGCGCACGACGCCTCGTTTCGAGACGTTTATTCCTGCTGGTCGAACAGGTTGGTTGAAGATGTTCAATCAAACCGGAGCGGTCGGCATAACCGGCGCGGCGATTAACTTCAACGCGAACTCGGCGAGCAGCGCAGGAGCCTTCAACCAAGGCCACAACCTGCATCACCTGACGTTGAATTCGGGAATGAATTACGTCATCCCGATATTCCCGCCGAGCTGTTAACCCGCATCGTTAAAGACGCAATTGGTTTCGTCTTTACGATCAATTTCAAAATGCCGAGCCGAATTGAATTTCAACCGGCTCGGCATTTTCTTTTATCGAAAAAAGCAGCCAAGTGCAGGGCTGTACAATCGCATTTGGCATGCTATGATTCGCGTGGTCGTCATTGGCTTTACCAATTGCGCGCCCCAATCCTTCTTAAAATTCTTCACGGAGTTTGTTATCTAAAATGTCTGCTACGACACTCGAAGACGTGATCTCTTCTAAACAGGTCGAAGAGCTTGAAACTGTTACCATTCGCTTTGCCGGAGATTCCGGAGACGGTATGCAGGTGACAGGCGGCCAATTCACTTCGACCTCAGCAATCATCGGAAACGACATTTCCACTTTGCCGGATTTTCCGGCTGAAATTCGTGCTCCAGCCGGTAGCTTGCCAGGCGTTTCCGGCTATCAATTGAATTTCAGCAGCCGCGACATCCGCACTCCAGGTGATGAGCCTCAAGTTTTGGTGGCAATGAATCCGGCGGCGCTGAAAACCAATCTTCCTGATTTGGAACCCGGCGGAATCCTGGTGGTCAACACCGACGAATTCAATGCCAACAATCTGAAAAAAGCCGGGTATGCCTCGAATCCAATTGAAGACGGTTCGCTGACAGGGTATCGCCTGTTCAAAGTTCCGATCACGTCGAACACCCTGAAGGCTCTGGAAAATTCGGCACTGCCGTTCAAACAGCAAGATCGCTGCAAAAACTTTTACGCGCTGGGGTTGATGTACTGGCTTTACGACCGTCCGATGGAACCGACGGTGAAATGGGTCAACGACAAGTTTGGCTCGAAGCCCGAAGTCGCCGACGCCAACATTCAGGTCATGCGCGCCGGATTCAATTACGCCGACACCACAGAACTGTTCACGACTCATTACAAAGTCGGCAAAGCCAAAATCAAACCCGGCAAATACCGCAACATCACCGGCAACGAAGCCACCGCCATCGGTTTCATCGCCGGAGCGCAATTGACCGGACGCCCGTTGTTTTACGGCAGTTACCCGATCACGCCTGCTTCGGACATCCTGCACGAACTTTCCAAGCACAAAAATTTCGGCGTGAAAACTTTTCAGGCTGAAGACGAAATCGCTGCCATCGGTTCCGCCATCGGAGCTTCGTTCGCTGGCAGCATTGGCTTGACCGGAACCAGCGGCCCAGGCGTGGCGCTGAAATCCGAAGCCATTGGTCTGGCCGTCATGACCGAATTACCTTTGGTGATTATTGACGTGCAACGCGGCGGCCCTTCAACCGGATTGCCGACCAAAACCGAACAGGCCGACTTGCTGCAAGCCATGTTTGGTCGCAACAGCGATTGCCCGGTTGGGATCGTTGCGCCTTCTACTCCTGGCGATTGTTTTGAAATGGCCATCGAAGCCGTCAAGCTGGCGACGAAGTACATGGCTCCGGTTTTCTACCTTTCCGATGGTTACATCGCCAACGGCTCTGAACCGTGGGAAATCCCTTCAATTGAGAGTTTGCCGGATTTGACTGTTCAGTTCCGCACCGAAACCGAAGGCTTCTTCCCTTACCTGCGCGACGAAAAGACACTAGCTCGTCCGTGGGCTGTGCCGGGAACTCCGGGATTGGAACATCGCATCGGCGGCATTGAAAAGAAACACATCACCGGCAACGTCAATTACGAACCGGACAATCACGATTTCATGGTTCGGCTGCGCGCTGAAAAGATTCAACGCATGCAGCAGGACATTCCGGACATTGAAATCTTTGGTGACAAAACCGGCAAAGTCCTGGTCTTGGGCTGGGGATCAACTTACGGAGCAATCACCACAGCGGTTGAACAGTTGCGCGATCAGGGCAAATCGGTTTCCTCTGCGCATCTGAAATACCTGAACCCATTCCCGAAAAATCTGGGAGAAGTGCTGAAAAGCTATGAAACCGTCATCATCCCGGAACTGAATTTGGGGCAACTGGCAATGCTGATTCGCGCGCAATTTCTGGTTGACGCGGTCAGCTTTTCGCAAGTCAAAGGCAAACCATTCAAGGTTTCATCACTGGTCAACAAGATCAAAGAGTTTTTGTAATTCTCTGAGAGGTGTTCAGATGGTTACATATCAGCAGGCCAAAGAAGCGACAATCGAAGACCTTTACAAAGTTGAGGGCAAGGCGGAGATCGTCAACGGAAAGGTGGTGCTTATGCCTCCAACAGGCGATGAGCCGGGGCGCGCAGGGTTTGAAGTTGCAGTGCATTTGCGTCAGCACGCAAAAGAAACTGGAATGGGCCGGGCGTATAGCGATAACGTTGGGTTCACCGTTAATTTGCCCAATCGCAAATCACTCAGCCCCGACGCTGCTTATTATATTGGTCAATCGGCTGGCATGAAGTTTCTGGAAGGCTCACCGGTTTTTGCCGTTGAAGTTCGAAGCGAAAACGATTACGGCCAAGCCGCAGAGCGCCAGATGGCTGAAAAACGAGCCGATTATTTTGCCGCCGGAACTTTGGTAGTTTGGGACGTGGACTTGCTAAGCGAAGACGTCGTCAAGTCGTATCACGCTGGCGACCCTGAAACCCCAACGATCTTTCGACGCGGCGAAATCGCCGATGCTGAGCCAGCGGTTCCTGGTTGGCGAATGCCTGTTGATGACCTGTTTTCCTAAAACGAGAGTTTATTTTAACGACGAGAAAAGAATCATGAGTGAACTTACCAATGGGGCGGCGACGCCCGTCAAACTAACGCGCAAAGATTTCGTCACCGACCAGGAAGTTCGGTGGTGTCCGGGTTGCGGAGATTATTCAATTCTGGCGGCTGTCCAAAAAGTCATGCCGGAACTCGGCATTCCTAAAGAAAAGATCGTGTTCATTTCCGGCATCGGTTGTTCAAGCCGCTTTCCGTACTACATGAACACTTACGGCTTTCACACCATTCACGGACGCGCTCCGGCGCTGGCCACCGGTGTCAAAGCCGCCAATCCTGATTTGCAAGTTTGGGTGATTACAGGCGACGGCGACTCGCTTTCCATCGGCGGCAATCATTTCATCCACGCTTTACGCCGAAACATTAACCTGAAAATTGTGTTGTTCAACAACCGGATTTACGGATTGACGAAAGGGCAATACTCACCAACTTCCGAACTTGGCAAAAAGAACAAATCGGCTCCAATGGGCACGATTGATTATCCTATCAATCCGCTGAGCTTGGCTTTTGCAGCCGAAGCGACTTTTGTCGGACGTTCGATGGACACCGACCCGAAGCATTTGAGCACGATGGTTGAAAAACTGGCCGCGCACAAAGGCTCCGGTGTTCTGGAGGTTTACCAAAACTGCAACATCTTCAATGACGGTGCTTTCAAGGGCTTCAACGAACGCGATGTCAGGGACGACCGAATGCTTTATCTGGAACACGGCAAGCCGCTGGTCTTCGGCAAGGACAAATCCAAAGGCATTCGTCTGAAAGGCGTAACCCCTGAAGTTGTGACCATTGGCGAAAACGGAGTGACGGTTGACGACCTGCTGGTTCACGATGAAAATGCGCCCGAACCCAGTTTGTCATACATCATCGGACGCATGGAGTATCCCGAATACCCTGTGCCAATGGGCATCTTTCGTTCGGTCAGCAAACCGACTTACGAAGACATGCTCACCAATCAGGTCGAATCGGCAGTTGCCGCCAAAGGCGCTGGCAGTCTGGAAAAGCTGATTAACAGCGGAGAAACCTGGACGATTAACTAATAGGAGCGCAGGCGTCTCGCCTGCCAAAATTCAAAATGTCTTTTCTTTCAAACATTATCAGCACCGTAAAAGATGTGGTTGAAGTCGCTCGCACCACAGCGCAAGGCATGAGCGTCACGCTCAGCCACATCCCAACCAAAAAAGAAACAGTCTCTTACCCCGAAGAAGCCGTCACGATTTATCGCCGCTTCCGAGGCGAACACTTTCTGGACGTAAATGAAGACGGCAAGGAACGTTGCGTATCGTGCTTTTTGTGCGCGGCGGCTTGCCCGGCGGATGCGATTTACATCGAAGGCGCAGAAGACCCGCGCCCGTATGCCGATCGCGTTTCGATGGATCATCGCTACGCCAGGATTTACCAGATTGATTATGGGCGCTGCATTCTGTGCGGATTTTGCGTAGACGCCTGCCCGACCGATGCCATCAATCACGGCCACAACTTCGAGTGGGCTGTCTACACCCCGGGCGAACTGGTTAAAGACAAAGAATACCTGCTCGGCAATAAATGGCGCGAACCGGATGTCGAACCGACTCCGGCGCAACGACCGCTGGCCGCCAAACAGAAAATGGACAAGCTGAACATCGTTCTGAAGTAACAACCGCGAAATTAACCGGGCCGTTAAATTGTCATCGCGCAGTCGAAAGTAATCCTTCGGTTGCGCGATGATGCTTTTTAAGCTTCAATTTCTCAGCTTCACGATCAAGCGACGAGCACAACCCTTATGAAAACATCAGAGGAAAACCAGTTTGAAACCTTCCGCTATGGTGCTGCCTGGGTGCGAGCGGATTTCCACCTGCACACCAAGGCCGACAAGGAATTTAAGTACACCGAAGATGAAAATTACTTTGTCGCCAACTATGTTGCAGGTCTTCGCTCAGCCAATATCCAAATAGGTGTCATCGCCAACCATAACAAATTCGATGTTGAAGAATATAAAACCCTGTGTAAGAACGCCCGGAAAGAAGAAATTCTGTTGTTACCCGGTGTCGAACTTTCCATCCGTGATGGGAAGAATGCGATTCATACGGTGATCGTCTTCAGTGATGAGTGGCTACAAAATGGCAACGATCACATCAATCCATTCCTGACAATCGCATTCGAGGGGAAAACGCCAAGCCAGTATGAGCATGAAAATGGTCAGACTTCCATTGGACTGGTGGAAACGATCAGGAAGCTGGAAGGCTATCACAAGGACTTTTTTCTGGTTTTTGCTCACGTTGAGCAGACAAGTGGCTTGTGGGAAGCGCTAGAGGGCAGGCGGTTGATGGAACTCGGCAAAGACGAGCTTTTCCGTCGCCGCACGCTTGGCTTTCAAAAAGTTCGCACTCACGACAAGCCTGACAAGAAGTGCCGGGTAAAGGTGACACAATGGTTGGGCGATTGGTATCCGGCAGAGGTTGAAGGCTCCGATTGCAAGGCGATCGAACAGATTGGCAACGGGCAAAAATCCTTTCTCAAACTCGGCGATCTGACCTTTGAATCGGTGAAATACGCTCTGCTGGATCATCAGAACAGAGTGGCAATAGAGCCAGTGACTTATTCGCACTCGCACATCCGCAGCATCGCTTTTGAAGGCGGCGCTCTGGACGGAAAGGAAATCGCTTTTTCGCCAGAATTGAACTGCCTGATTGGCATTCGTGGCAGCGGCAAATCGTCAATTCTGGAATGTTTGCGGTATGCGCTGGATATTCAACTTGGCGAAAAAGCGGTGGATGATGAGTACAAGAAGGATTTGTTGCGGCACGTGCTACGTAGCGGTGGAAAAATCGTTGTCAAAGCGATAGATCGCTTCGGCCAGCCATTCGAGGTTCATCGCATTCTCAACCAATCGCCAGATGTTTTCGTTAACGGCCAGCGGCAACTTGGGATTTCCATCCGCGAAACCATCATTCATCAACCGATTTACTTCGGCCAAAAAGACCTTTCCAATTCTGGCAAAGGTTTCGAGCGCGATCTGGTTGAAAAACTCTTGGGAGAAAAACTGCAAGATGTCCGTCGCCGAATTGAAGAGCAAAAAGCGCAAGTGGATTCGGTCGTTAAACGGCTGGATCAACTGGCCAAAGGCGAAGATCAGATCAAGGAATATCAGGGCAAAAAACAAGACGCGGAATTCCGGCTGCTAGTGTTTAAGAGGCTCGGCGTGGAAGAGAAACTCCAGCGGCAAGTGGGATTCGAGGCGGACGGCAGGAAAATCGCGGACACAATTGCGCTTGTGGAGCAATGCCTGACTGTGCTGGGAGATTTCCTGCAAACGTTTGAAGACGACGTAAACAACATTCGACGTTATACATCGGCAGAAAACGCCGAGTTTATGTCTGAGTTCTTTGGACTTTATGACCGTTTTCTCAACGCTTTTGCCGCTATCAAAAACAGTAAAGAAGAAAGCTCCGCGTCTTTGGCGGCTCAGCGACAAAAACGCCAGGACTTCATTCGATTAGAACAGGAACAGAAAGATCAGTTTGCTGAAGTTCAGCGACAAATAGCGGCAGAGCTCAAAAGCCAGGGAGTGCCTTCAATCCAGGCCGATGATTTTCTGAAGTTGCGTCGAACCGTCGAGCAGGCAACACAGATGCTTGAAGCTCTGGCCAAACAGCAAGCCACGATGGCAGCAATCGAACATGAGCTTTGGGCTGAGCTTGGAGCCTTGCAGGATTTATGGCACGAAGAATTCAAACAGGTGCAAGCCGAGCTTGCCAAAGTGAACGCGCACCACACTTCGCTGACACTGGAAACGGAGTTCAAAGGCGACAAAGGCGCGATGCTGGCTTTTATGAAAGAAATGTTCAAAGGCAGCAAATTGCGGGAAAGCACATTGAACACACTGGTCGAAGATTACGCGGACTTCGGCGAAATGTGGCGGCAGTGGCCGGAAGCTCGCGCCAAATCAGGCAGCAATCCCGAAGTCTTTAATGATTACTTTCGCCGGAACCTGACGACATTGTTGACTTGGCAACCGCCGAACCGTTTCACGATCGAATATCGCGGCAAAGAACTGAAGGATCACTCGCTTGGCCAGCGAGCTTCGGCTTTGATCCTGTTCATTCTCAGCCAACAAAATAACGACCTCGTTATCATTGACCAGCCAGAAGATGACCTGGATAACCAGACGATTTACGCCGATGTCATCAAGTTGATCTGTGAAATGAAGGGAAAGACTCAATTCATCTTTGCCACACACAACGCAAACTTCCCCGTGCTCGGAGATGCTGAGCAAGTGCTCGCCTGTCAGTACGCGAACGATCAAATCTCCATCCGCGCAGGCGGAGTTGATAGCGCCGTGATTCAGCAGGAAATCGTCAACATCATGGAAGGCGGCGAAGAGGCGTTTCAACGGCGCAAGGAAATTTATCAGATATGGAAACCTCGGAACTGATCGAAACCATCGGGCGCGGCGAAGACAGCCGTCACCAATTCAAAGAAGATTTTCGCAATGCGGACTCGCTTGCGGCTGAAATCGTCGCGTTCAGCAACACGGATGGCGGGCAATTGTTGATTGGAGTCAGCGATTCCGGTCAGGTGACTGGCTTAAGCGCCGAAGACATTGGCCGATTGAATCAGCTGGTTTCCAACGCCGCGTCGCAATCCGTTCGACCGCCAATCAATCCACGAACCGAAAACATAGCTCATCCAAATGGGTTGGTGCTTGTGGTGACAGTGCCTCCTGGCGTCAGTAAACCCTATCAAGACAAAGACGGCACGATCTGGGTAAAAAGCGGCGCGGATAAACGGCGCGCGACTTCGCGCGAAGAAATTCAGCGCATGTTTCAAACGGCTGGATTGATTCACGGCGACGAACTCCCAGCCAATGGGTTAAGCGTTGGCGACCTTGACCTGGATTACTTCAGCGAGTTTTTTCAACGAGAGTTTGAAGAGTCACTGGAAGACCAACAATTACCACTGCCCAAATTGATGGAAAACATGAATCTGGCCAGAGAATCTGTTCTTAACATTGCCGGAGCTTTACTGTTTGCCGCTCGCCCGCAGTTTCGGTTGCCGGTTTTTATTGTCAAAGCTGCCTGTTATCCCGGCAATGAAATTGATGACAGCCAATATCTGGATAGCCAGGACATCACAGGCAAACTCGCCGATGTGTTTCAGAAAAGCCTGGGCTTTGTTGTCAGGAATCTAAGCCGTGTGCAGTCCAATCAAAGCGTGAATTCAACTGGCGAATCTGAAATCCCGCGCATCACGCTGGAAGAGTTGTTGGCCAATGCGCTGATTCACCGGGACTATTTCATTTCCGCGCCGGTGCGAATTTTCGTCTTTGCCAATCGGGTTGAAATCATCAGTCCAGGTCATCTGCCCAACAACCTGACCATCGAAAATATCAAAAGTGGCAACTCGAACATACGCAATCCGATACTGGCTTCGTTTGCCGCCAAACTTCTTCCATACCGTGGACTCGGTTCCGGCATCCTGCGCGCAATCAAAGCCTACCCGATGATTGAGTTTACAGATGACCGTATCGGGAACCAGTTCAAAGTCACAATCCCATTGAATCAAGCGAAGCCACAAAGCTAAGAAAAAAACTCTTGCTTTGGTTTTGACGGATGGCTGATTGATTGTGGTCGGAAAACTATTCCGGTTTCTTCGCTTCGATCGCCGAAGTTGCCGGTTTGGCGCGTTTGGCTTTGAGTTCTTTGACGATGGCGTCGGCGAGGTTTGGTTCGATTTCTCCGCCGAGCGAACTGGCTGTGGTTCCGGCCAGGATGCGTTGCGTCACTGGTTCAATGACGTTGCAGGTGAATCGAGTCGTCAATCGTTTGCGCGTGATTTCCAAAATCAAGTCGGCGTTCAGATGGCTGCGAGTAATTTCCAGCCCCATTTCTGTGAACTCTTTGCGTTTGAGCAATTCGCGTTCGAGCTTTTCCTTGTTCATAAACGATGATTTCGGACGAATGAACAGCAAGCGCGCCTGGCGCAAGGCTTCGGGGCCGGGAAGTTCGCTGATCGGAGTCGTGGGGCGAACGAGTTTGGGTTCCTGGGTTTTGCCGGGTTCTTGAAAAGCCGTTTGTGGCAAGTTGGTGGGTGACGCCGATTTTACGGCAAGACTCAGCAACAAAAAGAGGGCGATCTGTCGCATGGTTGTTCTCCTTTGTTTGAACAGATTTGGGCTAAAACGAAGGCCAGCTTATGCAAAAAAGAAATCCGTTGAGGGGATGGCTGGGACAGTTTTTGTGATTAAGGCGGTGGTGGGCGAACTGCCACAGCAAAAGTCATCGGCCAATTGACGCTCCGCCGCGAAGTGTTTACTCTTGCGCTTACCACTCGTAAGCAAACCAAGTTCACCGAAAATCTGAATGCCCCTACAGCTTCAACCAATGAAAACCGTCCAGAGGAGTTGAGATGCCGAAGTACATCTTTGTCACCGGAGGAGTGGTCAGCGGATTGGGAAAAGGAATCGCTGCCGCCTCAATTGCCGCCCTGCTCGAAGCCCGCGGATTGAAAGTCACGATGATGAAATTCGATCCGTACATCAACGTTGATCCCGGAACCATGTCGCCGTTTCAGCACGGCGAAGTTTATGTCACAGACGATGGAGCCGAGACCGATCTTGATCTTGGCCATTACGAACGCTATACCAAAGCCGTTTACTCCAAAGCCAACAACTGGACTTCGGGGCGCATTTACCAATCGGTGATCGAAAAAGAACGACGCGGCGATTATCTGGGCAAAACCATTCAGGTCATTCCGCACATCACCAACGAAATCAAAGACGCCATCAAAGCCGTTTCAGCAAACTACGACATCGTTATTGTCGAAATCGGTGGAACCGTCGGCGACATCGAATCGCTGCCGTTTTTGGAAGCCATTCGCCAAATGGGCAACGAAGTCGGACGCCACAACGCCGCGTTTGTTCATCTGACGCTGGTTCCTTATCTGGCGGCTTCGGGCGAATTGAAAACCAAACCGACTCAGCATTCGGTCAAAGAGTTGCTGGGCATTGGAATTCAGCCGGACATTCTGCTCTGCCGTTGCGAGCGCGAATTGCCTGTGGATATGAAAGCCAAGATCGCGCTGTTTTGTAATGTTTATCAGGAAGCGGTCATCACGGCTCAGGACGTGAAATCCGTTTACGAAGTTCCGTTGGTTTTCAATCGGCAAGGGTTGGATCAATTGCTGGTGGATTTGCTGCGTTTGCCGCTGGGCGACACCGATTTGCGACAATGGAACGCGCTGGTCAATCGCATTCACGGGCTGCGCGAAGCCGTGACCATCGGCATTGTCGGCAAATATATCGAGCTTGAAGATGCGTACAAGAGTTTGAATGAAGCCTTGATTCACGGCGGTTTCGACAACAACGTCAAAGTGAATTTCCGCTGGATCGAAAGCGACGATTTGATGACAGACGAACGCTGGGAAGATCGTTTGCGCGATTTGGACGCGATTCTGGTTCCCGGCGGATTCGGCAAACGAGGCATTTCAGGAATGCTGCGCGCGATCGGTTTTGCCAGGCGAGAAAAGAAACCGTTTTTCGGAATCTGTCTGGGGATGCAATGCGCTGCTATCGAATTCGCTCGCAACGTTTGCGGATTGGATCATGCCGACTCGACTGAATTCGATCCTGATTCGCCAGACCCGGTGATCTTCAAACTGCGCGATCTGTTGGGAGTCGAAGACTTGGGCGGCACGATGCGACTGGGAGCTTATGACTGCAATCTGCGCGAAGACTCGCTGGCCGAAAGCGTCTATCGTTCAAGTCAGATTTCCGAACGCCATCGTCATCGCTACGAATTCAATCCGGCTTACGAAGACCGTCTGGCCGAAAACGGTTTGATCTTTGCGGGCAAATCTCCCGACGGAAAGTTCATAGAAATGATCGAACTCGAAGACCATCCGTGGTTTCTCGGTTGCCAGTTCCACCCCGAACTGAAATCGAAGCCGCTGGCTCCGCATCCACTTTTTGCCAGCTTTATCAGGGCGGCTTACAATCACCGCCTGAGAGACGAGGTCGGCGAAGAGCAGGCGATGATTGAAACGGTCGGAGCCGATTGACACAAATCTTCCGAAGAAATAAATGAGCAGTATTTACGAAGTTATCCGTCGCCGCGAAGGCGATTTGTTTTTGATCGCCGGGCCGTGTGTGATCGAATCCGAACGTCACGCGATGATGATGGCGCATTCGATTGCGCGCATCGCTGAGCGGTTGAATGTGCCTTATGTCTTCAAGGCTTCGTATGACAAAGCCAACCGCTCTTCGGCGCGTTCGTTTCGCGGCGTAGGCATGGATGAAGGTTTGGGGATTTTGCAGCGCGTCAAAGACGACGTTGGCGTTCCGGTCATCACAGACATTCACGAATCCGAACAAGTCGCTGCTGTCGCCGAAGTTGCGGACATTTTGCAGATTCCGGCCTTTCTGTGTCGCCAAACTGATTTGCTTCAGGCTGCCGCCGAAAGCGGTCGAATCGTCAACGTCAAGAAAGGACAGTTTCTGGCTCCATGGGATGTCGCCAACATCATCGAAAAACTGGAAGCTACGGGCAATCGGCAAATCATGTTGACCGAACGCGGAACGAGTTTCGGCTACAACAATTTGGTGGTGGATATGCGTTCGTTTCCGATTATGCGCGGGTTTGGCTATCCGGTGGTGTTTGACGTAACGCACAGCGTGCAGCTTCCAGGCGGACTGGGCGACGCGACCGACGGACAGGCGGAATACATCGAACATCTGGCGCGCGCCGGAGTCGCTTGCGGAATTGATGGGCTGTTTATGGAAGTTCACGACAATCCGCCGCATGCGCTGAGCGATGCTACGACGCAATTCGCGCTGGAAAAACTGGAGCCATTGCTGGAAACCTTGCTGAAGATTCATGGCCTGACTCAACCGAAAGTCTACGTTTTGAAGTAGAATCCAAGTCACTCAACAACAAGGAGGTTTTATGAAATCAATTGAAACGGTGGCGAGTTTTACTGCAGATGGAACTCTCACAGCCAAAATCCCGGCGATTATTTCTCCTGGTGAACACCAAGTTGTCATTGTAATTGAGGAAGCAAAACCACGATCGGTTATAAAAGCAAGATTGCAGGATCGCACCTCTAAACCTAAGCCAGGGGAAATTGGTGAAACAAAAGAACATTCTCCAATGCGCGTACCGCTTAACTTTTCTGCCTACCCGGTCGGGCTAATCGCGGATGACTTCACTTTCCGCCGCGAGGATATTTATGACGACGGTATCTAACGACTCTTCGCCACAGGCTATTTGGATTGATACAAACATTTTGGTTTATGCCAACCTTGCCCTATCTCCTTTTCATACGATGGCGGTCAAGCGGTTGCAGGAATATAACCAGCAAGGTTGTGAGTTTTGGGTGAGCAGGCAATCATTGCGCGAATACCTTTCGGCTATGACCAAACAGAATGTGCTTACAGCTTCTATCCAGACCTCGTCATTAGTTGCAGATGTTCAATATTTTGCCAGTCGTTTTCTAATTGGCGAAGATGGTTCTGAAGTAACCGATAAGCTACTCGCTCTGATCTCAAAATATCCTACAGGCGGCAAGCAAGTTCATGATGCCAACATTGTTGCCACAATGGTGAACTGTGGCGTGAACGACTTGTTGACTCACAACGTTAAAGACTTCACTCGTTTTTCGGATGTCATCAATATCTTACCGCTGGTAACTTAAACAATTGCGGTTTCGATTTCGATTCTAATGCTCATCGCGCAAAGAGCATGCATGTATGAAGCAAGGGATCGGTACAAACGTCGTTCTGATGATTGGATATAGAACCAGCCGGCAAATAGGGATCAGGATTTGACAAAGAAGGAATTGGAACAAGAGAAGAGAGATGATGAAAAAACTGTTTTTCGTTTCAATCGTGTTGGTGTTTTTCACTTCGGCGGCCTTCGCGCAGGAATTCGAGGTCAAGAAGTACGAAATCAGCGTCACCATCAAACCCGAAGAATTGAAAGCTGATGTGCAGGCCAAGCTGCGGCTGGTGAACCTGTCCGATCCGAATCTGGCGGACAGGATTTTGCTCGATTCCAACAAACCGCGCTTTGCGTTTTACGTCAACTCGAAAGCGGCCTTTACAGAAATGAAGGTCAACGGCGCGCCAGTGACGTTCAAAACCAATGAAGAATTGCGAAGCAATTTGCTGCGCGTTTACACAGACCTGACGACGGAAATCGCTGCATCGCGCGAACTGGAAGTGGATTTTACCTATTCGCTTCCGGCGGCAGATCGCGGCATTGGGCTGCGAATCGCCGCTGGCGAAAGTTATCTGCTGCCGCAGAGCGCCTGGGTTCCGACTCCGCATACGCCATACGCCGATCACGGAGCCGACACTGCGCCGTTTTCGCTGACGGTGAATGCTCCTGCCGGACTGAAAGTCGTGTCATCAGGCATTCGCAAAAGCGAAAACTCGTTTGAACAATCCATGGCTGCGCAGCCTTTTGTGATTGTCGGCGATTACGAAATCGTCACTCGCGGAGGCGACGCTCATCCGGTTGAAGTGTTTTTGCCGCGCGGTTTGACTGACACTGGCAAACAGCAGGCTCAGCGGTTGGCCGCCGAAGCCGAGCGAGTTGTGGCGTTTTACGTCAAATACTTCAACGTGGCTGCGTTGGCTCCTTTCCGAGTGATTTCCAGTCAGGCGCGTTCGCTCAGCACTGTGACATCGGACAACTTCGGTTCGGTTCGTGAAGTTTCGTTTGCGACAGTCGGAGCCGTGACGGTTGATGACAATCTGTTTCGCCGTGATTTGCTGGATCAGGGAACGATAGAGTTGATGGCGGGCGCTGCCGCCAGAGCCTGGATTGACGGGCAGGTGTTGTTGCGCGGACGCGGCATCGGCATGTTGCGCGATGCTTTGCCGGTTTATCTGGTGGCGCAGTACATGGGCGAACGATACGGTGCGGCTCAACGCGAAGCTTCCTTTGAACGTTATCGCAGAGCTTACGCAATCATTGCGCGCGACGATGCTCCGTTGTTGATGCAAAGTCCGTTGGATCGCAATTACACCACCAGCGTATTTAACAAAGGCGCAATGATCTGGCGCTTGATCGAAAAACAGGTTGGCAAACAGGTTTTTGATAATGCGCTGCGAGCTTCGCTCAACCGCCGGAACGTGGACGCCTTGTCACTAAGCGGCTGGTATTTGCAAACTCAACAAGGCCGCCCGCCACAGATTCATCCATTGTGCGGATTATCGCGTTGTATCAGCTTCAAAGAAATGCTGTTGTCTTCGGGCGCAGATCGGCGCCTGGTCAACGAGATTTTCACCAACTGGATCGAAGCCGGGTTGTTGCCGGATTTTGCCATCGGCCAGCCACAAACAACTGCCGACGGAATCGAATCCACAATTACGAATTTCGGCGCAGGCGAAGTCACTGTTGAAATCGTTGCAATCACGGACAAAGGCGAAAAAATTCGTCGCACCGCGACAGCGAAATCCGGTGATTTCGGCTCAGTGAAATTTCCAGCCGGATCCAATCTGGTGATGATAGAGGCCGATCCCGACAAACTGTTTTTGCAGGCCGATTACACCAACGACATTTATCCGCGCAGGGCTTCGCAATCCGAAGCCTTTGGGCAGGCAAATTTCGCCTTCAGCAAAAACGACTTTGCCACCGCTGAAGCCAAAGCCAGAGAAGGGTTGAAAGAAACGCCGAACGCCACGATTTTGCAGGCGCTGCTGGGGCGTGCCTTGCTGGCTCAGAAAAAGAGCGACGAAGCGGCCAGGGCGTTTGAAGCCGTGCTAAAAGGCGACCCGCTGCCGTTGCAGGCTTATGGTGCGGCGAATCTTGGTCTGGCGGAAATCGCCCTGGAGCAGGGAAAATTTGCCGAATCGGCGGCTCGATTCCGGCTTGCTGCGATGTCTGATTTGGATGCTGCGACGACTGTTTCGGCTCGTGATTCTGCGCTGAAAGCCGAACGTGGAGCCAACGCAGTCAAAATTCCTGAAGACGGACGCGCCTTTTTGCTGAAATTCGATGCCGCTGTTTTGCAAGGAACCGCCGCTGCCGTCAATCCATTTGTGGATTTGGGAAACCTGCGCCGGTTCGCTCAATCGCTGGTTGTCAGAAAGCCTTCCGCCTGGGTAACTGAAGCCTTGCGCTCTGAAGACTGGGACGGCAATCGAACTGCGATTGATGTGACGTTGAAGATTCGCATCGAAGGCAAGGATTACTCCGGGCGCGCTGTGTACGTCATCAGCCGTGCCGGTGGAAAAGTTCTGCTCAGCGAAGTGCCTGTTTTCGATGTGAAATAACGCGAGCGAACTTTTTTCAACAAATGATTTGAAGGGGCGTTGACGACCTTTGGGGTGATGAGTATTATCTCGCCTTCCTTTGGGACAAGTTCTCTGATTCAAGTCATTTCGGGCCGTTAGCTCAGTCGGTAGAGCAACTGGCTTTTAACCAGTGGGTCGATGGTTCGAGTCCATCACGGCTCATTCCTGAAACAGCAACGGGCGTCTTCTAACCAAGACGCCCGTTGCTGTTTCAGGATGTTTCCGCGTTCAGCGCCCGGTGTAAGTTTTCGCCGGGCAAGCGAGCAGTTTCAGCCACTGCTCAATTCATTACAGACACTTTGCCGACAATTTTTCCCGGCAATAGGAGGAACATCAAGATGATTACCGACAGCCAGCTACAACAAATCATGCCAACTCTTCCGGCGGCAAAAAGACAAATGATGCTGCCGTTTTTGAACCACGCCCTGGATATGTTCGACATCAATTCGCCAATGCGACAAGCCGCGTTTCTGGCGCAAATCGCACACGAATCCGGCGAACTGAAATTCTTTGAAGAGATTTGGGGGCCGACATCGGCGCAAAAACGGTACGAACCGCCCAGCGATTTGGCGAAAAGATTGGGCAATACTCAACCCGGCGATGGAAAACGGTATAAAGGACGCGGGCCGATTCAAATCACCGGACGATTCAATTACAGAAAGTACGGTCAACTGCTGAACGTTGATCTGGAAGGCAATCCCGATCTCGCTTCGACGACTCAGATTGGATTTGAAACCGCCGGGCAGTTTTGGAAGATGAACGGGCTAAACGAACTGGCTGATATTCCGGATTTCACAGCCATCACCCGGCGAATCAACGGTGGGGTGAATGGTTTGGCGAGCAGGCAAAAGTATTACGAACGCGCCAAAACGGTTTTAGGCGTCGCCGCTTCGTTCAGTAGTTTTTCAGTAGCATCTGCCGTTTCTCCACAATCCAGCGCAGCGGCTTCTTTTGCTCTGTTGCGAGGGCAGGAAGCGATAGAGGAAGACAGCGCAAAATCAACTTCGACTTCAGGTGGCGGCTCAACGAGCGCCGCCTCGAAAAAAAAATCGGCTGGTAAGTTGGCTAAAAAGCCTGTTCGGGTGGGAGTGAAATCAGCCAAGCCGGTTAAGGCGGCAAAGAAAGCAGTGAAGAAAGCTGCCAGCAAGCCGGCGAAGAAGGCGGCCAAGCCAGCGACGAAAAAAGCTGTGAAGAAAGCTCCGGCGAAAGCAGCCAAGAAAGCTGTGAAGAAAGCGGCAGGCAAACCGGCGAAAAAAGCTGTGAAGAAAGCTCCGGCTAAAAAAGTCGCCAAGAAGACCGCCAAAAAGAAATAGCTTGAAGCTTGTCCGATAAGCCGCAGCAAAAAGAGGGCGCGAACTCGAAAAGGAGTTCGCGCCCTCAATTGTTTCAACTCGCTTTCGACGGTTTAGAAAACCAGCCGAAGTGCCAGTTGGCCTTGTCGTCCGCTGCTGCCGTCCAGACGGCCTGAGTTTACGAAGCTCGATACGTTGCGTTCGGTCGTAATCGTGCCAAGAGTGTTGCCACTCAGGATGCTGCGAGTCGGAGCGCCGAACGTCACTCGATTGAAGAGGTTGTAAAACTCCATTCGGACAATCAGCTTAACGCCTTCGTGAATTCGGAAGGTTTTGAACATGGACATATCCGTGTGGTTCAGCCCCTGCAAAAAGAAGGTGTTTCGTCCAAGCTGTCCGTCCAAGCCTCCACCGGGAAGGTAGATTCGGTCGGCCTGGCCGATGGTCGCAGCTTGAGCCGGTATAAAAGCCCTTCCCGGCAATTGCAGCGTTGACATTTGGACGCCTTGGGCATTGCGACGACCATCGTCTACCGAAGTGCCGAGCAAGCTTAGATCAGCAATCCGCGGACGCTCGCCGCCAAGTCCGTCACCGTTGGCGTCATAACCCAGCGTGACGCTGAACGGATTGCCGGATTGGAACGTCGTCGTTCCGCTGACGTTCCATCCGCCAACTACGCGACCAAGAAAACCTCGCTGGTCGCGCATGATCGGCAATTCGTACGAATAGCCAGCGACAAACCGATGAGCCGCGTGGAAGGCGCTAAAGCCGCGAAGACTGGCCGCCGCGCCGCCTTTTTTGCTGGCCGGAGCGTTGGTGTCAACAACCGTAAAGGTCGCTTCGGAGCCGGTGTCCATCGTTTTGCTGAAGGTATAAAACGCATTGAACGACAAACCGCCGGAATAGCGTTTGGTCACTTTGACGGTTCCGGCGTGGTAATAGCTCCAGCCGAAGTTTTGCAAATTGACGAAACGGCTGAGCGTCGGATCAGGGCGGCGTTCATTGAGGCGCGGTGTGTTCAGCGAGATGTAGCCGTGCGGAACTCCGTCCACGATGACGATGCCTTTTTGCGCCAGCGTTGCCGTCGTGCTGGTCAAAGCGGAAAAGCTTCGCAGCGGGCCGATTTGAGTATCGTTGGGATTGGCCGCATTCAAACAGATCGGGTCAGCCGTGCTGGTGCAAGCGCGGTCAAAAACTACCGGTTTGAAATTACCGCCGCCGACATCTACCAGCAACGACGGCGAAACGAACGGGAAGATCGAGTCGTTGTTGCTGTCAAACCACGGCAAGCCAATGCCGCGATTGCCAGCGTAACCAACCTGGATGGCGAAGTTTTTCGGTAATTGCCGTTCCGCCGTCAGATTCCACTGCTGAGTGTAAGGCGCTCCCAGTTTTTTGTTCGGCACCAGCAAGATGGTGTTCAAACGTCCGCCGATGTCGCGCACGGCTCCTGTGTTTTGCGCGCTGTTGGCCGTGAAAGTCGTCGTCCGCGAAGCAACTCCCGGCGTGAAGACGAATCCACACGTAGGATCAGAAATTTCATTAACACATTGGCCGCTGAAGACGTTGGCAAAACCGTTCGGCGGCTGCGTGCGAATGCTCAACTGGTTTTGCGAAAAGACCGACTGGAAGATGCGGCTGTGATTGATGCCGTATCCGCCGCGAAGGACGAAACGGCCTTCGTTGCCGGTCAGCCAGTGCAGCACACCGCTTTCAAACGACGGCGAATAAGCGAAACCAATGCGCGGTTGGAAGTTGTTTTTGTCATCGCCAAAGCCGTATTCAAACCGATTAGCGATTTCATTCGGAGCTTTGACGTATTCGTAACGCACGCCCAGATTCAACGTGAAGTTGCGTTTCAGCCGCAGGTCTTCTTGAAAATACAGGTTCGTTTCGCCGAAACGGTTTTCGGCTTTCGGATTGCCGAAACCTTTTTGGTAGGCGGTGATGAATCCGCGCATGAAGTTTTCAAAGCTGGTGAACCCTGTGCGGGCGCGGATCGAAGCCAGCGAATCGTTTGTGCCAAACGTCCAGAATCCGCGAGCGCGGTCGCCGGTTTCGTCATCCAGCGCGTTGATGCGATGGTCAATTCCGGCTTTCAGCGTATGGCGTGCAAAAGTCAGCGTGTGGTTGTAAACGAACTGTTTGTCGCGTTGGCGGCGATTGATTGGGACGTTGGTCGAAGTGCCGATGATGCCTCCGCAAGCTCCCACGCCGCTGCCTGTGCAAAGGTTGGTTGAAAATCGAATGACCGGAATGTCGTTGCCGTCGCTGACATCTTGCAGCGTGGCACGGTTGCCGTAGCTGAATCGGAATTCGCTGACCTGACGCGACGACCAGACGTGAGTTTCCGTCACGCCCAGATTGTATTGGCGGTCGTTACGCGCTCCGAATGTGTCGCCCAAAATGAAGCGACCGGTGTTGTCGCGCTGGCGGCTGTATTGATAGCGCAACCACAACGTGTCTTTGGTTGTGGCTTTGAAATCCAGACGACCGGAATAATCTCCGCGCGGTTGGCGGGTGGTGATGCCCAACGTCACGCAGCGGTTTTCGCGCCCGCTGGAAATTAAGTCAGCGCAGGCTTGAGGATTGTTCGGTGCGATGCCTTGCAGTTCCGGCGTACGGTACAGGCTGATGACTTTTCGCATGAAATCCAGGTCGCGCCCGATGTTTGGATGTGTCGTCGGATCAACGCAGAAATTTCGCAGCGGATCACCGGGGCGAGCAGTGATGGCCTGACCGTTCGGGCCAATTGGGCAAGGTTTGGGTTCTTCGCCGGGCAGGAAAATCACGCGCGTATAGCTGTTGTCAGTCTTGTTGAACAAACGATCTACGCTGACAAAGAAATGCAGCCGGTCGCGTCCGTCAAAAGCCGCAGGACCAAAGAATTTCTGTGGCAGCCAAATCGGCCCGCCCAACGTGCCGCCGTAATTTTGTCGGCGAACCGCCGGACGAGGTTGCAACTGCTGACCGGTAGTTGACGAATTGCCCGCCGCATTTCGGAAAAAGCCGTTGGCGTTGAAAATATCGTTTTGAATGAAATCATAAGCGTCGCCGTGAAAATTGTTCGTGCCGTTTTTGGTTTGAACCAACACAGCAGCGCCGCCTCCGCCAAATTCCGCTGAAAAAGCGTTGGTCAGAACTTGAAGCTCTTTGATCGTGCTGATGTTGACACCTTGCCGGTTCTGATTTTCTGAAGCGTCGTTGTTGCTGACCCCGTCCACTTGAAACGTCGTCGAACGACTGCCCAATCCGCTGAACGCCGCAAACGAACCGCTGGAATTGGTCGGATTGTTCTGGCCGCTGCTGGCGTCGCCGCCGAACGAAGCGATTTGGAATCCGGGAATCTGCTCAACCAGTGAAATGAAATTTCGTCCGGCCAGCGGAGTGTCTTCAATGCGTTTGGTGTCCAGCGAATGTTTCAACTCGCCGGTGGTCGTTTCAATCTGCGGAGTTTCGCCGGTGATTTGCACGGCTGCGTCAACGGCTGAAACTTCCAGCTTGAAATTGGAAACAGTAGTTTTGTTGAGTTCGATGACCAGATCGGTCTTGGTCACTTTTTTGAAGCCTTTGGCTTCGACTATGACGTTGTAACTGCCCAGCGGCAGAAACGGGATAGTGAAGTAACCTTCGCCGTTCGTTTTGGACGAACGAACAAAACCGGTTTCATTGTTTTTCGCCGTGACTTCGATGTCAGGCACAACCGCTCCGGCAGAATCGGTGACGGTCCCGCTCAAAGTGCCGGTGACGGTCTGAGCCATCGCCGTCAGACTGAACGTCATCACCAGTGCGAGCAATGCAAAAGCGATAGGTAAGCGTTTGGAGAACATAAGCACCTCCTGTGTTCGGGTTTAGGTGGCAGGTTAGATTGCTCCTGCGAGGTTTGGTTTTACGGATTAAATTGCGTGGACTGAGATTGAATCCCTCAGCCGTCGGTAGTGAATGTGAATCCCAGCAAAGCTGTCGCAATTTTGATGCTTGATGAGGCGATGAGCAAGCGAAAGAGTGATTATTGCGACAACAGCCTTGGCATTGACGGCAACCAGGCTTCGCGCAGGCGTTCCAGATAATCCGACTGCGGGTTGAATTCCGGCGAAGCCTTGACTGAACTGTCATACGAAAACAGCGCGAAGCCTTGTGCGCCAAGCTCGCGCGCCGCTTTGATCTTTTCGATGGAACTTTCAGCAGTTTGTTTGTAACCGCCGATGCCTGCCCAAATCTGTTTGCCCGAAGCCAGTTTGACGGCGTTATTTATCTGACGACGGAAAGCTTCGGTGTCGGGCGTGTATGACATCGGACAGGCGACATCCAACCATCCCAGCCGCATCCATTGCCGCCAATCCTGAAATTTTGATCGAGCGGCATCTTCCGTGTTGGCGAAGACTGCGGCGGAAACGATGGCGTGCGGTTTGACGGCTTTGACGCCTTTGTAAACGCGCTCGACTAAATCCGTGACTTGCCGCCGCTGAAAATCGGCAAACAGGTCGGGGAAGTTGGCGGCATAAGCCATCGGGTCAAGGTCGGATTGCCTGGCCAGTTCAGCGCGTTGTTCTTCATTGAGATTCTTTTCCACTTCGCTGCGGAAATGTTCGAGCGCCGAGCGGCTGTAATCGAAATTGGTATTCGGGTAACGCACATAATCGAAATGCAGACCGTCCACTTCGTAGCGTTCGGCTATGTCCAGCCAGATTTTGATCAGGCTTTCTTTGACTTCGGGATGAGCCGGAGACGTGTACAAGCCTTCGAGTTCGGTGCGATTGTTGCGCGTGAATTCGATCAGACGATTCAGGTAATCCGGTGATTTCGGATCAACAGGGAAAAGCTCTTTGGCAATTTCACGCGGAATCATCAGCCATTCAGGATGCTGGTAGATCAGGTGCGCGTTCGTTTGCGGAAGCTTCTCGATGTCGGCGACAACGTAAATGTTGATCCAGGCGTGAACGCGAATGCCTATGCGATGCGCTTCGTCCAGCGTCAACGCCAGCGGATCGAACTCGGTTGGTTGCCCAGCCAATTCATCAGCACGAGGTTCGACGCGAGAGTTGTAATAAGCATCACCGCGCCCGCGCACTTGCACAATCAGGTCGGTAAAGCCGTTGACTTTGGCGCGCGTGACCATTTCCTTGACGGCTTGCGGCGAAGACATGGTGTGGCGAACGACCCACAACGCGCGAACTTCGTTGGGGGGAATCGGCTGCGGAGTTGCGGCTTTGGCCATTCCCGTCTCAACCCGCTGCGGAGGCGGCAGAGTCGGTGTAGGCGCAGCGGTTTTCTGCGCCGGGAGCAGGGCGGTCAGCAACAAAATCAAATAAGCAGCTATGATGGATGCGGCTCGTCTCATCTGTGTTTTGTCAGTTAGTTCTTTGTTGCCAGTTCTTTTACTCTGGAGCGCAATTCTTCGGCGTCAGTGATTCGATCCAAATCAAAAAAGAGTTGCTCCAACTGGTGCAGGTCGCCAATCAGGTCAAGGTCAGCTTTCAGGTCAATGCCAGGAAATTGCTTTTTAATTTGTGCCAGCAAGACCTTTTCCAACGAATGGCGACCTTCTTGAAGTCCTTCTTGAAGCCCTTCTTGAAGTCCTCGTTCGCGTCCTTTCTCAAGCCCTTGAGCCAAAATGAACTGATAACCAGGTGTGTCTTTGAACTTCTCTAGTGGAAACATACCGTACCTCTCAATCATGTGAAGAACGTCGGCGGCAGGATACCGCAGACTTCCCAGAACAAAGAAATGCAGCGCCAGTTCCAGTTTTCGCATTTGATCCTGAACTCGCGCCAAGCCTTGTGTGCTTTGTTTGAATTCGTCCTGCCCACCTTTCATCAACGAAACGAATGGCAACAGGCTTTCACTGTTCATCGCCAAAGCCCATTGCGCGTCAATCTCCCAAAGTTTGACGACGTGAAAACGGGCCGTCAGCGTCAATCCGTCTGCGTTGACCGTGAATTCCGTTGGGACTTCGGCAGGCATTCTGTTTGGCGATAACACCAACACATACGTTCGCACCGGCAAGCCCGTGTTGATCCAGATGATCGCCTGGTATTTCGCCACGCGCGCAGGCACATCGTCGGCGTAATATGTCTGCGCTTCCAAATGTGCCACAAAGTGTTCTGTCGCGCTGATCACTTCGTATGGCTGATCGGCGAACAACGCCGGAGCAGTCATTTCGCGTGGCAACGGTTTGACGGTTGCGCCTTCGGGCAAAGCCCCAACCAATCGCAACAGCGCCACTGGGTCTTGATCGGCTAAATCTTTGAAAGCCGTGTCGTAAGGTTTTTTGTCACCGGCTCCGCTCATCACCACCTCGCAAAATTTCAATAGAGCAAATAACGCCGTCGAATCGCTTTGAAGCCTTCCAAGTCGGCATCCCACAGTTGCCGAAGCGCGCGCGCGTCCGAACCTGATCGAAATGCGTCGTAAATTTTCTGACTCACCAGCAACCGGTTGAAACGATCAACGGCAAAGTCTTTGCCAAAGAGTTTTTTCAACTGCACAGCCATTTCCACTCCCATCAACACAGAGTCAAAACGGCTGCGGTCGGTGATGATGATGTTCACGCCACTGCATTCGGCATCTTTGTGAACGCTCGCTTTCGGCGTGAAACGCACTGGCACAAATCGCACGCCGGGCAGGTTGGCGGCGTTCAAAGCTTCGGCCAGTTTGCGCCCGTCCATCCACGGAGCGCCAACCAATTCAAACGGTGTGTCGGTTCCACGACCTACGGAAACGTTCGTCGGTTCCAGCAAACACACTCCGGGATAAAGCGTCGCTTGAGTCAGGCTTCGCATATTCGGCGAAGGATTGACCCAGGTCAGTCCGGTTTCGTCGAACCATTGACTCCGTTTCCAGTCTTCGGCGCGAACGATTTGCAGATCGGCGTTAATGTTGCGCTCTTTGTTGAAGAGTTGCGCCAATTCGCCGACGGTCATTCCGTGCCGAACGGGAATTTGGTGATGCGCTATGAACGACAGTTTGTCGCCGTCGGCAAGCGGGCCTTCGACATCGGTTCCATTGATTGGATTGATGCGGTCGAGCACGACAAAGGTCTTGCCGTTTTTGGCGGCTTCTTCCAGCGCCAAGCCCATCGTCGAAATGTAGGTATAAAACCGCGCGCCGATGTCCTGAATGTCGAAGACCAGCACGTCAATGTCTTTGAGCATTTCCGCCGTCGGCTTTCGCGTTTCGCCGTAAAGGCTAAACACCGGCAAGCCAGTCTTTTCGTCCGTCGAGTTGGTGATCTTCTCTTGATCCAGCGCGCCGCGAATTCCATGTTCCGGCGAAAACAGCGCAACAAGCTTCACGTCGGGCGCTTTGAACAACACATCAATCGTCGGATTGCCGTCGCGGTCTCGGCCTGTGTGGTTGGTGATAAGGCCGACTCGTTTGCCTTTGAGTAAGGCAAAGCCATCGCGCTTGAGCACGTCAATTCCGTTGAGCGTCTGAGCTTCGCGTGCGAGGTCAGAAAACTTAACTCTTGGCGGTGTCTGTAGACCGGGGCCAAAATCCAACCGCTCGAATGGGTTCGACTTTCCAGCGAATGGAGGCGCAACAATTGAAGAGGCAACCAACGATGCCACTCGCCCTCGCAAGCTGCCAACATCGGCAGGCTTTTTAGAATCGAGTTTCGGATGCACGCGGTTGCTAAGGAAGACAACAAAGGTTTCGCTCGCCGGATCAAGCCACAAACCTGTGCCGGTGAATCCGGTGTGGCCGAAGCTGCCAATCGGAAAGAGATCGCCTCGATTGGCCGAAAAGCCTGAATACACGTCCCAGCCAAGTCCGCGCGAATTTCCATCGCTGCCGTTGCCTGCCGAAGGGCGAGGTTCGGTCATTCGCTGAATTCCCATCGGACTCAAAATCCGACGACCTTGATATTCGCCGCCGTTCAAAATCATCTGGCAGTAAATCGCCAGATCGTCCGCTGAAGAAAACAGTCCGGCGTGACCGGCGACTCCGCCCAGCAGATAAGAGCGCGGATCGTGGACTTCGCCGCGCATCCAATGTTCAGGCTGATTGGTTGCGCCTTCTTTTGCTGCGCCTTCACGAGTGCGATTTTGATCCGCGCCGCCACGCTGTTCAGTCGGAGCGATGCGCGGCTTCAACGTCGCGCTCAGTCGTTCCAGCGGATTGAAGCTGGTGTCTTTCATTCCTAACGGTTCGAAGATGTTTTCGCGCGCGAACTGGTCAATCGGTTTGCCGCTGACTCGTTTAACCAACTCCGCCAGCACGATGAAATTCACGTCGGAGTAAATCATCTTCGATCCGGCTTCGTTCAGCGGAGCCAGTCGCCAAATGTTTTCAATCGCTTTTTCCGGGCCTTGTTCGT
This sequence comes from uncultured Acidobacteriota bacterium, assembly GCA_902825875.1. Taxonomy (GTDB): domain Bacteria; phylum Acidobacteriota; class Blastocatellia; order RBC074; family RBC074; genus RBC074. The sequence goes on from CADECP010000001.1 coordinate 50,856, forward strand.
AATCGCGTATGTCGTTGTCGGCGATCAAACCCGAACGATGAATCAGCAAATGCTCAACGGTGATGGCGCGTTTGCCGTTTTCGGCGAACTCAGGAATGTAGCGGGAGACAGGATCGCCCAATCGCACCAAGCCGCGTTCGACCAAAATCATCACCGAAGTTGCCGTGGCTACGATTTTGGTCAGCGAAGCCAGATCGAAAATCGTGTCCGTAGTCATCGCTTCAATTTGCGGCTCCAACGCCCGATTGCCATAAGCGCGTCGCCAGACGATTTTGCCTTGTCGCCCGACCAGCACAACCGCACCCGGCAATTGTTTTTTGGCGATTTCGGCTTCGACGATGGTGTCAATGTTGAACAACTGAGTCGGCGACATCCCAACCGCAGACGGCGAAGTCGTCGGCAACGTGGCGGTCGAAGTTTGCGACTGTCCGAAAACCGAAGAGATGGAAAACGTCTGAAAAGCCAGGAGGCAAGTCAACGCGAGAGCAACGGAGCAATTAAATTTGTTTCGCATGATCGTTGGAGGTTTGGTGATGAAGATGTTGTTACGAATCAGTTCAGTTCGAGTTGTCAGGGCGGACGCGGGGCGGTAATCGAAGCCTTGTTTTACCACAGCGTTGCCGTTTCTCATAAACCAATTTTACTGAAGCGTAACTTGACAATACTGCTGCTCAAAACATAATGCCAACCATCGTCATTCACATATCAAAGCAGTAAAAATATTCCGCCAGCAGGCCGATTCTGAAACGCGACTCCGCGTCTTTCAGAAGTAGTCAATCCATCAGTTTTCAATGTTCTATGACTTCGAGGAGGAAGTTATGCTTTATCGGAAACCAACCTTCCGTAATTTCATTTTTTTGCTTGCAAGCCTGTTGCTGATGAGTTTTGTGGCAATGGCTCAATCTACATTTGGCACATTGCTGGGAACCGTCAAGGATTCTTCTGGCAGCTTGATTCCCAACGCGACGGTCAAAATTACCAATGTTGATGAAAACACCGTCCGAACGGTTCTTGCCAATTCCAACGGCGATTACGAAGCCGTCAATAGCAAACCTGGACGCTACAAAATCGAAGTTACGGCGTCAGGATTTCAAGCCTTTACAACCACTGAGGTCTCTCTGGCGGCAAGGCAAACTCTGCGAGTTGACGCCACGCTGAACACTGGTCAAGTGACGGCTCAGGTGAACATCACCGCCAACGCCGGAGCAATTGCTACCGAAACGCAGACCATTTCTTCAGCGTTTGAATCGCAAAAGATTCTCAATCTGCCCGCCAACTATCGCGGCGCGGGCGGCAGCACCAGCCCGTACGCCTTGATTGCCGCGCTGCCCGGCGTACAGTCCGACAACGGTGGAGCGTTTTCGATTCAAGGTGCTCTGCCTTCGCAATCGCAATTTTCGCTTGATGGCATTTCGACCACCAACGTCACAGGCAATTCGCCGTTGCGCAACGCATTTCCTTCGGCGGAATCCATCGCCGAAATCAAAGTGCAAGGCGTTGGTAACGCGGCGGAATACGGTCAGGTTGGCGATGTGACGACGATTTCAAAAAGCGGCACGAACGAATATCGCGCCACCTTGTTCTGGTTCCACCAGAACCGCGCGTTGGACGCCAAGGTTTACGGCGCGCTGACCAAACCGCAAAAGATCAGTAACGATTTTGGCTTCAGCGGCAGCGGCCCGGTTCGCATTCCGTGGTTGTATGACGGCAAAGACAAGACTTTCTTCTTTGGCACTTATGAAGGCTTGCGATTCCCGCGCGGCACGACAATTCAAAATACCGTGCCGACTCAAGCCATGCGAAACGGCGATTTCAGCGCGCTGACCAATGTCACCGTGCGCGATCCGCTGACCGGTCAGGCGTTTGCCAACAATCGCATTCCCGACAATCGCATCAGCGCAATTTCCAAAGCGATTCTGACGCTTTATCCGCTGCCCAACGTGAGCGACCCCGACCGGTTTCGCGTGGCGAATTACATTCGCAACAGTTCCAGCAGCATCAATTCCGATCAATACGACATTCGCATTGATCACAATCTAACCAGCAAACAATCGGTTTTCAGTCGCTGGACGTGGAAAGACGTATCGCAAGACAGCCCTAACAACCTGTCCTTGCCATCGAACACGGCTTTTGACCGTTACAAGATTCTGGTAGCGTCGCATAACTACACTCTGACGCCGAGTTTGCTGAATGAAGCTCGTTTCGGCCTGACGCTCAACGACAGTGGCACGGCCTTCCCGTTCGACGGGCGCGAATTCACCAACAAGCTGGGTTTCACGGGCATCGGGCCAAACTTTCCGTTCAATGGTTTGCCGAACATTGATTTTTCAGGCGACATTACTGATTTGAATCGCAACCGTGCTGACGGCGCTTCTCAATCGCGTACTTACCAGTTCAATAACAATCTGACCTGGACGAAAGGCCGCCACACGACGAAATATGGTTTTGACGTGCGCTGGATTCGCGCCGTTTCGCCGCTGGGGTTCATCGGCGCGGACAATTATGGCAATTCCAGTTTCAACAACACCTTTTCCGGGAATGATTTTGGCGACTTTCTGCTGGGCATTCCGATTCGCACGTCTTACGCCATCATTCAGCAGGACAACGACGGGCGCACCACGCACTACCATTTTTTTGGCCAGGACAGTTTCCGCGTCAGCCAGAAACTGACGCTGGAATTCGGGCTGCGTTACGAATACCACCCTGGTTATACCGACGCGGGCGGCAACATCGGCAACTTCGATCCGAGCGTGTCGCGCACCGGGCGCGTGGTTTATCCGACCGGCAAACAAAACCTGCTCGCCCCGGGCTTTTTGCGAACCTTCAACGCCTGCCCAGCTCCGGCGGCCAACGGCGCGGCTTGCACGCCCGTGCTTTCGGCGGAAGAGGCAGGACTTCCTGAAAGTTTGCGAACCGTGCCGAAAAACCGTTTCTTGCCGCGTGTCGGTTTTGCTTTCCGTCCGTTCGGCGACGACAAAACCGTAGTGCGTGGCGGCGTTGGCGCTTACAACGGCACGCTGCTCGGCAGCATTTACTTCTCGCTGACCGGAACCTTGCAGTCCGACGTGCGCGAATTCACCAACCTGAGCCAGCAAGGCCGCCCGCTGTATCAATGGCCCGCCATTCAGTCCGGCGGAACCGGCATCAACGCCGGGCAATTGGGAACGGCTTCGTTCCGCACGGCCAACGACATCAATTACAAAGACCCATATTCGCTGCAATGGAATCTGTCGGTTGATCGTTACGTGGGTTTCGGTTTGGGAGTGCGTGTCTCGTACATCGGCATGAAGACAACGCAACTGGCCTGGGCGCCCGACCTGAATCAAATGACGAACTCGACGCAATTCGCCATCAATCGCCCCTTGAGCGACCGCCCGTTCCCTAATTGGGGCATCATCTTCACGCGCACGGCAGGAGCTACGGCGTATTACAACGCCATGCAAGTGGAAGCGAATCGGCGTTTCTCAAACGGACTGACATTCAATTCAACCTACACCTGGGCGAAGAGCTTGGCCGACAATCTGGGACCGAACGCGACCGGATTCGTGGGCGAAACCGGCGGCGGACGTGCGGCTGACCTTTACAACCGGCAAGCCGAATACGGCGACGATTACGCCACGCGGCGTCATCGTTCGATTTCGACGGTGGTTTATGAATTGCCGTTCGGTAAAGGCCGTCAGTTCGCAAAAGACATTCATCCGGCGGCGAATGCTGTCATCGGTGGTTGGCAAATGAGCGCTATTTTCCTGGCTCAAACCGGCCCGTTCCTAACGCCGTTTTTGGGCAGCAATGTGGTTGATCCTTCGGGAAGCGGTTCTGGCCTGTCGCGCAATCAGCACCCGGATCGCATCGGCAACGGCAACATCTCGAACAAAACCCAAGACCAGTGGTTCGACGTGAATGCTTTTGTCTGTCCCGGATTGACGACGCGCGTGGCGGGACAATGTCGCATCGGCATCAATCCGGCGCGCGACGCTGCACCCATCGGACGTTTCGGCAACGCGGGCGTTGGCATCATCACCGGTCCCGGCACGATCAATCTTTCGCTCGGCGTAACGAAAGCGTTTTACCTGACCGAACGGATCAAACTGGAGGCGGGCGCGTCGTTCACCAACGTCGAGAACCGAGTTAATCTGGCCGACCCGCAAATGAACGTCATCAGCACGGCCTTCGGGCGCATCACCAGCGCGCGTAGCGCCGAACTGGGCGGTAGCCGCACAGGACAAGTTTCCATGCGACTGAGTTTCTAAACCTGACAAACGGTACGGAACCAGGAGCGGTAGCGACTGGGTGGACTTGTGAGACATAAGCTTCAACAACCGCCCGGTCGCTACCGCTCTCGGTTCCGTACCAGTTCTTTTCGATCCTTCATCTAATGACTTCTCACTCCCACCACGACGCAAAAGAAGACGCACAGGAGCTAGGCAAACTCGGTTACGCCCAGGAACTGTTCCGCACGATGGGCGGCTTTTCCAACTTCGCCATTTCTTTTTCAATCATTTCCATTCTGACTGGGGCAGTAACGCTTTACGGTCACGGTTTGAAGATGGGTGGCCCGGCGCAAATGTCTTTGGGCTGGCCGTTGGTCACACTGTTTACGCTGGCCGTGGTTTGCAGCATGGCGGAACTGGCGAGTGCGTTACCGACTTCGGGCGCGATGTATCACTGGTCTTGCAAGCTGGGCGGCAAAGGATGGGGATGGTTCACGGCGTGGTTCAACATCATCGGTCAAATCGCCGCCATTGCCGGAATTGATTACGGCTGTGCGACGTTTGTCACTCCGCTGCTTGGACTGGAAGCCACGACGAACAATTTGCTGGCGGTTTACGGCGCGATTCTGCTGTCACACGCGCTGATCAATCATTTTGGCATTCGGCTGGTTTCGTGGCTCAACGATTTCAGCGTCACGGTTCACATCATCGGAGTGATCGTCATTGTTGGAGCTTTGTTGCTGTTTGCGCCGAAACAACCGGCTAGTTTTTTCTTTGCGCGCATCACCAGCAACACCGAAGGTTGGTCGTATTCGTGGGCGTTTGTCATCGGATTGTTGCAAGCGATGTGGACGTTCACAGGCTACGACGCTTCGGCCAGCGTTTCCGAAGAAACTGTTGACCCGCGCCGCCGCGCTCCGTGGGGAATGGTTTTGGCCGTGGTTGTTTCTTCGGTCGTTGGTTATCTGCTGCTGATTGCCTTGACGCTTTCGATCAAAGATATTCCGTCAGTGCTGGGCAATCCGCCCGAAGTCGTGACGATTTTGGTTGGCGCGCTTGGCGAAAGAGCGGGCACGGCGTTTTCGGCTCTGGCGGCAATGGCCATGTGGTTTTGCGGATTGTCTGCGGTGACGTGGTCTTCGCGCGTGATTTACGCCTTTGCCCGCGATGAAGGCATGCCGGTTTCAAAAGTCTGGCGACACGTCGGCACGAAGCACCTGACTCCGGCTCCGGCGATCTGGCTTTGTGCAATCGCGGCATTTCTGGCGGCGGTTTACAGCGGAGCGTATGCGGTTGTCACGGCCATCAGCACAATTGGCTTGTACATCTCTTACATCTTGCCGGTTTGGCTGCATTGGCGCAGCGGGTCGAAGCTGGAACGCGGCCCCTGGCATTTGGGTGCTTACAGCCGCGCACTGAATGTCGTGGCGATTTTGTGGGTCATCTTTCTGTGCGTTGTTTTGTGTCTGGCAGACGCCCGCACCTGGAAAGCGATTTTGGTGGTGACGATTGTGCTGGCGGCGTGGTACGGCTTGCGCGAACGCCGCCGTTTCAACGGCCCGGAATGGGCGAATCAATAGGAGGATTCATCTTATGCTTTCACCTCGCGCGTTCGTTGCACTTACTTTCGCAACGGTTGCGATTCTTGTTGGAGCTTGGTCAAGCTTCTTCGCTCAGGAAAAGAAGCTCAACTGGTACAAAGGCAATACGCATACTCACACCGTCAACAGCGATGGCGATTCGACTCCCGACGAAGTTGTCCGCTGGTATCGAGAGCACAAATACAACTTTCTGGTTTTGTCCGATCACAACTTTCTGACCGAAACCAGCGGGTTGAATTCCGTCTTTGGCGCGAAGGAAAAGTTTCTGCTGATCCCCGGCGAAGAAGTCACTGACAAGTTTGAGAAGAAAGACATTCACATCAATGGGTTGAATCCACGCGAACTGGTCAAACCCGCAGGCGGCGACAGTGTGGTGGCGACAATTCAAAACAACGTCAACGCCATTCGCCGTGTCGAAGGCGTGCCGCACGTCAATCATCCCAACTTCAACTGGTCAATCACCGCCGACGATCTGAAGCGCATCAAGAATCTGCGCCTGTTCGAGATTTACAACGGCCACCCAACGGTCAATAACCTTGGCGGCGGAGGTTTGCCGGGGCTTGAAGCGATGTGGGACGACATTCTTTCCAGCGGGATGGTGCAATATGGAATTGCTGTTGATGATGCTCACGTGTTCAAAGCACCTGAAGATAGAACCAAAGCACGACCCGGATTCGGTTGGGTGATGGTCAGAGCCGAGAAACTCGGCGCGACTGAAATTTTGCAGGCGTTGGAGAGCGGAAACTTTTATGCTTCGACCGGAGTCACTTTGCGCGATTATCAGGCGAGCAAAAAAGAAATCGTTCTCAACATCGCTGAACAGCCAACGGTGAAATACGCCGTGCAGTTTATTGGCCAGGGCGGCAAAGTGCTGAAAGAAGTGACGACGAACCCGGCGATTTACGCATTCAAAGGCGACGAAACGTATGTCCGCGCTCGTGTCATCGAATCGAATGGAAAGATGGCCTGGACGCAGCCAGTGTTTCCGAACAAACCTTAAGCTGGCGATTCGTCGTCAGCATCTGCTACCATCCGCCGCGAATCGAACCTCAATAACTTTCTTGAATCGGGGCGCTTATGAAATCAAATTTTCAGGTTAGTAAGTTTGTGTTGCTGACGGCAATCGGGATGTTGTTTTTGGGCGGCGTTTGGTTTGCCGGTTCGGCAGCCGATGTGCTCAGCGCCAAACAGGCGCGTGATTTGTTGCAACATCTGGCCGGAGCCAACTTGTCCAAAGATCAAGTTCAGATCAAAAAAGTCGAAGCCGGAATCGGCAACGGTGGCGCAATTGTCGAAGCCCAGATTGAGACCGCTTTCCGCGTCAAAAAAGAAAAAGATGGGTGGCGAATTGCCGAAGTCCGATTGGGCGACCGGCAGTGGGAATCGTTTGAATTGATCGAAGAAGCCATCAAGCGCGAAAAGGCTCGGCGAACCACGGCGTTGATGATGCAGCTTGTTGATGGGCTGGCGGCTTATCAAAAAGAGCGCGGCCAGTTTGCCACGACCGACGAAATCGCCGAACTGCTGGATTTTCTTTCGCCGCGTTATTTGTCGTCGGCTCCGCGTTTCGACCTGTGGGGAAAAGAGTTTGACTATCGAGGCTCTTCGTTGAGCTATCGCCTGAGTTCCGCCGGCCCCGATGGTAAGAAAAACACGAAAGACGATCTGGTCGTCGAAAACGGCGCTCTCAAAACTCCATCTGAATAATCAGGAGAACTGACGTCCACGCTTATGGAATATCTTTCAGTCGAAAATCAAAAAGCACTCGCTCATCGTTACAAGACCGCTGTGGTCATCGTGATGGGGTTTTGCATTTCGGTAATGGTTTACATGCTGTTGGCCAGGATTTTAACGCCGAAGGAAATTACGCCCGGTAGCGAAAGCTGGCAGCAACCGGTTTATTCCGCCGCGATTGTCTTGGGATTGGTGGTCGTCGTGTTACGTCGAATTTTGTTGTCCAACATGATGATCGGCCCGGCCATTCAGCGCGGAGTTCAGGCGATTTTGCAGCATTTGTTTATGGTGACTCTGGTGATATGCGTGTTGGCGGAAATTGCCGCGATTGCCGGGCTGATTCTTTACTTTCTGACCGGAGATTCTCAGTACAGTTGGCGGTTGAGCGTCGTCGGTTTGTTTTTGCTGGCTTACAACTTTCCGCGTCGTGGCGAATGGGAACGAGCCGTCGCACATAGCGCGAATTTGAAAACCAATGCTGCTGCTCAAACCGCCAGATGAGTTCACTTTTGAGGCAGGTTGAGGAGATGTTTTGACGAAAACGATTGCCAGGTTGATGTTGAGTTTGGTGGTTGCGTTTGGCTGTGGGCTGACAGTGCTGGCTCAACCGGCGGCTTTTTCACAGGTGGATGTGGCGGCATCGAAGCGCCGGCAGGAAGCTCACTTCAAATACTTCGAAGCGCAGCGGCTAAAAGGCGAAGCTCAGCGAACTCGCAGCCGTCAATTGCTGGAAGAATCCATTCGCGCTTTGCAGGAAACCATCCAGCTTGATCCGACCGCCGCCGAACCTCACGTTGATCTTGGCGAGCTTTATTTCTTCTACCTTTCCCAACACATTCAAGCCGAGCGAGAAGCTCTGGAAGCGGTTCGACTCGATCCTGCGGGCGTTAGCGGGCATTTGTTGCTGGCGCGATTGAGGATTTTCAGCGTCAAAAGTGAGAACAATCCACGCACAATTTCGGTTGAACGGGCAATCGTTGCTTATGAAAAAGTAGCCGAACTTGATCCGAAAAACGCCGAAGCCTGGGCGTTTCTTGCCGAGTTGTATTCGCAACGAAACCAGATCGAAAAACAGATTCAAGCGTTGGAAAAATGGGCTGGCGCTCCTGTGCCTACAGAGCAGTTTTTCTTTCAGTCCCTGTCGAACGCGGAACTGTCGCCTGATCGCGCTTACTACCAGCTTTCGCAGCTTTACCTGAGCCAGGGGAAAAATCGTGAAGCGATCAGTGCTGCTCGCCGCGCTTATGAAATGAACCCGGACGACAACGATTATGGTCGCAATTTGATCGGCATATTGCGCGTTGCCGGAACCAGCGACGAAGAGGTACGAACTCTCGGCCAGTTGTTCAAAACGGCCAACAGTTCCGGGTTGTTGCTTGGATACGGTTCGGCGCTGGTTCGCGCAGGGCGATATGTCGAAGCCACTGAGCGCATGCGTGAATACGTCAAGCTGGAACCTGCAAACTTGAACGCTTACGGGTTGTTGGCCATTGCTCAGCGCAGAGCCGGGCAGCGCATTGCCGCCGTCGAAACGCTGAAAACCGCCCTGACCAAAGTCGAATCCGAGCCTAGAACCGATTTGATGTTGGAATTGGCGCAAACGCACGAAGAGCTTGGTCGTAACGAAGATGCCATCACGCAATACGAACAAGCCTTTGAACATTACACCGGCAAAACCGTTTTGACTCCGGCCAACACGCCGCTGTTCAACGAAGTTGTTCATCGTCTGACAAAAGTGTTTCGCCGGTTGGGCAGCCAGTCAAAGATTCAAGCTTTGCTTGCTCGTACGCGGCGGTTGGTTGATGAACACAACCCGATTGTCGAATTGATGACCATCGAAGGCTTGCGCGAAGATGGGAAGAATCGTGAAGCTTTGGAATTGACGCGCGCTGCGGCTCGCCGTTATCAGGACGACCGTTCGCTGAAATTCACTGAAGCTTTAATCCTCAGCGATCTGAACCGCGTAAATGAGAGCGCCGACCTGCTGCGCGATATGATGAAAGGGCACGCCGAAGACGATCCTGAAGACGCCGGAATTTATTTGTTGCTGGGCGGTGTTTACTTACAACACGGCAAGCTCAAAGAAGCCGATGAGGCGACTCGTAAATCCATCAGGCTGAATCCGGAAGACCCCGAAGGCTCAATTCAGTTGAGTTCGACTCTGGAAAAAGCAGGGCAGTTTGACCTTGCTGAAAAAGGGCTGCGCGATTTGCTGAAACAACATCCTGATAATGCAACGGCGATGAACAATCTAGGATACTTTCTGTTGGAACGCACCAACCGTTATGCCGAAGCTCTGAAGTTGATCGAACAGGCCATCACCATCGAACCCATCAACGGCAGCTTTCTGGATAGTTTGGGATGGGCGCATTTCAAACTCGGCAATCCTGAAAAAGCCCGCGAGATTCTGGAAAAGGCTCTGACTTATTCGCCACGCAGTGCTACCACCCGCGAACATTTGGGCGATGTGCTACAAAAAATTGGCCGTATGGCAGAAGCTCGGCGGAACTGGGAAAAAGCTTTGGAGCTTTCGCTGGAAGCCGATGAAATCGCTCGGCTGAAGGTGAAGCTGAAAGCAGGGCGATAAAGGGCTTACGCAAAACCAAAGAGCTAACGCAAAGACGCTAGGAAGCAAAGGCGCGAAGCCTTGAATCAAGATGAAATTGACCCTTCCTTCTTTCGCCAAAATCAACTGGACGCTGGAAATTCTGGGCAAGCGCCCGGATGGCTACCACGAATTGCGGACGCTGTTGCAAACGGTCAGTGTCGCCGATGAATTGGTCTTTGAAACTTTAGAGCAGGGAATTGAAATCGTTTGCGATCATCCTGATGTGCCTTGCGACGAAACCAATCTGGTACATCGAGCGGCGACGCTTTTGGCAGAATTCTCTGGTGTTACGACCGGAGTTCGCGTGACAATCACGAAACGAATTCCTACGGCTGCCGGCTTGGGCGGGGGCAGCGGAAATGCCGCGGTGACGTTGCTTGCGTTGCAGAAACTTTGGCAGGTGAATCTTGCGCCCCGCGACTTGTTCGAGCTTGGCGCGAAGCTTGGAGCCGATGTTCCGTTTTTTTTCGTCGGGGGAACTTGTCTGGGCGTCGGGCGCGGAGATGAAATTTACGCTCTGGCCGACATCAAAACCGACAATTTGCTGCTGGTAAATGCTGGCATTTTAGTCCCGACGCGAGAAGTTTACGGAGCTTTGCCGCCTGAGTTGACAAACCCTAGTGCCATCCATAAGATGCCGACTTCTTTCGAGGTCGCCTACGCGGCCACAACACTCCAAGACGAGCAAATCAGGCTGAAAAATGATCTGGAAATTCCGGTTCTGGCCCGTCACGGGCTGCTCGGCGAGATCAAACAGAAGTTACATCGGGCAGGCGCGAATGGGGTTTTGATGTCGGGGAGTGGCTCGACGATTTTTGCGATCTTTGACAGCGATAACGCGCGCGACAGCGCGCAACGCGAATTGAGTCAAAACGGCTGGTGGTGCGCTCCGGCACGCACGCTGGGCCGTGATGAGTATCAAGCGTTTTACAGACAAGCGTTCGCGAAGGTTCAGGCTTGAGCCAGGTTGTTCAGAAGCTCGCCGTTCGCTGGCGAAAATCCGATGCAGGCATCGTGGGAGTTCTCGCAAGGATTTCTTGCGCGACTCAATTCGTAATTTTCAAGATCGCAATTATTAAGCTTGTTGGGGAGTCGCCAAGTGGTAAGGCAGCGGCCTTTGGAGCCGCCATTCGTAGGTTCGATCCCTACCTCCCCAGCCACAAATGCAATGATGAGTGCTGAGGATTGAGCTAACGAGTGACGATCAAAATCAATCACTCTGTCGGTTCTCAGCACTCATCGTTATTTATAGAGAGCCGTGAAAAGCCTTCAAATCTTTTCGGGCAACGCCCACCGCTCACTGGCTGAAGAAATTTGCCAGTATTTGGGAATCGGACTGGGTCGAGCCAACACAACACGCTTTCCTGACGGAGAATTCAACTTCCAGATTCTGGAAAATGTACGCGGCGGAGATGTTTTCATCGTGCAATCTACCTGCCCGCCGGTTGATTCGCACCTGATGGAATTGCTGATTATGATTGACGCTTTCCGGCGTTCATCGGCGGATCGCATTACGGCGGTAATTCCTTATTACGGTTATGCTCGCGGCGACAAAAAAGACAGGCCGCGAATTCCGATTTCGGCTCGGCTGGTGGCCAATCTGATTACCACAGCCGGAGCGAATCGAGTCCTGGCAGTTGATCTGCACGCGCCGCAGATTCAAGGCTTTTTTGACATTCCGGTAGATCACCTGTTTGCGGCTCCGGTGATGATTGATTATTTCGACAGCAACCCGATTGAAGATTTGGTGGTTGTCGCACCCGATCCCGGTGGAGCCGAGCGCGCCAGAGCTTACGCAAAACGCCTGAACGCCGATTTCGCCATCGTTGACAAGCGTCGGGACAAATCGCAGCCCGGTCATTCCGAAGCGGAAGTGATGCACGTGGTCGGCAATGTCGAAGGCCGCAACGCCTTGATCGTTGACGATATGGTGGATACCGCCGGAACGCTGACGAAAGTCGCTGAGGCATTGCACAAAAAAGGCGCGCAGAAAATTTTGACAAGTTGTGTTCACGCAGTTCTTTCCGGCAACGCCATCGAGCGCATTTGCAGTTCGCCGCTCGAAAAGGTGATTACTACCAATTCAATGCCGCCCAAAGAAGAGTGCGCGCCGTCCAGGTTTGAATACCTGAGCATTGCGCCGTTGCTGGCCGAAGCGATCAAGTCCATTCACGAAGAAAGTTCGGTCAGCCGGTTATTCATCTAGTTTTTTGAGATTTGAACTCATCTGAAGGAGAGTTATGAGCTTCGATAACAGCATTTCATTGTCTGCATCAAATCGCACAGAGCGGGGCAAAAACGCTTCGCGCCGGTTGCGAGCCGCCAATCTGGTTCCTGTCACTGTGTACGGCGGAGGTCACGAGGCCACCAGCGCGACGGTTGCCAAACGCGAATTTGCTTCGCTGATCCGCCATCACGGACGGAATGTCATTTTCACACTCGATGTCGAAGGCGCTGCAACTCCGGTCAAGATTGCCGATGTGCAGATTGATCCGATCAAAGGCTTTTTGGTTCACGCCGACCTGATGCGGATTTCGTTGACCGAAAAAGCCAAATTCGATGTGCAGATCAAAATTGTCGGCGAAGCCGACGGAGTCAGAAATTTCGGTGGCATTCTGGATGTTCCTACTCATACGCTCGAAATTCGCTGTTTGCCGACAGATATTCCGTCAGTCATCGAAGTTGATGTCACCAACCTCGGACTCGGCGCTCACTTGAGCGTCAAGGATTTGAAGCTGGGCGATGAGATCGAATTGTTGGACGACCCTGAAAAAGTTTTGGCGACTGTTGTTTCTCCGAAGGCGGAAGAAACTGCTGAAGCCGGAGCCGCCGAACCTGAAGTCATCAAGAAGGGTAAAGGCGAGGAAGACAAAAAGTAATTTTGGAATGCCGGTTAGTCACGGCAATCTGCGGCTTTATGTGGTTGATCGTTGGCCTAGGCAATCCCGGTGCGAAATACGAATTTACGCGCCACAATTGCGGATTCCTGGTGATTGATGAACTGGCACGCAGAGACGGGCGCGAAATTCGCACTCCCGAATGTCAGGCGCTGACTGCGAAAATTTCCGTCGGTGATGAACAAGCTGTCATCGCCAAGCCGCAAACGTTCATGAATTTGAGCGGAGTTTCAGTCGCGGCTTTGAAGCAAAAGCACGAAGTCACTGATCTTTCAAAAATTCTGCTGATTAGCGACGATCTGGCAATGCCGTTCGGCAAACTGCGACTTCGACTGAAAGGCAGTGCAGGCGGCCAAAACGGGTTGAAATCTGTGATTGCCAAGCTCGGAACACAGGAGTTTCCGCGATTACGATTGGGCATTGCTCCGGATCACCCGATTGGAGACGCTGCGGAGTTCGTTCTTTCCGAATTCCCGAAAAAAGATCGTCAGGCGCTGGCTGAAATAGTGACGCTGGCGGCAGATGCAGTAGAAGCTATTTTGACAAAAGGCATCGCGGAAGCGATGTCGAAATACAACTAACGGGCGAAAGCTGAATGATGAAGGCTGAATGATGAATCGGCGAAAACTAGATTCATCGTTCTTCGTTCATAATTCATACTTTCGTCTCTCCTTGCTTGTCGGCTTTGAGCTGGCAGGCTATTTCATCCACAAGGAGGATTGAATTGAGAACCTACGAACTGGTGTTCATATCTTCGCCAAACAGCACCGAAGAAGATATAACCAAACTCACTTCCCAAATCGAACACGCCGTCACTGATCGCGGAGGCAAGATCGTCAAGGTCGAACCTTGGGGCCGCCGCAAACTCGCTTATCGCATTGATAAATTCGACGAAGGCATTTACACGCTGGTTCATATCGAAGGAACCGGCCAGGAAATTGCTGAAGCTGAGCGTCGTTTGCGCGTCAACGATTCGGTCATTCGATACATGTCCGTGCGTACCGACGAAGACCTGAAACGCGCCGCAAAAGTGAAAGCGAAACGCAGAGCGGTTGTCGCTTTAACTCCTGTCGAAAATGACGACGACGACGTTTTTGACGACGATCTGGGTTCATAATCCGCGACGACGTTTCGCTCCCGGTTTGAATGGGAGCCGCGAATTTGAAAATACGGCATTTCGAATGTATGCCGCTTACGATTGGGAGAATTGTTATGGCTGAAATGGAAAACGAAGAGAGAGAAAGAAATAGCAGAACGGGGCGAAGTTCCCGTCCGTCGCGTCGCCGCCGTGTTTCGCGGTTGACGTCAGAGCGCATTGATTACATTGACTACAAAGACACCAAGCTTTTGCAGTCATTCATTGCCGAAAACGGCAAAATTCTGCCGCGCCGCCTGACGGGCGTCAGCGCCTGGCAACAACGCAAATTGACTGAGGCGATCAAACGCGCACGCAACATCGCGTTGCTGCCTTACACGAAATACTAATTGTCGGTCGTCGGGATTGGTGATTGGTGGCTGGTTATAGCCTAAAAATTTAACCGGCAACCGACAACCGATAACTGACAACCGGAGAGGAGTTGACGCTATGCCAATGATGGAACTTTTGCTCAAAGAAGATGTGGAACATCTCGGCGCGCGCGGAGATGTTGTCAAGGTTCGGCCAGGATATGGTCGGAACTATTTGTTGCCGCGCGGATTCGCCATTCAGGCTACGCCGGGCAATGTCAAACAAATCGAATTGCAACGTCGTGCGCTGTTGAAGAAAGAAGCGACGGAACGCGATGCCGCTACTCAACAAGCTGAACTGGTCAAGGAACTCACGCTTGCGTTTGCCCGCAAGGTCGGCGAGCACGGGATGCTTTACGGTTCGGTTACATCCATGGATATTGCCGAAGCTTTTGCCGCCAAGGGCTTCGAAATTGACCGCCGCAAAATCCAACTTAAAGACCCGATTAAAGAACCGGGCGATTACGAAGTTGCCGTCAAACTTCACCGTGAAGTTACGACCAACGTCAAAGTCGTCGTCAAAAACGAAGAAGAAGCTGTTGCATAAGCACTGCGCGACGGTTTTGCATCAACGTACTTTTGATAAACAGGGACGCAATCAAATGCGTCCCTGTAGCTATTTGAATCACTGAAATTTCCGCCTATAACTATGCCGGTGCAGCGCCTCCGCACTGGTTTTCAACTTCAATCCGCTAATTCTGTTTGTTCACCGGCAACTCCCCGCCAGTGGCAAAATCAACCTTCTCAGCAACGAATCACAAGGAGAATCCACAATGGCCAAAGACAAATCGAAAAAGAAAAGCAATGCTTCACCAACAGCAGGCGCGTCGAATCATTCGCCGGCACAGCAACAGACGACTGAAACCACAGGGCGCTATTTGGTGTTGATGCGCGAAGGCTCCGTCAAAACCAACATCGAGGCTTTGAAGAATGTCGCAGGCGTCAAAGTCGCCAGCAGTTCCGATTTCAAAAAAGGCGCTGTGAACATGGAAACGTTGGGCGGCGCCCAGGCGATGCTTTTTGAATCGCTGAATGTGGCAGTTGTTGACGCTCCGCCTGAACAGACCGAAGCGTTGAGTTTCGCCATCAACGCGGACAATCCAATTCTGGCCATGGAACCTGAACGAGTGGTTCACGCTATCGGCGATGCGGCAACCGAATACCTGCGTGGTTATCGTGATGGGGTCAATCACCTGACTGACCAAATGCTTGGAATCACCAAAGAAGAGGTTTCAGCCGCCGCAAGCATCAATCAGTCAAAACTGACTTGGGGATTGCAATTGACGAATGCGAGCGTGTCACAGTTTACCGGCAAAGGCATCAAAGTCGCTGTGCTCGATACCGGTCTGGATTTAGGGCATCCGGATTTCGCCGGTCGCAAGATCACTTCTCAATCGTTTATTGCCAACGAAACAGTGCAGGATGGAAACGGACACGGAACGCATTGCATCGGAACCGCTTGCGGATCGTTGAAGCCAAAGAAATTGCCTCGTTACGGCGTTGCTTACGAAGCCGAAATCTTTGCCGGTAAGGTGCTCAGCAATCGCGGCAGCGGCGCGGATGGAGGAATTCTGGCGGGCATTGATTGGGCGATTACCAATGGTTGTGTCGTGATTTCGATGTCGCTCGGTGCTGAGGTTTTACCTGGCGAAGGGTATTCGCAGATTTATGAAAACGTCGCCAAGCGCGCCTTGGGTGTCGGTTCGTTGATCGTCGCCGCTGCCGGCAATGAAAGCGAGCGCCCTGGTCGAATTGCTCCGGTTGGTCACCCAGCCAATTGCCCTTCGATTTTGGCAGTGGCGGCGATTGATAAAAAACTGCGGATCGCTTCGTTCTCCTGCGGAGGCATCAACCCTGATGGCGGCGGTGTGGACATCGCCGGGCCGGGAGTGGATGTTCGTTCTTCGGTTCCACGTAACAAACTTTATCGGGAATTGAGCGGAACCAGCATGGCCACGCCGCACGTCGCGGGAATCGCCGCGTTGTTTGCACAATCCGACCCTGCGTTGAGAGGTTTCGCGCTGTGGGCGACCTTGATTGCACACGCCAAACGATTGAATTTGCCTTCGCGCGATGTCGGCATGGGATTGGTTCAGGCTCCCTAAATCACCTGTGAGGTAAGACAGATGAGCAAGGTTAATGTTTCTGTCGCAGACGATCATCTGAGCCGTTTTGCCGACGTCGTCGCGCGTTGTCGCAAAGCCGGGCTGAAAGTCGAGCACGAGATGAAATCCATTGGTGTGATCTCCGGTTCGATTGACGATGAGGCGTTGAATAAGCTGCGCCGGGTTAAAGGCGTGTCGCACATCGAATCGGAAAGTTCATTTCAACTCGCGCCGCCCAACAGCGATGTGCAGTAAGGAAAGTCCGGGCAAATCAGAAAAAGGCAGACTTTTCAGACTTGCCCGGACTTCTACAGACTTTCCAAGACCTTTCAAGACTCTTCAAGGCTCTTCATAACTGAGGACACAGAATATGGCCGGTAACGGTTCAGGTGGAGATTTCACTTTAGAAAAATCGCTGCCCAGCAATGTGGATGCTGAGCGAATGATCCTGGGCGTGATCCTGCTCGATAATGTCACCATTAATCAGGCCGCCGAGCATCTGAAGCCGGAAGATTTCTTTTTGCCTTCGCACCGCCGCATCTTTGAAAAAATGCTGAAGCTGTACGAAGAGGGGCAGGGGATTGACCCATTGACCTTGCAGGAAGAGCTGCGTCGTGCCGGAGAACTCGATCAGGTTGGCGGCCCGGCTTACATCGCCTCGTTGTTTGACGGCGTGCCGCGATTTTCCAACATCGAAAGTTACGTCAAAATTGTCAAAGGCAAGGGCATGCTGCGCCGGTTGGTTGGCGCAGGTAATCAGATCATGCAAATGGCTTTTGACGACGAAGACTTGCCGGAAGATATTCTGGATAGGGCCGAGCGTCTGATCCTGTCTATTGCAGAAGACCGCATCAAACAAGGTTTCGCTCACATCGGAGATGTCGCCGAAAAACAACTCCACACCATCGAAGAAGTCGCCGCGCGCCAGGAAGTGGTTACCGGCATCGCCACCGGATTTACCGATCTGGATTACATGACTTCGGGCTTGCAACGCGGCGACCTGATTATCGTCGCGGCTCGTCCGAGCATGGGAAAAACCGCGTTCAGTTTAAACATCGCGCAAAATGCTGCACTGGGTCAGGACTCATCCGGGCGAGTTCACGAAGGGCGTCAAAAAGCCGTCGTCGGCGTTTTCTCATTGGAAATGAGCAAGGAGCAATTGGTTCAGCGTCTGATGTGTTCTCAGGCGCAAGTGGACGCGCATCGTTTGCGAAGCGGCATGCTCAACAAAGACGACTGGCGGAAATTGGCTCTGGCTGTTGGTGAATTGTCCCAAGCCGATATTTTTCTGGATGACACGCCCGGCATCACCACGCTGGAAGTTCGCGCCAAAGCTCGACGGTTGAAGAACGAACAGAAGCGGCTTGATCTGCTGATTATTGATTACCTGCAATTGATGAGCGGCAAATCAGGACGCTCGGAATCTCGCCAACAGGAAGTCTCGCAGATTTCGCGCGAACTGAAGATTCTGGCCAAAGAACTCGAAGTCCCATTAATTGCACTGTCCCAGCTTTCACGCGCAACCGAAACTAGAACCGATCATCGGCCACAACTTTCTGACCTTCGCGAAAGCGGTAGCATTGAACAGGACGCGGACGTGGTGATGTTCATTTACCGCGAAGAGGTCTACAAGCCGGAAACGGAAAGGCAGAACATCGCCGAAATCATCGTCGGCAAACAGCGCAACGGCCCGATTGGCAACGTCGAACTGGTCTTTCGCAAGGCGCTAACACGATTCCATGATCTGTCGCGTGAAGCGATGGAATAAAGTTTCATGTCGCAATTCCCACTACATCGTCCAACCTGGGCGGAAATTTCTCTTTCCGCGTTGATCGAAAATTATCGAACACTGAAACGCCAATTGACCGGAAACGCTCAATTGATAGCCGTTGTTAAAGCGAATGCCTACGGACACGGAGCGGTTGAGTGCGCGCGTGCTTTGGCAGAAGCCGGCGCTGATTGGTTCGGCGTGGCGTTGGTCGAAGAAGCAGTTGAATTGCGTCAGGCTGGCATCAAACGACCTGTGTTTTGTCTCGGAGGATTTTGGCGAACTCAGGGCGAATTGATTCTGGCGCACGAACTGACTCCGGCGTTGTTCCGAATGGATTTGGCCGAAGAGTTGAACGCGCGTGCCACCGAAGCCGGGCGAATCGTCAATTTCCATTTGAAAGTGGACACAGGAATGGGGAGGTTGGGAGTTCCTTTTTCCAACCTGATTGAGTTTGCCCGCGCGTTGAAGCAGTTCGATCATCTGAAACTTGATGGCGTCATGACTCATTTCGCAGACGCCGATGGAATCGAAACCGATTACACCGAATCGCAGATTCGCCGCTTTGAAGAATCTGTTGTGATGTTGCGCGAACTTGGCTTTCAACCAACTTGGCGACAGGCGGCCAACAGCGCCGGACTGCATGCGTTTCCGAATTCTCACGGAAATCTGGCTCGTGCCGGCGCGGCAATGTACGGACTGACGCGCGACGTGCTTTCGCCCAGGTTGACGGCTCCGCCGTTGCACCCGGTGATGGCGTTGAAATCGCGCATCGTGATGCTGAAAACCGTTCCCGCCGGAACTTCGCTTGGATACGGCTGTTCGTTCACGACCAAACGGGAAAGCCGTATCGCTACTTTACCGGTAGGTTATGCCGACGGGTTTCGCCGTACGCTCTCGAACAAAGGCCGAGTCATCGTTCGCGGCCAGTTCGCGCCGATTGTTGGTCGCGTCAGCATGGATTTGACGATGGTGGATGTGACCGACGTTTCAGGAGTTCAGCTTGGCGATGAAGCCACGCTGCTTGGAAAACAAGACAACTTGAAAATCGTCGCCGAAGACCTGGCCGAACAAATCGGCACGATCTCTTATGAAATCGTCACAGGCATTTCTGCCAGAGTTCCGCGCCAATACATTCCTGCTTAACAATTCGGCGGAAAAACCGGGATCGTAAAGCTGTTCGTTGCTGACAAGGTCAGAGCGTGCAAGTTGTGGCCTTGATTGAACGCTCCGGCGCTGGTAGCAGAGTTGGGGTTGAAATTGATTACCGCTCCGGTGATGCCAATGTCAGTCGGTGATTGGCTGTAAAGTCTCAGCCAACCGGTTCTACCTGCCGGAACGAATTGTTCGAAGCGCGGCGTGATACGCGGCAGGTTGTTGGTCAGACTGGCGCGAAATTGGCAGCCACCAGTGATCGAAAAACTCAGCGCGTTTTCGGCGTCGTTGTAAAAAATTCCGAACAGTGTTCCCAACGTGTTTGCGCCTGTCCCCAAATTGCCGCTTATTCGGTTTACCACCAGCATGGTGTCGTTGCCATCCGCTCGGCTGCCGATGTTTGACAGCGCCAGCGCACGTGGCAAACGACTGTAGCTGATTCCATCGAAGTTCAACGACGCAGTCACCGAATTCCCATCACAACCTGATAAACCGCCAGCCAGCGCCGAAAAAGCTTGAGCGCCTAAATTGGCAGTGTGACCAGAGGCGAACTTCACGTACTCATCGCCGATCAGGTAGTTGAAGTTCATCGGACAACCATTGGCGTCCACTGCAATGGCAACCAAATAACCGGTGGTGCCTGGATCGAAGTCCACTGCCAGAAATGAAGCGGTTTGATTTGGGGTCAAACAGACGTAACTGTCGGCCACCGAACAACTGGCTCCATCCACGAAAAACAGATGCACGTTGGTTGATTGTTGAGTGTGTGTGTTGGTCAATGACAGCCGGGTGTTTTGTGCGTTACCCGAAGTGCTGCCGGAGGTGTAGATGTTGTAAACCAAAACTGAACCGGCTCGTTGATCGTCTGGTGACACGGAAGCGCTCAATGAGTTGCCAGGCCCCGGCGGCGGACAAATGGCGGTTGTGCAGGCTGTGGAAAAATTCTCGTTACCCGGTCCGGGAAAAAAGAAAATGTATTTGGCGAAAGATTCGACACACATCTGAACGTTGGGAAAAATTCCATTGACGACTTGAGCCTGGTAACGAACCGTCGCACGTTGACTAGGAATGGGAGTTCCATTCCATTGGACGGTATTTGAATCACGATCAATGCGACAATTGCCAGTTGACGCTATGCAGGAATTAGGGAGAGGAATCAGGTTGGGTTTCGGATCGGACGAAAGGTCAATTGTTGATAAAGGTAAGGTTGAGACGCCTGGGATGCTCAATTCCACGGTCACGACCGCCCCTTCGCCAATACAAGTAGGTGGGGGGATCAGCCGAGTCTTAAGTTCTTCGACGATGATCGTAAATGGTTTTTCTGCGCTGCATCCGATTGCGTCAATGGCTCGCAAGGTGAAATTGAAAACCCCGACAGTGGGCGGAGTTCCGACAATGGAAGAAGGGCCGGAAAGAGGTGTTGTGACTATCAGCCAAGAAGTATCGGCTCCGATCAAACTGAATTGATAGGGCGCTACACCGCCGTTAATTTGGATATCGTTATTGATAGTGACGTTTCTAACAGCGTAAAACGGGTTGGTGATGTTCAGGTTGATCGGTGAACAAACGACGGTCAACGAATACTGCGATTCGGAACCGCAGCCGCCTACAGTCAAAGCTCGAATGCCAAAATTGAATTGGCCAGGCGTGGTCGGCGTTCCGGTCAGGATGCCGTTGTTCAAGAGCATCAATCCCGGTGGTAAAGCTCCTGACGTCACAGCGAAAGTTGTAGGAACAGTCGTGCCGTTAAGAACGAACGATTGGCTGTATAAAGTGCCGATGGTTGCTTGCGGCAAAATCGGAGAAGTTGGCGATAACTGAGTTTGCGGACAAGCGACAACCAGCCTGTAAAGCCTTTCCGCCTGACAATTGAATTCTCCGGTGACACGGGCCACAAACGTAAACGTTCCAGTGGTAGTTGGGATGCCGGAAATTACGCCTAATGAAGAAATGGTAAGTCCCGGCGCAACAGTGCCTGTTTCAAAGACAGGTTGATTGAGGCCAACAGCGGTTAACGTTTGGTTGTAAGGTTCGCCAAGTCTTGCTGGCGGCAAGTCAGTTTGCACGACAACGCTTGGCGTGCAAACGATCTGTAATGGCAGCACGTTCGTTATTTCTATGCCTGTCGAAGGTGTAAACACTGATACTGGTATGGAACCGGCAAGCTGGATTTCGCTGGCCGTCACATCCACTTGCAAGGTTGTTGAGTTGACGAAAATTGTTGAGCGGTTTTGGTTGTTGAAGCGCACGATGGAACTCGGTTGAAAATTCGAGCCGGAAATTTCAAGCCGGAATCCTGGATTGCCTCTCATCACCTGATCTGGAATCAACTCGCTTAACGATGGGGTCATATCGCCGCTGATGGCTAAGGGCAAAGAGTTTGAGATTCCTCCGCCGGGCGATGGGTTGATAACGGAGATTGAAACCACTCCAACAGCAGTTAAAAACTCGACCGGAATTTGCGCTGTCAACTGACTGCTGCTGACAAAGTTCGTTGTAAGCGAGTTTGCGCCCAGACGAACAACGGAAGCCGGTGTAAAGCCGGAGCCGGAAAGCGTCAGCAAAAAAGGTTGCGAAACGAATGTCGTGTTGGGAAACAACTGACTGATGACCGGTTGCGGATAATTTCCGGTGACGATGATCGTTCCGCTTTTTGTGCAGGTGGTTGGAACTGAGCCGATACGTCGAACACGGCGGTTCAGTGAATCGGCAAAGATGATTTCGTCGTTTGCTCCAAGAACGATATTGGCTGTTGCCGTTGACGGAACTGGCACTGGTATGGATTGCGAATAAATGTCAGGTGGAGTCAACGCCAGTCTGGCGTTCGTTGCTGAGCCGTCATCCCCTTCAAAACCGAAGCCTACACCAGCGACAATCATTACGGTTCCGTCGGGGGCAATCTTCACAATGCGTTTTAGGTTGTTGGGAAAGCCCCTGGAATTGCTTTGAGTCACATAAGCGTTTCCTGCTGAATCAACCGCCACATCGCGCGGAGAAAGCACGGGAGAGGAATTCATCTGAGCGAACACTCCGCTACCGGCGGCGGTTTCCCGTAAAACGCGCCCGGCATCTGTCTGCACCGATGGCCCGAAATCCGCCAGATAAAGTCGTCCGCTCGCGTCCATTCCAACTCCAGCATAAAAAGATGATGCCAGGCTCAAACTGGAAACCACTCCGGTTGAACCGTTGATCTTTCGAACCGCTTTGTTGCCAGCATCGGTGATGAAAATATCGCCAGTGGTCGGGTTGACCGCCAAATCAGTCGGCGCGACAAAACGAGCGTTAAGCGCGAATCCGCCGTTTCCTATATCGGAATTGGTTCCGCCACCGGCAATTGTGCGTATGAATCCGGGCGCTACGCTAATGGGTGTGGCTGAACCATTGAAAAAGGTTACTGTCGCGGCGCTCGTGTTTATAAACCGTAACAATCCGCCGCGTTGCTTGGGCGATGAATTGCCGGTTGGAATTGAACCGCCTTTGGAATCAATAACGAAAACCCCTTGAGCATTGGCAAACAAACCTTGCGGAGTGTTGAAGCTGGCTTTGTTGGCCGTCACGTTGTCCGCAGCATTGGGCGGAACATTTCGGTTGATGGTGGCAATTCGTCCCGGCAAGACAGTTTGTTCTGCGGCAGCTCCGGCAAACAACGTGACAATACTGGATCCTCGGTTGACGAATCGAATCGAGTGGCGATAGGTGTCGGCTATCCACAAATTTCCATTGGCATCAATTGTCACGCCAGACAAATCCGTCAACGCCGAAGCCGTCGCCAGAATTCCGTCGTAAGGCAAGTTCAAGCCGATTCCGCCAATCGTATCTCCGGTGTTGCTCGCAATGGCTGTTCCGGCCAATGTCACTGGCTGCGCGCTCACATTCAAGTAGCGAACCCGTCCGCGTTTTTCATTGCCTTGATCCAGAACAAACAATCCGTTGGCATCGGATTCCAATCCGACAAAAGTATTTGGCGCAGAAAGTCTGGCCATTCCAAACCGCAAGCTGACAATTGTGCCGCCATCGCCACAATTGTCACCATTGTAAATGCAGCCAACGCCGGAAGCTCCGGAGATTAAAACCGGCGAGGTTACTCCGGCGCCAGTCAAACGCCAGATTGTTTGATCGTTGCCGTTGGCCACATACACCGAGTCGTTGATGCTTGCCAGACCCGCCGGGTACTGGTTGAAAGGCAGCAAAGAAAACTGCGCGGCTAATGACAACAACCCGGCGCCATTCAGTTTAACAACGCGAGCATGCCCGCTGTCACAAATGAACAGATTGCCTGCCGCATCGAACGCCAGGTCTCGCAAGGCCAGTAAAGGCACATTGACCGCCGGAGTTGGCGTATTCGGAAAAGCGTCTGTGGACTTGGTCAATGCTCCGTTGCCGGCCACAATCACGGATTGATCGAATCCGGTGACTTTGTGAACGAAGCTTGGAGTTGAAACGTAAATTTCGCCGGTTGGCTGATGTATGGCGATTCCGACCAGGTTTCTCAATTGTTGAAATGAACCTGACAGAAATAACTCCTCACCAGGGGCTAGCGAATACCCAAATACGGTTTGCGGAATCGAAGAGACGTTCAGAGCGTGCAAAACATCTCCGGCAACAAAGAGAACATTGCTATCGGCTCTGGCTTCCATTGCGTTGATTGAGCCGATGGAAGTCCGGCCATCCAGCAAAACGCGGCTTGTGCCTGGCGCTATGGTTTTGCCCAGCAACGTCACAGACGCCAGGCTGGTGTTGATGAAACGTAGCAAACCAGTCGCCTCTGTTTGATCGAAAACGTAGAAACCTCGCCCCATAGGATCGCGCGCAATAGCAATCGGTACTGTCAGAGGGGACTGTTTAATCGAAGTCCCTTCACCATAACCTCCGGCAATGGTTTCAATCGCAGCCGTCCCATTGTCGGCGCGCGCGGTCAATTGCCAGTTGTAAATTCCGGGTGCGGTGAAGCTGTGATTTACATTGGCCCCGCTGATTAGCGGAGTTCCGTCGCCAAAATTCCATTCGTAGCTGGCGCCGGAAGAGCAACCAGTTGCTGTTGATGTTGCCGCAAATGACACAGGAGAACCAGCCACTGCATTGCCAGGGACAACAGCATTGCAATTTACCTGGCAGGAAGTCTGGCCGTGAGTTGTTTTTTCAGACCGAAATACAGCTAACAGGCTTAAGAGCGTAATCGCTGCAAATAGAATTGTGCGAAACAGCACTCTTGATTCACTTGATCGAGGGCGAGAGATCGAGGCGAACACTTGGCGAGAGGGAGTTATTGCTTTCATTGGTTTTCCTGTTTTGTGATTATGACTATCTAGTTTTCAGACTGATTTTCAGGCCGCCTTGTAGTGAGCAATTCGGTCGCCTGAAAATTGAGTTTAATCAATGGTGTTTGAGCCGGGGTGGCGAATCGGATGGTAGCAAAGCGGTGTCAGATGGACAAAGCTGTTTAACGTTAAAGTTTGGTGTTATGGGGAAATCTTATGAAATCGTCACGGGCATTTCTGCGCGAGTGCCACGCCATTATCGGTAAACTTCTCAATTGAAGTTCACGCCAGTGAGTACACGGTGAGTTTCGTAGCGGAAATTGAGCAGAATGTTTTCTTCTGGTTCGGCGCGGACAACGACTTGGTAGGCCGGAGGAAATTGGTCGTAACCCTCTTTTTTCAAATGCTTTCGCAGTTCCAGCAAATGTTCCGGTGAAGAAAAGAATTCAGCCGCTGCCTGAGTGCCCGCCGAAATGACGCCGGAAAAAATGACTGTGCGGTGCTGATCGTATGTGGAGCTTTTGCTCGGCAGCACGGTAATCAATCCGTAAACTTCTGTGGCTCGGAATTTTTGATCCCGCTTGATGGAATAACTAATCGCATTGGCCTCTGTTGTTTCGCGGCTGACGACCGCGCGCAGGTAGTTGACGGTCAGCGGGCATTTTTCCAGGTAATGGGCAATGGCGGGGCTGTATTCTGGCGAGCCGAACAGGATTACATTTTTCCGCCGCAGTGTCGGAATGGAAATCACCTTTTCCGGAAAGGTTTGAACGGGAGCGCCAGCCGCGACCAGCATTTTCAATGCGGTCATCGCGCCAAACGTGTCGCCCCAGTAGGTGCTGTTGGTGACGATTGATAAAAACAGGTCTTGGTCTGTGGTGGCCAATGGAAAATTTTGTTTTACCCAATCACCTAAGTCCTTCGAGGTTGAATAAGAACTCGGATCATAGCTCAGAGAATTTTCTTTCTTGTGAACTACAAGTGATGGCGGATTGGCTACACTGACCAGCACTTCCGATTGAGAAGTCAGAATTGGCCCCCAGGCTTCAGCGACAATGGGCGGTAATGACGAGGCTTGTAAGTTTGCTGTTTTTCTAAACGTCAGGAAAAAAATCAGACTGGCCAAAAATGAAGTCAGCATGACGCCAGCCACAAACCATCTCCATGGCTTTTTTTGATTTGTGGCAGTTTGTTCGACAGCGGTTTCAGGCGAAGCCAGCGAGGCTGATTCGATTTGAAAAAGGAGCGGAGTCAATGGGCCGCTATGTTCGTTAGTTTGCAGCACGGACAGGCCGTTGCCGTTTGGTTTCTGATTGGAGAGATGTTCGACAAAACGCGGGCAGTAAGAACCTTTGGTCAGTTCAATTCGAATAGGTGCGTCGCTGGATTCGTGTTCGTAAAACTCCTGAAGCTTTTTTCTTAAAGCGAAGGCACGGTTTCGCACCGCCGAATCGTCTCCTGGCGAATAATTGCTCGGACGCCCCAATGCTTCGACGCCGATCAAATACTCCGTCAATTCATGCCCGCGCCCGGCAATTTCCATTTCACAGATATATTTCAAGAAGCTTTTGATCTGATCGGCTCTGGAAAAAGTGTTGCTGTGCAGCGCCGCCTCAAGCGCATCGCGTTTTTGAGTTTCACTGACGGAGTTATTTTTTAATGCCTGTGAGTCGGTCATAAGATTATGATTTTAAGTAAATTAGCTGCAAAGAAAATTTCCTGAGTGATGTTAGCAAACGTTTTGTAACGTTCCAATACTTGCCAGAATCTTCTTCAAGCGGTACAAAGAGCCGTTATCCATTCCGAGACATCAAACTAATTAAAAAATTTGCTTTGCTGGTGTTCAAATCAATCACTTTAGGCGCTTCCATTTTCTACGGGAGCGCTTGATACCCGTTAAGTCTGAAACAATTTCTTCTTACTACCAAACTAATTTGGGGGAGGGTAAACCAACTCCGAATTGGACAAGGATCAACTGAACGGTCGTTTGCGGAGCCAACAGTCCGTAGATGGCAAGATCAAACGGAAGGAAAATACAAAATGAGTAGAACAGCGAGAACAGTTTTGAAAGTTGCGGTAGGAATCGCGCTGCTGATTGCTTTAACGGCAATCGCCGCTGCACAGGTGACGACTGGAAGCATTCTCGGCACGGTTCGAGATAACTCCGGCGCAGCCGTCAAAGGCGCACGAGTCACCATCACAGAAATCGGCAAAAGCAATTCAACAACATACACGGTAGACGACGAAGGGGCGTACACAGCGCCGTTTTTGATTCCGGGCACGTACAGTGTGTCCGTCGAAGCGCCCGGCTTCAAAAAAGCCCTGACCAGCAATGTCGTCGTGCAGATTGACCAGAAAGCGCGCATTGATTTCGCGCTGGAAATCGGCGCGGTGACGGAAACTGTTGAGATCGCTGCTTCGACAACGTTGGTGCGAACCGAATCTTCTGAAATCGGCGCAGTGATTGAGGAGCGTTCAGTCAAGGAATTGCCTCTTAACGGACGCAACTTCGCGCAATTGGTTTATCTGGTTCCCGGTGTGACGCCGGGGCAACAGGGAGAAAATCTGTCCGGCGCTTCGACTTTCAATCCTCGCGCTTCTTCAAACTTCAATTCGCTCGGCCATCACGCCAACTCGAACGGCTGGCTGGTGGATGGCATTGATAACAACGAATACACATTCAACACCGTCATCGTGCAACCGACGGTCGAATCCGTCCGCGAGTTCAAGGCGCTGACCGGCACGTTTTCGGCGGAATTCGGACGCGGTGCAGGCGTCGTTGTGGTTTCGACCAAATCCGGTTCGAACGATTATCACGGCGGGCTGTTTGAATTCATTCGCAACGACAAGCTGGACGCATTCCAGCATCAATTCCTAAATCCGCGTCCGACCAAAAAGCCGCCGTTTCGCCGCAACCAGTTTGGCGGTTACGTCAGCGGCCCTGTGAAATTTCCGCGATTTGGCGAAGGCGGCCCGTCGCTTTATGACGGCAAAAACAAGAGCTTTTTCTTTTTCGATTACGCTGGTTTGCGCGAAATTCGCGGAACGACTTTCGTCAACAGCGTACCGACGGCCAGAGCGCGCACGGGCGATTTCAGCGAATATCTGGGTGCGAACCTCTGCACCAACTCTGCTGGCGGAGCAGGCGCTTGCGGCGGAGCGTTCACGACGCCGTTGATGGTTTCAAACACCGCAGGCCAGACGATTCAGGCGCGCGCGGGAATGATGTTCGATCCGCTGACGACGCGAGCCAATCCGGCCTTCAACGCGGCGGCGGCTGTTAGCGCGGCCAATCCGCAAATTTTGCGTTCGGCTTTTATCAACAACATCATTCCGGCGGCGCGTATCAATCAAGTTGGCTTAAACGTCGCCAGCATTTATCCGCTGCCGCAAAACAGCAGTTTGACGAACAACTACACTTCAGTGGTCAACCGCGATGTCGGCAGCAATGCCATCACGTTCCGTTTCGATCACAATTTTGGCGAACGTGACAAATTCTTTGCGCGATACAGCTTTGAAAACTTCCGGTTGGACGCACCGCAAGGGCAGGCAAATTGCTGTTTGCCGACGCCGGATTTTGCCGCCAGCAGATTTGAACTCGGTCCGTTTGTCGCTGGCATTCAAAACACGACGCTTCGCACTCAAGGCCTGGCGTTGAACCATACGCACACGTTTTCGCCTTCGTTGCTGTTGGAACTGCGCGCCGGATTCGCGCGCACAAATCCGGTCACTGTACAATCCGATTTCGGACGCAACGCGGCGACTTCGCTCGGCATTCAGGGCATCAACATTTCGCAGTTCACTTCGGGCATTCCCTCGATCAACATCAACGAACTGACCGGATTGAGCGGCGGCCCAAATTTCCTGCCGGTCAACCCGAAACAGACTCATTACCAATTTACCGGCAACCTGTTTTACACGCTCAATAAACAGACGCTGAAATTCGGCTATCACATGGTCATCCGCAAACCATCGCCGTTTACGCAATCCACCACGCGCGGCAATCTGAACGTCGGCAACGAATATACGCGCTTGCCATTTTCAGCAGGGGCAGCGGTCAGCGGTACCGGCACGGGACTGGCGACGCTTTTGCTTGGCTACACTATTTCCGGTTCACGCGGCTTCTTGAACGAAAACTACTACCTGACGAACAAGGAGTTCGCGGGCTTCATTCAGGACGACATTAAAGTCACAAGCCGCCTGACCGTCAACGCCGGTTTGCGGTACGAGGTGTACACGCCCGACGTCGAAAACCGCGATCTGATCGTCAATTACGATCCCGCCAAACAGCGGCTGATTTACGCTGGCGAAGAAGGTTATTCGCGTTCGGCGGGCAAGGAAACACATTACAAAAACTTCGGGCCGCGGCTGGGCTTTGCCTACGATATTTTCGGCAATGCCAAGACTGTGCTTCGCGGCGGATACGGAATCAGCTATTTCCCTGAACCGTATGCGGCGGGAAACTTGCTTGGACAAAACATTCCGCTCTCAGTTTCGCAATCCTACCAGCACGACACCACGCCTGCGAATTTTGCCACAGTGACGACACTCAATCGCCCGTTCCCAACGCCGGTTTTGAACAAGCCGACGACGACGGCGGCCTTGAATGCCGTTACGCCTACGCCGACCATCATCGGGCACGAGTTCTCGAATCTGACGCCTTACGCGCAAAGCTACGGGCTGAACATCGAACGCGCGCTGACCAACAGCATCGTGCTCGAAGTCGGTTACGCAGGCAGCCGAGGCATCCACATTCCAGTGTTTTTCAACATCAATGAGGTGCAACCCGGCGCAGGAACCAACGCTTCGCGGCGATTGATTCAACCTCTGAACAATATCCCGAACATCAACATCGCACAGTACCGCAATTCGTCCAGTTATAACGGCTTGCTGGTCAAAGCGAATAAACGGTTCAGCGGTGGGTCGAATTTCATGTTGAGCTACACCTTTGGCAAGTCGCTGGATTACGGCGGTTCCCCCGCCAGCGGCGGCGGTGCTGTAGGAGGCCCGCAAACTTACACAGATGTCAAAGCCGGTCGTGGTCCTTCCGGGTATGACGTGAAACATCGTATGGTGTTCAGCAGTGTTTACGAGTCGCCATTCGGCAAAGGCAAAAAATGGCTGACCAGTGGCATTGGTGCGTGGGTGTTGGGCGGATGGCAGACCACAGGCATTGTTACAGCAACCACCGGCCGTCCTTTCACGGTCTTTTTGCAGAACGGCGTCAACAACGGTGCGCCAAGCTGGCCGAACCGCATTGGCAGCGGCAAGCTAGACAATCCGACAACAGATCGCTGGTTCAACATAGATGATTTTGTTGCACCAGCGCCAAATACTCGCGGCAGTTCTTCGCGCGGAACTTTGTATTCGCCGGGGCATTTCAATGTGGACGGATCGTTGGCTAAAGCCTTCAACCTGACTGAAAAGCTGCGCTTCCAGTTCCGCTTCGAAGCGTACAACCTGTTCAATTCGCCATTTTTCGGATTCCCGAATGCGAACATTGGCAATCCGAACGCCGGCCAAATCCGCTCGACTTTGACTGACAACCGCAGCTTGCAAGGAGCATTGAAGATCGAATTTTAGTTACAACCACAGGCAAAGATGTGTGATTAACACATTTCGCAACAATCTGTTGGTTGGATAATCACTACAAATGAGCGATGGCGATTGATACTCGCTGTCGCTCTTTTTTATGGTTTAAGTGTAGTTTGTTGCCCACCTCGAACAAAAGAAGTTTTGTAATTGCTCAGCCGGTACGGAACGGGGAGCGGTAGCGCCCCGGTTTCTCGTGTGGAGCGAGCTTCCGCAAGCATCCAATCGCTACCGCTCCGGGGGCCGTATTAAGGCGAGCCAAAAAGAGAGGGGCAGTTGAATTGAAATTCAACTGCCCCATTCAAGTTTTGATGAAAGGAGATGAAAGCAATGAACAAAACAGACGCAAACAATCAGGAATTTATCGAAGATTTGACTGCCGCAAATGCCGAAGAAATTAAAGGCGGCCAGACGCGCGAACATATTTTGCTGACTCAACAGACTCAGGCTGGCAAAAAGAAAAAGAAACCTCCTGTCAGCGGAGATGCCAATTGGGATGGAGTAGTATCCGGTTCGGATTTTTAGGCCGAAAGGCTTCTTTGGCTGAAACAAGATTTGTAAGTCAGCGGCAAAAAACTTTTTCAGCAAATTAGAGTTTTCGCCATAATCCTGAGCGACAACGGAAGCGAAAAGCCATTACTGTTCAACCATCGCTTATCCAATTTGCAATCAACCGAAGGCCGAAAAGGGCATTCAACCTTTTCGGCTTTTCTATATTTCGGGCGGCTTGCTGAGGACAAAAACGGCAATTGCATTGGCCTATCGGCTGAGCATTTCAGATGATTGCAAGGCATAGAGGCTTTGAGTATGATGCGGCTCGGTTCAAGGAACAATCACCCCAGCCTTTGAGAGTTAAACGATTTTGCTTTGTATGGGACTTGGAGAGGAGATTTTTTTTCAAGCGAGCAGATCACCAGCGAACTCGAATATGTAACAATCAATCAATCCGAATCATCGAAAACAAATTTTGAAACGAGTCGTTTGATAACCGTCATCGCAGTGCGACGACCGACGAAATAGATTACATAATTTAAGGGCGCCCGATCGCCATCATATTTACGGCTCAAGCCGCAACAGGGAGACAAAGGCAATGGCAAATACCGGACAAAAACTGGCACACAGCCCACATTACCTGAATCCTGATCTGAAAAGCCCTCTGGCGCAGGAATTTGAAGACAAGCTGACAGAGTTGATTGTGGGACAAGACAGGGCTGTGCGCCGAATCACAGGTTTGTATCAAATCTTTTTAGCTGGGCTGGCTCATCCCGGTCGTCCGATTGGAACGTTATTGTTTTTGGGGCCGACGGGTTCCGGCAAAACTCGCGTAGTCGAAGCGGCTGCCGAAGTTTTGTTCGATGATCCGATGTTGGTGACGAAAATTGATTGCGCCGAATTTCAACACTCCCACGAAATCGCCAAACTGATTGGCTCGCCGCCGGGATATTTGGGACACAGAGAAACCGCTCCGTTGCTGACACAGGAAAATCTGGATCGCTCACATACCGAAACCTTGAAACTGTCGTTGGTGCTTTTCGACGAAATCGAAAAAGCCAGCGATGCTCTGTGGCAATTGTTGCTGGGAATTTTGGACAAAGCCACGCTGACTTTGGGCGACAATCGCCGCGTGGATTTTTCGCGTTCGATTGTCGTGATGACTTCCAATCTGGGCGCGCGCGAAATGAGCGAAATGATTTCCGGCGGCATCGGCTTTGCGCCTAAATCCGGCGTGATTGACGCCGAAGTTGACCAGAAAATTTATCGCACTGCTTCCGAAGCCGCCAAGCGCAAATTTTCGCCGGAATTCATGAACCGCATTGATAAAGTCGTCGTCTTTCGCAGTTTGCGGGACGAGCATTTGCGACAGATTCTGGAAATCGAACTTCGCGCCGTTCAGGATCGCATCATGCGTGGAGCCAGCGACAAGTTCGTGTTCAGATGCACCGATGCCGCCAAAAAATTCCTGCTCGAAGAAGGCATTGATTTCAAATACGGCGCCCGCCATTTGAAACGTTCGATTGAACGATTTCTGGTTTATCCGCTGTCGAACCTGATTGCGACCGGACAGGTTTCGATGGGCGATTTACTGGTAGTGGATTATTCGCCGGAAATAGGCAAGCTGGTGTTTGTGAAAGAAGCCGGAGGCGCGTTGGTTCCGGGCGAATCGAGTTATCGCAACTACTCCGATCACGGACTGCTCAGCGAAGGCAATGCCGTTTCGTTCGGAATTCCTGAATACGGAACCGCTCCGGCCAGAGCCAGGGAATAAGCCGCTGGCGTTAGGCAGAAAAATGCTGGAATGGAAAATGTTGAAGGCAAACAAGTCTTATTTTCCCTTCCAGCTTTTTTTGTTTATTGGCGTTTGGCCTGAAATTTACTGAATTCCGGCTGGCAGACTGGAACCATTTTTGTCCGAAGCAATCGCCCAACCGTTTTCGATTCCGCCGATGAAGCCGTGAAATTGAATGTCTTCGCCAGCCAGCACCAACAGCACATCGCCGGGACCGATGCTGGGATTTTCCAGTTTGAATTTGATGACGGTCGCCGTTCCGTTTTGTTGTTCGACCGGTTCAAAAGTGAGGTCGCTGAAATCAATGACCAGCGTTTGAGAGTTTGAAATTTCGCTACGTCCTTCGGGCATTTTTTTCCTTTGTTTTGCACGCGAGAGCGCGTGCGTACCAATCAGTTTGATGAAAGCCAGTTCAGCAAATCGTTTTTGCCAAGTTCTGACGATGAAGTTTTGAAGTCTTCAGCGCGTCCCAGCCGCCGATAAATTTCAGTCATTGAATCTGTGCGGAATTTGCCGCCAGTATTGTGAATCAGCATCGGCGTCAGCGGAGCCAATGTCACTGCCGTTTGAAAATCTCCGGCGCGACGAATTCCCGGAATCGGTATTTGTGCCAAAACGGCTTGATCGTTTGCTGAATCAAGTTGTGCTGCATCAACCACCGTGCGGTCAAAAGCTGTCAGCCCTCTTGCCAGCAGCGCCAATCCACCAGCTTTGCCAATCGCCACCACGCTCAACTTCGAGTTTTTTCCTTTTAAGTAAGCGACCGCCGTCAAAATATCCTGAACTTGATTCGCCGCGTCCGAGCGATTGTAGGTGGTGAAGTAACGATACTTTTTCGACTGTTCGCTGGTTTGAGCCTGCGGCTGCAATGTGATTGTCGCGACATTGTAACCGGCAGCGGACAATGAAACCGTCAACTCTTCGCGGCGGTTGGCGTCTTCGGCAGAAACCAAAATCAAAACTGTCTTTCCGTTCGGTTTGGCCGATTGCAACGAAGTCAATTCAACGCGGTCGTTTTTGCCGAGCCGCGAAAGCGTCAATTTGATTGTTGTCGAATTGCCGTTCTTTTGCGATTCCGGCGCTGACGCGATGACTGTTTCGGGTTTTGGCGATTCTGCCATCAACGAAAAGCGAAACGCCACGCCGAAAGTTTCCTTGAAACGCTCAAGCTCGGCGGCGGTTTTTGGCAAAGCCGATTGAAGCTGCCGTTTGCGCTGTTCGATCAAAGATCGAATCAAACCTGGTTCATTCAATTCGTTGGCAGGCCGCGAACGATTGGCAAAGACGAGCAAGTCAGGAATCGAAGGAATGCCTGCGCTGCGTTCCTTGATCGGAGTCGTTTCGACGCGATTCAAAAACCAATGCGCGAACCAGCCGTACACGGCTTCGCGGCTGGCTTGGTTGTAATTGTGCGCCGCGTCAATTTGAATGGCAGTGAGTTTGTCTTCGGCTCCGAACAGACGATAAACGCTTTTCACCGCTGGGAACTCCGAAGTCATTGTGTTCTTCGTCCAATCACCAGTCGCCGAAACCATCATCATCGGTCGCGGAGCCATCAACGCAGCAAGCTCCACGTTGTTGGTGTCCACTCGCAGGTTCGGAGCGTTTTCGCACAAACTGCCGCCCTGCATGATGAACGAAACCATATTGACCGGCGCAGCCAGCTTGATGCGTTCGTCCACCGCCGCCAGCAAAAACGTTTGAGTGCCTCCGCCGGATTCGCCAGTGCAGGCAATGCGTTCGGCGTCCACTTCAGGCAGCGAAAGCAGAAAATCTACCACCCGAATGCTGTTCCAAAGCTGAAGCCCCAGCAGGTTGACGCCCCACAAGGCTTCAACGCCGGTTGAGTTGTGATTAGCGAATTGATGCGTGATGGCCGCACTATCGTTATACCCGACCATGTCATAAGCGAACGCCACATAACCTTGCCGCGCAAAACTGATCGCGCGAGCCGGGCCGGAATGCAGCGGCTGGTTTTCCAATCTTCCGTAAGCCCAATGTCCATGCGGGCACAACACGGCGGGCAATTTGCCAGTCGCGGTTTTCGGACGATAAAGATTCCCCGTGACGTAAAAGCCCGGATAACTTTCAAAAAACACCTTTTCGATGGTGTGATCGCCGCGATCGAGTTTGCCAAAAATCGTCGCTTTGATTGGTTGTTTTTCCGGCATCGGCCACAAACCCGAGCTGACCAGAATCTGCTTTCGCAACTCGGCGGCGCGCGCCAACCACGCCTCTTTGGTTTTGTGTTCTGGCAGCGAGTACGGCAGGTCCAGATGGCGAATTTCACGGCGACTGTCTGTGGCCGGAATTTGCGCCAAACCGGAAAGCGAAACCGCTATAACGATCAACAGCACAAGAAATGGTGCGGGGCTTTTGTTCATGGTTGTCGAGCAAGAAAGTTACTCTGGCGAAGCCGAAGCTTCGTCAGAGTTTTTAGTGATTTGATTGGCGGCGTCTTCGCCCAGCCGGTCACGCAAAAACCTGACCGAAGTTTGGTAGGCATCGTCAATCTGTTTTCGGCGATGGTCGGAAAACAATACCCATTCGCCATTGACCAGAACTTCAATTGCGCCGGTTTCAGGGTTTTGCCGGGTTTGCAGAGCCATTCAATTCTTCCTCTGAACTTGGGATTGGACGATTGCCAGCAGGGTTTTCAATCCGGCGGCGATGTCCGTACCAAGGTGAACGCGAATCGCTCTGCGATGGCGACTGGCCAGCGAAGCGAAATCGCCCAATGCCTGTGCCTGTTTCAGCACGCTGAAGCCAAACGGTTCGCCGGGCAAAGGAATGTCTTTCGCGTCTTCGGCAGTGATTTGCAAAAACACGCCGCTGTCATCGCCGCCTTTGTGCAACTGTCCGGTCGAATGCAAAAAACGTGGGCCATAACCGGTGGTCGTTGCCACTTGCAACGCATCGCGCAGATGCGTGCGAATACTTTGCAGCAGGACTTCGTGTTCGTCGGTTTCCTGAATGTAATCGCAAAGCGCGACGTAATCGCCTGCTCTGGCGCGGTTCAGATGCGCGCCGATGAACGATTCGACCGAAAGACCAGCGCCAAGCTGTTGGATCGTTTCCGGCGAACACAACACCTTTAGCCCATTGCCATCAGCGGCGACGGGCTGTTCGGTCAGTTTGCCGTTCTGTTTGAACTCGTTCAGCAAACGGACGGTGTTGTCTTTGGATTCCTGCACGTTGGGTTGATCGAAAGGATTGATGTCGAGAATTTTGCCAGCGATCGCCGTTGCCATTTCCCACAGATAAAACTCTTCGCCCAGATCGAGCGTGTCGTTCAGCACCCGCCGAACGACGGGATGACCAGCGGCTTCGATGGCGCGGAGTTTGTTTTCCGCTTCGGGATCAATCAAACCGACGGCGATGTGAACGAACACGCGGTCGTTGCCATACACCGAAGGTTCGCCCAGCGGTTCGCCCGCGACGGGCAAAATTCCTTTGTCTTCCTTGCCAGTGCTTTCGGCGACAAGCTGTTCGATCCACAAACCCAACGAAGCGATTTCAGGATCGGTAGTCAGAGTCATCTTGTTGCGGCCTTCGCTGGCCAGCGTTCCGATCATTGCTCCAAGTCTGACCGCAGGATTTTCTGCCGCCGGAACCACAGGCGAACAAGCGTGCATGGCGCGTTCGGCTCGATCCATCAAGGTTTTGAAATCGAAACCTTGCAGCGCCGCCGGAACCATTCCGAAAAACGAAAGCGCCGAATAGCGTCCGCCGATGTCCGATGGATTCAGGAAAATGCGCCGGAACTTGTCGTCCTTGGCATTCTGTTCCATCTTCGTGCCGGGGTCTGTAATGGCAATGAAGTTTTCGCCCGCGCGGTCGCCTTTGATCTCGCGGACTCGATCGAAAAAGTATTTGTAAAACATCAACGGCTCGACGGTTGAGCCGGATTTGCTCGCAACGACGAACAACGTCTTTGCCAGATCAACTTTGGCTTCAAACGCGGCGACGGTCGCCGGGTCTGTACTGTCCAGAACGTGCAGTTCAGGAAAGCCAGGCGTTTTGCCAAACGTGCGCCGGAAAACTTCCGGGCACAAACTGCTGCCGCCCATTCCCAGCAACATGACGTGTTTGAAACCGGAATTACGAATGCCTGCGCTGAACGCGGCCAGTTCTTCGGCGGCTGCGCTGACTTGTTCAATGACCGTCACCCAGCCCAGCGAGTTTTTGATGATCTTTTGATGTGCCTCTTCGGATTTCCACAACGCCGCATCCTTGCGCCAGATTTTCCGAGTCCATTGCTCGGTTTCCGCGCGACTGATGACTTGGGACACGGCGTCTAGGCTTTTCCCAAAGACGCCTCCATACGATCAGCCAAGCCGCTGGTCATTGCAGCCTGCTTGGATTGAATCGTCTGCATCAAGCTGTCGAACGAATCGGCAAAGGCTTTGACGCCGTCGTCCTGTAATTTCTGGCAAACGGCTTCCAGACTGATTCCGATTTCAGCAAGCTTGGCCAAATCGGCTTTGGCTTGATCCAAACCGGTTTCAATCGTCAGCGCGACGGTTCCGTGATCGCGGAACGCCGTATAAGTCGCGGGCGGAATCGTGTTCACCGTGTCGGCGGCAATCAAACTGTCCACGTAAAGCACGTCGCTGTAAGCCGGATTCTTCGTTCCCGTCGAAGCCCACAACGGACGCTGAACCTGAGCGCCTTTGGCTTTCAACTTGGCGAATCGTTCGCTGGCAAAAATTTCCTTGAAGCGTTGGTACTGAATCTTGGCGTTGGCGATGGCGGCTTTGCCGAGCAGGGAACTCAGCGAAGCTTTTTCGGTTTCGTCTTTGGCGTCACGAATGCGCGCTTCCAGTTGTGCGTCAATCGCCGAATCAATGCGCGAAACGAACACGCTGGCGACCGACGCGACGTGGTCAACCGGCAATCCGGCAGCGTCACGATCTTCCAATCCGCTGATGAAGGCATCTGCGACCTGTTCGTAATTTTCCAGCGCGAAAATCATCGTCACGTTGATGTTGATTCCGGCGGCGATGGCCTGGCGAATGGCCGGAATGCCTTCGGGCGTCGCCGGAATCTTGATGCACACATTCGGACGATCAAGCGCCGCCCACAAGCGTTTGGCTTCGGCGACGGTTCCGTCGGTGTCGCGCGCCAGCAGCGGCGAAACTTCCAGACTGACATAACCGTCCAGTTTGTTCGTGCGCTGGTAAACCGACGTGAACAAGTCGGCTGCGCGCTGAATATCTTCGATGGCCAGAGCTTCGTAAATGTCGTTGACGCTTTTGCCCGCGGCGATCAGCTTTTGCATCGCGTCATTGTAATCGGTGCTGCCCGCGATGGCCTTTTCAAAAATCGTCGGGTTGGAAGTGATGCCTCGCAAATCGTCATTGGCGATCTTTCCGGCGATGTCGCCGTTGTCTATCAACAAGCGACGAATGTTGTCGTACCAAATACTTTGTCCCAGCTTTTCTACTTCTACTAACGGGTTCATTTTCTTCTCCTGGTTAAGATTGATAGTTTCAAGATTGGCGCGTGGGCTTAAACAACCTTCACTGCCCGCTCCGGTAGGCTCGGATTTCATCAAGGATTTCTTCTTCCGACAGCGATTTTATCTGTGGCAAAGATTGCGTTTCGGTAAAGAGCGATTTCAGTTGTTGAACTTGGGGCTGACTGTGTTCGTCTTTGGCCAAAACCAGAATCTCGACTTGTTGTCCTTCCTTGAACGGTAAATTGTCGAGCACAATCTGATTTGGATGTTGAATGGTCACAAACGTTTTATAAGCCTGCATGGTTACCTCCTTGAGGTTTATAGACAGTCGTACTATCCCAAATCCAATTGCCCTGTGGCAATCGAAAGACCAGATTTACCGTTGAATGCGCGCCGAACCGCCTTGAGCAAAGGCTCGCACTTGTTCCAGCGAAGCCATCGTTGTGTCACCCGGAAACGTCGTCAACAGTGCGCCGTGCGCCCAGCCGAGTTTCAAGGCTTCTGCCGCCGATTCGCCGCTCAGCAAGCCGAAAAAGAATCCCGACGCAAAACCGTCTCCGCCGCCGACGCGGTCCAGCACGTCCAGTTCGGCGGTCATCGAAACGTGCGATTCGCCGTTGACCCAGGCGACGGCTCCCCACGAATGGCGACTGGTGGTGTGGACTTCGCGCAAGGTCGTCGCCACGACTTTGATGTTTGGATGTTTGGCCACGACGCCGTCAATCATCCCGAAAAAGACCGAAGGATCGAGTTTCGATTTCGCCGCGACTTCCGGGCCTGGAATGCCCAAGCCTTTTTGCAAATCTTCTTCGTTGCCGACCAGCACGTCTACGTTTTTGACAATGCGATTGATGACCGAAGCTGCACGATCCGCACCGCCGGAAATCTTCCAGAGCTTTTCGCGGAAATTCAGATCGAACGAAGTCACCGCGCCCGCAGCCTTGGCGGCTTGCATGCCTTCGATAATCAATTCGGCGGTGGTTTCGGACAACGCGGCGAAAATGCCTCCGCTGTGAAACCAGCGCACGCCGTCGGCAAAAATCTTGTCCCAATCAAAATCGCCGGGTTTCAGCAAAGCCGCCGCTTCGTTCGATCGGTTGTAAAACACCACCGGAGCGCGCACGCCGTAGCCTTGATCGCTGAACACTGTAGCCATATTCGGCCCGCGCACGCCGTCGTGTTTGAAGCGTTTGTAAAACGGTTTGACGCCCATGGCTTTGACACGTTCGGCGATCAATTCGCCAATCGGATAATCCACCATTGCCGAGGCGACTCCAGTGCGTAAGCCGAAACAATCAGCCAGATTGGCCGCAACGTTGAACTCGCCGCCGCTGACATGAATCTGGCAGGTCATCGCTTTGCGAAAGGGAATGACTCCGGGATCGAGTCGGTGAACCAGCGCGCCCAGCGACAACAAATCCAGCGCGCCTTCCTGTTTGATCTGCAAACCATCGCTCATTGAAGTTTGTCTCCGTTGATAATCAGTAAGTCTGTCGTGTTTGTGAGAAGGGCGGATTGTAATGAAGCGATTCCGACTTGTCACCTAGAAGGTAAGACAAAGTTGCCTTGAGGCCGGAATTGCTTGGACAACCAAAACCCTGAATCCAATTTTCCGAAGGTGTGAGATGGCAAGGAGGCCGGAAATGGCAGAACCGGACGTGTTAGCGAATGTTGCCTCAGTTTTCATCTTGCGGTGGATGCCAACCTGCCTCAATCCAAGCGCGTCTGACGCGCACGGCAAACAGGTTATTGAGTTGCAGGGCAAGAACTGTTGCGCGCCCGCAAGCTGTCAGACCAATAATTCGAGAGCCATCGGCGCTCCATGTGAAATGCCGTAACCAGCGTTGTCGTCTGGGATTGAATAATTTGATTCGACGCCCAGAAAGCGGGTCGCGGCCATGAGTTTGAGTTCGTTTGTAGCCGTTGCAAAGACGGCAGGCGAGCCACAGGTTTTCTTCATCGTTAGTTCCGCCGAGCGCCTGTGGTTGAATGTGATCGAGTTCCAGCAAACCAAGCACGTATCGCTGATGGCTGCGGCAATACCCGCAACGATTTCCGGCTTGTTCACGGATTCGGCGACGTAAGGCTGGGCTGACAGTTTTTCGGCCAGGATGAGTCATGAAGACAAAGGTTCGATCAATCCACGCCGCACGGCTTCGCTCAACGCCTGGGCCTTTCTTAGCAGTTGTTCTTGATACACTTGCATCAACGCTATTAACTCCGCGCGTTCGGCAGCGGCTAATTTGCCAGCCTGTTGACGGTTTAACAGGCGACTCAAACGGCGATCTTGCGCGGGATGCAATTGAAGCTCTGTCAACGCAAGGATTTCTTTATCTGGCAGGTCGGCAATTGGATGGCTGACAACAACCGATGGGCTGACCGGCGCAAGCGTCAATTCAATCGCGTCATTCAACACTTCCGCCACGTTGCTGCTTGTTAATTGCGCCATCCGCCGAGCTTGATGATAAACCTCGTCGCGTAAAGCTAATGTAACTTGAGTGCTCATCCGAATTCCTCCAATGCCAAGAATAAGTTGACCTGCTTATGTTCGCAACGGGTCAAGAAACAAGTGCCAAGAGTTCAAGTGTCCAAAGATCAAGTGTCCTAAGTCCTCGAACACAACACACGAAACCCGACGTAATTTTCGATGTAGCCGGGCATGAACCTGCTGCGGTAGGCAGAGCGAACGTCGGGTCCAACGCTGCTCCACGAACCGCCACGAAGCGCCCGGAGACTTGAGTCTCCTCCACTCAACCAAGCTAAGCCGTCCGTCGGAGTTCTTCGGCCTCGCGCTCTTGTTTCAATCGCGCGGTCTGTTCGCGTTGGCGGCGAGCGGTTTCTGCGCGCAGTTTGCTTTCGATTTCCTCTTTCTCTCGCTGCAACCGAGCGGTTTCTGCCTGCAGTTCCTGCCATCTGGCGGTTTCTGCACGCAATCGCCGCTCGCGCTCTTCACGCTCAATTCGTTCGGCCTCCACCGCAGCCAAACGTTGCGCTTCTTCATTCTGTTTGTGCGGAGCATTGGCTTCGATGGAGCGTTGTTTGATGCCGTGGTTCAACGCCCGCAGCAAATCATCCCATCCGTCTTCTTCAAACAAAAAGACCCAGCCGATTTCTCGAATGCTGACGGGAATTTCTGACGGTTCGATGTGTTCCAACAAAACTGGAATCAGGAAGATGTCATCTTCCAGCATCCCCTGCCACAGATCGAGCGCCATTTTGATTTCGCGTTGAACGAAGCTGCGTTTGCTGACTGTGCGGTTCGACAGACACAGGACAAAGAAATGCGATTCGCGCACGGCTTGTTCAATCGCCGGTCGCCAACGCTGGCCTGCCAACAAATCAACCTTGTCCATCCAGGTTGTGAAGCCTTCGTCTTTCAATCGCTGACGAAGCTCGCTGACCTGTTTGAAATCTTCGCGGGCGTAGCTGATGAAAATCTGAGCCATAAACGGGTGAATGCCTTTGCAAAGTAAACATTACGCGGCGGGTTTTACCGCAACTTTGTGTCTGTAGGCAAATTCTTGAGTGTCAGCCGTTGAGCTTGGCCAATGCAGAGAAGATGTTCGGGCAATGGCTGTTCACAAGGGCAAATCCAAATCCGCTCGGTGGTTTGGCAAACCACAATTCCGTGTGTATACTCCGCACCTTTAATCGAGCACTCATACATTCACCAAAGGCGCTGTGCAGGCAGGTTCTCATCCAAAACTCTGCTTGGTCGCCTCTTTCCGAAGGAGCAAAATAAACTTTATGGCATCTACGAATGGCGATCATAAAGCCAATGTCGCCACTGGAGACGTTGGCAAAGTCGTGCAGGTCATCGGCCCGGTTGTGGACGTGGAATTTTCCGATGGGTATCTGCCTCCGATTTATCAGGCTTTGCGCGTGGTTAGCGACGGGTTCGATGTGCCGACTCCGGTCAACGTGATTTGCGAAGTTCAGCAGCATTTGGGCGAAAGCCGTGTCCGCGCGGTTTCCATGCTGCCGACTGACGGCATGGTTCGTGGCATGAAGGCGATTGATACCGGCGGCCAGATCAAAGTTCCAGTTGGCAATGGAACTCTGGGACGCATCATCAACGTCATCGGCGAACCGGTGGACGAACGCGGCCCGGTTCCGGCGACCGACTATTACCCGATTCACCGTCACGCCCCAACCTTTGAAGAGCAATCAACCGAACTGGAAATGCTGGTCACTGGCATCAAGGTGATTGACCTTGTCCAGCCGTTTTTGAAGGGCGGAAAAATCGGATTGTTCGGCGGCGCGGGCGTGGGCAAAACCGTGACGATCATGGAATTGATCAACAACGTCGCCAAAGCGCACGGCGGATTTTCGGTGTTTGCGGGCGTGGGCGAACGCACTCGCGAAGGCAACGATCTGTGGTTGGAAATGCGCGAAGGCAATGTCATCAACGATGAAGACATCACCAAATCCAAAGTGGCTTTGGTGTACGGCCAGATGACCGAACCGCCGGGAGCGCGTTTGCGCGTGGCGCTGTCGGGACTGACCGTGGCCGAATACTTCCGCGATCAAGGCCAGGACGTGTTGCTTTTTGTGGACAACATCTTCCGCTTCACGCAGGCGGGTTCAGAAGTGTCCGCGCTGCTTGGCCGTATGCCTTCGGCGGTGGGATACCAGCCAAATCTGGCGACGGAAATGGGCGAATTGCAGGAACGCATCACTTCTACGAAAACCGGCTCTGTGACTTCGGTGCAGGCGATTTACGTTCCGGCGGACGATTTGACCGATCCGGCTCCGGCGACGGCGTTTGCTCACTTGGACGCGACGACTGTGCTTTCGCGCCAGATCGCCGAATTGGGAATTTATCCGGCGGTTGATCCGTTGTCTTCGACTTCGCGCATTCTGGAACCGCGTATCGTCGGCGAAGAGCATTACGCTTGTGCTCAGGACGTGAAACGAGTTCTGCAACGTTACAAAGACTTGCAGGACATCATCGCCATTCTCGGCATTGACGAACTGTCCGAAGAAGACAAGCTGACCGTTTCGCGTGCCCGTAAGATTCAGAAATTCCTGTCGCAACCCTTTCACGTGGCGGAACAGTTCACCGGTATCAAAGGCGCGCTGGTTTCCATGGAAGAAACCATTCGCGGATTCCGTGAAATCGTGGACGGCAAACACGACAACATTCCCGAACAGGCGTTTTATATGAAGGGAACCATTGACGAAGTCGTCGAAGCGGCGAAGGCAATGTAACTTTGGAGTTCGCAGTTCGCGGTTCACAGTTCACAGCGATTGATTGCTGCGAACTGTGAACTGCGAACTGCCAACAGAATTTATGGCTGACAAACTCAATTTAGAAGTAATCACACCTGAACGTTTGGTTTTGCGCGAATCTGTGGACGAGGTCGTCGTGCCGGGCCTGGATGGCGAACTTGGCATTTTGCCCGAACACACGGCGCTGATTTCGCAACTGCAAACCGGCGTTTTGACATACAGGCAGGGAAGCGACAGCCGACAGATGCACGTCAGCGGAGGTTTTGTCGAAGTTCAGGCAGACCGCGTTGCCGTGTTGTCGGATGTTGCCGAACGGCCTGAAGAAATTGATCTGGCGCGTGCCGAACGCGCCCGCGAACGCGCCGATAAACGTTTGAAGTCGCAAAACGACGAAGTTGATTTCCGTCGCGCCGAACTGAAAATGCAACGCGCGATGATTCGTATTCAACTGGCCGGAAAAGGCCATTAAGGGTTTTGGCTTTGCACAAAACCAAAAGCCGCAAAGAAATGCTTCGGCGTTTCTTTGCGGCTTTGTAGTTTTCAGATGCGGCTGATGGTGATGCGAACCAT
Organism: uncultured Acidobacteriota bacterium; assembly: GCA_902825875.1. GTDB lineage: Bacteria > Acidobacteriota > Blastocatellia > RBC074 > RBC074 > RBC074. The sequence goes on from CADECP010000001.1 coordinate 94,841, forward strand.
CGTTCCTTCTTTGTTCTGGTAAATCGAAACCCAGAATTTTTCTTTTTCGACAGTTTGCCGAGCGGTTTTGGCTCCATTGCCCAATTCGTTGACTTCGGCGTCGCCGACTACGTCTTTCCAGGCAGGAGCGTTTTTGGCGTCAAGAAAGGCAAGCTGAATGGCTTTGACTTCGCCGTTTTCGTATCGAACGGTCATCGTGTCGTCGCCTGTCAGCTTGTAATCTTCGCTGTCGCCTGTGGAATTTTCAGGGTTTGCACCCATCGCTGTTTTGACGGCTTCGCGTCTCATTCCCAGCTTAACACCATGAAATTCGTGCAGCACTTTTGGGTTGCTGCCTTGATTCAGGTTGATGGGTTGCGGCGGATGACTGAATGCAAAAATGCTTTGAGCGCAAAACACGAAACTGCCGATTACGCCCAGTGCGAGAAAAACTTTCAACAGCCGATTCATAAAAGACTCTCCTTTGCGACAAAGTTGTGGGTGAAGCAGCCCTTACCTATAACAGCAAAGCGAATCAGTTTTTCGGAGTTTCGAGTCTTTGAACATCAGCGGAAACGGCTCGAAGCCCCTGTTTTTGAAGGGCTTTCTTGAACCCGATATGGTCGCATGCTAGCATAGCCTTCCCCTGAGAAAAACATTCAAACCAGCAGTTTATAAGCTTTTCGACAAACAATTCGGACTGAAGTTCAGTCCGCCAATAACCCTGGTTTCAGGAGAATTCTGTTGATCGTTTCAGATACTTTGTCCGCGTTTCAGCCTGCTTTCTTTTTTTTGCAGGAACAGGTTCAACAACACAGCAGCCTGTTGGATTTGATTCTTCGCGCCAGCCCGATTGCGAAGTTTGTCCTTCTTATCCTTCTACTGTTTTCCATCGCTTCATGGGCAATCATTTTTACGAAAGCTCGTGTCACCAAGCTGGCGCAGCAACAATCCGCGCAATTTCTGAAGCTGTTTGAAAGCAGCACTCGATGGGCAGATTTGTATTCGGGCAGCAGCGGGTTGCGCGAAAACCCGTTGGCCGCGATTTTTTTTGCCGCCGATGCCGAATTGAAAAAACAGGCCAGGTTGAATCTGGAAGCCGTTCAGCGCGCGATGCAAAGCACGGCGGTAGACGAGACAACCAAGTTGGAAAAAAGTTTGGGGTGGCTGGCTTCGACGGCCAGCGCCGCTCCGTTCATCGGATTGTTCGGCACGGTCGTCGGCATCATCATCGCCTTTCAAGGGCTGACGACGGCGACAACCGCTTCGATTCAGGCGGTTGCTCCAGGCATCGCCGAAGCTCTGGTAGCCACTGCCGCAGGCATTGCCGCCGCTGTTCCGGCGGTGATGGCTTACAACCATTTCGTCAACCAGATCAAAACGATTGCCGCCGAAATGGACAGCCTGACGCTGCGGCTGTTGAACTTTATTGAGAGAGAAGCGCAACAATGAAAATCAAAAGGCAAATGGCAAATATCAAAAGGCAAAAATGGAAGGCGTTCGAGTCTGAAATTTTTGCACATTTAACTTTTGATTTTTGCCTTTTGCCTTTTGCCTTTTGATTTCCAAGATATGGCTTTTACGAATCGCAATGGACGAACGCAAACTGCGCTGGCGGAAATCAACGTCACTCCGCTGGTGGATGTGATGCTGGTGCTGCTGGTGATTTTTATGGTCACGGCTCCGATTTTGCAGACCGGCATTCAGGTCAATCTGCCGAAAACCCGCGAAGCGCAATCGAACGAAGCGACTCCGCAAGCGTTGATTCTTTCGGTGGACAAAGAAGGCTCGGTTTATCTGAGCGGTAAGAACGAACGGCAATCGGTGAACATCAACGACTTGCCGCAGCTTTTGAACGAACGGCTGAAGGATTCAAAAGATCGTCGTGTGTATCTGCGCGGCGATGGCGAAACGCCTTATCGCGTGATTGCGTATGTGCTGGATCAAGCCAAACGCGCTCAGGCCAACGTCAGTCTGGTAACTGAACCGCAAGCGAAGAAGTAATGAAATCCGATCAACGCTTTGGAACGATTTTGTCCGCTTTGTTGCACGTCGTCGTGCTGGCGGCGTTGGTGTGGTTCTTTCGCAATCCGCTGACCACAACGATTGTCGCCGCCGGTGAAGGACAAGGTGGCGAAGGCGTTATCGAAGTCGGAACCATCGCGGCCAGCCAGCTTGGTTTTACATTGCCGCACAATGTTTCGTTCGCCGGCGATGAATCGAATACCGCTAACAATGAGTTCGTCGAAACTGTCAAAACGCCGGACGCCAACGCTGAAGTGCTGACTTCGGATGTGAAGAAAAAGCCGGAAGAAAACGCCACGAAAACAGATCGCCCGACAGCGAACCAGACTTCGCAAATTGTTTCGCCAACGCCTTTGCGCGGAGGTTCGGCAAACACCAGCGTTGAAATTGGACGATCTTCCGGTTCGCCGATGCCGCAATTGACCAATGGCGTAGGCGTCGGTTCCGGCGCGAATCTGGGAGCGAGCGGCGTCCCCGGTGGTTCGGAATATGGTCGCCGAATTCAGATGATTTTGAGTCGCAACTATTCGCCGCCTGCGAGCGCCGAAACGACTCCGCAGTTTGTAATTGTGCAGTTGCGAATCGCGCGCGATGGCCGCATCTTGTCGTTGACGGGCGGTCGCATTGCATCGGGGTATTTCAAAAAACGAAGTTCCAATGATCTGGTCAACTTTGCCGCCGAACGCGCGGTGATTGCTTCAAATCCGCTGCCGCCATTTCCAAATGGATTTTTGCTCGGCGCGCAAGAAGCAGTTGCGGAAATCTGGTTCCGCTATCCGAAGTAAAAAGCGATTGTGTCAGTAGCCCGACCGTAAGGAAGGGCATAAGTTTTGAAAGAAAAAGCCCTTGCTTACGCGCGGGCTACCGACACTTTGTAAAGCAGTAATGCAGGAGAATTGATGAAACGAGTGTTATGGATTTTGCCGGTCATCGTGGCCGGAGCTTTGTTGAGCTTGCCTAAAATCACCGCTCAGCAACAGCAAGACGACCTTCGCAAACAAATTGGCACGATCATTGTGACGCCGGGCGCTGGCCCTTCGCTGGCTGTGGCGGATTTTCAGTCGCGTGCATCCGGCGTGGATGGAGCGGCAGCGACTTTTAACGAAGTGCTCTGGAACGACCTGAAGTTTGCCGGAATCACAAATCTGGTTGGCAAAAGCCTGTATCCGAAAACCAAACTTGCCGATCCGGCTTCGCTGAAATACGACGAATGGGCGAACGATCCGGTGAAATCCGATTACGTGGCGTTCGGCAGCATCACCGGAGCGAACAGCGCGCAAGGTTATTTGTACGACGTGAAAACGCAGTCGCAATTGTTGACTGCCAGTCTGGCAGGCGACGGTCGAGAGATGGCTCATCAATTCGCCGATCAGATCGTCAAGTTGCTGACAGGGCAGGACGGCATCGCGCAATCCAAGATCGCTTACATCGCCAACCGCGAAGTTTTCATGATGGATTACGACGGCTTCGGCGCTCGGCAGTTTACGCGCGACGGTTCGATTGCGTTGTTTCCTTCGCTGTCGGTGGATGGCAAACGGCTGGCTTATGTTTCTTATCGCAGCGGATTTCCGAACGTGGTGGTTCGCAGCGAAGACGGTTTGATTATCGGTTCGACTCAGTTCAAAGGAACGACGACTTCGCCGTCAGTCGCGCCCGATGGCCGCATAGTGTTTTCGTCCAGCAAAGACGGCGATTCGATGGAACTGTTCGTCGCCAACGAAGACGGTTCCGGCGCGAAGAAACTGACGCGCGGACGTTCGGTGAACATCTCGCCGCGCTGGAATCCAAAGACCGGGCGCGAAATTGCATTCGTTTCTGACCGAGGCGGTTCGCCTCAGATTTACATCATCGGAGCCGACGGGACGAATGAACGTCCGCTGCTCAGTTTGGGCGGGCAGATGGATTCGCCCGCGTGGTCGCCTGACGGACGTTTTATCGCGTTCACCTGGGATGGCGGCGGTGGCGGCTTTCACGTTTATCTGGCTGATGTCGCTTCCGGTCAGGTGCTTCGCCTGACGCGCGAAGGCCGCAATGAAAATCCAACCTGGTCGCCTGACAGTCGCCACATCGCGTTTCAATCGAACCGCAGCGGGCGATGGGAAATCTGGGCCATGCACATTGACGGCAGCGAAGCTCGCCAGTTGACGCGAACCGGCGGGCGCTCGCCGTCCTGGTCGAAGTAAAAGTTTTGAAAACACATAAATCTCATCCACGAAGAACACGAAGTATCACGAAGCTAAATTCAAATCTTTGTGGCTCTTCGCGGCCTTCGTGGATGTTCAAAGGAGATCAAGAATGATTCGCAATTTTCGCCAGCTAACTTTGCTGACATTTGTTGTTGTGACCGCGGCTTTGTTTTCGGCTTGCGCGCCGCCGACGGCCAAACTGACGGTGTCGCGCAACGAAGTGAATTCGGGCGAACCGGTTACCGTTCGCTGGGAAACCAAAAACGCCAAAGAGGTTACGCTCAACGGCGAAAAGGTTGACAAGATCGGCGGCAAAAGCGTTATCCCGACCGAAACCACCAAATATGAAATTGTCGCCAAACGCGGCAAAAAAGAAGCTCGTGAAAGCTCCACGGTCAACGTCAATTCCAAACGCGCCGCCGCGCCTACTGTTCGGTTGACCGCGGAAAAAACCGACATTGAACGCGGCCAAAACACCAAGCTGCGTTGGGAAACGATGAACTCCAAGATCGTCACAATTTCCGGCGTCGGCGAAGTTTCCGGCTCAGGCGAACGCGAAATCAGTCCGCGCGTTTCGACCACTTACACTGCGACTGCGCTTGGCGATGGAGGCAACGCGACGGCCAGCGTTCGCGTGACGGTGACTGATCCGCCTCCGCCGCCGATTGCTGAACGTCCGCGCACGGTTGCCGAACCTCCGAAGCCGACGAATCGCCCGGCTGCGGATTTATTTGTCAGCGTGATGAAGCCGGTTTATTTCGACCTGGATAAAGCCGACATCAGAGAACCGGAGCAAGGCAAACTGCGAACGTTGGCCGAATGGCTGAACCGCGAAACCAATCGCACCATCGTTTTCAAAGTCGAAGGCAATTGCGATCCGCGCGGAACTTCAGAATACAATCTGGGCTTGGGCGACCGTCGCGCTCGCGCTGTGAAAGACTTTTTGGTCAGCCTGGGCGTTGATCCCAGCCGCATTCAAACCGTCAGTTTCGGTTCGGAAAAAGCTACGGGCAATGATGAAGGCGAGGCCGGAATTGTCGGTGGCTGGGCGAATGATCGTCGCGCTGATTTCGTATACTTGAGCGGCGGCGAAAAGCCTTAAGGAAAGTAGACAGTAGTCAGTAGACGGTAGACAGTAGGTTGAGGTCAGTGCTGACTGTGGTTTGGTCAGCGCTGGCCTCATTGTTTTCAGTAACTGCTCGGTTTTTTTTCGTCGCAAAAATGGCAGGCGCAATTACTTGATTTCTTCGTCGCAGAGCGACGGTTGATTTTATCCCGGCGTTTCCAACGCCGGGATAGATCGAAATCACATTCTCGTCGCGTAGCGACGATTGAATTCAGGTTTGTTGCTACACGGAAAAACACCCGAGATGTTTTCAAGAGGATGAATTATGAAGAGTTTTAAGATTCGTTTGGCGCTGTGTTTGATCGTCATTGCTTTGCCGCTGACAGCCATCGCGCAGAGCAAAGAGCAAAAAGAAAAGATTGATCGAATGGCGGCGCAGCTTGAAGAATTGAAAACCGAGTTGATTCTGGTTCAGCGTCAGACTCAGGCGATGCAGGACACGTTCAACAAAACGATGGGCGAGTTGAATACCTTGATCGTCCAGATGGGCGACAACATTGCCGCCGTTCGCCGCGCGCAATCAGCCATTTCGACCAACACGACCGACACTTCGGGGCAGATTTCGGCAATGGGCGAGCGCGTAACGGCCACCAACAGCCGAATGGAACGACTGTCCGAACAGTTCGCGTCACTTCGCAAATTGATCGAAGACATTCCGAAAATGCCGACCTTCACGCAACTGACTCCGGGCAATGCCGAACAATTATTCGCGGCGGCTTACAGCGATTATTCGCGCGGTAATTTCGATTTGGCGCTGTCGGAGTTCAAACAGTACGTCGAAACCTTTCCAAGCTCCGAACTCGCCGACAACGCGCAATACTGGATTGCGGAGATTTTGCTGGCGCAACGTAAGCCTGTCGAAGCGATTGCCGAATTGGAAAAAGTCGCGCAGGTAAATCCGCAGGGCGACAAAACCGCGCTGGCTTTGTACAAACGGGCGACTCTGTTGTTGGAAGCGGGAAAGAAAGAGGAAGCCGTTGCTCAATTTTTGGTCATCATCAAAGGTTACGAAAAAAGTAACGAGGCGGCGTTGGCAACTCAGCAGTTACAGCAAATCGCACCTGAAGCGTTGGCTCCACCGCCAGCGCCTCAACCGGAAAAAACTCCTGTCCGAAAGAAAAAGCCTTAATCAACGGCCAAAGAAAAACCGAAGCGGAGCAAGTTTTTGATGCTTGCTCCGCTTCGTTGTTTTGGGTTTTGGGTTTTGGGTTTTGGGTTTTGGCTCAGCCACTTCGCTGATGAATCATTGCCAGACGACTTCAGCAATTCTCAAATTCACATTCTTTCCTTTCAGCTTTTCCGTGCCGAGCGGTTTCATAACGAAGCTTTCATCGAGCACCTGCATGGTGTTTTCGCTGATGACGATCTGGCCGGGTTGAGCCAGGCTTTCCAAACGCGCGGCAGTGTTGATGGTGTCGCCGATGGCCGTGTAATCCAGTCGCGTTTCAGAACCGATGTAGCCGACAATCGCCTGACCGGTGTTGATGCCTATGCCGATGGAAATCGGCGGCAGGTTTTCGGTTTTCAACTCTTCGGCGAATCGCACCATCGCACGTTGCATTTCGACGGCAGCGCGAACGGCTTGCACGGCGTCGAGTTCGTTGACGTAGGGAGCGCCGAACAGTGCCATCAAACCGTCGCCAATGTATTTGTCCAACGTTCCGCCGTGACGAAAGATGATTTCGCTGACCATCGAAAAATACCGGTTCAGCAAGTTCACGATCAATTCCGGCGTGCTGTTTTCAGAAAGCGTGGTGAAGTTGCGAACGTCGGCGAACAGCGCGGTGACTTTTTGGCGAACGCCGCCGAGTTTGATGCGCTCAGGCGAACGCAGAATTTCATCCACCACCTGGCGCGGCAAAAAACGTTCGAAGCTGGATCGAGCTTGCGACTGTTTTTGCAGCCGTTCGTAGGTGATGACTGTGTTCAGCGCGATGCCGGTGTGAACTGCGACAGCGTTCAGCAAATCCAGATCGTCCGCCGAAAAGGTTTCCAGATCATCCTGTCTGTCAACGTAGACAATACCGAGCAGACCTCGCGGGCCGACAATCGGCGCAGCCATCACCGATTGAATCTGATTGTAAAGAATGCTTTTTGACGCCAGGCCACTATCAGCCTGCAACGCATCTTCCAGCAAAATAGAAACGCGCTCGCTGGCGACTTTGGCAAAAATCGTCTGGCTGATGGGGAGCGGAGTGCCGACATCGCCTTCGTTTCGCAATCGCGCGGCAACCTGTTGAAAATCACCTTGCTCGGTTTTGCGAAAGATGAAACAGCGCGAAGCCGAAGTGATTTCCATCAAAATGTCGAAAACCTGTTCGTAAATATCTTCCAGGGAAAAGACCGAACTGAGTTTCAGATTGAGGTCGTAAAACAAACGCAGAATGCGTTCTTTCTTTTCCAATTCCTGGCGATAGACGAGCGATGGAACTTCCTGTGACGCCGAAAAACTATGTAGCGCAGAAATTGCCAGCAAATCATTTGGAGTCTTTTGCAGAACTTCGCGGAACGAATCTACGGGCAGTTGAGTGCGGAAAGGATCAATCCGTTGAAAGGTCAACGTGCAGGAACCCATTTTGATTTCGTCGCCTTCCTTGAGCTTGAAATCGGAATTGGGTTGGATTCGCTGGCCATTGACGAACGTGCCGTTTCCGCTGCCCAAATCGCGCAAAACAGATTCGGTTTCGGTTTTCAGCACCAGAGCGTGCATGCGCGACACGCGCGGATCATCCAGGATGATGTCGTTTTTCAGTTCTCGACCGATGGAGATTTCCGGGCGGTTGATCTCGAAAGTAAAGTTTTTGTTTCCGGGAGTCTGAACGTAAAGGTTCGGCATATTCAAAACTCGTATTCGCGTCCAACTTCGGCGATCTGAATGCGGGGATGGTTTAGTGATGCGATTTCAGTCGCCACCTGGTGTTGATACATGGCTTTCAGATGTACGGCGTAAACCGGCACGCCGGATTTGATCTTGGGCAATTCTTCCAGCAACGTCGCCGGCGAATGATGGCACGAAACACGCGCCAAATCAGTCAGCCGATTCGGGAACGACAGGTCAATGAACACAGCTTGCAGTTTGTCGCATTCTTCAGCCAATTGCCAGATTCGGTCGGTTGCGCCTGTGTCAGAGGTGAACAGTAAAGCCGAATGGTCGTCTTCCACCAATAAACCGTGCGTCAGAACCGTATGCGTCACGGTGATCGGCGTAATCTTTAAGCCTTCGGCAAAAAAACTTTCAGCGGATTTGATTGGGTGATATGCAATCAACTTGGTGTGCGAGTTCTTCATCGTTTCCAGGGTGATCCAGACTCGCGGCGTCAGCAGGTGTTGTTGAATCGCTTCAAAATCCGATGGCGTGGCGTACACGTTGATTGGTTCGCGCAATTCTTCAAACAAATCAGTCACCATCAATGGCAGTGAAAATACGTGATCCAGATGCGCGTGAGTGATGACGATGGAGCGAATTTTCAATTGCTCTTCCGGCGTCAATCCAATCGCCAACGAACCGGCGTCAATCGCCAGTGAATCGTTGATCAAATAACTGGTCAGCAATTGCCGCCGGCCATCGAGCGTGCTGGGAACGATTCTAAATTTCACAACGACTACAGTTTCCCTGATTTACTGCAGTTTGGAGCGAAACTGCGCAATTGATGGATTGCCGGGGTTGATTTGTTCAAGCTGTTTGACGGTTTGCGCCGCCGCAGTCTTGTCGCCTTTTTCGATCAGCGCCTGAGCCAGATTTTGCAGTGACTTTTCGTGGCGCGAATCTGATTTCAAAGCAGCGCGAAAGTTTTCAATTGCTTGATCCAGGTCTCGCGGCTGGCGCAGGTAAAAAGTCAGCCCCAAATCCATTCTCACCGTTGCGTCGCCGGGTTTTATCTTCAGCGCCTGTTCGTACCAATTGGCGGCGTCTGTGTATTGAGCCAGATCAAACGTCGTGTCGCCCAGCCTGACCAGCAAATCGTAATCATTCGGCTTGACCTTGACGGCGTTCAGATAAAACTCAAGTTCGCCTTCCTTGCGGTTGATCTGCCGAAACTGGTCAGCGGCTTTCATCTGGGCGTCAAAATTCGACGGGTCTTTGCGGGCTTGTTCGATGACCGCCATTGTTTCGCCTTGAGGGGCGCCTGCAGTTGAGCCGCCCTCGCCGCCGGTCGGCGGGTGGTTTGGTGGCATCGAATCCGATTGAGCAGATTGAACAGATGCCGACGCTTCCGGCGCAGGCGGTTGGCCGTTCAACGAGTTTGTCCCGGCGTAACCGATAATCAAACCGATCAATAATCCGATGATTCCGTAAAGTGAATTCTCTTTGTTCATGAAAACGATCCGTCAAACGAAAGCCGAGCGCCTGTCGAAATGGCGCTCGGCTGGCATTTGGTTAGATAAAAATTGATAAGGTTCATTTCTTTTCGTGGCATTCAGCGCACTTGGTCGGGCCTTCGCCTTGTTTTTTTGCCGGAGTGGCATCTTTGGGTTTGTGCTGAATGTCACCCTGATGGCATTCGATGCAATTGAAGTGGTAAGCCTCTTTACTCCACAATTCAACGCCGTCTTTGTTTTTTGGCGTTTTCGGATCACCTTCCTTGCGAACGTGACATTCGGCGCACAGCGGCACCTTGCCGTCTTTACCTTCCTTGAAACTGTCGGCGGTCATGGTTTTGTTGTTGGTGTGATGGCAAAACACGCAATCCGAATAAGCATAATGCTTCTGATGTGTGAACTTCACTTCGCCCCATTTTTCGTCAACTGAAGGAATGATGACATCGTCGCCCGGAAGTTTCTGATCTTGAACCAGAACAGAGTTGGAAGCTGCCAGTCCGGGCAGCAATTCGGCTGAAGATGTCAAAAAACAGGCTGTGGCAAAAACAGCGACTATCAGCAACTTCAATTTCATCGTGATTATTTTCTCCTTGGGGGCGTTTGAATTCAGATTGATTTAGATTCGTTCACGCTTTGGGGAAAGGCGATTCCGACGCGACGGCGCTAGAGTAAATCGGCAGGTTCGTCACGTCAAATTCCAGTTAGGTTGGATGATAGTCAGCTTGGGGATTGACCATCCGGCATCATCTTGCGCGGCGCAAAGATGCTGTACTATCATCCCGGCGTTGCATCACAGGCAGTCCGATTCCCAAATTTTCAACCCAACGCAGTAGCCCGAGTTGACTCATTTTAGACTTTGGCAAGGTTTGATGGTGGTTAGCCGTTGGCGAACCAGCCGTGAAATTATAAAGAGGATTTTCTGCCAACAATGATTCAAAAACTTGACGCGCCAACGCGCGTGACAAAACGAAGGGCAAGCTGATCTGACTTCTCACACTCAGTTGTTTGCCCATCTTTTAGGAGGTAACGATGAGCAAGCGACTTACCGACCGCGAAAATCTACTGCACAAACTCCAGCAAATGACTGACAACGAAGTTGAAGATGTACTTGATTACGTTTCGTTGTTGGAGCGCGCAAAACAGAGACATGGCGAAGGCAGGGTTTTGCGAGATCACAAGACCTCTCAACATATTCCGGCTTCTGACGATGAATTGTTGGCGATGCTTAGCACGGCTTACGAAAACCGTCGCGCTTGTCAGGTGTTTGAATGGGAAGCCATCAGAAGAAAATCAGAAGTCAGAATAGGGAATTACGCGCGTTGATGAATCTTCCACACCTATTCCAAAATCAAAAGATTCGGCAGGCTTTTTGGTCGCTGTTGGCGCTGTGGCTGACAGCGTCGGTGGGATTGGCTCAAGTGCCCGGCAGAACAGATTCGCTGCAGGCTGAGTTGCTGGCGCGTCTGGCATCCGGTAACGAAGAGCAAAGAGCCGATGCTGTAATTGAACTTGGCTCAAGACTGTCCGCTATACCGGCGGAACCTGCAACCGTTGACGCATTGAGTAATTTACTTCAGCGTGATGCTTCGCCGATGGTTCGATCTTTGACGGCGAGGGCAATTGAATTCAGTCGAGACGACCGATTTGTGACCGCATTGTTGGCTGGCTTGAAATCCGAGCGAGAAATTGCCGTTCGCAAAGCCACGATTTATACACTAGCTTTTCAGAAGTCTTCGCAAGTTGTCGGCGCGTTGCTGCCTTTGCTGAAAGACAAGAAACAGGAAATTCGAGCTGCTGTAGTTTTTGCGTTGGCGGAAATTGGCGATCCGATTTCAAAGGATTCGCTGATTGATCTGCTGAAAAAACGCAACAAGGATGAAGATATTTTTGCCAGAAGTCAGGCTGCGCGTGCGCTTGGCAAAATGCCCGATCAATCATCAGTTGATGCTTTGATCGCTTCGCTCAACCGCGACAAGTCTCAGGAAGTTCGACGAGCAAGCGCAAAGGCTCTGGGGATGATAGCGTCAAAACAAGACGATAAGGCCGTTGAAGCTCTCAAATTTGCCAGACTGGATGTTGACCCATACCTTGTTTCTGTCGCCGAAACTGCTTTGAGCAGAATCATTTCGAGAAACCCGTAGCGTTTTTTACTCAAAATTTACCCAACGGGATTATCCGAAATAATGAATTTCCATAAAAATGAATTTCGCTAGACATCGTATCTATGGATGAGTATCATCCGAGCCGTCGCCCTTGATAGCTCGCCACAGCCGTGACGAGTGAAAACGAATTGAAGAAAATAGAATCATCAACATGCTGCAAAGCCTTAGGCATTGCTCTACAGGCAGTCAGCAATTAGCCAGGGAAGATGATCATGAAATTTAACGGTTTGCATAAAGTTTTCGCGCCAGTATCACAACTCATTACCCGAAAATCGTTGGTAGTCGCGCTGATCGCAGTTTTGGCTGTCTTTTCGGCAACCATGGTTTCTTCTGCCAAAGGCGACAAATCCGAAAAGAAATCGTCGAGCGCCGAAATTGATGTCAACAACTTTGGCAAAGTCACACAGTTCTTCTATCGCGGGGCGCAACCCAAAGAAGAAGAGTATGGCCAACTTGCTTCGCTCGGAGTCAAAACGATTATTGATCTTCGTGATGACCCAAAAGATTATGCTCAAGCGACGGCTAAACAAGTCGGTCTGAAGTACATTAACTTGCCGATGAGCGACAAAGATTATCCTGCCATTGATGCCGCGGAAAAGTTTCTGTCACTGGTCAACGACAAGAACAATCAACCGGTTTTTGTTCATTGTGCCGGTGGACGGCATCGCACCGGAGCGATGATAGCCGTCTTTCGCATGAAGATTCAGGGGTGGGATGTCGAACAGGCTTACGACGAGATGAAGGATTACGATTTCTATACCCGCTGGGGGCATAAAGCGATGAAGAAATATGTCTTCGATTATTATCGCGGGTTGTTGGTCAGTCGCAGAATCGAGCAGGCAGGTTACTCAACCGGACATAATGGACAGCCTGCGATTGATCGGTAAATCGCTTTTCAATTCAGATTTCAAACTAAAGGCGCGGGCAACCGCGCCTTTAGTTTTTGTACTGATCCAGTTTTCGGTACAGAGTTTTGCGGCCAATGCCAAGCAAGCGAGCCGCTTTGGCTTTGTCGCCGTTGGTGAAGAGCAAGGTCTGGTTAATCATGATTTTTTCGACTTCTTCCATGGTCATCGGCACGTTCAGTTGGATGTTGGTGTTTTGATCCGAAACAGAATTGGCGCGAATGGTTTCCGGCCAATCGTTTTCCGTCACCATTCGTCCGGCAGCGACAATCACCGCTCGCTCAACGCAGTTTTCCAGTTCGCGTACGTTGCCCGGCCACGAATAACTTTTCAAAACTCGCAATGCGCGGTCGGAAATTCCAGCCACTCGTTTGCCGCTTTTCTGTTGAAAACGTTCGACGAAATAAGCAACCAGTTGGTCTATGTCTTCGACACGCTCACTGAGCGGCGGCAATACAACCGGATACACGTTCAGCCGATAAAACAAATCTCGACGAAAGCGACCTTCTTCTATTTCTTTTTCCAGGTCTTTGTTGGTGGCGGCAATTACTCGCACATCGGTTTTGATGACTTCGTTGCCGCCGACGCGCGTGAATTCGCCATCCTGCAACACGCGCAGCAAACTTACCTGAGCCGCCAGACTCATTTCGCCAATTTCATCCAGAAACAAGGTTCCACCGTTGGCTTCTTCAAAGCGGCCAATTCGCCGTGAACGCGCATCTGTGAAAGCTCCTCGTTCGTGACCAAACAATTCAGTTTCGAGCAGCGTCTGTGGAATCGCTCCGCAGTTGATTTTGACGAACGGGCGTGAGGCTCGGCGGGAATTGAACTGGATCAAGCTGGCAATCAGTTCTTTGCCTGTGCCCGATTCACCTGACAACAAAACCGTCGTGTTGCTGTCGGCGACTGAAAGAGCCATTTCGATGGCGCGGCGAATTTTGGGGGCTGAACCTATGATTCGTTCGCCAGCGCGTGCGTCGTTGAGTTCGCGTTTCAGGCGAATAACTTCGGCAGCCAACCGATCTTTTTCAAGCGCGATGGCAATCTGACTGGAAATGCCGTTCAGCACTTGCACGTCATAATCGGAAAACCGTTTGGTTTCGTTGACCCAAACCAGTGCGACAATGCCCAACACTTTTTCTTTGACTGTGATCGGGGCAATCAACGCCGATTTGCCTTTGATGATTTGGGAAAACAGATACCGCGCCAGAGGTGATGTGCGCGAATCTTCCAGCCGCAACGTCTGGCCTTCGTCCAGCAGTTCGCTGACTGCCGGATGATCCGGCAAGCGCAGATTTCTGGCTTCGCGGTATTTGGCTTCGACCGATTTGCGAAGATCGAACCCACGCCGGGCGCGCAGTTCGTCAAAATGAAGCTGTTCGCCCTGATTATCCAAAATGGCTATGCAGCCGTAATCGGCTTTCAGCAATTCCAGCGCACGATCAATGACAAAGTTTGTGATTTCGTTGAAGTCGGTTCGTGTGTTGACGTCGTTGGAAATCTCCAGCATCAACTTGGTGATTTCGACTTCTTTCTCTTTTTCCTGATAAAGCTGCGTGTATTGCAGCCCGATGGAAACCTGCCCGGCCAGCCATTCCACCAATTTGATTTCGGTTTCCGTCCAACGGTGCGGTTGCTGGCAATAATGCAATCCCATCACGCCCAGCAACTCATCGCGGTAGACAAACGGAGCAACCAACACCGACCGAGTTCCGATCAGTTGCAGCGTTGACCGAACCCACAGCGGTATGTTGGCGGTCTGTGTGTCGTCAACCGAATAATGCCGTGCGCGCGGCAGGTACTGTTTGATCGTGTCGAATGGAACCAGCGAATTGGGAATGTTCAGCCCCAAGCCCGGCGTCAGGCTATTATTGCCAAGGTATTCGTGGCTGACGCGAAAGCCGCCATCCGGACCCGGAGTGATGACGTTGCAGCGATCAACTTCCAGTCTTTGGCCGACTTCGGTAACGGCGGCTTGCAGAAATTTATCAATGTCTATCACGCTGGAAGCCATGCTGTCGGCATCAGGGCGGACAAAGTCCGAATTGATGCGGTTCAGAATCGCTTCCCGCGCTTCGTACATTTCGATCAGTTTTGATTGCGTACCTTCCAACATAAATCCTTACACGGAAATCGAAGTCACTGCGCCGTAATCGTGCGAAAGAATAGTTCGATGCGCTTGTTGCTCTTCGTGTAAATCCAGCACGTCGTTCCAGCTTCGTTTAACGGGCAACACCAGTTCAGAGGTTAAGTCGCTGACAGTCATTCCGTCCAAAAACTTTTGATCGTGTTCGCGGTAACAATGCGGCGGCAACATCAGAAATTCGCCTTTGAATTGGTCGCGTGCGTTCAGGTAATCCACGCCGGAAAGCAGTCCGGCGACGGTCACGCCTTTGCCGAAGAACGTGTTTTCGACCTGCGCCACGTGCAGCCGAGTGCCAAAAGTGCTGTTCATCTCCTCAACCGCTTTTTTCAGCATCGGATAAAAGATCAATCCGGTCGCCAGCGTGCCGTAAACTTTTTTCGCTTTTGCCATCGAAAACTGACCGCGTTCACGCATTTTGGCGAGCTGCTTCATGCGTTTGGCGTGCGCGTCGAAAAACTGCCTGACCATTCCAACGCCATCTTCGATTTGCGGATAATCATCGCCTTCGCTGCCGCGCACGATTCGGTAATGTGATTTCGGCGGAATCGGGCGACCGGCGCGAATATAAAACTCATCGCCCAGAAACGCGAAAACCGTTCCCAGCTTTTTCTTCAACTCGTTTTGAATTGGCGTCATCAGGTCAATGATTTCCGCGCAGAAATCGTCTGTGACCTCAACCAGCCGATTGCGATATTTGTGTTTGTCTGTGATTCCCAGCGGCACGACTGCCGTCGAAACGATTCCCGGACTGAGTTCCGCCAGATCGTAAATCGTTTTCACCAGATGCTGGCCGTCGTTGATCGTCGGGCAAAGCACGACTTGGGCGTGAATCTCTATGCCGTGCTCAATGAAACGCCTCATCTGCGCTATGATGTCCACCTGTTTAGGATTGCCCAGCAAGTAAGCTCGCAACTCCGGGTCAGTCGCGTGAACCGAAACGTATTGCGGAGACAATCGCTGTTCGATGACTCGTTCGATTTCCGATTTGGTAATCGTAGAAAGCGTCGAGTAATTGCCGTACATAAACGAAAAGCGAATGTCTTCGTCGCGCACCCACAAACTTTTCCGCGAACCTTCGGGGTTTTGCTGAATGAAACAGAACACGCAATCGTTGCCGCACTGACGCGGCGTCATCGGTTCGAAGTCAATTCCCCAAGCCTCGCTGTTGTCCTTTTCGACTTCGACCTGCCACTCTTCGCCATCGGCTTTGATGACTTCGACGGTCAGGTCTTCTTCGCCAGCGGTCAGGAATTTGAAATCCAGCGCATCACGAACTCGTTTGCCGTTAATCGTCCAAACACGGTCGCCCGCGACAAGTTCAAGCTCTGCCGCGAGCGAATCCGGTTCGACTTCGATAATTTTGATTCCTTTGGCCATTCTTAATTGGAACTACTCTTGTTGCCAATCAATTTTAATTTCGGGCTTTTGGCTTTGTGATTCACCTTTATCACTTTTCATAATTGTTTCCCCTCGCCAAGGATTATCATCAGAAGACCCTTCTGATGGAGATGGAATGTTTTGTCCTGAATCTTGGGAAGATTGATTATTGGTGTCCGAAGTCGTGTTATTTGATGAGCCTGTTTTTTTCATTGTTTCTCCAATTATTTCAAGAGATTACTAACTGTTGCGTGAACGAGCATTACAATCAAAAAAATGATGACTGGATATACAAAGAAAAGTGTTGCGTTCTTTGACTTAGCCGCAATTTTCATTGCCTCCTGTTGATATGCTTGGTAAGCATTGGAGTAACTTTGACCAATCTTACTCTTAGCCTCAACGTCACTCATTGTCTGAAGAGATTGTTGAAGTTTTTCGGATGGCGGAGCAGGTCCTAATATAGACGAGTAAAGATAGCCAAGCTCAGTAAATAACCAAATCGCATAAATCTGAAAAACAACTGATGGGACAGCTACGATAACGCAAAGCGGTATGAGGAAAAGGCTAGCCTTGACATTCCAATCAATAAATTTAGGAAAATATCCTAACTCAAGTCCAATTGCGGCAGCGATCCAAACTATCATTTGCCTTGCAGTGGCACGTAAGACGTCAATCCGTGCATTGACTTCATCAAAGCGATGTTTGGCATAATTCAACCAAGCATCGGCTACAGTATCGTCAACAAATTTTACTGGCTGAAGCTCTTCTTTCATTCAGCGTGTCTCTTAACAAGCTTTGCCGCTAAAAAACGATTGGCTACATCTCAAGCATAAAGATTCGTTTACCAGCTTATGCCTTTCAATTCGGGCGGAAACAATTTTTGACCTTCGGGACGCTCAGCATCAAGACGTTCAAAGAACTCTTTTTCCCAGTACTCGTTATCATCTTCACTGGTGGTAACTTTATCTTGTCGGGCAAAATACTCGTCCAGCAGATTGCTTATGTAGCGGTCAGCAGGTAATCCGACTCGCGCCGCTTCCGTTTGAATTCGTTGCTCTACTTCAGGAGCCAAAGCAATCGTCATAAAACACCTCCTACGGTTTTAGAGTAACTCATCAATTGCTTTATAAGCCAAGCTCTGAGATTCGGCTACGGCTTCGTAAGTGATGTGTCCGGCGTAGGTGTTCACGCCAGCTTTCAAGTGATTGTCTTTGGCGATGGCGTCCTTGAAGCCTTTGTTGGCCAGTTTGACGGCAAACGGCAAGGTCGCGTTTGTCAGCGCGAAGGTCGAAGTACGCGGCACGGCTCCGGGCATGTTGGCGACGCAATAATGCAGCACATCGTCCACGTAATACGTCGGATTGCTATGAGTCGTCGGATGCGTAGTTTCAATGCAACCGCCCTGGTCAACGGCTACGTCAACGATGACAGCGCCTTTGTGCATGGTTTTGAGCATGGATTTTTTGACCAGATGCGGGGCGGCAGCGCCGGGAATCAGCACAGCGCCGATAACCAGATCGGCGTTGGCGATGGATTCCTGCACGTTGTAATCGTTCGACATCAGAGTTTTGATCTGTGCGCCGAAAATGTCGTCCAGATAACGCAACCGTTCCAGGTTTTTATCCAGCACAGTGACATTCGCGCCCAAACCGACAGCCATTTTGATCGAATTGATGCCGACGACTCCGCCGCCGATGATGACGGTTTTGGCTGGCAACACGCCGGGAACTCCGCCCATCAATACGCCGCGTCCGCCTTCGGGTTTTTGCAGGTAATGCGCGCCGACCTGCACCGCCATACGACCGGCGACTTCCGACATAGGAGTCAGCAACGGCAAATGACCTTCGTCGTTGGTGATGGTTTCATAGGCCACGCCGGTAATTTTGCTGTCCAACATGGCTTTAGTCAGCTTCGGGTCAGGAGCCAGATGTAAATAGGTGAACAGCAACTGACCTTCGCGCATGCGCTGGTATTCGGGGCCGACCGGCTCTTTGACTTTGACGACCATATCGCCGCGTTGCCAGACTTCGTCGGCGGTTTCGACAATCTGCCCTCCGGCTGCGCGGAATTCGTCGTCGGTGATGCCGCTGCCGACGCCAGCGCTTTTTTCAACCAGAACAGTGTGGCCGAAATCGCTCAATGTTTTGACACCGGCTGGTGTCAGGCCGACGCGGCTTTCGTTGTCTTTAATCTCTTTTGGCAAACCGATAATCATTTTTTCTTCTCCTTGTTCGTTGGTTCTTCAGGTTTGGCAGTTGGCGGTGGCGGCGGATCGCTGCCGCGTTGCTGGCAATGACCAATCACTGCACCCATAACCGCGCCGCAGGTGATATTGCCTTGTCCCAAAGACTGGCATTTGGATTCAGCCCACTTACGTGTGGCGTCCTTGTCTTCACCAGTAGGAACGCCGTCGCAGAATCCGCGACTTGGCCGGCTTTTCCGCAGACAAGTGGAGAGGAATACCGTTGCCGTTGCCGCGCCGGCAATCGCGTTTTTGCCTTCGGTGCGCGCCAGAGCTTCTTGCAGGCAGGCTTGCTCGTCAGCGGTTTCTCCCAATTTTTCAGCCGCTTTTTGGTCTTCTCTGACCTGATCGCCGATCTGTGAAAAGTAATAAAAGCACGCTCCGGCGCCAAGCATCATCAACAGCATGATCGCTGCGATGATCGTCAACCCAATCTTCCAGCCTTTGGACATAATCTGCCTCCTGGTTATTTGGTGATTCGGCTATTCATCTTTTGGCAAATCCTTGCTGCCGACGATGGTCAGGTTCATTCCGATTTGAACGCTGACTTGTTTGCCGCCGACATCAACCAGGGTTTTGCCGTTCAAGTACCAGCCCAGCGAGCCGGTAGAAAATTCTTTGACTTCGGCCATCATCGGAATGCCGTTGATCTCAACCTTGACCGGTTGAGCGCCTTCGCGGAATTCCTGACGGGTAACTGGACATTTTGCTGCCATTGATTCTTCCTTTCCTGATCGGTTGGTTGTTAGTTGTCAATCTGCGCTTTTTGCAATCTGCCGCTGTAATCCACGTAGATCGCTTTCCATTCCGAGAAAATATCCAACGACGACGCCATCGCGCCTTCGCGGTGGCCGTTGCCGGTGGCTTTGGTTCCGCCAAACGGCAGATGAACTTCTGCTCCGATGGTCGCCGAGTTGACGTAAAAAATGCCGGTGTACATTCGCTCCATCGCGGTGAAAGCCTGATTCACGTCTTGCGTGTAAATCGAAGATGACAAGCCGTATTTGACGCCATTGCTGATTTCGATGGCTTCATCCAGATTGCGACAGGGAATGATGCTGACCACCGGGCCGAAGATTTCTTCCTGAGCGATTCGCATCTGCGGAGCGACATCGGTGAAGATCGTCGGTTCGATGAAATAGCCGTGTTTGTGGTCGCCTTTTTCCAAACGGTTGCCGCCCAGATGCAAGGTCGCGCCGTCTTCGTTTTTGCCAATTTCGATGTAGCTGAGAATCTTGTTCACAGCGGCTTGGTTGATGACCGGCCCCATATCCACGTTTTTGCTCAAGCCATTTCCAATGCGCAAGGCTTTGGCTTTTTCGGTCAGCTTTTCGACGAATTTCTTGTAAACCTTTTTGTGAACGACTACGCGCGAAGACGCCGTGCAGCGTTGGCCGGAAGTTCCGAAGGCTCCCCAAACGGTTCCTTCGGCAGCCAGTTCAATGTCGGCGTCGTCCATCACCATAATCACGTTCTTGCCGCCCATTTCCAGCGAACAAATCTTTCCATGTTGAGCCGCGTTGGTAGAGACGATGCGTCCGGTTTCGGTCGAGCCGGTGAACGACACCAGTCGAATGTCTCTGTGAGTCGTCAACGGCGCTCCGGCTGAATCGCCGGTTCCCATGACGATGTTGATGACGCCCGCAGGAATGCCTGCTTCTTCGGCGGCTTTGACCAGATTGACGGTTGACAGCGGAGTGTCTTCGGCGGGTTTGATGACCAAAGTGTTGCCGCAAATCAGCGCGGGCATCATCTTCCACGAAGGAATCGCCATCGGAAAATTCCAGGGCGTGATGAGCGAGCAAAGCCCGACCGGTTGGCGAACGCACATCGCCATCTTGTTCTGAAGCTCCGACGGCGTGGTGTAACCGTGCAAGCGACGGCCTTCGCCTGCGGTGTAAAACGTCATATCAATCGCTTCCTGAACGTCGCCGCCGGTTTCTTTCAGGACTTTGCCCATTTCGCGGGTCATGTCTTTGGCGAACTGATCTTTGCGAGCCGTCAGAATCCGGCCAAGTTCAAACAACATTTCGGCGCGTTTGGGCGCGGGCGTGGCTTTCCATTTCGGAAAAGCTTCGCGTGCGGCGGCAACAGCGGCTTCGACGTCTTCGTCTGTGGAAGCAGGGAACAGGCCGACCAGTTCTCGCGTGTCGGCGGGGTTGCGGTTTTCAATCATCTGACCGGCTGCGGGTTTTACCCAACGGCCATTGATGTAGTTTTTATAGGTTTCAGATTTGGTGCTTTTTGATTTCGCCATGAAATAAGTTCCAGTTGAATAAATGAATGAATTATTGAGTTCGCCAATTTGATTGGGCGAGTTGATGGATGTTGTCAGTCGTCGGTAATTGAGCTTTGGTTCCGTCGGGCGCGGTGTGGCAGAGCAGACAGCTCACACGTTTGTCGCGCCATTTGCCGGGATGTTTGTGCTGGCGTTCCAGTTCTTCAAACCTGGCAGGCAGGTGACATTGCAAACAATCTTCGCGCGCTCGCACGGTCGCATGTTCAGCGCGAGCAGACATCTGCTTGGCTTTATTACGAGTGGAAAGGAAATACAGGCCACTTATGACTACGATTACGATCAGGGCAAAAATCAGGTCACGTGATTTCATTCGGATGTCACCGTCGAACCAAAAAGATAGGAATTAGAGATGTTTGGTGTTTTCTCTCTCAAGGGCGGCGACTGTAACAAACCGTTTGAGCCAGTGTCTAGTGTTGATTAGGGCAAAGTCGGATTGCGAAACGGCTGGTCGAACCATTGTTCAATCCGCAATCCGAGAGTTGGTTTATCAAGCCTGCAAGTGCGCTTCCAGGAACCAAAGGGATTTATCCAGGCCGCGCGAAATGCCAGTGAACAAATCCGAAGTGTCAGCGTCACCAAGTTTGGCAGACGCTTCAATTGCTTCGCGCGTTGAAGCCGCCAGCGTCGCGTAACGATCAATCAGCGTTTCCAGGCTTTGCTGTCCGCCGATGACTGTCGCCGGATAATCTTCCAGCCGCGAAGTTTTGGCGGACATTTTGGCCGTTCCCAGTGCGGTTCCACCCAGCGTCGTCACTCGTTCGGCCATATCGTCAATGTTCGGCAGCAAATCCGCCGCCAATTTGTCGAACAGTTCATGCAGTTGGAAAAACTGCGGGCCTTTGACGTTCCAGTGAGCCTGCTTGGTCTGGCTGTAAAGATCGAAGGTGTCGGACAGTTGCTGGTTCAGCAACGCCACCAGTTGTTCGCGGGTTTCGGAATCAAGGTCAATTCGGGTTTTGTGCAATTTCAATTTCTCCATAATTTCTCCTGTTGATAAAGAATTATTTTGCGCGCGGCAAATCAATTACCGCATACGTGCTCATTCTAGCGATTGAAAATTCAGTTGTCTGCCCGATGACGGCGAAATCTTCCAGAGTCGTTTTTCCATGGCCTGAAACTAGAGCTTCGCTTTTTCCAAACACTCCCTGCAAACGAATGCGAACACCGTCGAATTCCCGACGGCCGTAATTCAACAAGTGCAATCGAATGCGTTTGTCGTCACCGGTCAATCGAGCGACGACGACTTCGCTACCGTAAATACGAATCATTCGCGCTTCGTCGGTAAGTTGGCGGCGAACGGTTTGAGCAAATTCGCTGGGATCGGCGGCGGCGGCTTTCGGATAAGATTTCGTGCCGAGTTGAATGTTCAGCTTCAATTGCGAAGAAGGCGTTTTGACAGGTTTGAACAACAAATTGCGACGCGACAACAGGTTCATGACTTCGCCAACCAACTTGGAGCCATCGTCAATCACGCCGATGTCCGCAATTAACGGCAAGTTAGGCGAGGCCGGAATCGTTTTCAAAAACGCCAACATCTTCCCAACTTCCGCCACGTCCGCCGGATCAATCTTCAACACTGCGTCGCCGTTATAAGCGGAGCTTTCAGCAACGGCCAACACGGCTCGGCCTTTGGGCAGGTCGTAATAAAACTTGCCCGTCGGATTGCGCGTGAATTGCCAGCCGTTGGCATCCACCCACGGACGTCCCGTTGCCGCAGCCAATCCCGGTCGCCCAGCGGCTCCCGGTGGCAATAACTTCGTGCGTGCAGTCAGTTCGGCTTCGGCCATTGGCACAACTTCAAACCCGGCTTTGCGCCAGGCGTCGGCTTTGTCTGACGCAACGGCGATGCGTTCGATGCCAGCCTGTTTCAACGCCGGAGCGGTTTCGATGCCGCCCGACCAAAAAATCAACGGCAAGAGAAAAGCCAGGAACTTCATATCTCAAACTCCTTCAGTCTGATTTGCTTAAGGTCGGCAATGCCAAGTCCCAGCTTCGCCGCGTAATCCACGTGAGCCGGTTCGCGGATGATGATGTTGACGTTCGGGTCTTTGTCTCGATTGCGGCCATTGATGAAATCCAGCGTCTTTTCGTTTCGATCCCAGATGGAAATGGCGTTGTGGCGTTTGCGTTCGGCATCAATCACGTCAATCAGCAATTTGTCTTGGGCGACGGGATCAGTCCCGAACCAAAGTTGTTTTGGGTAAAAGACGTACTTCTTCGTTCGCGCGAACGGCCCGCCGTGCCAGCATCCGCGAAGCCCGTCCATGATATTCAGCACCACTTTTGACCGCAGTGGCTCCATCGTCACCAGAGTAGGCACAAACGAATAAGTGTGCGTTACTCCGTGTTGATGAGTGCGCGCGACGTTTGAAAATCCGCCGTAAGCGATGTTTTTCAAACAGCCGGTGACGCCGGTCGCTCCGTGATCTTTCATGTTCGGGATATTGATGATCTTGGTCAGGCGCTGAGAAATCAGCCGCATCATGTTTGACCGCGTGTCTTCTTCGCCGAAAAAGCTGGCTTCGGCATACACCGCCGGATCGTAGCGGCGATTATCCGCGCGTTCGTTGCGACCTTCGGCAGCGTGAATCTGAATGCCTTCGGGAACCAGCCGTTGGTAATTGGCTTCGTCCATCTGGCTTTGGAATCGTTCGTAGATGTAAATCTGATTCGGCTTCAAGCCAATCGCCATCAGGTTGCGAATACATTCGTTGACCACTTCTGGCGAAGAAATCACCCACGGATAACCGCCGACATTGACCTTAATGCCGACAACATCGCCCGGCGCGATAAAGCGTCGCCACGAATCGCGCACGTCTTTGTCGCCGGTCAGCTCGGTCATTCCGCGCGTCATCATCTGAGCGACAATTTCGGCGTTGATGTGATCTCCGCTGGCGTCCAGACAATTGGCGGATTTCACCGAAATGACTTTGCCGGGATACGGACCGGGAATGCCAGGCGCAGCAGCGACCTTATAAGGCGAGACAAGTTTGTAATTGGGAATGTTTCGGCTGCTGGCTTTCGGAACTACAAAGGCCGATGACAACGGCGTCGCGGCCAACAATCGAACGAATGCTCTGCGATCCATGGTTCCTCCAAACGGTACGGAACCGGGAGTGGTAGCGACCGGATGGGTGTTGCCCCCCAGTCGCTGCCGCTCCCGGTTCCGTACCCACTATTTGCGGCGAATGCCTACGCCGGGTTTGATGCCTTCGACAATCTTTTCATCGCGCACAACAAAAACACCGTTGACCAAGACGTGCGGAATGCCTGTGGAATACAGCGCCGCATTTTCAAAAGTCGCGCGGTCAATCACCGTCGCCGGATCGAAGACGATCAAATCGGCGTCGGCTCCGACTTTGACGCGGCCTTTCGAGCGCATCATCGGCACGGATGTTTCCAATCGTTGAGCCGGAAGCAGCGACATTTTGCGAAGCGCAGCCATCAACGAAATCACTTTTTGTTCTCGCACGTAACGCCCCAATACGCGAGCGTAGCTGCCAGCGCCGCGCGGATGGCCTTTGCCGTTGGTGATAATACCGTCACTGGCAATCATCACTTCGGGTTTGGAAACCGCCAGCCGAGCCATTTCTTCAGGAATGGAATGAATCACCGTCAGGCCGCCTTGTTTGCGATACCGCGCGAAACTTTCGGCGGTCAACCGCTCACCCGTGGCCACCCACTGCAAATCGCCGTAACCGATGCCCAGTTTTTCCTGCCAGCCTTCGTCAAAGATAGCGGTTTCCAAACCAGTCATCCCGGCAGTGTACGGATAAGCTTCGACCGTTACGTCCACGCCGCGCTTTCTGGCTCCTTCGATCAAACGCAAACTGACAGGAGTTTGCCGCAATCCGGTGCTGGTGACGTGAACGATGTGCAACGAAGCTCCGGTTCCGGCTGCATCGGCAATTACTTCCTGAAACGATTCGACGGCGCTGCCGGGTTCGATGGAGCCATGCGAACGGGCGTGAACGAAGCAGGTGACTTTGCGGTCGGCGGCAAGCTGGAACAGCTCGAAGATTTCGTCGCGGCGAGTCGCGGGCACATACGCAATGCCAAAACCGATGCCAATCGCGCCTTCGTCCAGCCCCTGTTTCAACAAGGCATGAATCTGCTGGTTCTGTTCGGCAGTGGCGCGAGTCGTGATGGCCAAATCGCGCGGCAGCCAACTGCCAGTGTCTTTCATCACCGCCATTCGCGCGGGAATGTGACCGACCGTTACGCCAAAATTGACCAGCGATTTGCCTTCGCGTTCGGCGTACCACTTGCTGACCGGCGAAGCCCCGACTTCCATTTCCAGCGCCGTCGTCACGCCATCGCGCGCTTTGTAGCGGTAATTTTCGTCATCCTGTCCGTGCGAATGTAGGTCAATGAATCCGGCGGTGACGACCTGGCTTTTTACATCAACGACGGTTTTGCCTTTCAACGGGCGAGTGGAAATCGCCGCGATCTTGTTGCCGCGAATGCCAACATTGCGAATGGCATCCAGGCCGGATTCGGGATCCATCACCCGGCCATTGGCCAACACGATGTCGAATTCAGCCTGAGCATCAGCAACCGGCATCGGCAGAATCAGCAAGCCGGCCAGCAACAAAACCAGAATTGTTTGCGTGAGTTTGAAGAGAATTGTTCGAGGCATAAGTTTATATGTAAGCAATTACGTCAATTTCAACCAGCGAATCGCCGGGGATGCCTCCGGCGGCGGCAATCGTCGTTCGCACCGGTGGCTCTTCGCCGAAGCGTCCACGAAAGGCTTCGTTCATCGCGGCGTAATCTTTCAGGTCGTTCAGGTAGACGTTGCACTTCAACACCTTGTCCATCGAAGAACCGGCGTTGATCAATTCCTTTTCAACTTCGTCCAGCACGTGTTTGGTGTGAGCGGTGATGTCGCCTTTGAAGTGCGCGCCTTTGCCGGCGATGAACAGCAAATTGCCGTAAGACACCGCGCCGTTGAACAGCGGAGGTTTTTCGCCCGGTTTGCGTTCAGGCTTTTTGCCGCCTTTGTAATGCACTTTCTTGGTGGGTTTCGATTGAGCGACGGTTTCGGTAGAAACAACAGCGGCTGCCGGGACAGCGGCGGCGGCGGCTTTCAGGATTTGCCTGCGATTCGAGTTCATTTTTTTATCTCCTATCAGATTTTGGGTGGAAGTTTTCGGCGCGGATTATACGTAAGGCAACCAGTTCTGAATAGCTTCGGCGGCAACTTGTTTTGTCAGCCGACGATTGGTGGTGCAAATTGATTCGAGGCAGAGCAGCTTGAACGAGCAGTTTCGCCGGAAAGAATTTGCGAAACTTCGTGGAACTCTTTTTGAGGACATTGTCCATAGCAAGTGAACGGTGCAACGACGTTTACGTGATGGCGGACTTTTGAACCGGTAATGAACCTGAGTGCAAATTCCAGCGATGAAATCCTGCTTCGGCAAATGATGGCCGGAGATGCTGATGCTTTTGAGCAGCTTTACGACCGGCGACAGGCAGGAATCTACCAGTATGTTCTGAGGATGAGCGGCTCACCTGCGCTGACAGAAGACGTTGTGCAAGACGTGTTTATGGAATTGATGCGCGATGCTCATTTGTTCGATTCGTCGCGGCGAAGCTCCCAAGATAGTCTTTATCTACGATCCGATTGTCGGCGTGAATTACATGCTTGATGAAGCAAGTCGCATCGCGCGCAAATTTGCTCCGCCTGACGCGCCGCCTGTTGGCCAAGCGTCACTTGGTGGCGTTCATGAGAAGACTGAATCGCTAGGCAAACAAACCATAGAAGGCGTCGAAGCCGAAGGCGTCCGCACTACGGTGACCATTCCCGTCGGCCAGATCGGCAATGATCGCCCCATTGAAATTGTTTCCGAACGATGGGAAGCAACCGAATTGAAAGTCATAGTGCTAAGCAAACACAAAGACCCTAGACTGAGTGAAGTGATTTATAAACTGACAAACATTCAGCGCAACGAACAACTCAGGTCGCTGTTTGAAGTGCCAGCAGGTTACAGAACCGTCGAAGGCGGCCCGATGGGAGGCCCGCCGATAAGAGGCGGCAGACGGCCCGGCGGTTTTTGAAGTTCTGACAACAGAAAAGCAAGCTTGCGTTTTTGCCAATCGTTGAGACGCGCAATCAATCTTCCCCCAATTCTTGATTGATTGCGTGATTCAGCGTTCGGCATTTTTGACTTTGGCAGACTTGGAGTGGAACGGGGAAGCCTTGGCGAACCATCGCAAAAAACTTTTTGAATTCGTGGAACTCAAACTTGGTGTCGTTGCCATTGCCGATGAAGAACGAAAACAACTGAGAGTAAACAATCATCGTTGCTCGTCATCAGTGCGGATGCTGCGGTGTGCTCTCAAAGAAAAATCATCAATCCATTACATCGTAAGGAGGCAGAAATGAAGAAAAGCAATCTGAGTTTGAAAACCGCTCTGACGGCAGTGTTGGCGTTGTTTGTAGTTGTCGCTCTGTCGCAGGTTTCGTTTGCGCAGCGTCCAGGTGGCGGAGGCCCGCCAGCCGGTGTGCAGCCGGACGTGCTGGCCGGATTGAAGCATGCTTTGGAAGATGCAGGTGCGCCGGATTTGAGCACCCAGCAGGAAGAGCAGTTGAAGGCGTTGATTACGCAAGCGCGAAATGCCGGCGGCCCGCCGCAAGACAACGATGCCGTAATGCAGGCTCGCAAAGCTTATGAAGCGGCGATACTGGCTGGAAACACGAATGCGGCGAACGCCGCAGCACAAACGACGGCCAATGCGATTGCGGCTGGTATGACTCAAGGCTTGCAAGCCAAAGCCAGCTTCGACGTGCAGGCGCTGGCCATTCTCAAGAGCAATCAGCAGCAATTTAACGCGCTAACGGCGCGTTTCGGCTCCAAAGGAGTTTTCCATCTGGTGGATTCCCTGATTGGCGGGCCTGGCGTAGGTCGTCCGTTCGGGGCAGGTAATCCCAACGGACAAGGCGGTCCTCCGATGGGCGGTGGTCGTCCTGGTGGAATGGGTGGAGGTCGCCCATGCGCTCCGACGCGGCCATAACCATTCAACCCGGCAAGTTTCATCTCACGTCAAGTTTTATCTCAACAACACCGAACACAAACCGTCGCCGATCAGCGAAGCCGCTGGCCGGATTCAATGAAGAATCAACTTCAAGGGCGGTTGTGTGTTCAATCAAGCAGGATAAGGAGAACAAATGAAAAATCTGAACTGGAAACTGTTTTTGAGTTTGGCTATGGCGGCACTGTTCACTGTCGTCGCGCAGGTTGAAACCTTTGCTCAACGCGGAGGCGGCCAGCGTCCGCCGAATGCACAACGAGGCCAGCGTCCGCCTGACGCTCAAAGAGGCCAGCGGCCAAATCGTGAAAATTCGCCGTACGCCGACAAATGGAAAAACGGTCAGCGACGACCCGAAGGCTCCAGAGGCAACGGTCGTCCTCAAGGAACATTCCCGCGCAACTAATTCGGTTTATCGAGAATGTTTACCCAACCAGTTTTGGCGACGCTTGTCTGATAGCGAAACAGATTTTGGCCGCGCGGCAGGGAACGCGATTCATTCAGATCAACTGCTGGGCATAGGCTTTCCGTACATTCCGTTTGCTCAGGGTGACGTGTACGGTCCGATCAATGAATTGTGGGATCGAAGAACGACTCCCGGCCTGCCGATTGGCAGTCGAGGCGATGGCCGAAGGATTTCGTAAGCTCGGTGCGGAACCGAGAGCGGTAGCGACCGGGTTTTGCTGAGGCATATTCATAAGCCCGGTGCGGAACCGAGAGCGGTAGCGACCGGGTTTTGCTGAGGCATAATATTCCTCATCAGCAACCCAGGCGCTACCGCTTCTGGTTCCGTACCGTTAGCGGACTTTGCCCATTTGTTTGCGAATGAACGGCGTCAGTGCCAGCAAAATAACTGCTGCTGCAATTGGCCAGGCTCCGGCTTTGGTGAACAAGCCAACCAGCGCGCTTTGTTCGTTTTTGAACTCGCTGGCAAAAAAGCTGGCGAAGAAATTACCGAACGAAATGGACAAAAACCACACGCCCATCATCAAGCCGGTCAATCTGGCCGGAGCAAGTTTGGTAGTCGTACTCAATCCAACCGGGCTTAAACACAATTCGCCGATGGTTTGCGACAGGTAAACTCCAACCAACCACCATGGCCCGACTTTGCTGCCGCTGACCAACAACAGAGAAGCCAACACCAACAACACCGCGCCGGCTCCGACAAATAGCAATCCAATAGAAAATTTGACTGGGCTGGAAGGCTGGCGATTGGCCATCTTCAACCACAACCACGAAAAAACCGGAGCAAGCAAGACCAGGAAAATCGAATTGACCGATTGATACCAACTGGTGGGGAATCCGTTTACTACCTGTTTTTGTAGAAACTCAGGCAGAAGGTTGTAAATCCAGGGGGCGACGCTTCGGTCTGTGAAGCGGTCTGCAAAAAGCGTAAAGCTGCTTCCGGCTTGCTCAAACGTCGCCCAAAAGATGATCGAGAAGACAAACAACACGACGATGACGGCCACAGGTTTTTTCTCTTCCGGTTTTAGAAAAGAAGCGAACAACCAGACTAGGAAGAGCACCAGACTGCCGACCATAATCCAGAATTTATTTTCGGTGATCCAGCTTGGCCCGAAGAACAACACGCCGACCGCCGCACTGATGACGGCCATCAACGCAGCGCCAATCAAAGCTTTGCGTTTGGTTTCTTCGCTGGTTTGTTTGGGCGGATGACCAACGTGAGCCAGCCTGTCTCTGCCCAAGTGGTACTGGATCAATCCAAGCGTCATGCCGAAGCCAGCCATTCCGAATCCCAAATGCCAATTGATCTTTTCGCCCAGGTAGCCGCAGATCAACGGAGCAATGAATGCTCCAAGATTGATGCCCATGTAAAAAATCGAAAAACCGGCATCACGGCGTTGGTCATCGGCGCTGTAAAGTTCGCCGACAACGGCGCTGACGTTTGGCTTTAACAGCCCGGTTCCCAGCACGATCAAAATCAATCCCAGAAAGAAGCTGATGCTTGTCGGCAAGGCCATCGAAAAATGTCCAAGCGCAATCAAAACTCCGCCGTAAAAAACAGCGTTGCGAGTTCCGAGTACGTTGTCCGCGATCCAGCCGCCGGGAACCGACATCAGGTAAACCGAGCCGGTGTAAGCGCCATAAATCGTTGCCGCTACTTTTTCGTCGTAACCCATCGCTTTGGTTAAGTACAAAGTCAGCAGCGCACGCATGCCGTAATAGCTAAACCGTTCCCACATTTCCGTATAGAACAACGTAGTCAATCCGCGCGGATGCCCGCCGATTCCAGTGTTATCCTGAGTTGAATCAAACGCAGAAATCGCTCCTGAGTTGGAAGCCTGTGTCGCCATATTCTTTTTTCTCCGAGTTGTTAAAGGTGAGTTGAAAGTACGGCGCGAAGCCTAGCACAGTGCTTTGCAAAGGCAAGCTGTCAGCTCAACGGCTGAAGACAAATAAGCCTTGCCCAGCGATAGTCGCAACATATTGTTTACCTTGAATCGCGTAGCTGATTGGGTTGTTGACGATTTGATAACCGGCCATGAACTTCCACAGCACTTTTCCGGTCCGAGCATCCAGCGCGTAAAAGTAACCTTCGCTGCTGCCGCCGAAAACCAGTCCACCAGCCGTTGCCATCAACCCGGTCATCGCCGGAGCGTGCAGCCGAAACTCCCAACGCTGTTTGCCAGTCAGCGCGTCCAGAGCTTTGACCACGCCGTAAGGTTCAACGCCGGGCAAGTCGCGTCCGCCGCCGCCTTCAAACAAATCGCCTGCGTGGTAGGTCGCGTCGGCTTTGAAAAAGTATTGCGGATGATTTTCGCGCGCCAGCACGTAAAACAACTTCGTTTGCGGACTGAAACTTGGCGAATACCAGTTCGTAGCTCCGCCGAGTCCGGGATAAACCAGCGTGCCTTCGGCGGAAGGTTCGATGTTCGGCAATTTGATCGGGCGGCCTTTGGCGTCCAAACCACTGGCCCAGGTTTGTTTGATGTAGGCCGCCCCGCGCAGGAACTCGCCGGTCGTGCGATCCAGCAGGTAATAAAAAGCATTGCGATTGGCTTGGGCAATCAACTTGCGCGGCTTGCCGTTGACGACCGCATCAAACAACACCGGAACTTGATTCGCGTCCCAATCCCACACGTCGTGCGGAGTGAATTGAAAATGCCAGCGCAGCTTGCCTGTGTCGGCTTCCAGCGCCAGCAGACTATCTGAATAAAGGTTGTCGCCCAGCCGAGCGTCGCCGTTCCAATCTGGCGCAGGGTTGCCGGTCGTCCAATAAATCAAATTCAGTTCAGGATCGTACGAACCCGTCACCCAAGTCGGCGCTCCGCCGGTTTTCCAACTGTCGCCAGCCCAGGTTTCGTTGCCCGCTTCGCCCGGAGCCGGAACCGTCCAGAATCGCCAAAGCCGTTGGCCAGACTTGGCGTCGTAAGCGTCCAGAAATCCGCGAATGCCGTATTCGCCGCCGCCTACGCCGATGATGATTTTGTCTTTAATAGCCAGCGGAGCCGCAGTCATCGTGTAGCCCAATTTGTAATCGGCGACGACGACATCCCAACGCAATTTGCCGGTGTGAATATCAAGCGCGACCAGATGCGAATCGAAAGTCGTCAGATAAAGCGTTTCGCCCAACACGGCCAAGCCGCGATTCGGGATTCCGCAACAACCTCGCGCGTCGCTGGGAGTCGTGCGGCGATAAGTCCACAAAGGCCGCCCGGTTCGTCCATCCAGCGCAGTGACCACGTGCGGCTTTTCGCTCAGGTAAATAACGCCGTCCACCACCAACGGAGTCGCTTCGACTTTGCCCGGATCGCGCATTTGATAGACCCAGACTGGTTTCAGTTGAGCTACGTTGGCAGTGTTGATTTGCGTCAGCGGCGAATACCGATGGCTTTGATAATTGCCGGAATAGGTCAGCCAGTTCTGCGGTTCGGCTTCGGCATTGCGAATGCGGTCGTAGCTGACTTGGCTGAATGCCGGTTGTGTAGTGGTCAGAATTATCAGGCTGGCCAAAACCGTTTTCACCGCAGAAGCGCAAAGAACGCAGAGGAGGCGCAGATGGAAAAAAGTTCTGTTCATCGTTCACCTCGCAACGTCAGCAGGTACGCGACAAGATCGTCGAGTTCGGTTTGCGTCAGCTTTCGGTAACTTGGCATCGAAGATTTTCCCCAATCTTTGTGAAGCTGGCGCAGTTCAGATTTGAAAAATGAGTGAATCTGGCCGGACATTTCTCTGACGTGAATTGTAAAGCTGTCTTCGTTGACGCGCACTCCGTTTATGCGTTGGCCGGTGCGCGTGACGATACGAACTTGCAGAAAGTTGTCGGTGACGGCTGTGCCGGGGCGGAACTGCAAATAACCTTTCGGCACGTCGGCTGTGGGATCAATCAGCGAAGTCAGCAAATGCTTTGCTCCGCGTCGTAATCCAATGTCGCTTAAATCGGGGCCGTAACTGTTGCCTTCGCCGTTGATGGCGTGGCAATCGGCGCAACCGCCTTTGCCAGCGTAAAGTTTTGCTCCGCGAATTGCGTCGCCCGATGGTTTTTCGACCGGCAGTTTGCCAAGGTCTTGAACAAACGCCGCCAGCAATTTGATCTGCGCGTCGTCCAATCGGGAACTAGGCATTTCGGTTCCGGCGATTCCTTCTTTGATTATTTTCAGCAGCGCAGCCTCGTTGGAGGCGCGCACCAAACGCGGCGTAGCCAATGTCGGCCCCGAACCGCCTTCGCCAGTTTGCCCGTGACAGGCGGCGCAATGCGTTTGATAAAGCTGTGCGCCGGTTTTTGCTGTTTGGGGCCAGGCTTCGCGTGGCAAAGCTGCGACGGCCAACAGGAACAGCGGCAATAGCCACCGTTTGATTTTTTGCATCATCGTTTTTTCCTGAATAGAGGTTTGTCGGCGGCGAAGTATGCGACAGCCATTTGGACTTTATCAATTTTCCAGCTTTGGTTTTTGTCTTGGGCAAGCAGTGAAGTAAGTGAGCACTTACTTCACTGCTTGCCAGTTCCGGCGGTCGTGTGTTAAGTAAGTAGGCACTTACTTACAAAGTAGGTGCGAGCAGGCAAACTTGGCTCGCAATGTTTAGAGGAAAAGAGGCTGAGCCGTGGAAAAGAGTTCAGCCCAATCGCCAGTAATGACGCCAAAAAAAATAATTGAAGAGAAATTGGAGTTGAAAGTGTCCGGCAGGATGGCGGCTGAAGATCGTCGTCAGCAAATTCTGGATGTTGCCGTGCAGCTTTTTTCGCAAAAAGGGTTTCGGGGAACGACGACCAAAGAAATTGCGCTGGCTGCTGGGGTCAACGAAGCGATTATCTTTCGTCACTTTGCCACCAAGAGCGAATTGTATTCGGCGATCATGGATCAGAAAGCCAGTTCGGCGAATGTTCAGGCGTTGCAGCGGGCAATAGGCGAGGCGATGGAACGCGGCGATGACCGACAGGTGTTTGAATCGTTCGCTTTTCACATTCTGGAATTTCATCAGCACGACGACACGGCAATGCGAATTTTGCTTTACAGCGCGCTCGAAGGCCACGAATTGGCAGAAATGATCTTCAGCAATCACATATTGAAGTTCCACAAACGATTGGCGGAATACATCAAACAACGTGTCGCCGAAGGCGCGTTTCGCCAGATTGATCCGATGATTGCCGTTCGGGGCTTTGTCGGAATGGTGATGAATCAGGCGATGGTGAAAAAATTTTTCGGACGCGCAGGACGCGATGTGCTGAATCTGAATAACAAGCAAACGGCAGAAGCTCTTGCCGATTTGTTTTTGGCTTCGCTGACAAATTTGAAATACGAAACAGCGCGGCATCGCCGCAAATAAACGGAGAAGGAATCAATCGTGAACTCGATAAAAACGAAACTGCTGTTGGGGCTGATTGTTGCCATTGCCGCAGCCGGCCTGGCCTGTTCGGGTGAAAAGAAACAGCCTGAAGCAACCGCCGATGCCGCAACCAAAGCTGCTGCTGCGGCTACGCCGGAAGTTGTGGATGTCACTACTGCGGCGGCCATTACCCGCAATTTGCAGCGCACGATCGAAGTCGTCGGTTCGCTGGCGGCAGATGAAGAGGTCGTGATCGCCGCACAAGCGCCGGGCGAATTGTCCCAACTCAACGTGGATTTTGGTGGTTACGTCACGCAAGGACAGGTGATTGCCGTGATTGACCAACGCGACGCCAAGCTCAAAGTCGAACAGGCCGAAGCTGCATTGAAACAAACGATGGCTCGATTGGGAATGCCGTCTGATCTGAAAGCCGGAGAAAAATTCGATCCGAATCAGAATGCCGATGTTCGCGTGGCGAAAGCTTCACTGGATTGGACTCAGATGGATTTGGAGCGCGCCGCCAAGCTGGTCGAAAACGGCGATGTGTCTCGTTCGATTTACGATCAGGCAATAACGCAAAACAATCTGGCCAAAGCCCGGCATCAAGCGGCAATTGATGCCGTCAATCAGCAACTGGCGATTGTCGAACAACAGCGCGCGGCGTTGTCGTTGGCTAAAAAAGCCATCACCGACACGGTTGTGCGCGCTCCGATCAGCGGAGCCGTCAAGGAAAAATTCGTCAATCGAGGTTCGTATCTGGCGGTCGGCGGGCGAATTTTATCGCTGGTCAAAATCAATCCGCTGCGGCTTCGTGCTGATATTCCGGAATCTTCCGCAGCCGCCGTTCGCAAAGGCCAGACGATGAATTTGACTGTGGAAGCTCTGGCCGGTCGAACCTTTACCGGGCGAGTCGTTCGAATTGGCCCTTCGCTGAGCGAGCAAACGCGAGCGTTGACCGTTGAAGCCGAAGTCGGCAATTCCGGCAATCAGCTTCGACCGGGAATGTTTGCCAAATCTCAACTCATCACCGCCAATTCAGCGCCCGCCGTGATGATTCCGGCCAAAGCCATCTTGACCATCGCCGGATTGTCCAAAGTTTTTGTCATCGAAAATGGCAAAGCGATTGAGCGCATCGTCAAGGCCGGTGTGGCTGACGGCGAACTCGTCGAAATTATCGAAGGCATCAACGCGAACGAAATCGTTGCCACCAGCAATCAGGAAAAGCTTCAACAAGGCAGCGCCGTAACGCAGCGATAAATTGCCGCCGAAAATAGTTGTCAGGCTGAAAGAGGGAGAGAGTTATGCAGAAGCTAGCCGAAATTTGTGTTCGTCGTCCGGTGTTCGCCACGATGTTGATTATGACGATGATCGTGTTGGGCGTGTTCGCGTACAACCGTTTGACCGTCGAACGATTCCCGCGCGTCGAATTTCCGATCATCACCATCACCACGCGATTGCCCGGCGCTGCGCCGCAGGAAGTCGAAACCGAAATCACAGACAAAATCGAAGAAGCCATCAACACGATCAGCGGCATTGAAGAACTGCGTTCGACTTCTTCCGAAGGTGTTTCGCTGATTTTCGTTCAGTTCGAACTGGAGCGTGATCTTGATTCGGCGGCTCAGGACGTGCGAGACAAAATCAACCGGGCGATTCCGTTGTTGCCGCGCACGATTGAACAGCCGACTGTGGAAAAACTCGACCCCGATGCTTCGCCGATCATGACCATCGCGGTGGCTTCCAACCGCAACATACGCGAAATCACCGAATTTGCCGACAAAGTCATCCGTCGCCAGATTGAATCCGTTAATGGCGTGGGGCAAGTGCAAATCGTCGGCGGTCGCAAACGGCAGATCAACGTCAAACTCGATGCCGACAAGCTGCGAGCTTACAACCTGACGGTGGCGCAGGTGTCGGGTTCGCTGCAATCGCAAAACCTGGAAGTTCCGGGCGGCAGAGTCGAACAGGAAGCGCGCACCTTGACGTTGCGAACGCTTGGCCGATTGCAATCGCCAGCCGATTTCAACAACGTCGTCGTCGCCAACCGCGCTGGTTATCCGATCAAAATTTCTGACATTGGATACACCGAAGATGGGGAAGAAGATGAGTTGAGCGCCGGGCGATTGGATGACAAGCCTGCCTTGTTGTTGCAAGTGCGTCGCCAGTCGGGAACAAACACGGTGGACGTGGTCAAGGAAGTCAAAGAACGGCTGGACGCGCTGAAGAAAAATCTGCCCGCCGGTTACACGATTGACGTGGTACGCGATCAATCGGTCTTCATTTTGGCGGCTTTCCACGCCATCCGAGAACATTTGCTGCTGGGATCGTTGCTGGCCGCGCTGGTCGTACTGCTGTTTATGCAGAACCTGCGCGCGACGATCATTTCCGGCATTGCCATTCCGTCTTCGATCATTGCCACGTTTGCCTTGATGGATTATTTCGGCATTACGCTGAACGGCCCTTCGATGCTGGGGCTGACGCTTTCGGTCGGCATCGTGATTGACGACGCCATCGTCGTGCTGGAAAACATCTTTCGATACATCGAAGAAAAAGGGTACGAACCCTTCGCCGCCGCAATTGACGCGACGAAGGAAATTGGCATGGCGGTGATGGCGACGACCTTGTCGCTGGTGGTGATCTTTTTGCCGCTCGGATTCATGCAGAGCATTTCGGGGCGGTTTTTCAAAAACGTGGCGCTGCCAATGGCCTTTGCAATTGCGGTTTCTTTGATCGTCAGTTTTACGCTGACGCCAACCTTGAGCGCCCGATTGCTGAAAAAACACGATCCCGACGAAGACGGCAAGCATAAAAAACAATCCTGGCTGATGCGCGTGTTGGATAACGGATACACGTGGTTGCTGACGCACGCCTTGCAGCATCGCATTTTGGTGGTGACGATTGCCGTCCTGGTGTTTCTATCCACAGGCCCGCTGTTTATGAAAGTCGGCAGAGACTTTTTCCCGCAAGACGATCAGGGAGAATATGAAATCAGTTTGCGATCGCCGGAAGGCACTTCGTTGCAGAGCACCCTGGATTTGACGCAAAAAGTCGCCGCCGAAGTTCGCAAACTTCCCCACGTCAATTACACGATCACGACCGTCGGAGATGACCAGCAGCAAACGTCCAATCTGGCAAAGGTTTATGTGCGAATGCACGACCTGAGTGTTCGTCCTGAGCTGACGCAATTCCAAAGCATGGACATGGTGCGCACCAAAGTGTTGCCGAGGTTCGAGTCGTACAATTTACGCCCATTGGTGTCGCCGATTGCCGCGATTGCCGGCGGAGGCCGAACCAATACGGACATCGCGTACAGCTTTCGCGGGCCTGACTTGGATAAACTCAGCGAATACTCTTCGAAGATTTTAGACAAGCTGAAAAAGATGCCCGGCGTTGTCGAAGCCGACACGTCGTTGATTTTGGGCAAGCCGGAACTTCGCGCCCAGATTGATCGGCAGAAAGCCGCTGATCTGGGGGTCAGCATTGGAGACGTGGCTCAAAGTTTGCGCCTGTTGGTCGGTGGTGATCAGATTTCGACCTACAACGAAGGCGGCGAACAATACGAAGTTCGCGTTCGCGCAACTGAAAATTATCGAACGGATGCCGTGGGAATCAGCAAGATGAACGTGCCTTCGTCGCGTGGCGGCGTAGGTGGAAGCATAGGATTGGATAACGTCGTCAAGTTTCAGGAAGCCAGCGGGCCAACCAGCATTGAACGTTTGGGGCGTCAGCGACAAGTCACGTTGACCGCCAACATCAAACCCGGATTTTCGCAGAGCGTCGTTTCGGCTGAGTTGGAAAAAGAAATCAAGGCGTTGAATTTACCGCCGCAATACACGGCTGCTCCGGCGGGTAACGTCAAAGAGTTGCGGCGCACGATGAACGGATTCATCACCGCGTTTTTGTTGTCGTTCATTTTTATGTACATCGTGCTGGCGGCCCAGTTCGAATCGTTCCTGCATCCGATCACGGTGATGCTGGCGCTGCCGCTCAGCCTGCCGTTCGCCATCTTTTCGCTGATTGTCACCGGGCAAAACTTCAACATGTTTACGGCGCTTGGGTTGTTGGTGCTGTTCGGCATGGTGAAGAAAAATTCGATCTTGCAGATTGACCACACCAACGGTTTGCGCGCCAAAGGCATGGAACGTCACGAAGCGTTGATTCAAGCCAGTCGAGATCGTCTGCGACCGATCTTGATGACGACCATCGCCTTTGTTGCCGGAATGATGCCGCTGGCCTGGAGCAAAGGGCCAGGAGCTGGCATCAACCGCTCGACTTCGGTAGTCGTGATTGGCGGTCAAACACTTTGTTTGTTGCTGACGCTGGTGGCGACTCCTGTGGTGTATTCGATCTTCGACGATTGGACGAATTCCACCGTTTGGGGACGACTGGCTGCCAAATGGAGCGGATTAACCGGCAAAGCCAGGCGCAAAGTCGTCACGGCAGCTTCATCGCTTTTTGGGTTGTCTGATAAATGATTGACTGATTGAACAGCGGAAAATGAAAAGGCGTTCGACCGATGCCGAACGCCTTTTCGGGGATGAAAATAAAGAATGATTGCTTACTTTTTGATGTTGCGGGTCCAGGGGATAGGATTTTGGTTTGTCGAAACCGCAGCAGGTTTGGTGACAGCAATGTTCGCGGGTGAGGTTTGGTAACCAAGCGCATTGTTAAACAGAATTGCAAAAAAACAGGTGACAACGGTAATCAAACTAAATTTTCTCCTTAAGTGGTTATTGGTTTTGGGGGAAACGTTTTCGGACGTTCGTTATGTCGAAACTTCTTCGACGCCGCTATTTATAGCAGCAGGCCGAGAGAGCAAAAATACGTATTGATACTTGATTCTTGCTTCGGTGCGAGGATTTTGCAGGAAATTTACGAAAATCTGGTTTTAAGTGATGGCGCTTTACGTAACAGAAAAAGAAGTTGGCGAGTTGTTGAAAATGGATGACGCGCTCGCTGCCGTCGAAGCAGTTTTCAAGCTTCAAGCTTCGGGCGAAGCGACGAACGAACCGCGTCGTCGGGTTCGCGTGCAAGGTTCGACATTGATGACGATGAGCGGCGCGGTTTCCAATTTGAAGATTCCGGGCGGGGTCGAATTCAAAGGTTTGCTGGGGCTGAAATCTTATACGGTGTCGCGCACCGGCGCGCGATTCTACGTCAGCTTGTTCGACGCCGTAACCGGCGAATTGCTGGCGTTCATCGAAGCCGACAAGCTTGGCCAGATGCGAACCGGCGCGGCCAGCGGCGTGGCGACGAAGTATCTCGCCCGCGAAAACGCTAAAACCGTCGGTGTGTATGGAACCGGTTGGCAAGCAACCAGCCAGCTTGCGGCGGTTTGCGCGGTCAGGCCAATCGAATTGGTCAAGGTATACAGCCGCAAACCGGAAAACCGCGAACGGTTTTGTCAGCAGATGGCGGCGGAACTTGGCATCGCAAACACCCAGCCGGTCGAAACGCCTGAAGCTGCCGCTGACGCTGAGATCATCATTACCATCACCAATTCACGCGAACCGGTTGTGCTGGGCGAATGGCTGAAGCCCGGCGTTCACATCAACGCCGCCGGAGGCAATTCGATTTTGCGCCGCGAAGTGGATGACAAGGCGGTTCAGCGCGCAGATTTCATCGCTGTGGATTCGCTCGATCAGGCGAAACTCGAATCCGGCGAGTTTGTGACGGCGGTCGAAAAAGGCTTGCTGACGTGGGAGCGCGTCAAAGAGCTTCGATACGTTGTCAGCGGCCAGATGCGCGGCAGAGAAAATCCAGAACAAATCACGCTCTTCAAATCGCTGGGACTCGCCATCGAAGACGTGGCGGCAGCGGCTGTCGTTTACAAGAAAGCGAAAGAACAACAAGCAGGGAAGGAAATATGAAAAATCAAAAGGCAAAAGGCAAAAGGCAAAAGGCAAAAATCATATCCGTGTCGTTTGGATTGATTTGTTTGTTTGTGCCGCTGACTCAGGCGCAGGACAATCCGCAATCCGCATTCAGAAGCGATGGCCGCAATCCGCAATCAAACAGTTCGCAATCAGACAAGCGGGTTGGCGTTGACGGAGCCAAACGAGTCCCGTTGGCATTGCGCGATGCCATTTTGATGGCGCTGGAAAACAACCGCGACATCGAAGTCGAACGATTGAATGTTCAAATGACAGAATTCGATGTTCGCGCTTCTGATGGAGCTTACGATCCGACGTTCACGTCCAGTTTCTTTTACGACCGGCGCAGAGTCCCGGTCGCCAACGTGCTGGCGGGCGGCGAAGACGGCGGATTGCTGACCGATAACCTGACTGGCAACGCCAACTTGTCTCAACGGTTGAGGCAACACGGCGGTTTGTTGCAGGGAACGTTCAGCAACGACCGTGCGACGACTCAAAATTTGTTCAATGCCATCAACCCGCAGTTCACGTCTTCGCTGAACGTCAGCTTTACGCAGCCGCTGATGAAAAACCGCGAGATTGATCCTTCGCGGCGGCAGATCAAACTCGCCAAAAAACGACTGGATATTTCCGACAGTCAGTTTCGTCAGCGAGCGATTGAAATCATCGCGCAGGTTCAACGCGCTTATTGGGATTTG
This sequence comes from uncultured Acidobacteriota bacterium, assembly GCA_902825875.1. Classification (GTDB taxonomy): domain Bacteria; phylum Acidobacteriota; class Blastocatellia; order RBC074; family RBC074; genus RBC074. The sequence goes on from CADECP010000001.1 coordinate 134,995, forward strand.
GTGTTCGCTCGGCGCGACCGCGAGATCAAGCGCGAGTCGGTTGATCTGGCTCGCGTCCAGCTTGAACACAACCAGCGATTGGTCGAAGCGGGATCGTTGGCTCCGGCGGACATTATTTCCGCGCGCGTGGAACTTGAGCGTCGCAACGACGAAGCCGAAGCCGCCGTTGACGCCATTCAACGCGCCGAAAATGCGTTGAAGGCATTGATGCTCCAACCGGATAAAACTGACCTTTGGAATTCGGAATTGATGCCGGTTGAACAACCGCAAGTGGATTCCAGTGTAGGTTTGCCACTCGACGACGCCACGAGGCTGGCACTGCAAAACCGCCCGGAGATGGAACAATTCCGGCTGCGCGGCGAATTGAACAAAATTGATGCCGAGTTTTTCCGCGATCAAACCAAGCCGCAGATTGATTTTGTCATTAGCTATGGTTCTATTGGTGTGGCAGGCGATCCTCGCACGGGAACGAATTTCTTCACCGCTTCCAGCATCGCCACCAACGACCGCATCAATCGGTTGATCAATTATGTCAACGCTCAACCGAACGCTCCGAATCCGCTGATTCCGGTGTTGCCGCCGCCGGTGGATCTGCCGATTCTGGGTTTCCTGATTGGTGGCAACGGCCAGAGCCTGGCCAATATGTTCAAAAACGATTTCCGCACCTGGCGCATTGGTGTGAACATCAACTTGCCGTTTGGCAATCGCACGGCGGAAGCGAATCTTGGTCGTTCGTTGGCCGAAGGTCGTCAACTTGACATTCAACGCCAACGCACAGAGCAACAAATCCAGGTCGAAGTTCGCAACGCGCTGCAAGCGGTCGAAACCGCAAAGCGCCGCGTGGAAGCTGCCAAAAACTCTCGTGTCAATGCGGAGCTTCAGTACCAGAGCGAGCAGCGAAAATTCGATGCCGGCCAATCCACGAACTTTTTCGTGTTGGATCGGCAGAACGCGCTTTCCGCCGCTCGTGGCCGCGAACTCCGCGCGTTGACCGATTACACCAAAGCCGCCGCCGAATTGCAGCGCACTTTGTCCACAACGCTGTCGAGCAACAATGTTTCTGTGAAGTAGATAGAAGACAGAAGACAGTAGGAATTCGCCCAAGATTTGAGCTTGCTGAATGGCTCAGGGGACGAAAAGAATTCGGTCAGAGTCTTAAGCCAGTCACGATTCAAACTTCCGTCGTCTTCTGTTGTCTGGGAGAGAAAATTCAAACTACTGTCTACCGTCTACTGACTACTGTCTACTTCGGATGCTAATATCTCGCTTCAAAATCAAATCTCAAATTCTGAATTATCTTTAGGAGCGAGACTCATTTATGTCCGAAGAAAACCAGTCCGGTTTTAAGGTGACAGACCGCAGGCTTTTTAATCCTGATGGCTCAATGCGCGAAGACGCGCAAATTCCAGAGCCGCCACCAGCCGTTCAACCCACAGCACAATCGAATCTCAGTGCGATTTCGGAATTGCCGCCGCAAGAGCAATTTCCGGCAGATGAAGAAGATGTGATGCCTGAGCAAACGATGTTCACCGATTTTGTGATGAACATCGCTTCGTCGGCGTTCATCTATCTTGGCTTGGTGGAGCATCCGGCAACCGGTCGGCGGCAGGTGGATATGATGGCTGCGAAAGAGACCATTGATCTGTTGATGATGCTGCGCGAAAAAACCAACGGCAATTTGTCACGTGGTGAAGAGCGATTCTTTGACGAATTGCTGGCCGATTTGAAAACCCAGTTTGTGTCTATGCGGCGTCAGTAAGGGCGGCGGCAGTAAATCGTTAATCGGCGATCGTTATGCGGATCACTTTTCTCGGAACCGGGACTTCGGTTGGTATTCCTATGATCGGATGCGAGTGCGCCGTTTGCCAGTCGGAGGACCCGCGAGACAAACGGCTGCGAACCGGTTTGATGATCGAACATGGCGACCAACGGTTGATCGTGGATATTTCCGCAGACTTTCGCCAGCAAGCATTACGAGAGAACGTAAATCGGCTGGACGCGCTGTTGATTACACACTGCCACGCCGATCACGTGCTGGGTTTGGACGACATTCGCCCGATCAATTTTCGCCACGGAGCCGTTCCGGTTTACGCCAGCGACATCACCTGGCAAGGAATTCGCCGAGTGTTTTATTACATTTTCGAGCGAACTCATGTCGGTGGCGGACTGGCACAGATAACACCTCACACCATCGAAGGCGACTTTGACGTTTGCGGGTTGCGAGTCACACCGTTCGATGTGATTCACGGGCGGTTGCCGGTGACGGGGTTTCGGTTCAGCGACGGAAAAAACGAAGTTGCGTTCATCACCGATTGCAATTTCATTCCCGAAGCGTCGCTGGCCAAACTTCATGGGCTGGATTTGCTGATTATTGATGCGTTGCGATTCAAACCGCATGTCACTCACCTTCATCTGGATCAAACCTTGAATTACATTGCCGAACTGAAACCGCGCCGCGCGTTGTTGACGCATATGGGACACGATTTCAAGCATTCGGAACTGAGCCGGATTTTGCCGGACGGCGTTGAACCGGCGTATGACGGGTTGAGAATCGAGCTTTAGCTCACCGTTTACAGTTCACGGTTCACAGCGTTTGGCTGACCGCGAACTGCGAACCGCGAACTGCGAACTGCGAACTGGCCAATGGAAATCTTTCACGACATAAATCATTCGGAACTTCGTCGCCCGACGGTGGTTACGCTGGGAGTATTTGATGGATTGCATCTGGGGCATCAGGCGATTGTCCGCACCGTAGTCGAACGCGCATTGTTGATTGATGCCGTTCCGACGCTGATTACCTTTGACCCGCATCCGCGCCAGGTGCTGAAACCGGAAACCGCTCCGCCGTTGCTGCAAACCTTCAACCAAAAATCCGAAGGCTTAAGAGGTTTGGGAATTCAGCAGATCGTTGTCCTGAAATTTGACGAGCATTTGGCTTCACTGTCGGCAGAAGAGTTTGTGGAGCGGTTTATCGTCAACGATTTAGAAGCGCGTGAAGTTTATCTGGGCAAAGGTTTCGCCTTTGGCCACCAGCGCCGAGGCAACATCGAACTGCTGCAAACGCTCAGCCAGCGATTCGGCTTTCACGCCGACGAAGTCGCTGAGGTTCAACTGCGAGGACGCCGAATCAGTTCGACAATGGTGCGAATGCTGCTCAAAGCCGGCCGCGTAAATGTGGCTAGACGAATGCTGGGGCGACCTTACGGCATCGAAGGAGTTGTGACGCGCGGTCACGGCATTGGTCGCCAGTTGTTGTATCCAACGGCGAATCTGGATTTGCAAAATCGTGTTTTGCCAACCGATGGCGTTTACGTCACTTTGGCGCTGGTGGATGGTGTCTGGCGGCGCAGCGTCACCAACATCGGCAAACGCCCGACATTTGGCGGAGAACTGGAATCCAAAGTCGAAACTCACCTGATTGATTTCGACCAGGACATTTACGGTCAGGTAATTCGGGTGCGTGTGCTTCACCGATTGCGCGGCGAGAAAAAATTTTCCGGCGTGGATGAACTTCGCGCGCAAATCACCAAAGACCGTGACCGGGCTATCCGATATTTCGACTCGGAAATTGTTCGCCGCAACCTCAGCTTTGTTTGAGTCGTATAGTTTTCGACGTAAAAGATGACAGAATGCCTCTGTGTTCTGTCAAAACGTAAGACTCCCTGATTTTGTTGAGAGTGAAGGGGAAAATGGCTTTAGCAAAGATAGAGGTCGAACAGCTTCAATCAAACGGTCAAGTGAAGGCGCTGACCGAACAACCTGCAGTGCTGGAATCCACTCCGGCGGCGAATCTGGCGCATTACGATCCGAACGCTCAAATCAAAGGAAATGGGATTCGCGGATGGTTTCGCGCAGGCCGTATCATCTGGACGTTCGCGCTGTATCATCTGTTTGTTTTCGCCTATCACCGAGGTTGGTTCGTCGGCAAAAAAGACGAATCCGAAGAAAAGCATCTGCAATGGCAAGCCGAATGGCTCAGCCGCCAACTGCTCAAACTCGGCCCGACGTTTATCAAAATCGGCCAGTCCATTTCCACGCGCGCAGATTTGTTGCCGCTGGCGTACATCAAAGAACTCAGCAAGCTGCAAGACAACGTTCCGGCGTTTCCCAATGAAGTGGCGATGCAAATCATCGAACGCGAATTGGGCAAACCGATTGACGCTTTGTTCGCCGAAATCGAACCCGAACCGATTGCCGCTGCTTCGTTGGGGCAGGTTTATCGCGGGCGATTGTTTTCCGGCGAAACCGTTGCCATCAAAGTGCAACGGCCAGACCTTGAGAAAACTATCAACTTCGACATTGCCGTTTTGCGCCAGATCGCTCAGTTCATGATGCGCTTTCCGCAAGTCATTCGTGGCATAGATTGGGAAGGCATTTTGGGCGAATTTGCGAACGTCATTTTTGAAGAAATGGATTACGTGCAGGAAGGACAGAACGCCGAAACCTTCCGGGCGAACTTTCGCAAATGGCGCGAAGTTTATGTGCCGACGATTTATTGGTCGCATTCCAGTCCGCGTGTGCTGACGATGGAATTCATCAGCGGCTTGAAGGTGTTGGAGCTTGATGGTTTGCGCGCGCGCGGCATTCAGCCGCCGGAAGTCATCAAGTTGATCGCCAAAACCTACTTGAAGCAATTGCTCGAAGACGGCTTTTTCCACGCCGATCCGCATCCGGGAAATTTGCGCGTAATGGACGATGGGCGGCTGGCGTTTTTTGATTTCGGAATGGTCGGGCGCATCACGCCCAAACTGCAAAGCCAGTTGATTGACGCTTTTTTCCACATCGTCGAAAAAGACGTAAAAGGTCTGACGCAGGATTTAATCAATCTGGAATTTCTGGCAACGACCGTAGATCAGAATTTGATCAAACCAGTTGTCGAAAAACTCTTCACTGATTATTTCAATTTGAAGCTGGGCGAAATCCGATTCAAAGAATTGACCTACGAACTGGCCGAAGTCATTTACGAATATCCGTTCCGCATTCCGCCGCATTTTACCTACGTGATGCGCGCGATCATGACTTTGGAAGGCATAGGCATTGCGATGGATCCGAACTTCAGTTTCTTCGATGTCGCCAAACCGTTTGCCAAAGAATTCATGATTCGCCGCGAAGGCAAAACCTTCCGCGATTTGATCGTTCGCAAACTGATTCACGGCGAAGAAGGCGAAATCCAATGGGGCAAAATGTGGAAGCTGGCCAAAATCGCCATCAAAAGTTATTGGGATGAATTCGTCGCCAAAGCGACAGGAGTTACAGGATGAGCTTTAACAGCAGAGTAGTTCTAGTCACTGGCGCGGCTCAGGGCATTGGCCGAGTCGTCGCCCGGCAGTTTGCCGAAAATGGAGCGCAGGTGGCGCTCCATTTTCATTCCAACCGTGAAGCCGCCGAAGCGACGTTTGATTCGTTGGCAGGCGATTCGCATTCGCTGCATCAAGCCGACATCACAGACGCCACGCAAGCTCAGCAATTGGTCAAAGCCGTCATTCGCCAACACGGGCGGCTGGATATTCTGGTCAACAACGCCGCCATCTTTGAAGCGCATCCGATTGCCAAAGTCAGTTACGACGATTGGCAAGGGGCATGGCAACGCACGATCAACACGAATTTGATTGGAGCCGCGAACGTCACATTCTGCGCGGCTCGGCAAATGATTCAGCAGGGAACCAAATCTGGTGGGCGCATCGTGAACATCTCTTCGCGCGGAGCTTTTCGCGGAGAACCTGATGCTCCGGCTTATGGCGCAAGCAAAGCTGCCTTGAACGCGATGAGCCAATCGCTGGCGCAGGCGCTCGCTCCGCACAACATTTTTGTGTATGTCGTCGCGCCGGGCTTTGTTGAAACCGAACGAGTCGCTTACAGGCTGGACGGTGCGGAAGGCGACGGCATTCGCAATCAAAGCCCGCTTCGCCGAGTCGCCAAGCCCGAAGAAGTCGCCAAAACGGTTTTGTTTTTAGCTTCGGAAGGGACTGATTTCCTGACCGGCGGCATTGTGGACGTGAACGGCGCTTCTTACTTGCGGTCTTAAACAAGCCGAAACACGATGGCTTTATCGTTGCCCATCGGCTAAAAGCCGGAGTATTCTGACGCCGAAATCACGCAGTCGAAGGGAAAGTTTATGAACGTAACGTTTCAAGAACAAATTGCGCCCGATACCGCACAAGCCATCGTTGCTTTGGCTTCAGCTCACGGCCAGTCGGTGAATGATTATTTGCGAAAACTGCTTGGGTTGAATGGCGAGAGCAATGGAGAACTGAATTACAGCAATAAGACTCAAGCCAATGCTGAGTCAGACGTAACGCCGTATGCACTGATTGCCGATTTAGTCGGTTCAGTTGATAGCAGCATTCCTGATCCAGACTCGCCGCCCCGCCATACTGCGTTTGGACAATATCTGTTGGAAAAACACAGAAGGCAGGCTGAAGGGTTCAAATGACTATCGGTGAAGTAGTTTTGATTGATACCGGTCCTTTGATTGCTATGGTTGACAAGGCAGACCCGTTTCACAGCAGATGTGTTTCAGCCTTTCGTTCGCTAAAAGCTTCGCCTTTAACAACCTGGCCTTGCCTCACAGAAGCCTTTTATATGCTTGGAGAACTCCGTGGATGGAAAGGCCAAAAAACTTTGCTCAGCTTTCTGACGCGAGGTTCGATTCACATTCACCCTGCGACCGAAAGTGAAATCAGCCGTATCGCTGAGTTGATGGAGAAATACAAAGATACTCCGATGGATTTTTCCGACGCCTCGCTGGTCGTGCTGGCCGAACTCACGGGGCTCAGGAAAATCTTTACCCTCGATTCCGACTTCTACCTTTACCGCATCAATGGAAAAGAAACCTTTGATGTCATTTCGCTCTCAACTCTCTGAAACCCTGATTCAAAAATGCCGCACCCGAAAATCGGCAACGATGGGCAGATGATCCGAAGCGATCAGTGCCGTGCGGCTGCGATGGAGTTTGGCTTCAACCAGTTCCAGAGCTTCGTCAAAGTAGATGTGATCCAGGTGCAGGAATGGCAAAACGCCGGGATAGGTTCGTTTGCGGCCAAGATGCAGGCGAATGTCGGCGCTTTGAAAATGTTCAGTCAACAAGCGCGAAGTCAGCCCGCGCGTCCATTCGTTGAAATCTCCCAGCAAGACTCGCGGGCCTATGTGGTCGCCGTTTTTCAGCACGTCGTCTTGCAACAGCTTTCGCGCCTGGTGGCGGCGTTCGGTGAACGAAGTTCCCAGATGTACGTTGTAAATGTGCAGAGGTTGTTCGCCGTGCAGGTCAATGTCCACGCGCAAACATCCGCGCTGCTCTCGACCGGCGACGCTGATGTCGTGATTGCGAGCCGCCACCATAGGAAACCGACTGAGCACTACGTTGCCATAAGCGCCGCCTTTCAGTTGCCGGTTTTCTCCCAATCGAAAATCCAGTTCCAGTTCACGGGCGATGAAATGCGCTTGATCGTGTTGGTCTTCGCGCCCTTGCACGCAGAGAACTTCCTGCAAGGCGACGATGTCGGCATCCAGTTCGCGCAGAACTTCGACAATGCGTTCAGGGCGCAAGCGACGATCAATGCCTACGCATTTGTGAATGTTGTAAGTGGCGATTCGGAATCGTTTTACTTGCCGCATTGAGACTTACTCTAAGTTGGAGTCGGTGATTTCACGCAACGCGGATTCTTCGCGTTTGCCTTCGCGGTGAAGCTGGACGGCTTTGATGAACAGGGAAATGGCCAGCCAGGCGGCAAACACAGCCAGCGGAATGGAAATCCATCTTGGCCAAAACACTGCAACAACGGAAAACAGCAACAGCAACAAACCTGCGCTGAACATGATTCGCGCTTCGGCTGGGCTGAGCAATCGGCGGTTGGCAATCGCTGCGGTGACGGCGTGACCGATGCGAACGGCTCCGGCGGCGGTTCGCCCGGAACTGATGGTGTCGAATTTAGCGCGCAATCGGCGCGGTCGTGGCCGTTTCGGTTTGGCGATTTTGCGTTTGGCGGTCAACAGAATCTCAGTCGAATTCGCCAGATCATCCAAAAACATTTGCTCCATTTGTTCGCCAAAACCTGTGTCTTCGACAATTACGTCCAGTTCCCAGTTGGTAATCCAGCTTGCCAGATTCAGGTTCGACGAACCGACGCGCGCCCAACGGCCATCGGCGACGGCGGTTTTGGCGTGAATCATTGGGCCGTTCCATTCGTACACGCGGACTCCGGCTTCGAGCAGAGGGCGATAGCCGGAACGCGAAATTGCACGCATCACAGGCAAATCGGTCGCCTGCGGAACCAGCAAGCGAACATCAACGCCGTCTTTCGCCGCCGCTCGCAGCGATTGCACGTAAGGCGACGTACCCGCGAAATAGGCATCGGTCAGCCATAAAGTTTCCTTCGCCGAAGCCGCAATCATTTGATCCAGCCGATAAATGCCTGCTGTGTTCGGCACGCTGGCAACGACGCGCAGCGATGTGTCTCCGGCATGAGGAATGGGCGACGTGACAATCAATTCGTTCGCCGAGAGCAGTTCGCCGGTTTCCGCCCACGTTTGAGCAAAGGCTTGTTCCAGATGAGCGACTGCCGGGCCAATGATTTCAACGCCGGTGTCGCGCCACGCTTCAATGCCTTTTTCCGGTTCGCCAACCCACATCTGGCCGACGCATAAACCGGCGACAAAACCTATGCGACCATCCACCGTCAACAGTTTGCGATGATCGCGGCCAAGCCACGAAAGCGGGCTGTCAAAACGCGGCGGGTTGAAACAACGCACTTCGACGCCGGCGGCTTTCAACGCGCGCCAGAACTTGTTGGATGTCGCCGTCAAACCGCCCACCCAATCGTAAATCAGCCGGACTTTGGCGCCTGCTCGTGCTTTTTCGATCAGAGCTTCGGCGAAGATTTGCCCCTGATCGTCCTCGTGGATGATGTAGCTTTCAAAGTGAATGGCGTGTTCGGCTGAACGAATGGCTTCCAGCCAGGCGGGATAATTTTCGCGCGCGTCTTTCAGTAGGCGAACTTGATTGCCCGCGACCAGCGGCGCTCCAACCGTGCGCGCAAACGCTTGACCGGCTGGAATGCGAAACAATCTCTGCCGCAATTGTTTGGGACGAGGAATGTTGGGATGTATTTGTTTCACCGCCAACATTTTGCCTGCAAACCTTGTGACTGTTAAGCCGACTGAGAACAGGATTCGTTACGGAACCAGGAGCGGTAGCGACTGGGCGCTTTCGTAAGTGTTACTTCAAGCCAACCCGGTCGCTACCGCTCCCGGTTCCGTATCATCCCAACCCGGTCGCTACCGCTCCCGGTTCCGTATCATCCCAACCCGGTCGCTACTGCTCCCGGTTCCGTATCATCCCAACCCGGTCGCTACCGCTCCCGGTTCCGTATCATCATTTCAGAAGCAATTGTTTGACTGACGGAACCAGCAACGACCTGCCAAAGATTGAAAGGTGATCGTCGTCGCAATAAATCGGTTTCTTATCTTCAACCGCTCGGCAGATTTCCTGATTACAGAGAACTTCGTGTGGATAAACCAGATCGAAGCCGTAAGCTGATTGCAGTTCTCGCAGCAATTGCAGAGCGTTTTGATTTCTTTCGTGAAATTGTGACACCGTCGGCGCGGAGTGAATCTTTCGATTGTGCCAGCTTTCCAGCGCCGAGACTGTGGGAACGTCCCAGCCAATTTCAGGAATCGGCCCGATGATGCTGATCTGTTTTCCCAACCCTTTGAGAGCATCAAGCGTTCGGATCAATCCTCTGCGAAGCACTTCACGGTTGGCTGTTTGACTGGTTGGGGCTTCGGCGTCGTTCAGTATGATCGCGCCGCCATTTTCAAAACGATAACGAGTGCCTTCGTTCCACATCGGCCAGCGGGCAGAAATAATCACCTGACGAATTCGCGGGTCGGAAACGACTTTGAATGCAGCTTCTGTAAATGCCGGGCAGTGGCGGTAATTTCGATCCGGTCGTGTGACGCCAAGAATAGGCGGACAGCCTTCCGATGTGATTTGCAGTCCGGAACGATTGGCGGCGGTTGCTGCCTGCGAAACGGTATCCGCGACGAATTCTCCGTGCGAATCTCCCCACAAGACAAAGTCAGGTTTGGCGGTTTCGCTCGCTCCCAAAACGCAAAGCCGGTCGAATCGAACATCTTCAGGTTTGATGACTGCACAGCTCACGCGGCGGTCATGACAATCTTCTGAAATGAGAGCAAATTTTCGCGCCTCTCTGGTCATTCTTCTTGGCAAGCCTTGCGTGTATTCCAAGCCCCAGCCAAACAAGAGCGCCATAGCCATTGCCGCGCCAGCCAATGCGAACAAGCTGCGCCGGTTGGCGGCAAAGCGTCTGGTTCTGAATGGCTGCTCAACGAATTTCCAGGAAAGAACTGCAACTGCGGCAGACAATGCAATAATCGCCCACGCTTCCAGGCTGTTGATGTCGCGCATCAAATAAACCTCAGCGAAGACGATCAATGGCCAATGCCACAAATAAAGCGAGTAAGAAATCAGACCGGTAAACACCAGCCAGCGTTTGCTCAGAAATCGGCTGACCGGTGTTGGCTGACCAATTCCGGCATAAATGACCAGAAACGTCCCAACACAAGGCAGCAAAGCGTAAGCGCCAGGAAATGGTGAATGATGCGTCAACAATCCGACAGCCAACGCGATCAAACCAAGTCCGATTGCGGCGAGCGCAGTTCGTAGCTTGTGCGAATTCATCGGCGGGAAAATCTTCATCGCCAACATTGCGCCCAGCAATAATTCCCACGTTCGAGACACAGGCAAATAAAAGGCCGTCATCGGCGCGTTGGCCACCTGATAAAGGCTCACGCCGAAAGACAGCACGGCGATGATTGCCGTCAACGGTTTCATCGCACGCGGAAACCACCGCCAGACGATCAACAGATAAATCGGGAAGAAGATATAAAACTGTTCTTCCACAGCCAGCGACCAGGTGTGCAGCAGCGGGCGACTTTCGGCTGTGGCATCGAAATAACCGAATTTCGTGTAGAAAAAAAAGTTTGAAGCAAAGATCGTGGCTGCAATCAGGCTGTGTCCGAAGTCTTTGAACGCCAGAGGCCACATCAACAGGGAACTGACACCCAGCGTAACAAACATCACCGCAAACAACGCCGGGAAGATGCGGCGAATTCGCCGTTCGTAAAAATTGAGGATGGAAAACTTTCCAGCAATTGTTTCCGGCAAAATCAGCGAGGTAATCAGAAACCCGGAGACCACGAAAAACACGTCTACGCCGACAAAACCTCCGCTGAAGGCTTTGAATCCTGCGTGATAAAACAAGACTGGAAGAACAGCGACAGCTCGCAACCCATCCACATCCGGGCGATAACCGGACGTTTTTTCCGAAGTCGGTTGGATTGGCAGGGGAATGCTTTCCGGCACATTTTTAATGGCTGACAGTTTTTCGCTTAGCCTGAATTTGGACACTCTTTATCACCTGGCTCTAAGAATCCTGATTGAAGAGGAGAAACGGTGCGCGTTGAACTGTCGCAATGTGAATGCCACACTCCGCCGGGCGTAAAGCGTTTAATTGCATTGAAAAAGTGGAGTTCAGAGCAGGCTAAGCGTGGTGGTTTGGCACGTTGATGAGTGGGTAGCGTGACAGGGAGTCACGTCACTTAAACAGGTTGGATTGGCCAGAATTCTGAAGAATGTTTTACAGGTGAATTTCTGCGAGAAAAGCTACATTCACTTGTTTGCGCCGATGGGAAATTCGGCGGCTTCGCCAAAAGGAACTTTCAGCGCACCGGCTCGGATCGGAAGTGTTGCGCCCGGCTGGAAACCTTCATTCATCAAGAACACTTTGTTGACGGAATTCAGCTCGCATTGAGCAGCAGTGGCTTTGGAGATTTCTTCCTGCGAACGAGGATTGCCGGTCAAGTCGCAGCGCGCCGCCAGCCGTTCGATCTGAGCCAGCGTAGTTCCTTTGGGCAGGCGAATCGTCGTTCGGAAATAACCGCTGCGTTCGATCTTGTACGAGTTAATGCCGAAATCTGACGTGTACCAGCGCGGGTCGTTTTTCAATTTGACGGCGACGCTGAATAACGCTCCGCTTTGCTGAATAGAGGCTACGTCAACGTACAGGTAACTTCGCAAATCGCCGATGCGCGCGCCCAGCGTTCGTTCGTTGGTGATCTTGCCTTCGCGTATCATCTCTTCAGCCATCACGGTGTACGTCCACGGATGCTGATCCATGACCCATTCGCGCGAATGCTTGCTGAGGTCAACCGCGATTGGGCGCAGCGAAAAGCGCATCGCCGATTCGCCCACGTCGCTGAAGTTATTGTTGATCGTGGCGGTCAGAAACAGCGGATGTGCGGCTTCGCGTTTGCCCTGAAAGGTTTTGGTGACGTGGTTGGCTCCTTGATAAGTTGAATTGACGACTAGGCCAGCGGCGTCGAGTTCGACATCCACCACCCATTCAATGTCTGTCGTTCGTCCCCACCGAGCCATCAACGCCGCCGTCTGAGTCCCGCCGTCTTCGTTGCTGAAAATTACTGTGTACCGCAGTGTAGTTTTGCCGTTGTCTTTTAACGTCTCGCAATACATCAGCAAAGGCACGTCGCTGAATTTGCCAATCGTGTCCGGGCGAGCAAACAGAATCGGCGCGTGAGCAATCATTTGAAATTCAGGATGGCCGCTGGGAATGACGCTGACTTTGGCGTCGGCGATGGTGACGGTGGTTGTCTTTGTGGAAGCCTGCGCGCGGTTGAGTTCGATTCGCAGCTTGTGTTCGCCGGGCAAAACTCTGCCGAGCAGCAAGCGATAAGTGAATTGCTTCGCTCCGGCAAACAGAATGGCGTCTTGATGTTTCTGGCCATCCACAAAGATCGAAACCGTCGCGGCTTCGCTGCCAGACTTTTCCCACGAAGTGCCGGGAACCGAAGCGGTCAGGTCAAGCGTGGCTTCGGATTCGACTTCGGCGGAGAAGCTTTTTTCGAGCAACGATTGAGCCGCCGCTGGTAATGACCCAACCGTCAGAAAGCCAAAGGCAACGAAAAGGGTGAAAAGAGTTTGTTTGAATTGATTCATAGCCTACCAGCCAACGATGTCGCCAGGATTTTCAAGAGATCTTAGAACATAAAGAAACGCAGCTACCGGAACCCCGATGGTCGCCCAAAAAAGAGTCAGTTTTATTCGAGGTGATAACTCGCTACGGTAAATGCCGTAGCTCAACCCCGAAATTGCCAGGCCAACCAATGCCCACAAGGGGCCACAAATGCCAAGCACCATCGGAAGAAAGCAACCAAAAGCATCGGATTTGTCCAAGCCCCACTTGATCTCTACTTTCTCTCCTTCAATGAAAACGTTTGGAACGAAAGGATCGTATTCTATGCGTATGATGACCTGATCGCCGTTGTTGTTTCTGGCCAGAAAACATTCGTTGGTGCATACCAGGGCCCGGCCATCAAGCATGAGTTTGTATCTGCGATAACGATTTTCTGTGTAGAGCGTCAAGCCGCGACCTTCAAAGTCGGGATGGTTGATCGGGATTTTCATGCGTCGTAATGTTTTTCGGTTTCTTTTAAGGGCGCTTGCCAGTCGGCGATTTAGATATTCGGTGGTTCAGTTCGTGAACTTTGCCGATGATCGTTTCTTCGATTGCCGGAGTATACGGTCCCGGCAAGTCGTAATAGATCATGGATTCGACGACTTCGTAACCGCCTTCGGGATACATTCGCGCCGAAGCGATGTACGAGCAAAGATCATTGCTGTATCCGGCGACCCATGTGTTGCCGGGGAATTCTTTCTTCAATCGCAGCGCGTAATCGGTGACGACTTCGCCAGCCAGAGCGATGAGTTTCAAATCGCCAAGCTGCACAATCTGAATCGTGTACGGATACTCGGACATGATTTTGCCGTCGCGTTCCAATCGCGCCAGCCAGCGTTTGGTGTGGCGTTGAACGAAGACGTTGCTGTCGCTCAATCTGGCTTTCCATTCGTCTTTGCTTGGCGGCGGGGCGAGCGCAATTTTCACAGTGCCGATGATGGAGTTCAGTTCGGGATTGATCGTCGTCATTTGACCAGCCAAAACCTGATTGACGGCGGTGGCCAAATTTTCGCCGTAAGCTTGCGCATATTCCAGCTTGCTGCGCGGATAAGGATTGATGTCAGCTCCGCAACCCATGACGAACAGAGCAGTAATGCCCGGATGATCGCGTTCAATCGCCGCCTGAGCCATTCCCGCGTAATCGCCGCTGAGTTGATAAAACTCGCCGGTCAGCGTGGTGTTGTGGCAGGCGTAGCCAAACGCTATGCCGCGCAATTTGCCGTCGGCGGATTCAATTTTCAGGACGGGAACTTCTTTGTCTACGACGCCTTCGCGGTTGACGCCGTTGACGATCTTTCCGTTGCGAAGCTCACGGCGGTTCATCGCAAACGGAGCCGTGCCTTTGCCGAATGAGAGTTTGGCAGGCGACAAATCTTTCAGTGCCGCGCCGATGACTTTCAGCAGATTGGTTTTCAGTTGTTGGGTGTAATCGGCAACCGCTTTGTTTTGTTCGTCGCTCAGTTCGTAAGCTCCAACCAGCGAACTGTTGACGACCGGCCCGGTGTGCGTGTGCGATGAATTGAAGAGAATCTGTTCGCGTTTCAAACCGTAACTTTTGTTGGCGTGCTCGGACACTTCAGCCGACAGTGCGCCGGGCAATCCCAACAAATCCGTCGTGACAATCACGACGCGATTGCCTTTGGCGTCTTGAACGGCCAGCGCCTTGGCGAATAAATCATGAATCTTTTCTGCCGAAGGTTTGTTGCGATTGGCGTATCCGGCCATCCAGGTCGGTTTTTCCGGCGTGATGATGATTCTGGCCAAACCGGCTTTGAACGTGGCGGCGGCTTCGGTTGATTGCGAAGTTCGGATCGTCGCCAGCAGCAACAGGCAAAGGCACAGCAGAAAAAGACGAACAGATAATTTCATCTTCGGCTCCTCACGGATTTTTGTGGAATTGGAACTGCGTTGATCGTGCCGAAGCCTAGCGGATTTGGTTGGCAAACAAAAGCTCAACTTCGGTGTTCAAAATTTGCATCAACATGGCGCCGTCTTTATACTGCAATTGATTTACAGCAAGTCGTTCCGCCGCTGTTGAACCAAAACTCAACTTTCAATTTTCGCTACTGACCAAATATGCAAATAACAGTTTTGAGAGAGGTAGACCCTCAAGAATCTCGCGTAGCTTTAACCCCCGAATCCGTTAAAAAATTGGTTGGCTTGAAAGCTTCGGTGGCCGTCGAAAGCGGAGCCGGATTGTCGTTGAATGTCAGCGACGCCGATTACCAGGCCGCAGGCGCAACCGTGTCATCGGACAGGAAAGCGTTGATAGAAGCTGCGGATTTGTTGGCTGTGGTCAATCGCCCGCCTGCGGAAGATATGGCGTGTTTGAAATCCGGCGCGATGCTGATCGGATTTCTGCGGCCATTTGATGAGGCCAATGCGCTCAGCACTCTGGTTGAACGTGGCGTGTCGGCGATTTCAGTCGAAATGATTCCGCGCAGCACGATTGCCCAGAAAATGGACGCGCTCAGTTCGCAGGCGAACCTGGCCGGATACGTCGCCGTTGTCGCCGCTGCTGAACGGTTGAATCGAATCTTTCCAATGATGACGACTCCGGCGGGCACGATTTCGCCGGCCAGAGTTTTTATCATTGGAGCGGGAGTCGCCGGGTTGCAGGCCATTGCCACTGCCAAACGTATGGGAGCGCGCGTTGACGCTTTTGACGTTCGCCCGGAAGTCGAAGAGCAAATCAAATCGCTTGGCGCCAAATTCGTCAAAGTAGATTTGGGCGAAACCGGTGGCACGGCTCAGGGGTATGCCAAACAACTTACCGAAGAGCAGCTTCAAAAACAGCGCGATGTGATGGCCAAACAATGTGCTCAATCAGATGTTGTCATCACCACAGCGCAGGTGTTTGGTCGAAAAGCTCCGCTGATTGTCACCGCCGAAATGATTCAGGGAATGAGACCCGGCAGCATAGTGATTGATCTGGCTGTTGATTCCGGTGGAAACGTTGATGGTTCGAAACCGGATCAGGAAGTCGTAGTCAATGATGTGCGGATCATCGGCATAGGGAATGGCGCGCGACAGGTTCCAGTTCACGCCAGTCAGATGTATTCCAGCAATATCGTCAATTTCATCGCTCATTTCTGGAACAAGGAAACGTCGCAACTTGACCTGAATCTGGACGATGAGATCGTAAAAGGTAGTTTGATTATCCATAACCACGAAGTGCGAAACGAAAACATTCGCAATTTGATGAGGTGAAACCGATGCTGATACTTCTTTTGTTTATTTTCGTGCTGGCCGCTTTTCTTGGTGTCGAGTTGATCTCAAAAGTGCCATCGCAATTACATACGCCTTTGATGTCCGGCTCGAATGCCATTTCCGGCGTCACCATTGTCGGAGCCATTGTTGTGCTTGGCAGTGAAAACGACACCATTACTTTGGTTTTCGGAATGGTGGCGGTGATTAGCGCAATGATTAACGTGGTGGGTGGATACCTGGTAACCGACCGCATGCTGGCAATGTTCAAAGCGAAAGGTGGAGAGAAAAAATGAATGGCCTGGATCAAATCATCAATATCAGCTACATCGTCGCTTCGATTATCTTTATCTACGGCCTGAAGATGCTCGGTCGCCAGGATACGGCGCGGCGAGCAAATATGATTTCGGCTGTCGGTATGCTGATTGCCATTGTCGCAACTTTGTTGAGCAAAGGGTTATCGTATCAATGGATCATTGTCGGAATGGTCGTCGGATCAGCCATCGGAGCTTACGCTGCTCAAACCGTAAAAATGACCGCAATGCCGGAAATGGTCGGACTGTTCAATGGTTTCGGCGGATTGGCCAGTTTGCTGGTGGGAATGGCCGAATACCACCTGCACCCGCATAGCTCGGTGGAAACGTTGGTTTCGATTTACTTGACTGTGTTGATCGGCGCTGTGACGTTCAGCGGCAGCCTGATTGCCTGGGGCAAGTTAAGTGAAAAACTTTCCGGCAAACCAGTGCTTTTTCGAGGCCAAAAACAGATCAACGGCGCTTTGCTGGCAGGCGTTTTGGCGATGGGCGTCTGGTTCACGATTTACCCAGTGGAATCGTATACGTTGTTTGTTATCGCCGCTGTGCTTTCGTTGATTTTAGGAGTGCTGCTGGTGATTCCCATCGGCGGCGCTGATATGCCAGTGGTGATTTCGCTGCTCAACAGTTATTCAGGATTAGCGGCGGCGATGGCCGGATTCATTATTCAAAACAACGTTTTGATTGTCGCCGGTTGTTTGGTTGGAACCAGCGGATTGATCCTGACGCAGATCATGTGCAAAGCCATGAACCGTTCGCTGGCCAATGTGTTGTTCAGTGGAATGGGAGCGACTGCCGGAGCGGCTGTGGCTCAAGTCAAAGGCGAAGCGAAAGCCATGACATCGAATGACGCTTTCTACATCCTGGAAGCCGCGCGCTCGGTAATGTTCGTTCCGGGATATGGCATGGCCGTGGCTCAGGCGCAGCATGTCGTCCGCGAACTCGGCAAAATTCTGGAAGAAAACGGAGCCGAAGTGACTTATGCTGTTCACCCTGTCGCCGGACGCATGCCCGGCCACATGAACGTCTTGCTGGCCGAAGCCGATATTCCTTACGAACAATTGATTGAAATGGAAGCGGCAAATTCGATGATGGGAGCGGTGGATGTCGCCATCGTCATCGGAGCCAACGATGTGGTCAATCCTGCTGCGCGCGAAGACAAGGGCAGTCCGATTTACGGCATGCCGATCATCAACGTGGATCAGGCCAAAACCTGTTTTGTTCTGAAACGTTCAATGGCTTCAGGCTTTGCCGGAATCGAAAACCCGTTGTTTTTCTGCGACAACACACGAATGCTTTTCGGGGACGCCAAAACTATGGTTCAG
Source organism: uncultured Acidobacteriota bacterium (assembly GCA_902825875.1). Taxonomy (GTDB): domain Bacteria; phylum Acidobacteriota; class Blastocatellia; order RBC074; family RBC074; genus RBC074. Next base: position 152,893 of record CADECP010000001.1, read on the forward strand.
TCATTGGTTGGCGAATTTAAGGGAAGCTAAACAGGCGTTGGGCTAGATGCGGCTGTTTATTCAACACCTGTTTCGGCAGAAACAAAACCTGAGCAAACGACGGAGAGAAACTTTTTCATCAGGATGAGTGCCGGCGCTCTCAGCACTGAGATCGTGCTGATTGCCAAACATGACAATTGCCCTCTATACTTTGTGCCATTGAACCAAACAAAATCACTCATTCGATCAAATAGCTTTGCTGAGGAATTTCTTTACACCTAACAACACATCACGGCTTGATTCCGCGAACATAATTTTATGTCGAAAAGCCTATAACTGTGCGGGCGGAAGTCCGCGTTTTATCCCTTCAGAAGGAGACACAACAATGAAATCCACAGCAAAATCGCTTTGGACTGGGTTGTCGGTGGTCGCGTTGTTTTTGGCAATGGCGACGGCTGGCTTTGCCCAGACTTACACGGCGACTGTGACCGGCAACGTAACTGACCAGCAAGGCGCGGCAGTTGCGAACGCCAAAGTCACCGCCTCCAACCAAGGCACCAAACTTGATTACACCGCGACCACCAGCGACACGGGCGTTTATACGATTCCGTTTTTGCCGGTCGGCAATTACGTCATCACTGTTGAAGCCAGCGGCTTCAAGAAAATCGTTTCCAACGAAATCAAACTCGAAGTCAACCAGACGGCACGTATCAACCTGGCTTTGCAGGTCGGCGGAGTCAGCGACACGGTCAACGTCACCGACGTTGCTCCCGTGTTGCAAACCGAAAGCGTCACGGTTGGCGGCGTCATTTCCGGTAACACGACCACGGCGTTGCCATTGAATGGTCGTAACTTCCAGCAATTGACCTTGCTGGTTCCGGGAACGATCAATCCGAATCCGGGCGGTTTCAACAACCCGAACGGTCAGGGCAGACCGTACGTCAACGGCAACCGCGAGCAAGGCAACGCTTTCCTGTTGGACGGAATTTCGGTTGATGAAACGATTGATAACCGCATCGGCTATAAACCAAACATTGACGCGATTGCGGAATTCCGCGTGGAAACCAGTAACTCTTCAGCGGAATTCGGAAACGTCACTGGCGCGACCGTCAACGCGACAATGAAATCCGGCACCAACGAATTCCACGGCAACGTGTTTGAGTTCATCCGAAACGAAGCTTTGGACGCCAATAGCTGGGCGGCCAATCGCAATAACCAGAACGTTAAATCCAAACTTCGCCAGAACATTTTTGGCGGAACGCTTGGCGGGCCGATCATCAAAGAAAGACTGTTTTTCTTTGCCGCCTATCAGCAAACAATTCAGCGCACAGGCGGTGCAGGAACCGCCAGCGTGGCTCCGATTGCCTGGAGGAGTGGCAACCTTTCCGCTTTTACCACGCCGATTCGTGATCCGCAGAAAACCGGCGCTTGTACGACGGCTGATCGTACTGCCTGCTTTACCGGAAACATCATTCCTGCGAACCGAATTTCAAACCCAGTGGCAAAAGCTTTGTTTGCCGACAACACTCTTTATCCGTTGCCGACTCGCCAACAGGCTGGAACCGGCGTTGGTTTGGTTGATGTGGTCACTGCAAGCCAGATCAACAACCCGCAAATTGACGGCAAAATTGATTGGCGCGTGACGGATAAGGACAATTTTTCCAGCCGTTATTCGTTTATGCGTGGGACCTCTTCCACGCCCAAAGGCGCTTTGCCGACCAACATCACCGGCAAGAGCGTGACCCGTCCTCAAAACATCGCTCTGAACTGGACGCGCACAATCAGCCCGACCGTCATCAACGAAGCTCGCGTTGGTTTCAACCGCGCGGTTTTCATCAGCGAATTTTTGGATTGGGCTGGCATCGGCAACGGCAATTCCAAGTTCGGCATTCCTGGCAATCAGGTTATCCCAGGGCTTTCTTTTGTTTCGGCTGGCAACGGCGTCTCCTTTGGTTCGCGGGCGGTCAACGAAGACAACGTCACCAACACGTTCCATTATGGAGACAACCTGACCATTCTGCGCGGTCGTCATTCATTGAAGATGGGCGGTCAGTGGCAACGCTATCAGCAAAACCGTTTTTATCCGGGCAACAATGGTTTGTTGGGTGGCTTCACCTACGACGGTCGCTTTACCGGGCTGGCTTTTGCCGACTTCCTGCTTGACCTGTTGTCGAACAAGAGCATCGGCAGCCAGAGCGGAACTTGGGGACATCGCCAAAATCGCATCGGCGTTTTCTTCCAGGACGATTTCAAAGTCCGCAACAACCTGACGCTCAACCTGGGTATGCGTTGGGAATACACTTCGCCGGTTGTGGAAGTGAAAGACCGTCAGTCGAATTTCGATCTGATTACCAAACAACAAATTTTCGCCAACCAAAATGGCAACAGCCGTGCGCTGTACAACGCCTACTACAAAGGCTTTGAACCGCGCGTCGGTTTTGCCTGGACGCCGACCAAGTTCGACGGCAAGTTCGTCATTCGTGGCGGTTACGGCATCACTCAATACATGGAAGGCACTGGTTCCAACCTGCGTCTGCCGTTGAATCCGCCGCTGTTTTCCGAAGCGGATCAGACCTACGACGCGACCACCGGCGCAGGAACGATTACCAGAGGTTTCACCGATGTGATCGTTCGCAACACTCCGGCTGGCAACATCCGCGTTTGGAATCCTGATCTGCGTCCGCAATTCACGCAGCAATGGAATCTGGCGTTGGAATATCAGTTGACTCCGACGACTTCGCTGTCTGCTTCTTATGTCGGACACAAGGCGGATCATCTGGTTGCGCCGACCGATTGGAACCAACCGTTGCCGGGCGTTGGCGCTCCGTCCACTTGGGCTTCGCTGAACTCGCGTCGCCCGTTCTTTTCCGCTTATCCGTTTGTCACGCAAATCAGCGGAACGGATTCGTGGGCGCGCAGCAATTACCATGGCTTGCAGGTCTTCGGTCGTCAGCGTTTGACTAAAGGATTTGAATTCCTGGCGTCATACACGCTCAGCAAAACCATGACCGACAACCTAGGTTATTACGGCAGCGGCGGCGTGGCTTCTCAGGGAGCTTATCCGTCGAATAACTATGATCGTCGCCGCGATTATGGACGCGCATTCTTCGACGCTCGCCATAACTTCGTTTGGTCAGGAACCTATGACCTGCCGGTTGGAAAAGGCCGCAGCTTTGGTTCTGACTGGAATCCGGTCGTCAATGGAGTGTTGGGCGGATGGGGAATCAGCAGCATCGTCAGCATGCACACTGGCTTCCCGATCACGGTTCAGGCAGTTGATGTTTCGTTGCAAGGCCCGCGTGGAGGCGGTCGTCCCAATCTGGTTGGCGATTGGAAACCCGCGAACCAAACAATTGACGCCTGGTTGAATCCGGCTGCTTTTGTGTTGCCGGCTCAAGGCACGTTTGGCAACTCCGGCGTCGGCATTGCCGAAGCTCCCGGTTACGTCAATTGGGATTTCGGAGTTGGCAAGAAGTTTTACGTCAGCGAAGGCAATTACATTGATTTCCGCGCTGAATTTTTCAACTTCACCAACACGCCGAGTTTCAGCCCACCGGCCAGAAACTTCAGCGATCTGAACACGTTCGGCAGAATCACCGGAACGGTCAGCCCGCCGCGTAACATTGAATTTGCTTTGAAATATATTTTCTAAAGCAAACATCGAAGCTTGAACACGAAGGGGACTCTCGCAAGGAGTCCCCTTTTTGTGTAATTATCGCGTTGGACTAAAAAGGAGGTACGAATGACCACAGCAGCTTTAGTGGAAGAAATCACGGTGAAAGTATCTGCGTTGCCGTTTGAGTTACAACGCGAGACTTTGGATTTCATTGAATTCATCGCACAGAGAAAGGCAAAAGGAACGTCAGTTGGCAACGTGGATGTGCTTCAGCGGGTTGATCCTGTTGAAGTGAAGCCGCCAGTAAAGAGCGTGATTGGCTGCCTTGAGCATTTAGGCGTTCACATTACTGACGAAGACATTGCCGAGGTTCGGCGCGAAATGTGGGCCAATTTCCCAAGAGAGTTTCCGCAATGACAATTCTTCAACAATCACCATCTTGCGTGATTGACACTCACATACTGATTTGGTTGCTGTTCAATCATTCGCGCCTCTCTACGCGCGCCCTGTCTGCCGTTCAAGCAGCGGAAGCAGCAGCAGCTCCGATTTTCATTTCAGCTATTACCATTGTCGAATTGCGCTATCTGATTGAGAAAGGAACTGTTGCGGAACAGCAGTACCAAGAGGTTCTGCGCCAAATTCTTGACCCGGCTATGGTGCTAACAATTGCTCCTCTTGATCTGGCTACCGCCGACAAAATGTCGCAAATTCTACGCCTGACAGTCCCTGAAATGTCTGATCGTATTATTTCTGCAACTGCGTTGGCGCTTGGCTTGCCGTTGGTGAGCGCCGACACAAGGATTCGCAACCTCACGAACATCCCGATAATCTGGTAATTCATAGCGGCCAATCTCGACAGAAGTTCTATCAGCCGCTACTATCCCGCCTGCAAATCACACCAACTTTTCGCAGTATCACAAACAACTCAAACCTTCTGAGAGGATCATTCGATGCATCTGAGCACGCTTGATTGGGTCATCGCTATTTTGGCGGTCGCAGTCTGTTTCATTCCCGCGCTGTTTTTGGGCAAAAAGTCCGGCCAAAGCACTTCGGAGTTTTTCGCTTCCGGGCGTTCGGTTCCATGGTGGCTGGCGGGGCTTTCGATGGTGGCGACTACGTTCAGCAGCGACACGCCGAATCTGGTGACGGACATCGTTCGCCGCAACGGCGTAGCAGGGAACTGGGTTTGGTGGGCGTTTGTGCTGACCGGCGTGGCGACGGTGTTCTTTTACGCCAAGCTCTGGCGACGTTCAGAAGTGTTGACCGATCTGGAGTTTTACGAGATTCGTTATTCGGGCAATGCGGCCAGCGCCGTTCGAGGTTTCCGCGCGCTGTATCTGGGGCTGTTTTTCAACTGCATGATCATGGCTTCGGTCAATCTGGCTGCCTGCAAAATCGCCAGCATTTTGTTCGGCCTGGAACGCTGGCAGACGCTGCTCTTTGTCGGTTTGCTGAACGTGGCTTTCGCCGCGCATTCCGGTCTGTGGGGCGTGCTGGTGATTGATATGATCCAGTTTTTCATCAAGATGACGGCGGTCATCGCGGCGGCTTACTTCGCCATCAAGTTGCCGCAAGTCGGTGGGCTGGATGGATTGGTGACCAAGCTTTCGGCGATCAAAGGGCCGGACGGAATCAATTACCTGAACGTCTTGCCGGATTTCACGAACAACTGGGACATGGCCGTCGCGGTGTTCATCATCCCGATTGCCGTGCAATGGTGGTCAGTTTGGTATCCCGGAGCGGAACCCGGCGGTGGCAGTTATATGGCTCAGCGGATGCTGGCTTCAAAGTCCGAAAAAGACGCGCTCGGCGCGGTGCTGTTTTTCAACATCGCGCATTACGTCTTGCGTCCGTGGCCGTGGATTCTGGTGGCGCTGGCTTCGATTCTGGTTTACCCGCAGTTGTCTGATATTCAAGCGGCGTTTCCGCATCTTGATCCCACTCTGCTCGGTCACGACATCGCTTATCCGGCGATGCTGAAATTCCTGCCCGTTGGTTTTGTGGGTTTGATGGTTGGCGGATTGGTGGCGGCGAACTCTTCCACGATTTTGACTCATTTGAACTGGGGAGCTTCGTATCTGGTTCACGATTTTTATCGGCGCTTCATCAAACCCAGCGAGCAAGAGCGGCATTACGTACTTGCCGGAAGAGTTGCGACCATTCTGCTGTTCCTGCTTTCGTCAAGCCTGGTTTTCATTCTGGAAACGGCCAAAGACACCTTCGACATCATCCTGCAAGTTGGCGCAGGAACAGGGCTGCTGTATTTGCTTCGCTGGTTTTGGTGGCGCATCAACGCCTGGTGCGAAGTCGCGGCGATGGTCAGTTCATTTCTGGTTTCGCTGGTGTTTTTCGTTCTGAAAAAGAACGGATTCGCGGTTCCTTCGACCGCCAAAAGCTTGTTGATTACGATTGGAGTGACAACGGTGTGCTGGGTGCTTGCGGCTTATCTGGCTCCGCAGACCGACCGCAAAACCTTGATTGAATTTTATCGCAAAGTCCGCCCGGCCGGCCCCGGCTGGGAACTGATTCGGGAAGCCGCCGGAATTTCCAAAACCGAAGCTGCCCAAAATGCAGAAAGCCTTCCGATGGCGTTGGTCGGTTGGGCAGCGGGAAGCGTCACCATTTGGTCTTCGCTGTTCACGGTTGGAAACATTCTGTATGGCCGCACCGGCGCGGCGCTGTTGATGGGCGCGGTGTTCGTCGTCAGCGGATTGATTCTTTTGGGTGTGATTAACAAATTGTGGAAGTAACTACTCAGTCTTTCTGCCGCGTTAGCGGCGATTGAATTTAGCCGTGGGTTTCAACCCACGGTGGACGTAGCATTTGGTTCCTCGTCGCGTTAGCGACGGCTGAATTCAGTCGTCGCTAACGCGACGAGGAGGTTATTCGCTCTTACCCGGCGTTGAAACCTTGTCATTACCCAAATCTTGCTTTTGCTGGTTGACTCTCAAGACAGTATCTAATATCTACGGCCCTTTCAGGGCAAAATGCGGAAATCGCCAAACGCAAAAGTTTTGGGTAATGACAAGCGTTGAAACGCCGGGCTAAAATCAGCCGTCGCTATCGCGACGAAGGCGCTTGAGCAGTTACTTCTGGAAATAGTCAGGGTACGCAGGCGTTATCGTCTGCTGTGATAGAAGCGCGAAGCTTTCTTTTAGAAAACCATGTCACGAATTCAATTCTTCTGTCTGCTTTTAATTCTTACGCTGAGCCTGTCTGCTTCCGCTCAACGTCGCATCGTCCCGCCGGTTGTTCTGATTTCGATTGATGGGTTGAAACCGGATTACGTGCTGGAAGCCGACCGACAAAAGCTGAAAATTCCGAACCTGCGCCGCTTCGTCAAAGAAGGCGCGTTCGCTTCGACAGTCACCGGAATCACTCCGACTGTCACCTATCCCAGCCACACGACTTTGGTTACAGGCGTCAGTCCAGCCAAGCACGGCATTTACGCCAACACGCCGTTCGATCCGTTCAGCAAAAATCAGGGAGGCTGGTACTGGTACGCCGAAGACATTCGCGTGCCGACGCTGTGGGATGTTTGCGCGCAAGCCGGGTTGAAAACCGCCAGCGTGGATTGGCCCGTGACCGTCGGCGCGAAGATTGATTTCAACATCGCCCAAATCTGGCGCGCCGCCACGCCGGACGACCGCAAATTGATTCGCGCGCTTTCGACGCCCGGTTTGCTGACCGAAGCCGAAAAAGCCATTGGCAATTATCCAGAAGGTTACGATTACACGGTTGAAGCCGATAAATACCGAGCCGCGTTCAACGTTTACTTGTTGGAAAAGAAGCGCCCGACGTTTTTGACGACGTACTTCGCCGGGCTGGATGAAGTTCAACACGCGCACGGCCCCGACAGCCGCGAAGCTTACGCTGCGCTGGAAGAAATTGATGCGTTGGTCGGCAAGGTTCGTGCGGCGGCTGAAAAGCTAGGCAATGGCAAAGCCGTCGTAGCCGTCGCGTCGGATCACGGCTTTTCACCGCTCAACAAATCGTTGAACCTGAACGCCGCTTTCCGCGAAGCCGGTTTGATCGAAGTCGAAGCTGGCAAGGTGAAATCGTGGCGCGCCATCACCTGGAATTCCGGCGGCACGGCGGCGGTGATGTTGAAGGACAAAAACGACGAAGACGCCCGCCTGAAAATTCGGCAGGTGTTGCGGCACCTGGCGGGCGATCCTGACAGTGGCTTGTTCAAATGGTACGAAGACGACATCGCGCAAAAACTTGGCGGCTTTCCTGACGCTGCGTTCGTCGTTGGAACCAAACCGGGCACTTACATCGGCGGCGGTTTGGAACCGCCCGTCATTCGCAACCTGAAACCGAGCGGCGGTCACGGCTTTTTGGCTGAATTGAATGTGATGGATTCTTCCTTCTTCATCGTCGGCGCTGGCATTCAAGCCGGAAAGAATCTGGGCCGAATTGATATGCGCGACATTGCTCCGACGCTGGCCGGTTTGCTCGGAGTGAAACTGCCGATGGCCGAAGGACGCGATCAGTTGAAACGCTGATCGGAGGCCGCCTCGAAAATTGTTGAGAGGGGACGATCAAACGTCGGCGGCGCAAGTAGCAGGCGGTAAGGTCATCTCTCAATCCCTCTGTTTCCATATCATTTCTTTTCCTTGCCGCTGACCACCGCCGTCCCTTCCGCCTTGCTCCATTCCGAAAACGAAGCGTCGTACATCGAAACGTCATAGCCCAAATATTTCAGCGTGAAGTAAGCGTGCGAGGCCTGCATGCCGGTGTTGCAATAGGTGACGACTTTCTGGCCGGGCTTCAAACCCGCTTCGGCAAACATCTTTTGCAATTCGCTGGCGGGTTTCATCGTCAAATCGCTGGCGCTGGTCAGGTGCTTCATCCAGAACACATTGGCCGCGCCGGGAATGTGGCCGGTGCGCGTGTTGGCTGCGCCTGCATATTGTTCTTCTGGCCGAGCATCCAGGATGCCGACATTGCCGTCCGCGACGTTTGCCGCCACCCACGAAAGGTCGCGCATCGCAGACAATTTGACCAGCACTTCGGGGCGCAGTCGCGGCGTGAACTTCGCTGCTGCCGGAGATGTTGATTTTGTGAGCACGTCGCGCTTTTCGGCTTTCCATTTTTCCAAACCGCCATCCAGCAAAGCCGCGCGGTTGCCGTGCCCCAGATAATCCAGCGTGAAAAACGCTCGCGCCGCCGCCAAACCGTTGTTGTCGCCGTACAAGACAATCTTGCCTTCGTTGCCGATGCCTGTGGCTGCAAACACTTTTTGTAACTGTTCGACCGGCGGCAATTCATTGGCGACGCCTTCACGAGTCGCCAGCAGATCGCCCAAGCTGACAAACCGCGCGCCGGGAATGTGGCCAGCTTCAAAGGCTTTTTGGTCGCGCGCCACGTGCAGCACAAAGACGTTCTTGTTGGGCAGATTCTTGGCCAGCCAGTCCGTCGAAACGATCAGTTCCGAACGAACTTTCGGCGCAGCGGCAGGCTTGGATTGAGCCTTTACCGACAACTGAACTGTAGCGCTCAAGCACGCCACAATTAGCAGCAAATAAATTCGGGTTGTGAGTTTCATAAATGCTCCTTGTTGAAGAATGATTTTTCAGCTTAGTGAACCGCTCGAACACTGACGATGTCAAGCTGTAGAGCAGGGAACATTTATGAAAGAAGAGTTATTCGTACCGAAGGCATTCAATCGGATCGAGATTGGCTGCTTTCTTCGCAGGCCAGACACCAAAAACGAGGCCGATGGCGGTTGAAACCACAAGTCCGCTGACAACCGCCCACGAAGGAATCGAAGCCGGAAGCTCAGGCAGGAAAAACATAATCACATAACTAATGACTGCCGCCACCAACACGCCTAGCACTCCGCCGAGAAACGTCAGCGTCATGGCTTCGAACAAAAACTGGCGAATGATGTCGCGCTTTTTCGCGCCGATGGCTTTGCGAATGCCGATTTCGCGTGTTCGTTCAGTGACAGAAACCAGCATGATGTTCATTACGCCAATGCCGCCGACCAGCAATCCTACAGCCGAAATGGCAATGGCAAACAAGCCGACATACATCGTGATGCCGTCGAACTGTTCGATGATTTTTGATGCAGTTTGCAGTTCAAAGTTATTCGCCTGGTCGTATTTGATGCCGCGCTGACGGCGCAGCACTTCTTCCACCTGATCCAGGCCGGCTTGCAGCATCCCGCTTTTGGCGCGGATGTGCAGATTGAGTTCCTTGCTGATGGGCGACAGTTTTCGCCCGGTTTCGTAAGGAACGAACAGGGCGTTGTCTTCTTCGTTTTCGCCGAAGAAGCTGTTTTTGCGTTTTTCCAACACGCCGATGATCTCGAACGGGCGACCGCCCAAATCCACAATCGAACCAACAATGTTTGGCTGGCTGGCAAACAACGATTCGGCGACGTTGGGGCCGATGACCATGACTTCGCGTTTGTGATGATCGTCAATTTCCGAAATGAAGCGGCCTTGTTGCAGCGACACATTCGTGACTTGAGCGTAGCTGGCAGAAATTCCCTGCAAAAAACCGGAACGATATTTTTGGCCGTTGAACCGGAGTGTGCTGTCCATTCGCCACATAAACAACACGTTGGCGACGGATTCGATGGCTGGGGCTTGACGCAAAATCGCGTCACCGTCATCCGGTATTAGTGGTTTTCGCATGTATTCGCTGCGGTCGCGGTCGCCCATTCGCGGCCCGGTTGAAAGATGGAAGGCGTATATGTTGTTGGTGCCGTATTCTTCAACCATCGAAACGATGCGGGAACGCAGGCCGGTCAAGATCGAAGCCACCGCCACGACAGTCATCACCCCGACGACAATGCCTATGACGGTTAATGCGCTGCGAAACTTATGAGCGCGAATTGTGCCGATGGCCATTGCCACAGTTTCGGTTGGGAAAAGGGATTTGATCTTCATAGTTTTTCAATCGCTTGCTACCGCGCGCGGTACTGATTCAGTTTTTCGACAGCGCGACGATGGGATCAAGCCGCGAAGCTTTGTACGCCGGATAAATGCCCGCGATCATTCCAATGCCGCCTGAAACCACCAGCGCCAACAGTATGTAACCAGCAGTAATCGTCATTGGAATTGGTGTTGTGATGCTGACCGCCCAGGCGATGCCCGCCGCCAACAGCAAACCGAACACTCCGCCCACCGCCGTCATCAGAGAAGATTCGATCATAAACTGCATCAGAATCTGGCGTTTCTTTGCGCCGACGGCTTTTCGCAAACCGATTTCGAAAGTTCGCTCGGTGACTGAAACCAGCATGATGTTCATCACGACGATTCCGCCGACGATCAATGACAACAATGTGATTGGCGTCACCACCAACGCGATCATGCTCGTGAACTTATCAACCTGATTGTTCAGCGCGTCTGTGTTGACCAGGCCGAAATCATCGTCTTCGTTGCCGATCAACTTGTGGCGATTTCGCAGGACCATTCGCGCTTCTTCGATGGCGACGGCGAAAATTTCCGGGTTGGAAGATTTGCCGTGAATTTGCAGTCCCTGGCGGCGATTGAAGTATTTCCCGAACGTCGTCAACGGAATGTAGATGTGATTGTCTATGGATTCGCCCATGAACGGGCCGCGCATTTCTTCAACGCCGATTACGACCATTGGCGCGTTATTGATTTTCAGAGTTTGCCCAATGGCGTTGCGACCGGGAAATAACTTTTCTTTGACTTCGCCGCCCAGCACACAAACCAGCGCGGCATGTTCAACTTCGTGCGGCGCCAGGAAGCGACCTTCGGCAATGGTTTTGGCTTCGATTTCAACCATGTTGGCCGTGACGCCGAAAACCCCTGTTCCGAAAGTTTCGCGGCCTTCGTGTTTCAGGTTGGTTCGTGAATTGGCTTGCGCGCCGACTTCCTGGCAGGACTTGCAGTGTTCGGCAATCCATTCGTAATCGGAGACGTAAAGCTGCTTGTTGCGTTTGTTGGCGCGCTCCCATTCTTCTTCGGAGCGTTCGCCGTCATGCGCCATGCGAGCGATCATAAAATGGTTTACGCCAAGAATTTTTGAAACAGTGGTCAGCACATAACTGTTGAAGCCGCTGATTGAAGCTCCAACGACAACTACTGAGGCCACGCCGATAATAATTCCAATCAGCGTCAGGAAAGCGCGCAGTTTGTGCGCGAAAATGGATTGCAGCGCCAGTTGAGTGGTGTCGGCAAAGAAAAGGTACAGTCGTTTCATAAGACGGAATCTCCGCCAATGAAAACGACTGTGCTCCGAAACGATTAACAGCCTGAGCAAGTTTTCCTGCTCAGGCTGTTTGAAATTTTGTCGGCGATTTGGGTGTTTATATGGTCTGGCCAAGCACCAGAACGGAAACGCTGCGTTCGCGCGCTTCGTCGAGTTCGATCAAAAACAGGCTTTGCCAGCGGCCAAGCTGCAATTTGCCGTCAGCGACATTCAGCATCATTGAGGCAGGCAGGAACAAGGCTTTGCAATGGGAATGGCCGTTGGCAGGTTCGTCAGGCGGAATGTCAACTCGACGGCTGAAATCGTTGTGTTCGTATTCGCCGTCGCGCGGCGCATAACTGTCCAGCATTCGTTTCAGGTCATTGAGCAGCAGCGGTTCGTTTTCGTTGACGATCAATGCTGTGGTGGTGTGTTTGGTTTGCACGTTGACCATTCCGTGCCGAATGCCGGAGCGGGCAACGATGTTTGCAATGTGCGAAGTCAAATCAATGAACTGTAAACATTCTGAAGTTTTCACTCGAATTTCGTCGTGATGCGCGCGCAATCCTGCGCTGATTTTTTCTTGAACCATGGCCAGTTGAACCATAAAACTCCTCTGTATGAAATGATGATGACTGTTGAACAAGGTAAATAGACGAACCTGACAGCGCGAACGATTGGCTTGACCGCTTAACGCTCACGCGCAGCATGAATCAACGCTTCCATGTGATCCAGATATTGTTCCAGTGCCTGACGGCCTGCGTCAGTTAGTTGATATTCCGTTTTCGGCACGCGGCCTTCAAACGATTTCGTGCAGTTGATGTAACCGGCGTCTTCCAATTTGCGCGCGTGAACGCTGACGTTGCCGTCGGTCGTTTTCAACAATTCTTTCAATGCGCTGAAGGTCAGCGATTCATTGGCTGCCAGCGCACTGACAATCCCCAGCCGAATGCGTTCGTGAATCAGGTTGTCGAGTTCAGGCGCTCTTTCGGCGGCTTGCAAAGCCTGCAAGGCTCTGACGCCGGTTTGGGTTTTGGCTTGCCGCGTTGTGGGTTGAACTGATTTAGCCACCGTGTCTCCTTGCGATGATGGTTCCAAAAATGATGTGCAGGCCACCAAAGCCTGCCGCCAAAAAATAATTGTTCCATTGTGGCGGAGCGATCAAAGCGATTAACCCAACCGCCATAAAACAAACTCCCATCACAGGCACGACTTTGACTGAAAACGCTCCGCCGGTGATGACGCCTGTTCCGTAAAGCAGCAACCACATTCCGGGCAACACGTCGTAAGCTCCAACACGCGCCAACGCAATCGAAAGCATCGCTCCGGCAATCAGCGGCGGCGCCAGGCTCAAAGTGAATTGACGACCGGGCGGCGACAGCACTTTGGTCTGAGCCGCCGTTGCTTTGCGCTTCATCGTCAATCCGCCGATCAACAATGCCAAAGGTAATTCGCAAGCCCAGACGTACATCCATTCGTGCTCGTCAGGGACACGCGCTGCAATCAAAGCTGCGATCAACGCCGTGGCGCCGACGACCACGCCACCCCAACCGGGAACCGCTGTGAACGAAGAAGCTCGTTCCATCGTCTCGCGGATAAAGCGCAGGTTGTCCATCGCACGACCATGAAGCGTTGGAACTGGGGATGGCTCTGGTTCGGAAATTTCAGGACGGAATTTATGAACTGTTCCCATAGCGATACGGATCATAGTTGCGATGATGACTTTTGACAAGTACTTGTCGCTGCAAAGTACAAGGGCACGGATTATGCTCAAACTAGGAGTTTCAACGATTCGTTGTCGCCGGATTTGCCGAAAAGACAGTTGCGAAATGAATGTTGCTAAGGTAGAAACGCCACGCAATCTTCAATTCAAATCACCATACAAACGGAGGTTCCTGATGTTTCAATCGGAGCATTACCAACTCAATCGTCGGAATTTTCTGGCCGGATTGGGAGCCGGATTGGCTGTTTCGGCAATCACGCCTCAATTGCTGTTTTCTGCCGAAGCCCGTCGCCGAGTCGAAGACCCGATCATTTTGGGAGCGGGTAACCACAAATACGAATGGGTTCGTGGCTGGGGCAAGCTGCCTGCGGGAATGGAATTCGGCGCGACGCACGGTGCCGTGCAGGTTGATTCCAAAGGCTTGATTTATTTCAACACCGACACTGAAAACGCGATCATCGTTTTTGACGCCAACGGCAATTTCGTTCGTTCGATGGCTAAGGAATGGAAAGGCAACGCCCACGGCATGCAGATTCGCCGCGAAGGCAGTCAGGAATTCATATACGTGACCAACGTTGCGCGTGCCGAATTTGGAAAACTCACTTTGACCGGTGAAACCGTCTGGGCGAAAGGCTTCCCGGAAAAGTCAGGCGTTTACAAAGACAAGAGCCAGTTCAAACCGACAGGCATTGCCTTTGCGCCAAACGGCGAGTTTTACGTAACGGACGGTTACGGCGCGAATTACATTCACCGTTACGACGCCAAAGCCGAATACGTCAGTTCGTGGGGCGGCAGAGTCAGTAAAGAAAATCCGAACGAAGACGGCAAGTTCAACACGCCTCACGCCATCATTGTTGACACACGCGGCAAGACTCCGGCGGTTCTGGTGGCTGACCGAGCCAACCATCGTTTGCAGTGGTTTTCGCTGGAAGGCAAACACCTGAAGACTTTGTCGGGCGACGGCGATTTGCTGCGTTTGCCCGCGACGCTGCACATTCGCGGAACCGATTTGGCGGTCGGAGATTTGTCAGGCCGAGTTTCCATCTTCGACAAAGGCAACAAGCTGGTTACTCACCTGGGAGACAACATGGATCCGAAAAAACGTGCAACTAACCGCATTCCGCGCGACGGATGGATGGACGGCCAGTTCATCGCTCCGCACGGAATCTGCTGGGACAAACAGGGCAACCTGTACGTAGAAGAGTGGATGGCGATTGGCCGGATCGTGAAGTTGAAGCGGCTCAAATAACCATCAGTTCGGAGTGATGCAAGCTGCCAGCTTGCATCACTCGTTAGGCTAAATCGAAGCAAAAAACTTTGAAACAGGATTTACATGATTTTTTTCAGGATGAACAGGATTAAGGACTGGCTGGAAGGCACAACCGCTGACGGTCTTGTAAATCCTGCTGAAAATCTTGCTCATCCTGTTTTGAGTACAATGTTTCAATGTTGCTTGTCCTGATTTAGCACGTCGCTGATTACCCGAACTCACTCAAAGAAGATAAGGCAAAGACATCTATCTTTGCGCAGGCTCCGAGTTGGCTGTCACGTTGCTGGCAGAAGGGCTGATTGACGAAATCATCATCACGCTCAACCCGGTTGTTTTCGGCGTGATTATCGTTTTGCCAATTCTGCTGTTGATCCTGCTGAAACTGCATCAATCTCACCGAGAAAATTTTCAAACTCCAACCGCCGCCGAATAGTCTTACCCGCAAACTTCCACGCAATTTGTTTGAGGTAAAGAAATGAACAAGAAAATCATCGCAGGTCTGATTGTTCTGGTTTGGTTGGCTGTCAGTTTTGTTTCATCGAACGCTCAGGAGCCAAAACAGGAAACGCTGAAAATTGACACCGCGTTGGTCAGCGTGCCTGTGATTGTCAGCGACCGACAAGGGCGGTACATCAGCGGGTTGAAAGCGGCGGACTTTACCCTGTACGAAGATCGTGTCAAACAGCCGATTGATTTTTTTGCCGACACCGAAGAGCCGATCAATGTCGCTCTGCTGCTCGACACCAGCAAAAGCACGACGATGGTGCTGGATGACATCAAAAAAGCAGCCAAAGACTTCGTCAAACAACTTCGCCCGCAAGACCGTGCGATGATCGTCAGTTTTGATTTCAAAGAGACAGCCTTGTGCGAACTGACTTCGGATCGCAAAACTCTGGAAAAAGCGATTGGCAAAGCTCGCATCGGCGAAATTCCAGGAACGAAATTGCGCGACGCGGTGTACGACGTGATGCGCGAAGAATTCCGAAACGTCAAAGGTCGCAAAGCCATCATCTTGCTGACCGACGGCAAAGATCACGGCAGCGAAGTCAGCGAACGTGTTTTGCTGGACAGTGCGACAGAAGCCGACACGTTGATCTATTCGGTGTTTTATCAATCGTTGCGACGGAATCCGGCACGGCAAGGTGGTGGTGGTTGGGGAGGGCGCAGGGGAAGACGTGGTGGGATTTTCACGCCAATGCCGCGTTTTCCCGCTCCACCGCAGCGACGTGGACGCATCGAAGAGCGCAACGAAGACGCGATAGAGTTTCTGCAAGAATTGGCAGATGTTGCCGCCGGGCGATATTTCGACAGTGAAGTCGCCAAGCTGAAAGAAACGTTCGGGCTGATTGTCGAAGAGCTTCGCCATCAATACCGTCTGGGATTTTATCCTGCCGACCATGCCGCCGGCAGCATTCACAGCCTGAAAGTCGAAGTCGCACGTCCCGATGTGGTCATTCGCTCTCGCCGAAGTTATCGTGTTTCGGCAGCGCCTCGAACAGAATAAACAGTCATTTCATTCGCTTTTCCGTTTGTAAATCCTGTAAAAAGATTTTGCTGCCCACTGAACAACTGGAAACCCAGCCGCAAGAAACTTACACTCCGCGAACTCCACCATCTTCCATCCACGAAAGAGAAAGGGAATCAATGAAAACGTTTTGGCAAGACGTGAGTTATGGCTTGCGCGCATTGCGTAAGCAGAAAAGTTTTGCGCTGGTAGCGATTGGGTCGCTGGCGTTGGGCATTGCTGCCAACAGCGCGGTGTTCAGCGTCATGAATGCTGTGCTGTTGAAACCTTTGCCGTATCCGGACGCTGATCGGCTGGCGATTTTGTGGAGCCGTTCGCCGGGAATGAATGTCGAACAGGATTGGTTTTCGCCGGGGCAGTATCTGGACGTGAAAACTCAGAATCAGGTCTTTGAACAAACCGCCATCACCATCGGAGCCAGCTTCAACCTGACGGGGCAGGGCGTGCCGGAACACATTGACGGAGCGCGCGTCTCGTCTTCGTTCTTTCCCTTGTTTGGAGCAAACGCCACGTTGGGGCGCGTCTTCACCGCTGAAGAAGACAATCCCGGCAAACCTGCCGCCGTGATTTTGAGCAACAGTTTTTGGCAGCGCCGTTACGGCGGAGACAACTCCGTGCTGAATCAATCGCTGGTTTTGAACGGCAACACTTTCGCCATTATCGGAGTGATGTCGCCCAGCTTCACGCTGACCAACGACGTGATGCCTGCCGTCAACGCCATTGGCAGAGCCGACGTGTTTTTGTCTTTGCCAATGAACGAAGCCGCGCGAACCAATCGCGGCAACGAAGATTTCAACATCTTCGGCAAGCTGAAACCTGGCGTCGGTCAGCGGCAAGCCCAAGCCGATATGGATTTGATCGCCGCACGTATGAAGCAGGACTTCCCGCAAAATTACCCGCCAACCGGTGGGCTGACGATCAGCGTGGTTCCGTTGCTGGAACAGGTCGTTGGCGATGTCGGCTCGACGCTTCCGATTTTGATGAGCGCCGTCGGATTCGTTTTGCTGATTGCCTGCGCCAACGTCGCCAATTTGTTGCTAGCCAGAGCCTCCGGTCGGCAAAAAGAAATCGCCGTTCGCGTGGCAGTCGGAGCCAGTCGCTGGCGCATTGTTCGCCAATTGCTGACCGAAAGCATCTTGCTGGCTTCGGTCGGCGGAGTGTTCGGATTAGTTTTAGCCTTTGCTTCCGTTCGAGCCTTGCGAGCTTTCGGCCCGGAAAACATTCCACGTTTGAACGAAGTCGGCATTGATTGGCGCGTGGCGGTGTTTACAGTTTTGATGACGTTCGTCACCGGCATCGTCTTTGGATTGGTTCCGGCCTGGCGAGCTTCGCAAGTGGATTTGCACGAAACGCTGAAAGACGGTGGACGCAGCGCCAGTGGAGCTTCCGGGCGCACGGCTCAGCGATTGCGAAAGTTGTTGGTTGTCGCCGAAATCGCTCTGTCGTTGGTGTTGCTGATTTGCGCCGGGCTGTTGATTCGCAGCTATCAACGCATCCTCAATTCGCATCCGGGTTTCGATCCTAGCAATGTGGTGGCGATGCGCTTGGCTCTTCCGCAAGTCAAAGCGCCAACACCAGAAGCGATTCTTTCGTTTTATCAGCGAGTAACCGACCGCATTCGCGCTTTGCCCGGCGTTGAAGCGGCGGGCGTCAGTTATTCGCTGCCGATGAGCACTGTGTCGTTCGCCTGGGATCCGATAACTGTTGAAGGTTACGTGCCGCGCACGCCCGACGAAAAAATCATGTCGAACATACGAATGGTCAGTCCGGGCTTTTTCCGCGCGATGCGGACACCTTTGCGACAAGGGCGTTTTTTTGACGAACGCGACAAACGCGGCGAACCCGAAACCGTCATCATCAACGAAGCTCTGGCCGAACGCTTTTGGCCGAATCAAGACCCGCTGGGCAAACGTTTGCAACAGACGCGGACGAAAATCTGGCGCACCGTGGTTGGCGTAATCCGCGACGCCAAACAGTTTCAAACGGAAAAAGAACCTCCGCTTTCGGTCTACTTTCCGTTTGAACAATCGCTGGCTCGCAATCTGCATTTGGTGGTTCGCACGACTTCTGACCCGGTGGCGATGACTCCGACAATTGTCGGCGCGCTTCAATCGGTGGATGCGGAAATGCCTGCGTTCGATGTGGCTACGATGGAACAGCGGATGAGCGACTTTCTGGCTCGGCGACGTTTTGCGATGGTGATGCTGGCGGTGTTCGCGGCGATTGCCGTGCTGCTGACTGCCGTAGGCATTTACGGCGTCATGAGTTATTCGGTCACGCAGCGCACGAATGAAATCGGAATCCGCGTGGCGCTTGGAGCGACTTCGCGCGACGTGCTGAGTTTGATTTTGCGGCAGGGAATGACGCTGGCTCTGATCGGAGCGGTGCTCGGCTTGGTCATAGCGTTCGCGCTGACACGGTTTTTATCGGCGATGCTGTTCGGCATTCGCGCGACTGACCCCCTGACGTTTGTCGGCGTAGCATTGCTGCTGATCGCAGTCGCATTACTGGCGTGCTGGATTCCGGCTCGGCGCGCGACGAAAGTTGACCCGATGATTGCGCTGCGGTGTGAGTAGCCGGGATTCGGTAGTCAGTAGTCGGTGGCCGGTAGCCGCGATTGTCAGAGCCTGTTTGGAAATTCGTATAACCGTTCTAGCTCCGCTAGGAGCGGCCTGTTTATAGCCCGGCAAACGGCAAATCCCCCAAGCTCCATCGGAGCGACCTGTGCATAGACCGCTCCGATGGAGCTTGGGGGAACGAATGCGTCATTTCTATAAACAGGCCGCGCCTCTGGCGCTAATTTCCAAGCAAGCTTTTAGTCAATGGGATACGCGATGAAGCCCTAATTGCTGAATGAATTGATTGAGCGGCACGTTGCGTAAATGGGCAAGCTCGCTGATGAATTCCAGGCGGGCGACATCGAAGGCTTCGGCCTGATCGGTCAGTTCGATCAGCTCTTGCAACTCATCCGGCGTGATCGTGTAAGACTGACGCTTTTTGATGAGTTGATTCATGCGCTGCTGTCTGTCGGCTGGCGGCTTCTGATAAATTTTTTCAAGCAATTCCGCTTCGCGCTCAGAAAGGACGGACGTGCGTTCTCTGGCTTTGAGCGAAAACAGGCGGCTGACGAATTGTTCTAGTTCGACCTGCGGCAATTGCAAGGCGGCGTTCAGTAACTCATCGGTTTCAATTTGAATGGTCGGCATAACGATTGACTCCTGTTGAAGTGATGCCGCGATGATAAGCCAGGCTTCTGGAATTTGGCTAACTGCTTGGGAGAATTATACGGCGAAGGTTGATCCGATGATTGTGCTTCGGTGTGAGTGAATGTGTCAGGTGTTGGCGAATTTGCCAGCGAATATAAGCAGTGCCGAATTATTCGTCGTCTTCCGGGAAAAGACTGGGTTGGGAGATTGGGCGATTCCACGCTGTCTGCTCTCCTTTACGTAGTGCTTCGATGATATGGCGCTGACTTTTTTCATCTGCCAATCGAAACTGCCAGCCAATCTCTGGTTGTGGTAGCGAAGTCATTGTTAGATCAGGCAACGCCTCTTTCAGCTTGTTTTTGAGCAATTCCTTGGCGCGCTTTTGCAACTGCTTGCGTACGATCTTATCCCGCCATTGGCGATAAAATTTATTCGTCGCCATATTCAACAGCTTTTCAATATCGAGTTTGATTTCACAAGGCGTTCTACACGGGCCAATGTCTGCGACAGTTGCCGCGAAAATGCGGTTGGCAAAAGCCTGCTGACTGTATACGTCATCAAGAGATTGATTATCAGGCATCCATGGCAGGTGGTAGAGCGGGCGCGGGTCAGTTTTGTCGTCAATGATCGGCTGAACGACCACCGCAGTTTCCCCCATACACCTGGCGAGCACGGCTGGCAACTTGCCGGGGCGTGATTGTCCGTACAAAACAATAGCCTTCTCGGTATACCCCAATGCGAGCAACCCGAAAGGTGCAGTTTGATAAGAGTGCTTTTTAAGCTCATTGGCGATTTCGCCCAGCCCGTTGGTTTGCGGAATACCTGGTTCATGCACCGATAGGTAAAGTATGTGTGTGGATTTGACCTGACCAGACTGAAACGCTAGAGCAGAATTTAAGATCATAGGTGCAAGCAACAAAAGCGAACGAGCTTGCTTAACCTGGCTGTCACCCCCGCCCGGTTGGAGCTGACTGCCGAACATTTTGCTTTTACATTCCAGCGGAATGTATTCACCTTTGTCAGTGCAAAGCAATAGATCAGGATTTACAGGTTGGCTATGCGCGATTCCGTTCTTTTGTAAGCTGGCAGTTAGGTCAATGGGAAACGTTAATTCCGGCTCTATCTGAAAAAGGCTGAATCCCGCTTTTTGCAAGAGTGGTTCGACGCCTGCCCCAGCGGCAGGCTGTAACATCCAAAGAACCAGATTGACGTGGTAGAGCGGGTCTTTAATCAACTGGTTGGGTGAAAAAGAACGGGCTATTTGCTCACGGCTCATTGGTAAATACTCCTGACCTCGGGTTCCAGTCGAATCAACTCAGAATAATGTTGGTTGCCCACCCAAACATCTACACCTGGGTCAAGGTATTGCTGAACGTTGGTTACCAACCGATGCACGGTGTTACCACAAGTGCCCTCTGGAATAATCGCTACGATTTGACACTCGGTAATTTCCAAAAACAATTGTTGCCAGAGATGGCGGTCTACGCCGTAAACGTGAACTTTGCTTGGCCCCAAAATTATAGGATTACCCCATAACCGAAAGCTATTTGTGCGGCGAAACGTGCTCTCGATGAACTTATCGAAGACTCCCTGCGAGAGTGACTCGCTAAAACGTAAGATGACAGGGGCACCAACGAAAGTTTGCGCGAGATTGTGAGTCGTGATGTTTGTCTTTTCGACCCCTTGCCAGGTTACGCGTTCTGTAGTTTCCGTCGCTTGCTTGTATAGCTTGAGCACGAATTCTAGATGCTGACGGTGATCGGCAAAACTGTTGCTACGATTGGTGACTTTCCCATCGAAATAAAAATCGTGGCCACCAGGTCGTCCTTGCGCAGGAAAGCGCAGCGATGAGATGGAATACAATGGGGCATAGAGTTTTTGCATGTCATCCAACTTCCGTTTGATGACACGCAGACGGTCCGTCATGGAAAACACCGTCTTTCTGCTTTCCGGAACGAATTCATCATCCGATTCCATACGAAATAACTGTTCGTCAGTTGTTGCTTCGATTTCGTCTTGTTGGGTATCAATTTCGTCTTCGCTGTCGAATGTTTTATCAACCAGAGCCTGATTCAACTCAGCAGGGTCTTCTACTTCAAACTTGTTTTCGTGCTGAAAAACAAGGCGCACAAAGCGATGTTCAGGAGTAAGCTGAATAACCGTGTTAAGTAACTCGGAAAAGATGCGTCCGCTCAGCCACAAATGGTCAAGCGCGGCTGTAGAAGCCACCAGTTTTTTCACCCACCTGCCCATCTCATCGGACTTTTCCGTCGTGTAAATGGCCGGATGGCGGTCAATCAGTTGTTCAACTAAACCGACGTACTGCTCTTTCTTGTGGTCATAAATTTTGAACAACGTGTCATCAAGTCGGCGCAGTTCACACCCGAATTTTGAGAAAAGTGTTTCGAGCGACGGCTCAGCATGTTGATGTGCCGCTGTTTCCAGCAAAAAGCTTTTTACCAAAGGTCTGCGACTACGCTGTTGGTTAAGCTCTTCCTTGCGTTCATACGCATAGCCCTCAAGCAAGTCGAAAGCCTCTTGTCTGGTTTTGACGGACACTAAATTCATAAGCATTCGTTGGCGTGATGCGCCGAGTAAATTACCAAATTGTCTGATCTATGTTGTCGAGTTTTATTGCGAGGGGATGATTGTAGTCTATTCCTCTACATTTGCTTACCCCAGTTGCAAAAAAATGTCGCCTCAAACTGATTGCCCATTCCTGGGATACGACTATCCCGAAAGCGAACGTCTGAAGAGAGAGTTTGCTGACCGTGTCGCCTATTAAGTCTTGCTTTTTCAGCACTTCCCCCAGGCACGCGAACGGCGCAGCATTTGCTTTCATACAACTCTTTTCTGCAAATCGCCTGAACTGAACCAATGAAATAGGCTATTTAAACGCGCCTGCCTGTGACCGGCGACGCATTTGAAGGACTGACGTATGTTGATGATGCAAACACTTTTTCAAGATTTGCGCTATGGCGCGCGGATGTTGCGCGGCAAACCCGGCTTCACTTTGGCGGCAGTGCTGTCGCTGGCTCTGGGCATTGGAGCTTCGACCGCGATTTTCAGCATTGTGGATGGCGTCTTGTTGCGACCTCTCCCATATCCCGAACCGGAGCGGCTGGTGCGGTTGAATGAAGTCAATGAACGCGGCGTCAAGATTCGTGTCTCTGAACCGAACTATCTGGATGTGCGCGCTCGCAATCGTTCGCTGGAATCCGTAGCGCAATACGCGGGCGGGCAGGTTGTCGTCAGTGGCGGCAGTGAAGCTGCGCGAGCTTTTGCCTGTTGGGTGTCGGGCGATTTTTTCAAGGCGATGGGCGTGCAGCCTATTGCCGGTCGCAGCTTTTCGCCGGATGAATCGAAGTTCGGCGGCAACAATCAGGTTGCCATCGTCAGCTATGCGTTTTGGCAGCAAAAAATGGGCGGACGGGCGGATTTTTCAGGCGCTAAGCTGAACGTTGATGGCCCGGCTTTCACAGTCATCGGCGTCATGCCGCCGGGATTCAGCTTTCCTCCGACTGCCGACATCTGGGTTCCTCGCGAAGTCGAACCGCCGCGCTTGTCTCGCACCGCGCACAACTGGCACGTCATCGGGCGGCTGCGTTCGGGCGTCAGTTTCGATCAAGCGCGCAACGACATCAGCGGCTTAGGAAAACAGTTGCGGCAGGAACTCGGCAAAGAAACTGACGCGGTTGATATGGCGCTGGTTCCGCTGAAAGAGTTTATGACCGACAACGTCCGCACCGGGTTGTTGTTGATTCTGGCTGCAGTTGGATTGTTGCTGGTCGTAGCCTGCGCCAACGTGGCTAATTTGTTGCTGACTTCGGCGACGATGCGGGCTTCGGAATTTGCAGTGCGCGCGGCTTTGGGAGCTTCGCGCTGGCGAATGGCGCGCCAGTTCATCACTGAAAATTTGTTGCTGACTTCGACCGCCGGGCTGTTGGGCATCTTGATTTCGTTCTGGGGCGTAGACCTGCTGCTGAAATTGAACGCAGGCAATTTGCCGCGCGAATCTGAAATCGCAGTCAATTACAGAGCCTTGCTGTTCACTCTTGGGCTTTCGACTTTGATTGCCATCGTGTTGGGCTTGCTGCCCGCGATGCGATTTTCCGGCGCGGATTTGCACACAAGTTTGAAAGAAGGCGGGCGTGGACAGATGGCCGCTTCTTCCAGCGGGCGTTTGCGTTCCGCTTTGGTTGTGGCGCAAGTCGCGTTGACGTTGATGCTGCTGGTCAGCGCCGGTCTGCTCAGTCGCAGCTTTCTGAAACTGATGCAGGTTGATCCCGGCTTCAAACCGGAAAGCTCTGTGGCGATGACTCTGGCGCAGGCGACGACTTTGGATAAACAGCAGGAAGCGCAATTGCAGCAGTTCAACGAACAACTGTTGGAACGGTTGCAGGCGATGCCGGGCGTAAAGGCTGCGGGGGCGATCAATGCTCTGCCGCTGACCGGTTCAGGAGCCAACGGCACGTTTCAAAAAGACGGCAACCCGGCGACAAAAGGCGACGCGGATTACAGGTTAGCCAGCGGCGGATATTTTGCCGCAATGGGCATTCCGCTGTTGCGCGGGCGGACATTCGATTCCACTGACACGGGCAGCGCGCCCGACGCAGCGGTCATCAGCCGGTCGCTGGCGAACAAATACTGGCCGAACGAAGACCCAATCGGACGCACAATCCAATTCGGCAATATGGATGGCGACAAAGACTTGCTGCACATCGTAGGCATTGTCGGCGACGTGCGGCACGAAGGTTTGGACGAAGCTCCCTCGCCGACGGTTTACGCCAATTCGTTGCAGCGTCCGCAGTGGTGGCAAGTCTCGAATCAAAGCTACGTTGTGCGCGCCGAAACCAATGCTTCCAGCCTGATTCCGGCGATGCGCGCCGAAGTCTTATCTCAACGCCAGGACATTCCACTGCGCTTCCGAACGATTGACGAAGTCGTGGCTTCGTCGTTGGATCAGCGGCGATTCAGCCTGGTCATTTTCGGAGCCTTTGCCGTAGTCGCTTTGTTGCTGGCGGCGACAGGAGTTTACGGAGTCATCTCTTACGCCGTTTCTCAGCGAACCCACGAAATCGGAATCCGCATTGCTCTTGGCGCTCGCGCGGTTGACGTGCTGCGGCTGGTGATTGGGCAGGGAATGCGACTGGCGTTGATCGGCGTCGCGGTCGGACTGGTTGGCGCTTACGCGGTGACGCGCTGGATGGCGAATATGCTTTACGACATCAGCGCAACCGACCCGCTGACCTTTGCTGGCATTGCGGCTGTGCTCGCGGCTGTGGCTTTGCTGGCCTGTTGGATTCCAGCGCGGCGAGCGACGAAAGTTGATCCGATGATTGCGCTTCGGTGTGAATGACCGAAGTAAGCAGATGGCTCCAGCGTGCGCATGGTGGCTACAGCCGTCGGCCATAACACCAGGCCAAGACTGTAATTGAAAAGTTCTGCTGAAAATGAAGTGCAACGCCGTGAAAGGATGATGAGAGTTGGCTGAGGAAAATTTGGCTCCCGCAGCGCCGATTCAAACAACAAGCTTCAGTTGAATGAATCGGCGCAAGCGACGCTGAGAGGTTTTAGGCGACTTTGGCGACTTGCGTTTCGTCGGCGTGTTCCAGAAAAAGGTATTTCTTCCATTCCTGGCGAGTCTGAGCCGCCTGTCGCAGTTCGGCGCGTTCCAATCCGTAAAACAACGCTGCCGGATTGGTCAGCAACGGCATGCGAGCTTCTTCGGGCGTGCGGTCGCCTTTGCGGTTGTTGCAGGTTTGGCAGGCCGCAACCAGATTTTCAGCCACGGTTCGTCCGCCGCGAGAACGCGGCATGATGTGGTCGAGCGTCAGGTCGAACGCCGTTCCGCGTTTGCCGCAATACTGGCAACGATAATGATCGCGCGCCAAAATTCGATGGCGATTCGTCACTTTGTTGCGCCGTGAACGAACATCAATGTATTGAGTCAGCCGAATGACTGACGGCACATCGAACACGAATCTGGGCGAACGCAACACGAAGCCTTTGTCTTTTTCCAAAACTTCAGCCACTTGTCTGAACACGAGCGTCAACGCCTTTGCCGCGCTGACCAAACTCAGCGGTTCGTAGGATGCGTTCAAGAGCAAAACTTTTCTGGCGAGCGTCATAACTCCTCCGTTTGAATTGATGAGTCTGGCAGGATTCGAACCTGCATGATCTCGTTTAGAAGACGAGTGCCTTGATTCCCGTTAGACGACAGACTCAGAAATGATTGTGAAGCCAGGCCCGCAGCCGGAATCGAACCGGCGTCCTCTCGCTTACCATGCGAGTGCTGCCACCAACTGAGCTATGCGGACGCAATGACCGGAGCAGGAATTGAACCTGCGACCTTTGGCATGTCACACCAATACTCTTCCAACTGAGCTATCCGGCCAATTGAAATTCAAAAAGGTGATGGTGAGATTCGAACTCACGCCTTGCTGCTTAGGAGACAGCCGCTCTCGATTCCGCTGAGCTACATCACCGAAAAGTGGTCGGAGTTGGAATCGAACCAACCTTTGCGGCTTTTCAGACCGCCGCTAATCCGTCTCAGCTATCCGACCGTGTGGATGTTCGTGGCCAAATCTGTATGCGCCCCAAACATTCGTGATTAAAGTGTTCGTGGAAGGATTCGAACCTTCGACCTCTGGTTTCGTAGACCAGCACTCTTGATTCCGCTGAGCTACACGAACAAAAAGTCTGGGCGGCAGGATTCGAACCTGCGTCGGCTTGCTCCCAAGGCAAGTGGGCGACCACTGCCCCACACCCAGAAACAGAATGGAATCGGTGGGACTCGAACCCACAATTTCCAGTTTGCAAGACTGGAGCCTTTCCAGTTTGGCTACGACCCCAAATTCAAATAGGAGCGGTGGGGATTGAACCCACGACCTCCGGTTTGTAAGACCGATGCTGCTGCCGCTGAGCTACGCTCCAACAAAATTAAACTGAGAGACGCGGATTCGAACCACGACCGACAGAGTCAGAATCTGCCATCCTGCCAATTAGACGATCTCCCAATAAAGCTGGCGGTGGGAATCGAACCCACATCCTGCCGCTTACGAGACGGCGGCTCATCCGTTGAGCTACACCAGCGGAAAGTGAGCGGCGGGGATCGAACCCGCTACCTCCGGTTTGGAAGACCAGCGCGCTGCCATTAGCGCTTCGCTCACGAAAAAGCGGCGACAAGGATTGATGAAACTTGCACAGTTAAAGGATGTAGTTCCATCAGCATTCGCCGCAAATCAGAGTGGCAGGATTTGAACCTGCGACCTCGTGCGCCCGAGGCACGCGCTCTCCGCAAACTGAGCTACACTCTGAAAACTGAGGGAGTGGGATTCGAACCCACGCATCGCTCGCTTAACAGGCGAGTGCCTTGCCACTTGGCTATCCCTCAACAAATTGCAAACAGCGTCAATGGATCGGGCGGGACTTGAACCCGCAACTTTCGCTTTAAGAGAGCGACACTCTGACGATTGAGTTACCGATCCCAATCACGGGAGTGAAGGGACTCGAACCCTCGATAGGCGACGCGACAGGCCGCTGCATTAGCCGCTTTGCTACACTCCCAAAATTCATGCACCCGGAAGGACTTGAACCTTCGACCGCGCGGTTATCAGCCACGTGCTCCGCCATCTGAGCTTCAGGTGCAGACTCGGACGCGAGGATTCGAACCTCGATAGGCGGCTTCAAAGGCCACAGTCCTGCCAGTTGAACGACATCCGAATAAAGCTTCAAAGAGAAGGGCGAGCGACCGGATTCGAACCGGTAATGACCTGATCCACAGTCAGGCGCTCTACCAATTGAGCTACGCCCACCAGAAAACCGAAATGCTCCCGCCGGGATTCGAACCCGGATCACGCACCGATCCAGTGCT
Source organism: uncultured Acidobacteriota bacterium (assembly GCA_902825875.1). Taxonomy (GTDB): domain Bacteria; phylum Acidobacteriota; class Blastocatellia; order RBC074; family RBC074; genus RBC074. The sequence goes on from CADECP010000001.1 coordinate 180,260, forward strand.
TACACGTTATAAGCGTGTCGCTCTACCTGTTGAGCTACAGGAGCCGATCAGCAGCCAAAACAAGGACTCCAGCCGGGATTTGAACCCGAACTCAAACACCCGATGGTACTGACACGTTTTTTCGCGCCGCTTTCCCGCCTTAAGCTACGGGAGCCAATTAAAGATTGTGATGAGTTCGGTGGGAGTCGAACCCACATCTCACGGCTTAAAAGGCCGTTGCCTTGCCATTAGGCCACGAACCCAAAACTGATAGGGCGTGAGGGATTCGAACCCTCGATTTTCAGCTTGAAAGACTGACGGCTTAACCGGCTTGCCCAACGCCCCATATTTTCAAAAGAACCTGATTGCGGGTCTGGGTAACGCTCCCAGCGAGTCGAGGCTTATGAGACCTAACCGAACACTTGCCCACCCGCAAAAAATGGCAATGCCGAAGGAGGGAATCGAACCCTCATCAACGGAGGTTTAAGCTCCGTGCGTCTGCCAACGTTGCGCCACTTCGGCATTTCAAACAAAAGCACGCTGACGGAATCGAACCGCCCTGACGGGGTTTGCGGCCCCGCGCCTAAAAACCGCTCGGCCAAGCGTGCATAAAAAGTCGGCGAGGAGGTTCGAACTCCCGACCTCGAACGTGGCAAGCTCGCGCTCTTCCAATTGAGCTACGCCGACAAAACCAATGTGGGTGAAAGGAGTCGAACCTTCAACAACCGGCTTCTGAGACCGGCGCGTCTGCCGAATTGCGCCACACCCACAAACAAATGCAGGTAGAAGGAGTCGAACCTTCAACAGGCAGTTTTTGAAACTGCTGCGTCTACCGATTGCGCCATACCTGCAAAATTCAATGCGGGCGAGAGGACTTGAACCTCCAACAGCAACGCTCTCAACGTTGCGCGTCTACCGGATTGCGCCACACCCGCAAACACATCAAAAAATCAGTTTTCAAACAACTTGAAAAGCATTGGGCGGGACTCGAACCCGCGTCCTCAAGCTTCGGAGGCTTGCGCTCTGAATTCCAACTGAGCTACCAATGCAGTGACAAAAATCAAAGGAGAGTGAGAGACTCGAACTCTCATAGGTGTCACCCATCGGCGGTTTTCAAGACCGCTGCCTTACCATTTAGGCTAACTCTCCATAGTAAAAATGTAACAGAGGCGGTGGGATTCGAACCCACAGAAGACAAATTGCTCCCTGGTTTAGCGGACCAGTGCGTTACCATTCCGCCACGCCTCTAAGTAACTAAAAGTAACAGGAGTGCAAGGATTTGAACCCTGACAACTGGGATTGGAAGCCAGCGTGCTGCCGTTACACCACACTCCTAAAATTTATGCCGAAGGCAGGAATCGAACCTGCTATGCAGACGCACGTCTACCTTGGGTTTACAGTCCAGTGCCCGGCCATCGGGCATCTCCGGCTAAAAACCTTGTTTTTCTTTGCCTGCTGGCCGCAAAAGGAAAAAGCGGGCAAGCTTCAGAAGTTTCTGCTGAAGCGGCCCGCTCGACCTAAAAATCCCGGCTTTTGTTCTTGCTTTGGAATTTTCGGGAGCGGGAACGCCGCTCCCGCTGATTTAACGATGCTGATTAAACAAATATCCGCCGACTAAGGATTCGGCAAATCTCGGCTGTTGGCCTTTATCTTGCAGCATCAACGAATTGGATGGCGTCTCGGCAGCTCGCGCAAAGGACACCGATACACTCGCGTGCCAGCAATTCAAACTGGTCAGACTGGCCGAGCCGAAGCTTCGTGTCGTCGCCGACTTGCGAATCGCTTCTGAGTTGTTGTGTCCTTTGAGCAACATAATCTTTTGAATGTTTGAGCTACCGTTGAAATTTAATTAGTGAAAACTTTTTGCTGATTGGCGATGAGCCATTAAGGCTCACAATCAACGGGATGGTTTATACCTCAGCTTATCTTGAGGCGTCAACAAAATAATCGCGGCTTTTGAAAAAAAACTTTACGTAGAGCTATAAGTAGGTGAGCAATAAACAATCCGAGTTACAAGAACATCAAGTGAAACTGGTGTTAAAGTTTCCGTCAAGTTACTTATTTTGCTGATTCGCTCGCCAAAAAAGTATGCCACCTAAAGCTAGTAATGCAGCTATGCCTACGACCAGCCTAAGCTCGAAATCCCAAACATTGGCATCCGATGGAGGGACAAACGTCAATACAACGGCAAAAATGGTGACGGATAATCCACTCAGTGCAAGCAAGTAAGCCCCGATTTTTCCGCCCGGCACAAGCATTACGCCTTCGTTTGAATTCTTTTGACGATGAATGAGGAACACCACAAAGAGATAGATGTACGGGATGAAATAAATAAACACTTGTGCGCTGAGCAGGATGAGGTAGGCCTGTTCAACGCTTTTGGCCTCGCGTTCTTTGCTGAACACAAAGGCCAGCAATAGCAGCGTGGCAATCGAAGCTTGAACGATGATCGCAATGTATGGCGTACGCCAGCGCGGGTGGATCTTGCTGAACGCCGGAGGAAAGTAACGATCCAACCCAATGGCAAAAGCTACGCGAGCAGGGCCGGTCAACCAGGCTCCGACGCTGCCAACGTTGCCAATAGCGTACAGCGCAGCACACGTCGGAATTACCCAACTCAAGAACCGGATTTGGCCAAGCCCATTTTCAGCGGCTTGCAAGATTCCGGTCAGCGGATTGATGTCTTTGCTCGGAACCAGCCACAACACAGACGCGGTTCCGAGCAAGTACAGCAAAGCAATCATCGGCGCAGCAAGATAGATTGAACGCGGTAAATTGCGCTGAGGATTTTGGACTTCGCCGCCGAGCATTGCAGACAACTCAATTCCCGAATAAGCAAACGCGACCGAAATCCAAAGGTTGAGCGAATCGTAATCGGCGGATTTTGGCAGCAGGTCGGCAGCGGTAATTGTGTTGGCCGATGGTTTGGTCAACCAGGCATAAGCTCCGACGAAAATGACGATTGCGCCCGGAAGGTAGGTTCCTAAGCCGCCGACATTCTGCAACCACTTACCGGTTCCGATGCCCAACACATTGAGAGCAACCGCCAGCCAAAGGCAGACCAGCGTTGTGACTGTTACATAGGCCAGGTCTTTTTCCAGCCAGGTTCCGCCGTAGCCAAAAACGTAAGTGACGACTGCGGCCGTTGTGATAAGCAGGCTGGGATAATAAAGAACGTTGTTGATCCAGTAACACCAACCGCACAAGAACGCGTGCTTTTCGCCAAGTGCGCGTTTCGTCCAGTCATATATGCCGCCGGAATTTGGGAAGCGTGAAGATAGTTCGATCACTGCCAAACCCAGCGGCACAAAGAAAAACATCGCCGCCAGTGCCCACAACGTTAAAGTCACTGGCCCGGCTTTGGCAGCTACACCCAGATGGCGAAGCCCAAGCACAGCCACCAGATTGAGCAGCACCAAATCACGTAGTTTCAGCGCGCGGACAAGTTGCGGTTTTGACGAATCAGCGGTGTTCATTTGTTTCCGCTGCGAGAAGACAGAATCTTTTCGCGCCCGGTCAAATACAACAGCACGATCAACACGATGAACGGCAACAGCGAAAGCAAGTTGGCGTTCGCTCCGCTGAAAAATGGATTGCTGGAATTTGCCCAGTGTTCAATTTTCAAGTTGGTTTCGGTCAACACTCCGGCCAGGAAGGCGATGACGATGCCAGCAATGGCTCCGCCAGCGATGTAACCCGAAGCCATCAGCACGCCGGGGCTTTTGTCGGTTTCGGCGACGAATTGTTCTTCGGTCAAGTTACGGTCGGCGCATTTTTTCCGCAGCCACAAATCCACCAGCCAGCGAATCATTCCGCCGATGAAAATTGGTGACGAAGTCGAAAGCGGCAAATAGACTCCGACAGCGAAGGCCAGCGAAGGAACGGCGGCGCATTCCAACATGACGGTAATCATTGCGCCGAGCAGCACCAGCGCCCACGGGAGTTTTTGATTCAGGATGCCTTTGATGATGTACGACACCAACACGGCTTTGGGCGCATCGAATTTCGGCACGCTGGAACCGTCGGGGCGTTTGTCAGCCGTTCCGTTGATGCCGGGATCAACCAGATAAACTGGTGCGCCTTGATCGTTGACCAGATACTTTTTCGTGTCGCCGTTTTCGTCCGTGTGATGCCAGACCAGATACGAATTGCCGTCTTCGCGCGCTTGAGGGCCTTTCAATGATTCACGTTCGCGCAAGCTTGAAGCGTCGGCGCGTAATTCAATGGCTGCCGGTTGCTGCTGTCTCAAGTAAACCGTGCCGGTGTCATTCAACCGTAGCAAAATCGGCCCCAGCACAATCGCTGACGCCAGCGAGCCAAACAGGATGGCGATTTGCTGATACTTCGGCGTGGCTCCGACCAGAAAGCCTGTTTTCAAATCCTGAGAAGTCGTTCCGCCGTTTGACGCCGCGATGCAAACAATGGCTCCGACCGAAAGTGCCGTGACGTAATACGCCGGAGCCGTCCAGCCTACGACCAGAAAGATCAAACAGGTCAGCAGCAACGTTGCGTAAGTCATTCCCGAAATCGGATTCGACGAAGAGCCGACTTCACCCGTCAGCCGCGAAGACACCGTGACGAACAAGAAGCCAAACACGACGATCAGCAATGCGCCCAGAAAGTTCATCTGCAAACTTCGGAACGCCATAATCATTACCATCAACACGATGATGCCGATGATGACCCATTTGATCGGAACGTCTTGTTCTGTGCGATTGGTTGAACTGGCAGATTGAGAACCGCGCAGATCGCGCAGGCCGCTTTTGATGCTGCCCCAAATCACAGGCATCGAACGAATGACGCTGATGATGCCAGCCGCCGCCACCGAACCCGCGCCGATGTACAACACATAAGCGCTGCGAACATCGTCGGGCGACATTTCGCTGATGAGTGTAGTGCCGGGCGCGAGCGGCGCGCTTAACGAATCGCCGAAAAATTTGATGGCAGGAATCAGCACCAGATAAGCCAGCACTCCTCCGCCGACCATTAAACCGCCGATGTAGGGACCGATGATGTAACCCACGCCCAGCAACTCAGGAGAAATTTCCGCCGAAATCGAACCACCTTTGAAGGGCGCGCCGAAGACACGTTCGGGAACTTCTTTCCACATCTTGAATGCGGACATCAGCGACTTGTACGCCAGGCCAATGCCAAACCCTGTGAAGATGGTTTTCGCGCCGATTTTGGTTTCGTTGATTTCGGTTGTGCCTGCGGCTTCGGCTTCGCGCAGAGATTCGTCGTCGGCTCCGGCTTTCAACACTTCGGCACAGGCAGTGCCTTCGGGGTATTTCAGCACGCCGTGTTGTTGAACGATCAGCGCGCGACGCAGCGGAATCATCATCAAGATGCCCAACAATCCGCCCAAAACTCCGACCAGCATGACGTTCACGATTTCCAGGTTGAAGCCTAAAATCATGATGGCGGGCATGGTCGCTCCGAAACCGAATGCTATGGATTCGCCAGCCGAACCAGCCGTCTGCACGATGTTGTTTTCCAGAATCGTCGCGTTTTTCAGCCCGACTTTAGATAACAGTCGAAAGATGGTGATGGAAATGACTGCCACCGGAATTGAGGCGCTGACAGTCAAGCCGGTTTTCAAAACCAAATACAGCGACGACGCGCCAAAGACGATTCCCAGCAGCGTGCCGAAAATCAACGGCAATGCTGTCAGCTCGCGCAAGTTGGTTTTATCGGCGATGAACGGTCGAAAGGCAGTTGAAGAACGATCAGAAGAAAGGTTCGCACTCATTCGCGCATCTCCTTGAAGCTTAAGCAAAAGTTTGTGGCAATTGGTTGTTATTCGTGAAAAGGCGGCAGCGAACTTTACAGGATTCAACCACGATGGCAAGGCCGGCAACGCTCAACGGCAAATTTCCCACTCACAGCCAAACAACAAGGCTCGTTCGGTTTTGGGAATCACCAATCTCGAAAGCGAACGTAGTTTGGCAACGACTTCAAAACGGTTTTTAGGCAAGTGCATTGCTTTCAGCAAATACACGCATCGGATTTCCGGCACGAGTTTTGGAAGTAGAAATGAGCTTTTGGTTGTTGCGTTTCCCAACTCGAAAACGATTTCGTCGCAGACACTGAAAAATTCGGAGAACGTTATGCAAACTTTGTGGCAAGACCTGCGTTACGGCGCGCGAATGTTGATGAAGCAAAAAGGAATCACGGCGATTGCTGTGCTTTCACTGGCGCTCGGCATCGGAGCTAACACGGCTTTGTTTAGCGTGGTGGACGCGATGCTGCTGAGAATGCTGCCGGTCAAAGAACCAAACCGACTGGTGCTGTTTCGGTCAATGGCTTCGCGTGAATTCAGTCCCGGCAGTTACAACGGCAGCAGCAATACCGATAAAGCCACGGGGCTGCGGAACATGACTTCGTTTCCGCACCAGAGTTACCAGCGCATGCGCGAACGGGAAAGTTTGCTGGCGGATGTGTTTGCGTTTGGAGATGTCAATTTGACTGTCAGCGCCGATGGTCAGGCAGACGTGGCCGATGGACAGGCCGTGTCGGGAAATTACTTCGCCGGATTGGGCGTTCAGGCCATTCGCGGGCGAGTTTTGACCGATGATGATGACAAGGCTGCGGCCAGCCCCGCCGCCGTCATCAGTCACCGGTTCTGGCAAAACCGATTCGGCGGCAACGATGCCGTCATCGGCAAACAGATCAATTTGAATCAAGTTGCGTTCACGATTGTCGGCGTCACTCCGCCGGGTTTTGAAGGCGCGGCGCAGGTTGGTTCAACGATTGATGTCAGCATCCCGATTGCCTGGGAACCGCAAATGTACGTTGATCGCCAACGCTCAAGGATGAATATGGGCGGAGCCGGAATTTGGTGGTTGCGGTTGATGGGGCGATTGAAACCCGGCGCGACTGTCGAAGCCGCGCACGCCGAAATGGAAGCGGCTTTTCATCAATCGGTGGCTGAACATCGCGCGGCGCGCTCTGCACAGGCTCAGGCAAAGGGAGACACTGTGCTTGCGCCGCTTGATCCGAAATTTTATCCGCGATTGTCGCTCGATCCCGGCGGACAGGGCGAAACGTCTTCGCGGCGATATTACGCGCCGTCGCTTTATCTGTTGCTGGGCGTAGTCGGTTTGGTGTTGCTGATTGCCTGTGCCAACGTGGCGAACTTGCTGTTGGCGCGTTCGGCTTCGCGTCAAAAAGAAATCGCCGTGCGCCTGGCGTTGGGCGCAAGCCGTTGGAGATTGATTCGCCAGTTACTGACCGAAAGCGTTCTGATGGCAATGATCGGTGGAGCGTTGGGAATTTTGTTCGCCTTGTGGATCAAGGATGGTTTGCTGGCCGTTGGCGACTGGGGCGGCGGCGAGATGACGGCGCTGGACCCAAGACTGGATTGGCGAGTATTGACTGTGACGTTGGCGCTGTCGTTGTTGACCGGAATCCTGTTCGGGCTGGCTCCGGCGTGGCGAGCCACCAAAGTAGATTTAACGCCTACGCTAAAAGACAGCGGGCGAAGTTCCAGCGCCGCGTCCCGTTCGTTGCTCAGTCGCGGATTGGTGGTGGCGCAAGTCGCTCTGTCGTTGTTGTTGTTGATCGGCGCAGCTTTGTTCGTTCGCACGCTGTTGAATTTGCAGCGCGTCGAAGTCGGATTCAATACGCGAAACCTGTTGCTGTTCAGCATCTCGCCCGGTTTGATCGGGTACAAAGACGAACGGCTGGCGGAGTTGTACCAGCGAATGACCGAAAGGCTGGAAGCCATCCCCGGCGTTCAGGCTGTGACTTTTTCGCGGACGGCGTTGCTGGCCGATAGCGCCAGTTCACGCGGATTCTTTTTCCGCGAGGCTTTGAACGGCACGCCCGACGCCAACGGACGATTGAGCACCAGCGGCGAAACTTATATTCACCAGACGCGCGAAAATTTTTTGAACGTCATGCAGATTCCGTTGCTGACCGGGCGCAATTTCCAGCCGACGGATGTAGCCAATTCGCCGTTGGTAGTGATCGTCAACCAGTCCTTTGCCAAAAAGTATTTCCCGAACGAAAGCCCTGTCGGCAAACGCTTCGCCTTCGATCCGAAAAAGCCCGACGAAGCGGAAATCATAGGCGTGGTTGGCGATGCTAAATACTCCAGCCAGCGCGATGAAATTCCGCCGACGACTTATGTTTCCTGGCGGCAGAGTTTGGCCGGGATGAACAATGCCACGATTGAACTACGCACCGCTGCCGACCCTGCTAAATCCGTCGCCGCAGTGCGCCAGGCGATGCGCGAAGTAGATCAAAACTTGCCGCTGACCAATGTCAAAACACAGATTGAACAAGCCGAAGAGACGCTGCGAATGGAACGGCTCTTTGCTCGGTTGATGACGCTGTTTGGCTTGCTGGCTCAGCAACTGGCGGCCATTGGATTGTTCGGCGTGCTGGCTTACGCCGTAGCTCAACGGACACAGGAAATTGGCATCCGTATGGCTCTGGGAGCAGAACGACACGATGTGCTGAAAATGATTTTGCGACAAGGAATGATTCTGGCGTTGATTGGTGTGGCGCTGGGATTGGTTGGCGCGTATGTGCTGACGAAGTACCTGGAAAGCTGGGTGAATTTGTCGGAAATGTTGTACGGCGTGAAGTCGAATGATCCGCTGACTTATGGCGTGATCGCCTTCGGCCTGACGTTGGTTGCGCTGGTCGCGTGCTTCATTCCGGCGTGGCGAGCGACCAAAGTTGATCCGATGATCGCGCTTCGCTGTGAGTAGTTGAAAGTCGGAACTGAAAAGACGACTGTGGTCTGATCGAAAAATTTGCTTCGGATGATGAATTTGACTGACGGATTTCGCATGTTTCTGCGGCAAGCGGTTACAATGTGCAGCGAAAATCTATTCAGGAGGAATACAAGATGTCGGTCAAATGCAAATCCTGTGGGAGTGAATTGCCCGCGCAGATCAAATTTTGCACTCAATGCGGAGTGGTTGTTTCTGTTGCTCATTCGCCTGCTACAGAAAACTTATTGGAATCCACCCAACCGTTGATGGCCGGGGAAAAGGATTACACGACAAACGTTTACACGCTGCCGCCAGACGCCACCGAAATCTTGTCTGCCCCGCCTCAAATCAAAACAGGGAAGACGACTCAGGAACTTGCTCCTGCCACAGGAGCGCCGGGTAGGCAGTCGAAAACTGGAGCGGGAATTCATCCCAAAACAAGTGCGCCGCAACACTCTGTTCCAACAGCCGCTGCCACGACAAAATCTGGCAGGCGATTGCCGTTGGTGATTTCCGTTGCCGTTTTGTTGCTGGCGGCGGTTGTGGTTGCAGGTGTTTATGCACTGCGTGGCCAAACATCGAACTCTCCCGAAATTGCTGATTCAACTTCAACATCGCTTTCTTCGCCGGCAGCGTCGGTTGATTCTTCGCCGACTTCGAACGTGAGCAGTCAAATTGAAAGTGACTCAATGAAGAAAGCGCCAGAGGTTGCGACGGGAGAGAAGGAAAAAAACGAAAAGAAACAGGTTGCGGGCAAGCAGGATGTTGAAGCCAATACAAAGACAGATGCTCCAACACCTGTTTCGGCGATAACGACTGCGACTGCGCCAAAAGAAATTTCAAAAGAAGAGCCAAAGACTGGGACAGCAAACTCGGCAAAAAGCGCTTCGCCTTCAGCAAAAGAAGCCGCTCCAACAGAGCAGCCGAAAATCACCGCCGCAGAGTTTTTGCAGCGCGGGCTGAACGCTCAAAACAGCGGTCGGCATCAGGAAGCGTTGGGCGAATTTCGAAAAGCTTTGCAGCAAGACCCGTCGAACGTCGGCATTTATTACTTGATCGGCTCATCGCATCACAGGCTTGGGCAATTGGAGCAGGCGCTGGCGGCTTATCGTCAATGCACATCCGGCGCTTATGCAAGAGTTTCAGCCGAGCACGTCAAGACGTTGGAAAAAAAAGTAGGCAAGTCGAAATATTGAAGGGAAATCCCGCTGGCGGAAGATTATGAATTGGGCAACGTTACACGCCAGCCGGAAAGCAATTGCCGGTAAATACTTGCGGCTTTTTCCTTGTCGCCCAATGCGGCATAAACGCCCGCCAGTAAACTCAGCGTACTGGCTTCACGGAGTGATTCTTTCAGTTCACGCCATAAGGCCGCCGCTTCTTCCAGGTGATCTCGCGCGGCGGTTTTTTCATTCAGCAGAAAACTCGTTTCGCCCAATCCGCTCAAGATGATCGCCAGCCGGGCCTTGTCAGTCAGCGAACGCGCAAGCGGCAAGCCCAACCGATAAAACTCGCGCGCTTTCGCCGGTTCGTTCAATGATTGATAAGCCGCGCCCAGATTGCCCAACGTGACCAGTTCGCCGCGCGTGTCACCAATAGTGCGCCGAATTTCCAATGCCTGGCTGAAACTCTCCACAGCTTTTCGCCATTCGCCTAAAAGCGAATACAGATTGCCAAGATTGTTCAGCGTTGCGGCTTCGCCTCGTTTGTCGGCTCCTGCGCGTCGAATGGGCAGAGCTTCCAGGTAAAGCTTCAAAGCCTGATCGCGCTGATTGATTGCCAGATACAAGCTGGCCAGATCGCTGAGCGTGGTGGCGATGCTGCGCTTGTCGTCGAGTTCGCGCCAGAGCGGCAAGGCTTTCGAATAAAACTCTATGGCAGATGGTTTGTCGCTGGAAGCATCAGCGACAAATCCTAGATTGCTGAGCGACACGGCTTCGCCTCGTTTGTCGCCGACTTCACGCCAAAGTGGCAGCGCCAGTCGAAACAATTGCGTTGCCAACGGTAACTGCCCACCTTGCGCTGCCAGACTGCCAAGACTGTTCAAGGTCGCTGCCTCGCCGTTTTTATCTTTGGCTTCCTGCCAATAAGGAAGAGCCTTTTGATAATGGTCAAAGGCTTTTTTCAGATCGCCTTGTTCTTCGTAAAGCTTGCCGAGGTTGTAAAGCGTTGCTGCTTCGCGGCTTCGCTTATTTTCGGCGGTCGTGGCCAGACTTGTCAGGCTGGCGGTTTGGACAATCAACTTGGCCTGGTTGAAACAGTTTTGCGCCTGTTTTTTATCGCCCAGAGAATTGTAAATTCGGCCAAGCTGGGTCAATGCTGCGGCTTCGGTGGTGCGATTTCCGGCGGCTCGCCATTGCGGCAATGATTGACGGTAATAAGCGATTGCCTGTTGCTTGTCGCCGAAGGATTCGGCAATCACCGCAAGTTGATTCAAGGCATCGGCCATTTCCGCCGGATCAGTAAGCGCACCAGCCGAACGCCACATCTGCAATGATTCCTCGTATTTCAGAGTAGCTTTTCGCAACGAATCGGGAGTGCCTTGCAATCGCAAGGCATCGGCTTCGCTTTGCAAAGCTTTCGCTTCCAGGACTTTACGTTGACCAAGCGATTTAGAGATTGCCGACTTGCCAAAACTGGGAGCAATGATTCGATACGAGTAATCGTAAAGCCCTTCGACCGGCGAGACCGCAGGTTTTGGGGGGGCAATGCGGAACGATTCGGATGGCCAGGTTGCACGTTTACTTTCGTCGGGTTGTTGAGTTTGGGCTTCACCAACGGCGCAAAGAGCAGTCATTGCAACTGCCAGCAAGGCGGTCATATTCCAAAGGCGAAGCGGTTTGTAAACCGAGCTAAAACTCATAAAGCGGGCGGCAGTTAATTCCGAAGAGCGGGAGAAAAAAGGATCACGCAGACATGGGAAGGGGAACCGATTTGGGATAATTGTTGCAATGTTCGCAGTTCGCTTTCCGGTTTGTCCGCCCGGAATGCGAACTGCGAACGGAAGACCGAGTTATTGAGAACCGAGTCGCAACACAAGTCCGGTTGAAAGACGGAAATTGTTTTGAGTTTGGTCGCCGAATCGAGTCAACACGTAATCGGCCTGGAAAAGCCGGATTGCCAGGTTGTCAATGATTTTGGCATCAAGTCCGCCACCAATGGCCATTGCGAATGCAGAATCGTCAACAGTGACTCTGCCGACAACGGTGTCGGTTTTTACGTAGGAGCGTGCCGCTCCTAGCAGGACGTGACCAAAGGGTTGCAGAACTTTTGACTCACGGTAAGTGAACCGAGGCCCGACCAAAAACAGGTAGGCGCTGAGATCCGCACGAACGCCCGGTGAGAGCGTTGCAGTGTCATAGTGACCGCTGAAATCCGCAACGATCCCGCCCCATTTTTTGAAGTTGATAGCTGCCGAGGCATTCCAACCGTGCAAATCAAGTCCGCCGTCATCGTCGTCAGCATGAAGGTAAGAATATCCGCCGAAAATTTCGGCTTTGGGCGCATCCTGTGCCTGTGCCGCGAACGGCATAGCAAGCAGCAGCACCATGAAAAACAACTTGCGCATAGTTTCCTCCTAAAATTGCTTTCAGTGTTTTGGGGCTGGACTGTTTCTACAGTCAGAAAGCGAGTGTTGAAATTAGCAAGAGGCTGCTGACGGCAATTGAACTTCAAGAAGATGATCGGGAGCCAAAGCTTGAAGGGAGCACCATTGACGAATTTTGCTGGCCTCTGGGATTTAGCGCCACCAAGGATTTGTCAGTAACGGGGTGTGACTGATGGCGGACGTATGATAAGCCATTCACTTGGGATTGCAACCACGAATTTTTTGCCCCTAAATTGTTCTGCAAAAAGCGGTTCAAAGTGTTGCTAGAAATTGAAGCGGTCAAGTATGCTTGCCTTACTCGCTCCTTAAAAACATAAGAAAAGAAAAAACGACCGCTGTCGGTACGAGGCGGCTTCTGGCTCCATTGATAGGAAACATGGAAGACGCTGAGGATGTGGTTTACTCGGAATTTGATCATCTGGCTTTGGACGAACGGCTGCGTCCATTTATTGATGCAGATGATGCTTATTACGAGATTTTGCTGGGTGACGTAATTACCAACCATGCAATGCCGTTGATAGAAACCATCATCGGCTCGAAGCTAAAGGTGTATTCGGGACAAGGATTCAGCCAAGGGGCAGACGTTGAGTTAGACGATTTATGCCATGAAGCGGCCACCAATTTAATTGCTTACCTGAACAATTTGCGGATCGGACAGATTCAAACGCCAATACGAGTTCTGGAAGATTTTGTCGCCAAAACCGCTTTCAATGTTTTCAATAATTATTTGCGCCAAAAATACCCCCGACGCTACAGCTTGAAAAGGCGCATTCAATATCTGGCGAAAACGAGTGAAGACTTTGATTTTTGGAAAGATGGAAGTCATAAGCTTGTCGGTTTTGCCCGGTGGAAAGGTTTTGCTCACGCGCAAAACCAGAGCAAGAGACTGGCTGATTTGCGACATGATGAGCGGGCATTCGTGGCTGCGAGAATGGATGCTCAGCCGGTGGATGAGCGGCAACAACTGCCTTGGTTGCTGGCAAATTTGTTTGATTGGGTTGACCAGCCTATAGAAATTGATTTGTTAGTTGATGTGAGTGCCCGTCTGTTGAAAATCTTAGATCACCCGGACGAAGAAATTTCTCCAACTATTGAAGATAAAGAGCGAAAAAACAGTGTTCCAACTCAATTGGAGCAACGCGAGTATCTGAAAATTGCCTGGAGCGAAATCGTTGATTTGCCAAGCTGGCAACGGAAAGCATTACTGTTGAATTTGAAGAAAGACGACGTCGGAGTCATTGATATTTTGCCTGTCTGTCAAATTGCCTCACCGTCAGAAATTGCGGACGCATTGGAAATAAGTATTGAGGAATTGGCGCAGTTGTGGGATCGGCTTCCATTGCCGGACGCTCAGATAGGCGAGATGCTTGGAATTGATTCGCAAAAAGTCATCAATCTCAGAAAATCCGCCCGCGAACGATTGGAACGAAAAATGAAAAAGCTGCTAAAGCGATGAATTGACGCTACTTTAAGTTACATCGTCGCAAGCCGTCAGCGACTTTTTTAACCTGAATGGTAATGATCGTGGGTGCTGGGCATCTTAAATCGTCGGTTAGAAGTTATGGCAGAACATTTATCTACAGAAATAATAGAGCTTTATCGGCGCGGTGAACTTCGCGGAAAGCAAAGATTCGAGGCTGATATTCACTTGGCAGCGTGCCGACGGTGTAGCGAATTGGCTGGCAAAAAAGAGATGCTTCAATTTGCTTACGAGGCAATTCGTTCCAATCTGGAAAGAAGCGCCAACTTGCCGATTGAACATCTCAGCGGTGAACAAATTGCCGACCACATCAATGGCAAACTTGACCGGGTGGAATTTGAAATTGTCACCAGCCATCTGGCTTGGTGCTCGGATTGCCGAGAGGATGTCAACGACGTTAGAGCCTTTGCCCGCCAGCTTGCTACTGGACAGAAAAGAAACGTTTCTTTTTTGCTTGGGCTAAAGGAGCGTGTTTCAGGGCTGGTCAGCAAGATTTCTCAGCCGCGTTATCAACATGCCGCCGGAGCGTTGGCCGTTTTGGTTGTGGCTGCGGCGTCCATTGGGTTATGGCGATCGAGCGATAACGGCAAATGGCAGGCAGAGGCTCCTACCGCAATCGTCCCAAAACACTCGTCAGATGAAAAAATCTCCCCCACTCCCCCAAATAACTCCCCCTCCAAATTAAACGAACTCGTATCGGATACTCCGTCCCAGAGAACGCCTGAAAAGACGTTTGAAAAAATGCCTGAAAGATTGGCTTGGATGCTGCCTGCCGATCGGCTTTTATCCAATGAAGCCATGCGAAAGCAGCAGCTTCCGATCAGACCGGAAATCGCACTGGCCAGACGCCAGGCAAAACAAATGAGCGAGGCAGACGAAAAAACGTTTGCTTTACATTCTCCATCCGGGGTGGCGATACGCGAAGTCAGGCCGCAGTTGAAATGGCTGCCGTTCAAGGATTCAGTGAAGTACAAGATTTTGCTGGTTGATAAAACGGACAAGGTGACTTTACCGGAAGCTTTTGCCGTAGGTTTGGAATGGCGGCCTGATTTTGATCTTCAGCGTGGTCATCGTTATTTCTGGCATGTCGTAGCGATTTTGAAAGATGGCGAGGAAAAGTATGGGCGCTGGATGAACCGCAGTTATGGAGAATTTGTCGTGTTGACGGATCAAGAGCTTTTGCAGGTTGACGCCGCCGAAAAACACTACCGCTCAAGCAACGAACAATTGGCTCAGATTGCGTTGGCGGTTAGTTACGCAAAAGTTGGTTTGGTTGATGATGCCGAACGCGAATTGGTTTCTTATCTGAAGGTAAACCCAAATTCGACTCAAGCTCAAAAGATGCTGGAATCACTTCGCGCAGGTGGTAGCAGATAACAGCCCTCAGCCCAAAACAAAAGCCGCATCTCCGATTGGAGATGCGGCTTTTGTTTTGTAAAGGTGACGCATTACTTAGCGGCGAATTCTCAGCGAATAATCCGGCCAGCAATTCAGCAATTCTCCGGACTGTTCGTCATCGTTGAACCTGCCCAAGATGAAAGGCAAGCCGGTGGCCGCAGGCGCTGGAGCCGCAAATTTCGGATCGAGAATCTTGGCGATTTGATCTCGAACGTCTTCCAGATGCAGGCGCGAAGCTTTGTCAGTCGTTTTGGCCAACGCCTTGAGCACGTCGGCATTCAACGCACGCAGTTCGCCTCGTATAAATGGGCGCTGGTCGTCGTTGACCGGAGCGCGTCCGTTCAGCTTGTCGCCGAACAAATCCAGGTAAGCGCGTTGCAGGTTGCGACGATACGCATCCATTTTGATCGCCGCAGTTCCGTTCAACTCGCCCCAGATTCCTTTGCGAATGTCCGCCAGAAAATCCACCGGGCGATAAGCCTTGTCGCCGTCCATCGCTTCCTGTTCGACCAGACGGGCAAAGCGCGCCGGACTCATCAACTGGGATAACGCCATTTGCTGAGCCATACGCACGCGATCCAACGAACCGTTTGTTTCAATCCGGCGCAGGATTTCCGGATTCAGCATCCAGGTTGGAGTCGCAAACACGTTGTCGCTCAGGAATTTGACGGCTTCGGCCTGACGCTCTTTGGAAATCGGCGTGAACAAAACTCCATCCTGGCCGACGTGTTTTTGCTGTGTCTGGAATCCGCCGACGATGGCCGTGACGTGACCCATTTCCAACCGCCATTGGCCGATCATATCGCCGTACACTTCTTCCAGATCGCTGTAAGGCTCGCCTTTTTGAGTGGTTGTTGCCGTCAACAACAAATCGGCAACTCGCTTCAGATTTTTCACGCCAAGCGTCGAAGCTTTGACAGCGTCAGCGTCGCCAACGGCTTCGGTCAATTCACCCGGATCGGCTCCGCGAGCTTTGGCGGTCATAAACCGCAGCCACGGAGTTTTATCCTGTTCGCGCGCCCATTCGTCCAAAGTCTTCTTTTCGTCTTCGGAAGATTTCGCGCCGGGAATCGGCTTGTAACCCCACATCGTAGCCCACTTGTCATACGGCCCAACTTTCGGAATCAGGTCGTCAACTGGAATTTTGTCTTCGGGCTGAGCGACGTAATTGAACCGCGAATAATCCATGATCGAAGGCGTGTGCCCCATTTCTTTCAGCCATTTCGGATCGCGGATTTTCTCGAAGGGGTACATCGAACTGCCCTTCATGTTGTGCTGGAAACCGAGCGTGTGGCCGACTTCGTGGGCGACGACGAAGCGTAGCAACTCACCCATCAGGTCATCCGGGAACGGAAATTTGTGAGTGCGCGGGTCGAGCGGGCCAACTTGCGTGAAGTACCAGGATCGCTGCAAGTTCAGAATGTTGTGATACATCTGAATGTCCGATTCCAGAATTTCTCCTGTGCGCGGGTCGTGAACGTGCGGGCCGCTGGCGTTTTCAATTGTCGAAGGCAACCAGCGCACAACCGAATAGCGCGCATCTTCGGGCGACCAGTCCGGATCGTTTGTTGGAGCATCTTTGGCAATGATGGCCTTTTTGAAGCCGGCGGCTTCAAAAGCCGGCTGCCAGTCTTCAATGCCTTGTTTGATGTACTTCACCCATTTGGTCGGCGTGGCCGGATCAACGTAATAGGTGATTGGCTTGACGGGTTCGGAAATCGCCGCGTTCGGGTCTTTCTTGTCCAGACGCCAGCGAGTGATGAAGGTGCGTTGCGGAGCGCGGTGTTCGTCTTTGCTGTAATCCATTTTGCGGACGGAAAAGTATCCGACACGTTCGTCCAGCAGACGCGGCATCATCGGATTTTCCGGCAGCTTGACCATCGAATAATGCATGACGACTGACGCACTGCCAGTTCCCATTCCAGCGCCTAAAAACGGATTCGGCGGAGTTTGCGCGCCGCCGCCCAACGTATCAGCCGGATTGCTGAACGTGTGCGTGGCTTCGACTTCGATGTTGGTCGGGAAGGAAACGACTCGTTCGACGAACGACCGCGAAGCGTCGAAGATTCGCGCGCGCAAACGAGTCTTGGCGCTGAATTCCGTCACTTCGGTGCTGAACAAACTGGTCACGTCAATGACGACGGAATCGTCTTTGCCCAGGGCTTCGATAAAAAACGATTTGATGATGGCGTCGTTGTTCGCGGCCTGTACGGCTTTGGCCACAGGCGTTTTCGGATCGGCAACGACTGCGTAAGAGATATTTTTCAAAAAGACGCGGTTGTTGTACCGATCCCATTTGACGACGCGATTGCCCATCGCCTGACCGCCATATCCGACGCCCAGAGTGGTTTTGGCAATCTGGCTGACCCACAAAAACTCCTTGCCGAGTTCTTTCTTCGGGATTTCGTAATAGACCTTTTCTTTGATGCGATGAACGGTGAATACGCCTTCGTCGGATTTGGCGTCTTTGGTGATGACGCGATCATAAGGGCGAATTTCAGGTTCGCGGCTGCCCAAACCGGGAAAGCCAGCCGGGCGTTCCTGTGCGGCTGCGGGCGGAGCGCCTGCGGGCGGGTCTTGAGCAAAAGTCGTAACGCTGGTTGCTACAGTCACGCTTAAAGCGAGCAGCATCGCACAGCAAGTCTTGAATGGACTCTTCATTATGGTGACTCCTTCAGAGTTGGTGATTTTGATTTTGGTGCAATCAAATTGCCTGTGTTTGTGATTGAACGGTTGCAGCGGACGCCCCAACCGCGCCAAGCATAGTCGTCATGGTTCGGCAATACAAATTACCGACCGAACAGCATATTGGTTTCAGATTTCTGCCGGATGCTTGTATCGCCGGATGCTTGTGTCGAATGATTCAGCGCAGATAGAATCCACGCCATCAATCACCTGTTCAACTTTCACTCGCTGAGGTTCACACAATGAAACGGTCTTGCGGATTTTCTAAATTGATCTTGTTATTTGTTTTGGCGGTATTTTCGCCTGTCACTTTGGCGCAGGCCGAACGATTCGAACTTGGCCAACGGTTGCGCGCCTGCGAATCGGCTTGGGATGCTCAGCCCGATCCGGCCAGGCGCAAGCAAGCTGTTCCCAGCCTGAAAAAATCCGTTGATCTGTTTTTCAAACTCAAACTCAGCGAAGCAGGGAGGGCGTTGGATGAAGCGCGTTTCACGTTGCGTTCTTCGCCGCCGATGTCCGCCGCAGAACTGTGGGCGGAATCGTTGTACTTGAAACCGGATTCGCGTTTTATAGATTCGGCGCTGCCCGCGTTGGATTTCACCATCGCTCAAATGTATCCGGCGGGCGAATCTCCGAAAGGCGCTCGTTTGCGTTTAACGCTTTTGCTGAGCGGCAAAGCGGCTGCGAAACCATTCGAGATGCCCATCGCTTCGATTCCTGTCACCAATAAGCTGCCGCTCAAGAAACTCAATGACGGCGATTACATCTTGCGTGCCGAAATCGTTTTGGGAAAACAAACGCTGGCGACGACTGAACAAACGCTTTCTGTGGTGAGCAAGCTCACGTCGCGTATGCAGGCTTTGCGGCAATCTGTGGACAATTTGAGCGGCACAACGACGGACGCAGAAAGCTTCCGCTCGCTGGTCAAGTTGCTGGCTTCACTGGTGGACAAACAGTCGCTCGAAACCAACTATCCTGCGGCAAAATTGTTGGCTGAAACAGAAGCCGCCGCGACGGTCATCAAAACCGGCAAGAAGTTTTACGGCCAGAAAAAGACCGGCCAGTTCTGGTTAAACCTGGCAATCACGGACGCCACAGCGCCGGTCAGATTATTGTCTCCGGCAGCCGCTGCCAAAGGCCAGCCATTGCCGTTGGTCATTGCCATGCACGGCGCAGGCGGCAGCGAAAATTTGTTCTTCGATGGTTATGGGCGAGGCGCAATTGCCAGTCTCTGCGAAAAACGAGGCTGGTTGCTGGTTGCGCCACGAGGTTCTTCAGGCTTTACGCCGGCGCGCGCCGCAGAAATCATCGAAGCGATTGACTCGCTTTATCCCGTAGATCGAAAGCAAGTCTTCGTCGTCGGCCATTCGATGGGAGCGGCTCAAGCCGTCACATCTGCGCAGGCTACGCCGGAACGATTCGCCGCGGTTGCCGCGCTTGGTGGTGGCGGCAACGTTCGCAAAGACGCGAAGATTCAATCCATCCCATTTTTTATCGGTATAGGCACGGAAGATTTCGCGCTAACCAACGCCCGCAAATTGGAAACAGCCTTGAAATCCGCCGAAGTTAAAACTTTCAAGATGAATGAATACACCGACATCGAACATCTGGTTATCGTGCAAGTCGCGTTGCCGGATGTTTTCAAATTCTTCGATCAAATCAGCGCAGCGATTGGCAAAGAGCGGCCTTAAACTTTTGGCTTGCGGCCAGCCCAAGGTTTGGCTTTTTCAAGCTGCGCCGCCAGTCGAAACAGCAAATCGTCCTGGCCGAATCGCCCGCTGAACATTACGCCAACGGGCAAATCGTCTTTCGTCCAATGCAACGGCACAGACATCGAAGGCTGTCCGGTTACGTTGTACAGCGCCGTGTGCGGGCCGAATTCGCCGACATCTTTGCTGTAACCTTGCACATCGTTGCGCGAAAGGCTCAGCACGCCCAGCTTTACCGGCAATTTGGCAAGCGTCGGACTGAGAATCACATCGAACCGCTGCATAAATTTCGCCATCGCCAAACCTGTCTGGTGCATTGTTGCAATCGCCCGCGAGTATTCCACGCTGCTGATCTGTTTTCCCGCTTGAGCAATCAACCAGGTAATCGGCTCCACGTCCTGATCCGTCACTGCGCGGCCAAGCACTTTCGCGGCATCTTCCAGTGTGCGAGCCATTGAAACGCGAATGATGGTCAGAAAGGCTCCGCGCATGATTGAGTCTTCAATCGGCAACCTGGCTTCTTCGACGTGATGGCCGAGTCCTTCACATAACTTGGCGGCATCCAACGTCGCTTGGCGGCATTCGGGATCAACCGGGCTGCCTGTGGTTGGTTCGATGGCCAACGCGATTCTCAGCTTGCCTATCGGAGCGCCGACTTCTTTCAAAAAAGGTCGAGCAGGTTTTGGCGACAAAAATGGCGAGCCGAGTTCATCGCCTGCTGTCGCGTCCAGCAAAGCCGCGCTATCTCTAACTGAAATTGTCAGCACGTGATGGTGCGAACAGCCGTTCCAGCTTTCAAATTGCGTTGGTCCCATCGGCACGCGACCTCGCGTGGGTTTGAAACCGAACAAGCCGCAGCATGATGCCGGGATGCGAATAGAACCGCCGCCGTCGCTGCCGTGTGCGGCAGGCAAAATTCTGGCGGCGACTGCCGCGCTGGTTCCGCCGGAAGAGCCGCCCGAAGTGCGTTCCAAATCCCAGGGATTGCGCGTTTGCCCGAACAGCACAGATTCGGTTGTTGTCGTCAATCCAAATTCCGGCGAAGTCGTGCGACCGAAAATGACCAGCCCGGCTTGCTTGTAACGTTCCACCAGCGTGCTGTCGAAATTCGGAGTGTAGTTTTTGAACACGCGACTGCCCGAAATAGTTTTCACGCCAGCCATGTGAATGCCGATGTCTTTCAGTGCGAATGGCACGCCTTTGAACGCTCCATTGCCAAGCCCGGTTTTGATCTGTGCTTCGGCTTTGTCGAAAAATAAATCGCAGAAAGCGTTGAGCTTTGGGTTGAGAGCTTCGACTCGTTGCCGAACAGCATTGAGCAGTTCGAGCGACGTGATTTGTTTTTTGGCGATCAACGCCGCCAACCCAAGTCCATCGTATTTGTCGTAATCAGCGGCCAATCCGGCAAACGATGTTGGAGTTTTCGTCGCAGTTTCGCCGGGATCGGGCAACACGATTGCCGCGCCTACGCCCGCCGCTGTGCGTTTGACCATCTCGCGCCGATTGATCGGCTCGCCTGTTTTTCGAGTTTTCTTCATGTGAATCTCCACAGTTGAAAGGTGAATTGCTTAGTTGCACGGAGTTGTAGCAGAAGCGATTCGGAAAGAAAACTTTTGCCGCTGGTCGCCAGCCGGGAAAAAACTTGATACCGTCTGCGCCACATTTCAAACTAAATCGGAACAACCAAGATTGGGACACTGATACGGTACCGCGCGCGTTAGCAAGCGGCTGCTTGCTGGAGCCAACCGCTTGCTGACGCGCGCGGTACTGTACCGATCTTTCTTGCTCTGATTTAGGAAATTACACAATGAGCGATTTCATTCTGGAAACTGAACGGCTGTTGCTGCGTCGCATTACGCACAACGATTTGGATGATCTGCTGCAAATCTGGGGCGATGCGGAGACGATGAGCCTTTTTCCCAAAACGCTCAACCGGCAGGAGATGGCCGAGTGGATTGACCGCAATCTGAAACGTTACGAGGATTTCGGGCACGGAATCTGGGCAGTGATTTTGAAAGACGGTCAGCAATTCGTCGGCGATTGCGGGCTGGTTATTCAGGATGTGGAAGACGTTCAAGAGGTGGAAGTCGGCTATCATTTCAACAAAAAATTCTGGGGGCTTGGACTTGCTGCCGAAGCTGCACGGGGCTGTATGGAATACGCCAGCACGACCTTGAACCGCCGCCGCATTATCTCAATGATCCGACCGGAGAATCTGGCTTCGCGCCGAGTCGCCGAACGCAACGGCCTGAAGATCGAAAAGGAAGTTTTCTGGCGTGGGTACCAACACTACGTTTACGTTATCGAAAAGAGGTGAAACTACCGAATGATTGCTTACACTGAAAAAACGACGGAAGAATTGATTGAATTGCTGGTCGCCGAAGAAGACCGCGTGACGCTGGAACATATTCAGGAATTGGTAAAGCGGGAAGATGCCGTTGAACCTTTGCGAGGCTGGATGCGAGATGAAAATCGCTGGCGCGAAACGCGAGATGGCGAATGGTGGGCGCTCTATCACGCGTTCACGATTTTGAGTCTGACCAAGCGGATAGATTTGTTGCCTGACTTATTACAAGGCTTCATATACGCCAACGAAGAAGACTTCGATTGGTTGATGGAAGTTTCCGCAGCGGCTCTTGCTCAGTGTGGGGAAGCGGCTCTTAACCCGTTGATTGAATTCATCCGGTCACATCGCCCCCGGGACGAGAATGATTGGAAAACTCCTTTTTTACGTTCTTATGCTTCCATCGCGTTAGCGCGGATTGCGCTGGAAAATCCCGACTTGGAATCCAAAGTGGCGGACTTCTTTTGTTCCTGTTACAGCGATCTGCAAGAAACTGATGGCTACTTTCTTGGGTCAATCAGCGGCCACGCACTGATGCTGGACAAAGAGCGTGTGTTGGAGCCAATGCGCGCGGCCTTTGAACGTGGCGCTGTTGACGAAACTATCGCGGGAGATTTTGAAGAGACACTTGATTGGTTCGATCCCGAAGAACAG
This sequence comes from uncultured Acidobacteriota bacterium, assembly GCA_902825875.1. GTDB lineage: Bacteria > Acidobacteriota > Blastocatellia > RBC074 > RBC074 > RBC074. Next base: position 202,839 of record CADECP010000001.1, read on the forward strand.
CGTGGCGACAGTGAGTATTACGTGGACCTGCTGACGTTTTATCAACCTGATGAAATCGCCAACCGCCAGGAGCGATGGAAAAAGGAAAAGGAAGAAGAAGAACGTCGCGCCAGGCAACAAGAAGCCAACTCGCTTTTCCAACAGGCTAAAGCCCCTGCTTTGGTAATTCCACAGGGATATTTTCGAAGTAACGAAGGAAATTTGCTGCGCGATCCCAAAATCGGGCGAAACGATCCTTGCCCGTGCCTGTCCGGCAAAAAATACAAGAAGTGTTGTGGCAAATAAGAAGGCGGTTCACTCAAACAATCCCGGCGCGGCTTGTTGCAGTTCGTTGCTGGCGTGCCATTCCACCCATTTGACGCGACCGGCTTTGATGGCGTCGCGCACCATTCGTTCACGGCGAGTCAGCGTTGCCATTCCGGTTTTGATTTCGATGAAGACGATGCTGAGTTGATCGTCTTCATCGAAGTTCAATCCGTCGAAGACCACGAAATCCACAGGGCTGCCGATAAATCTGGCGTCTTTCGGGTTGTAGTTGAAATTCGGAAGGTAGGGAACCAGATGCTCTACCACTTTGCCTGTGGTGACAGCCTGACTGCGTTGAACAGCGTCCCGTCGAATGTTTTTTTCCTGTTCCTGCATCCACTCGTTGAGCTTGTTCCGAGCTTCGCGCAGCGCCAGTTCGCGTTGTTCTTTGCGAACGGCTTCCAATTCGCCTTCGCACCAATCCTTGAAAAGTTTATGAGCTTCGACAAGAGCATCGCGTTGTGCTTCGGCCAGAATGGTTTGCGTTTCGCGTTCGCGCCATTCCTGAACGCGAGCGCGAATTCGTTCCTGCATTTCAAATTCGGCAGCGCCTTTCCATTGATTGAATTCACGCTGAACCATCACGGGAATTCGAGCTTTCAGCGAGGCGAATTGATAGATCAACGCGATGATCGCAACCATCGCCGCCAGCAATAGCAGCAAAACAAAGAGGAATAAGTCCATGTGTGGGAAAGAGGTTCGCCGCGTAATGGGCAACAGAGTTACGGAAACAGATCGTTGACGGCGACATACGCTGCAATTTCGCTTTCGATCACGATTGGAGCCGAATCACCGCGTTTGAATTCCTGCTGGCTTGCGTAATCAGAATCGCCAGACTCTGAGGTAGGGACAGAGTAAACCTCCAGTTGGCCTTCAACCAGATTGATGATCCAGTACATGGGAATGCCTGCGCGTGCATACAACTCTTTTTTGAGTTCACGATCTCGTTCGAGCGTTGCGTCAGCAATTTCAACCACCAGAGCAATGTCTTTGGAGGTTGGATGCCCGTCGGAATAATCGCGAGTATCGCCGCGCACGATAATCGCATCGGGTTCAGGCTCGCTGTCTTCGAGCGTGATCGGTTCCTGAGAATCAACGTACCAGCCATTGGGAACAACGGCTTCCAACGACTGCCGGGTCAGTTTGGTGGCGATGCGGTGCGGAGGATTTTTCGGCATCTTGGAAATCAACCATCCTTTCAACAGTTCAACCTGATCTTCCCGATTCAAAATGCCTGCGCGGATCATTTGATGATATTGCCCAACGGAAAAACGCCAGACCTGTTCACTGGGCACTGCGGCCAAAGCTTGTTTGACTGATTGAGCTTGCGAAACGCTGACAGTCATAAAATTCGCTCCTTCGAATGCAACTACGTTTACGGTGAATACGAGCGGATGATAGCACTTCTGCGGAAAATCCTGAGTCGGTTTTCCGGTCGGCTACCGTCGTTCCACAGTCATTTTCATGCCGTGTTTTGGCCGCAGGGTGACGATGGGTTCCAGTTGGATGGGATGATTTGGAACCAGCCGCATCCGCCATTTTTGAGCTAGCGTCGCCATCACCAGCACGCCTTCCATCCAGGCAAAGTTTTCCCCGATGCAGATGCGCGGGCCGCCGCCGAACGGAAAGTAGCTGAATTGCGGACGAGCTTCGCGGGCTTCCGGCGTCCAACGTTCTGGGTCGAAACGATCAGGTTCGGGGAAAAATTTCGAGTTGTGGTGCATCACGAACTGGCTCATCAAAATGATCGAACGCGAAGGAACGTGATAATCGCCAATGCGGTAATCGTTCAGTGCGCGCCGACCGATAATCCAGGCGGGCGGATACATTCGCATCGCTTCGGCAAAAACCATTTCGGCGTAACGAAGCCGCGGATAATCTTCCGCCGTAGCCATTCGTCCGGCCAGCACCGCGTCAATTTCTGCGTGGAATTTTGCTTCGACTTCGGGATTTTGCGACAGCAGATACCAAGTCCAAGTCAGCGCATTGGCCGTGGTTTCGTGACCGGCCAGGAAAATGGTCATGGCTTCGTCGCGTAATTGTTCGTCGGTCATGCCTGTGCCGTCGCCTTCTGTGTCGCGCGCCTGCATTAACATCGAAAGCAAATCGCCGCGGTCTTCGCCACTTTCGCGCCGTTCGCGGATCATTCGGTAAATCGTTTCGTCCAGTCGTTGGCGGGCAGCCTTGAATCGCTTCATCGCCGGAATCGGCAGCTTTTCCAGAAGCTGTGAAAAGGGAAGCGTCAGGTAATTGAACAGCGCCATTGCTTCGCTGAGCGCATCGCCGATTTCGTCGGCTTCGGTTTCAACATCGGCGTCGAACAGAGTTTTGCCGGCAATGGCCAGCGTCAGCCGCATCATTTCTCGCGCAATGTCGAATTGTTCGCCGTGTTGCCAGCGGTCGCTGAGCCGGTCAGCGTATTCGACCATCGTCGTTCCGTAAGCGGCGATTCGTTGGCGATGAAACGCCGGTTGAGCCATTCGGCGTTGTCGCAAATGAAACTCGCCTTCGCTGGTCAGCAAGCCCTCCCCAAGGAGTTTTTTGGCGCGCTGTAAACCTTCCCCTTTCATGAATTGCCTGTTGTGGGTAATCAGCACATCGCGGATATGGTCAGGATTGTTGAGCAAAAAGACCGGTTGCGGGCCGAGTTTGAAATACACCACGTCGCCAAATTGCTCCGTCAGCCCGGTCAGAAACCGAATGGGATTTCGTCGCAGTTTGATGAAATTGATTGCGGGAAATAATGGTCTCGGACCAGGCGGCAAATTTGTTGCTGCGGAATTCGGAACGTTCGCGGTTGTTGCTGCGGTTGACATGGCGTTTGTCTCCTTCTCGGTTGTTTGGCCTGAATTCGTTGTTCAAGCCGGAAGTTATTCTGACACGATTGATGGTCAAGAATCAGTCAGGCAATGTAAAGAATGGTCATTGGATTTCGTGGTTGAGCTTGAATACCTCCGCCCGTAGTTGGGGAATCAGCGAAAAGCTGCCGGTATCACCTTTGGCTTCGACTGCGCGCGAATTATGCCAATGGCACAAGCCCAGTTTCGCCACCGCCCGCAAATACTGACGGCGAGCGTTGAACAATTGCCGATTGCCAAACGCGGCAAACACCCAACTGCTGCGACGAAATACTGACATGACGATTTCCATGATTTCCGGGGAAATCAGCCCTTTCTCGACTTCGACGGAAAGCGTTTCTCTCAAAATGCGCGCTTCGCGTCGGATCATAACGACGATCAGGCAAATGAACGCGATGAACAATGGGACTTCCAGCATCAAATATCCCAGCCAGAAAACGCCTACGCTGAAAGAAGCCAGCATATTCCACAGTGCGTGCAGCAACATTGCCGCCGCATAACCGATCAGCGGCGCGGCAAATTTCAGTGTCTGGTTGTAAGTTTCGCGGGCGATGCCGCAGCCGATACCGGTCATGCAAGTGAATAACACGTGCGAAAACGGGGAAAGGATTCCGCGAACAATGAATGTTCCGGCCAGATCATCCGCACCGCCTCTGGTCAAACTGTCGCCGTAATAATCCACGTTTTCCATCGTCGCAAAGCCGAGGGCGACGACTCCGGCGTAAACGATTCCATCCAGCACGCTGTCGAAATCCCGTTTGAACATCAATGCGATCAACAACACGCCGGCGCCTTTGCTGCCTTCTTCGATCAATGGCGCGGAAACGACTCCGGTCAAAAAATCGCCAAAAGTTTGTTGGAAAATCACATTGAAAACCCCGGACACCAGAATTGCCACGACGGCTCCCCAGGCAAAAGCAAAAGCCAGAGTTCGGAATGGTTCGGGGTCGTACCGATCCAGCCACAAAAACATGCTCAGATAAATTGCCGCCGGAATGAACGCCGTCAATCCGGCAATGATCGAAACCGACAAACCGAAGTTCAACACCGTCAGCGCCAGCACGATGATTCCCATCACCGCGCAAAACATCGCCAACCCGGCCACGCCAACCGGCGGCGGAACGTCGCCGGAATCGTGTTGCGGGTTGTACAAGCCGATGGTTTGGGCGGCTTCGCGGAATGTCCATTGCACGGTTTGTGCCGCGCGCGCGCGCGCCGTATCGTCAAATTGCGGAACCGTCCCCGCGTTTGAAATGTGATTTGCCTCTGACGCCGAAGCTTCTATGACAACCTGCAATCGCGGCCCGAAATGGCCGAGTTCTATGACATCGCCGGTTGTCAGTTTGGCGGTTGTAACCCGTTCGCCATTCAAGTATGTGCCGTTGGTGCTTTCCTGATCGAGCAGGAAAAATTCTCCATGTTCGGTGGAAACGATGGCGTGCCGAGAAGAAACACTGGTTTCAACGAAGCTTAAAATGCTTTCTTCGCTGCGCCCCAGCAGAAGCCAGTTGGTTTGTTTCGGGTCTAGGTACAGTTGCTGGCCGGAGTGTGTGCTGTTTTGAACGATCAATCGGAGCATAAAATTGTGAGTGGTCGCTGTTTGTGATTCGGCTGGCTGAGACTTCAAAAACGCTTCGACTAACTGTTATCAGCCAACGCTTCAACATTCTAAATGTCATTATCGCTTTTGGCCATTGTATGGCCTCAAGAAAATGTGAGGAGCTAATAGCCATTGCTGTCGAAGAGGTGGAGCGATTCTTTCCGGTGGCTAAGACAGCAAAAACCTGTTCACGTTTTTGTCGTGCGCGAACACGACGTGACGATTTCTCATGCTGTGGGTGAAGAAGTGGGACAATTTGAAAAATTGTCCCACGCTTGAAGATTGGGCGATTTGGAGCCGGAAGCTCCGTTCGATTATGAAGTAGAGCAATTTGAAAAATTGCTCTACCGTGCCGCTCTTGCAGTCGCTGCTTGCCGATTCAACACCTTTTTCGCCGTCACGTGTTTCAGCAACTCAGCTTTGTTCAAAAAGTACGTGGATTTGGCTTTGCCATTACTGAACAGCTTTTCGGCTTGGTCGTCCCAATGGCCGGAGTCTTTGTGGTCGCTTTCGCCCAGAGGAATGATCGTGAACGATTGCGGAGTTTTGGTCAGTATCACAATCTGCGTAGAAGTCTGGCCGCCCTGTCCAACCATCTCATTGCTTTTCCCGTCGGTGGCTTTGCTGAAGTTGATCGCGCGCGGAGTCGTCATTCCGGTTTCGCGTTGAATGCCACCGCCAACGGGATAAGTTTTGCCGCCTTGACGACCTACGCGGAAATAACGGCCATACGGAACTTCCAGCGAGTTGAAATTTGACCTCAGCCATCCGGCGGCTTTATTCGTCGCGTCCAGCAATTGTGCGTTGGTCAGTTCTTGCGGCACGTCCACGGCCATTTTCAACTGCGGATTTGGCAGCGAAGATTTGAACGCGAAGAACGCCAAAGCTCCGGTTGAATCCGGCGTGCTGTAACGATTCCAGGTTTGAATCTGCTGGTAAACCTTTGTTGCGTCAGCCGATTTCGCCTCCAAAGAATTTTCCCAAGCCAGTTTCAGCCGAGCCTGCCAGTCGGCGGCTTTGTGGACTTGCGTGCTGAACGCGATGTTGATCGCTCGTTCAGCCGTCACATTTTTGGCCTCGTGCAATTCTTCCAAAGTCATTGCGGCGCGTTGATGACCAGGATTGTTGCCGTCGTTGTAAATGTACGAGATGTACTTTTCAGCGCGTAGCGGACTGTCTTTCATCATCGCAAACGGCGAGCAGTTGTTGTTTTGCATGTACCCGTTCGACGGATTAGTGATTTGCACCAGATCGCTGATCGGGTGAATGCCTTTCCAATCGCAAGCGCCGTTGCCGGTCATTGGTTTGGTCGGATCGCAACCTTGCTGGCGAACCGGAACTCGGCCATTTCGCAAATAGAAAATGTCGCCTTCGGTTGTGCCGACCATGACGTTTTGCGACATCAACTGAAACTGCGTCAGCGCCTTTTTCATCTCGGTCAAATTGCGCGAGGTGAACATCTGGTAAATCTGATCGGTCAGGCCGATTTCGTTGAAGTAGGGAATCGCCATCGAATAAGCCTTGCCGTCTTTGTGAGCGACGACCGGGCCGTGATGCGAGTATTCGATCTCAACCGGTTTTTCGACCAGCTTGTCGCCGTCCAAAACTTTGATCGTGTCTTTGCGGACTTTCAGGTCTCGCCATTGGCCTTCGTGTTTGTACTGGCGAGCGTTGGCGGGATTCAATTCTTCTTCGTAAACATCCGAAGTGTCTGGGCCGCCGGTGGTCATCGCCACCGAAGCCCAACGGCTGTGACCAAGCGACGGAAACGGAATTCCCAGAATGCTGACGCCGGAAACGTTGAAATCGCCTGCGTAAATGCGGACTTCGTAAAATCGAAATTCGCCGTACCAACCCAAATGCGGATCAATCACCGCAATCGGAGCTTTCATCGCCGTGCGCGAAGGAGCCAGCAGCATTTGGTTCGATCCGCGATAGGCAACCGGATCGGGGTTGATGCCGCCGCGACGCAAATCGGCTCCGGCCTCACCTTCCGGCCAGCCCCAAATGATGTAACGACCAAGCGCGATGATTTGCGCCGGATGAAGCTCCGGCGCCCATTTCGGAACTTGTTCGGGATGTTCGGTCATAAACCGCTTGATGCCTTCCTGATAGGCTTCGATGGCGGCGCGCATTTTCGGCGAAACGTCTTTGTAGCGTTCGCGGCTGATGGCTGCGTGTTGCCAGATTCGCTGGCGGTAATCGTGGCGGAACCATTCCTGGCCGAAAGCTTCGGACATTGTGCCTTCGGCTTTGCGGTAATTTTTCAGCAATTCTTCCAGCCGGTCTTCGGCCTGGGCGTAACCAATGGCGAAGGCTGCATCTTCCAGTTTTGAAGCGAAAATGTGCGGAACGCCGAATTCATCGCGCAGGATTTCGGCGCTGCCCGCTTTGCCAGTTTGAGCAGATTTGGCTGCGCGTTGCTGGGCGCTGGTCGTCGGTTGTGAAGACGAACTCAGCCAGATTAAACACAGAAGCAAAAGGAACAGGGAAGTGCGTTTCATGGTGATCTCCGTATCAGTTGTTTGTTCAAGCGGTGACAGAACTGGATTCCCGCGTTTTCAGTGACAAGCCTATCAGTGTGGCGATGGCGAACAACAAACCGCCAACCCACCCCATCCAGGTTGGGTGAACGGCGATCAGCCAGCCGCCGAAAATCGGTCCCAAAATTCTAGTTACGCTTTCCAGCGAAGTCATTGCGCCGAAAACTCCGCCTCGGCGATTGGGCGGAGCCGAGCGGGAAATGATACTGGTCAACGACGGGCGAGAAATCCCGTGACCGAAAGAAAATAGTAACGCCACGACAATCAGCTTCCACCAAACGTCTACAAAGACGACGTAAAAGAGTCCGAAGGTGCTGGCGGTTAATCCCATCATCAGCGATTTGTATTCGCCGAAGCGTTTTACTGTTGGGCCGATCATTCCTGCTTGCCAGAAAACTCCCAGCAAGCCGACCAGCGCCAGAAAGTACCCGGCTTGATCCACGCTGAAAGCCAGTTGTTTTTTGGCAAACAGCGGAAACATCGTGGTGTAAATCGTGAACGGCAACGACATAAAAAAGAAAATCAGCAGCAATGGTCGAAGTTCCGGTTCGGAAAGATAGCTCAGGGCGCGCGTGTACATTGCCAGCCCACGCGGACGAGCTTCGTCGGTTTGATGTTGGCTTTCCGGCAGCAGAAAGGTTGTCGCCAAAATACTGGTCAATGAAATTGCCGCTGCCACATACGCCGTGATGTCGTAGCCAAACCGCGACGAAACCACAGAACCCAACGCCGGGCCGATGGTGAACGCCAGCCCGAACGAGCCGCCGATAATCATGCCGAAGGTTTTCGCCCGGTCTTCGGGCGGGGCAATGTCGCTGATGTAGGCTTGCGCGACGGTCAGGTTGCCGCCGGAAAATCCGTCAATCATTCGCGCGACGAACATCCACGCCAGCGGATTCGGCAGCTTCATCGCCAACCCCAGCAGTAAAAATCCGAACAACGATCCAAGCTGACTGTACAGCAACACCGGACGGCGTCCGTAACTGTCGCTCAGGTTGCCCAACAGCGGCGCAGCCAAAAACTGGCACATCGAATATGAAGCAATCAGCAAACCGATGGTTTGATCCGATGCGTGAAAAACCCCGGCGTAATACGGCAGCAGCGGCAAGATGATGCTGAATCCGAGAATGTCCACGAAGACGACGATGAAGATTGGGACTAGGCGTTTATCTTTCATAAAGAGTAGACAGTAGACAGAAGTCAGTAGACAGAAGCTGATTGCGAAACCGTTTAGTTGCCAGATTGATCTGGCGGCCAGCGTGACTCGAAGCGATTTCGTAATCCAACTACTGTCTACTGTCTACTGCTTGAAGTTACTGATCAAAACAATCTCCCGCGTTTCCAGTCCGCGAGCCAGCGCCAGCCATTTGCCATCGCGTGACCAGTCGAAAGCGAAAATATGGTTCGCCTTGAAATCGGTGATTTGTTTCGGCGCTCCGCCTTTCAACGGCTGGCTGAAAATGTTGGCGACGCCGTTGCTCAGCACCGGATAAGTGAGCGCCGAACTGTCGGGCATCCATTTCACCAGCCGCCATGGACTTGTTGGTAGATCGAAGGCAGCGATGGAAGTTCCGCCCGCAATCGGCAGGACGGCGTAACGAGCGGGAACGCTGCTGGTTTCGTCGCGGTACGAACACGACAGCCATTTTCCATCAGGCGAAACCTGCGGATACTCCGACAATGCCGTCAGCAGTTGCACAGGCTGGCCGCCTTCGACTGGAACTTTCCACAAGGTGCGTTTGCCGGATTGGATCGAAGAAAAAATGACTTCCAGGCCAGTCATCGAAAAACACGGGTCGAGATCGAGCTGGCCAAACGTCAGTTGTTTCAGGCTGTCGTCGCGGGTATCGAGTCGCCATACGCCAACACCCGTTTCGCTTCGATGAGCGTTGAACACGATAAATCGCCCGTCAGGTGACACTGACGGAAATGTGCTGTTTCCGACATCTGCTGGCAGTTGTTGTGGCGAACTGCCGTCGGGATTGATTTTCCACAAATCGAATTTGCCGCTGGTGTTTGATGCGTAAACCAGTTTGTTGTCCGGCGTCCAGGTCATCCCCTGCAAACCGTCGCTATTGCCGGAACCGAAAGTAATTTGCCTGGCCTGGCTGCTGTCACCGGCAGGTGCGACCCACAAATTGGAAATCTGATTGATTTGCACTGCGGCAATCGTCGCTCCGTCTGACGAAACGGTGACTCCGCGATAATCGTTCAAATCATTGGTGATGCCTGTAACCTGGCGGTCGGGATAACTGACGAACCAGACCTGGCGACCAAAGGCAGTCAGGCTTTCCGGTTCGCGTGCCACCATCAAAATTCCTTTGCCGTTTTCCGTCCAGGTTATGCGACCAATCGAAGGCCACGATTTTTGCAAAAGAATTTTTTCGCTGCGGTCGGCCAGATTGATAACGGAGATGTTTTGCTGAAGCCCGCTGGCAAAGTTGGCAGTCTGACAGGCAACGGTGTTTCCATCCGGCGACCACGAAGGCCCTTCGATCGAAAATGAATCCGGCAGTTTGCGTCGTGCCAGTTCGTATTCGCCGCCGCCGTCGGCATTTGCGATGAGCAATTGGCTGATGCCTTCGCCGGGAATTTCGCGGACGTAAGCAAGACGTTTGTCATCGGGCGACAATGCAACCGGGCTGCTGACGCCGAACAACAATTTGCGAGAAGTTCCACCCAGCGTCGGCACTCGGTAAAGCTCGCCGGAAGGCGAATCCGATTTTCTGAGCACGTAGAAGATGTAATTTCCGTCGTGGGAAAACGTCGGCGCGCGAAATCGCAAATCAGTCGAGTCATGAATTTTCAATGGCGGAGAATTGATGTCGGATTGCCGCAATCTCAGCCACAAACTGCGCTTGCCGCCATCGTCAATTACATAAGCGACCTGTTTGCCGTCGGGCGAAATCACCGCATCGGAGGCTCTGCCCGGAGCGGCCAGTTTGTTGAAGCGCGCATTTTTGAAAACAGGGGCCGGTTTGGACGACAACCAGCGGGAAAAACCGAAACTCAAACCGGCCACAACCAAAATCAAAATCAGCAATGCGGCGAAAATGCCCAGACGGTGTTTTTGAATTTCGTTGCGGAAACTGGTTTGGCCTGTTTTTCCAGCGGCAGAAACTTCGTCGGTGTTTTTGGCGACGACCTCCACTCGTGTTTCCAGATTTTGAGGTTCCAAATAACCGTCATTTGTCGAACGCACCGGAAAGTCGTTCGCCGCCGCACGCTGACGAAAGTTTTTCAAATCGGTTTGTAACTCTTTGGCCGACTGATAACGAGTTTCACGATTTTTCGACAATGCTTTTAGGGTGATTCGCTCCAGTTCGGAGGGGATTCCGGCACTAAGCGTGGCCAATGGCAATGGGTCTCGATTCAAAATCGCCGCCATCACATCGCTGGCCGTGTGATCGTGAAACGGCGACCGCCCGGCGATCATTTCGTATAGAACAATGCCAAGACTGAACAAGTCAGACCGTCCGTCCAGTTTTTGCGCCCGCGCCTGTTCGGGCGACATATAAGTCGCTGTTCCCAGCACCAGACCCGGATCGGTTTCGTTGTCGGCGGGTAAACCGTCAATTCCGTTTTCGCCGTTGCGTTCGGTTAATTTGGCCAGCCCGAAATCCAACACCTTCACGTACCCATCCGGGCGGAGCATGATGTTTTCCGGTTTGATGTCGCGGTGCAAAATTCCAGCCGTATGGGCTGCGTCCAGCGCAGCGGCGATTTGAATCGTAATTTCGATGGCTTCGGCGATGCTCAGCCGATCTTTCCGCATTTTCTTTCGCAGCGTTTGGCCTTCGATGTATTCGGTGGCGATGAAATGCGAATCGCCGGAATCTGTGGCTGCCTGTCCGACCTCGAAAATGGTGATGATGTTTGGGTGGTTCAGCGCGCTGACGGCTTTGGCTTCTTTCTCAAAACGTCGCACGCGATCTTTATCGTAAGTGTAAAGAGGCGGCAGGATTTTCAGCGCAACTTTTCGGTCAAGCCGCGAATCGCGCGCCAGATACACCTCACCCATTCCGCCCGCTCCGAGCAGCGAAAGCATCTCGTACCGGTCGAAACGAGAACCGATGCTAATAGGCATAAAGTTGAATATCTTGAGAGGTGAAAAACTGCGCGCGCAGTCTAGCATCGAGGTGTGGTTTTTTCTACGAACCAGAATACAGAACGAGGAGCGTAAGTGGCTTGAAGCTTTTCTGAAAATAAGCCTTCAGAAAAACTCAGATCGCTTACGCTCCCCGTTCTGCACTAACCGTTTGTCTGCTTCGATTTAACACGACGGTGGAAACACCGGAACCGTGATGACCACACGTTCATTCAACCGCAGGATATGCAGGTTGTGGCCGCCGTTGAAGGCGTTTGCAGATGACGCTACGTTGTCGTTTCGATTGATGACTGCGCCAAGAATGGCTGCGCCATCTGCTGACCAGATTCGCATCCAGCCAGTTCGACCGGCGGGAACGACTTGCTCAAAACGGGGTGCCGTTCGCGGAAAGTTGTTGGAGATGATCGAACGGAAAAGACACGTTCCAATGTTCAATCCGAAGCTGTGTGCCGTTTCCGCGTCGTTATAAAGCAGGCCGAATATGTTTCCGATAGGCCTTAAGCCGGTCATCCAGTTTCCATCCACGCGCGCCAGCATCAGCATCGTGTCGTTGCCGTCGGCTCGGCTGCCGATGCTGTCCACAGCCAGCACCAGCGGAAGCTTGTTGAATCCTTGCGGACTGCCATCGAAAGGAATTTCGGCAAAGGGTTTGGTCGGGTCGCAAGACGGCAGAGGGCTGCCGAATTCCGACGCACAGCTTTCCGACGCGAGTTCGGCTTCGCGCATCGGCGAATTCGTCATTTTGATTCGGGCGCTGCCAATCAGGTAATTGAAACTGATTGGGCAACCGGTGTTGTTGCCGCCAGCCGTTCCCGCCGGGCCGTCAACAGCCATTGCCATCATGTAACCGACGACTCCCGGATCAAGGTCGGACATCAAAAATCGAGTCGTCTGATTGGGCGTCAAACACAAAAAAGCGTCGGCCACAGAACAGGTCGCTCCGTCCACGAAAAACAAATGCACGACGACTCCCAATCTGGGGTGCGTGTTGGTGAAACTGACGCTGGTGTTGTTTTGCGGATCGCCGCCTGCACCTCCGGTTGCCGCCGAAGCGAACAGGCCGCCAAGCAAAATCGAACCGGGCTTCTGCGCGCTTGGCGGTTGAGACGATGGAATGCAATTGCCTGGCCCCAGGTTTCCAATCTGAACAATCGAAGAGTTGGTGCGCGTGTTGTTGGCCGCGACCGGATCAGCCAGACAATTGCCGGTAATGGCCGTCGCCGTGTTGACCGCCGTCGTCGGTTGGCAGGTTTCGGGAATGTGAACCTGAATCGTGATTCGCGCGCTGGCTCCGGCGGCCAATGTTCCCAAATTGCAGTTGACGGAATTGGTTCCGATGCCAGTGCAGGTTCCGACCGAAGTGTTAATGGCTTCAGTCGAAAAAGCCGCAGGCAGAGAATCATTCAACATCGTGTTGGCGCTGTCTGAAGGGCCAAGGTTCGTGACCGTGATGACGTAATTGTCGCTGACATCGGGCGTGACGGTTGCCGGAGCAATTACCGTCACCGAAAGATCGGATTGTGCTTGGGAAATCAACGTCGCCGTCGAGGAGTTATCGCCGGGAGTTGGGTCAGGGTTTACCGAATGTTGTACCGAAGCTGTGTTGGTAATCGTCGAATTGCAGGACAGATTGGAATTCAACCGAACCGCCAGCACAAAATTGGCTGTCGAATTCGCCGCTAGTATTTGAGTCGTGCAGGAAATCACTCCGGTTCCATTGACCGCAGGCGTCGTGCAGTTCCATCCGGCGGGCGCGGCCAGCGATTGAAACGTCGTGTTGGCCGGAACGCTTTCGTCCAGCATCACATTGGTTGCTGAAAATGAACTGCCGTTGGTTACGACGATGTTGAACGTTGCGTTGGTTCCAGCGATTGCCGTCGGCGATGTGGTGTTTGAAACCGACAAGTCAATTCTTGGAGATTGAGCTGTCACCAAAACGAATCTGTCAGTCAGGAAATCCGGTTGAGCCACAACGATCAAGCCGATAATGGCGAACAACAGACAAGGCAGGGAACGTCGAAGACAATCGTATATGAATTTTGAGCTACCCATGGTCAGTATTTCCTTTTGCGGAAGTCGCTACTAAAAAGTGAGATTGAACGGAGCAAAAGAGTGCGGGATTCGATCAATGAGGCACAACTTGTGAAGGAGATGAACCCTCGCCGACACCGGGCGGATTTTAGTGGAGTTTGGGAGGGTGGTCAAAAATGCGTAGCGCAGGTTGAGAAAAACCTGCGCTACGGTTTTGGCAAGTGTCGGAAGACGTTGCCAGCGAAATCATAAAACGGCTTGGAACTCTTACTTTGAGCTTATCGAAATGTCAGCCCGAAACGAAAGCCGACAAAATGAGTGTTGCCGAACGCAGAAACGACTTGATCGCGGACTTCAAATCGAAGGCCGACTCGTTCCTTAAACCAGTAATTCACTCCGCCACCGAAATGGCCGCCATTGGTTACACCGTTACGGAAAAACATTGTGTAACCTCCATTGACGAAAGGGACGACCTTGCCGGATTTGCTGGCTTTCAAGAAATGGTAGTTCGCTCCGGCTGAAAACACGCCGAATCCTTCGCTGAAGGATTGCGCCGGAGCCAATCCGCCGATTTCGCCGCCGACGCCGAAACCCCCTTTGAGCAATCCTTCGCCGCCAACGCCAAATTGCCAGGTCGCGGAACTGCCATATTCGCTTGCGACCACGCCCGGAGCGGCAAACACGTAACCATACCCGCGACGCTGAGAGCCGGATTTTGCCGACGATTGGCCAGAGGATTGGCCAGAGGGTTGAGACGATTGGGCTGAAGACGCAGGAGTTGAATTGTCTTGGGCGAAGATCGCACCGGTCATCGCCGCCAACAGAAACAGTGTAGAAATCGTTTTTCGCATATTTACCTCCCAAAGGTTTTTGTTGTTTTGGTTTACTTCTCGGCTATTGGGAGTGCAATCACGATGCCAGCAATCGTAAAACTGTAAACGCCAGCATTTCGTGACTTTTGATCACTGTTGCTGGCGTTTGCGATTTCGGCGGTGGCGGATTTTTTCTTCAGGTGTCTGATTTTTCCGGCGGCGATCAAGTGTGAGCCAATTTCAGCGGGAAAATCAGCAAACCGTTTTTGCCGCCTTTCAAACTGGTGTGAGTTTCGTCTTTGGTGGCCACAGGTTTTATGGCGGATTGTCGGTTGATGAATTGTTGAATGGCGGCAATTTCGGAGCTGTTTTGAATTTCTCCGCCGTATTCCGGCGTCAGCCATTTTTTCGCTGCTTCCAATTCCGGGATGCTTTTTTCCGACCAAACCAGCCACAGAATTTCGGTTCCTTGTTCGGCGTCAATTGTCAGCCATTCGTCAGGGCTTTCAGAAGGTATGAACAACGATTTGCCGGATGCCAACGAAGCGGTTCCATCTGGAATTTTCGCCGGATCGGGGAACAGGAAATTGTATACAGGTAAACCGTTTTTTGGTTTCGGGCCTTCGTTGACGATGTAAAAGAATCCGCTTTGCTGGCTGCGAATAATCAACCGAAGTTGGTCGCCGGGATCAAAGATGATTTCACCCGCCAGCGCCAGCGGCTCTTTGCTGGAGCTTTTCGCCTTTCGCGCCAACAGCGAATAATCAAGTTGTCGTTCACCGACTGGAGTGGCGGAAGTATCAGTTTTCTTGCCTGTGCTGTTGGCAAGCCAAATTGCCGCAACAATTGCGATGGCTGTGACGGCGATGCCAATAAGCAATTTGCTTTTGCCGGATTGATGGTGAGCCGTCGGCAAGGTGCGACTGACATCGGTTTGCGTGCCGTGCGTCATCACCGTTCCATAAGCCGGGCTTTCCGAAGTCGCATTTGACGGCGGAGTTGTATCAGTTGGCACAGCATGTTGGGGGCCGGTGATTGTTTCGCCGTTCAGGGCGCGGAATAAATCTTCGCCCAGGTCTTTGGCGCGCTGATAACGGTCGGCGGGGTCGAATGCCATTGCCTTGAGCAGAATGGATTCGACCGTCGGCGAAATGTCTTGTCGTAACGAACGCGGCGTGGCCTGGACTCCGCGTTTCTGCAATTCGTAAAGCTGCACCAGCGTTTCGGCGTAGAACGGCAACCGGCCGGTCAACATTTCATAAGCCATTGCGCCCAGCGCCCAGATGTCGCTGGAAGCATCCGGCTGGCCGCGCAATTGTTCAGGAGCCATATACGGCAAAGCTCCTGCGACTTTGGTTTTTTCGGCGCTGGTGGCGACCTGCGAGTCTTTGACCGACGCGATGCCGAAATCAATCAGCTTCAACAGTTCTTCGCCGTCGCCTGACTGTTGCACCATGATGTTTTCCGGTTTCAAATCGCGGTGAACAATTCCTTTTTCGTGAGCGGCATTCAGCGCCTGACCGATTTGTCGAACGAGGCGAGCAACCTGACCGAACTCCATTGGGCCGTTGACCAATTTTCGCAGCGGGCCGCCTTCGACATACTGCATGACGAAAAACTCTTTGCCGTCGGGCATGCTTCCGGCGTCCAACACGCCGACAATTCCCGGATGATCCAACCGCACCAGAGCTTCGATTTCCTGCTCGAACTTTTTCTTGAACCACGGGTTATGAAGCGAATTGCCTGAATCTTCCAACAGGACTTTGACGACGACGCGGCGATTCATCAATTGCGTATCGCGTGCCAAGTACACCACGCCGATGCCTCCACGACCAAGCTCGCCTTCGATCAAGTAGCGGTCTTTCAACAGCACGCCGTCGTAACTGGTTTGTTTCAAGGACGGCGGAGCGGGCATCGGAGCCGTCCCGAACGGCGTCACGACCTGAGTCTGGCGTCCGCCCATGTTTTTCGTTTCCATAAAAGTTCCTCGCGCTGTGGTTTTTGCGCTGTGAATTTGAGTTGTTGAACGGGCAAGATATTACCATCGCGCGAGCAACCCGGCCAGACAACGACCTTGCCGATTCGAGAAAGCGCGATTAGCATACGCCCGAAGTTGTCTCACTCCGCATTTCAATCAATATCAATACAAGCAGGACAGGAACGTTGTTCATGAATAAAGGTAGTTTTTCGGCTGTCGCCAGCCGATTCGCAGTTTTTCTTTTGCTGTCGTCAGCAGTTTTTCTTGCTGCTTGCGGGCGAAAAGCCGCTGACCCGGTCGGTGTTTGGCGAGGCACGATCAAAAACAATTCCGGCGAAACCGTCGCCTTCACGCTGGAAGTCAAACGCGACGGCGAAAAGGTCATTGGCGAATTGGTCAACGGCGACGAGCGAACGGTTTCAACCAGCGCATCATTCGCAGGCGACAAGTTGAACCTGAATTATGACTTTTATGACGCCAAGCTGACCGCCACGATTGACGGCGACCATCTGCAAGGTTCGTTTGATCGTCAATGGGGCAAGAAAATTCTCAACCGCGAAATTCACGCCAGGCGCGGGGATTCAAAAGCCGTTTCCGGCAAATCTGAAAATGATCTTTCCGGCGAATGGGTGATGACCGTCGGCCAGGAGCCGAAGCTGAGTTATTGGCGCGCGGCTTTTCAACAGAAAGGCAGTGAAGTCAGCGGAACGATCATTCCAGTCAGCGGCGATTGGGGAACGATGACCGGCACGGTTGAAAATGGCGAGCTTCGGTTGAACCGGTTTGATGGGATCAATTGTCGAGTCTTCAAAGCCAAGCTGACGCCGGAAGGGAAGTTGGAAGGCATTGTAGATTTTGGTTTGACTGACCCGATTCGCAAAGTCGTCGCCGAACGCATAACTGAAAGCAACAAAACCATCGTCGCCAATTTGCCCGATCCGATGAATCACACTCGGATGAGCAACCCGGCGGAACCTTTTCGATTTGGCTTCCCGGATTTGACCGGCAAGACGATTTCCAACACCGACGAGCTTTTCAAAAATAAAGTCGTCGCCGTTTCCATCACAGGAAGTTGGTGTCCGAACTGCCACGAAGAAGCTCCATTCTTGCAGGAGATGTTTAGCCGTTACGGCAACCAGGGATTTCAACCTGTCGCACTGGCGTTTGAGTATTCTGGCGAAACTGCGCGCGATTCGGAGCAACTTAAAATCTTCGCCAAACGCCACAGTTTGAAATATCCGGTGTTGCTGGCTGGTTCGACCGACGAAGGACAGATTCAACAAAAACTGCCGCAACTCGTCGGTTTCGGAGCTTACCCGACGACGGTTTTCATCGGGCGCGATGGATTGGTCAAACGCATTCACGCCGGCTTTGAAGGTCGCGCGACCGGTGAGCGGTCTGTCAAACTCAAAGCCGAACTCGAAACACTCATCAAAGAATTGTTGGCCGAAAAAGACTAACGGAGGAATTGCTTATGTCGAACAAAATCAATCGCCGAGATTTCATCAAGAAAACTTCTGTAACCGGCGCAGGCGCAGGTTTGATTTTGGGAACCAGTCGTCGCACCGAAGCTGCTTTCAACACCGCCGACAGCGCGAACGACCGCATTCGGCTGGGCTTTATCGGAGTCGGCGCTCGCGCTCATCAAGTCCTGGCCGATGTGTTACGAATGCCTGGTTTTGAAGTCACTGGAATTTGCGACGCTTATCAAGGTCGTTTGGAACGTGCTCAGGAAAAGACCAAAGGCCAGGCTAAAGTTTACAAAGACCACCGCGAGTTGCTGGCTTCGTCGGACATTGACGCTGTTTACATCGGCACGCCTGACCACTGGCACAAAGACCACGCCATCGCCGCAGTCGAAGCAGGCAAGGACGTTTACATTGAAAAGCCGCTGACTTACACCGTCGCCGAAGGCCTGGAAATCATCGCCGCCGTCAAAAAGACCGGGCGGATTTTGCAGGTCGGCAGCCAAAGCATCAGCACTCCGATTCAACAAAAAGCCCGCGAGATTATTCAATCCGGCAAGCTTGGCCAGATCACCATGGTTCGTTCGACGACCAATCGAAACTCTGCCGGTGGCGCGTGGATTTATCCGATTCCGCCCGATGCCAACGAACAAACCGTCAATTGGGAAATGTTTTTGGGCAATGCACCGAAGCAGCCTTACAACCCGGAACGATTTTTCCGCTGGCGCTGTTATCAGGATTATTCCGGCGGAATGGCTACGGATTTGTTCGTCCACGTGATGACCACGCTGCATTTCGTTCTGGACGCCAAAGCGCCGGAGATGGTCATGGCTGCCGGTGCTCTGTATCGCTGGAAAGAGTCGCGCGATGTGCCGGATACGTTGGACGCGATTTTGCAGTACCCGGAAGGCTTTACCGTCAATTTGAGCGGCACGTTCAACAACGAATCCGGCGGAGGCCGCAGCATCGAAATTCTGGGAACCAAAGGCTCGCTGTCGCTCGGACGTGACTTGATCTTTTCGCCTGAATCCGACGGCGACGACAACGGCTGGATCGTGGATTCGTGGCCAAGCAAGCTGCAGGACGCTTATTACCGCGACGCGAAAGTCATCGAACGCGAAGTGCCTCGCAAATGGAAACCGAAAGTCATCACAGGCGAAGAACGTTGGAGCGGCGTTGGCCCAAACGCAAACGTGCTGCACCTGGAAGCTTTTCAACAAGCCGTCAAAGATCGCAAACAGCCGGTCGAAGATGTCTTTGCCGGTCATCGCGCAGCAGCCGTTGCCCACATGGTCAACCTGGCAGCAAAGAACAAGAAACCAGTTTACTGGGATCATTCGCGCGACAACATCAAAGCTTAAGCACACTTCTACCAACTCGCCGACAGAAAGCAGACGGTCGAAATTAGGCATTAACCATTTGCCATTAACCATTATCGGTTTGGGTAAATACCCGGTCGGATAATGGCTAATGGGCAGTGGCTAATGCTTAATTTGTTTCTGTTCGTCTGGTTGGCCTAGTGATTGATTTGAGCAATTTGATTAGCTCCACGCAGTCTGTGTGAATCGAAGCGAATTCCTTGTCTTCCAGGAAACCGCCGTCGCGCAGTAGTTCCAACCAATACTCATTCTTGGAAGCCATCTTTAACCCCAGACTCATTTCGTGAAAGAAATCAGGTCTGGAATCAACTTCCTGAGCGCCTTTGACGTGTTCGCCAATAGCCGTTCCAGTGAACAACATCTGTCTGCTCAGCACGAATTCTTTTTTGGTTTCGCAAAGGTGTTTGTACAAACGAACGATGCGAAGAGCGAACTTGTAGGACTTTTCCAACACGATATTTTCGTCCATGGGCTTTCTCCTGGCTGTTGGGGTGGCGGCGCCATTTTGTGCGGTTGGAGCAAAAGAGTAAATGGCCAACTTGACTTTGATTTTAGGCAATCCGAGTATGCCCGCGTTTTCCCAAACTCAACCCGGAGGTTCTGTCATGAAGAAAATCGCCCTGTGTTTACTGGCTGTATTGATTGTTGTTCAACCTGCTATCGCTCAAAACAATTCAGACAATTTGAAGAAGCAAGCCGCCGCCGAAGTGGACAAGCTGCAAACTTTCACGCAACAAATGGTGGATCAGGTTTTCAGCTTCAGCGAACTCGGCTTTCACGAATACGAAACCAGCAAATACCTGACTGGCGTGTTGGAAAAGCAGGGCTTCAAAGTCGAGCGCGGAGTTGCCGGAATGCCTACGGCTTGGGTGGCAACGTGGGGAAGCGGCAAGCCTGTCATCGGATTCATCACAGACATTGATTGCATTCCGCGAGCTTCGCAAAAACCGGGAGTGGCCTATCACGATCCGATTGTCGCCGACGCTCCCGGTCACGGCGAAGGTCATAATTCGGGAATGGCTGTGAACATTACGGCGGCGTTGGTGCTGAAACAATTGATGGAGAAAAACAAAATCTCCGGCACGTTGAAAATCCTGCCCGGCGTCGCCGAAGAACTGGTCGGAGCCAAAGCTTTTTTTATCCGCGCAGGTTTGTTCAAAGACGTGGACATAGTGCTCGGTTCGCACGTTGACAACGATTTCGCCGTCAGTTGGGGACAGCCAGAGCGTAACAGCGGGTTGGTTTCGGTGGAATACACTTTTCACGGCAAAGCCGCGCATTCGGCTGGCGCTCCGTGGTCAGGCCGCAGTGCGTTGGATGCCGTTGAGCTGATGAACATCGGTTGGAACTTCCGCCGCGAGCATTTGCGGTTGCAGCAGCGTTCGCATTACATCATCCCGAACGGCGGCGATCAGCCTAATGTCGTGCCGTCGCAGGCTTCGGTTTGGTATTACTTCCGCGAACTGGATTATCCGAAGATCAAAGAGTTGTACGAACTCGGCAACAAGATGGCTGAAGGCGCAACGATGATGACCGGCACGACTGTGACTCAGCGCGTAGTTGGCTCAGCCTGGCCGAATCACTTCAACAAAGTCGTCGCCGACGCTACGGCGAAAAACATCGAAGCCGTCGGCTTGCCAACCTGGAGCGAAGCCGATCAAACCTTGGCCAAAGCTTTGCAAAAAGAAATCGGTGCGAAAGTCGAAGGATTGAAGACCAAACCGAAAGGTTTGGAAGGGCCGAAAGAAGTTGTGATGGGTGGAGGCTCTGATGATGTCGGCGACATTTCGTGGAATGTGCCGATGATTTATTTGCGCTATCCGGCGAACATTCCAAATCTGCCTGGACACAGTTGGGAAAACGCGATTGCGATGGCTACGCCGATTGCTCACAAAGGCTCGACCGCTGGAGCGAAGGTGCAGGCGATGACTGCTTTGGATTTCCTGTTGCAGCCTGAAAAGGTCAAACAGGCTTGGGAGTATTTCACCAACGTCCAAACCAAGGACATCAAGTATCAGCCGCTGATTAACCCAACCGATAAACCCGCAGTTGATTTGAACAAAGAGAAGATGGAGAAGTTCGCGCCGCAGTTGAAGAAGTTTTACTTTGATTCGACGAAGTACAAAACCTATCTGGAACAACTTGGCATTCAGTATCCGACTGTCAGGAAATAAACCTCACACTCATCCATCCATCGCAAAGCGATGGATGGATGAGTGTGGAAATTAAACCCAGCCACCCGATTTCGAGCTTTCAAACACCGCTTCAATCACTTTCATATTCGCCACAGCATCTTCCAACGGAGTCGGCACAGCCGTGTCATTCAACACAGCCAAAGAAAATTCATCGAACTCAATCGTGTATTGGTCGCAAATGTCGAAGACGATTTCTTCGATCTTATCTCCTGCTTGATGCCACATTTTGCAGGGCTTATCCGGCGGAGCATTGAATGGGATTTCGATTTCCACTCGGCCTTCAGTGCCGAAAATGTTTACGCGCTGATAAGGCGAAAGCTGAGTTGAGCAAGTGAACGTCGCGGTTCCGTTTCCGAAATCCAACACGCCTGAAGCCAATCGGTCGGTGTGAAACTGCGGATCGAATTCGGCTATGCCCAACACGCGCTTCGGCTCGGCTCCAAAGATAAAGCGCGAGAGCGAAACGTTGTAACAGCCAATGTCCATCATGCCTCCGCCGCCGATGTCGGCTTTGTTGCGGATGTTGTTGGCGTCTGTGTTGAAGTACGAAAAGAAAGATTGAATCGTCCGCAACTGGCCGATTTTGCCTTCGTCAACCAACTGCTTCGCTCGCTGCCATTGCGGGTGCAGCCGATACATAAACGCTTCCATGATTTTCAGATTCGTATGTTGGCTGGCCGCGTCAACCAGTCGTTGGCCTTCGGCGGAACTCAGGCCAATCGGTTTTTCGCAAAGCACGTGCTTGCCTGCCTGCAAAGCTTTGATTGACCAATCAACGTGCAAGTGATTCGGCATTGGATTGTAGATGGCGTCAATCTCAGCATCGGCGAGCAATTCTTCATACGAACCGTAAGCTTTCGGAAAGCCGAACCGTGCTGCTGCTTGCTGAGCGTTGCTCAAATCGCGCGAAGCGATGGCGGTGATTTCAGCGTGTTGGCAGTGTTTGACCGCAGGCATGATTTTGTTTTGGGCGAATTTGGAAGTGCTCAGCACTCCCCAGCGAATTTTGCTCATTCTTCTTTTGCCTCTTTTGTTTCGAAGTTGTAAGTCTGCCAGCCTTTCTGCCAATCGTAGCTTTCCAAGCCAGCAAAGTTTTTCTTGTAATCGTAAAACGACGGCCCGCGATAAGCGTAACCTGGGTAATAAAAGCTGCAACCCAATTCGCGGGAATACTGGATTGCTTGCAAGATCATGAAAATGCCCAGACTACGTTTGGATTCTTCGGGTTCAAACATCGCGTAAACCGAAGAAGTCGAAGTCTGGCCAATGTCTAAAAAACTGATGCCGATCAAACGGTCGCCGGCAAACACATCAATTTCCTTGTTGGTACAAGGCAGACTCGCCGGCAGGCTGGACATAAAATCGTTAATCGAGTCCGGCACGTTGTGATCAAATCGTTGTTTGTGACGATTGAAAAGCTGCCGCCTGAAATCATCAATGATCGAAGGGCGAATGACTACTTTCAAATCCTGGTTTCGGCTCAGCGCACGTTTTTGGCTGCGAGAGGGTTCAAATTCAGACAGCTTGATTCGCAACGGGACGACGGTTTGCGCTCCACCATCGTAATGGGCAATCGAATAGCGAAAAAAGTATCCGCCGAAATGACGCCAGCCTTGCGCCCAGAGTTTGTCCATCAGCCAGGGGTCAGCGTAATGGCGATAAAATTCTTCGTTGATGAATCGTGTCATTTGTTGAATAGTGTGAACTGAGTTCGGCGGCGATTGAACCACAGCCGCACGACGATGCCAATTCAACCAAAGGACTTTCAAAATATGGATCGAAGAAATTTTATTTCAACTGTGGCCACAGGTTTGGCTACGTCTGCGTTTACTGTTTCGAATGAAGCTCAATCCAATTCACAGTTGATTCGCCCGCCGCGTTTGAAACCCGGCGACACCGTCGGAGTCATCACGCCTTCGACTCCGGCGACGAACCCTGACCGGCTGGCGCTGGTCGAACGCACGATCAAGCATTTTGGCTTGAAGGTGAAATGGGGCAAACACATAGGCCAAAAGTCAGGCTATTTCGGCAATCCCGTCGAACAACGGTTAGAAGACTTGCACGCTATGTTTCGTGACCCTGAAGTCAAAGGCGTGTTTCCGATTCAGGGCGGTTACGGCGCTCCGCAATTGCTGGACGGGATTGATTACGACTTGATTCGCCGCAATCCGAAAGTCTTCACCGGTTACAGCGACATCACGGCGCTGCATCTGGCGATTCACAAACGAACGGGTTTGGTGACTTTTCACGGGCCAAATGTATTTTCGGCGCTGACTGATTACACACAAAAGCATTTTCGCAAAGCCGTGTTCGACGCTGCGCCGGTTGGAACGGTGACGAACCCGCCGGAATCGAACACGCTGCGGCCAAAGTATCTGCTGCGGACGATTCGACCGGGCAAGGCTACGGGGCGGTTGGTTGGCGGAAACCTGACGCTGATTTCGACTACGATGGGAACTCCTTACGAGATAGACACGCGCGGAGCCATTCTGTTTTTGGAAGACATTGGTGAAGAGCCGTACCGTATTGATCGAATGCTGACGCAATTGCGATTGGCAGGGAAGCTGGATCAGGCCGCCGGAATCATCTTTGGCGACTGCGTTGGATGTACGCCAAACGATTACAAACCGTTTGTTGCGGCTGGGTTTTCGCTGGGCG
This sequence comes from uncultured Acidobacteriota bacterium, assembly GCA_902825875.1. Taxonomy (GTDB): domain Bacteria; phylum Acidobacteriota; class Blastocatellia; order RBC074; family RBC074; genus RBC074. Next base: position 226,773 of record CADECP010000001.1, read on the forward strand.
AAGTGCTGGATTCGATTTTGGGAGGCTTGAAAGTGCCGGTGCTTTCAGGGCTGACGATTGGCCACGTCGAAGATCAACTGACCTTGCCGTTGGGCGTGACGGCAATGTTGGACGCGGAGGCAGGCACGTTGGAAATCAAAGAGTCTGGCGTCAGCTAAAAACTGAAGCGAGACGTTGTTTACGTCTCGCTCATTTCAATCCATTTCACGATTCCTTCCAACGGTTGGTAGCCGAATAGTTTTTCGAGCAAGGCTTCAGCGTTTGAGGCCACGACGATCAAGTCGCGGTAACGCGGCAGGATGAAGCCTTCTTCAACGGCGCGGTCAATCATCGCCAACAGCGGATTGTAATAACCGGCGACGTTCAGCAAGCCAATCGGTTTTTGATGAATGCCGAGTTGCCCCCAAGTGATGATTTCCAGCAGTTCCTCAAACGTGCCGAACCCGCCCGGCATGGCGATAAATGCATCGGATAAATCCGCCATCATCGCTTTACGTTCGTGCATGGTGTTGACCACGCGCATTTCGACAGCCGGGTGAGCGCGTTCTTTGGTCGCCAGTGCATAAGGAATGATGCCAATCACTTGGCCCTTTGAAGCGATGACGGCATCGGCGACGGTTCCCATCAACCCGATTCCGCCTGCACCGAAAACTAACCCGATATTGTTGGTCGCCATTGTCTGACCGAGTGCGCGTGCCTGTTCCGCATAAACTTCCTGTTTGCCGCTGCTCGATCCGCAAAAAACGCAAATTCGTTTGATCTTTTTTGTGTTCATTCGCCAGCTTATTCTCCCGAAAAAGTTCTTCTTTTTGAGCTTACTCCAAGCCGCAGCAGAAAACTACAACCCATTTTTGGCGCTGATTTTGCAGCAACACCGCCTGCTTGATTAATGAGAAACCATCGTTTACTTTGCCCGCCTGTTGCCTACGCAGTCGCGATTGCGACAACTTCACCGAAAGATTCCAGAGGTTTTTATCAATGAGCAAAACGAAGACCACGCCCAAGGGCAAAGCTCCTGTGGTTCAACCCGACAAGAGCAAACGCAAGTTTGTCATTTTGGGATTGGGCGGAGTGGGAGCGTTGGCCGTCGGCGCTGTCGGGTACAACGCCGGATGGTTTGGAGACGGTTCGACCGCTACGCCTGCGGTTTCACCCACGCCAAATTTGGCAACGGGCAAACCGTTGCCGCCGATCACGCTGGAAGCGAATTACCAAAACGCCGTGCGCGCCGCCGATGAATTTGTCAGCCATTTCGCGCGCGAATTGAACAACGCTTCGGCGCTTATTCACTGCATTCGCGCGTTCGGCAAAAACTTCAAATTGAATGACGGAACGCTGGCGGTGGATTACGTTTGTTCTCGCTTTGCGGCTGAAACTGTCGTGAACGGCAAACGATACGTGTATTTTTCGCGTGAAGCCGAAGTCCACCAGAACAGTTTTCTGAAAACCTTTCTGGAAGCAGGCGTCAGTCTGGATCAACCCATTACGGTTGGAGGCAATCGTTACACGTTGCGTGATCTGGGCGAAAGCGCCAAAGCCCTGTTTCGGTTCGATCCGCAGAATTTTGACCGATATGAACCTAGTTTGCTGGGACAGCATCTGCCTTGGGGACTGATTGCTTTTTCGATTATGGTTCCGTCGTCGCAGCCAACATGGACAAATGCCTACGGTGAAACCATCAACCTGTCGGACGTGATTGATAAAACGCTGAACGTTTATGAAGGTATGTGCGAGGAAATTCATGACACGGTTGCCAACGGCGAAGTTGAATCCCTGGTATTTCGGCAAGCGATTGCCAAATACAGTTGCGCGGGAATGCACAACGTTTACAGCTATTTTTCGTGCTTGAAGCAAGGTTATAAAGAAAACAATCTACAACTTCGGCTCACCAGACTGATGGACAATGTGTTGTTGCGCTTGAAAGGCGATTCGGCAGCGATTGATTTCGAAGCCAACGCAGCCAAGGCCGATCCGACTTTGATCAACCGTCTGGCTGTCGAAGGACAGGGTGGCAGAATCGCTTCGCGCGGGCCGGCGCCAGCCAACACGCTGGAAGTGATGCGATACCGGTTCCAGATCAGAATGTTGGGGCACGCCCTGGAAGCGATTAACTATGCGTTGTTGCATAAACTTTTCACGCTGACTCCGGTTCAAAAAGGTCGCCTGGCGGCTGGCGAACAACTGCTTTACGAATATCTGGTCAAGCTGCGAGCCACCGATATGCAGCCGCACATGTTCTGGCACAGCAAATCGGTCAGCGACATGGTAATTGCCGTCGCTCACGCTTCGCGGGCGATGAAACTGCTGACGCCGCAAAACCCGGATACGGTAGCGTGATCTTGAATCGTCGGGAGCCTGAAGACAGTGGACGGTAAATCTTATGAATCGTTTTGATCGCTACAAAATAATTTTGATTGGGTGTTTGTCGGTTTGGCTTTGGTCAGGCGTCGCTTGCGCGAAAGCTCAGTCAACGCCGGTCAAATCGTTGCCGATTTACGAACCTTGTCAGTCGCTGGCAACAGGAACCGCTGCCGATGATGCCGTCGCCAAAGCCGTTGCCGCGTTGAAAAGCCAGGACGCCAAAGCGCGTATTCAGGCGGCGCAACAACTCAGTCAGGCTTGTGACAAACGCGCAGTGGATCCGCTGCTTGATTTGCTGGGCGACAAAGAAACTGCCGTTCGGGTCGCCGCTGCCGAAGCGTTGGGAAAACTTGGCGATCAGGATTCGGTTCAACCGATGATTGACATGCTTGGTGACCAAGCTTTTGAAGTGAAACGAGCGATGGTCAGTGCGCTGGCTTCATTTCCCGGCTTCAAAGGGCGCAATGCTGTCGTCAATCAAGTTGCTAATCCGAGCGGAGCCGACATCTCTGAAGACGAAGATATGCGATTGCGCTGTGCGGCAATTTTGACGGCTTGCCAGTTGAAAGATGTCAGCCATTCACGCAAGTCCATTCTGTTTTTGTTCGACTTTCTCAGCAGTAAACACGCCAACATACGTGCGCTGGCCGAACAGACGATGCTGGAATTGAAAAACACTCGCAACGGCCAGACGGAAATGATGGCCATTATGAAACAGAGCAACAATCCTGTGTTGCGTCGCTGGGCGGCAACCTGGATCGGCAAAATTGGCTTCACTGGCGCACGCGAAGCTTTGCAGGAAGCGGCCACCAACGATTCCGATGCGGAAGTAAAACGGCTTGCGACTGAATCGTTGAAGCAGGTTCCGCAATGACGTGTCGAAGTTTTGGCAGCGTGAAATCGCTGTGTTATGCTGCGCCCTCTTTCAAATCACTTCAAAATCTAAAGCAGAGCAGGCAGCCAGCTTGATCTGTTCATTCGGAGGAACCGCTTTGAGCGTTCTGGTTGATAAAAATTCTCGTCTTATTGTTCAAGGTCTTACTGGTAAGGAAGGAACTTTTCACGCGCTGCAAATGCGCGATTACGGAACCAACATCGTTGGCGGCGTGACGCCCGGCAAAGGCGGCACCACTCACGAAGGCTTTCCGGTTTTCAACACCGTCGCCGACGCGGTCAAACAGGCTGGCGCGAATGCGACGGTGATTTACGTTCCGCCGCCGTTTGCCGCCGACGCGATTATGGAAGCTGCCGCGGCAGGCGTTGATTTGATCGTCTGCATCACCGAAGGAATTCCTGCGCTGGATATGGTCAAGGCATTTCATTACGTTCAGGCGCGCGGAGTTCGTTTGATCGGCCCGAATTGCCCCGGCGTGATTTCTCCCGGCAAGTGCAAAGTCGGCATTATGCCTGCGCGCATACATCTGGAAGGCCGCGTCGGCGTCGTTTCCCGTTCCGGCACGTTGACTTATGAAGCCGTCGGGCAACTGACGGCGCTTGGCATCGGTCAATCCACTTGCATCGGCATTGGCGGCGATCCGGTTATCGGCACGACTCAAAAAGACGCTGTCGAATTGTTCAACAACGACCCGGACACCGACGCCATAGTGATGATCGGCGAAATCGGCGGCAGCGCCGAAGAAGAAGCCGCTGAATACATCAAAGCCAACGTCAAAAAACCTGTTGTCGGATTCATTTGCGGCCAGACGGCTCCTCCGGGACGACGTATGGGGCACGCCGGAGCCATCATTTCCGGCGGCAAAGGAACCGCAGATGAAAAAATGAAAGCCATGACCGCCGCCGGCATTCATGTCGTCAAAAGCCCTGCCGACATTGGAGCCAAGGTCAAAGAGGTTTTGAATTAGCGCCGATTACATCCGAAGTTCATCTGTCTTTTCAGTTTTCAATTTCAACCGCACAGCTTGAAGGCGACGGTATATCGTTGTAGTTGCCCATATAGTAGATTTCCCATTCATCGTCTGTAGACGCTTTTGAAACTATTACTGAGATACTGATCGCCTTTTTTCTATTATTGCTTCTTGCGGTTACCAATAAATCGCAAATCAAGACGGCTCGTGTGTCGGTTGGCTGGCTAGCTTTGATATTGCAGAGCTGTACCCCGCTATAGGCTTTCCATTCGTTCTGTAATTGCTCAATGCTTTTATTCCTTCTCAGTTCGGGAGCAAGCATTTCCAACGCCTTAAAATAGTTGCCAATGCGAATATTGTTGTAATAGCTCCTTACCACTGAAACAGGCGTTTGAGTATTATCCAGATAATCGCTGTAAACCCAGAACCCTGCAATGGAAAGGAAGAGTAGGGACCCTATTCCCCATCCGTATATTTTGTAACCTTTGCCTTCCGCTGGTTTCTCCCAATCAACCAAACCGGAAAAGCCTTGGTTCATTCGCTTTTCTTTTTCCGTCTTCCAAGCAAAAAACCATCTGATGGCGTTGAAAATTGACGAAATAATTGTCCCGAATTTAGCTATTACATAGCCATATTGCGAGAATGTGCCGAGGATGTAGTCAAAAATAAATCTCATAATCACCCCTATGACAAACCACTGATTTGAGACATGGATATTGGTTGAGTGTTGGCTATTTCCGAACGCTGCTCTGTTTTGAAAGAGCCAAGTTTAAGGATGATCCGGCCAACAGCATTTTGTGTTGTTGACCGGAGCTTGGCCTAAAGCATTTTGGTTTTGGTTAGTCTTCTTCTTCTTTCCGCACACGCCCTTCGGCCATCGCGTCTTGAACGATCTTTTGCGAGATGTGAGCGGGTGCTTCGTCGTAGTGAGAAAACTCCATGTGATAGGAGCCGCGCGCACTGGTGATCGAATTCAGCGTCTGCGGATAAGTCAACATTTCAGACATCGGAACTTCAGCTTTGACGATCTGGTTGTTGCCTTTGGAATCCATGCCCTGAATGCGGCCACGCCGGGAATTCAAGTCGCCCATAATGTCTCCGGCGCATTCTTGCGGAACGACGACTTCCACTTTCATGACCGGTTCCAATAAAGTCGGGCGAGCTTTTTCGATCATCGCTTTGAAGGCTTTGCGGCCTGCCATCTGGAACGACAGGTCGTCGGAATCCACATTGTGATAAGAGCCGTCAATCAGTTCGACGCGGAAATCCACCAGAGGATAACCGGCCAAAGCGCCACGAACGGCAGAGTCTCTAATTCCTTTTTCCACAGCCGGGCGATAGTTCTGCGGAATTGCTCCGCCGAAAATTTTGTCCACGAACTCGAATCCGCCGCCGCGCGGCAACGGTTCGAATATGCACTTGCAATCGCCGAACTGGCCGCGACCGCCGGTTTGTTTCTTGTGACGGCCCTGAACTTCGACGCGCGATTTGATTGTTTCGCGGTAAGGAACTTTCGGCTGATGCAACGTCACTTCTACGTGATAGCGGTTTTTGAGCTTGGCGACCACGGTTTCTATGTGTTGTTGGCTGCTGCCGCCAAGCTCGAATTCTTTGGTTTCGGCGTTGCGCGTGTAATGCAACAGCGGGTCTTCTTCCACCAGTTTGTGAATCGCGCCGGACAGTTTGTCTTCATCGGCGCGGGATTTCGGTTCGATGGCGAAATGGATGGCGGCTTCGGGGTATTTAACTTGGTCATAAAAAATCTGCGAAGCCTTGTCGGCCAGAGTGTCGCCTGTCGTGGTGTCTTTCAACTTGGTGACGGCGATGATGTCGCCAGCGTGAGCTTCGGTGATTTTCTCCAGCGCCTTGCCTTGCATAACGTGCAATGGGCCAAGCCGTTCCGCCGAACTCTTGCTAACGTTTTGCAGCGTCGCATCGGATTTCACCACGCCTGACCAGATTTTCAAGACCGTGATCTTGCCGAAATTTTCTACTACGGTGCGGAAGACATACGCCGCAGGGAATTCGCTGTCACCGACGTTTCGCACCACGTCGTCAGAGGCCGGATCAACTCCGGCGTGAGCTTTAACGCCGCCCAGATCAGACGGGTTCGGTGCGTAATCAACAACAGCATCCAGCAAAGTCGTAATGCCGATCATATTCGCTGACGACACGGCAAACACCGGCGTCAGGTTTTTGTTGATGATCGCTTTTCTCAATCCGTTCAAGAATTCTTCGTCGGTCAACGTGCCTGCATCGAAAAAATGCTCCATCAGGGAATCGTCGGATTCGGCGACGGCTTCGATCAATCGCTCGTGAGTTTCGTCAATGTATCCGCGCCCATCATCCGGGATGGGGATTTCTTTCGGTTTGCCGTTGGCATCGAACTCGTACGCTTTCATGTGAATGACATCCACCACGCCACGAAAGTTTTTCTCAGTGCCGATGGGCAAGGTCAGCGGAATGCAGCTATTGCCGAAAGTTTCGCGCAACGAGTTATAGACCGTGCCGAAATCCGCGCGCTCTTTGTCCAGTTTGTTGACCACGATGAAGCGCGGACGGGCGCGGTTGAGTTCGTCGGCATATTCCCAAGCCTTTTCAGTCTGCACTCCAACGCCTGTCACGCCATCCACGACAAACATCGCGGTTTCGCAAACTCTGAGCGCCGGGCGAGCATGCGCGATGAACGCAGCGTAACCGGGTGAATCAACGAAATTGATTTTCGCTCCTTTGTGTTCGGTGTAGGCAGTAGAAAGATTGAGGCTGATTTTGCGGGCAATTTCCTCTTCGTCGTAATCGGTGGTGGTGGTTCCATCATCAACTTTTCCCAGGCGATTGGTAACGCCAGTCGCAAATAGCATTGCGGCGACGAGGGAGGTTTTCCCAGCGTCGCCGTGACCTACAATGCCCAGGTTTCTGATCTCCTGTGTCGAATAAACTTTCATGGACTTCTCTCCTTTTGAAAGATGGACTCAAGTTGCGAGTTCAAGTTGTGGATAGGAAGCGTTCGTGGCGGTGAACGCTCTGTGTCTTCTGCGTTTCGGGCGCATACTAAATCAAAAATTTGGGGATTGGAACAGATCGAAACCGTCCGAATTTTTTTTGAAACTAAGACCCTTGGGCAACGTCTAACTCACCGCGATCAGTCATCGCATTTCAAACAATCAATCAACATTTTGACAAAAACAACGACGACGAAAGATGTAGCCGGAGTTTCACGGATTCACTATTCGTCGCTTTCCATTTCAAGGAGTGAAAATCATGTTTACGCTAAATCAAGTTATCGCATGTGTCGTGCGTCAGTACGGCACCGGTCAGTATCGAAGCTGCGTCAGCCTGAACAAAGGCAGCACCATCTGTCTCAGCACTCACGACGACGAACAGAGCGCAGCCGAAACCATCAATTTGTTCTGGGAAGCCTGCCACAAAGGCGAGATCAAACAGTCCGAAGATGTCGCGCTCTTTCTGAAATCCATTCGGGGTGAAATTGCTTTGGCAATGTAATTTCTTTTTGACTCATTTGAGACGGGATGAAAAAGCGTCTCAATACAAAAGGGCGAAGGATCAAAGGTGCAGAGAATTTTGGAGATAAGATGCAGTTTCTTCTCTCAAAACCTCCTTTTGAGTCTTTGCCCTTTTGATCCGTTACGCTGAAAGTTCTTCACTCATGCCCAACAAAGTGATGCCGCATTAAAAGAGCATTTTGGTCACGCTCGCCTTCGCTGCCGACAGCCCGGCATTGATCTTGGCGAACAAGCTCGCGCCTTCCAGTCCGGCCAGCAGCGAATACGCCACCGGAGTTACCAGCAAGGTCAACAACAAGCACAGCGTCTGCCCGCCGATGATCGTCACGGCAATGGCTGAACGCTGAGCCGCTCCTGCGCCAATGCCGACAGCCGTCGGAATCAATCCCGCGACAATCGAAAACGTGGTCATCAAGATCGGTCGCAACCGAACGTGGTTCGCTTTGATGATGGCTTCTCGCAACGGCACACCTTCGCGGCGAAGCTGGTTGGTGTAATCAATTTGCAGGATGGCGTTTTTCTTGACGATGCCGAGCAGCAGCAGCACACCGAGCGCGCTCCACAGATTCAGCGAACGCCCAGTGCTCCACAGCGAAAACAACGCAAACGGAATCGAAAGCGGCAGACTGAGCATGATTATCATCGGATGCAGAAAGCTTTCGAATTGCGCCGCCAAAACCATGTACATAAAGATCGAAGCCAGCAGAAACGTGATAATCAGATTGGCTGTCGTTTCTTCCAACTGTTTGACCTGGCCGAAGAACTGAAATTTGTAACCCGGCGGCAAATTCAAACGGCTGATGGCTTCGGTCGTGACTCTCGCGCCTTCGTCCAGTGCTGTGCCGGGTTTCAGGTTCGAGTTCAAGCCAACCTGGAATTGCCGGTTCAATCGCTCAATGCGGGAAGGGCCGGCTCCGCGCGTGATCGTCGCCAGATTGTCCAAACGAGTCTGGCCAAGTTTCGCCGATGGAATCATCAACCGCGCCAGCATATCCGGATTGTTGCGCTGTTCGGGCAACAACTGCATCGTCACCAGATATTGTTCATCACCTTCTTTGTAGGTCGAAATTTCGTCGTCGCCGGAAAACATCAGGCGCACGGCGCGCGCTACGTCGGCGACGCGAACGCCAAGGTCTGAAGCTTTTTGCCGATCAACCTTCACCTGGTATTCGGGCATGTTCAGATTCAAACCTGGCTCAACGTCCACCAAGCCGGGATTCTTTTTCATTTCGGCTGCGCCTTGCTTGGCCAATTCGACGACTTGATTGAAATCCGGGCCGAGCAGGCTGCCGCGAATCGGATAAAACGAAGCTTCGCCGCCTCCGCCCAAAGCCGAAGGAATGTTCACGCGATAACGCATGTTGCGGTAATCGGCCAGCAGTTTTCGCAACTCGCCCGCAATATCAATGTTGCTCTTTTTTCGCTTGGTGATGTCCACCAGCTTGACGTAAATGTGCGAATGGTTCATTCGGCCTTCGGGCGGAACCTGCGGCACTACATAATCAACGCCGTCAATCTCTCTCATCTTGCCAGCAGCGTCCTGAATGATTTCCACAGTGTTTTGCAACGAACTGCCTTCGGGAACGTCCAGCGAGATCATCAACTCGCTTTGATCGTCGGGCGGAATCCAGTCGCGGCCAACGCGCGAAGCCAGCGGAAACGTCGTGGCAAACACTGCCAGGCAAAGCAAAATGAAAATCGTGCGATGGCGCAGCGACAGTTCCAGCATCCAGCCGTAACCGCGATCCAGCCAGTGAAACAAACCTGAAGCTTTTGAATCTTTATGAGCGTGGTGCGTTTTCTTCTCTTCGTCTTCTTTGCTGCGAAGCAATCGCGCGCTGAGCATTGGCGTCAGCGTAAACGACACCAACATCGAAACCAGAATTGCAAAAGCCATCGTCCAGCCAAACTGGTAAACGTATCGCCGCGCGTAGCCGGTCATAAACGCAATCGGCACGAAGATGATGACCAGCGAAATCGTCGTCGCTATGACAGCCAGCGCGATTTCTTTCGTACCGTCAATCGCGGCTTGAAACGGCGTGTAACCTTTTTCTTCGATGTAGCGGTAAATGTTTTCCAGCACGACGATGGCGTCGTCAATCACTATGCCAACGGCCAGCGTCAACGCCAGCAAAGTCATGTTGTTGAGCGTGAAATCCAGCGCCTTCATCAACGTGAAGGTGGCGATGACCGAAGTCGGAATGGCCACCGCAGCGATAATCACCGAACGAAGATTGCGTATGAACAACCAGACAATCAGGCTGGCCAGCAAACTGCCGAGCAGCAAGTGTTCTTCCAGCGAAGTGATCGAAGCGCGAATGAAAACCGATTGGTCGCGTGTGGTGCGCAGGTTGAAGCCTTCGGGCAATTCTTTTTTGATCTGCTCAAGCCTGGCTTTGATGTTGTCAATGATCTTGACGGTATTGGTTCCTGACTGGCGGCGGATTTCAAGCAGCACGGATGGTTTGCCTTCGATGAAAGCGGCGGAGCGAATTTCGGCAACTCCGTCTTCGACGCGGCCAATGTCTTTGACGCGAATCGGAGCGCCACCTATGTTTTTGATGATGATGTCGCTGAACTGCGAAGTTGCGTCAATGCGCCCCATCGTTCGCACGCCGAGCTCGTTGTTGTCGCGGACGATGCGCCCGCCCGGAGATTCGACATTTTCTTCACGAATGGCGCTTTCGACATCATTGACCGTAATGCCGTAGGCGCTGAGCTTTTCGGCGTCGCAGTAAATGTGAATCTGTCGTTCCTGACCGCCGCTCATCGAAACTTCGCCGACGCCATCCACGGTTTCCAAAACGCGGCGGATTTGCTTGTCGGCGATTTCAGTCGTTTCGCGCAGGCTGCGTTCGCTGGCGATGGCCAGCGACATAACCGGTTCGGAATCAGGGTCGGCTTTTTGAATGACTGGCGGCAGAGTGTTCGGCGGCAAGCGCCGCATGGCTCCGGCAACTTTTTCGCGCACATCCTGAGCGGCTTCTTCAACGCTGCGTTCCAATACGAACTGCACAGTGAATTGCGCCATGCCTTCCAGCGTGCGAACGCGCAATTCGTCAATGCCGCTGATGGTCGAGACCACGTCTTCGATTGGCAGCACGATTTGCGTGACCATTTCTTCCGGCGAAGCTCCTGGCAATCGCACGTTGACGAAGACCGTCGCAGGATCGGCTTTCGGAAACAAATCAACGCCCAAATCTCGGAACGAAAAGATGCCCAGCACGACCAAAAAGCCGATAAGCATGACGGAAAACACAGGGCGACGAACGCAAACTTCAGCAAGAGTCATGATGTTTAGTGTGTTTGGAGAAACTGGCCGCCGATAAACGCAGACAAACGCAGATGATTCAAATCAGCGTTTATCCGCGAAATCTGCGGCGGGATTTATTGCCGGAGTCCACCGAAATGACTTCGATTTCAGAGTCATCTTTCAACGCTTATCCGTTGATTCAAATCAGCGTTTATCCGCGAAATCTGCGGCGGGATTTATTGGATGACTTCGATTTCAGCGCCGTCTTTCAAAGGTTGGCCGCCGTCACTGAGCGCGATTTTTTCGCCGGGCTTTAAGCCTTCGATGATTTCCAGCCGGTCGCCAAACTTATCGCCGGGGCGGACTTCGCGCTCTTTCAACTTGCCGTTTTCGACGACGAAAACTTTGTACGCACCGAACAAATAAACGGCGGCTTTTTCAGGAATGGTCAGAATCGAGTCCGTCTTGTCTGAAGGAATCACAGCTTTGACAAAGGAACCGGGTTTCAATTCATTGCGCGGATTGGCAACCGCTCCTTCGATTTCAAAAGTGCGCGTCTTTTCATCCACCACCGGATTGATGCGAGTGATGCGCGCAGTGAATTCGCGTCCTGGAAAAGCTTCGAGCGTGATGGTCACGTTGCGGCCAACCTTCACCCACGGAGTCATTTTCTCTGGCACGTTCAAACGCACGCGCAACGGATCAACATTGACCAGTTCCATGACAGGCGTTTGCACTTTCAGAAATTGGCCAACCGTCACCAGCCGAGCTTTGATGTGGCCGGAAAACGGTGCTCGAATCTGGGCATCGCGCAAACGCTTGCTGGCCAGATTCAGCGAAGCCTGATTCTGCTGCATCGCCGCGCGAAGGTTTTCGACTTGTTGAACCGCCAATGAATGAGTTGCCTTTGCTGCCTGAAAACGCGCCTCGGCTTCGTCGTATTGCTGGCGCGGGATGACGCCGGTTTCCAGCAAACTGGCTGCGCGACGATAACGTTGCTCAGCGTCGGACAAATCGGCTGCGGCTTTTTTGACTTCAGCGGCCTGGTTTACATCTTTCAATTCAGAATCTTCGCCGCGCAAACCCAAACGCGCGCGAGCCTGAGCCAGCGCAGCTTTTTGTTGTTCAACTGTCAATTGCATTTCAACCGGGGAAACTCGTGCCAGAACCTGGCCTTTTGAAACTCTGTCGCCAACATCGAAAAAAACTTCTTCGACTCGGCCTTCGGCTTCGGAACTGACAATGACTTCATCGTGAGCGAACAGCGAGCCAACGGCTTCAACCAATCGCTGATGCGGCTGTTGTTCAACTTCGGCCAAATGGACTTTCAGTTTGGTTTTTGCCTCAGCAGGCGCGGTTTCTTTTGTTGTGCTGGCATTTCCGCGCGAACAAGCCGCGCTGAAAAAACAGCAAACGACCAGCGTCGCCATCAGGCAAAAGGTAAAGTTCGGGGTAATCCCTTTGCGAAAAAGGTTCATGCTTATTCCTGTGATTTTCAGTTTATCGAAATGCCGGATTGGCAAATGAAGTTCGCGGTCTATTACGGCAGAACGCCGTTGCCGGTTACGGCTCAGTTACGCCCAGTCCTTGGCGATTCAAACTGGCAGTTCGGAAAGCGCCATCGTTGACTTTGAAAATTCCGGGAAAACGAGCTTCCCAGGGTTTGTTCGCCGCAGGCATGTATTGCCTGGCATTGGCTTCGACTCCGGCAACTCCCGGAACGTGAGCCGCTATGCCAACCGAATGCAGCAGCGACGCGCCCGGACAAGTCAAATCCTGTACGGACAAAAACATCTTGTACTTCTGAGCCGCCGTCGCCATCACCATTGCATGCGATTGGCCTTTGCAAGCTTTGAGCGCAACGCCTGTGTAACCCATCTCGCGCGCCAGCAAAAGCGTTTCCAAATCCACCAACGATTCATCAATCAACACAGGTCGCAACTTGTTCGCCTGATGCATGACGTTCTGACGATTCGATTGCAGGTCACGCGCCGTCGGCTGCTCCAGATACAAAATTCGATTGAAGCCTTGCGGAGTTTGCTCTTTCACCTTTCGCAAGTATTCCAGCACGTAATCAACATTCGGGCAGCGTTCGTTGAAATCCGCGCAGTATTGCCAGTTTGTTTTCGGGCGAGTTTCAGAAGCGACGCGATCAATGTTCACAGTGCGTTCGATGTCCCAGCGCAAATCTTCGCCTTGCAGTTTGATCTTGATGTGCGTCAGACCGTTGAACTTGATCCATTCGGCCAGAGTTTCCGGCATTCCGTCGTTGATGCGCTGGCTGAGTTCGGATGGCGAAACGGCGTCGGCTCCACCAACTGAATGAAACATCGCCACGCGCGGCTTGGGTTTGGTCAGAATGTATTGAACCGGAAATTCGCCTTTGAAATCTTTGTTCAGATATTGCGACAGATCGTGCGTCATCAAATCCCGGCCATAAGTTTGATAACAGTTCCGCCCGTGCAATTTTCCGAAAGCGTCGTGAATCGCTGCGTCAAAGGCGCTGGCCGTCACCAACATGCAGAGCCTTGGAATCGGCGCAGTGAGCTTCAACTCTTTCGAGACTTCAGCGGCGGCTTTCAGGTAATCGGGTTCCAGAGCGAAGTTGATGTCAATCGGATGGCCGAATTCGTTGTAACTGCGAGTGATTTTGGCGATGCGTTCGGCCAGCACCTTCATCGCGCCGAGCGTCGTAGCGTAAGGCATTTCGCGCGAAGGAAATGACCAGACATTGCCCAGCGGCATCGAACCAAATCCTTTGGCCGTTTTGCCGCTGCGAGTTTTGACAGTGACATTGACGTTAATCAGCGTCGCTCGATCAACGGGAACTCCACCAAATTTGTAAGGCGCGCGGTAAAGATGTTCTTCGTAACTGAAGCTCAGTTCTTCGATGGCGACATCGGTTGTTTTGCCCAAAACGATTCCGCCGAAAGCCAGTCCGGTGGAAGTGAATGCAGAAGTTCGCAGGAAATTACGGCGAGAATGGATGGTCATTTGTATGCCTCTGCAATGCCTGCTTTCAAAAATTGCAGATCGCGTTGAATTGCAACAATCGTGTTTTCTTCTTTGGCTGCCGCGTTCTCTCCCGGAATTTCATATTCCAGATGCAGCGACACCGGGCCGTGAAAATTTGCCTGACGCAACAGCTTGAAGTATTGCCGCCAATCCACCATTCCTTCGCCAAGCGGACAGTTCTGTATGTACCAGCCTTTGGCGGATTTTTCCCAGTAAAAATCTTTGACGGCGATCATCTTCAAACGAGGCGCAACCAGATTAGTCGTAATCTTCCAGCCAGCGCCGCCACCTTCGACAACGGCGTGGCGCACGTCGAAATAATAACCAGCCCATTTCGGATCAAGCCGATCAATCACCGGCGCCACGTCCCAAAGTGGAGCGCCAATGTAACCTTCATGGTTGTGAAAGCCGCATTGCACGCCAGCTTGTTTGCCAGCTTCGATCAATCCGGTGAAATCAGCGCCGAATTTTTCCAGTTCTCGGCGAACATCCTTGAACTGGTATTTGTAATAACCGGATTTGTAAAACGGAATGCCGAGCTTGCCAGCAGTGCTGAGAATCGGTTTCGCCGTCGGGTCATTGGCCGAAGTCAGGCCGGTTGTAATCATCGGAACCGACAAACCTTCAGTTTTGATTGAGGCGAAGGCTTTGGGCAAATCTTCTGCGACTCGTTCAGGCAAGACGTGACCGCCTGGGCGCACGGTCAGATCAATTCCGCCGAAGCCCATTTTTTTCACCGCTTGAGCCAGTTGCTGCCAATTCATTGACGGCAGATGTTTGGAGAATAAGCAAAACGTGCCAGCAAATGGACTCGCAGACATTGTTTGAGTAAGCGCGGAATGTTCAATTGCCGAGCCTAAAGCCGCTGTTGTCGCAACCTTGAGAAAGTTTCGCTTTGTTGAGTTCATTGACGAAATCCAGTTTGAGTTTGTATTTGATAGTGCCGATGAGATTCGAGCAAAAGTATAGTTCATCGAGAGTAAAATGTTGACACTTCGGGCAGCCAAAACTAGGATTGCAGGGCATCTCCCACATATCAAAGAAAAGTGTCATCCATTCAGGAGGATTAGGAATTTGAGGCCACAGGTAATGCGTGCGATTGCCATTGGTTTAGTGCTGATTTCCGTCGTCACCAGCTTTCTGCGGCTACGGGGGCTGATCCATTGGGATTTGGGAATTGGGCGTTGGCCTATCTTGATCGTTGCTATTGCATTGCTTTTGGCTGCACGCAGGAAAGAAAAGCGGTAAATTGCGAGTCAAGCCGAAAGTTTTGAACTGGGTGGCTGGGTTTGTTGTAAGAAACGACATCATTTTTCGTCGTCAATTGATTATGAGTTCATCAGCAGTCGGGATATTAGAGTGGTTGAAACGTGTGTGGCTGGGAAAAAAATCATCCGGCTCGTTGGTGGGGGCTGGGCAATTTCCAGCTTTCGACCCAATTACCAAAAGCGATGAAGACATGTTGTTTGTGGCTTTTGATCGCGCCGATATTGGCGTCGCAATGATTTCTTCAGATGGCAAGGTTCTAAGAGTGAATCAAGCATTGTGTGATGCCCTCGGCTATTCTACCCATGAATTGTTGATAAAGGACTTTTTTGAGCTTTCGCAATCCGGCGAACACATTGACTGGAATCGGCTGCTTCAGCATTTTGCAAAAACTACGGACTCATGCCGGTTTGAAAGATGTTTTGAGCACGAAAACGGCAACACTGTTTGGATGAATATGGTTGTTTCGCCGATTCGGGACAATCAAAAACGTTCGATCACTTACCTGACTCAGTTTCATGACATCACCAGGCATAAGAGAACTGAACAGATCGCCCGTTATAGCCAGGATTTGTTACAAGGAATTATCGAAGGAATCCCGGATGCGGTTTTTGTGAAAGATAGCATTGGGCGTTATCTGATTATCAACAGCGCCGGAGCGCGATTGATTGGCCGGCCCATTAATGAAATCGTTGGAAAACCAGATTCGGATTTACTCTCTCCTGAAGATACGCGCTGGATTTTAAGTAATGATGATCAAAATTCGGAAAAGGACGACATCAATGTTTACGAATTAGCCGTTACGGTTGAGGGGCAGACACGAGCGTTTTTGTTCACCAAAACCCCTTATCGAAATCAAGCGGGAGAATTGAGTGGCGTAGTCGTTGTCGCACACGACATTACGGATCATCAGCGCGCGGCAGAACATTTGGAAAATTCGCGTGCTGAATTACGTGCTTTATCTGCTCGTTTGCAATCGGTTCGAGAAGAAGAACGTAAGAGAATTGCTAGAGAGATTCACGATGAATTGGGGCAGGTGCTGACCGGGTTGAAAATTGATGTGGTGTCATTAGCCAGGAAAATGTCAGAAGCTTCGGTCAGAAACGACTGGGAGCAAATGAGAGACCGAACTAACTCCATCGCCAATTTGATAAGCACTGCGATTCAGACCGTCAGGAAAATATCCACAGAACTGAGACCAGGTTTGTTGGATGCCGTCGGACTGACGGCAGCAATAGATTGGCAGGCAAAAGAATTTGAAAAACGAACTGGCATCAAGTGTAAATTGAAATTTTCGCAACAAAACATCGTCCTGGATCAAAACCGCTCAATAGCGATCTTCCGCATCTTCCAAGAGATATTGACCAATGTCACACGCCATTCTCAGGCGACTGAAGTGAGTGTTGACATTGAAGAGAAAGGCTCTGAATTGTTTTTGGAGGCCATAGATAACGGACGAGGCATTACGGCAAGTGAGTTTTCCAATCCAAAGTCTCTTGGTTTGTTAGGAATGCGGGAACGTGCGCTGTTATTGGGGGGAGAAGTCAGTATCCGCGGTGCTCAAGGAAAAGGCACAACTGTTATTGTTCGCATTCCTTTGGATAAGAAAGAGACTGAGGAAGTACATCAATAGCACGTTCTAAGTGGAAGTGGAGTGGTCCATGCTAAACGGAATTTATTCTCCGTAAATTCTTTGCTTTCATACGGGGGCAGTCCAACCGCCTGTCTTTCATAATTTCGCACACCATCAATTTCATCAGGGTCAAGCCTCCCATAAGCTGAATCGTCAGCGTGTATCAGTTCATGGGCTAGCGCGATTTCAGGTGGGTAGTTCTTCCAGTCCTTAGTTCGATGTGAGCAGGTAAAAGCCGGATTATATTTGATTATGGTGTCTGACCCTTTGCCAGTACCTCTTATTACTTTTTCATTTCCCCACAAATCAAACCATTTAAGTGCTTTGCCTTTAGGGATGGCAGCTTTGAAATCAGTTGGAGGTGCTTCGCTCACTCTATCCGTATGAAGAATTGTTACCGATCTCCCGCTTTTACAAAGGCTGTTAATCAATTTGCGGCCAAGAGGTACTTGGGCTAATTGGCAAAGGTGAATGTGAGTCGTTTGGGTAAATTCGCTTGATCCTTTGATTGTAATTTTTCCCCGATAACTCACTTCGACCAACTCGGCAGTGAGAAGTTTGTTTACCGCTTTACGATCAGCTTCAGTAATCCTCCCATTTTTTAGGTAGCTTAATAGACGCTGACGAATATCTTGTGGCAATGCACGGAGTTCTGTTTCACTCAAATCAAGAACGATTTTTCGCGCAACTTGGCCTTTCTGCCGCTCTACAACTTGATCGAGTTGCTGCCCAATCCAGGTCGTTTGAGATAGTAAGGCGACAGGTGGTACGTTTATGTCCCTGCTTTTTTTTCTGACATTGGTGGCCATTTCTTCCAACAAAATCAGGGGAGTATTGAGCGATAAAGTTGTTCAAAATGTATCCATACTCACCATTTCCTTGCGTTAATGGAAAACTCCGATCACCGAACCTTACATTTGAATGGACGATAGCTTTTCTTGCCAGATAATGAAAGGCTCGTCACTTTGACAAAGTTGACGAGCCTTAGTTGATCCACAAGCAAAATGCTTAACTTAAGTGAGTCTGCAATTACTTCTTCTTCGCGTTAGGAATATCGTAATCAGCGTTGCCAAAAGCTCCAACAAGGCACACCCAATCACCCATTCTCAAATTGGCTCCGACTCCCTGAGCGGAAATAGGAATCAGCTTTTGTTTGGGTTTGGGGCTGACGATGTTGTAGAAAAAGCGGAAGTGATTGAAATCAACTGCATCGGCGCGATTAATCACTTCAACCTGATAATTACGCCCACCTTTGAACACAAAATCTTCAGTATCGTTATTGAAGTGAAGAACCGCGTATCCATCCTTGGGAATCTTCACATCCAAGCCGGCTTTTGTGCCAATAGTAGGAATCTTGGAATGTGGCGTGTGATCTTTAGCGTCCGCGAACAAAGCATTCACAGCATGTGCGCAGGTGTAAAGCTCCCCACTGTTGAAGTGCAATCTGGCACGGCAACGCTTGGCATCTGCCTTAAACGTTCCTGCCGGATAAAGCTGTTTTTCAAAATCAACAACGGTATTAAAAGATTGACGCTTATCGCGCGAAGAACGCGGAGCGTAGTGAGTTAGCGGCTCAGTTTTAGGATAAACATCCAAAGAAATGTCACCATTGATTTCTGAGAAGCCCGCGTATTCTCGCTTCACGACACCATTTTCCTTGATGACAATATGGGGGCGATGAACATCTTGCGGAGCCTCATTATCCGTTGAAATCATGCCGACCATTACCCGTGAAGAGTGCTTAGTGAAAAAAGCGCACAGATCTTCAAACGTGAAATTTATTGTACTCATTTTTTTCCTCCAAATCGTATAGTGGTTGTATCGGGATCGGGAGAGGAAATCCACGATGAGCGTTCCAACTTACTTAGTAAACGTTCCCTGGCATCAGGGGGCTTAGCTAAGAGCTAAAAAAATTAGGGATATTTGTTAGTGGTCGTGATGGTATTAGACAATCTCTGCAATAAGCTGCCTGCTGTGTAAAAAAAATCGCCGGAATCGCATTACATCCGCGAAATCAGCGTTTCAATCACGGTCACTAACAAAGACCCAAAATTAGTAGTTGATTGATAAATCGCCACTGTCGCAGCCGAAAAGTTGAAAAGCAGCCCAGTAATAAGGATGCCGCCTGTCCAAATCACTACCATACAGAAACGAACATTGAGCCAAACGCAATGATTCACTGAATCCCAGTGATTGGTTTTTGTGATATTGGTGAAAAGCGAACATTAGCTCGGCTGATCTAGCGTCATCAATATCCCATAAACTTGCGATTACGGACGGTACTCTAGCAGCGAAAAAAGCATGAGCCAAAGCTCCAATTGCTTGGCTTCGATTGCTGCTTTCAAACGCAGAGCGACAGCTTGAAAGTACAACAAGTCTTGTTTGTGGGAAGCTCAATTGATAAATCTCTGATGCTTGGAGCTTGCCATCATAAGCAATACTTTTTTTGCCTTTATCCATATTTACTAGTGCTTTTTCTTCAGATAAAAGTATTGCCGACATTAAAGGAATTTGTTCGTTAATTAACGTATGGCTCGCTATGTGGACAACGTTATTACTCCCCAAGCTGTGAACAACTTGGCTTTCAGTTGCATTTGCTTGACTCAGAAATTGACCATGCTTATAAAGACGGCTCGCCCTTGTAACTTCTTCCTCAGAAGAGGGGAGAGTTGGCAGACCAGGAAAACGATTGTTACTAAAGCGAGGGTTGCTTATCCCAATAAAGGATTTAGTTGGCAACGAAGGTTTTTGTTTGGCTAGAGCAATGGTTTGAAGCAAGATACTTGCACTTGGGCTTGTTACGATTAAAAAATCTTCAACTAAGTAGCGGTTATTCTCAATAGATAAAAGCGCCGAAAAAGGAAGGCGGTTAAACTCAGGGGCGGGAACTATACAGAGCAATTGTTCTTTATTTAGGTGTTCGGAAACCGGAGAGATTAAGTAATGAAATAGCTTTGACGCAACCATGTTTGTTTGGTTAATGTCGGCTTTTGATCGAACATTCGATAAATAGTCAGTTACTAAATTTTTGATCTCACTGGCGGAGGCGGCAACGCTTACAGAGGAAAAATGTTCTTTTGTAATATGCCAAATAATCAGACGGTTCTCTGTTACAGAATACGATAGGATTTGAATATGATTAGGCAGTGATTTTTGTATTTGTTGCAGCTTTAGAGGTCTTGCGTTGCCAGATAATGCTACCTCAGTACTTCCATCAATTTCTTTGGTAGAGGCTCGGTTGGTCAGACTGTCTAACAAGTCGCTGCTTTTAATGGCTTCAGAATAGTTGAACGCAGAAATAGAATTGTTTTTATAGTTATGTTGAATATCAATCATTGCGTTGTAGGCGCTCTGGTTTCGCGCTAAGAAAATACTACGCCCGGCAGCGTTTGCGATGTGCTTTCTATCACTCTCAAGAAACAAAATACTTCTTTGAAGTTCGGCTTCGGCTTCGGCTATTTTATTTTGTGCTAGATAAGCAGCAGCTTTACCTTGATGAATTGCAGATAGGTAAACTGAATTGTTACTTGCTGCTACTGACTTGATGGCATCTTGATAATTTTGAAGGGACTTTTCATAATCTCCACGCTCCAATTCAATATCCCCTACGACCGTGTACAAGTCAGCTTGTAACAACTGACGAGATGTCTGGTCAGTTATTGAGTTGCATTTTGTGATCGCGTCCTGAAGGTAATAGCTTGCCTCGTTGTTTTTTTTTATTTTCCATAAATTTAGCCCAAGCCTGCCAAGTGAGCCGATAATGTTTGTCTGGGTGTTCATTTCATTGGCAATTCCAATCGCTTCTTGTTGATATGCTAGTGCTAAATGAAAATTTCCGGTACGAAATAACGATTCCCACGTTTGCTGATAAGCTTGAAAGCTTCTTCGCAATCCAACAGGGTAATCACGCATTAATGACAAGACTTCAAAGCTTTTATTGAATGCACGCTCATAATTGCCGGATCGAGTATAAGCCGTTCCCGCGAGAATGAGGCCATTTATGGCTGTATTATAGTCGTTGAGTTTTTTAGCGATTTCGGATGAATGTAGACCGCTTTCCAGCGCTTTCGAGCCTTGCTGCGAGGCGAGATAAGCATTTGCCAAAGAGGCGTAAATTAGCGATTGAAGGTGAAGATGTTTTCGTTGCTCAGTTTGAAGAATGAAGCGATTCCCCAAGGCGATTAGAGGTTCAGTTTGTGCGCGTAGGTTGGAATATCGCACCAATTTAGTAGCAGCTATTTCAGCATGAAGATTATCCCCGATACGTTTTGCTTTAAGGTAGGCATGATTATAAAGTTTATAAGCAGTATCGTGAGAGCTGCGGTCAAATTCACTGTCCGCCTGCCGCAGCTTCAGGCGGACATCAAGCATTCCACGCTTCATTTCCGGACTAGCTCTTGCCGCCAACACTGATAAATCTGTGACAAACATATCACCCTTGATTTCAGCTAAGAGTGCTCCTATCCGCTTCAAATTTATTAGAGTGGCGTCGGCAGCTTCCCTATTACCATTTATTTCAGCGTTTAAATAATCATCAAGTAATTTTCCTGTTGAAAACTGGTTCACTTCGACGAAGCTTTTTCCGATCAATTGTTTAAGCTGCTCATCGTCTTTAGATGCAACGGCCTTATCAAGGTCATTGGTTACTTTTGAGGCAGGGAGTTGTTGTTCTGCCTTCATTTCCAGCTTTTTCAATCTTTCCTTTGCTTCTTTGGCCCATTCAGAATCTGGGTCAAGTTTCAGATATTGTTTCCAATCTTCCTTTGCGCTGGAATAAACCGATAAGTTTTCATAGCACAATGCACGATTGAACCAAGCTTCGGCTAGATTGGGATCAATGGCAATTGCTTGCCTGTAATACTCTACCGCCTTAAGCAATAACTGTTCTGAATTTGAATTGGCGTATTTGCTACGTTCGTAATAAAGAGCAGCTATGTCGGTAAGGACTCGTGCGTCATTGTCTACGCTTTCAAGCACCAATTTCATTTGGCGTTCTGCTTCATCGAATTTCCCTAAAAGCAGGTAAAGGCGCCCAAGCGCATGACGTTCCTGTGGCTTTGGGTTTGTCGCCACAACTCTGGTTAGCTCAAGAAGGGCGTAATTAAGCTGATCTTTATTGATGGCTGAGTTGTCTAAATCACCGCGAGTACGCTCATAAGGTTTATAAGCAAACTCCCCGGTCATTCGTGCTTCAATTGGGCGGCTGTTTGGGTAGCTGCGTTGCATCGCCAGCAGGCTGTTACGCAAAGGAGAATGTGCGCTCTCATACCAATAATACGCTGCACCAGCAATTGCCAAAACCATTGCCGAAATCGCTGCTAGGCGAAATGGTTTTACCCTGAATAAGTCGCGCAAAAAAGAAACGCCAGAAAATTCTTTTGGCGATTCCTTTGAGTTTATTTGGCGGCGACCTCTTGTCATAGATTGATTGGCGATAATGCTTTCTGGGTTTCGGATTTGCGTAATAGCTTCCATTCCGAGAGGAAACAGGCGCTCTAATTCGCGTCGCTCTTCGTCGTTGCCATCCAATTCACAAAGCCGAAGCAGAATCGAGAGCCGGGTGCGGCATCTTTCACAAGTAAAACAATGCTCGTCAATGCTAGCTTGCTCAATAGGACTGCATTTCCCAACGGCATACGCTGCAATTAACTTTTCCGGTGGGTGACCGGTTAAGCTTGATTGGCTATCTTTCATGCATGGATACCCCCAAATAAATTATTTGCGGTGGCTATCAAAAGTGACCTGAAACAATATCTTGAATGAGATATTGGAAATTCAATTCTCATGATTCAAAATCAAGTGACTGGTATTACAAAAGTGCAATTTTAAGAGGACTAAATCTGAATAGATTTAGTAAAAGTCGTACAAACCTCTGACAGGTTCAAATCCTATATGTCATCAAGTCGAAAATCAAGCAATCGTAGAGAAGAATACAAATATTTTCCAAGACCGAGTTGGAGAGCCAATCCTTTTTTTACCAACGCCTGATTCCCTAAGCCCGCGTCAGGGCGCGAAAGCCCGGTGACTTTGGCCAGTTCGCCTGGGATCGTCAGGCCGGCATTTACCAAAAAACAATTGGCGACTTCTTCCAACGCAAATTTTCTGTCTTGTTTTTTGGTTGATAATTCGGGAAAGCGCCCTTCGGCAATGGTCCAAATATAAGTGAATTTCGGTTGATAAATAACCTCACTGGGGATGACGATCATCGCTGCCTGTAGCTCATCAATCGCTTTGGAGAAAGTTTTACGATCAGCAAGTCCCGTTTCCTTTTTGAGATCGGCTGTTCCCATTTCCAATTCTTTGCGCAAGACCTTCAGTATCGCCAATGCCTCTTTGCTGAGCCGGGTTTTCTCCTCCTGTCTGGTCATTCCCAAGATGGAGTAAAAGTAAGGAACCATTCGAGGTGCAATAAACATGGTTTTGCCGCGAGCCAGTTTGCCGTAATAAACCTTGCCACGTCGAACCATCTCGTCTTTCAAAATCCAGGTGTGAGAGCTTTCGGGGTCTTTTTGAACGTTGTGAGGCATGACAGCGTCACGGCGTCCGCAGACAGCAACGTAAAGTGAAGGGCCTGGCTGGCGTGAATCGGTCAAGCAGGATGCGAAGCCGACTTGCTCGATAAAACTTTCTGCATCGGCGACGCTTTCAACTCGCAGGCTTTCTTCGCGTCGCCAATGTTTGTCGCGGTATTCTTCAATCTCTGGCGGAAGTGGGAAACTCTTCATCGCCCGAAAGGTAGCGCAATTCAGCAATTTGCGCTACATTGGCTGTCGTCAAATCTTAGCCAAATCAGGAGACACTCAAGAATGAGTCAGAGACAGATTCAAACAATCACCAATGAATTTTTGGATGAGCTGCAGCTTCGAGCCAGAGCTTCTGCTCGGTTGCGAGCCATTCATTGTTTGCACAGCGGTGATTGGGAGCATTGTCATCGGATGCTCAATGCGCTGACGCCAGGAACGTATGTGCGTCCGCATAGTCATGTCAGCGATCATCAAAGTGAAGCCTTCATTTTATTACGCGGCAAGTTGGCGCTGTTGATTTTTGACGAAGAAGGAAGCGTTGATCTTTCCCGAAGCCGCACGCTTTCTCCAGCCGATGGGATTCTGGGAATGGATATTCCGCCAAGGATATGGCACAGCCTGGTCGCGTTGGAGGACGCCATCATTTATGAAGTTAAAGGGCATCCTGCGGGCGGGTTCGTTCTGGAGCGCGACAAAAACTTTGCCGAATGGGCGCCGGAAGAAGGCTCGCCGGAAAGCGCCGCCTATTTGAAACAGATGGAAGACGCCGCCAGGCGCCTGGGGTAACTCAGCAAAATCGTTGAACCTCGAATCAACTAACAGCTATTACGAACAAATGATTATTTCGCCGACACAGCTTCAGCCGATCAGAGAACTTTATAACCGCGGGCTTTATTTACAGACCTATGAAGCCGCCATCCAACTCGCTCCGCTCAATGAATGGGAAGGCACAGAAGCGTTGCTGCTGGCCGGACGCATGGCCGGAATGCTTGGCGCGCCGAAGTTGATGCGACGGTTGCATCTGCGAGCCTGGCGTGAAGATCGCGCTCATCCCGAAGCTATTTATTACTACGCCAGAGCGATTCTGGATTGGCGCGGTCCGTGGCGAGCCTGGATGTTCATGCGTCGCATTGATGAATTGCCGGATGCCGATGCAACCATGCAATCGGATTGGTATGGCTTGAAAGCGGGCTTGTTCGGCTTGCTCAGAGATTTTGACGCTGCGGACGAATTGATGGCCAAGGCGGAAACGTTGACGCCGGAAAATCCGTGGTTGTGGGTGGAAAAGGCTTCAGTATTTGAATCTGAAGACCGTTATGACGACGCTGTGGCTGCGGCTGAACATTCCTTGAAGCTTCGCCCGTTTTATCGCCCGGCGATTCAGTCGTTGGCGCATTTGCTGACGATTCTTGACCGCGAAACCGAAGCGCGCGCTTTGTTAGAAGATGCGGTCAAGAATTTGGAATGCCTGCCATTGCTGATCCAGTTGGCGCAGCTTCAAGTAGATGTCGGTGATTTTCAGGCGGCGCGTCAAAACTTTCAGCGAGCTTCGCAGCTTTCAACCTTGATTGAGCCGGAAATGCGCGAATGGTTGAACGGGCGTTTGGCTGAAGCAACATATTTGTGTGGTGATCGCAATGAAGCAATCAAGTTATTCAATGATGCAGGTGATGGGTTTTACAAAACTATTGCCGAACGCCTTACGAAAGCCGCAGAAGATCAAAAACGAGTTCTGTTGCCGGTCGGGTTTATTCGCCAGCATCACGTGACCTGTGCGCCTGCTACGTTGACGACCATCAGCCGGTTTTGGCAGATGCCTGCTGAGCACGTGAACATCGCTGAGCAAATCTGTTATGGCGGCACGACCGATCACAGCGAACGAAAATGGGCTGAGCAAAACGGCTGGATTGCCCGCGAATTTTGCGTCAACTGGAACGATGCCGTGACGCTGATTGATCGTGGTGCGCCGTTTACGCTGGCGACGGTGGAGCCGGGCAATGCACATTTGCAGGCGGTGATTGGATATGACGCGCTGCGCGGTTCGCTGTTGATGCGCGACCCGTATGTTCGCAGCTTGGGCGAAGGGCTTTCGCCGGAAATGCTGGATCATTACCGCTCCACAGGGCCGCGCGGAATGGCAATGGTTCCGAAAGAAAAGGCTTCGCTGCTGGATGGGCTGGAACTCAAGGACGCCGCGTTGTACGACAAACAGCACGTCATTCAGCGCGCTTTGTTTGAACACCGCCGCGACGAAGCCTTCAGCGTTTGGCAGCAAATGAATGCTGAAGCCGCCGAACACAGATTGACGCTGTACGCTCGAATCGCCATTGCCTGGTATGACGACGATCAGATTCAAGTGCTGGCTTGCGTCGAAAAACTTCTGGAACAGTTTTCCGAAGACGCCAACCTGAAGATGCAGAAAATTATCTGTCTGCGAACCCTGGCGCGGCGCAGCGAGCGGTTGGAATACCTGAAAGCCATCTGCGACGACGAAAAGTCTGATCCGTTGTTTTGGCAGCAACTCGCGCAGGAGATGAGCGAAGACGCGCGACAGCACAAAGAAGTCCTGCGGCTATTGCACAAAACTTTGCGCTTTCGTCCGCTCGATGCCAACAGCTTTTATCAATTGGCGAACATTCGCTGGTCTCAGCGCCAGTTTGACGAAGCCCTGCCGCTTTATCGGTTTGCCGCCTGTCTGAAAGATGTCAACGAACAATACGTGCAATCGTATTTCATCGCTGCTCGCCATTTGCGTCGAACTCAGGAAGCGATGGAATTTCTGACGAAACGATTTCAACGATTTGGCAAACGTTCCGGTTTTCCGGCCAGAACGTTGTCGTGGGCTTATGAGCAAATCGGTTTGTCGCCGGAAGCGTTGGCTGTCTTGCGTCAGGCGATTGAACAGCGACCGGATGACGGAGAATTGCTGCTTTACGCTTCAGAGGCTTTCGCACGGCATGGAGATTTTGCCGAAGCTTCGAGGTTGCTGAATCAAGGAAAAGGCAAAGCGCCAACGACTGAATGGCAACGCGGGGCGGCTTTGATCGCTGCTTACCAGGGCGAGTTGCAGGAATCGCTGAAACTTTGGCAAGCAGTCGCCGAAGCCGAGCCGCTGGCGATTGATGCCAATCGCAACATCGCGCAGTTGTTGGCTGAAACCGAAAGTCACGAAAAGGCGCTGGAATTCATACGCTCTGTTGCTGCGCGTTTTCCGCATTCGTTGCCTGTTCACCAGATGCTGGTGGATTGGTTGCGCGATGATCCCATCGCCAACGAACAGGCGCTGCGTCACGTCATCGAAATCGAACCGGCAAATGCCTGGGCGCGCAGGGAACTGGCATTTTGTCTTTCCCAGCAGCGACGGTTTGAAGAATCTCTGGAAGAAGCGATCACCGGGCGTGAACTGGAACCGATGAGTCCTTTCGGTCATTGCGCCATCGGATCGGTTCACGCCGAAATGGGCAATTTTCCGTTGGCTCGGCAAGCGTTTTCCGAAGCCATCAAACTGTCAGTTGATCTGGAATTCGCAATCAACGAATTGATGAACAATTCGCATTCAGCCGCTGAACGCCGCGAATCGCTGGAATTCATTCGGCAGGAATTGATTCGTCAGGTGACTTACGGCGACGGATTGCTGGCATATCGCCAGGCGGCGCGAATGGTTCTGGATGCCGAAGAAGTTTTGAAATTACAGCAAGCGGGTTTAGATGCGCGGCCTGATTTGTGGCACGCCTGGTCGGCTGTGGTTTATTCGTTGATGGACTTGCAGCGGTTGGATGACGCTTTGCAGCTTGCGCGACAGATGACAGATCGCTTCCCACTGGTTCCGCGCGTGTGGCTCGATCTGGCGGCTGTGCAGCGTGCGCGCTTGGACGAAGATGGTTTGATTGATGCCTTGCAACACGCGCTACGAATCAATCCCGCGTGGGGAACTGCGACTCAACAACTGGCGGAAGTTCATCAACGCGCCGGGCGATTTGTCGAAGCGCGCAAGTTGATGGAGCAGGCGATTGCGTATACGCCGCTCGATCATGCGAATTACGGTTATCTGGCCGATGTGTTGTGGCAGATGGGTGAACGCGATTTGGCGCTCGAACGCATCAAGCAGGCAGTGACAATTGAACCGGGTTACGATTGGGGCTGGCGCGCGTTACGGGAATGGTCGCAAATTGCTGGTAAGCCTGAACTGGCGCTCGAATGCGCTCGAAACCTGACGGAAAAACGTCCAGGTCAGGCGCGTTCGTATCTGATTCTGGCGCAAACCGAAGGGCAAGGTTTCGACGAACGTTTGCAGGCGCTGGATCGTGCCACCGAACTAGATTCGCGTTTGGTCGAAGCTCACAGTTTGCGCGCGCGTTTGCTGACGCAATTGCAACGATACGACGAAGCTCGCACGGCCTGCCGCCCGGAAGTTTACGGCGACAACTTGCCGCCGGAACTTCGTTGCGCCGAAGCAATTGTTGACGCCGATCGTGGCGATTTGCCCGCGGCGGTCGAGCAGTTGAAAAAACTGGTTGCTGACGAACCGAATTATTACCCAGCCTGGAGTTTGCTGGCTGATTGGTATCGCGCTTCTGAATCGTTTGGCGATTATCTGAACGCCGCACAGGAAATGGTGCGATTGATTCCTCATCGTGCAGTGCCGCTGGGTTATTTGGCCGATGCTCAGTTATTGACGGATCATCGCAAAGAAGCCAAAGAGACGTTGCGGTATGCGATGACCTTGGACCCGGCTTACGAATTTGCCAGCACTGCGCTGTTCGACATGCAGTTGCAGGATTTTGAATTGGACGCCGCCGAAGAAACTTTGGCGATTTTGCGTCAGCAGATTGGCGGCGACCTTGCGACGGTCAGAGAGTTGAAGCTTGCTGGCAAACGCAAAGAGTTCGGACGGGCGCGAGAGCTTTTCAAATCGCTTTGTTTTTCCGACACGGACAATCCGGCTTTTATCGCTCAGGCGTTGCAAGCCGACATGGAAACTGACTGGAACTCAACGGCATTTCAAGTGCTGGAAGAAGCAGTTGATTCGCCGCAGGCCAATCCGAACATAGGCGTGTTTTATGTCGAACAATGCGAAGCGAATCAGCAATGGGAAAATTGTCGCCGCCGGTTGCTGACGCTGCCGGAGCGAAATGAATTGTGGCGGCGAGCCGTCAACGCTTATCTGGAGGCATTGAGTCGCGTTGGTCAAAAACATAAAGCGCGGGAGTTCATCAATGAGCTTCAGCCCGCATTGCGCGAACATGTTTTGACATGGGGACACACCGGTTACGTTTTGTTGAACCTGGGCGATGTGAAACGAACGATTGAGTGGATGTCGGATTGGCGCAGCCGTGAAGCCGCAGAATCGTGGATGCTGTGGAATCTGTCGCTGGCATTGAGGATGGAAAACCGCGACAGCGATTCCCATGAAGTCAGCCAACACGCGCTCAATTTGCAGCCGGATGACCTGACTCAGGCGCACACCTTGTTCGTGATTTACGATGAATTGATGCGTGGCGATTTGAGTAATGCCGAACAACGGATGGCCAAAATCAACGAACCGACTCTGCGCGATTGGGATCGCCATCTTTGGAAAATGGCTGGCATTTTGCGCGGCCTGCGGCAGGCGAACTCGCTGAATTATTCCGAAGCCATTGACGATCTGATCGGTTTGGAGCGAGACACAAACTTTTTCGGCAGCAGCGAAATGCTCGATCAAGTTCTTCGTCGTACTGTGATTCGCCTGGCCAAAGAACAAGGAAATCTGCTTTCCGAATTGGTTGCCAGAGCAAAATTGCTGTGGCTGTCCGTAGTGAAATCGTTTGTCGTTCGCTGACGTGTTTTCAATCGGCTGCGCTGGCGTGAGCTTGATTGCCGACTCGCGCGCTGCGAGCAGCCATCAAGGCTGAAATCGCCACCAACAAAGCTGCTGCCAAAAATGCCGCTCCGGGCAATTTCATCGGAGCCGACGCCGAGGTGAAATAGCCAAACAAATTGCTTGCCATCAACGGCCCCAGAATGGCCACAACGCTGTGAATGCTGGCAATAATTCCTTGAACCGCGCCCTGCTCCGTGGCCGAAACCATTTTGGTGATCAACGTTTGAATTGCCGGTCCGGCGACGCCACCGATCGAGCCGAAAATGATTCCCACGTAAAGCATCCAACCGCGCGTTGATAACCCGTAAATGACAAAAGTAATTGCGCCGATCATCAGGCCGTAAATGATTGCGCGGCGTTCTCCCAGCCAACCAACTATTCTTCCAGTCAACATGGCCGACACCAGCGCAAACATAATTCCGACCAGAGCCAGCGAAAGTCCGTTATCACGTTCAGTCCAGTTGAACCGATAAGTCGTGTAAAGCACCCACGTCGCAGGAAGCGTGTCGTGAGCCAATCGTTCCAAGGCGATGGTTGCGGTCAATCCCAGCACAACCGGATATTTTCCAAGCTGGCTAAGCGCCGCAAGCGGATTGGCCTGTTTCCAGTCAAAAGGACGACGATTTTCTTTGGCGTGCGATTCGGGCAAGACGAAAAATCCGTACAGCCAGTTCAACAAGTTCAAACAAGCGGCGACGATAAACGGCAGGCGAAATCCATATTGACCAAGCAGTCCGCCCAGAGCCGGGCCGATGATGAATCCCACGCCAAAACAAGCGCCGAGCATTCCGAAATTCTTTGCGCGATCTTCGTGAGTGCTGACATCGGCAATGTAAGCGTTCGCTGCCGAAATGTTTGCGCCGGAAATTCCGGCAACGGCTCGCCCCACAAACAACCAGAACAAATTCGGGGCAACAGCCATCAGCAGATAATCCAGCCCGGCTCCGAACAGGGAAATCAAAATGATTGGTCGGCGGCCAAGCTGATCGCTGAGCTTTCCAAGAATCGGTGCGCACACAAACTGCATCAACGCATACGACGCGACAAACCAGCCGAAGATATATGACCCTTCGCTGATTGTTCCGCCATACATTGTCGTCACCAGTTTGGGCAGGACAGGGATAATCAATCCGATGCCGATCATATCCAGCAACACGGTGATCAGGATGAACTGAATTCCAGCTTTTCGATTTTGCATAATGGTTCCGTCCTAAAAAGTCAGGTTGTTTGCTGAGGCATTAAACTGTCCTACACGTGCAACGGTCAAGGATGGTAGAAAAGATTTCCGGCTGGCTGAGAAATTTATTTGAAACTGATTTTGACGGCATTGGCTGTTTTGCCTTCGACGGTTAAGGCGACCTCAACTTCGCCGCGTCCTGCCAAAATTCTTGGCAAGCGAAGGTTGATTTGATCCAGGCCGATGAAATCACCTTGCTGGTCGGCGTAAAGCACTTCGGCATTCACTCCGCCGGTTTGAGCCGTGACCAGCGACATGCTGCTGCGAAATCGGATGCCAGTGCCGAAGAGGATCAAAAACAATTGGTCGGTGGCTGCTCCAAAATCTATTTGGACGGGCACGATCTGATTTGTTGCTTGATCGAAACGAGCGACGGGTTCGTAGTTTTGAGAACCATCTGCCCGAACCCGCAGCACGTAACCTGCCGCGATGCCTGAGCCACTGGAATTCGCCGAAAACAATCCGGGCGCGACTGAATCGAGTGTCAGCACTCCGCTGACTTTGACTGTGTCGCTGCGCGAAGCGGTGATCGTGATTTTGCCGGGAGCGACGCTTGTGGGCATCAGGTAATTGATCTGAGTCGGCGAAACGAAAAACAGCGGCACAGGTGTTTCAATTCCCAAGCGGTCTTTGGCCACAAGCGAAACTCCGCCAAGCGTGGTCGGCAGCGGCACTGTGTTGGCGATTTGAGTTGATGTGGCCAGATTCGTTCCGAACGCAGCCATAATCATTTCGCGCGCAGTTTGCACCCCGCGATAACTGGCGGCGGAAACGCTTGTCAGAGTTAGCGGAGTCGGTGGCTGTTCAAACGCGAAAAACGCCACAGGCATGTCGTGATCGGAAATCCGTTCAGGCCGAGTGGCCACGCCGCGCAAGCTTTCAGGGAAGTCCGCGTTGTTGCGCGCAAACTCAAACCCGGTTGAAAGCGGCAACAGGTTCGCAGTGATCAACACGTGGTCAATCGTTTGCGCGTTGCCGTCAAACAAATACGAATAACGCGAATCTGCCGCAGGCATCACGTCCAGCAGGTTTATCAAATCCGGGTTGACCAGATCGGGCGACGCCGAAATGACTTGTGTGGCCGGAGCCGGAGCGCCTTTGATCGTTCCCATCACGTCAACGTAACCGTCGTTGAATTGAAACGCATTGAAATCGCCAAGCACGACAATGCGCTCGTTGGCGTTGGCCGCTTGGCGCGATTGAATCAGGTTGGCCAGAAACTCAGCCTGAGCGCGGCGCTTGGCTCTGACGCGAGTGCCGGTTGTCGGATCGTTTTGACTGAGCAGTGAACGCAGATGATTGACGATAACTGTGACGGCGAATGGCGAACCGCTCGGCGATTGAATCGTCGCTTGCAGCAACAGCGGCGGGCGGTCGTTCAGCGTCGCCGATTGATTATTGGTCGGGTCAATGTACGTAGCGTCTTTGCCAACCTGTTGAACGTTCGCCGCCGTCACGCGCGAGCCTTTAATCAAAAAGCCGACATCAATTCCGCCGGGATCGTTTCCTTCAACCAAAAACGCCTGATAGTTCAGATTCGGCGCACCAGCGTCGGCGTTGAGTTTGGCCGCGATGGCTTGAAGCGTCGAAAGGTTCTCAACTTCTTCGACGCCGATGATGTCCGGTGAACGCATGACATTGCGAATCGCCAGCGAGGCTTTGTTCAAACGCATATCGAACGCGGCTTGAGTTAGCACTACATCGCTGGTGTTGGGATCGTTCACCGTGTCGAAGAATCGCTCCAGGTTGAACGAAGCAATGGTGAATTCTCCGGCTTCTGGAACTCTGACTGGCTGAGCCGACGGATTCAGTTGGTTGACGGTTGGAGCGGCTCCGATGGTGTTCGGTGTGACCTGCATCAACGTGTATCGCCCGGAAGCAAAATCCAGCGGGCCAATCAGTTTGGAAACGGTGTCTCCGCTGGCGACGTTCAGAATGTTTGCGGGAGTTCCGGTTGATGACCGAGTGTCTACGCGAATGACTTCAGGGTTGCCATCGAATCGAGGAATGCAGCACGGAGCATTGGCTGGCAGCGGGTCGAAAGCTTCCAACCCTGGTTCTCGAAACGGTCGTGGGCCGGTGACAACGCCAAAGAAAACTCCGGTTGACGTTGAAGTCGCTGCGGCTTCGTTGACCGTTCCATCAGTCGGCGCGACGACGAAAAGCGATTCGATGCTGACTCGCATGCCTTCAAACTTTTCCAGTTGATCGAAAGCGCCGTCTAGTTTGATGTTGTTGAACGTCAACGGAATTGCCGTCGGCAACGCGACGGCAGGTTGCGACAACACGCTGACCGTTGGATTGGTGATTTCTGTCAGAGTCAGTCCGTAAGGTTCTGAAGTCGGCCTGAACTCCACAACCGTGCCGGTGACTGAAACAGTTTGCTGCAAAGCGACAGTTGGCGCTGAAGACGTGAAAACGAAAACGCCTTCGGAAGTGTTGGGATCGTTGTCAACTTGATTGTCAGGGGCTTGTAGAAAGAAGCCATTGCTTTTTGTGCCGGTGACAACGCCGCTGGTTGAAACCTGTTTGCTGATGTGCGGCGAAGTCGAGCCAGCGCCTTGAATATCGTGAATCGCCAACGGAATCGGTTGAGCCGACGAAGCATTTGAGAATAGCCAGACAAGAGTTATGGCTGCCGAACACACGATGCCAATCAGAAAGCGGGATGCGGAAGCATAAGGTTGAAGCATAGCGTTTTTGTCTGGCCTGTCGGTTTAGTTTGGAGTTATAGCGGTTTGGCGAATTTCTCTGACAATGTCTTTTTGGCGCGGTGATTGAATCGCTTCATGGCTTACTCCTGATTAGTTGGTCGTTTGATCCATTGAGGCAGGGCGTTTTTTGCCGAAGATTTCAGCGATGCGGCAACGAAAGCCGGGCAAGATGGCTTCGCTGGTCAGGTCTTCGTTTTCGGTCAAAATAGTGACTTTGGTTGGAGAATCGTAAATGCTGACGGTGCGGCTGCGCAGCGAAACCAGCCAGACCTGACGAACTCCGGCGGCAAAGTAATCTTCAATTTTGGCAGTCACTTTTTCGAGAACATCGTTTGGCGAGATGACTTCGATGGCCAGGTCAGGCGCAACGGGAGCAATTCCGTCAAGTTCGTCTTCTTCGGGCATTCGCTCATTTGAAAGAAAGGCCAAGTCTGGCAATCGCTGATTCTGCCCAATCATAAACGTAGTATCCGGGCTGTAGATGCTACCAAGCTCGTTTGCTTCTGCGTGTGTTTGCAATCGTGCGCCTAGCCGCATAATCGTGGCTCCGTGTCTCAAACTTGCCATTTCTTTCGCCTCCGGTTTGCCATTGACGATTTCGTACTCGAATTCAGGGGCGAGGATGATTTCTGCAATTGCTGTAGCTGCCGTCATTGGTTTGTCTCCTTTCGTGAGATTGGTTGATCGGAAGCGGGCAGATTCTAAGCCTTTAGTCTTTCCAGCGGCAATGCTTTTCAGGCTTCGCGTTTAATCACGAACAAGGTGATGTCGTCGTATTGAGGCGCGTTTCCGGCGAAACGGTCAATTTCGTTGAAGACTTTATCCACCACAATTTCTGCTGATTCGTTGGCAATCGGGCGGATGAAATTTGCCGTGCGTTCTTCGCCGAATTCGTTTTCCTGTTCGTCCTGAGCTTCGGTGACTCCGTCGGAAAACAGCGCCAGCAAATCACCGGGCAACAATTCAACGCTGCATTCGGTGTATGGCGAAACGAGATTGACGATGGATGGGTCCATCAAGCCAAGTGGCGTGCCAGTGGATTTCAACCATTCGGCTTCACCGTTGGCGCGCATCAACAAACAATCGGTGTGGCCTGCGTTGACGTAACGGCCTTTGCCTGTGGCCGGATCGAGTTCGACCAAAATTGCCGTGATGTATTTGTTCGATGGCGTAGTCGCGTAAAGCAATTCGTTCGTGTGCGAAGCCAGTTCCGTCAGGCTGGGAATGCGTCCGAGCAGGGCGCGCATCGTTGCCTGCATATTGCTCATTAATAAAGATGCGGGCAGACCTTTACCTGAAACGTCGGCAACGCAAATCAACTGACAGTCGGTTCCATCAGTCGTTTTGAATTTCAGGATGTCGTAATAATCTCCGCCGCAACTACGCGCCGGGCGATTGCGGGCCGCCAGGTCGTACCCAGTTAGTTTAGGCAATTTGGCAGGGAAGAGGTTTTGCTGGATCGAAGCCGCCAGCGCCAATTCCTGCTCCATCTTTTTGCGTTCCAGGGTTTCGCGGACGAACCAGGCGTTTTCAAAAGCGACGGCGGCTTGAGCGGTCAAACCGGCTCCGAATTCCAGATCGGATTCGCTGTACGACAAATTGCCGGGACGCGGCCCCAACAGAGCGAATCCGCCGGTTGTGCTGTCTCCAGCTTTGATCGGGAACAGCACTTCGCCCTGTTCTTCGCGCAGCAATGTTTTCAAATGGCATTCGGGCAAATCGGCCACGCGGACGGCTTCGTCCAGCGATTCAACGTCAATGCCGAAACTTTCGTAATTATCCAGATCGCTTAACTCCATGCCTTTCATGCGCAGCACGGGCGGATGGCCGGTTTTCCAGGCGATCAGCGCGTACCGTCGAACCGCCCAACGGCCAGCCAGCGTCAGCATCAACAATTGAGCGACTTCGTCAGGTTCAATGGTTGCGGTCAAGCCGCGAACCAAATCAAGCAGCGTTTTTAACTCCTGAACTTTTTGGTCAAGCTCCTGGTTGAGTTGCTGGGTTTCGGCGTGAGCGCGCGCATTGGAAATGCCACTGGCGGCAATGCCCAGCAATGCCTTCAAAAATTGCAGTTCATCTTCGCCGATTTTTTTATTCGGCGGGGCGTTGATACCCAACAAACCAACCGGTTGGGTGGCATCGCCGATTGGCAGAATCGTTTCTATGCCAGCAGAGCGGGCGAGTCCTTCGTCGAATTCCTGGCCTTTGGAGATTTTCGCTGTGCCGCGAACCAACGCCAGCCGCATCGTTCCAGCATTCAGGCCATCTGAGGGGGCGACGGCAATCAGGCTTTTGCTGACCAGTAATCGCCCCATCACGGAGCGCAGCAAATGGCGCAGCAAATCATCCAGGTTCAACGACGAATGCAGCAATTGCGCCGATTCCAGCAGCGCCTCTGCCGATTCCAGCGTGGTTTCCAGCTTCGGAATGTTTGGGTTGTTCATCGGAGGTTAGGCAGGCGGTTGGGTTAGTTTTTCAGCGAATTCAGCCAGTCTTCAAAATCCAACATCGCTTTGAATTCGCTTTCTTCTTTCATCAAATCCAGGAAACGAGTCAGGTCTTCAGCCGTCAGCATTGGCAACGCCGCGCTGGAATCAGTTTGTTGATACTGGCCATCGCTCAGCAAATGAATCGTCAGGGTTTTGTTGTCGTAACGCCAGACTTCCGGAATTTCCAGCGCGGCGTAAATCGGCATTTTGGAAATCGAGCCATGGTAAATGTCCACTTCCAACGCGACATCGGGTGGCGGGTCAACTTCAAAATCCAGCTTCAACCGTTTGCCCAATTGCGGCACGGTCTGTACATAAAAGCAGGCGTCCGGCTCCAGGCCTTTTTGCTTGCGAGATTTTTTGATGGTCGCGGTTCCGAAGAAGCGAATGTCAATTCGCAGTCGCAAGCTGAGCAGGCGCAACATTCCGTTAATGAATTGCGCGTAAGTTTCATGAAGTGTTGAAGTGGACATAAGCTGAAGAACCCCTTCGCTGAAGCTGACTTGCACCAGATGGGAATCAGGCGGCAATTGATCGTGCAGCCGTTCATAATCGCTCCACTGTGCATCCCGAAAGACACGCACTTCACCCGGCTCCATTTGCTGGGCGATTTGGTAATAGTTGATTGATGGTGCGGCGACAGTGGTTGTGCTCATAGGGACTTCTCCAAATTACTTCCCGAATTACTTTTTGATGAGCTTGGTCATGTGGAGTTCGTTTTTCAAGCCGGGTTCGATTTCGTAACTGACTTCATCCATCAGAGTTTTAATCAGGCGAATGCCAAGTCCGCCGGAGCGTCGTTCCTGAACCAGTTGGTCAACGGATTTTTGATTGATCTTGTCCGGTTCAAAGCCTCGCCCTTCGTCAATGACGGAGATTTTCAACTTTTCGTCGTCGAAGGTCGCGCGAACGCTGACATCTTTGGTGATGTCGTGGCCGTAAGCGTGTTCGATGACATTGGCGCAGGCCTCGTCAACGGCCAGTTCCAGCTTGTTGATTTCGGCATCGTCCAGCGTAGCCTGTCTGCCGACACTGGTGACGAACTCGCGGATCATCGCCAGGTTTTCAGTCGAGGAAGGGACTTGCAAAGTGAATTTTCGTTCGATGGCAGCCATCTTTTGTCAGCCTCCTGAAGCTCGGTGCAGTACCGGAAGCGGTAGCGACCGGGTAATCAACTGGCAGCGAAACTCCGCTTAGCCGCAGATTGATTTTCCAGCATTTCAAAAATGTCCTGAAAGCCAAGGATGTCGAACGTATGTTTGACCTTGGGAACCAACCCGCAGATTTTGATGTCGCCGCCGCTTTCCCGAACTTCTTCGACAAAAGTCATAAACACTCCGAGTCCGGCAGAGGAAATGTAACTCAGCTTTTCGCAATCAACGATCAGGCGCTTATGCCCGGAGTCAATTTCGGATTGAACGGCGCTCTCGAATTGCGGCGCGGTGTGGGCGTCAACAAAGCCTTCGAGTGTGATAATGGCAAGACCGTCTTCAACGGCGGTCTGAATCGCAAACGGATTTGGCACGTCGAAATAACCTCCAACAAAAATAAAAGCAGGGAAAATCTGTAATGCTTGAAAGTGCGGCCAATAGTAGCATAATCGCTTCGAGTCGCAACTTTCACCACTGCAACAATTGAGGAAACAAGATGGCAAACAGGTTAAAGCTTGTTTTGGGCGCGCTGTTCTTTGCGTTGATGTTCATACACCTGGCGGCTTCGGCGTATCTTCCTTATTTGGGAAGTTACGACGGTTGGAGTTCTCGCTGGCCTGACGGGCAACCCACCATCATTTCTGTTGATCGCAATGGACCGGCAACGGATTTACAAATTGGCGACGTGATTCTGGCAATCAACGGCGTGAATCCTCAGAAACGTCCTTCAATCATTAATTTGAGTCGTTCCATTTCAGCCGGAACGGCTTATTCCATGACGATCAGACGTGAACAGCGACAACTGGAATTGGTTTTACGCACAGAGCCTATGAGGTTGAATCTGTCTTCGATTTTTTTGACTGCCTCGATCAATCTGTTGTTTTGGCTGATTGGCTTAACTGTGTTTGTTCTGAAAACGAATGATAAGCAGGCGTTTTTGTTGGCCTTGATGCTGGGAACGTACACGGCGGTCAATGGCAGCAATGTTGACGGATTGCCGTCAGGGCTGATTGAAATCGTTCGTTTCGGCAAGCTGGTTGGGTTGTGGTTTGTGCCGATCTTTGTCCATTTCTTTTTGTATTTTCCTGAGCGTTCGCCGTTGTTGAAACGGTTTCCGAAAATCCTGCCGATTGTCTACGCGCTGTTTCTGATTTTTGTGTTGCCGGGCTTTGCGATTGAGCGAGTTTCTCCGGCCATTGCCGCGTGGTTGCGTTCCATCTGGCTGTTGCAACAAAGATGGTATGGAGTGCTGGGAATGATAGCTTTGGTAGGCTTGCTGTTTTTCGGTTTGGTGGCGCTGGCGGTCAACTATCGGGCGGCTAGCCAAACAGATCGCCGCCGTTTGCGAGTCGTTGCCGCAGGCAGCGGCGCAGGTTTCTTCAATTTGTTTTTGATGCCGCTTGGAGAGTTTTTCGGTTTGAAGGACATGTTTCCAACGGTCTGGGGCTTTCTGGATGCCTCGCTGGTTTTTACCTTGCCACTGGTTCCGCTGTCTTTTGCCTACGCCATCATTCGTCATCAAGTCATTCCGGTCAGTTTGATGATTCGGCGTGGAGTTCGTTACTTGCTGGTGTCGCGCGGATCGGTTTTGATCGAAGCCGTAATCGTGATTCTGGCCGTGACGACAGTGCTGACTTATCTCTTCAGCCGGTTCAAACCGTCCGGAATTGTCATCGGAACGGTTTCGGCTGCGGTAGCCATTCTGGTTTGGAAACTGGAAGGCTGGCTGCACGAAAAATATCTGGCCCCGATCATTGACCGTAAGTTTTTCCGCGAATCGTATAACTCGCACCAGATCATCGCTGACCTGACTGATTCGCTGCGTTCGACCGCCAGCTTGCCGCAGTTGTGCCGGGAAGTGGCAACGAAAATTCAATCGGCGTTGAAAACCGAAAACGTCACTGTGTTGTTGCGCGATGAAGCGACAGGGAATTACGTCAGCGGTTATTCCTGCGAATTTAACTCCGCCAATGGCCAGGCCGTCGTTTGCCAACAACCGTTTCGGCTGCGCCGAGATTCGTTGGCCGTTGCCAAGTTGATCGAAACAGCTCAGCCGCTGGAAGCGGATTCTTTTGACGACGAAGATTTGCGGCAAATGAAATCGGCCTTGTTGCTGCCATTGGCGACCCGACAGGAGATGCCCGGTATAGTTTCGCTCGGAGCGCGGTTGGGCGACTTGCCGTTTTCTGGCGAAGACAAGGCTTTGTTGATGAGCGCCGCCGGCCCGACGACCTTTGCGATTGAAAACTCTCGATTGGTCGAACGCATGATCGAAGAAGCTCGCCGCCGCGAAGAAATCGAGGCCGAAAATGAACAGCGCGCCAAAGAACTGGAAGAAGCTCGCCAGTTGCAGATTTCGATGTTGCCGAAAACCATTCCAACTCTGCCGCATCTGGAAATTGCGGCTTACATGAAAACCGCCACCGAAGTCGGCGGCGATTATTACGATTTTCATTTGTCGGCTTCGGGCGAATTGACCATTGTCGTAGGCGACGCGACCGGGCACGGATTGAAAGCCGGAACCGTCGTCACCGCGACCAAAAGCCTGTTCAATCATCTGGCCGAAATCGCCGATGTGACGGAATTTTTCAGCCATTCGTCACGCGCCTTGAAGCGGATGAACATGCGGTCGTTGTTTATGGCCATGACCGTCGCGCGAGTTATTGGGAATCGTCTGACGCTGAGTTCCGCCGGAATGCCTCCGGTGCTGATTTACCGCGCCGCCACTGGCGAAGTCGAAGAAATCCAGTTGACCGGAGTTCCGCTCGGCAGCGTCACCAGTTACCAATACCGCCAACAAACCGTCGGCATCGCTCCGGGCGACGTGATTGTGATGATGAGCGACGGCTTGCCCGAACGGTTCAATCCATTTGAAGAGATGCTGGGTTACGACCAGCCGAGAGTTGCTCTGGCTGAATCGGCTGAGTTCTCGGCGCAATCCATTATCGAACGCTTGCTGGCCGATGCGGATAACTGGGCAAAAGGCCGCCCACTGGATGACGACGTGACTTTTGTTGTGGTGAAGGTTCGATAAGAGCGTAATTTTGAAAAGCCCTGAAAGGGCGAACGATAGTAGCCCAGGGCAACGCCCTGGGAATCATGAAAAGAAATCCTACAAGCCCTGAAGGGGCGACAGGTGAACACAAATCTGTCGCCCTTTCAGGGCTTTTGGTTCTTGGGGAATGACTACCAGGGGCGACGCTTTGCTTGCCCCTGGCTATTGTCGTCCGCCCTTTCAGGGCTTAGGAGGGATGCGTTGCGTAAAACAAAAAAGTTTCGTGTACACTCTGCGCGTGAATCATTGAAAAATAGAAGGATTGCTTTCAGTCATGCCCAAACAAAAACTAAAGCCTTTGAACCCGGATGATGAACCAGCCGTTCGCGCAGCCTTAATCACGGGAAAAAGAATGATCATCGTAGCCGTAATTGCCGGTTTTGCGACCGTGATCGCTGCCATTATCGGCTTGGCTGGGAAATGGAATGAAAAGCCGCCGGTTACCGAGAAAGAAAAGTTGATCGTTAAAGTCGTGGATAAAACCAACGGCAAAGCCATCGGCAATGCCAAAGTCAATCTGGAAGCCAGCGGAGTTTTCGCCGTAAATTCCACCGATTCCGAAGGCGTGATTTCCTTTCCCATCGCTGAGCCGAAAAAGGAGCTTCGATTAAGAGTTGAAGCCGACGGTTACGAGCAGAATTTCAACTTGCGCGTCACTCCCGCCGACATTGTTGGAGCGCAAGAAATCAGGATGACGCCCATTGCCAAACCGTCGCCGACCATGACTCCGACGGTTTCTTCGCCGCAGACGAACGCGGCTACTCCGGTTGCCGTCAGTTCAATTGTTCGGGGCCAAGTGATTGACGAATCCGGCGCACCCGTTTCAGGAGCGGAAGTCAATGTCACCGGATATGTTTCGGCTGTGACGACCAACGAATCGGGAAACTTTGAAATTTCATTGTTCGTCGGCAAAGGCAAAAGGATTTATCTGCACATTGCCAAAGACGGATTCCGAACTCGTACTCAGGAACACATCATCAACAACGACTCGGTCAGAATTCTGCTCAGGAGGTAAGCCAGATGAACAACCTCAGCTTGAAAAAATTTCCTGCCTCTTTGGCTTTTCAGCCATTCGACAGAAGGAAAGGTTCTGCTTTGTCTTTTGCGGCTTTGCCGCCCGATGTGAGGAAAGGCTCCGCCTTTCCGACAAGCTCTTTCAGGGTTTCGGGGCTATGCCCCGAAGTGTTGGGGCGTAGCCCCGAAAGAGTAAGCACACTTCTCGAAAGGGCGAAGCCCTTTCGCACATCAGGCGGCAGAGCCGCGATGATGCTGCTTGGAGCGGTTCTCGCCTTGTCTTTCTTTTGTGGTGAAATCCTGGCGCAGGAAAGAACTCTGCAAATTTCTGTCGTTGATTTGCAGGACAAACCCATTGAATTCGTGCAACTGACGACGACAGCCAAAAGCACCACCGAAGTCACCAACAGCGATGGCAAAGCCACCATCAAGCTGCTGGAAAACACTCCAATCAACTCCGAAGTTGGATTGCGAATTACCGGAACGCCCAAAGATAAAGATTACGTCTTCATTTCTCCCTGGGATAAGCGCGTCGTTGTGCCGAGCAAGGTCACGATTGTGTTGGCCGAACGCGGCATCCGGCAATTGTTGGAAGACCCACGCGCGTTGAGGGCTTTGGCTTCCAACATCATCCGCGATGAAGCGCCGGGTTCCAGTTTGGGTGATTCGCCGGAATTACGGCGGGAAGTGGCGATTGCCGAAGTCGCTAAGCAATTTGAACTGCCAAAGGATGAAATTATCCGAGCTATTCAAGCCTGGGGCGAAAAAGCCAAAGACCCTTACGACAAAGCCCAGGCAGATTTCATCGCCAAAAACTACGCCAAGGCCTCTGCCGGATTCGCCGAAGCCCGACGACTTCGCAAAGCTGCAACAGAAAAAGCCATCTCCGAAGAATTCGATGCTTGCTTCTCTCACGGCCAATCGTTGTTTGAAGAAGGGAAATACCGTGAATCAGCGGAGGCTTATCAAGAGGCGTTGGAACTTCGCAAAGACGAAAGCGCAACCATGAATAACCTTGCCCTGTCGTTGAAGCGAGCGGGCAAGTACATCGAAGCCGAGCCGCTCTACAAACGCTCTCTGGCGATAAAGGAGAAGGCGCTGGGCGCGGATCATCCTGAAGTTGCGGTGACGCTCAATAACCTCGCCGGACTTTATGAAGCGCAGGGCAAGTACATCGAAGCCGAGCCGCTCTACAAACGCTCTCTGGCCATGAAAGAGAAGGCACTGGGCGCGGATCATCCTTCAGTTGCGGTAACGCTCAATAATTTCGCCGAGCTTTACCGAAAGCAGGGTAAGTACAACGAAGCCGAGCCTCTTTATAAGCTTGCAATTGTAATCTACGAAAAAGCATTTGGCGGAGATCATCCTGATCTGGCAACGTTACTGAATAATTACGCGCTCCTGCTGGCCAAGCTGAACCGGAACGAAGAAGCCGCTAAATTGGAAGACCGTGCCGCGAAGATCAAAGCCAAACACAAACAGCGGAATCCCGGAAATTGACACTCTGCCTGTGCGAACTCTGTTGCTGAACAATTTGCCTGCGCCATACTTCACTCCGTTGTTTGCTCGGCTGGGGGAACTGTTGGAAGGGAAGTTGACGGTTTGTTATTCGTCCGACTGGAATCAGACCGTCGGTTGGGAACAGGTTTCGGACGAAGACAGACAGGCAATTATTCTCGATCGCCGAGCGCCGAAGCTTCGTCGCTGGTTTGGCAGCGGAGTTGCGGCGGCGGTCGCTCTGTTGAAAGTGTTGAAGGCTGAAAAGCCGGAGTTTGTCATTTGTTACGGCTACACGTTGCTGCCGCAGTTCGTCTTGTTGTTGTGGGCGATGGCGACTCGGACGCCGTTTGCTCTGAGCGGCGACGCTAACTTTTATAATGATGCGCCGAAAGGCTTGAAGGGAATTGGCAGAACTTTTTGGCTGCGCTTGGTTGTCGGCAGAGCCGCTGCTTTGATTTGTGTCGGCACGGCCAATCGAATGTTCTGGCAAAAATACGGCGCGCGGAACGAACAGCTTTTTCACGCCGGGTTTGCTGTAAACAACTTTGGAGTGCTGCGACTCGGCGCAGCTTTGCTTTCTGTAAGGGATATTTCTGCTGAACTTCAATCCATCATTGACGAACGAAAAGCTGCGCCAAGTCGCAGCACTCCAAGAGTTATCTTTCTGTTTGTTGGCCGGTTGGTCGAGCGCAAAAACGTCAGGCTGATTCTTCAAGCTGCCAGGCGATTGGACGCGGAACGCTTAGCTGTGGTGATTGCTGGTTCGGGCGAACAGTTGGCGGAATTGAAATCGCTGGCGGCGGATCAAGCCAATGTTCATTTCTTGGGCAACGTGGCTCCGGCGGACTTGCCTGCG
Organism: uncultured Acidobacteriota bacterium; assembly: GCA_902825875.1. Lineage (GTDB taxonomy): Bacteria > Acidobacteriota > Blastocatellia > RBC074 > RBC074 > RBC074. The sequence continues at coordinate 270,090 of CADECP010000001.1, forward strand.
GTGTACGGTTTGGCGGATGTGCTGGTGTTGCCGGCCCGCGACGAACCTTGGGGCTTGGTAATTAATGAAGCGATGGCGTGTGGCTTGGCGATCATCGCGCACGAACATTGCGGAGCGGCGGTTGATCTGGTCGCCGAAGACAACGGCTTCAAGTTGAGCAGCTTTACAGAAGAAGAACTGGCAACGGCGATGAGCGCACTACTCAGTGATCCGGGCTTGCTGAATTCGATGAAGGAAGCTTCTCGGCAAAAGATTCAGGGTTGGACGATTGAACAAGCCGCCAATGGAATTGTCGAAGCGATTGTTTCGAAAGGGCGCTTGAGGAAGATTTGATGAATCGAGCAAAAATTCCCGTCGAATCTCCCGTCAAATGGCTGTTGTGAAAATTCTTCCTGGCAATTCGTGTAAGAACTGCTCAGTTGTTTGGCAGAGCGAGATTTGAGGAGAATTCAGGAAATGGCTAAAAGGCCTGTCGTTATTGCGTTTTAGAGTTTTTTGGCGAGAAAGGAATCTTTGGCATCGAGGTTGCTCTAGCAAGGGTGGGGCAACGAGATACCAGGTGGTTAGTTCCACTGACGGTGTCAGCGGTTACCAGGGTGAGGAAGGTAACCGCACTTATTGGGCGCGACAGGCAATCCCACGACTGTCGCGCCTATTTCTTTTTGTAGTGAGACAATTTTCCAAATTGTCCCACGCTCATTCCGCAGCCTCTTCATCGAAGGCATCCAACAGAGACATTTGATTGACGTGCTTGCTGGGCTTTTTCAGATGCTTGGCGAATTTCGGTTTGCCGGTCACGTCCAGTTCGTTTTGTTCCAGGTTGGTCAGAATTTCACGGGCGCGTTCGACGACGGTCTTTGGCAATCCGGCTAGCTTGGCGACTTCGATTCCGTAACTTTTGCTTGCTGAGCCTTCGACGACTTTTCGCAAGAAGACAATTTCGCCTTTAGATTCTGAAACAGCGACCTGGTAATTGCGGACTCCGGGGCGGAGTTTCGATAGCTCGGTCATTTCGTGATAGTGCGTGGCGAACAGAGCTTTGGCGGAATGGCGGTCGTGATCGTGCAGGTATTCGGCAATCGCCCAAGCCAACGACAATCCATCAAACGTAGCCGTGCCGCGTCCGACTTCGTCCAACAAGACCAAACTGCGCGGCGTGGCTGTGTTCAAGATGTTGGACGTTTCGATCATCTCGACCATAAACGTCGAACGCCCGCGCGCCAGATTGTCCGAAGCTCCAACGCGAGTGAAGATACGATCAACCAGAGCGATCTTTGCCGAATTCGCCGGAACGAAACTTCCCATCTGAGCCATCACCACAATCAAGGCGGCTTGTTTCAGGAAGACGCTCTTACCGCCCATGTTCGGGCCGGTGATTATCAACAACCTGTCGGTCGTGTTGTTGACGCACAGGTCGTTGGGCACAAATCGTTCGCCAAGCGTTTCGATCACAGGATGCCGCCCGCCGCGAATTTCGATTTCGTCTGCTTCATGAAGTTGCGGGCGAACGTAATTTCGCTGAGCCGCGACTTCGGCCAGGCTGCTGAGCACATCCAGAGTTGCCACCGCTCGCGCGACGCCTTGAATGCGTTTGACCTCTTGCGCGACCCGGCGGCGGATGTCAGTGAAGAGTTCGATTTCCAGCGTCAGGATTCGTTCTTCCGCTCCCAGCACTTTGGCTTCGTATTCTTTCAACTCCGGCGTAGTAAATCGTTCGGCGTTGACCAGCGTTTGTTTGCGTTCGTAATCTGTCGGGACTTTGTCTTTGTTGGAGTTGCTGATTTCGATGAAGTAGCCAAAGACATTGTTGAACTTCACCTTCAGCGTGGAAATGTTCGTGCGTCCGCGTTCACGGGCTTCGATGGCTGCGATGTAGCTTTTGCCGCTGTGCGCCAGATTGCGAAGCTCGTCGAGTTCGGGATGAAATCCGTCTCGAATCATTCCGGCTTCGTTGACTGCGGCTGGCGGTTCGTCGGCAATGGCTTCGGCAATCAGCGAGCGAATGTCGGCCAGTTCGTCCATGCTTTCGGCCAGAACTTCCAACAGGGAAGAGCGGCAATCGGCCAGCGTTTGCCGCAATCGCGGAACCAGTTCGATGGATTGGCGCAGGGCGATCAAGTCGCGGGCATTGGCTCGGCCAAGCGTGACTTTGCCGCAAAGCCGTTCCAGGTCGGACATCGGTTCCAGCAATCGCCGCAATTGATCGCGTTTGATCGTAGAAGTTTTCAATTCCGTCACAGCGTCCAATCGAGCTTCGATTTCGCCAAGCTTGACCGATGGCCGCAAAATCCATTGCCGCAACAAACGCGCCCCCATTCCGGTTTGAGTTTGATCCAACACGCCGACCAGACTGTGAGCCGTCACACCATCGGTCGCCGTCGTCAATTCCAGATTGGAAACGGTCGTGGCATCCAACACCAAAAATTCGCTTGGCTCGAAAAAAGTGATTTCACTCAAATGCGACGCCTGCGCCTTTTGAGTTTCATTGATGTAATGAGTCGCTCCGCCAGCGGCGCAGACAGCCAGGTCGCGTCCGTTCAACCCAAACCCATCCAAAGAGGTCACGCCGAGTTGAGTTCTGAGCAACGAATCGGCGTGGTCGAATCCAAATAGCCAATCATCCAGCGGAGTCAGGGCTAAATTCTTGAAAATATAAGTCTCTGGTTCTGATAACGGAGCCGCCTTGCTGGTTTGATCGTTGGCTTGGTTTTCAGAGAATGTAGTTTGCGCAGAACTTGAGGCTGATAACGACTCGGCGCTTTCAGGTTGTGGCGTAAAATTTTGTGGCTCTGTCTTTTCAAGCTTATGCAGATTTTTTTGCCCGAACAGTGAAGACAGGGAATTTGGGAAAATGACTTCGCGGGGAGAAAAAATCTCTATTTGCTCCAGAACTTTTTGCCAGGCGGAATCGCCTGTAAACTGAGTCGCCAAAAATTCGCCGGTTGAAAGGTCTAACAGCGCAACGCCCATTCCTTGCCCTGAGCCGCAAATCGAAGCCAGGTAGCTGTTTTGTTTGGCTTCGAGCAATTGGCTTTCGAGCGCCGTTCCGGGAGTGACGACTCGTACCACTTCGCGTTTGACCAGTTTGGTGGTGGACTTTGGGTCTTCGGTTTGTTCGCAGATGGCAATGCGAAAGCCTTTTTTGACCAGCTTGGCTATGTAACCGGTGACTGCGTGATGCGGAATGCCGCACATTGGAATAGGAACTCCGCGCTCTTTTTGCCGAGAAGTCAGAGTGATTTCCATCTCACGAGCGCCGATAATCGCATCGTCAAAAAACAGTTCGTAAAAATCGCCCATTCGGAAAAAGAGCAATGTGCCTGGGTACTGTTTTTTGATTTCGTAAAACTGGCGCAGCATAGGCGTAAGTTGCCCCGCGCTTTTGTCAGAAGACATTTGGTTGTGCCTTTCAAAAAAGATGTGTTGAGTCGTTTGGAACGGACTGAGTGCCACTTGTTAGCCCGTGATTGGAAGATATAATTCGCGCTCAATTTATGTCAAACCTCGAAATCATCAACGACAATTCGCCGCTAGTGCTGGCCGTGGATACTTCTTCGGCAATTGCCGGATATGCTTTGGCGCGCGGCGAAACCTTGCTAGCTTCGATCAATGGCGATGCTGCGGTTCCGCATTCGCGATCATTTTTCATTCAAATTACTGAACTGCTGAATTCTGCTGGCGTCAGTTTGAACGATGTTCAAGTTTTTGTTGTCGCCACAGGGCCGGGAAGTTTTACCGGTTTGCGAGTCGGATTGGCCGCAGTCAAAGGTCTGGCTCAAGTGCTTGGAAAACCGCTGCTCGGAGTGAACACGTTCGACGCTGTTGCATTGGCGTCAAAAGTAACTGGCGACTTGTTGGTTTTGATCGAAGCCGGTCGCCACGAAGTTTATTTTGGTTTTCGTCGAGTGAGCGACGCCGGCTTGGTCGAATCCATAGGCGAAGACCTGGTTGGAACGCCGGAAAAACTCTTGAGTTTGATTCCCGACAGCCAGATCGTCACCGGCTCAGTTTCGGAAACGATTCTGGCCAGCCGGACTGATTTGCGATTCTGTCCGGTAAGTTCGACTCCTGCCGAAGCCATTGCCTTGTATGCTCCAAAATTATTGGCTCTCGGAGCTTCTTTCGCCTTGCGACCGCATTACGTCCGCCCTTCGGACGCCGAGATCAAACGAAAGGACTGAACGCAGTTTGGAAATTTGTCTGGTTCCCATGCAGCCCGATTTGATTTCGGCAGTGATTTCGCTGGAACAGGACTGCGGTTTGAGTTCGCGCGAAGCGGCCAGTTATTCAAACCTGCTTCAAGACTCGAATTCGGTTTTGCTGGTCGCACTCAATGATTCAAGCGCAATCGTCGCGGTCTTTTCTGGCTGGGTTGTCGCTGACGAATTCGAGATTGACAACATTGCTGTTTCTCCGGCTTTTCGCCAACAGGGAATTGCCGCAAAACTGCTCGCCAAAGCCATCGAATCCGCCGAAGACAAAGGCGCTATCATGGCAATTTTGGAGGTGCGAGCAAGCAATCAACCGGCTTGCGCTTTGTATGAAAAGTTTGGGTTTTCGGTTGTCGGAAGGCGAAAAGATTACTATCAAAACCCGCCGGAAGATGCGTTGATAATGGCACTCGAAATTCACCGAAAAATCCCGAAGGCCGCTCAGAATCCATCTTGATGCGACTTTGGCTTTGTACTAATATCCCGGCCAGCTTAGCAGTAACCGGTAACCAACTTACCAAAACACAGGCAACTCTATCTTCTAAGGAGGAAAAGCCAATGAGCATTCCAGCTAGTGAGGCAGCTTTGAAGGACTATCTAATTAATCACGACGACAAATACCGCGAACTCGCCGATGAGCACCATAAATATGATGCCCGATTGAGCGAACTCATATCACTTTCACATCCGAGCGAAGATGAGCAAATTGAAGAAGCTATTTTGAAAAAGAAAAAGCTCTTCTTGAAAGACCAAATGGAGATGATTGCGAAAAGTTATAAGACTAGCGCAACATCGCATTGATAAATCGAATTCAACTCAGTCAAAACAAGTATTCACAAATCGGAAGACGGGGACGCAAAAATGTGTTCCCGTTTTCTTTTGCCGTTTGGCCTGATAATCTCTCGTTTCGTCAAACAATCTCAAAACTCATCATACTTTTTCAGGAGCCAGGCTTTGCTTCGAGACGCATATCTGTTCATTGTCCCGCTCGGAATTTCAGGGCTGACATTTTTGCTGTTGGGCTGGGTGATCGCGCCGCCATTTTTGTGGGGAGCCGGAATTTTGTTGTTTCTGGCCGCATTTGTGGCGTTTTTCTTTCGCGATCCGGATCGGGAAGAATCCGCTGACGAAAAAACGATCGTTTCTCCGGCGGACGGGTTGGTGGTTGTTGTCAAACCGGTTGATCCGCAAAACGCTCAGGCGGGCACGCTAATCAGCATCTTCCTTTCGATTTTCGATGTTCACGTCAACCGTTCGCCGATGGCTGGAACAATCACCAGTTACGAATACAAACCGGGCAAATTTTTAGTGGCGACCAAAGAGCGAGCTTCCGTCGAAAACGAACAAACCATCGTCACGGTCGAAAATCGCCACGCCAAAATCGTCTTCAAACAGATTGCCGGATTGATTGCGCGTCGGATCGTTTTCTGGAAACAATCCGGCGATTCGATCAAACGTGGCGAACGCATCGGATACATCAAATTCGGTTCGCGCATGGATGTCATTCTGCCGCCACAAGTCACCGTGCTAGTCAAAAAAGGGCAGCGTGCCAAAGGCGGCGTCACCATTTTGGGAAAGGTATCTGAATGAGCGACTTCGACGAAGAATTCCAGGCAAATCCCCCCCGGCGCGGGATCAAAAAAGGCATTTACATCGTTCCGAGCGCCTTTACGATTGGCAACATCCTGTGCGGGTTTTACGCTGTCATCAATTCGGCTCAGGCGTATCAATTGCTGAATCAGCCGAATGGCCTGCCCAAAGCGACGCAGCTTTTTGATAACGCTGCGCGAGCCATCGGCATAGCCTTTTTGCTGGATGGTTTGGATGGTCGAATTGCGCGTATGACCAAAGCCACCAGCGATTTCGGCGTCGAACTCGACAGCATTGCTGACGTGTTGACCTTCGGCATTGCTCCGGCCTTTATGGCTTACACCTGGGGTTATGGTTCTACGCCTGGTTTGGAGCGAGTCGCCTGGGGAGTATCGTTTTTCTTTTTGATTTGCGGCGCGCTTCGGCTGGCGCGTTTCAACGTGATGGCCAGAGCGCCACGATTTTCCGACGCTGGAAAATCACCCAAACTCGACAAAAAATCCTTTGTCGGTTTGCCAATTCCTGCGGCGGCGACAATGCTGGCGGCAGTCATTCACTTTGTGCCACGTCCTTTGCCGACGCTGAAATCCGATCAACTGCATCTTTATAGTTGGGCGTTGATTGTTGGAATGTCGGCTCTGGCTGTTTTGATGGTCAGCACGTTTCGATACAACAGCTTCAAAAACGTAGGCCCCAAAAGCAATAAACCCTTTATCACCTTGCCGTTGCTGTCTTTGCTGCTGGCTGGAATTTGGTTTTATTCGCAATGGGTGTTGCTGATTTTGACTACGGTTTATGTCTCGCACGGGCCTGTAATCAAGCTGTGGAATCTCCTGAGCCGACCTTTTCGCCGTCAGATAGATGATTCGTCCGAATCCGTGCCCGCCGAGCAAAAAAACTAACTTCATTTGAGGAGCAGTCTAGTGTCAAAAGGCTTCGAAACCGTCATCATTTTGGATTTCGGTTCGCAATACACTCAATTAATCGCCCGCCGCATTCGTGAAGTCGGCGTTTACTGCGAAATTCATCCTTACAACACCTCCATCGAAACTATTCAACGATTGAATCCGAAAGGCCTTGTGCTTTCAGGCGGCCCAAGTTCTGTTTATGAAAACGACGCGCCGCATTGTTCGCCCGACGTTCTCAGTTTAGGAGTTCCCGTTCTTGGGATTTGCTACGGCGTCCAATTGCTGAGTTATTTCCTTGGCGGCAAAGTCGAATCGTCTTCGCGCCGCGAATACGGAGCCGCTCAGGTCAGGCAAAACGGCGGCAATCAATTGCTGGCTGGTTTGCCGTCTGAATTTCAAGCCTGGATGAGTCACGGCGACCACGTCACCGCTCCGCCCGCCGGGTTTGAAGTCACGGCTCAGACCGACAACGCGCTTGGCGCAATCGAAGACAATTCCCGCCGTTTGTATGGTTTGCAGTTTCATCCCGAAGTCGCTCACACGCCAAACGGCAAGCAGGTTTTGCAAAACTTCGTGCGGAACATTTGCGGCTGCCACGCCGATTGGACTCCGGCTTCGTTCGCGCAATCGGCCATTGAACGAGTCCGCGAACAGGTTGGCGATGGCCACGCAATTTGCGGGTTGTCTGGCGGAGTGGATTCGTCAGTTGCGGCGGCGATTGTCGCCCGTGCCATTGGCGACCGCCTTACCTGCATTTTTGTGGACAATGGCTTACTGCGAAAAAACGAGTTTGAAAAAGTCCTTGAAGCTTTTCGCAATTACGGCGAACTGAAAGTTTGTGGAGTTGGCGCGGGCGAACGGTTTTTGACCAAGCTGAAAGATGTCGCCGATCCTGAACGCAAACGCAAAATCATCGGCTACGAATTTATTGAAGTCTTTCAGGAAGAAGCAACCAAGCTTGGCGAAGTGGATTTTTTGGTTCAAGGCACGCTTTACCCGGATGTGATCGAATCGGTTTCGGTCAAAGGGCCTTCGGCGGTGATTAAGAGTCATCACAACGTTGGCGGCTTGCCGGAAAAGATGAAGCTTAAGCTGGTTGAGCCGTTGCGCGAACTTTTCAAAGACGAAGTCCGCGCTGTTGGGCGAGAATTGGGCTTGCCGGAAATGCTTATTAATCGTCAGCCGTTTCCTGGCCCTGGCTTGGCGGTTCGTATTCTTGGCCCTGTGGACGAAAATCGCGTCAAATTGCTTCAAGAGGCTGATAACGTGGTAATGGAAGAAATTAAACGTGCCGGGTTGTATGAAAAAATCTGGCAAGCCTTCGCGGTTCTTCTTCCGATTCAAACTGTTGGGGTTATGGGTGATTTTCGCACCTACGAAAATGCAGTCGCCATCCGTGCCGTCGAAAGCTCAGACGGAATGACTGCCGATTGGGCGAAAATTCCTTATGAAGTCCTGGAAAATATCAGCCGCCGCATCGTCAGCGAAGTGCGCGGCATAAATCGAGTTGTTTATGACATTAGCTCAAAACCGCCTAGTACCATTGAATGGGAATAAGCAGTGGATTACCGGAACGCCTTAAGCATAAACAGCTTTATTTTTGACATAATCGCCGCGAATAGGCAAAGGCTTAGACTGCTGGAATTTAAGAGCTTAAGTTGGCTTAAAGATAAAGGCGAAATGCTTAACGGGCGCATTAAGCTATAGTCGCTTTGGCTTAAAACAAATATGGACAAAGAGTTTGTACATCTGCATTTGCACACCGATTACAGTTTGCTGGATGGTGCGATCAAGATCGGCCCGCTGGCCAAACGCCTCGCGGAATTGAAAATGCCTGCTGCGGCGATTACCGATCACGGCAATTTGTATGGCTCGCTGGCGTTTTACAACAAGATGAAAGCCGAAGGTGTGAAGCCGATCATTGGCATCGAAGCTTACATTGCTCGCGGCAGTCGGCTGGAAAAAGGAGCGAGCAATCTTCCACAAGGCGACAAGGCCACAAATCACATCGTCCTTTTGGCCAAAAACCTGGCTGGGTATCACAATCTGGTCAAACTCTCTTCTTACTCATACACCGAAGGTTTTTGGCGCAAACCGCGCATTGACAAAGAATTGCTGGCCAAACACAGCGAAGGTTTGATCGGTCTTTCCGCCTGCATCAGCGGAGTTCCGCCTTATCTTTTGTTGCGCGACAAATTTGAAGAAGCCGCCAAAGAGACTTTGGAATTTCAGGATATTTTCGGCAAAGGGAATTACTACCTGGAAATTCAGGAGCACGGACTCGATGCTCAGCGGCGAGTTCGCAAACCGATGGTCGAGCTTTCCAAAAAGACAGGCGTGCCGATTGTGGCGACGAATGATTCGCATTACTTGATGCCGGATGATGTCAAAGCTCATGAAATGCTGCTTTGCATCGGTCGCGGCAAAGCCTATGACCCTAAGTTTCTGACTTATGGGCAGCCAGGTTTTTATGTCAAAAGCGCCGAAGAAATGTGGCAGGTTTTCGGCGAAGAACCTGACTTGCTGCTACGAACTTTGGAAATTGCCGAAAAGTGCGACTTGGCTTTCCCAAAAACCATTGACCAGGTTCCGGTTTTTCCGGTTCCCGAAGATCACACGATTGACAGTTACTTTGAAAAAGTCGCTTGGGATGGTTTTGAAGAGCGGCTGAAAGAAATTTGGGCGCCGCTTCAGGCTTCCGGGTCGTTGCGCCATCCGATGGAAAAATACAAAGACCGTTTGGCGCATGAAATCGCCACCATCAAACGAATGGGTTATTCCGGTTATTTTTTGATCGTTTGGGATTTCATTCGTTACGCCAAGCGAAAGGGAATTCCGGTCGGACCGGGGCGCGGTTCGGCTGCGGGCAGTCTTGTGGCGTATTGCCAAAAAATCACCGACGTTGATCCGATTCAGTATGATTTGCTCTTCGAGCGATTCTTGAACCCGGAGCGCGTAACTATGCCAGATATTGATGTTGACTTCTGCGTTCGCGGGCGAGCCGAAGTCATCAATTACGTCAGCGATTTGTATGGGCGCCAGAACGTTTGCCAGATCATCACCTTCGGAACGATGGCTTCAAAGGCAGTCATCAAAGACGTTGGCCGGGCGATGGGAACCGATGTCATCAGCTACGCCGAAGTCGAAAAAATCGCCAAGATGATTCCGCCGCCGGTTCGCGGTCGTAACGTTTCCATCGAAGCCGCCATCGAACAAAATCCCGACCTGAAAAAAGCCATCGAAACCGATGAACGGATTTCCGATCTGATTGATGTCGCTCGCAAGCTGGAAGGGAACGCTCGGCATTCTTCGGTTCACGCCGCCGGAGTTGTCATTTCACCTAAACCACTTCACGAATTGATTCCGGTTTGCACCGGCCAGAACGACGAATTGATTACGCAGTTCGTGATGTCCGACCTGGAAAAAACCGGGATGCTGAAGATGGATTTTTTGGCGTTGACGACGCTGACCATCATCGAAGACTGTCTGAAAACCATCGAACAGGAAACTGGCGAGCGCCCTGACCTTGCGAACATTTCCCTGACCGACGAAGGCGCGTTGAAACTGTTTTCCGATGGATTGCTCAACGCCGTTTTCCAATTTGAAAGCTCCGGGATGGTCGAAATCTGTCGCAAGCTGAAACCGGAAAGTCTGGAAGATTTGTCTGCGCTCAATGCTTTGTATCGCCCTGGCCCGCTTGATGGCGGAATGGTTGACGATTACATCGAACGTCGCCACGGTCGCCGCAAAGTGACTTACATCGCGCCGCAAATGAAAGACATTCTGGAAAACACTTACGGCATTTTGGTTTACCAGGAACAGATTATGCAGTTGGCGCAACAACTTGCCGGATATTCGCTGGGCGAAGCCGACTTGATGCGCCGTGCGATGGGCAAGAAGAAAAAAGAAGAGATGGCGCTCCACGAAGAGAAATTCGTTAAAGGTTCGGTCGAGCGCGGAATTCCGCAAGACAAAGCCGCCAAAATCTTTTCTTTGATGGCGCAGTTTGCCGATTACGGATTCAATCGGTCGCATTCATTTGCTTATGCGTATCTGGCTTACCAGACGGCTTACCTGAAAGCACATTATCCGACTCATTTTTACGCCGCCGTTTTATCCAACGAACTTTCCAATGCCGACAAGCTCAGCCGCTACATCGCCGAAATGAAAACTTTCGGCATCAGCCTGCTTGCGCCGGACGTGAACACCAGCAACGAAGGCTTCACGCCTGTGGGCAAAGCGATTCGTTTCGGGCTGGCTGCGATCAAAGGATTGGGATCGTCCGCCGTGCAGTTAATTCTTGCCGCTCGCCGCGAAGGCGGAAATTTCAACTCGCTGTTCGATTTTGCTGAGCGTGTGGATCAACGAGCCGTCAACAAACGTGTGCTGGAATCACTGGTTAAGTCTGGCGCTTTTGAGTTTTACTCGACGAACCGTGCCGCTATGTTGGCAACACTCGACAAGGCGATTGAGTCCGGCGCAAAGGCTCAGCGCGACAAGCTGTCTGGGCAGACTGACCTGTTCGCCAGCTTGATGGCTGTGGAAGAAAGTTCGAACGCCGAGCCGGCCTTGCCAAACGTCAAGCCTTGGACTCGAAAGGAATTGCTGGCTTACGAAAAAGAAGCTTTGGGATTTTATGCCAGCGGCCATCCGTTGGAAGATTACGCCGATTCGATTCGATCAATGGCCAAAGCTGACAGCGGAAACATTGCCGAACTGCCTCACGGCGAGATCGTTTCAATGGGCGGAATCGTTTTGGACACGGCGGTCAAGACGACCAAAAAGGGAGACCGCTTCGCGCTCTTCCGCCTGGAAGACCAATTCGGTTCGATCAAAATCGTTTGCTGGCCGGAACAGTTCAACAAATACAAAACCTTGATCCAGAACGACGAAGCCTTGCTGGTGAAAGGGAAGCTGGAGTTGAACGACGAATCGGATGCTTCGATCATCGTTCAAGAAATCATCCAGTTGGAAAGTGCGAAGGCTAAAGCTGCCAAAGGCGTGCTGGTTAAAATGAAAGAGGCTTCGACTGTGGCAAGCAAGCTTCAAAAACTGAATGATCTGGTCGGCGTCAATCCCGGCACGGCCTTGCTCTTTTTTGACATCGTCACCGAAAATGGGATGACTGTTCGATTGCGACCGAATCAATTTTTTAGAATCAACGCGACAAATGATTTGATCGCAGGCATTGAAAAAATTGATCCGGGCTGGCAAGTGGAATTGATGATGAATGAATTTCCGGCAGAAGGCTGAGGAACCCCAAAAACAAGGAATCATAACGATATGAGTCAAGTGCAACTTCAAACTACAGAAGCAATTGATCGCGTCAAGCTGGCCAGGCACGATAAACGTCCTTACGCTCTGGATTTCATCGAGCGCATGTTTACGGACTTTGTGGAAATTCACGGAGATCGGAAATTTGGCGATGACCCGGCGATTGTTGCCGGGTTGGCGAATTTTCGCGGAACTCCAGTGGCTGTTGTTGCTCACCAAAAGGGCAGAGATTTGAAAGAACGCCAAGCACGCAATTTTGGAATGCCTAAGCCGGATGGGTATCGCAAGGCGATGCGTGTGATGGTTCTGGCTGAAAAATTCAATCGCCCGGTTTTCACCTTAATTGACACTCCGGGGGCTTATCCGGGAATTGACGCCGAAGAACGCGGGCAAGCCGAAGCCATTGCTTATAACCTGAGAGAAATGGCTCGGTTGAAAGTGCCGATCATTGTTACGGTGACTGGCGAAGGCGGCTCCGGCGGTGCGTTGGCCATTGGTGTAGGTGATGTGGTCAGTATGCTGGAAAATGCCGTTTACTCAGTCATCACTCCAGAAGGGTGCGCCGCGATTTTATGGAAAGATGCCAAGCTTGCGCCGCAGGCAGCGGAAAGCATGAAGATGACCGCTCGAAATTTACATGAAGCTGGGTTGGTGGACTTTGTCGTGCCTGAGCCGGAAGGCGGCGCTCATTCTGATTGGGACGGCTCGGCTCAAATGCTTGGCGATCACCTTGAAACTGTGCTGGCGCAAGTTTCAAAATTGTCGTTGGATGACCGTTTGGAAAGGCGTTACGAGAAGTTCAGAATGATGGGGGCGTTTATAGAATAACCAGGAATGTGCTTGGTTTGGTTGTTATTAGGGGTAATGTCGGCGCGCCGACATTACCCCTAACTTGTTTATTTAGAATGGTATCTCTCCGTCGTCGCTAATACCCGGTGATGAATCAGGTGGCGCTGAGCGTTGACTGGATTGGGATGACGAACCAGAAAATGACGATTCGTCGCCACGAGGGCCAAGAAACTGCACGTCGGTGGCTCGAATGTCTAAAGTTGTGCGACGGTTTCCATCTTTGTCTGTGTATTCCTGTTGCGACAGTCTGCCTTCGATGTAAACTTGTCGCCCTTTGGATAAGTATTGATTGGCGGCTTCGGCTTGCCGCCCCCAGACATTGATTCTGAACCAGGTTGTGATGTCTTGTGATTCGCCGGAACGATCTTTCTTTTTTTCAGTGGTTGCGACGGAAAAGTTACAGACGGCGGTTCCATCGGGGAGGTATCGGATTTCAGGGTCTCTGCCAAGATACCCCACGATAACGATTTTATTAAACGAAGCCATTTCTATCTCCTGTGATTAGATTTCAAACTCGTAGATTGGATTGCTGACTCGCGCTGCTTGCTGATAAACTGTAGACCGAGACCGCAATACTCTCAATTTGTCAGGCTGTAATGCTTTTCAGAACGCGGAAAGTATAGTCTTTCGTGTTGATTACGTAAACGCATTTCTAAGTCAGAATCTATGCTTCGATTCCTCAACATTGCTAATTTTGCATTGATAGACAGTTTGCAGATCGAGTTTCAGCCAGGTCTTAATGTTTTGAGTGGCGAAACAGGCTCTGGGAAATCCATCATTATTGACGCTCTGGGATTGTTGCTGGGCGAGCGCGGCACAGCCGATATGATTCGCACTGGCGAGACCAAGGCTTACGTGGAAGGTGTCTTTGAATTTCAGGGAAATACGCCATTGATGAACTTGCTGGCTGAATCTGGGGTCGAAACACCTGAAGATGATTTGATTATCCGGCGAGAAATTACCAGCAACGGGCGCGGGCGAGTTTTCGTCAACAACCAAATGGTTACTCTGAGCGTGCTAAAGGCGATTCAGCCTCATGTCGTGGATATTCACGGGCAAGGAGAACAGCAAAGCCTGCTTTCCATAGACACTCATTTGAATGTGCTTGATGCTTTTGCCGGAGCGGCCTCTTTACGTGCCAATGTTTCCCACGCTTATGATGAGATTTCCCGATTGCTGAAAGAATTGGAGGCGAACCGGCAAAGCGAGTCGGACCGGCTCAAGGCGCTGGATATGATTGAGTTTCAGCTTGGCGAAATCGAACAGGCCAATTTATCGGAATCGGAAGACACCGAACTGGAAGCCGAAAGAATCAAGCTGGCAAATGCTGAGAAGTTGACTGTGCTGTGCGATGAAATTTATCAGCATATTTACGAAGCCGAACATTCCGCTTTAGCCCGCATTTCCGCTGTTCAGCGTAGATTGAACGATCTGGCTGCTCTTGATCCGGTTTTTCAACCTCAACTCGACCAACTGGCCAACGCCAAATACATTCTGGACGACATTTCGTTTTCCATCAGCGATTACTCGCAAAACATACAGCATTCGTCTGAACGGCTGCAGTTTGTCGAAGACCGGCTGGAAGAAATTCGCCGCTTGAAACGAAAATATGGCAATTCGATCTCGGAAATTCTGGCTGTGCGCGACAAACTGCTTGAACAAAAAAGCTCGCTACTGCATAGTGAGGAAACAGGAAAAAAACTGGAAAGTGAGTTGGGAAAGGCGATTGCCAAGTATCAGAAAGTTGCCAATGAAATCAGCGATTTACGGCGTCAAGCAGCGATCAAACTTGAAAAATCTGTGACCAAAGAGTTATCGGCTGTCGCTCTGGGAGCGGCACAGTTTTCCGTTCAATTTGCCAATCAAGCAGGCAATCAAATCAGCGCCAAAATTTTCGATTTGCTTGGGCAAAAAGTCGAAGACATTGGCCGATTTGGCAAAGAATCCGTTGAATTCTTTTTCACCGCCAACAAAGGCGAGGAGTTGAAACCGCTGAAATCCGTCGCTTCAGGCGGAGAATTATCCAGATTGATGCTGGTTTTGAAGACCGTGACGGCCCCGACGCTGTTCCCAAGAACCTTGATTTTCGATGAGATTGATTCCGGTATTGGCGGCAGAGTCGCCGAAGCCGTCGGGCAGCGATTGAAAAAACTGGCTAAAACCAATCAAGTTTTGTGCATCACACATCAATCGCAAATTGCCAGATATGCCGACACGCATCTGTTGGTATCGAAGGAAGTTTCAGCTAATCGCACTGTTACACGATTGACGATTCTGGATGAAGATGGCCGAATTGATGAATTGGTGCGGATGATTGGTGGTTCTACGGCTACGTTGGCGGCAAGAAAGCACGCCCGCGAACTTCTGCAAGTGCAATAATTTGATCTGTTTTTAGAAGATATGACCAAGAAGCTTTATTTAGAAACCCACGGTTGCCAGATGAATGTACACGATAGCGAAAAAGCGTCGTTTGCATTGGCAGGCGCTGGGTATGAATTGACTACGGTTCCGGCTGAAGCCGACCTGATTTTGCTAAATACCTGTATGGTCAGGGAAAAAGCCGCTCGCAAAGTGTATTCGAGAATTGGAGAATTGAAGCGCCAGTATTTGAATAAAGATAAAGTACCTGCTCAATTGCCAATTTTTGGAGTGATGGGGTGCGTGGCTCAGGCTGAAGCTGACCGCATGTTTGATCGCAACAAAGACATTCGGCTTGTGTTGGGAACGCAAGCCATTGCCAAGCTTCCTGAATTGATTTCGCAGATTGAAGATGGATTTGGCCGCGCAATTGATATTCGCCTGACCAAAAACGCGGAGTTCTTTGAACTTGATGCCGACGTTCGTAAAACAGAACACGTCGCGTTTATAACCATAACCGAAGGCTGCAACAAATTTTGTTCGTTTTGCATAGTTCCTTTCACGCGCGGCAGAGAGCGTAGCCGTTCAGCAGACAAGATTGTTGCCGAAGCGAAGAGTTTGGCTCAGCACGGATTCAAAGAAGTGCATTTGCTTGGGCAAAACGTGAATAGTTATGGACTGAGTGGCCGCTATCACGGTAATTCGACTGAAAAAGAAGTAGAAGTGTCAGATGAAGTAACGTTCGCTAAATTACTGGAAAGAGTGGCAAAAGAGAGCGGATTGCCTCGTGTTAAATTCACTACTTCTTATCCCAGAGATTTTGACGAGCAAATAGTTAAAGTAATTGATGAACACGAAAACCTTTGCGAATGGATTCATTTACCGGTTCAATCTGGCAGCAATCGGGTTTTGCGAGCAATGCGGCGCGGTTATACAAGGCAAGAGTATCTGACCAAAATTGCCGCAATCAAAAATGCCAAAAAAGATATGGCGATCACCGGCGACATGATTGTCGGGTTTCCAGGAGAAACTGAAGAAGACTTCAACGAAACACTGAGCTTAGCGGCGGAAACAGAATATGACGGCTTGTATATTTTCAAGTACTCGCCTCGCCCGAATACACCAGCTGCTGCTTACGCGGATTCGATTGCTGAAGAGGTCAAAACCGAACGCTTTCTGAAGTTGCAAGAATTGCAGATGCGAATTCAGGCGAAACGATATGGGCGTTATCTTGACCGAACAGTTGAAGTTTTAGTTGAAGGTGAAAGTGTGCGTTCGCCGGAAGATTGTTTCGGGCATACACGATGCAACAAAGTCGTAAATTTTCCGTCCCCGAAAAACCTGATTGGAAGCCTGGTTAATGTAAAAGTGACGAAAGTGAAGAATCACAGCCTTTACGGTCACTTGGTTTAAGTCAAAGAGGTCGAAATGGAGAAAGAAGTCAAAATTCGAGGTTTGTTGATTGATCCGACAACGAATTCGCCTGTGGTGCTGTTGAAAGATGTGTCGAGCGAAATGATGCTGCCGATTTGGGTTGGGCCTTACGAGGCCAACTCAATCGCCTCTGAGATAGAAAAATTGGCTTCACATCGGCCAATGACACACGATTTATTGCGGAATGTCATTCGGCAAATGGGCGGCGAAATTAGTCGAGTGGTTGTGACTGATCTACGGGACAGCACTTTTTTTGCCGTAATTGAAATCGTCGCCAACGGAGAAACCGTTTTGATTGACTCCAGGCCAAGCGATGCGATTGCGTTGGCACTGAGAGCGGATTGCCCAATTTTCGTCAAAGAGTCTGTTTTAGAATCTTCGCGCGTTGATGGAATTAGTCAGGTTGTTGATGAAGACGAATTCGATTTTGACGACGAAGAAGTTGAATGGCCTGAAGAAATAGATGATGTCAGCGATTTCAAAATGTAGGCGCTATGGCAAATAACTTTTTTAGTTTCGAGCAAGGGGGAAATTTGAGAGGGATCAAAATTGCCATAACCAATCAGAAAGGGGGAGTCGGGAAGACCACGACGGCAATCAATCTTGCTGCCGCTTTGGCCAAACAGGGGAAACGGGTTTTGCTTGCCGATCTTGATCCTCAAGCCAACAGCACAATTTCTTTCCTCAACGCGGACGAGATAAACCTTTCTGTTTACGACTTGTTAAGCGACCCGCAGATTGGTTTTCAAGACATCGTCAAAAAGACTAAAGTCGAAAACCTGGATTTGCTGCCTTCCAGAATCAATCTTGCCAAACTCGAAGCTCGGTTGGTGGGCGAATTGGATGCCCCATTCCGACTCAAAGACAAAATTGACCCGATTTCCTCCAATTATGACGTAGTCATTTTGGACACTCCGCCGACTTTGGGGCTGATAACCGTGAACGCTTTGGTCGCGTCAACACATTTGATTATCCCTATTCAGTCTTCCTATTTCGCACTTGAAGGAACAGATGATTTGCTGGAAACCATAGAACGGATCAAAGCCAGACCTAATCCGCAACTTGAGGTTTTGGGTGTGGTTGTGACTTTGCACGACCGCAGAACAACTTTGTCTCGTGATATTTACGATCAAATATGTCAGGTTTTTGGTGATAAAGTTTTCGAGACGACCATTTCTAAATCCGTTAGGTTGGAAGAAAGCCCTGCCTATCGGGAATCCATTTTTACCTTTGCGCCCGCTTCCAGCGGAGCCATCGAATACGCCAGTTTGTGTGACGAGGTGATACGACGTGCCAATTAAACGAGGACTGCCATCAACGCTGAAAATGAGACACGACCGCCATTATGTGGAAGAGTTGGCGTCCTTACGCGGCGCTCCGATTGGCAAAATGATCGCCATCGAAAAATTGGAGCCGAATCCGCAACAGCCGCGGATTGATATGGGCGAACTAGAAGACCTGATTGCTTCGATCAAAGAAAAAGGAATCTTGGAACCGTTGCTGGTTCGCCCGGCTGATGTCGGCGGCAGGTACATGATTATTTCAGGCGAACGTCGGTATCGGGCCGGACTTGAAGCCGGGTTGCGCGAAGTCCCCTGCATTGAAATGAATGTGGATGATCGCAATGTGGCGGAAATCGCGTTGATCGAAAATCTACAGCGCAAAGACCTGACCGCTTACGAAGAGGCTGAAGGTTTTTTGGCTCTGATCGAACGATTCGGCTACACGCACGAAGAAGTCGCGCAGAAAATCGGCAAATCCCGCTCGACTGTGACGGAATCTCTCACGATTGCAGCGATTCCGACCGGTATCCGCGACAAGTGCCGAGCCGCGAACATCAATTCCAAATCCTTGCTGTTGCAAGTTGCGCGTCAAACCGATGAAGACTCCATGGTCAATTTTGTCCAGCGAGTCGCCGCTCAAGGTATGAACCGTGACGAAGCTCGGCAAGCCCGGAAAAATAAACAGACGCGCGCTCAACCATTTATTTACCGGTTTCAGTCTCCGGCCAAAGACTTCACGATTGAAGTGAAATTCAAACGGTCGTCAGTTGAACACGATGAACTGCTTCAGGCGGTAAAAGCCACGCTTGAAGAGTTGAGCAAGATTGGCCAATAAAAAAAGTGGGGCAATTTCAAAAATTGCCCCACTCATCAACCTTACTTTTTCTTCTGTTCCTGCTCGTAGCGTTTCTTCAATTTCTTCGACCATTTTTCCAGGAATGGGCGCAGCGGTTTGAACAATTTGACGCGCCATCCGCCCTGACCTTCTCGCCAGCTTTCCAAATGCTTGTCCACGTAAGACCGAATCGCTCCTTCGTACTGGTGCTTTTTCAATCCGTGCGAAAGCGTGAAGTGGTAATGCTGTGCCTGTAACGACAAAGTCAGATACGCCAGACTCGCTTTGAAATTCATTCGAGCGGCAAGACGTTTGAAAAAACCTTCGGTCGGCATCAACAGGGAATTCAGCGCAATTTCAAAAAACGGCTGCGAAGTTCCTTGTTTGGGATGATAAAGGCCCGGCAATTCGGTCGCATTCGGCAACTGGATTCGTGAATCGGGAATGATCCGGTCAACCAGAACGACGCGGTTCAGGCCGCGCAGGTGTTCGCGGGGAACGCAATCGAGCACGCTGTTGATTGTCTCCTCGGTTTTGGCCGGGAGTTTGATGTTGGATTTGTTTTCGATTTTAACGGCCATTATCTGTTGGGTTCCTTTTCGATTAGTGCTTTAAGGGTTTGGATTTCTTCTTTTAACGCTCGGATTTCTTTTTGCAGTTCCGGCAATCGGGCAAACACTGCCGAAGATTTCAGCCAGTCGCGGTTATCAATTGCCGGATAGCCTGACACGATCTTGCCTGCTTCGACCGAATTGGGAATTCCGGTTTGAGCCGTGGCGATGACTCGGTCACCGATTTCTAAATGCCCGGCGGCTCCAACTTGTCCGCTCAAAATGACTTCGTTGCCGACTTTGGTGCTGCCGGCCAAACCGACTTGAGCGCAGAGCAAAGTGTTTTCGCCGACGCTCGATCCGTGACCGATTTGCACCAGGTTGTCGAGTTTGGTTCCTTTGCCGATGACGGTTGCGCCAATCGTCGCGCGGTCAATTGTCGAACCGGCTCCTATTTCCACGTCGTTTTCGATCACGACAATTCCGGCTTGAGGAATCTTGAACCATCCGCCTTCGTTGCGTTTGGCGAATCCGAAACCGTCCGTGCCTATGGTGACGTTGTTTTGCAGGATCACGTTTTGCCCAAGTCGGCAAAATTCCCGGACTACGCAGTGCGAATGAATCAGACTGCCGTCGCCGATTTCGACTTGAGGATAAATCGAGCAATGATCGGCAATCGTCACGTTGTTGCCGAGCCGGACTCCTTCGCCGATTACTGTAAATGCTCCAATCGTGACGTTGTTGCCAATCACCGCCGTCGGAGCCACAACCGCCGAAGTATGAATGCCTTTGGGATACTCCAGTGGAGGATAAAACAGCCACATGGCTTCGGCAAAGGTTAGGTACGGATTGGCGGATATGATGCCGGATTTTCCTTCGGGCAAGTCCGCAGCATCGTTCAAGATAATCGCCGCTGCCGCCGTATTGGCCAGATGCTTCTTGTATTTCTTATTGCTCAGGAACGTTAAATGGCTGGATTCGGCCAGTTCGATTGGAGCCAGTCCCGTAATTTCGAGTTCGGAATTGCCAACTACTGAACAATTTAGCCGCTGCGCGATTTCTCCCAGAGTCATTTTGATTTGTTCAGGTTAGGATCGTGGATGAAATTGGTTGTAGGCGGTTTTGAGTTGATCGTTGGTGACGTGGGTGTAAATCTGAGTCGTCGAAATATCGCTATGTCCCAGCATCAATTGCACCGACCGCAAATCCGCTCCGTTCGCCAGCAAAACCGTCGCAAAGCTGTGGCGCAGCAAATGCGGCGTGATGTATTGGATGTCGGCCGCTTCGCCGTAATCTTTAATCAGCTTCCAGAACTTTTGCCGTGTGATTTCCCGCCCGTTGGATTCAATAAACAGCAAATCCGAGAGCTTGCCGTTCAGAAGCCGCAGTCTAGCAGGGAAATAGCGTTTCAGAAAAGCGATGGCTGAACGACCAAGCGGAACTTTGCGTTGTTTGCTGCCTTTGCCGAAACAGGTCAGCACACCGGAATCCAGATCAATGTCGGACATTTTCAAATGCACCAGTTCCGAAACGCGAAGTCCTGATGCATACAGAGTTTCAAGCATTGCACGGTCGCGCAAACCGTAATCGGAACCGAGTTTTGGCTGAGCCAACAAGGCTTCGACTTCTTCGGGGGTCAAAAAGTGCGGCAAGGTTTGCCAGGGTTTGCTTGATTCCAGATGCGCCGTCGGATCGCTTTTGGTCAATCCTTCCATCAAGGCGAATTTATAAAACCCGCGAATGGCCGACACCATACGCGAAATGGTGGTGAAATTTACGCCGGAATCTTTCAGAACTGCCATCAAATCAACCAGATCGCTGCGATCCAGGCTGAACAGAGTTTTGTGGTTGTCGGCTGCGTATCGCAGCAATTTCTGCAAATCGTTGCGATAAGCCAGCAAGGTGTTTTCGGCCAGGCCTTTTTCGACGCGCAGCAAGGTCAGGAATTCCGCGACTAATTTTTTATCGTCTTTCATTGGCGGCGATCTTAAGGAATCGAACTTCAACGAGCAAGCGATTTGTTGCAACAAAGGCACATTGCAATCATCAAGGGGTTCAACACAAATAAACCTTCGATGAAAGGCAGGGGAAATGACGGAACCAACGAAAATGACTGAACAAACGGAAAAGAGGAAGAGAAATTTCCGTCCATTCCGTTATTTCCGTTTGTTCCGTTATCTCTTTTTCGCCCACCTGAGCGGTAACTTGTTTTCAAAGTATTGCATCCGTTGCAGTTTTGATTCAATCTTGCGAAGCCACAACCAATGACGATAGAGGAATCACCGCATGAGCCAACAACGCGCACTCGAACGCATTCGCCAAGCCAAACTGACCAACGCTCGCCGATTGAATTTGTCCGGCTTGGAATTAACCGAACTGCCGCCGGAAATTGGCGAGCTGACCGAATTGCGAGCCTTATGGCTGGCCGGCAATCGCCTGGAAACGCTGCCGCCGGAAATTGGCCGATTGACCAAGCTGCAATCTTTGCGATTGGAAGACAACAGATTGACCGCCTTGCCGCCGGAAATCGGGAAGTTGACGGAACTGCGCCGGATCACTCTGCACAAAAACCGCCTGGCCGAATTTCCCGAAGAGTTTTGGGATTTGCATAACCTCAAGAGGCTGATAACGGCTGGGAATCGAGTGGAAAAACTGCCTTATGGTATTGGCCGGTTGACCAATCTTCGAGTGTTGAAATTTGGTGGTTGGTATCCAAAGTGGGGACAAGTTTTAGGCAACAAGCTGAGCGAGTTGCCGCCGGTCATCGCTGAACTCAAGAACCTGCAATCGCTCAACC
>CADECP010000001.1:292279-352395 GCA_902825875.1 uncultured Acidobacteriota bacterium
CTCAGACAATCAACTGAGCGAGTTGCCGCCGGTCATCGCTGAACTCAAGAACCTGCAATCGCTCAACCTCTCAGACAATCAACTGAGCGAGTTGCCGCCGGTCATCGCTGAACTCAAGAACCTGAACGAACTTTATCTGGGTGGAAATCGGCTGGAGGAATTGCCGAAAGATTTTGAATCGAAGCTCGGCAAACTTTCTGTGCTCGATCTGGAAAACAATCAACTCGGCCATCCGCCGCAGGAAATTGCCGATCAGGGGTTGGCGGCGATTTTGAGTTACCTGAATCAGGAAACTCAGCCGTTGTGGGTCTCCAAAATGATTGTGGTCGGCCAGGGGCGTGTCGGCAAAACTTCGCTGTTGACTCGATTGCGCGACGATACGTTTATTGATGGTCAAAGCTCTACGCACGGCATGTTGATCGGCGATCTGGAAGTGCCGCATCCGACCGAACCCGGCGTGAAGATGAAATTGAACACCTGGGACTTTGGCGGTCAGGAGCATTACCACGCGCCTCACCAGTATTTTTTGACAGACCGCGCGCTGTATTTGATCGCCTGGAACGCCGGACAAAATTACAAAGACGGCGGCGTGTTGTATTGGCTGGACACCGTTACCGCGCGGGCTAAAAACGCCAAAATCCTGTTGGTGGCGACGAAGATAGACGAGCGCGAACCCGATGTGCCGTTTGAATCTTTGCGCGAAAAATACAAGCGCAATCTGGTCGGCAAACTGTTCCGCATCAGCAACAAAACCGGCGAAGGTCGTGGCGAACTGTTGAAGGCGATTGCCGAACATGCCGCCGAAATCAGTTTGATGGGCGTCAAATGGGCGGTTCCATGGCGCAACGCCGGAGACGCTTTGCAACGCAGAGCCAAAGCCAAAAAGAAAAAGCCTTACATCACAGAAAAAGAAATGACGCGGATTTTTTCTCGCAACGGAGTCAAAGACAGTCGCCAGCAAAAAACTCTTGCGCGGCGATTGCACGAACTCGGCGAGATTCTGTATTACGGCGACAAAGGCGAACTGAAAGATTGGACCATGCTCAATCCGGAATGGGTGACTCAAACCATCAGCCGGGTGCTGGACAGCAAAGAAGTTGCGGCCAATCAAGCCATCCTGACACGCGATCGAATGGACATTTTATGGAGTCACATCGAGCCGGAATTGCGTCGCCATTTGTTGAAGCTGATGGACGAATTCGATCTTTCCTACGAAGTGAAAGATGATGACACGCGGCGGCATTCCGAAACGCGCGCTCAGAGCCTGGTCGTCGAATTGTTGCCTCAGGACGAACACAAAGGCTATCACGCGATATGGGACGCAATGCCGAGCGAGCCGGAAATTTCCATGACTCTGAAACTTGATCGCATTCCTCCGGCAGGCATTCCGACATGGTTCATTGCCCAGCAACATCGTTATTCGACGATGGTCCACTGGCGATTGGGAGCCTTGTTCGCCGATCCGCCTCCGCCCGGCAAACTTCGCCATCTGGCGTTGCTCAAAGCTTCGCCGACTTTGGAAACCGTCAGCTTGACTGTTCGCGGGCCGTTTCCGATTGATATGTTCAGCCGATTGAAAGACGGATTGCTGAAAACCTTCGACCGATTTCCGGGAATGGATTTTGAGAACCTGATTCCGTGCAAATGCCAGCCTGATTGCGAAAACATGTGGCCTTACAAAGACTTGATTGAAGCGCACGAGCAGGGACTAACGGAATTGCCATGCTTGAAAAACCGTCCGTTCAAACAAGCTCCGGTCGAAAAAATGCTTTACGGCCACGGCCCGGTTTCTTTGGTGGCCGAACAACTTCAGCGTCTGGTGCGGACGACCGATGAAATCAAAGAAACGACACAACGCACTCTGGTTCTGGCTGAAGATGAACGAGCTTACTTTCAGCGCGAATTTACCAAGCTGTTCAATGCGATACAGTCTTCTGAACTCACTGCCTGTCCAAATGTGTTTTCGATTCGGTTTGGCAACGCAGACCGCGATTTGATCGGCTTGCTGGAACCGATTCGTTCGACTCGGATGCTGGACAAGTTTCGCGAAACGTTCTGGCGCGAGCGGCTGGAATTGCAGTTGTATTGCCAGGCGGACGGTCACTGGCATCCGGTCGGCGACAAGCGGGGAGCTCACGATCCCGAATCCGGACTTTATCAGTTCGACGCTGACTCGGAATTTTTACAAGCCGTTGGGCCGTACTTTCTGAAACTGGCCAAAGCCATGAAGTTTGTTTTGCCCGTCGTTGCCGGAATTCCTATGCCGTGGATTACCGACGACAAAGAATTTGCCGAACAGTTCAAAAAAGACCTTGAGAGCATGAAAAAACTGGCAGACTCTGCGGCCAAGTCTGCGCCTGAACTTCTCGAAGAATCGTCCAGTTCAAAGATTGGTCGCAAACTTGCCGACTCTTACGGCGCACATTACGCCAGCGGATACGAACTTCGCGTGCTTCGCTCCATGCTGGATAGCGTGCGCGACACCAGTAAAGTATGGGGACGGCTGAGTCCCGGCCTCACAAAAGAAGGTCATCGGTTGTGGCTGTGCCCGACTCATCACGAACAGTATAAAGAGTCGGGGAGAATTTAATGTGAAGGCTGGCTTTTTCCTGGAGCCAGCCTTCTAACCAAGATTTCACGTTTCGCAAATGATTTTGTTGGTGTACTATCCCGGCGTTGCTTCACCTCTCCTCCTAACTTTCCCCATCTCACCAATCTGAATGACCCCGACCCAATTGGCCCCGGCAAACTTTAGTTCTGCTGTTGTATCGCTTGCCAAGCGATTACCGAAGTCGTGTCTCTGATTCCGTTTATCGCGGCTTCAATTTCCATTGCTCCGGGAAGCCCAAATCCCGGCGGCACTCATTTTTTTTCTGGAGGAACAAATACGTGAAACACATGAAAGTTATTGTCCTGGGCCTTTGTTTGGTGATGACTCAGTTCGGATCGGTATTGGCTCAATCGAAATCTTTGTACGAACGACTCGGCGGCAAGGAAGCCATCTCCGCAGTCGTCGAAGATTTTGCCAGCAATGTGCTGGCCGATACGCGCATCAACAAGAAATTTGCCAAAAGCGATCCGGCGCGCTTGCTTGCCAACCTGAAAGATTTTGTCTGCTTCGCCACCGGCGGGCCTTGTCAGTACAAAGGCCTGAGCATGAAAGAGTCCCACAAAAACATGGGAACGACGGCGGGCGAATTCACCGCGCTGGTCGAAGACCTGGTGAAGACTCTGAATAAGTTCAAAGTCCCTGAAAAAGAGCAGAAAGAATTGCTTGGCGCGCTGGCCAGCTTGAAAGGTGACATTGTCGAAAGCGAATCAACTGCGACCGGAACGGCTTTGCCCTCGAACTTCAAACCGGCTCCGCCGCTGGGAACGCCAGCCGCTGCCGCTTCAACTGCGGCTCCAACTGCGCCGCCCAAAACCGGTTCTCTTTATGATCGTTTGGGCGGAATGCCTGCGATTTCGGCAGTCGTTGAAGACTTTGCCGGTAACGTGCTGGCCGACATTCGCATCAGCAAGAAATTTGCCCGAAGCGATGCCACGCGGCTGGTCGCCAACTTGAAAGATTTTGTCTGCAATGCGACTGGCGGGCCTTGCCAATACAAAGGCTTGAGCATGAAAGAATCGCATCGGCATATGCGCGTGACGGGTGGCGAATTCAATGCGCTGGTCGAAGACCTGGTCAAGTCGCTGGATAAATTCAAAGTTGGCGAACGTGAGAAGAAAGAATTGCTCGGTGCGCTGGCTGCGCTGAAAGAAGACATCGTCAAAGAGAAATACGATACGCCTGCCACCGGAACTGAACTGCCCAAGAAGTTCAAACCGGCTCCGCCTTTGGGAGTCACGAAAGGCTCAAAGGCGATGAAGAAATAATCGAGATGTCATTGCTGAATCAAAGCAAAGTACGGAACTTGCCACAGAGTCACGGAGACACAGAGGTTTCTGAATTCTTCTCTGAGCCTCTGAGCCTCTGAGGCTCTGTGGCCAAACCGTACAGACAATTGAAAACCGATCTAGGTCAGGTGATTTTGACGACGACCAGAGTCTGGTCATCTTGCGGCTGGTTGGAATCCAGAAATTCTTTCACATCGTTCAGCACCACATCGCGCGCTTCGTTGGCTCCGGCTGAATCCAGACGTTCGGCCAGACTCATCAACCGTTCTTCGCCGTATTCCTCGTTCTTTGGATTCATCGCTTCTGTGATGCCGTCGGAGTAAAAAAACAGTTTGTCGTTTGTGGCTAACTGGACGGTTTCGACTTTTAGCGTTTGATCGAAAATCTTTCCGCTGTTCAGTCCCAAGCCGATCCCGCCCGCACTCAACAATCTGGTTTCCACTGTCGGGCGACGAAAAACCGTTGGGTTATGACCGGCTCGTGCATAAATCAACCGTTTAGTAATCGGATCAATCACTCCAAGAAACAAGGTGACGAACATTTTGCGGCGACAGACTTCGTATAAATGGCGATTCACTTCGCGCAGAATTTCGCCGGGATCGCTGGTGGTTTCAGACACGGATTCCAGCAAGCCTTTGGTCAAGGTCATGTACAACGAAGCCGGAACGCCTTTGCCGGAAACGTCGGCGACAACAATTCCCAGACGACCATCTGATAACGGCAGGAAATCATAAAGGTCGCCGCCAACTTCTTTGGACGGCAAACAAACAGCAGAGATTTCCAGGCCGGGAATTTGCGGCGGAGCATCGGGCAGCATTTGTTGCTGAGCACGTTGGGCGACGCCAAACTCGGCTTTTAGGCGTTCGCGTTCGTCGCGTGTTTCCAGCAATTGCAATGGAACTGCTGTTTCTTCGTCGGTGACTTCGCGGAACTTCCAGACTCCGATCAATGCGACAAGAGTTAAAACTATGAACAGGCCAATCGCCTGCCAGGCTGATGATTTCAGCGATGCCGCCGGTTGTGCCAGCAAAGTCGCTGCCGCGAGCGTCGCCCGGGCAACGCCTAAGCTGATGACAATTGCCAGCAGATCGCTTTTGAAATAAATGGTCGTCAGTGTCACCGACAACAGTAATGTCGTCGCCAGCAATCCGGCGACAGAAATTTCTGCGACAGACACTCCCAGCATCCCGACAAAAACCGTTACAAAAACCAGCAGCCGAGTCACAAGCGGACGTTTCACGTATACCTGAATCAGCAGAGCCATGAATCCGAAGAGCACGAATCCTAAATACTGTATGGCGTGCAATGTCAGCGAAGCAGCAGGGAAGGGCGAGATCAGATAATCTTCCAGCCCCTTTGAATCCAATTCCAGATTTCGAAAGACGCCGCTGGCGGCTACCAGCAAGGGAATGACCGCGACAATTCCTCCGGTCAGCAATCCGATGGCGAAGCCGCGAGCAACCGGACGAGTCAGCAGCTTTCCTTTCAAAATCAGTTCCAGGCTGATGGTCGGGCGTTTGGGAATTCGTATCGCCAACGATTGCCCGGCAGCCCAGACGAAATACAACGAACCGGCGATGAACGCCATGCCCAGCAGAAAGAATAACCATCCCAACAATTTGGCCACCCAGTAATTCGCCCCTGCCTGGCTTCCTTCTTCAACGCCTACGTTGACGCCTTGCGACCAGTTGTAAACGGTAATCGCCACAAATACTGTGGCCAGGAAGATCAACGCTTGTCTGTGCTGAATTCGTTTCAGCGCCACGCCGACGAAAAAAAACACGGCGACCAGAAACACCGGAATCCAAAGTGTGACGCCTTCGGAGTTGTACAGCGCCTTGAGCAATGCGCTGCTGCGGCTTTCAAATTTTGAATCGAACAGACGTGTGAATTCGTGTTCCACCGAAGCCTGTTTGACCTTGCCATCATGCACCAGCAATTTGGCTGACACTTTCATGTGGTGGTCTTCGGTTTTCCAGGCAAACCGCGAACCTTGCCGAGTGACTGCGGCTTCGGCCAATGTCGCCGAAGCCATCGGTTCGCCGAACAATCTTTTCATGGTGGACTCGGCCAATTGCTGGTCGGCTTCGGAGGCTTGGTCAGGCAAATCCTGCTGTTCGTTTTCTTGCTCTTTCTTTTTGTCTCTGGGTTCAACTGTGCGGAATTCCAGCAACTGGCCTCTGGAATTAAGAACCACATCAATTTTGTAGTGAGTTTTGAAATCCAGCAGGCTGACCGTGACATCCAGCGGCGTAAAGTAAGCTCGCCCGACGCCGTTGGGTTCGATTGCCAAATAGTATTCGCGGCGACGACCGTATTCGACGTTGACGCTGTCATTCAAATCAAAACTGGAAGAAGCTTCCAGATTGACATTGCCGACGGCAAATTCGCGGGCGAACTTTTTGGCCAGCGCGATGGCGGTGTCGTGGTCTATGGAATGGTTCCATCGTGCCGCAGGCATGACTTTTGGGAATAGCCAGAACGTCGCCACATAAGCGATTGCAGAAACAGCAACCAGCGCCAGCCAGCCTCGCAATTTCATTTGGTGAATCTCCGACGGTACGGAACGGGAAGTGGTAGCGCCCCGTTTTTTCGTGAAGAGTGAGCTTCGCAAGCGTCCCGTCGCTACCGCTCTGGGGTCCGTACCAAGTTCCGACGGTACGGAACGGGAAGTGGTAGCGCCCCGTTTTTTCGTGAAGAGTGAGCTTCGCAAGCGTCCCGTCGCTACCGCTCTGGGTTCCGTACCAAGTTTATAGAAAACGTCCCGTCGCTACCGCTCTGGGTTCCGTACCAAGTTTATAGAGACGCAAAATCTTGCATCATATTGCAGATTCGATTTTATCTACGCGAACAATGACAGCGGTCAGGTCGTCTTCAGCGCCTTGTTTGCGCGCGCGCTGAGAACATTTGGTCAAACTGTCGGTCAGGGCTTGTTGCAATACATCTGAAATTTTTTCGTCTCCGGTTTTCAGCACGCCGGCCAATTCTGTTTCAGGTTTTTTCCGATTCAGTTGCCAGCTTTTGACCAGCCCATCGGTGTAAATGACAACGCTGTCGCCTTCGTTCAGATTGTGAGAGCCTTCAAGAACGGTGACGTGTTTTTCCGCATTGCCGCGAACTGAAAACTTAAGTTCGGTTTCCCGGACTGGCTGCAACCCGTCGAACTGCTTGTTGCTTCCAATCGTAACTACAGGAAAGGTTCCGGTGCGCGCATAACGCAAACGTCCATCAGCGGCATCAACCACGACATAAGCCAATCCGACCGCCGATTCTTCATCGAGCAACGTTGCCAGACGGCTTTGCAATCCGCGAATGACTTCGGTTGGCGAATCGTCGGTTTGATGGTTGCCAAGAATTTTCGGCATCAAAAAACCTTTGGCAAAGGCTATGGACAACGCAGAGCCGAGTCCGCGCCCGCCGCCTTCGGCAATCAGCAACCCGATTTTGCCGGGTTCGAGTTCGAACACGTCATAAAAATCTCCGCCGACTTCGTAAGCCGGCAAACACTTTGCGGCGATTGAAAAGTATTTGCTTTGCGGCAGTATCAGCGGCATCAATCGCTGCTGAGCCTGACTGGCAGCGGAAACTTCAGCTTGCATCGAAAGCCGTTCGGCCAGAAAGCGTGCATACACCGGGCGAACCTCTTCTTCGTGGTAAATTTTGCCTTTGAAGTAAAAGACCAATTCGACCAGGAAAAACACCGCGATGGCGGAAAAGGAAATCAATCCGGCCTGGCGCAACGATGGCGCAGGTTGCGCCGCCATTCCCAACACAAACGAAAAGAACGTCGGCGAACCGATGGCAATGATCGCCGTCAGCAAATCGAAACTTAGAAAAGCGAGAAGCACCAGCGAGGCTCTGATTGTGGCGGCCAGCAGAGTTCCTTCCCACGGGCGAAAATCCATATACGGCGCTGCGCACGAAGCCCAGATAAACATAAAGATCAAAGGCATTTTGGCGCGTCCAAGTCGTTGGCGTCGCCAGAAAAACGGCAACGGAACCAGCAAGCCGATCACAATCACCACCATCACATCCGTCGGCCAAGTGGCAAACGGCGCAATCATCGGATACTTGCCCAGCCAGGCGCTGAGCATAGGATTTGGCGGTTCGCCTTTGCCCGGAATTATCGCCCACGGCAGTGTGGCCAATTGAAATCCGAGCAACATCCATCCGCCGATGGCAAAGCCCGCAACTACCGAACGCGCGACGTTGCGCGAAAATAGTTTTCCAAGCAGCAAGGCATCGAGCGAAGTAAGTTTGCCGGGATAGGCTTCGCGTATGTCGCCTTCGCCGCCGCCGTAAGCCATGCCGACGAACAAGGCGATCACCAGATAAAACATCACCGTCGAAAATTGGATCACCCAATCCGGAATAGGAAAACCCGGCGTTCCGGCCATCTGAGAGACGACCAGGTCGGAAGCCAACACAAAACTGGACATTGCCGCGCCAAATCCCAACGCCAAAATTATGATGCGCTGATAGGAAACCTCTTTTTGGCGTGTGCGCTGCACAAATCGGTAAACGCCGAAGATCACCGAAATGGCGACCACCAAACAGAAAGCCAAAATACTCAACACCTTCAACCACGTTCGCGGGTTGTGGTGAGTTTTGATGAAATCAGCATCCACTTTTGCCTGCATCCGTTGAGAAACCAGATTGCCGCCGTTCACCAACAGCGAACTTTCCAGTTTCAATTCGGGAATGGAATTCAGCGGCCATTTCCAGGTGTAGCGCCGATTGACCCCTTTTGGTCGAAGCGCCCCAGGGGGAGGTTGTTGTCCCGCCGGACGCGGCCCCGGTTGCCCCTCCAACTGTAATTCGCCGGTGTAGGCAACGCCGGCGGCAGCCAATTGTTGTTGCAACGCTTGTTCGGCAATTTTTTTGGCTTCGGGTTCGCCAGGGTCTTCGGAATCGCCGGATTTTGGAGACCTGAAACTGTGAGCGATTATCCGACCGTCCACAGCAAGCTCGACTTCAAAATTTTCGCTGCGATCAGGCGAACGAAACAACACGGCTACGCGCGAAGCCGGCAACAGTTTTTTGGCAAGTTCGCGGTCGGCATTGGCTGGGAGTTGCTGGTAATAGTGAAGGTCTGTGTCTGCCTTGACCCAGCAAATGCTGCTCCAATTGGTCAAATCCACGCCTTTGTTTTTGGCGAACTCGGCGGCAATGTTGATGGCCTGTGTGCGATCAATCGTCAGACCGGTTCTGGCCGAACCGTCGTATTTCACCACCAGCCAGATCCCCAAAACATACGCCAGCGGAGCCAGTAGCAGCAGCGCCAGGCTCAGATTACGCACAGTGCGGAGATATTTCAGGTTGAGCTTCATTACTTTGTTTTGTGTTTTTCGATGTAGCTGCGCGCGAACTCATTCAAGTGAGGCGCGTTTTCCAAACCGATTTTTTGGGCTTCTTCTTCGGCTTTTTCAATCGTCCAACCGTCGCGCAACACGCGGCGAATCATCCAGAAAGCTCCGACGCGAATGGCCAGCGCGCAGTGAATGTAAGCCGGGCGATTGGCCGGATCGTCCGTAATTTTCAAAAACTCTTCGACTTGTTCGTCTTTCGGCGCGGCGAACACAACCGGAATGTTGAAATACTTCAAGCCGACTTTTTTCGCTTCGGCTTCTTCTTCGGCGGCGCGATGTTCGCTGGGCTGGCGCAGATTGATGATCGCTTTGACGCCGTCGGCTTTCAGCCTGGCCAGATGTTCAGGGCGAGGCTGAGCGCCGGTGCAGAATTCATCATTGACCTTCAGAAAGTTTCGTATCGGCGGAACCTGCGGGGCTTCCTGAACTGCAGCGACTTGAGAGCAGCCGACAAATAATAACGCGAGCAGCGCAATTGAAAACAGTTTCATTGTTGTTTTCCTTGTTGGGCTTTGACCCAGTTTCTGAATTCACGCGCCATTACCATTGCGCCTGCTTCTTCGCCTTTTTGCAGAAAAGAAAAAACTGTTTGTGGGGTTAGAAAAGGAAAAAGCTGGCTGGTGGCGCTTTCAACATATTCATCGAAGTTCAGCACATAGAAACGGATTTTATCTCCTTCGTGAACCCATAATTCCGGGACGCCGATTGCCGCGTAAATCGAAAACTTCTTGAGGGAAAGATTGGTGATGTCCACTTCAATCGCCAAATCGGGCGGAGGATCAACGCTTAGATCAATCCTCTTTTTGCCAGAAATCCGTTTGAAGTTTTCAAAGTAATAACAATCATCCGGCTCCGTGCCTTTTTTCTTTGATCGCTGTTTGAAGGTCGTCGAACCTCGGCTCAGATAGTTCAACTCAAGTTCCTCAGCCAGCACAAAAATCAGTGGCGCAAATAACGTTGAAATACCTTCGTGCTCCGGCGAAACACTCATGATTTGTAATCTCCCGTTGTCGTAAGTCAGGCGCAGATGCGTGGCTTCGCCAATGTCTTCCAGCAACTCCTCGTACTCTTCCCACTCCACGTCAGAAAGAGTGGACACCATTCCCGGAGGCATCATCTCGATCAAGGCTTTGTAATCGGTTGCAGTTGCAATCATTGTTTTACTCCTCGTCTTCGCGCAGTTTGGCCAGCACGGACAAATCTTCCAGCGTAGTCGTATCGCCAACGGTTTGATTTCCAGCCGCAATGTCTCGCAGCAAGCGGCGCATGATTTTGCCCGAACGAGTTTTGGGCAGCATGTCGCTGAATCGAATGTCGTCGGGTTTGGCCATCGGGCCAATTTCTTTGGCGACGTGTTTGCGGAGTTCCTCCTTCAATTCATCCGAAGCTTTGTGGCCGGATTCCAAAGTGACGAAAGCCGAAACGGCCTGTCCTTTCAAATCATCGGGGCGACCGACGACGGCGGCTTCTGCTACGGCTGGATGCGAAACCAGCGCGCTTTCGATTTCCATAGTTCCCAAGCGATGACCGCTGACGTTGATAACGTCGTCAACTCTGCCCATCAGCCAGAAATATCCGTCGTCATCGCGGCGAGCGCCGTCGCCTGTGAAGTAACAGCCGGGAATGTCCGACCAGTATTGTTTTTTGAAGCGGTCAGCGTCGCGGTAAATCGTACGCAACATTCCAGGCCAGGGTTTGGTGATAACCAAAAAACCGCCTTGATTTTTGCCGACTGAAACTCCGTCGCGGGTTTGAATGTCCGGCACGATTCCTGGAAAGGGAAGTGTCGCCGATCCGGGTTTTGTGGCTACGGCTCCGGGAATCGGAGAAATCAAAATGCCTCCGGTTTCGGTCTGCCACCAGGTGTCAACAATCGGGCAACGTTCTTTGCCAATGACTCGGTGATACCACATCCAGGCTTCGGGATTGATTGGTTCGCCGACTGAGCCGAGCAAACGCAAACTGGACAAGTCGTATTTCAACGGCCACTGCTCACCCCATTTGATGAAGGTGCGAATCGCAGTCGGAGCGGTGTACAAAATGTTGACCTTGTGTTTTTCGATGATCTGCCAGAAACGGCCAAAGTCCGGCGTGTTCGGCGCGCCTTCGTACATGACAATCGAAGCGCCGTTTTGCAGCGGGCCGTAGACGATGTAGCTGTGCCCAGTCACCCAGCCGATGTCAGCCGTACACCAATAAGTGTCTTCGTCTTTCAGGTCGAAAACCCATTTGGCCGTCAGGTAGGTGTGAACCGAATAACCGCCCGTGGTGTGGACAATGCCTTTCGGTTTTCCGGTCGTGCCGGAAGTGTAAAGAATATAAAGCGGATGTTCTGAATCCAGCGGTTCTGCCGGGCAAACGTCCGAAGCCGTTTCCATCAACTGGTGATACCAATGATCGCGTCCCGGTTCCATGTGGATTTCGTTCTTGCAGCGTTCGACGACGACGACCTGTTTGACCGAAGGGCAATCTTTGATCGCGGCGTCCACAGCCGGTTTCAGCGGCAGAGCCGATCCGCGACGATAACCTCCGTCGGCAGTGATGACCGCAGCGGCTTCGGCGTCGTTGATGCGGTCTTTCAATGCTTCAGCAGAAAAGCCTCCGAAGATGATCGAATGCGTAGCTCCTATGCGCGCGCAAGCCAGCATCGCCACAGGCAGTTCGACAATCATAGGCATGTAAATGGCTACGCGGTCGCCGCTTTTGACGCCGAGCCCTTTCAACACATTGGCGAATTTGCAGACTTCGCTGTGAAGCTGTTGATAAGTCAGCGTGCGAGTGTCGCCGGGTTCGCCTTCCCAAATGATGGCGGCTTTGTTTTTGCGCCAGCTTGAAAGGTGGCGGTCAAGGCAGTTGTAAGAAATGTTTGTCTGGCCGCCGACAAACCATTCGGCAAAAGGTTCGTTCCAGTTCAGAACTTTGTCCCAAGGTTTGAACCAATGAAGCTCGCTGGCGATTTCAGCCCAGAAACCTTCGGGGTCTTCTACAGAGCGTTTATAAACTTGATCGTAATGCTCTCGGCTGGTGATGTGCGCCGATGCGCTGAATTCGGTTGATGGCGAAAAGAGACGGTCTTCTTTGAGCAATGAATTAATGTCTGGTTCCTGCGACATTCTTCCTCCAAAACGGGTTGTAGATTGAAGTGATAGGTTTGATTCGCGGCCATCATACCCGCGACTTTCGGGGATGCAAAGAGGGTGCGACTGCAATAAATGATGGCTTGCGGCGGCAGGTTATTCGGTTTGGGAATTGAATTGATAGCCTATGCCGCGCACGGAGCGAATCAAAGCGCCATCGCCGTCGCCAAGTGTTTGCCGCAGTCGGACAATCAGATTATCTATTGTGCGAGTGTTTGGAGATTTATCCTCGCCCCACAACGCGTCGAGGATTTCATCCCGACTGACAACGCGCGGAGCGGCAACGATCAGAAGCTGAAGCAGTTGGAATTCGCGTGTTGGCAAATACTCGCGCTGGCCGTCTGGTTGAACAATGGAGCGCGTATCGAGTTCGATGCTGCGTCCGTTGCATTGCAATTGTTGATGAACCGGGTGATTGTCGAGCACGTGTTTGACGCGCAGCAAAAGTTCACGCAAATGAAAAGGTTTGGGGATGAATTCTTCTGCGCCAAGTTCAAACCCTTCTAAACGGTTTTCCGCCGAACTCCAGGCTGTGATGAAGACTATCGGCAAAACCGATTGCGATTTGATGTGTCGAGCCAGCTCGAAGCCGGAGCCATCGGGCAAACCGACATCCAGGATGACCAGGTCCCACCAGAATTGCGGTAAAGCGTTGAGTGCCGCTGCCCGTGTTTCAACCCATTGGACGGAATATCCCTCGCGCGCCAGCCGTTCATGCAAGGTCGCGCCAAGCGAACGATCATCTTCAACCAGCAAAAGTCGCTTCACGTCATCACCCGTTTGAAATCACGCGCAAGAGTTTCCGGTTGAGCTTGTCGCAGGCTCAACCGGGCCACGAATCCTTGACGCTCACCTGGCGCAAATTCGAGCGCCCCGCCCATGCGCTTCGCCAGTTGCCGCGAAATGTACAGTCCGACGCCGCTTCCGCTGCTGCGCGATGAGCGCAGAAACAGAGTGCCAAGTTGTCTGTAATCACCGCTGAATCCTTTGCCGTCGTCCGCTATGCTTAAGCGCAATTGCCTGGCTTCACCCGCTTCGACCTTGATCGTGATTGTTTGCGCCTGTCCGTGAATGACTGCGTTCTGAATCAGATTGGTCAACACGCTTTCCAATGCGCGCGCGTCAGCCAGCACGGTTCCATCGCCTTGCAGTGTCAACGAAATCTCCGGCCAATGAAAGCTTAACGATTCGACCATGCGGCTGATTTGCAATGGCTCCGTCAGCAATCGTCCTGAATGCAAATTGACCAGGAACAGGGAATTTTCCAGTTGCAGTTGCAACCGCAAGGTATCTTTCAACAGGCGATCCAGAACTGGGTTAGGCTGTTCGTCACCAAAATCTTCACGCAAACTTTCCGCTTGCAAACGCAAACTGGCCAGCGCGGTTTTGGCGTCGTGCGTGAAGGCCGCAAAAAACTCTTCGCTTTGCCTGTGCCGTCGCCGCTCGCTCCAGACGTAAGAAATCAATGAAACGCCACCGATAAACAACAACCCGATCAGTACTGCGCCTTCCCACAACAGCATGCTGTAATAATGATGCGATGCCGATGCCGCATTGGTGATGGCGACGGTCAGTTGCTGTAACTGATTGAGCTGACGCAGGCTGAAAATCAGCCACCAAGCAGCCAGCGCCACAGTGAAGATTAGCCAAAAAGCTACCAGCGCCAGTTTGAAGCGATCTTTGTTGCGTTCCATCTTCTTCAAGCTTTCTTTGAATGTGGCCAGCCCTTGAAACTCAACTGTGCGCGCGCTGGCGGAAGTTCAGATACAACCCTATGGCCAAAAATAGAATTTGTGGCCCCCAAACCGCCAGGTCTTCAGGCAGGTTGTCTTGTTGGCCGGCGGCTTCGAAAAGTGACATCAACAACCAGAAAATCAAACCGATGCCTACGCTGATTGCGACACTTAGCAGCGGACTGAACTTGCGGCCACGATTGGTCAGCGCAAATGGAATAGCCAGCACGGCCAGCGTCATGCAAGAGAAGGGAAATGCCAGTCGTCGTTTCAAATCCAGTTGAGCCGTCGTGATTGAAGCGCCAACGCTTTTCAACTGGCTGATATAGCTTTTTAGCTCGTCCGAATCCATTTTGCTCGATTCGTTGACCGTGCGTTTGAAGATGTTGATACCGTCTTCGATGCGAATCGGTTGCGGAGTTTCGGTCAGCGAAATACGGTTGACGGTCAAATCGGGTTTGATCGTTTCAGACCATCCGTTGCTGGCAATCCAGGTCAGCGGGGTGGACGGCGTGGCCTGATTGAAATGCATGGTTTTTTCAACCAGATGAGTTGACGGGGTTAAGTAATACGCCGAAGCGTTTGTCAGGCTGTTGTCGTTTTCGACTCGCTGATAACTGTAAATCGTATCGTTTTTGCCGAAGACCCATTTTTTTCCAAATGCGATGGTGGTTTGTTCGATCTGGCGACCTTTGATTTTGTTGTAGCGAAAATCCTGTTCGCGGTTGGTGTGCGGCAGCATGAAATCCGAAATGAACCACAGGAAAAATCCAACAGCAACGACGGCCATCATCAACGGAACGACTGTGCGAAGCCTGCTTAAACCTGCGCCGGACAGAATCACCAATTGATTGCTTCGTGCCAGCACGCTGCACCCCGTCAAAATACCGACCAGCAAGGCGAACGGCGAAACTTGATAAATGAATTGTGGCGACAGGTAGCCCAAATACGTCAGCGCGTAACCAATTGTCGCGCCGGTTTTGCTCATCGCCGGAATCAAATCGAACAGCGTAAACACCAGCGAAGTCATCACCAATGCACCCGCCGAAATCAGGTAGTATTTGAAAACTTCGCTGACCAGCAGGTAATTGACCAGGCTGAACGGGTTGAAAGCCGGGAAGCTGAATTTGGCGGGTTGATTCGCTTGAATCGCTCCGCTCGAAATTGCAACCGGAGCCGCCGATTTGGCAGGTGTGAATTTAGAGAACAGAGAAAATCGAAACGCCGATTTGTTGGTGACAAAGGCGTAAACGACATATCCGCCGAACAACAGATTTGAAAACCACACTCCCAACCAGGCTGGAACGGTTCCTGAAACTGCCAGATTCTGACCGGCGACCAGCACCAGATAAAAGAACATGGCCAAAAACAACACGACAACTGTTGTTCTGGGTTTGCTGGCCAATCGTCTGCCTTGCAGTGCGACGATGAAAGTCATCAAGGTCAATGTTACACAGGCGAACGGAAAAGCGAATCGTCTGTGCCATTCGACATTGGCCTGACGGCGTTCTTTAACCGAAGGTGCGGTGGTGATTTGCCGCGTGACTTCGCTGAGCGTCATTTCAGACAACGGGCCGACGTTGTTCGCCGAATCGTCGCCGTTGCCGGTCTGTTCCGTGAATTTGATTGAGAGTTTTTCCGACGCCGACGCCGAACTGGTGGATTGAGAACCGTTGGCAATTTTGCTTTCAATCGAAACTACTTTTCTTAATTCGACTTCCAGCGCCAGTTTTTGATTTTCTTCGCCGCCGGTGATTCTCAACTGACCTCTTTCAGCGGTGATCAACCTGGATAATTCGCTGTCAGGTTCCTGGCGCAGCAAAAACACTCCGATCCATTCACCGGTTTTCTGGTCAATGTCTCGAACGTACAGCAGGGAATTAGGGAATCTGGTGATGAATCGCCCGGCTGTGACTTGAGCATTGGCTTCCTGAACCAGGACTTTGGTTCTCAAACCTTTCAGTTTTTTCAACGCACGAGGCGCAGTTTGCGCCAGCAGATAAGAGGTGAGCATTGCGCCAGCAATGCCTACGCACAAAAACGGCAAAGCGATTTTGAATTTGCCTATGCCCAGCGACTGCATTGCAGTCATTTCGCCATCGGTCGAAAGCCGGCTGCAGGTGATGATCGTTCCCAGCAACAAAGCCACAGGCAATGTGATGACTACAATTCCGGGAATCAGGCTCAACATGAATTGAACTGCGACTTGAGCCGAAGAATGAAACGAGAGAATAACATTGAAGTATTTGCCAGCTTGCTGAACAAATACCAAAGAGGTCAGAGCAGCAAATGTCACCAACGTAACTGGCAGGATTTCCGATAGCAGAGAAATGAAGAGTCTTTGAAACCGACCCATTTTTTAGACACCTATTGAGTCTGATAAGAGGCCTTATGTGGGGGAATAGGATTTAGGATTTAGGTGTACGGAACATACGGAATTTTTCCTCTTCTTTTCCGTTCATTCAGTTATTTCCGTTTGTTCTGTTATCTCTCCGCTCTCCTGAGCAGTTACGTCAAATCAGCACTACCCAAATCCTAAATCCCACATCCTAATTCCTATCCAAGCCCAGCCATTCCAAAACCTTGCGAATTTGCTTCGCCGAATCCGGCTTGCCAGCCAAGTGCAATTAACTCAGAACATCCGCGCACCCAAAACGGCGCTTGAATGCCGCGAATGCCGATTCGTTCCAGCGAACCTTGCGAGTTTCGCTTAACGAAGTAAGTCATCCGAGTGACCTTGCGACTGTCAAATCCGCCGACCTGACGTAAATACTCTTGATCGAACATAAATTCAAACTGATCTTCATTCAGCGGCTCGGCAAACGCCGCGCGGTATTTGGATTTCAGATTTTCCGCAATGGCCACGGCGAATTCCGATTCGTCGCGCAGATACACTTTTTGACTTTTGCCGTCAGGCAAATTGACAGGCTTTGAAGCCACCAACGGCGATAACGCTATGAAGCGCATTTCATCGCTGAATTCAGGTGGCGGGACGAACTGAATATCTTCTACTTCGAACTGCGTGCGACCGATTCGCACAATTCGCTGACTGGCCATACCGGCAACCAGCGACGTAATGAATTCGCCGCACAACGACGACACTTGCCAGAACACAGTGCCTGATTCAAAGACTTTTTCATCGCCTTGAAACACAAACCCGCGCGGCGCTTCCGGCACGGAAAAGACGAAAAACTTGAACCGTTTAGACGCGCCTGCACCTTCGCTCGCAGCCCAGCCGCTGTCATGCACAGCCTGCGACAACTGCGGATTCACTGCTTCTACCATTTCATAAATAAAGGACTGCCAGGAATGGTGCGAGATCGGAATCGCCGCCGGATACCGCAATGGCTTCAGTTTGATCGTGATTCTCATTAGATATTCCGTGAGTCTGATAATGGCTTAAGTTTCAGTTCCTCTCAGGTTCGATCAGCACTTCAACTTTTTTCGCAACTCTTTTTTCTGTGGGGTGCTCAGTTTCAGTTCCTCTCAGGTTCGATCAGCACTTCAACTCTATTAGCGTGCTTGGACGTAAAGTGTCTGTACTGTTTCAGTTCCTCTCAGGTTCGATCAGCACTTCAACAGAAAGCGCAGAGTGCGGCAGTCACACAGGCAGACTTAAGTTTCAGTTCCTCTCAGGTTCGATCAGCACTTCAACCCACCGTAACTTTCGGACAAGAACGGCCCGTCCGCGAGTTTCAGTTCCTCTCAGGTTCGATCAGCACTTCAACGATGGATCGCCGTCGGCGTTGGCGAGGTATCCTATTAGTTTCAGTTCCTCTCAGGTTCGATCAGCACTTCAACTCGCACTTGCGACTATTGTACCTCTGTTGGTGGACGCATGTTTCAGTTCCTCTCAGGTTCGATCAGCACTTCAACCATTTTTCAGAATAGCCTGAAAAGCTATTCTATTTTGTTTCAGTTCCTCTCAGGTTCGATCAGCACTTCAACCAGTTTACTGATATGGCTGCATTTAGTGGGGTGGTGAGTTTCAGTTCCTCTCAGGTTCGATCAGCACTTCAACCCGTAAGAATATGCTGTAGGCATATTCTGCGCCGGTTTCAGTTCCTCTCAGGTTCGATCAGCACTTCAACACAACTGTGGGCTTCAGTCACCCATGCAAAATTAGTTTCAGTTCCTCTCAGGTTCGATCAGCACTTCAACCAGTAATGCACACACTACACACAATTTTAAGGAAAAAGTTTCAGTTCCTCTCAGGTTCGATCAGCACTTCAACTCAATGATGTTTTGTCAGGGCGCGAAGTCGTAATTTTGTTTCAGTTCCTCTCAGGTTCGATCAGCACTTCAACGCCACTAACTGGCGCGGCTGTGTACCAAAGCCGTAGTTTCAGTTCCTCTCAGGTTCGATCAGCACTTCAACCAAGACTTGGTTTTCATTCTCACCCGAGAATGAAAACGTTTCAGTTCCTCTCAGGTTCGATCAGCACTTCAACGCGGATGGGACAACGAAAATGAAACGGCAAAGAACAGTTTCAGTTCCTCTCAGGTTCGATCAGCACTTCAACCTGCGAAGATCCTGTGTATCGTGGCTGAAATCTTGTTTCAGTTCCTCTCAGGTTCGATCAGCACTTCAACTTTAGTAGCCGGAATAATCCACTGGGCCATCGGGGGTTTCAGTTCCTCTCAGGTTCGATCAGCACTTCAACGGCCGCGGGGTCCTTCGGGGCGGCGGACAGAAATGTGTTTCAGTTCCTCTCAGGTTCGATCAGCACTTCAACGAAACGGTTTTGTCGGTGCTGCGTGGTCCAACAAGAAAGTTTCAGTTCCTCTCAGGTTCGATCAGCACTTCAACTCTTGCCTCTGTAAATACCACAATCAAGAGGATTTGCGGTAGCGATTTTGCACATCTCCGAAAAAAAGCTAAAACCATCCAGAAAAAATGAGCCAAAATCGCGCTAAAGCTTTGCGGCACAACAAGATCACATCTACCCTAAAAACGAATTCCGCGTTTGTAACTTAACTTGTGGCCAGTCAGTTAATTAGCAGAAAGTGTTCCAAAAGCAGGCAGACATTTACCAAAGCAGACTTGATTGCAAACAAAGAAGTTAAGGCGATTTTTCGGTTGGTACATCTGGTTCAGCAGTTGAGAGATGGTGAATCGCACAAGCGACAGCAACCAAGTGTTTGCAAACGGCTCCTTCGCTCGCAAATGGGCAAGAACAGTAGGTTTGCAGTTCCCTCTTCTTTCGACACCTGAGCTTTACTTGATAAAGCTCAGTTCCCTGCACGCTGGCAATCACATCCTTGGGGGTGATTTGCAAAGAGCGAACACACCCGGATTGGAAATAAATCAGCCCTCGATCAAAGATTCGGCGCGTGGTGAGCAACCGAATCGCATCAGGATGAACCTGGCGTCGCCACCAAGCCGACAATTGCGTCAGACCACCACCGCCATCGGATCGGCAGATTGAATGCTGGGCGGAGTCATTTCGGTTCGCACCGTTTCAAAGATCGTTTAAGGCATTTTGACTTGTTCGGTGGCAATGACGATTTCGATTGGGTCAAGCGCCGCAATCGCACGCAGATTTGAATCGTTGACCGGCGGTATGTATTGCAGAGGCCGGACCGTCGAAAGACAGGCCAGAACCATTCCAACCGAAGCATGCGCGGTCATTCCGGTGTAATCAGCAATCACATCTTGCTCACTCCACCCCGCTGGCAAATGGAGATAAATATCGTTAACCAGGTTTCGGAATTCCAAAGGGTCATTGACATCATTGACGACCAACAGGTCAGGAATCGTCAGTTTGCCGTCATACTCAGCCTTCAATTCTTGGGCATTTTCCAAACTTTGCACCGAACAAATCAGCCAGCAACGCTCCAAAATCGGTTGATGAAACTGAATTGCTTTGCGGCAAGTGTCGAGTTGTCGGCCAACCAGAACAATCAAACCTCGGCGAAAGCCTGGCGGTTGTTGCCTGAATTCCACTGGCGCGGGAGTCAAGCGCAACAACCATTGCTGAAATCCCCATACGCAAAGGATGAGTACAAGCAAGGCGCTGACAGCAATCGCCGCCAGCGACTTTTTCGAAGTGCCAAAAAGCTCATTGAGAAACTCAGTAACTTCGTTGCCCAACACAGCCAAACAGATCGCTCCAATCAAAAACGGCACAAATGCCCCAGGGTTGAAGAACTGCTTTAGTGTGTATGTGAAACTTATTCGCATGATGTTGTTCTTCAGATTTTACGTTCATGCAATTCCGCCAGCACCAATGCGCCGATGACGCTCATAGGATGTATTTTGCACTAATTGCTTTGCCGTTTGAACCGCGCTCGACTTTCGCCCAAATGACAGAACCTGTTTTGTGGCCGTCAAATGGATTCATTTTCTCGCAATTGATTTCCTCGCCCTCTTCGGTTTTGACGCGCGCTTTTCCGTTTTTGACATTGCCAATCAGCGTGACCTTTTCTTTTGCGGACTGTGGTTTAGCAATAGCTTTTGTCGGTAGTTGCGTGGTTAC
Source organism: uncultured Acidobacteriota bacterium (assembly GCA_902825875.1). Classification (GTDB taxonomy): domain Bacteria; phylum Acidobacteriota; class Blastocatellia; order RBC074; family RBC074; genus RBC074. The sequence goes on from CADECP010000001.1 coordinate 312,895, forward strand.
GGCCAGGGTGTTCCCAATCCCTGACAGCGGCGCTTTGGTAGGGCTTTGCGGTTGGGCATTGCCGCCCGTTCCGGGTTGTTCTGCCTCACTGTTGTCGGGTTGCTGTGTCGGAGTTGGCTCAACCAACCTGTCGCGCTCTAGTTGCTCAATCCAGAAACTCGGATCAGGCAACACCAGCCGTTCTGCAAAACCGCCGCCCTTCTCAATTTTTTGAGTCAGCAACTCAGCAGGAGACAAACCGTTCTCCCACTCCATCATCTTCAGCAGCATGGCAATACGTTTCAATTCCGCCAGCCGCTGGCAAGGATTGTCGAGTTGCTTCAGCACTTCCGCTTCAAAGGCATCCGTGAAGCCTTTCAATCTTTCGCCGCCAGCCGCCAGCTCTTCGTTTTCATAACCGGTAGCCCAGTTGTTTCCGGCAAAGAGGGCGGTGTACCGATCTTTTCGCTTGTTCAGACGCAATGTCGCTTCCAGCGTCACGGCTCCCATTCCCAGCGCTTTGCCCATGCCGAGTTGGTGGCAATAGGTCTTCTGCTCATCGCCCAGCGGACGCATCGCCCAGCACAACGCGCCAAGCTCTTCGTTCGACAAATTCTCAAAATGCACGCGGAACGTGAATTTGACGTTTGCACGCACAGGTTTGATGAGCGTGTGCTGCGTGCTGGTCGCAGGAGTAGTATTTGGCGCTCTCAATTGAGTCGCAGTCTTACTCCCTTGCATCCAGTAGCGTTTCGCTCCACGGATATAGGTTCGATGCCCTTTCGTTTCTCCTTCTGCATTCTGCCTGGGAGAATCGTAATGACTCAGATCGGCCTTTTCCTGATCCTCTTGCACCAAGTAGTGCTGGAATGAAGTGGGTTTAGGGGTTGATAGAATTTCCGGAGTTAAAGCATTTTGTGCATTGCCCATCAGCCAGAGTTGATTGGGTTCGTAGTCGCCTGCCAGTTCCGCATCAGAAATGCGAACTCGCGTAGCGTAGGCTCTGGCTTTCTTTCCCTGTGACGACAAGGAGTGTTCTTTTGGGAAATCCCGCTTTTCACGGACGAAGCCAAACATGGCATCTGCGAGGTCAACAGCCAGTGGCGACCGTAGTTCCTTCGGAATCATTGACCAAACCGAGCGGTTATAAGGCAACCGGAACATCATCGTCGGACCAAAGAAAATCAGTTTCCCAGCCCCATCCGTCAGATAAAACAGCGGGTCTCCGGGATTTTCTACTTTTCGTGTTCTAATGCCGCGCGTCAGTTCACGATCTTCCTCGTAGGTCTGCCACAGTTCCGATGGAATAGGAATTGGGGGAACTGAATTGTTTGGCTCATAAATAGCGCAATGCATGTGCTTCCGAGGCGCATTACCTGATTCGACTAATGCTGCTTTTTCCATGCCTGCCGGTTTAGTCGCACTACCGGAAGAGATGCCAGTTGTAACTGCAAGATCAAGCGTAAGTATGCCTGGCCCGCGGCGTCCGCGATTGGAAGGGATTCGTCCCACGGGTTTGACATAAACTTCGTGTCTTCCTTGACCGCCAATCACTCGATGAGCAGCGGAATACTCAACATGCACGAAAGACTCGCCCAAATGCTCAACTGCCGGTCGAATTGCCCATTGCCCCTGATGCTTGCCAAGATAACCCCCCTTCAGTTGAGGCGAAGGATAATCGAACTGCATATTCGGGTAGGTATCTTGGTTTCCTCCGAGCGTTTGTTCTCGATACCAAGCTCCTAACGCTGTCGTATCTCCCACCGCACGGTAAATCAGCTTTTTATCTGATACGCGGCTGACTTTTCCATAGCTCACGATTTCCACGAGGCTCCGCAACATTCCGCGCAAGCTACTGCCGGGAATGACTGGCTTGGCAGCATCGCCTGTGTGAAAGAAATCAGGTTTGTTTTTGAGCCGGTCTTCAGTTCGCGTAACGCCGTTTTGGACAGGGCGTCCGTGACGGTCTCTTTTTTCTTCATCCAGGTCGAATTCCATGCGCGTAAGCATGCCGCGCACGTACAGAGGCGATTTCGTTGTCAGCGTCACGTCAAAGTAACCCGTGTGCGGATAGTTCGGATTGTCATAAGTGTCGTGGCTCGGCAATTCCTCCGGATCGTTGACGGCAACGACGACCTTGTCCGGCAGCGGCACGAAGTTGTAAGGTGCGGTTGAAACACGATCATCGCGCAACAACTCAGGCTTTATATGTTTCGGCAGATTGAGAATTGTCATTTCACTTCACCTCCAAATCACAGGGTTCGACGGTAACCAGCCGGCTGACTGAGACGCGGGCAAAATCTTCATCAGCCAGATAATGCCGAACCAGCAATTGCACACGCTGCTTGGTCATATCAAGCCCCTGAAGCGGCACCGCGTGGCGCAAGCCTTGCGCGCCGTCTTCCAGCAGCGTAAATCCATCTTGCAAGGCTACGCTTTGTGTTCCCCACAGCAATTGCGGTTCGTCATAAGCCTCTTTCCAGCGCGTCGCGCCATCGTCTTTCACGTCCACGATCAGCCGTGCGTGAAAGACATTATCACCGTCGCGCCAGAGCAGCAGTTCACCATCCTTGCCGAACAGCCGCGCCTGTTGCAGCGTCCGCAAGCGCAGCGGCGGGCAAATGTTTTCCGCTATGGAATTCCCTTGGGCGGCTTCGGCGGAAGTTTTCAGCGTTCCATCGCTTTGTAACTTGCCCCAGATTACTCCGTCGTCAGCATGCGCGAGCAAGTAAATGAGATTGTGTTCTTTTGCTTGTTTCTGCAACCAGTTCCGCAAATCGTTTAGGTCGTTCGCCGTCAGTGGTACGTCTTCGAGCCGAGCCGGATGCGATTTGATCTTACGTTCCCATTTCATGCGGCCACCTCCTTTTGCAGTTGGCTGAATTGCTCTGTCAGTTTCTTTGCGTATCCTTCGGCTCGCTCTATCAACCCGTCGCTCCATTCCAAATTTTGCAACTGTTCACCGACAGAGGTAATCGTGCCTAACGGTTTGCCGGAAAGACTCAAGGTCGCAGAAAGCCCCTGCAATCTGCCGCGCCCGACACTGCTTTCGCCACCCACCGGCAGGTCGCCCGTCCACAGGTCTTTCAGCAACTGCAACAGCAAACCAATTTCTGCGTCCTTTGGCTCGCGCAGGTGCAGCGTCATCGTCAACCGCGAATTGCCGCCGCCGAAAACGGGCTGTTCATTGAAGAGCGCCGTTTCCAGCGCGCCGCCCGTGAAGCGGTCAATGCTCACGCGGTTTTGTACAAACTCTTCCTGCACCGTTGTGATTACCTGTTCGGTAACTTTCAAACGGCTGGCGCGTGGTTGAGCATTCTTGTCGCCTTGCTTTCGCCGCTTTTGCAACTCTTCCATATCCGTACCGAAAAGATCATCAACCTGTGTTTTGGCCTTTTGTTTGTCGCCAAGCGTGGTGAGAATTTTGTAAGCACGGGCGCGCAGGACTCCGGCCAGACTGGTTCCAGAAAGCACGGAAGCAACGCTGTTGCCATCCGCCTGCCGCGCTTTCAGATGTACGGCGTCCGGGCCTTGATCGGTTCGCCCTTCAGAGCGAATGAGCAGCGAACCGTCGAGCGCAAACGTGGCTTCCAGGCTGAAGGAATCACGCGCGTCCGCTGTCAGACCTGCGCCCAGCGCCGTTTCCAGCGACGCCTGCGCTGTGATTGAGGCCGCGCCGTTTTCGAGCCAGTCGAGCAATTCAACTGGTTCTTTCAAATTCCATTGCCGGATGCCCCAGTTCTCAATCGTCACCGCGCCGTAGCCCCGCTGCTTGCGCATCCCCAACGTGATGCCGCCATTCGACAATCCGCTCAATGCAGTAACCAAGGCTTGACGGAGTTGCGCTTCGTCGTCGTGGTCTTTGTTGCGGATGACCAATTCAAACCGCAACGGAAAGCGCGTGCCTGCCGCCCATAGCTGCAAGTCATATTTTTTGCCATCATCCGCCGTGCGCGACCTGGCATTAATGGCTACACCGTCGCGGAATTCGATGGCTCCTTGCATCCCTCTGGCGTCTTCGACTATCAGCGGACTTTGTTCGCCATCGTCATCGCCTTGCCAACCGCCAAAGAGAGAATTACTAATCGGAGCATCCTGAGCGTTCCTGCCGTAACCGCTTTCGACTTCGCGCAGGTAACTGCGTAAAGCGCCCGCCAATGAAGCTCCGGTCAGCAAGGGCGTAACTCGCCCTTCGGCTTCATCAAGCGGATCAAGCATCAAAGGCATATCCGTCACCTCATCGCCATCGCCGTTGCCGAAATGCGCCGGAGTCTGCAAAACCAGATCGCCTTCTACTACGATTCGGGAAATGATTCGGCGCGAATGGTCGCCGTGCCACATAGGTTTCATTTATCCGCGCTCCTTTCCGATTTGTTTGGCTGCTCGTGATAGAAAAGCGTCAAGATACCGCAGCAGATATTCAGCCTTCATCAATTCAGTCGGCTTCACGCTTACCCCACCCAAGCCGATTTCGAGTTTTACCTTGCCGCCAGGATTCAGGACTCCAGCCCAAGCGGAACTGTCTGTTTTGCCAAGCTCCTTGAGTAGCCATTGATCCAGTTGCTCGTTGCTAATGCGAGCTTGTGAGAATTGCCTGCGGGTGGTGTTTCGCTGTGCCAGTCCTTCAATAAAATCTTTGACGGGTTGCAAGTTGGGCTGAGGTTTCATCAGTTCCGCCTGAATGACGCCGCGCAGCCGCGCCAATTGGCTTTTGTGCGGTGGACTTGTGACCTCTTTATTCAACCCTACGGAGGTCACACGCTGATCCAACCGATGGCGCAGAATACGTCCCGCAACACGTTCCGCGAGTTTGGCTTCATCGCTGTTCAGTTTGACGGAAGGAGGTGTCGGCGGATTGCTCTCCTCAACCTTCAGTTCTGGCTTTGTCTGCCAGTTGACGGCAAAACGCCCGAAGCCTTCTGCGCGCCGTTCCCCGATGCCTGTTTGCAACAAGTCTTGCAGTTTTTTCAGGCTCACGTTCTGCGCTTCGCACACGAAAACGCTGCCAGCGGCAAAAGCGTACGCCTGTGGCAAAGGCAAACCCCACTTACGATTGAACCCGCCCAGAATTTCTTGTCTTGTAAAGGCGCGCTCTACAGTTAGCGTGCCGCCGAGTTTGGCTTGCAATGCCTGACGAACGGTTTCTGCCTCAACAATGAACTGGCCTGTGGTTTCATCTCTGAGCAAAACATCACTGAGGAACGTGATGACCATTTGCTCAGACAACGTCACATCGCCATTTTCTTCGGAAGAATCAAGAAAGCTTGGCAGTGGATATTCGTCCAATTTGCCGGACTCCGTAACTTTCTCAATTACAGCTTGTCCGTAGCCGCCATTTTGCGATTTGCCCAGTTTGATTTTGCCGTTGAGCAAGCTCTTGATCTCCGCCGCATCCGTGTCGTTGCACAAGACAGCGGCTTCAAACACCTGCCCAGCCGCCAGCGCGTCGTAACGATAAACCGCACCCCGCACATCGCCTTTCTTTTCGTCCAGTTTGTCATTTCTCGCTCGTCCGAAGCGGCGCGTGCGTGCAGTATGAACACTAATCTGACGCTTTGGTTCAACCAGCCGAAGGTCTTCGCCTGCGAATTGGCAAAACGACGAACCAAGTTTTGCCCACGACTCTTTGATGCTTATCTGCGGATCAATTGCAAGGTCAAAAACTTCAGTTTCGCTCCCGCCTTTAATCCGATGAAGCGAATGAGGTGTGGGTGTGTAACGTTTGCCTGAGTGATCAACCGGATAGGCATTGAGCCAGCGCGTCTCGCCGTTCAGAAACAAGCGGCGGGCGCCATCGTCAGCCGCAAGATCAACTTGGTACTGTTGCAAATATCGCCCGATAAAAAAACCGCGTAGCACGCTGCCCGGCAGATAATCGAATGAAACGGCGCTGTTTGGATCGCCTGACAACGATGTAACCAGTACCGGCTCCAACAATTTGATTTGATAGGTGATGGCTTTCATGCAGCCTCCTTTTGCTGTTCGGGTTGCGGCGACACAAGCTGACGAAAGAGCGCAAATGAGTCAGGCGTAATGTCACGACTTTCAGCGTCCAGCAATTTGCAACTTAAGCGTCCGCGTCCTCGATTGCGTCCCGTTCCGCCACGCCGCAACCCCAGCACACAAGCCGCCAGCAATGCACACGCCGCCTGCTCGTCAATTCTGTCATCCAGCGTCAGCGTCGAGATAAAAGTTGTGTCGCGCAAAACGACGCGCATCGAACGCAGGCTGTTTTTGAGAGGCGCGCCTGTTGTTTCAATCGCTGTCTGACGCCGGATCGCTGTCATTGAATTCAGAATTTCTTCCTTTGTCAGCCGCTTGTTTTTGATCTCACTGGCAACCGCTGTCCGAAAATTCTCAGGTAAAGTGGCGCTCCCAAATTTCAGCTTCCCCATTTCTTCCGCTGTACTGCCTGCGCAGCCGAACAATTGAGATGCCGTAGTTCCAAGTTGCGCCAGCAGCGCGGAATGCCCGGCAAGCGCGTAAAATACATTGGCGCATTCTTCCACCAGTAGCCCTCTGATTGTCCGGCCACGCAAATACGGCAAGCCGTATTCGTCGTGTTCGACTTCCGCATCAATCAATCCGGCGACGCCGTCACCGCGCCCGAACGTGGCATCGCTCAACAAGGTGATTTCCAGCTTCAGTTCAGTTGGCATTCGGTTGTCCTCCTTCCGCCTGCTTTCTTTCTATTGGGATGTGCCAATCGGCCATTTCAATGGCATCGAAGTAAACACAAAGATTGTCTTTCCAACCTGTTTCTTGCGGAGTTTTATCTTCCTCCAAACTCGATTCGGGCAATTCATGCGGCGAATACAAGATAAGAAACTCTTTCACTGCCTCTGGTCCCTGTCGCAATGATTCGCGCAGGGCTTTCATCTTGTTGCGGCGTTCACCCCAGTCGGTCTGGAATTTCGACAAGATGTGTCCAAACACCGGCCAGGAGTTGTGCTTGTCTTCGGGGTTGGTGTTGAGTGTGAGAGGCCGCAGCAGCAACGAACCTGCACGGACTTCATATTCACGCTTGCGAATGTCTTTCAGACTACCGGACAGTCCCGTCAGTGCGAAATGCCAATCCAGACAGGCATCGTTCCAATCCGGATTCGTTTCATCCAGTTTGTCTTTGATTTTGCGCCGATAGGTCTTGGCTGATTTTAGTAATTCCTCCGCCATCTGATACGCGCGGGCAAAGGGATAGTGCGCTTTGATGAACGCGACTCCGGTGCAAGCCGTGATTGCGCCACAAGCACGATTTCCGGTTTCTTTGGCAAACTCCTCAGCGTAAATTTTCGCCAGCGCAATTCCCAACCGCCCATCACAAACAAACGTCACGTCATCGCCGCCAAAGACAATCGGGCGGAACGGCACATAGCGGTATTTGATGTTGTCCTTCTTGTCTTTTTCTTCAGCCAGGCTGACTGGCGTAATCCATTCAACGCCGTCTTTGTGCTGGATCGTGCGACCGTCCTTGTCAATTGCGCCCAATATGCAGTTCAAAGTTGTTTTGAGCGCTGCCTGTGCCGCTTCTTCAACTGACTGAGAGAATGAGCGCAGAGCATTGATATATCGGCGATTCGCTGAGGCAAAATTTCTTTCGGCATCAGGCTCGCAATGCTCTTTTCGTTCGCCGAGTTCTTTAATTTTGCCGCCCATTCCATCGCCGTCGGCATGAACTACGGCAATGTGGCTTTGATCGCCGCTGGTGCGTCCTAAATGATCAAGTTCTTCCGGATACTCAAGACCATCAGGCAACGAACCGCAGATGTCTTGCAACCGTGTTTTGGCCGGGCCATTGGCGTTCAATTTTGCCGCAGTTTCAGCCGAGATTGGGCGAGGTTCTTCTTCCTCCGCAATACGAAAATACTCCACCGTTGGCAGCGCCGTGGATTGGCATTCCACCGTCACGCCCAACCCCAGCAAAGGAACGGAATGTTTGCGTGAACGTTTGGCATCGCCAAGCTGATCGAAAACCTTGCCCATCACAGTCATCAATGACTCGCCAGCCCATTGAAATTCCCGCTCAGCAATGACCAATTGCAAGCCTGGAGCTTCTTTTAACACGCGCCGCGACAGCTTGTGCTTGAACGTCGCCACTTGTTCAGCCGTCTGAAACAAAACAACGGCATTGCCTCCGCCGGTATAAACCACCTCGGCCTCGACAGTCTCTGCATCTGGCGTATTATCAGGCACGATCATTCGCTGAGGGGTAAGCGCGCCCGTGTTGAAATCCGCGATGTTGTGGGATGGAGTGGCTTGATTGACGGCTTCACGCGCCCATTGGCCCGTGGCCTGTGCGACCAGATTTGATGCTCCGATATTTTCGCGCAGCCGGTTGCTGGCGAAGACGTAGGCTTGAATTTGTGTCGTATCAACAATAGTCAGGTACATTTGCTTCCTCACGAGATATGACTTTGTTCCTTGATCCAACTGGCAAGCGCAGCTTTCAAGTCCTGCAAATCACGTTGCCCAAAAACCTTGGTATGCCCTTCAGGGTCAAATTCATTGCGGATTTCGCTTTGCAATGCGTCAGGATCGGGTGAAGTGCTTACAAGCGCGACCCTTGCTTCATCACCACCTAACTGACGAGCACGCACAAACACCTCAAAGAGTTTTAGCTTCAGTTCGCCTTTTTCATTTAGCTTTGAAAGTACGCCGCAGGAGAATGCAAACAGTTGATAACCGTGCAGTGTGGCCACATCCAGATCGAAATCTGTTGCGCCAGGCACAGCAACCTTGATGGCTTGGCCACAATCATGCAGTCTTAATTCCGGTGAAAGCGCCGTCAGGCATTGCAGCGTGTGATGTTCCAGCCAGAGCCCACCATTAAGCCAAAGTCTCAACTCCTGATTTCCTATGCTCAAGTTTTGGGCGCTCTTTTCCCCATCTATTGCCCCGGAGATACAGCACAGTTCTTCTTCCATAGCTCGACGAACATTCATCAAGGAGCCATCTTCAGGTAAAGGCCAGTTCCAGCCCGATTGCAGATTCGCCGATTTCCAGCTTTTCCAAATATCAATCAAACCAGAATCTGAATGCACTGAGGCCAAAGCGGTTGCCAGCTTCGGTAACAAGCCCTGACTGCGGGGTGGCATAACTTTGCCGGTCTTTTTTATGAATGACCATCCGTGCAAGCCAATCAATTCCTTAAGCGAAATGACCTGATCGCCAACGTACTCTCTTTCGCCTGACTCACTTTCGGGATCAACTGGATCAAAAACCATCTGCAAAGACCGGGCATCAAGGTAGGTAAAGACAAGCTGGGTATTTTTATTTTGCTTATTGTGCCACCGTTCCGCTGCGCGGTAAGCGTGTGCCGACATCGCTTTGGTTCCGCCCGTGTAATGCAACCCGATTGACTGTCCCCCAACGGCATTCAATGCCTTGAAAACACCCTCAAAAATCGAATGGGCGTCCGCCTCGTCAATTTTGACAGGCTCGTTGAACTTTTTTCCTTTCAGGAAGCTCTCTAAGTTTTTTACTGCCGGTTTAGTATCTGCCGTGTACAGCATCGTGATACTGCCGCTGTAGTTCACCAGCAACTTGCCTGCGACCGCATTGGGCAAGGGGTTTTTCCCGAGTAGTAATAACAAGTGATCTACTCGGTGTTTTTCAATGTCGCACATAAAATCTCCAATAAAGCGCATAGCGCATAGCGCATATTGTGAAGAGCCGGAAGACAGCAAAAGTATTTTACAAAAAAAACGACCAAGCCTTCACAACAGCAATCTTGCCGTAAGGGCGAAAAAGTAGATTAGTTCGGGGCGTGGCCGAGCGCTGAGCAGATTGGGGCGGCTATTTCGATCTGTTCAAGGCCCTGTTAATGGATGGTCGCGGATACTGCTTAACGAGCACATCGCAGTGAACTGAAGTGCGCGCATCCTAAGTTAGGAGTTGTCGTTTGTCACTAATTTTCTCCTGAAAACAGAGCAGTTTTTGGCGGGATCAGGCAAGGTAGGAAGAAAGTCGAAGGACTTTGATGCGGTAACGAACCAAGGCTTGCGAAATGCCAGATTGAGCGGCGATGGTCTTTATAGTTTGGCCGCGTGAAAGATTGCAAAGCAAAGCTCGGTACGGCAGTAAAGCTGCGGCTCCGACGGCGTAGGCTTCTTCTTCGATTTGCTGGTTATGAGTTCGATGAGCTTCGGAGTTTTCAGGAGCGGCGGAGAGTTCGCTGTGTTTGTGGCCTAACAACACGTGGCAGATTTCTTCCATCAATGTCGCCATTTTTCGAGTTTCGCTGTGGCTGGGATTCAAAATAACGATGTGGGTTCCATCTGGCAGCATAGGCGTCGCGCCGCCAGACCATCCGCCGCTTGGTGATTGCAGCACAGCTTTGGTTTCTTCGCTCAGCCCCGCGATGGATTCCAGCGGCACGACTCTCAAGCCAACAGATTCCGCCAGTGCATACGGATCAAGCCGGTCATGAATGCCGGTCAATCCGGCGAACGATCGCACTCGCAGCGCCAGTTGTTCGTATTGACGAAATTTCTCGCTGATCGGGAACTCAGGCAGTAAACGCTGGCGGTTCTGACAATCGCTGTTGCCGCAGTAACTGGACATCTTCGATCATTTCTTGACGCTGTATTGTTTGTAAGCCAGCCGAAATAACTCCGACAAGGCAACGGCATTTTCCGGCGTCAAATTGGTGTCAGCGCGCAAATGAGCCTCGACAAAATCAGGCGTCGAGCCTTGTATCAGTTGAGCCATCGAACTTTCGATTGCAGCCTGAAGTCCAATAATCCGATCCAGCGGTAAATTGAGCCATTTGGCCAGCCGTGCCAAAGTTTCAGCGTCCGGGGTTCCCGTGCTGTTTTCAATTCGTGACAGCGTGGAGGCGCTGACTTGAGTCAATTTAGCGACATCACGAAGCGAAAGCCTTTCGCTTTCTCGTTTTCGCTTTACGAACAATCCCAACTCGGCGACATTTACCAAGCTGTCGGGATCGCTGACTTCCTGTACTTCCCTTTTTGATTTATTACGCTCTTCCATAATCAAGTGTTGGTGTGGATAATCGGCACAGCGTCAACTTCGTGGCGCTGTAAATCCTGACAAATTCTGAACGCTCACAAATTAACATGGCAGTGTTGTAAAGGCAACAATTCGTTGCGACGTTGCAACATCGTTTTGCGAATCGAAAGCCGCGTTTATGCTGATCAATCAATCAATAGAGACGACATTTGGCGTTGGGACTGCGGATGCTGAATTAGTGCAGTTTGCCGCACCACCTTTTACTGCGGACGATTATCTGATCGAAAAGACTCTGAATGGTGATGAAACTGCGTTCGAATCCTTGTTACGCAAGCATCACAAGAGGGTCTTTTCGATTGCCAGACGTTTTTTCAGGTCTCGTGAAACCGTCGAAGATATTGTTCAAGAAACTTTTTCAAAAGCATTCTTCTCTTTGGCGACATACAGACGAGGAGCCGCTTTCGATCAATGGCTGGCCAAAATTGCCGTCAATAATTGTTACGACGAATTGCGCCGTCGAAAAAAACGAAGCGAGTCACTGATAACGGATTTGTCCGATGACGAAGAATACTGGCTGGAGAGCAAACTCTCTCAATCGGCGTTTGAAATTCATCTGGGTGAAAGCGAGCGCGAAATTGCGGCTGAAATTTCTGGCAAGCTTTTAGTTGGATTATCGCCAGAAGACAGACTGGTGCTGACCTTGCTGCATGCCGAAAACAATTCGATCAAGGAAATCGCTCAAATCACAGGATGGTCGGAAGCCAAGGTCAAAATTCGCGCCTTTCGCGCCCGACATGCAATGCGAAAAGCATTTACTCGATTGAGAAAAGCCGAAGAACGAAAAACACTCGCCAATCTGGGAGAAACCGCCAAATGAAGTGCAGAGAAGCAATTCGATTGATGACTTATGGGCGAGACGCTGAATCCGGTGTGAGATTCGCTCTCAAAGAGCATGCCTCGCATTGTAAAAAATGCAGCCAGGAACTCATTACCAACTCGGCGATCAAATCCGTGCTGGATCATTATTCCGAACCATTTAACGCGAGCGTTGTTGAGCAGGATGTTTGGCAGGAAGCTCGGTTGATAAATCAGGTCAGAGCCAGGATTCAAGCTGCTAAGGAAAATGGATTGGGCACCTGGGAATCAGCGATCATTTCCGTTCGAGGCTGGCTGTTTGCATTTGCTGCTGCGGCAATTGTCTTGCTGGCTTTGAGCAGTCAATCAGCCTTTACCCGGACCAGCGTGGCGACGCCTCAAGTCGAAGATTTGATCAGCAATAACACGCAGTTGAACTCGCCGCGCGAATTCAACTCCGATGGAGCCGACAATGTTCGTTAATCAGAGTTACACTGCGACCAAACGCAAAGCCCAACTAATCATTTTGGCTGCATTTATTCTTGGGATTGTTGTTGGAGCCTCTGGCCAATATCTGCTGGTGCATCGCACATTGAACAATCAGGTCGGAACTTCCGTCAAAATTATTGACGAATTGACCCGCCGATTGAGTCTGACTTCGGCACAGCGAATCGAAATTGACGCGATGCTGGCTGATGCGCGCCGCCAATATCAATTACTGGATGACGAAGTTCGCCCACAATACAAAGCCATCCGATTGGACACGCGAAAACGCATCGCCACAGTGCTGACGCCGGAACAGCAATCACTTTTTGAAGAATACACGCGCGAGCTTGACGCCAAGCGCGAAGCGAAAGAGCGCGAAGCCAGAGAAAAAAATCTGACAACACCAACTCCCACAAAATAATCATCTGCTTTTTTGACTCCATCAATATGAAAAGTTCAAGCAACTGCTTCCCTGCCAATCGCCTGTTTTTCTTCTTACTTCTGGTTGCCTTGGCCGGTTCCATTTCGTGTAACAGAACTCAATCCGGCAATGAATTGGTGATGATGCTGGAAAAACGTGTTTCGACTTTTGACCCGCGCGTCAGCTCCGATTCTGCCGACGAACGAATGCGTCAATTGATCTTCAACGGGCTGACTCGAAAAAATGAAAGATTCGATCCTGTGCCTGACCTTGCGGAAAGCTTCGAACCGTCCGCAGATTTCAAATCCTTCACGTTCAAACTTCGACAAGCTGTGAAGTTCCACAACGATCAAAAACTTTCCGCTCTGGATGTGAAATACACTTTCGACACGATGCTTGCCGCCGGATTTACATCTGCGAAGAAAGTCGAATTCACCAGAGATGTTGCGCCTGCCGTCACATCCTCGGTTAAACCCGCTGACAGCACAGCGGCTTCGACTGGAACTCCGTTGTTGGCTGGAGTCGAGGTAGTTGACCCATTGACCGTAATCTTTCGTTGTAATGCGCCTTGTCCTGGATTACCCAATCAGATAGTTCCAGTTGGAATCATTCCTGAAGGCACGACCGATCAACAGGCCAAAAAGCCTATTGGAACAGGCCCTTTCAAATTTGAAAGCTTTACGGAAGATCAAGAGGTCGTGCTGGCTGCCAATGCCCAATACTTCGGTGGGGCTCCAGCCGTTGAAAGGCTCCGCGTCAAAATCATTCCCGACAACAGCACGCGCGAAAGTGAGCTTCGTAAAGGCTCTGTTGATCTGGCGATCAATGCCGATTTCGACCCGATCACAGTCGAAGGGCTACAAAAAGCTGAAGACTTGAAAGTTGAAACCATTGACGGAACCAACATCACTCATTTGGGAGTTAATCTGCTTGATCCGATTTTGAAGGATCAACGCATACGCCAGGCACTGTCGTATGCAATTGACCGCGAAACAATCATTCGAGATGTGTTGCGCAGCCAGGCCAAAACTGCCAGCAGCATTTTGCCTGTTTCACAATGGGCTTATGAAGCTGGCGTTACGTCGTATGCTTACGATGCTGAACGTTCAAAGAAATTGTTGGATGAAGCTGGAAGAAGTGAAAAGGATGGGCAGCGATTGAAACTGACTTTGAAGACTTCGACTGTTTCGATTGCCAAGAAAACCGCTGAGGCGATTCAGGCTCAATTGGCTCGCATTGGGGTTAAGCTGGAAATTCAAACGCTGGAACGGCAGAAACTTACGCAAGATATGACCGATGGCAATTTTCAGCTTTATCTGAACACGTCGGTTGGCGGGAATCAGAGCACAGATATTTTCGCCTTCATGTATGGATCGAAATCCATTCCACCGAATGGTCAAAACCGCATGCGATACAACAATCAGGCAGTGGATAAGCTCCTCAATGAAGCCCCATTGGCAAACGAGGATCGTCGCAAGCAAATTTTTTCTGAAATCCAAAAAACGCTTTCCAACGAATTGCCTCAGATTTATCTGTGGTATCCGGCGACAATTGTTGTTCGTCGCAATCGAGTCAGCAATTTGAAGATCGAACCTTCCGGCGATTGGCAGGTTGTTCGCAACGTTAAACTGAATTAGCTGCTATTCCGGTGCTTCGAAAACGAATTCGTTGCAACCAAGGCTGCCAGCACATGTGGTCAATTTGCTGAGTTTGAAGCCTCGCTGTTTGAAGAAATAGAAAATTTCTTCCGGCTTGGCCACTTCAAATGGGTAGCCGCCAATCCAATCAACCATGTCGTGCCAATAACTCATTCCTCGATCATTCCGCTCAGCATAATTGAACATATAATCGAAATACTCCCATGGTTTACCTTTCAAAGTTGCCAGCGCAAGAAGTCCAACCTCGCGCGCTCCCATAACCAGCAAGGTGTACAGAGGGCGTAAAAAATTTGGCAATTTGTTGTAAGTGCGTTTCAAGAATGTCCAACGGCGACTCCAGCCGCCCTGATTGTTGTAAATCGCAATGAAAACCTTGCCGCCTTTTTTAACCAGAGGCATTACATTTTCTATGGCTTGCCACATTTCGCCGGTGTGATGAAGCACTCCCCAGGAATAAACGATGTCGAACTTCCCAAGACTGACCAGATAATCTCTGTCCAGAACAGAGCCGCTTTCGACAGTCCATCGCTGATCTTCTGAAAAATATCTTTCTCTTAGCTCAGCAGTGCAAGCTACGGACTGAGGGTCGTAATCGAAAGAGTAAACCGCCGCTCCCAAACGACGCGCAGCCAGACTGAATAAACCGCTACCTGACCCAATGTCGAGAAAAGTCTTGTTTTCCAGGTTTTCAACGTCCAGCATTTCCAGTAAAGACCGCTCGGCGTGATGAATTCGATCTTCGTTCAGTAAAGTCAAAAAGCGCGACCAGTTTTCCCCGAAAGCAAAACGATTGCCTAATTCAACATCTATGAGTTGTTGGCTCATTATTTCTCCAGCCCAGGCTTTTCAAAGCCAAAATTTCCCAAGCCAACGATTCAGCAGTTAAAGCTGCGAACCGAGTTGATGATTATTTGTTGTTCTGTTTCTGACAGACTGAAATAAAAAGGGAGTCTTAGTAGTCTGTCGCTGATTTGTTCCGTAATCGGGCAATCACCTATTTTGCCACCAAACTTCCGCCCCATTGGAGACAAATGGAGCGGCTGATAGTGAAAGACGCTCATTATGCCTAAACGGTTAAGATGTTTAATCAATTTTTGCCTGGCATCAAGTGAGGGCATCAAAAGATAGAACAAGTGATATGCTTGTTCGCAATGGGCGGGGATTGTCGGCAAGCCGACTTTATTCATCTCGGCCCAATCAGTCAATTGCTGATAATAAGTTTGCCAAATCTCTTTTCGTTTAACCTGAATTCGCTCTCGTTCTTCCAGTTGCCCCAGCAAGAATGCCGCGAGCATATCTGACGGCAAAAAGCTTGATCCGATGTCCACCCAGGAATACTTATCCACTTGCCCGCGAAAGAATCGGCTACGATTGGTTCCCTTCTCGCGGATTATTTCGGCGCGTTCAATATCTTCTTCTCTATTTAATAAGAGTGCGCCACCTTCTCCGCAAGAAAAGTTCTTGGTTTCATGAAAGCTTAGAGTGGCAAATTGACTAAGCGTTCCAAGGAATTTTCCGTTGAATTTTCCGAAAAGGCCGTGGGCATTGTCCTCAATTAAGGGGAGATTGGCTAAGGCAGAAATCTTGTTCATTTCGCAAGAGACTCCACCATAGTGCATTGCAATGATGGCTTTAGTTCTTTTTGTTATCAGACTGAAAATCTTATCCTCGTCAAGATTCAAAGTATCGCTTCGTATGTCTGCAAAAACAGGAGCAGCACCTCTCAGAACAAAGGCATTGATCGTAGAGACAAAGGTGAATGAAGGCACGATAATTTCATCACCGGGTTGTACGTCCAACAACATCGCTGCCATCTCCAGCGCGTGAGTACAGGACGTTGTTAGCAGGGCTTTTTTTACCCCTAAGGTTTCTTCGAGTAGCCGATGGCAACGTTTGGAGAAATCTCCATCTCCTGAAATATGGCCATTGGCTACGGCTTGGGCAAGGTAGTCCATCTCTTTGCCAACCAGACTTGAGCGGTTGAAAGGGATGATGGTCGGCGAATGCTCGTTCATTAAAAACTGTCCTTCACGAAAAGCGATAAAAAACTAAAACCATTTGTGGTACCACAGGCCAACTTTTTGAGTGCGAAAACCGCGCCTTTGATAAAGCCGCTGAGCAGGAATGTTGCGCCCTTGTGTGACAACTCGGACTTCATGCGCTCCTGCGGAATTGAAAAATTGCTGGGCGGTTTGCACCAATAACCGCCCCAAGCCTTTGCCTTGAGCATTGTCGTCCAATCCAAGCAAACCAATACGACCAATCTCTGGATCATCAAATTGGCAGGTAATAAAGCCAGCAATGCCGTCTTCGTCGCCGTGTTCGCCAATTTCACAGGTTGCCACAAAAACTTTATGTAACGGGTTTTGACAACTTTGGATCAGCCATTCCTGATATAGCTTTGAGACCCGATCAGCAGAAAAGCGATTGTCATAACTGAAGCGAGTGTTGCCATACACTTGAGAAGCAATTTTTCGTAATGCAGCCAAGTCCGACTCATGAAATTCGCGTATGGTGGTATCTAACGACAAAGATTGCGGCTCAACGTTCCAATTAAGCTCAATTCTGATGTCAACAAAATGAAAGCCCGCCCTTTCAGCCAACAAGACACTGTCGTTGTCTTCGGGTGTACAGAGAAAGTAGAGACAATCAATTCTCTGCTCTTCGCACCATTTCAAAACTTGAGCTAGCTGCGTGGAAGTCAGTCGTTCGCATTCGATTCGAGCAATACGCTGCTCAAAAAACTGACTGTCCCATTCCAGTTGTCGGCAAATTTCAAACATTGGAACCAAGCGAGTGAAAAAGCTGCGAGTATTGTTCAACAACCTGATCTGTTGAATGCGTTTTGATTGCGGCGCAGTAAGCGGAACGACGAACTGCAGTTTCGTTATCAGCCTCAAGTAACCTCAAAATTCCTGAAGCCAAATCAGAGGTGTCAGCCAGTTCAGCCAGATAGCCGTTTTCCTCGTGGTCAATCAAGTCTGGCGCACCGCCCATATTGAAGGCGACCACAGGCGTGCCGCACATCATCGCTTCGGGAATCATCATTGGGCCTGCGTCTTCAACCGACGGGCAGACGAAAATGTCTGCCGCCTGATAAGCCAATGCCAGCGTCAGGTCGTCACGAAGTTGGCCAATGTACTTTCCTGAGTACGGAAGTTTGGCCATAAATTGATTACCGTTGAAACCTGCAACAAGCAGGAAGACGTTCTCTGTCCGAATTGCCGATGATTCAATGCGCATTCGCATTTCAGTCAAAGCTTTCAGCAACTGCGGCATACCTTTCCGGCGATCTTCCAGGTATGTCGCTCCGATGAAGATAATTTTCATGTCATTCGGCAAATGCAGCAAATCGCGCGCAACGCTTTGCTCAAACGGGCGAAAAGTCCGCGAATCAATTGGATACGGAATCAGTTCACAGCGATGATTCTGAAAAAGCGAACTCTGTTTGAGCTTTTGCCTTCCCCAGCTTGTCGGCGCGACAAAACAAATTGGCAGATCAGCCAGAGCTTCTTTCTTTCTAAGCCAAACTATCTGCGAATGATCGGTGGCATGAGACGGAGTTAGTTGTGGACAGTTTCCGCATTTACGAGTGAAACCGTCGCAACCAAAAGAGTAATGACAGCCGCCGGTCAACGGTTCTTGATCGGCCATCACCCAAACAATCGGACATCGAAAATGATCGTAAAGCTGGCGAATCGCACGAATATCCAGTAGGCCCGTGATCCAATGCAAACAAACAATGTTGGGCGGCGTTTTTTGCTCAGCGAACAATGCCGACAAATTGATTTGCGATGGCGGGTCAAAGTTGAACATGTAATTGGCTGAAGGCTGCTGGCGATGCAATATCGGAATATGCCGCCGCGCCCTTTCCAGACGACTACTCCACTGGCGCGGTTCAGGCGGCGGGGCTTGCATAACCGTGTCGTCATCTGATTTTTTTCGCAGAACAATCATTTGCGAATCATGCCCGGATTCGCGCAACGCTGTGTGCAAGCGATAAGCAGCTTTCGCTGCTCCTCCATTAATGTCATCGGTCGAAAAATGAAGAATTCGCATCAAATTTGAGAGAACTTTTCAGCTAGGCGATTGTTCAAACGACGCCAGAGTTGTCGGATGCTGAATTGGTCTTGGCCAGTGGGGTTACGCCATCCCTCGGTCACGCAAAAATTTTCCTGAATCAGATGGTCAGTCTCGGCGCAGTGAAAAACAAAGGGCGGATGTTTCAGCGGGAATTCGATGCCATTGGTTGGCATATTCGCAAATGCTCCATCGCCGAAAGTGTGCGTCGCATCTTCGCGAAAGCCTATGTTGGAAACCAGATTGATTTCAGGAAAGACGCGAAAGCCACTGTTAATCCAACACGCCAGCAACCATTGATAATCCCAGATGTCGTCGGCATTGCTGTCGTAAACGTGCTGAAACTTTTCCTGCCAATAACGGCAATGAACCGGGTCGGGAAACATTTGTTCAATGATTTTTGATTCGACGACGGTTGGCCAAAGCTTCATTTTGTAATCGAAATGCCGCCAGGCCCTGCGCCACGAAGCCCATCCCCACGAACTGCCGAACCGGGAGAAATGATAGCTTTGAATTGGCGACTTCAATTCGTTCAGAAAATTCACGCCGCCGATCATCATCACTCGTTCATCTTGGCTGTAAAGCCTCAGCAGTTCTTCGCAGTAAGGAAAGAATGTCGAATGCGGCAGGCAATCGTCTTCGAGAATAATCGCTTCTTCGACGGTGTCGAAAACCCAGCTAATTCCGGTGGCCGGTCGCAATCCGCAGCCCAGATTCGTGTCGGAGTAATTAGTCAGGACTTCGCAATTCCAATCCACGCGACGAATGACTTCGCGCGCAGCCTGGCACTTTTCAACATCATCCGGGCGGCCTGGGCGTGGTCCGTCGGCAATCACCAGAAGCTTTTCCGGCCTGGACTGGGCAATAGCCTCCAGCACACGAGCTGTAAAATCCGGGCGATTGAAGATTATCAGGGCAACAGGCGTCTTCAAGCGTTTTGAGTTTGGAAATTGAAAAGAAAGGAAAGTAATTTATCGGCGGCAAGCGATTTTTCGATCAAACCACTTGCCGCTGACATTTTGGCTTACCGGCGAGCTGCTTGTTTTTCGCCGTAACCGTAGCTGCCATAAGTCGAAAGGTAGGAATCATATCCTTCGCGTTTGATGTCCAGATTGTTGAGCACCACGCCAAAGATTTTCGCACCGACACTGCCAAGCTCCTGACGTGCGCGGCGAACAATGTCTCGCGTACTGCGTCCGGCTTGAACCACCAGAATCACCCCATCAACCATTGTCGAAAGAATCACCGGATCTGTAACGTTAATCAATGGCGGCGAATCAATCAGTATGTGATCGTATCTTTCGCCAAGCTCTTTCAACAACAACCGCATACGCTCGGAACTGATTAACTCAGCCGGGTTGGGCGGGATTGGGCCGCAAGGCAGCACAGACAGATTCGGAACCCACAGTTTGTTAATCAACGGATCAATTTCGACCTGACGCGACAAGAAAGTGGACAGTCCTTGCGATTGCCCCATCTTGAAAACTCTGTGAACCGTGGGACGGCGCAAATCAGCGTCAATCAACAACACCGAAGAGCCAAGTTGAGAAAGCGAAATCGCTGTATTGATTGCAGTGGTCGTCTTCCCTTCTCCGGGCTGTCCACTGGTGAAAAGGATGGTTTTCGGCGGATTACCAGCCGCTGACAAAAGCACAGAAGTTCGCAGCATTCGATAGGCTTCAACAACGGACGAAAGCTGGTCGAGCGTAACAAGTTTCGTCAATTTGCCTTGAGCGCCTGCGGCAGCAAAACTTCCGGTCAATGCGCGGCCTTCATTGGGGCTGACCGATAAGGCTTGTGCGGGTTCGGCTTTCTTCTTTTCGGCCATCACTCTTGGTGCGACAGTTGAAATCGCTGGAATAACTGCCAGCGTAGGCAATTGCGCGATTCGTTCAATGTCTTCAACACTTTTGACCGTGTTGTCCAGATATTCAAGGAAAAATGCCAGGCCAATCGCGGCAAGCAGGCTAACCAAAAAACCAACCAGAATTGTCCTGAGCCGTTGCGGGCCAATCGGCACATTCGGAATTTCGGCGGTTTCGACAACTTTCAAATTGTTGTGCTGCTCAACAAGCTGCAAATCGGCCTGCTTGGTCTTGTTGAGAAATTCCGTATAAAGTCCGCGGGCAGTGTCCAGTTCGGCCTGAAGAGTGGCAAAACGAATCGAAGCCTGGTTTTGCTGAACGGTTTCGCTCTTGGCAATGTCGAGCGAACGTTTCAATTCTGCTTCTTCACGAACAGACCGCTCATAATCCGTTTTGAGTTTATCCTCGAACGAACGTTGATTGTCGGCGATTTGGCTTTGCAGAACTTTGATCTTCTCTTCCACTTCAGCCACTTTGGGGTTTTCCGGTCCGAACCTGATGCTCAACTGCGATTGCTCGACCTGCAATTCACCGAGCTTCTGCTTCAAAGTCGCAGTTTTCAGATCGGAAAACGCTTCAGGGACTTGATTGACCTTTCCACGTTTAACCTCGTCGTAAAGCGAGCCTTTCAGCATGCGCTCTGTTTCCGCTTTCATCACCTGAACACTCAATCCAGACAGCTTTTCAGCCGTCAATGATTGTTTTCCGTCTGTGGAAAAAATTTCGTTGCGCGCAGTGTAATCGGCCAATGCCGACTCAGCTTGTTGAACCTTCGTTTTCAACTCACGAGTCGAACGCTCCAGCCATCCAGACGTATCGGTAAATTTTTCCGTGCGACGGTTCCAACTTCGATTGATGAAGTTGTTGATCGCCGTGTTGACAATTGCTGCGGTCAATTCCTTGTCGGTGTGCTCAAACGAAATTTCCATAATGTTCGTTTGAGCCATGGACTCGACTTTGAATTTATTTCTCAAGACATTTACGTAAGGAGCCAATCGCTTGCTCTCCTCAGCAGTGCGCTCCTGCATATTGATTGACTGACTTACGATGTTCGTATCTTCTTGCTGTCTGTCGTCGCCGCCCACCTGACTGGAAACCCGCCCGCTGATTTCACGAACTGCATCCAAGATGGATTTTTTCCGCATGCTCTCAGTGAACTTTGGGTTTTGATCCAGTTGCAACAGAATCACGACGTCTTCCAGCAATGGTCGGCTAAGAAAGATAACTTTCTTAGTGTTCAAGCTGTCGGAATCCTCGAACTGCACAACCTGATCTTTTGCTTTGACGATCATCGGCGAATCGCGCTGAACTTCTATGCTGCCGGTTGAGCGATAAACAGATGGCGTGCGAAAAATCTCAACCGTAATCAAAGTCGTGGCGATGGCGACAATTACAGCCACAAGCCACTTTCGTTTGCGAATCGTTCGCAGAATTTCGCGCAAATGAATGCCGTTGGGAGATTCATTGCCGTACCCATATCCATAACCATAAGAACCGCCAACTCGTGGGGTTGCGAATGGTCTCATGATGGCTGTTTCTTCGGTGGTCAGTGTTTTTTCCAGACCATTTCTTTCTTCTGCCATAAATTCTTTTCTTAAACCTCAGCAGTAAAACCGCCTGTGGT
This sequence comes from uncultured Acidobacteriota bacterium, assembly GCA_902825875.1. GTDB lineage: Bacteria > Acidobacteriota > Blastocatellia > RBC074 > RBC074 > RBC074. The sequence continues at coordinate 334,831 of CADECP010000001.1, forward strand.
GGGACAGACGGCTGAATTGAACACCTGGGATTTATCGTGTGCCAACTGGAACGCGCAAAGCCAGTCCGGTTCCCATCGCCATCAACAACGCACCTGCCACAGATTTAACCGTACTGTTCGGAACGAGAATAATATCGTTAGGATAAATGGGGATGTCTTCAGTGCCGCCTTTGTTGATAACGGCTCCGATGTTGACAGAAATTTCATTGAATTTTCCGGTCATTGGGTCTTCGCGGAAAATGATGCCTTTGTCGAGCTTGGCTTTGAAATACGGGCCTTGCGACAGCGTTATTGCCTGACGAAGCGTCATGCCTTCTCGGTATTGATACTGACCAGGCGAACGAACTTCACCGGAAACATAAAAGACCTCGGCAGGCGGAATGTAAACAACATCTCCTGGCTGAATCAGCACATTCTGGTCGAAGCGGCCTTTCGCCAGTCCGCCGATTTGTGCCCGCTGCAATTCAAATTCTGTATCACCTTCGATTGCCGTATTCGAGCCTTTGGCGTTATCAATCGCCTGTGCAACAGGAGTAGACGGAGCCGTATCTGTAGTCCCTTCGTTTTTTTGCGCTCTGGCTTCAAGTTTTTCCGGCTTGGCTTTGACCTCACGAACAATGTAGGCAGTCGAGCCGTGTTTTTCCTGCAAACCGCCGGCAATTGTTATCAGCTTGAATAGCGAAGGCCGGCCTTGAATGATGTAAACCCCCGGCGCTTTGACAGCTCCTTGAATGAAAAAAGTCCGGCTGTTGTATTGTTTGACCGAAACAAACACTCTGGGATCTTTCAGATAACGACCCCTTAAACCATCAGCAATCATTTTGCCGACTTCGTCCGGCGTCCGGCCTTCAACTTTCATCGAACCCAAATAATACATAGGGATATTCCCGGAACTGCTGATCTGAAAGTTTCCGGAAAGTTCTGGCGCATCCTGAATGATGACCTCAATCACATCACTTGGTGACAATCTGTAATCTTCATCAGCAGCAATAATTACGTCCGGGCCGACTCTCGGCCTGATTTGATTCGGATTATCGCCGCTACCGTCGGACTTGTTCGTATTTGGAATGCCTGAACGAACCGGCGGCTGCTGAGCCAATGCAGGAGAAGCCAAAAACATCGAAAATGATAATGTCCAGATTGCCACGCGGCCAACCACCTGCTTTAAGAACGAAACTGCTTTATCCACAACAATACCTCCAACGTACGAAATCACGTCGGCTGAAAAACCGCTGCCGCGTGAAATCGAACTCACTCGAATTGTGCCTGCGTGGCCTTATCGGCAGCCACGCTAATATTAGAAATCGCAGCCGTCAAAACCAGAAAAAGTAAGGCATTAGACGGTAGCTGAAGATTAAAATCAAACAGACTGTGAACAAGAATCGCTACAACGCCACCGCCACAGCCCAAAGCCATTCCTGACATCACCACTTGGCGATGTCGCATCGCACGATTGATGTCTTTGAAAAGAACGACCAAAAACCAGATCGTCAGAAAAACTCCGATTACTCCGCAGTCAGCAATGATTTGCAGGTAATCGTTATGCGCCTGACTGACTATCAATGCGCCATTGCTCTTTGTGAACAGAGGGAATGCCGTTTCATAGGCTCCCAAACCGACTCCGGTTTGCCAATTAGCGCGAATCATTTCCATCGTGTCGCGCCAAATCCAAAAACGCCCATCAAGAAATCTTTCATCCTGATTGCCTGTATTTTCCACTGCGCCACTCAATTCGACCTGGCTAACCCGCTTCACGACTTCATCACCACCAATCCACAAAACTCCAATAACGATCGCTGACACAATCAGAATAACGGCCAACATTTGAAGCAGAAAGAGCGGTGTGCGACTGCGAATTTCATAACCACGAAACCGCTCAATCGCAGGCTTTGCCCCAAAAGCCACAACAAAAATAAAACCGGAGAGCAGGCTGAGCATCCCGCCCCGCGACAAAGAAAGAAAAACGGCGATTCCCATCATCGCTGCGGCAAAACAATAAAAAATCGAGATTTCACGATGGACGGAACGAACCAGAAACATCGCCAAAGGGATCGGCGCAATCATTTCCAGATAACCAGCAAAGTGATTGTGATTAACAAACGAACCGAATGGAGCCGTCGGAGGAGTGCTCGGCTGAATAAGCCAGTAGTATTTCCCGTTCCAGGTGTATTTTTGAATCAGCCCAAAAACCGCCAAGCCAAGACCGAACAAAATAAGAAAACTTCTGAGCCAAAGCAGCCGCCTGCCGCTCACAAAAAAGTTGGCAAAGATCAGAAATGCAATCAGCAAAATCCCAAGAACTTCCAGCGCCAACCGTGTCGCTTCCACATCAAGTGAAATGGCGAACCTCTTACCTGTTTCGTCGAACCGGGAAACCGTCTGCAAAAATCCGTAGATCAAAAAAGCACAAAGCGGCCAAAGAGTCGCAGGAATCGTGACTATTATTCGCTTGTCCAAAACTGCTTTCGCAATCCAAAGTACGCTTAGCGTCAGGACAAACACTCCAAAAACCGAAATTGACCAAGATTCAACCGCGCCAAACGCCAATGCGGTGAACATCAACAGCAATAGCGCGCCAAGCGAAATCAGGCTTCCCAAGGCATCTTCTTTTTCTTTCTCAGCCCCTTTGTGCTGCTCTACCTTTTCGGGCGGATATTCACGAGTTAGATTGTCTGCTGGCACCAATCAATCGCTCCGTTACAATTCCGTCAACATGAAATCATCAAACCAAACCGTCCCTTTGGTCGGTTCTTCATAATCAAAACGCGGAATCTTAATAATCGCCACTTGAGCCGTTACGCTGTCACTGGGTGAAGTAAACTCAACAACTAAATGTTGCCAATCAGCCCCACCCGCAGCAACAGGTTCAGAAACTACCAGGATTCCTTTTTGGCCAAGCAAAGCGATTCTCGGCCCTTCGGGAGTTACAAAATTCGCAGTCTTTGCAAAGCATTCAAGCCTGTATTTCCGATTCGGATTTAGAACCACCATCTGCTGAACATCGCCCATCAATTTAGTGGTATCACGTCCGGCAAAACTCAACCTGAGAGACTTTTGCCCACTGCGAAAAACACTCCTATCAAATCCGATTCGTGCGTATTCACTTGGCCTGAGCGCCCAATCGAAATGACCGAAATTTTTTGGCGCATTGTTTTCAAAGCTACCATTCCAGACCAAACTCAAAGAGCTTTCCTGTTTTTCCTGATTGCGACTTCTTAGGGAGTCGCCAACAAGCTCTCCCCATAACTGTCGAGCCTCGCTGCTCCGCCCAGTCTGAACCAATAAACTGATGAACAAAGCTGCATTTTGAGAACTCAGCCTCGCCTCAGAATCAAGACTTTGAAAAACTTCGATCGCGGCATCTGACTGAGCTTGTTCAAGTAAAAACTGCGCCATCAACAATCGAGGAGCCGTTTCTTTACTGACGATTGAATTCAATGCTTCAACGTCACCATCAAAGGCTTGCCAGACAACATCCATCGCCGCAGGTAACAACTCGTTGTTGAACCTTGTCGCAACTCTAAACTCCCTAAGAGCGCCAATCCGGTTGTTTTGCCGAACAAACAAATTAGCTAACGCCCAGTGCGTTTCGCTATTGCTCGGCGCTAATGCTGCGGCGACCTTCATCGCCCGCTCTGCTTCTTCCAGCTTGCCATCGGCATCGTGAGTCATTCCAAGCAAGCGCCAGTTTTTATAATCCCAAGGCGAAAGGCTTGCCGCCTTCAATGCCAACGCCTGAGCATTCAACAATCGTTGCGGCTCCGATGCGGATTCTTCAAATTCCGCATCAGCCAATCGCTGTAAAATTCTGGACGAGTTCGGATTCCGAATTGCTGCCGAAGCCAGCACATCACCGCTCATCACAATTCTTCGGTCAGCAACATTCCTGAGCAAAAAGTGCCCAAAAACTGTGCGTCCACACCAAAACACTAGAAACAATCCTGCTACGACCAAAATAATCTTGAGCGCCAAATTTTCCAGCTTGATGGTGATTGTCACGCTTTTTCGTTTTTTCCGAATTCGTTATCGCCCATAGCGACAAAGGTCATTTTGCTGACATGGTGGGGTGGTCGGAAGGGATGCAGGCTCAATAAAACTTACAGCAGCGCCTGCCGCGATGAATGATACCAAGATGCAATCAAGTCAGGTGAGTTGCCTGAATTATCAATCGGGGCTGAAGAGGGGATCAGGTTAATCAATGAAATATCAGTTCAAGCCCATCTTATGGATTTGTGCTGGAGGCTTGTTGTGAACTGAAAGCTGCTCCAGCAACCGCTGCGCCGCCCGCTCCCAATAAAATCGCAGCCAAAGCACCTGAACTTAGAGCGGTTGTCGAAGCAGACTGGGTAACAGCAACAGGCACACAACGCACGCCACGTTGCGTCGCAACCGCCAAAACCGAGGCGTCTTTGCCATCGGCAGCAGAAACGCCTTCCGGCGTACTGATGGCAATTTTCACTCCAACCGGCGCATTAACGACAATCTTGCCCGTCACCAAATCGCCACTGATCAAACCTTCAGAAAATTTCAAAACCATCTGCGCCCCTGGGGCCAACTCAATGCGTCCAAGTTTCCCCAGATTTATCATTGCGCGATTGCCACCAGCACAAGCAACTCCAACGCGGGAATTGGTGAAGACCGTAGTTCCGTTAATGGCTTTCTTGTCATTAATCGTGACAGAACCAACTACATTTAATTGCCCAACAACCTGATTGTCATTTTTTGGGATTGCAGCGACCACCGAAGTCAAACTGAAATTGCCAAACAGGCTCAATGACGCCGCCAATGAAAAGGCCGCCAACAGACGAAGGTTTGATGATTGAAATGTCATGGCTATCGCTCCAAAGAATTCACGGAGAATTGAAGAATTTACTATTGGGGGGTCAGAACGGCGCGAAGCTTACCCCAGCACTTCTCTTTTTTCAAACAATTATTTTAGCTGCAATCAATTACACGACATCCGCCTAATAACCCTGAAGGAAACCTCGTGTCGAGGCAGCTTTAGATTTTTGATCGCCAAAACAACAGTCAGGATTGTTCACGAGATTACTGCTCAACGACAACCGGCTGCCCAGGAGCTAAATTACCGGGAGAAATCACAACCGGAGTGGCCGCATCCAATCCTTCAATCGCCACCCAATCGTCAGACCGGCGTCCAACAATGACATTTTTTTCGACAGCCTTTCCATCCTTAACGGTGAAGACTTTTTGGATTCCGGCAAAGGTGACAACTGCCGACGAAGGAACCATCACCACATCATCAGTTGAAACAGTTTGAATTTCGACTTTAACAAAAGAGCCAGGGCGCAATCGGCCTTGTTGGTTATCCACTTCGGCTTCGACAATCAGCGTTCGGCTTTGTTCTTGAAACGCAGGACTGAGCCGCGCAACTCTCCCTGAATAATCCTGGCCATCTTCGCCTTCCACAGTTACACGCACAGTTTGTCCTTGCCGAATTCCAACAGCATCGCGTTCTGGCAGTTCGACTCGCAATCGAAGCGGATGCAATCTAACAATAGTAACCACCGGAGCGCCCGCTGCCAGGAACTCACCAATCGAAGCTCGCCGTTCACGAATCGCACCTTCAAAAGGCGCGTACAGTGTGGTTTCGGCCAATTGTTGTTTGGCGATTGCCAGTTCAGAACGACGTTGCAACAAAACTGCCTGACGATTGCGAACTTCCTCGACGGCATCTTGATAGCGACTATCAGCCACCTTAAACGCGGACTCGACACGATCAAGCTCAGCTTTCGCCTGGATTCCCTGTTGGACCAATTGTCGGGTTCGATCCAGGTTGAGCCGAGCTTCATCCAACAAAGCACGCGCCTGTCGAACCAAAGCCGTATTTTCAGTTTCCACACGATCATCTTCGCCTTGAGCAGCAAGCCCTAACCGAACACGAGCCTGCTGAAGCGCGGCTTCAGCTTGCTGCAATCGAACCCTGAAATCATTGGTTTCCAATTGACCGGTGACCTGACCTTTGCTGACTCGGCTTCCCAGATCAACTTTCAGATCACTCAACCGCCCGGCAACCTTGAAACTCAATGTGGCCTGCTCATCGGCAGCCAGCGTTCCGGGCGACAAAACCGTTCGCGCCAACTTGCGAGCTTCAGAACTGACAAGCTTAACCTGCCTTGCGGTCATAGCAGCGCCAGCTACTGCCCCTCTGGAAGAGGCAGCTTGTGAATCTCCCTGACGGCATCCACCAAGCAGAACCAGACAAAAAATAAACGATACAACTGCGGACAATTTCAAACAGGATTTAGTCATTTTCTTAAAGCTTCTGTTGAAAAGCAGAGATGCGAAATGTTGCTCCTCAACTCTGTGTTTGGATTGAAATCAGCGGAAGTGAGTTTTCGTAATTGAGCGCGCATTATAGCCGTCAAGCCTTTTTTATGCACTCCCAGACGTAGACTTTTGCGACTTTCGTCTTCGCACTGGCTATGCCATTATGCGGACGCAATACCATACAGACGTTTCACGTCAACACTCGATAAAGGATCGTACACAACGAATGAAGAAATTGGCGATTTTTGTGACGCTGATTGTTCTCGGTGTTTGCTCGTTACCGAAGTCTTTGGAAATTTCAGCATCGGTAAATCCAGTAGTCAGGCCTTTTTTCACTTCCGAACTGATCTTCCCGCTAGAGCACTGGCATAACCATGCTTCCTGCATCGTCGAATGCTCGAATGGCGACTTACTCGTTTGCTGGTTTAATGGCTCCGGTGAACGCCAAGCAGACGATGTGAAGATTGAAGGCGCTCGCCTGAAACGCGGAGCCAAACAATGGAGTGCGCGTTTTACTATGGCCGACACTCCCGGTTACCCCGACACCAATTGTGCGATGTTTATTGATCCGCAAGGTAGGCTTTGGCTGATGTGGCCGACCATTCTGGCCAATGAATGGCATACCGCTTTGATGAAATACAAAATTTCCAGCCGATACACCAGTGAAGACTCGCCAGTCTGGGAAACAAGTGAAGTGATGCATATCACGCCTGGTCAGGAATTCGCCGACATTACGAATCGAACATTGGATGAATGGGAAAAACAACGAGCGCAATCGCCTGAAACTCCGCGCGAAACCCTGTCGGCGTATTCGTCCCGAATTCGCAAAATGGCTTCAGACAAATTGTCACGCCGCATCGGCTGGATGACACGCGCACATCCGTTCGTTCTCGACAACCAGCGCCTGATCGTTCCTTTGTATTCAGATGGCTTTTCGTTTTCGCTGATGGCGATTACAGATGACTGGGGCAAGACCTGGAAAGCCAGCACGCCTTTGGTTGGAGGCGGCAACATTCAGCCAAGCATCGTCAGACGAAAAGATGGTTCGCTGTATACCTTGATGCGTGATAACGGTCCTGCTCCGAAGCGTCTCCACCAAAGCGAATCGCGCGACCGAGGTGAAACGTGGTCGCCGGTTTCAGACAGCAACCTGCCCAATCCAGGTTCGGGCGCGGAACTTATCTCGCTTAAGAATGGCCACTGGGCGTTGATCTACAACGACACAGAACGCGGCAGACACAGTCTGGCGGTTTCCATTTCCGACGACGAAGGCAAAACCTGGAGATGGACTCGACATCTGGAACTGGATTCCGCAGCAACCGAAGCAGGGTCATTTTCTTATCCGTCAATCATTCAAGCACGAGACGGCTCGCTTCATGCTACCTACAGCTATCACTTGAATCGCAGTAATTTGGAAAAAGATGCTGACGGAAAACCAAAACGCAAATCAATTAAACACGCGCACTTCAATGAAGAGTGGGTCATGGCTGGCGACCAACGGTGATTTGATTGCCTGACAACAACTTTGGCGAAGAAAAATTCCCTTGAGAAATGATTTCTTGAAGATTTGCTCTCGCCAGTCGAACTTTCAGGCGCTAGAATGCCCGCCTTGAAGTCTTATTCCCTAATCAAAGCTTTACGCGGTATCGCCCCAAAATTCGTTTTACATTTATCTTCAAAAGGACTGACGGTAGAGTGCTAACGATATGATGTACAGCCAACAAGAGTACGACATGGTTCGGCGACAGACGATGCAGATCGAGGCTGAAAAACGCGCCCTGCTTCGCTGGACATTGATTGTGGTAACAATTCTGTTTGCTTGTTCACTGGTGCTTAGTGGGTTGATGTACCAGAAATACAGTGTAGCCGATGGCAAAATCGAAGCGGCTAACACTCGTGCAACGGTTGCCGAAAACAAGTTGAATGAAGTCAGCGCCGATCTGGCTCAGAAAAACGCGATTCTTGAAAAAAACTCTGCAACTGCAGCACAGCAAAACGAAATCATCCAAACGATCTCTCCAAAAGTGGTTTCCCGAACGGCCTCCGAAGCTGAAATGGCTCAATTGGCGCATGCAATTTACAACCAACCGGGACGCATGATTCCGCTTTCCAATATCCCGCCGAACGAAGTTCTTCGCTCTTACCGATACAGAGTTGATGGACGACCCAATAAGTACACCATCGTACCGGGAATGATTGATGGCAAATGGGTGATTTACTCCGTTTTGGTCAAAAACCAGGAAGACAAATGAGGCTTGGCGAGTCGTAAAACAGATGCTGCAATCGGATAGAGACAGCAAAATCTGTCACCTGCTTGATTTCAAAATACCTTCCGGCTATGATCCGGCTTACTTTCGAGGTGGGCGTCGCGCCCACCTTTTTTATCAGGCTCACTAAACAGTTGGTTTCCAGCCCACATTCAAATGCTGAAGGAGCAAGCGGTTGATGGTTGATCCGCGAATCAGCGAGATTGCCGAGCGCGTGACTGCGCGCGAAGGAATTGAACTCGTTCACGTTGAAGTCACCAGTGGACGCAATCCAATCTTGCGAGTTTTTATTGATAAGCCCGGCGGAGTAACCGTTGACGATTGCGCTCATATCAGCGAACGAATCAGCTTGATCCTAGACGTGGAAGACCCGATTCCCAACCAGTTCATGTTGGAAGTTTCGTCGCCGGGACTGGATCGTGGGTTATACAAAGATTCTGATTACGAACGCTTTGCCGGGCTTCCTTCGCACGTAAAACTGTCGGAAGCCATCAACGGGCAAAAGAATTTTCATGGCAAATTGATCGGCCTTGATCGCGAAGGTGAAACAGCGGCAGTCATCGAAGAAGACAATGGCAAGCGCCATTTATTGCCTCTGGCCAAGATCATCAAGGCGAATGTCGAAATAGAACCGTAAAAGCAGAGGAAGATGAATACACTCAGCTCAATTGCTCAAAACATAGACTTTCTCAGTAAAGAGAAAAAGATTGATCCGCAGGTCATCATCAGCGCGATTGAAGACGCTGTGGTGACGGCTTCGCGCAAGCATTTCAAATCCGGCGAAGACCTTCATGCTCGATACAACCTGGAAACGGGCGGAATAGAACTGTACGCCATCAAGGTCGTCGTGGATGAAATCACAGATTCATCACGCGAAATGACAGTTGACGAAGCCAATGCCGAAGTCGGCGAAGGCGCTGAAGTCGGCGACATGCTGGAACTTCCCCGCCCCGTCGAAGAGCTTGGACGCATTGCAGCGCAAACCGCCAAACAAATCATCCTGCAAAAAGTTCGAGAAGCTGAGCGCAATAAAGTTTACGAAGAATACATCGGTCGTCTGGGCGAACTCGTCAACGGATTCGTCAAACGGTTCGAAGGCGGTAAAGTCATTGTTGATACAGGCAACGGCTTGGAAGCCGTCATGCCGAAATCGCAACAGTCCAAAGTCGAAAACTTCACTCAAGGCGAACGCATCCGCGTTGTTTTGCACGATGTAAACCGCGAAGCCAAAGGCCCGCAGATCGAAGTTTCCCGCACCAGCCCAGAATTGCTGAAACGGTTGTTTGAAATGGAAGTGCCGGAGATTTATGACGGAACCGTGCAGATCAAAGCCGCCGTCCGCGAACCCGGCGAACGCGCCAAAATCGCCGTCGTGTCCAACGAACGCGATGTTGACCCGGTCGGAGCTTGCGTGGGCATGAAAGGTTCGCGTGTTCAATCAATCATTCGGGAACTGCGCGGCGAAAAAATTGACATCATTGAATGGTCAGAAGACCCAGCGATCTTTGCGGCCAACGCCCTGTCACCGGCCAAAGTCAGCAAAGTCACCGTGCTGGATTTTGAAGACAAGAAACTGCAAGTTATCGTCGAAAATGAACAACAGAGCCTAGCCATTGGCAAACGCGGGCAAAACGTTCGCCTTGCCGCAAAGTTGGTCGGCTGGGACATTGACATTCGCAGCGAAGAAGAAATGAAGCGCGAAATCGCTTCGCAGATGGAACTGATAATTTCTGCGCCCGTCGTCAAACTTTCGTCAATCGAAGGCATTTCTGTCAGCGACTCTGATGCGCTGGCAGAACATGGCATCGAAACCGTCGAACAGTTGGCAGAAGCTTCTGTTGACGACATTTGCGAATGGCTGGATGTCAGCGTTGACGATGCGGAAGAACTTCTTGATATGGCGCGCGCGCTGACTGAAGCTCGCCGTGCCCATGCCAACCAGCAATCAGGCGACGAAGAGGAGCCGCAAGATACAGACGAAACCGAGGACGAGTCTGAAGCTTCAGACGAGACTGAAATCGAAGAGGCTTCTGACGAATCTGACGAAGCCTCCGAAGAGGAAATCGCTGCTGAAGAAGTTGAGGAAGCTGAAGAATCCGCGGAAGCCGAAGAAGGCGCGGACGAAGAAGAAAACACGGACGAAACTGAAAACTCTGCTCAAGGCGCGGAGGATAAAGATCAGGGTGAAAAACAATGACCCGGTCAACGCCTACACAATTTGAATGCAGCGCTACCCATTCGGATTATTCGAAAGGAATAAATGAGCAAGGTCAGAATCTACGATTTAGCCAAAGAATTAAAGTTGGAGAGCAAGAAAGTGCTCGAAGACGCCCGTCGTCTGGGCGTTGATGTCAGTGTGCCCTCGAACACCCTGGAAGACCCCATTGCGGCCAAAATCCGCGAAATGTATTACCCAAAGAAAGAGGTCGTGGCTGCCAAGCCAACAGCAAGATTGATAAAACATCCAACCGCAGCCGCACCCGCGCTCGCTACAACCCCTGATACCGCAGAGCCTCCTGCGCCTGCTACGGTAGTCGAAGCGAGAACCGAGAAAAAAACGAATGAACAACCGGCGCCTCAACGAACTGCGCCTGCCACTGTCATCAAACCGCTTGCGCCTCCGGCCAGACCGGAAATTCAGGCAAAAGCACCGGTCAAAACCTCTCCTGAAATCGAAGTGAAGGCTCCGCCGGTTCAGCAACCAACTGTGCCTGCCAAGCCTTTGCCTGCCGAAGCCGAAGCTCCCCAATCAAGATTGGTCAAGCTTCCGTCACCGCCCGCAAAGCCTGCTCCGTCTGAATTCCCTGCCGGATCACCGATCGAAGAAGCAGTTGAACCAGGGACTGAAACAGGCGAGATTGTCGAACTTGAAGCGCCAAGAATTGAAGCTCCTGAAATTCCGGTTTTGGAGCCAGTGCAGCAAGTCGAATTGCCTGACGACGTGCCGGTTCAACCAACCCCGCAACCGACGATTCACAAATCGCAAGCCAGGCCTTCCAGTGCGCCCGATACAGGCACTAAAGTCATCAAATTGGCAATGCCGACGAAGCCATTGCCCAAACCTTCTCCAACGACATCGGCCAGATTCCAAACTGAGAAACCTGCCCTGCTCAAATCGGGCACGACAGGAAAACTCGATCCTTCGCTGCTGCTGAAAAAAGACCAGACGCGCGATTTGAAAGGCAAAGACAAGGACGCACATTTACTGCCGTCCGGCGCTCAACAGCGAACGGTTTACATCCCGCCGAAGGATCAAAAACCAAAAGGCCGTAATCAACATCGCGCAAAAGACAAAGACCGTGACAAGTTCCAGGATGGCAATACTCACAAGCTGGGATTGCGAAAACAGGCGTTGCCGACTGCGGCTCAAAAACTGATTCCTGTAGAACTGAAACCTGTGCGATTGATTGAAGGCAGCACTGTGCGCGAATTTGCCGAGAAGCTAGATGTCAAAGCGCGTGACGTGGTGGCGGCGCTGATGCAGCGCGGAGTGATGGCCACAATCAACCAGATCATGAGCCACGAGTTGGCCGTTGAGCTTGGAATTGAATACGGTTTTGAAGTCACGTTCGGCGATTTCGAGGACATGATTATCGAATCGGAATTCGAGATCACTCCCGAAGCAATGGACGATACAGACCCGCGCGCTCCTGTCATCACCGTGATGGGTCACGTAGATCATGGCAAAACCAGCCTGCTCGATGCCATTCGCTCGGCGCGTGTTGCCGAAGGTGAGGCTGGCGGAATCACTCAACACATCGGCGCTTATTCGGTTGAAGTTCCAAGCTCGGAAAACCCTGCCATCAGCAGACGAGTTGTTTTCCTCGACACGCCCGGTCACGAAGCTTTCACTTTAATGCGCGCCCGCGGAGCCAAAGTCACGGACATTGTAATTCTGGTGGTGGCGGCTGACGACGGTGTCATGCCTCAAACGATTGAAGCAATCGAACATTCCAAAGCCGCCAAGGTTCCGATCATTGTCGCCATCAACAAAGTGGACAAACCGGACGCCAACACCGAACGAGTGAAAAAAGAATTGGCCGACCGAAACGTCCTGTGGAGCAACTGGGGCGGCGACGTGGAAATGGTCGAAGTGTCCGCCAAAAAGCGTCAAAACATTGGCGGCTTGCTGGAGATGATTTTACTGACGGCGGATATTCTGGAATTGAAATCGAACCCCAAACGCAAAGCGACCGGAACCGTGCTGGAAGCCAAACTCGACCGTGGGCGAGGTTCTGTGGCGACGGTGTTGGTTCAGAATGGTTCGCTTCGCATTGGAGACCCGTTCATCGTCGGCAACTTCTCCGGCAGAGTTCGTGCATTGGTCAACGATCTGGGAGAGCGAATTCTGGAAGCTGGCCCCGCGACTCCGGTCGAAGTGCTTGGCCTGGAAGGCGTACCTTCCGCCGGCGACCAGTTCCAGGTTGTTGACGACGTAGTCAAAGCTCAGCAGATCGCCCAATTCAGACAGGCCAAAGCTCGAACAACAGCGTTGGCTCGCTCTGCCGCTCGCGGGCTGGATCAACTGGCGGCTCAAATGGAATCCGGCGAAGTCAAAGAACTGCTGGTCATTCTCAAGGCCGACGTTCAAGGTTCTGTGGAAGTGCTGAAAGATACGCTCAGCAAACTTTCCACCAACAAGGTGAAGGTTCGTATCATTCGTTCCGCTGTCGGGGCGATCACCTACGACGACGTGCTATTGGCAAGCGCGTCCCAAGCGACAGACACCGGAGCCGCTACGGTCATCATCGGCTTTAACGTGCGCCCCGAATCGCGCGCCGAAGACATTGCCAAGCAGGAAGAAGTTGATATTCGACTGCATTCGATCATTTACAAGGTCGAAGAAGAAATTCGCAACGCCATGCTCGGTTTGATGGAAGCCACATTGAAAGATGTCGTTCTGGGCAAAGCCGAAGTCCGCGACATTATTCGCGTTCCGAAAATCGGTTCCATCGCGGGTTGTATGGTCATCAACGGTTCGATCAAACGCACGGCGCAGGCTCGTTTGATCCGTAATAACGTCGTGATCTTTGAATCGTCCATCGGCAGTTTGCGTCGCTTCAAAGATGACGCCAGCGAAGTCCAGCAAGGTTACGAATGCGGTATCACCGTTGACCGGTTCAGCGACTACAAAATCGGCGACATCATCGAAGCGTACATCGTCGAAAAAGTCGCGCCTACGCAGTTGTAGTTTCCTGCTTTCGGTTTCCAGTTCTTGCCTGTCATGAACTGGAAACCGAAAACTGCGAACTGGAAACTGATTTATGCAGTATCGTCCGAACAGATTAGCGCAAGAACTCAAGACTGAAATCAGCGCGATTATTTCGCGCGAGATGCCCCATCATCGTTTGGGCTTTGTCACCATCACCGAAGTCAAGGTCAGCCCCGACCTGCGCCACGCCCGCGTGTTCGTCAGCGTTTTCGGTTCCCCGCAAGAACAAAAAGATTCTCTGGAACTGCTCAACAACGAAAAGTCTTTCTTTCGTCTGCTGATCGGTAAACGATTTCGGCTGCGTCATACACCCGAAATCACTTTTGTTTACGACGAAACAATTGAACACGGCGACCACATGCTGCAGTTGATGGAAGAAATCAAAAAGGAGTTACCGGAAGCGTGATTGCCGGTTGCAATAAGCCATAGCCAACCCGCATCCCAGTCACGCTCCGCGATTGAAAGTATGTTAGGTCAAGTAAGTGATCTGATTGAAAAACACAGCCGATTTGCCATCACGTCCCACATTCGCCCAGATGGCGACAGTCTGGGTTCGTCTCTGGCGCTTTGCTGGATTTTGCAAGGATTAAACAAAGACGCTGAAGTCATCATGTGTGACAGCGTCCCGCACTCCTACTCAAGGCTTCCGGGCGCTAACGAAGTTCGAGTCGTCAGAGACATTGACCGGGAATACGACGCAGTGTTTGTCATCGAATGCAGCGATGTATCCCGACCTGGGCTTCCATCTTTGAAAGACCAGTTCGTCGTCAACATTGACCATCACTCGACGACGGCTCTGTTCGGCGACTTGAACTGGATAGATTCGACAGCGGCTGCCGTTGGCGAAATGATCTACAACCTGGCCAAAGCCATCGGAGCCAAAATCACTTCCGAAGTGGCCAGTTGCGTGTACGCGGCGTTGCTGACAGACACCGGTTCTTTCCACTTTTCAAACACGACGGAACGCACCTTCAAAATCGCCAGCGATCTGGTCAAATACGGCGCGCAACCGGCCAAACTCTCGCAAGCGATTTTCTACAACTACCCTTACGCCAAAATCATGCTGGTTGGCGCGGTGCTGTCCACGTTGCAACGCGATGAATCCGGGCGAATCGCCTGGATCACCATGACCAAAGAAGCTCAAGAGATGAGCGGCGCCACCGAAGACGATTCTGACGGCATCATCACTTACCCGCTGACCGTCGGCGATGTCGAAGCCGTCGCTTTTTTCCGCGAACTGTCGAATTCGACGTATCGAACCAGCTTGCGCTCGAAGAACCGCGTCAACGTCGCACGAGTCGCAGAACATTTCGGCGGTGGCGGACACGCCAACGCCGCAGGCTTCACCATCAAAGCCGACATTGACGAACTCAGCCGCGACGTGATCGAACGACTGAAAGAAGCCGTTGCCAGCGCCCCCGCCGTCAACGGACGCGAAATCAAACCCCGGTAACTCGCATACTCGGACTTTCGGCGTCCGCCATGCTTGTAGTTCCGCCTTCAGGCGGCAGAGAGGCTAAGCCGCCAACGGTATGGCTCGTGCCGAGCCGCAGCCGCCTGAAGGCGGAACTACGAACACGAAATTATTTGATTCTGGCTTTGACCGTGTTGGAGGTTTTGCCGTCCGCCGCTGATTTCGCCGCTCCCGGCCAGCGAAGGCACCAGCCGAACATTGCATTGATCCAAGCCGACAAACTCGCCTTGCGCTCCGGCAAACAAGACTTCGGCGTTCGCGCCGTTGATCGTCACTTTGACGTTGTTCAATTGGCTGTGATGGGCGAAAGCCAGTTCCAGGCAGAAGAAAAAAGATGAAGGCTCTATCGGTGTTTCTGAGAGCTGATGCGATTTTTAGCCGATAAGTCCGTTCCGTAGCAGGATCAATGAGACTCCCCTATCTTGAATCAATCAAGAAAAACCTTGTTACTACATATGGGTAGCTCAAGAATTCTTCTATACTCAAACCATTCACTAACAATGCGAATCCCACTTTTATTTGTTCTTATATGCCTTAGATAAGCAGCATCATATTTACATAGATTTCTTGGCGAAGGAGACTCGAAGAAGCTTGGGCTCGCACGCTCTTTATTCACGTAGAGATGAATACGAACAATCGAAGCGTCCTCTCTATTTCTTGAATACCAATTAAATAAAGCCGCTAAGTCCGCCTGATTAAAATTTTCCCGAGGAATGACAATTATCGTGTCTAAACTAGATGCGACTTTCTCTTCATATGCGACCTCGATACGGGAATAAAAAGCAGGTATCTTTCCTGAAAGGCGATCTCGGCTCAAAGTGACATTTTTATCAACCAAAATAGCTTTTATTGCTACTATACTGGCCACTAATGCCAAGAAAGATGCCATTAGTAAATAAAATTTGATCTTTTTTTTCATCGCTTCAATCAATCTTTTTTGCAGCCGCCTCTAATCCAATCTTGAATAGCTAGGCTAGAGCTTTTACTCAACCAGTAGTCGTTAAAATTCGCCCCTCCCTTTTCCCAGTGCTCAACCAATTCTTTATCTCCCATGTTATTAAGTATATGCATGTACTCATGCACTAAAGTCACATTTTGAAATTGTTTGTGGCTAGTGTAGCCTGCATTCCACTGTTGATTAAAAGCTACGTATAGTAAATAACTACTATACTGAGAGCCAAGTAGAATCGTCTTATCATGTAAAGGGCCATTTATATTAACGGATTTTGCAACAGCATATGAATCGGTTGTCTGGTCCCAATACTGCTGATAAGTCCTTCCATACACATCACCAACTATCTTAGCATCTCTTTGAGAAGTTGACATATCAATAAATTTAATACCACTAAAACTACCAGATCGTATTTCCTGTATCCTCGCATTCAACGTTTCTTTTCCACCGAAAAATTCTATGCAGCCATCAGGCAGTGCCTCTAAAGCTTTAATGAGATCAGCTTTATAATCTATTTCTTCTACCCCGCTGCTATCAACTGGTTCAAATGGCGGCGGTAACTCAGGCTGAAACACTTCTCTATCGTAATCTCCGCACAAAATCGTGTCCCAATAACCGTAAGTTTCACTCACTTGATACCAGTAAACGATGCAGGTTCCTCTCGGATCAACAAAATTTACTGGGTCATTATGAACATACGAATAGAGATTCAGCGTCTGTGGCTTACGCTTGCTTGCCGCTTTCAGCCCAATCGGATCCGGCGTCAAGAACCGTCCCCGCGAAGAGTTATACATCCGCGCTTGGGCGTAATCCAGCCCCGTCGCCGAGTCGCGTTCATAGCCCGTGAACTTCTTTGAGTTGAGGTTGGTGTTGCCCGATCCTGACCATTCGGTCAGAGCCGCTCCGTAAGGATCAAATTGGCCTTTATACGTCAGGTTGCCGCTGGCGTCGGTCATCGCTCTTGAGTTGCCCAGATGGTTGGTGTGCAGCCAGTAAAATTGCCCGTCCGTAGCCTGCATCGCTACGAGTTTGCTGCCGGAATAGACATACGCCCGCTGGACGCTGCTGGAGTTCACTTCCATCACCGACTGGCCCAGCTTCGACGAGTAGACGTAATAGGTCGTCGCTCCGCCTTCGGCCTTTTTCACCCGCTTGCCGTCGCCGTCGTAGCCGTAGCTGCTCGTTCCTCCGCTCGCCGTCTTCAGCCGGTTGGCTCCGTCGTAGCTGTAACTTTGCCCAGCGCCTACGGTCATGTTGCCCGCCGAGTCGTACGTGTAGCTGAAATTCTGGCTGTCGGTGTCAATCCGATTGGTGGTTGGCGCTCCGCTGAAGTTCGTCTGGTAATTCAGCGTCAAGCCCGAAAAGTTCGTGA
>CADECP010000002.1 GCA_902825875.1 uncultured Acidobacteriota bacterium
CAGCGGACGTGGACGTCCGCGCTCCAGTGGCAAATCCGCGCTCCGGCGAGATCAATCATCGTTCAACAAGCTGGATTGCGTGAGCATCCGGGTCGCGCACCAAAAAACTTTTCTTGAACCCAAGCACAGGTTCAACGAACCGAATCACGCCGGAAGAAATGAAATCGGAACGGCGCTCTCGCAATCGAACGGCTGCTGAATCAATGTCGTCAGTCACCAGTTTGGTTTGCCAGTGAATCAAATCGCTGGCTTTTTTGTCGCCGGGCGTTGAGCGTCCATCGCGCGGAGCAAGATATTCCAGAAACTCTATGCCGGGTCCTGAAGCAGCTCGAAGAGCAGTAATTTTCAGCCGAGCGCCGAACACATTGTTCAGCCTCTCCTGTTCGATTCCGTAATTTTCGCTTTCTCCGGCGACGCGCATTCCCAAAGTGTCGCGGTAAAACTTCAAACTCGCGTCGGTGTCGCTGATGGCGATTGCCGTGTGGTCAATTCCCAAAAACAATTTGCCAGCGTCTTGTTTGGCCAGCTGATGCCATTTCGCGTCGCCTTTGCCTTCCGGGAATTGCAGGATTTCCAATGCGTGACCATCGGGGTCTTTGAAGTAAAACGCCTTGATACCTCCGGCGTTTTTATTCCAGTCTGGCAAGCGTTGCGGTCCGGTCGAAGCGTGAACGACTTTGTGTTTCCGCAACCACTGATAAGCTCGATCCATATCGCTGACGATGATGGCGACGTGTTGAAACCATAGATCGTTGCTGCGCGAATCCACGGGAATCGGTCGTCCGCGCGGAGCCAGATACTCGGTCAATTCGATAAAATCATCGCCAAGCCGCATTCGCACCACGCGCATTCGCAATCCGAACACTCCTTGCAGATGTTCGTAATCGTCGCCAACGACTTCGACATCGCTGACTTTTTCAAACGCCAACACTCTGGAAAAGAATTCTGCCGAAGCGTCCACGTCTGAAACCGTGAAGCCAGCGGAATCCACGCTTTTGACCAACGGCTGTTGAGCCGTCGCCTTTGGCGTGGTTGGCAAATCGGGAAGCAGTGCCAACGAAACCAACAGTGTCAGCAAAAGTGCCGACAGAATGGTTTGACGTAAAACAAAAATTTTCATGCGTGTGCTCCTTTCACGGTTCAGTAATCCCAAGGCCGCTGAAGAAAATTCCATCTGACGGGCGAGATTGTCCGGCGAGAGTCTGTAAAGGATTTCGCTTGCCGGTTTGAGCGTGTGGCATTCAGTCGTTGACTTCCATTTGTAAGCGGCCACAAAATTGAAGTCATGCAAACGCCGCCACCAAATGAAATCACGCCGCTCTTGCTCCGGTGGAGTCAGGGCGATGAAGTTGCGCTCAGTCTGTTGTTGCCCGTTGTGTATCAGGAATTGCATCGGCTGGCTCAAAGCTATCTACGCCGCGAACGCGCCGACCACACGTTGCAACCCACCGCCTTAATCAACGAAGCCTATTTACGATTGATCAAACAGGACGCTCCCGAATGGCAAAGCCGCAGTCATTTTTTCGGAGTGGCCGCCCGGTTGATGCGCCAAATTTTGGTTGAAAACGCCCGTTCGCACGTGGCGAACAAACGCGGTGGCGGTCAGGTGGATTTGTCGCTGGAAGAAGCCTGGGTGTATTCCGGCGAAAAAGCTGCGGAGTTGGTGGCGCTGGACGATGCCTTGACCGCGTTGGCGAAGTTCGACGAACGCAAAGTGCGAATCATCGAATTGCGATATTTCGGCGGCATGAGTTTGGAAGAAACAGCCACGGCGCTCGACCTGTCCACAGCCACGATCAACAACGAAACCCGTCTGGCGCGAGCCTGGCTGCACCGCGAACTAAGCCGGAGCTAAAAAATGAGTCCTGAACGCTGGCAACTGATCGAAGCAATTTTCAGCACCGCCGTGGATCGTTCACCGGCGGAGCGCGAAGCTCATCTGACGCGCGTTTGTGGCGGCGACGAAGAATTACGCCGCGAAGTGATGGAGTTACTGGAACACGAAACCAAAGAACTTTTCCTGGAAGACCCAATCAAACACGCGACCTTTGCCGTCACCAGAGAACCTGCTGACGAAATGTTGGGCCAGCTTATCGGGCCGTACCGCCTGATTCGGTTGGTCGGACGCGGTGGGATGGGAGTGGTGTACGAAGCTATGCGCGACGACCGGCAATTCGATCAACGAGTCGCGCTGAAGATCATCAAACGCGGAATGGATTCTGATTTTGTCCGCGAACGTTTTTTGCGCGAACGGCAGATTTTGGCGAGCCTGGATCATCCGCACATCGCACGGCTGATGGACGGCGGCTCGACTGCGGATGGATTGCCGTATTTCGCCATGGAGTTTGTCGAAGGCGAACCAATCACCGATTACTGCCGCCAACGAAAACTTTCGTTGGAAGCCAAATTGAAACTGTTCCGCGACGTTTGTGCTGCCGTGCAACACGCGCATCAAAAACTGGCAGTGCATCGAGACTTGAAACCCAGCAACATCATGGTGACGACTTCTGCTGATGGAAAAGACGGCACGCCAAAGCTGTTGGATTTCGGCATTGCCAAGCTGCTGGCCGCCGATCCGGGCGAAGCCGTCACTCGAACCGAAACGGCTCTTCGTTTGATGACGCCCGATTACGCCAGCCCTGAACAGGTGCGCGGCGGCACGATCACGACGGCAACGGATGTTTACGCGCTTGGCATAGTGCTGTACGAACTGCTGACCGGACAGCGTCCTTATCAGTTTGACACCTACGCGCCCGCCGCCATCGAACGCGCCATTTGCGACACAGAAGCCGCGCGTCCGAGCGAAATGGCCGGACGGCAATTGGGCACAACGGCAAAACAGGCGCGGGAATTGGTTGGCGATTTGGACAACATCGTGATGATGGCGCTACGCAAAGAACCCGCGCGGCGGTATCAGTCGGTCGAAAAGTTTTCCGACGACATTCGTCGTTATCTGGAAGGTTTGCCAATCACGGCGCGCGCCGACACGTTCACTTATCGCGCAGGCAAATTCGTTCGGCGGCATAGAGTGGCTGTGGCCGCCGCCGCGTTGGTTTTGTTGAGTTTGCTGGGCGGCATCATTGCCACGACCTTTGCCGCGCGCCAGGCTCGCGCCGAACGCGACCGAGCCAATCAAGCGGCGGCATCGGCGGAAGCGGCGACCAAGTCGTTGGTTGCCATGTTTGAATTTGCCGATCCGGGAAAGTCGAAAGGCAATGCCATCACCGCCAAAGAATTGCTGGATCAAGGCGCAGAAAAAGTCGTCCGCGAATTGAATGGCCAGCCCGCCGCTCAAGCATCGTTGATGGATACGATTGGCGGTCTGTATCAGCGTATTGGAGTTTATGACCGGGCGCAGTCATTGCTGGAAGAATCTTTGAAACTGCGACGACAAACACTAGGCACTGAACACGTGGATGTAGCGACCAGCTTGGCCCATCTGGCATCGTTGGCTTACGAAAAAGGTGACTTTGGCAGCGGCGAATCGTTGAATCGTGAGACGCTGGCCATGCGGCTCAAATTGCTGGGCACAGAGCACGCAGAGGTGGCTGACAGCATGAATGCCTTGGGGCAAACTTTGACGGCGTTGGGAAAATTCGCTGAAGCCGAACTCCTGGTACGCGACGCTTTGGCGCAACGACGCAAGCTGCTTGACCCGGAGCACAAAGACATCGCCGCCAGTCTAAATGGACTGGGGCGCGTATTGAGCGAGCAAGGCAAATTTGCCGAAGCTGCGGAAATTTATCGGCAATCGTTGGCGATACATCGCAAACTTTATGGCGAAGATCATCCGTTTGTCGCCAGCAGTCTGAACAATCTAGCTGCAATGTTGCACGAACTGAGAGATTACAACGGAGCTGAAGCATTATTCCGCGGATCATTGGAACTGCGTCGCAAACTGCTCGGCGAAAACCATCCGGATGTTGCCAACAGTCTGGCCAATCTGGCCTCGCTCTTGCAGGACAAGCGCGAATACGATGAAGCCGAGCAATTTTACTGGCAGGCGCTGACATTGCGTCGCAAACTGTTTGGTGAAAACCACCTGAAGCTGACAATCACGATGAATAACCTGGCATCGTTGCTCGCCGCCAAAGGAGATTGGACGGGATGTGAAGCACTGCACCGCCAAACGCTGACGATTCGTCGCAAAGAACTGGGCGAAGATCATCACGAAGTCGCAACCAGTCTGAACAACATTGCTTACGTGCTTTTCCACAAAGGTCAATATGCCGAAGCCGAGCAGTTGCAACGGCAAGCCATTGCCATTTACCAAAAATCTCTCGAGATGAATCACTGGATGATTCATCGCAGCCGCAGTCATCTGGGCGATTGCCTGACCAAACTTAGGCGTTACGCCGAAGCCGAAGAACATTTGCTGGCTGCGTATCCCGTGTTGAAAGCCGCGCGCGGTGCCCAGCACGATTCAACTCGCGTTACCGTCACCCGGTTGATTCGGCTTTACGAAGCTTGGGGAAAGCCCGATCAGGCTGCTCATTACCGCGCTTTGCTCAAAGCCAACTGACAAATCTCAAAAAATTTCTTTCTTCGACTAACAATTTCTTTTCGGTTTTTCGCATGGGGTTGGTGAGCAGCGAGAGTTCGCCGCTCACTAAACAATAAGGATGGAGTGTCCGCATTGTCGGAGGCTTCAAAGTGTGGTTCGTCCGCCGAACGTGGCGAACTGCCAAACCCATTCAAAAAACTCGCAAGAGAAGGAGCAAGTAATGTCGAAGAAAACAATCATCAGTCGTCTGATTCTTTCCTGTAGCTGTTTCGGGCTGATTGCCTGGATGATGGCTTCGCTGGTGCTGGGACAAAGCGTCGAAGAAATCTACAAGCCGACCGATCAGGAATTGCAAACACAGAATGCCGGGCAATGGTGGAATCCTAATCCGCTGCCGAAAATCACCTTCAGCCCTGTCGAGACGTTTTCCACTCACACGGTCATACCGGCAACGGGCACGATGTTGATCCGAAACCGCGACAACGTCTATGCCTCGATGAACACCGTCGGATTGACGCCCGGAACAGTCACCAGCATGTGGTGGGTGTTTTTCAATAACCCGCACAACTGCGCCACTCGTCCTTGCACGCCTGCCGATCTGGCCAATCCTTCGGTGCAGGGCACAGTCGCTTCTGCCGGTGGCAAAGTCGTAGGAATTGACGGCACGGCCAGTTTCGGTGCGTTTCGCGCGACCAATGACAAGACCGGCGTGTTTCCCGGACTCGGCACTGGCGAAGGTTTGCTGGACGCTTTGCGCGCGGAAATCCATCTGGTCGTTCGCAGCCATGGTCCGGCTCTGGTCAACGACCCGGCGCTGTTCAATCAGCAACTTAATCTGTTCAACGGCGGATGCCCACCAAACACCTGTGTCAACGTGCAAGCTTCTACACATCGGCCATAAGCTTTCTGACAAACGCACATACTTTGTCGTCCGGTTTTTGGGGATTGGGGGATCAACTGAAGCTGACGGGCGGAGAAGTGTGCGCGTTTGTCACCAATCAAACAATGAAACCAAGCAGATAACCGGAGGGAGTCAATTTATGTTCAACGTCAATTTGAAACGAGTCTTTGGAAGTGTGGTTTTGCTGGTCGTCGCCGGGTTTGCGTCCATCTCGGTAGCACAAACAGCCGAATCACGTGAACCGGAATTGCCGTCGCCAACGTGTGACATCATCAAAGTGCCAACCGGGCACTCGGTTTCTTATCACACGTATGCGCGCGGAGTGCAGATTTATCGCTGGGACGGAAACAGTTGGGTGTTTGTCGCGCCCAGAGCCGATTTGTTTACCATCGCCAACTTTCGACCGAAAGTCGTCGGCATTCATTACGGCGCCCCCATCTGGGAAAGCGCCAACGGCAGCAAAACGCTCGGCTCGCGGGTGGCATCCTGTACGCCTAACCTGACTGCGATTCCATGGTTGTTACTGAAAGGAGCTTCAACCAGCAGACCAGGCCCATTCAATGGAGTGACTTATATCCAGCGAGTAAACACCGTCGGCGGGCTGGCTCCGGCTACGCCAGGCGTTTTTGTAGATCAAATCGTCGAAGCGCCTTACACGACCGAGTATTACTTCTATCGCTCCGAAAACTAAGGCGTGATTCTTACGCGGCCAGAAACGGTGAAACGCTTCGCCGCCAACTCTGGCCGCACCATTTCAAACCAAACAATCAAGTAAGACTTACGCAAAACATACCGTATCAGTAGCCCGACCGTCAGGAAGGGCTTGGGTTTGGTGAAAAAAGCCCTTGCTTACGCGCGGGCTACCGACACTTTCGTAAGTCCTATCAAGGAGAAGGAAATCATGTTTTTGCCAATTGACATCAGCGGCGTCGCGGCAGCGGTTACAGGAGTCGAAACCATTATGGACATCCTGTTGAGAATCGCTACCAACCACAACGAAACATTGGTGGACGACGAAGCCGAATCGAACTCAAATCAGTAATCGCTATCAACAGAGCATCGCTGCTCAGAAAGCGGCGATGCTCGCTTTTGAGGGAGGAAAACAATGAATTCAGCAACTACCGCCACCACTGAAATGGCGAATTTGAAAACCAAACTGAAAGCGACCTGGATGGCGGGTGACTTCGCGCAGATTGCCCGGTCATACGAAACGGGAGCCGCCGATTTTGTCGCGCGCTTGAATCTGGCAAAAGGCGCGCGAGCGCTGGACGTGGCTTGCGGCAGCGGCAATCTGGCAATTCCCGCTGCGCGCGCCGGAGCCGTTGTCACCGGAGCGGACATCGTCGCCAACTTGCTGACGCAAGGCCGCGAGCGTGCCGAAGCCGAGGGGTTGACGATTCAATTTGACGAAGCCGACGCCGAGCAATTGCCGTATGCCGACGCGAGCTTCGACGCGGTCATCAGCATGTTCGGCGTGATGTTCGCTCCGCGTCCCGAAAAAGTCGCCGAGGAATTGACGCGCGTCTGCCGTTCGGGCGGGCGGATCGCTTTGGCCAATTGGGTTTCAACCGGATTCGTTGGCCAGATGTTCAAAACCACCGGAGCTTACGTGCCGCCATCGCCTTTGATGCCGTCGCCAATGTTGTGGGGCGACGAAGCGACCGTGCTTGGCAGGCTGAACGATCAAGTCACGGATGTACGGTTCACGCGACAGACCGTCATGTTCACGTTCCCATTCGCGCCCACCGAAGTCGTGGAGTTCTGGCGAACGTATTACGGCCCCACCAACCGAGCGTTTGAAGCTTTGCAGGCCGATGCTGAAAAACAATCGGCTCTGCGCCGCGATTTGGAAACGCTCTGGGCCGAACACAACCGGGCGATGGACGGCACGACTCGTGTCATTGCCGAGTACCTGGAAGTGACAGCCATTCGCATCTGAGCGGGTTATAGCGGTTTGCAGGGGCGTGCGACTCCTTGAGCTGGAGCGGCGTGAAACCAACGTCGCTCTCGCTTGGCTTTTCAACCATCAATTTTGACGCTAGGAGATCACCTGATCCGTGGCGATTTTTTTTCGGATGCGTGATTAACAGTGTCTGTTTTTTTCGCCTGCCTTGATGAGCGGCGATCAACGCTTACCTCGAAGCCGAGAGTCCGGCGTTTGTTGGCATCGCTCAAGAACCATTCCGAGTCGGAAGTGGGCAAGCTCTTCATTACTCACCTGGCTCGCTGCCAAAAAGCAGCACTCGAAGTAGCGGAGTGGAACGTTTTGCAAGGAGAAGGCATGAAAACAATATACAGACAACTGACTCTAGCGTTTTTAGCCGCCGGTTTGACCGTGCTGGCAAGCTGGCAACTGGTGATCAGCGGATCGGCACAGGTTCAGTCAGGACAGGAAGCCTCTGCACCGAAAAGCGGATTGAGCGCCGCTCAGGAAGCCGCGCAGCGTCGCGCTCGGCTGGAAAAGAAAGCGGATTCTTTGATAGCCAAAGCACGCGAAGAAGGTTCGGTGCGAGTCATCGTTCATCCGCGCGGAGATTTCAAACTCGATCCGACACAGCTTGGCCAGCGGCGCGGGCAGATTCCCGGCTTGATCAGCGAAGATGTGTTGCAAACTCGCCGCGCTCGAATCACTACGGCGCGCGAAAACCTGTTGAACAAAATGCAGCCGTTGGCCAGAGGCGCGGTGAAATCTTACAGCCACGTTCCCTTTGTCGCGTTCGACGTTGACGAAGAAGGTTTGAAACAACTGCGGGCGTCGTCGGAAGTCGAGTTTATCGAAGAAGACGTTCTGGCCGCTCCGACTTTGTCTCAATCAACTTCGTTGATCGGTGCGACTTCGGTTTGGAATTCTGGCTTCACCGGCGCAGGCTTTTCTGTGGCGATTGCGGACACTGGCATTGATAAAAATCATCCTCTGCTGGTTGGCAAAGTGGTCAAAGAAGCCTGTTTTTCAACTGCCAGTTGGGACACGCTCACCGCCTGTCCGAATGGTTTGGAAGAGCAAATAGGCTCAGGGGCCGCCGCGCCGATTCATCCGCACGGTACTCATGTCGCCTCCATCGCCGCCGGTCATACAGGTGTTGCCAAAGGAGCCAAGATCGTTGCGATTCAGGTGTTTTCCAAAGTGTTCAACCCTGCGACCTGCAAAGGAGATGGAATCCCTTGCGTGCGTTCTTACACGTCTGACCAGACGGCTGCCACGGCTTTTGTGTTCGACAATTTTCAGCAACATAAAATCGCCGCGCTGAATTTCAGTCTTGGCAGCGGAGCTTATCCGACCGATTGCGACATGATCATAGGTTCGAACACCCAGGCATTGGCTAGCGAAATCGGCCAATTGTGGAACATGGGAGTTCCGACAGTTATCGCTTCTGGCAATGATGGCAGCAAGATTGGCATTTCCGCTCCTGCCTGCATCGCCAGCGCGGTCAGCGTCGGAGCCAGCAGCAAAGCCGATGTGGTCGCCGGTTTTTCCAACAGCGGCCCGACTCTGGATTTGCTGGCGCCTGGCGTGGCGATAACGGCGGCAGTTCCTGGTGGCGGATTGGCTACGTTGGACGGGACTTCGATGGCGGCTCCGCACGTGGCGGGAGCATTCGCCTTGCTGAAATCGAAAGCGGATGGAGCCACCGTTTCTACGATGCTGAATCTGCTGAAAGCCACTGGCAAGCCATTGACTGATCATGTAATTCCATATCCCGTTAAACCGCGCGTCAACGTGGCGGCGGCAATCAGTTCATTTTGCTCTGTGACGATGTTGCCCGGATCGAAGAATCTGGACGGGTTTGGCGGAACGTTCAACATCAACATGACCGTGCCAAGTCAGGAATATTGCGAAGCCTGGACGAATTGGAAAGTGACAAAGTCTGCCAGTTGGCTGCACATCCTGTCGCCGACGACTGGAACCGGCAACGCCACGATTCAGGTCAAAGCGGATAAGTTCATCAAAGCGCCCGGATCAAGTTTGATATCGCGAGTCGGTTACGTTTACGTGAACGGAAAATCGTTCAAGGTGTATCAGGTCGCCGAGAATTGATCGCAGTTTGGGCAACAAATATTTTTACTTGTTGCCCAAACCAGATCGTCCACATCAGTCTGAAATCCAGACAGCCTGCGCCGTAGCCTGCCACCCGTAGACGGAATCTACGGGTGGCAGGCTACGGCGCAGGCATTTCGTTTATTGACTTTTTTTCCAGCACAGCCACAGAATTGCGCCGATGCAAGGTCACGTTGAAATCACACCTTTATTGATGAATTGGCGTCAGGGCGATGAACAGGCTCTGGGTGAATTGCTGCCGATTGTCTATCAAGAGCTTCGCAAAATTGCCGACAGCTACCTTCGCCGCGAACGCTCCGATCATACTCTTCAACCGACTGCTCTAATTAACGAAGCTTACTTAAGATTGGTAGATCAAAGTCTGCCGCAATGGCAAAACCGCGCGCATTTTTATGGCGTGGCGGCTCAGTTGATGCGCCAGATTCTGGTCGAACACGCGCGGGCGCAATTAGCTCAAAAACGTGGGGGCGGGGCAGAACAGATCGAATTGGAAGATGCGCTGAATTACGCGCCGGAAAAAGCGGCGGAGTTGGTGGCGTTGGATGATGCGCTGACGGAACTGTCGAGTTTTGACGAGCGCAAAAGCCGCTTGATCGAATTACGTTACTTTGGCGGGTTGTCGGTGGAAGAAACCGCGCACGTGATGAACATTTCCACTGCGACCGTGACACGCGAACAACGTCTGGCTCAAGCCTGGCTGCGGCAATCGTTGCGAAAAAATTGAAGTCGAAAAAACTATGACTCCCGAACGCTGGCGAAAAATCGAATCCATCTTTCAAACCGTCATTGAAAAGCCAAAACCCGAACGGCAGCAAATGCTGACTCAATACTGCGGCGAAGACACCGAATTGCGCCGCGAAATCGAAGCGTTGCTCAGCGAAGACGACACCAATTCTTTTGGCGATTCCGACAATTTCATTCAAGCTCCGATCAAAGATGCAGCTCGTTCTTTGCCAATGCCGAGTGCAGACAATTTCGTCGGGCAAAAAATCGGTCGCTATAGTTTGGTCAGGTTGCTGGGGCAGGGAGGAATGGGCGCTGTGTATCTGGCCGAACGTGCCGATGCTGAGTTTTATCGCCAGGTCGCCCTGAAAATTGTCAGGCGCGGGATGGATTCCAGTTTCGTGCTGAAACGCTTTCGTATGGAGCGACAGATTCTGGCTACGCTGGAGCATCCGAATATCGCACAGTTACTGGACGGGGGGACGACCGCCGACGGATTGCCGTATTTCGTGATGGAGTACGTGCAAGGACAGCCGCTGACCGAATATTGCAATGCTCATCAACTCTCGCTCACTGATCGGTTGAAACTGTTTTTGCCGGTGTGTACTGCGGCTCAACACGCACACCAGAAATTAATCGTTCACCGCGATTTGAAACCCAGCAACATTCTGGTGACCACCGATGGCGTTCCGAAGCTGCTGGATTTTGGCATTGCCAAATTGCTCGACCCGGCGCTGTCGCCTACCCCACTTACACGCACGCAAACTTCGATGCGCCTGATGACTCCCGATTATGCCAGCCCTGAACAAGTGCGCGGATTGCCCATCACCGCCGCCAGCGACGTGTATACGCTCGGCGTCATCTTATTTGAGTTGCTGACCGGCTCACGGCCTTATCAATTTGAAACTTATTCGCCTGCTGCCATCGAACGCGCCATTTGCGACACCGAAATCGAACGCCCCAGCGCGTTGGCCGAAAGGATGAATTATGAAAGCGGGAAGATGAAATCCGGCGCACGTTTATTTCATCACTCATCATTCATCCCTCATCGTTCCGGCTTGCGCGGCGATTTGGACAACATCGTGCTGATGGCGTTGCGCAAAGAGCCTGAGCGCCGTTACCAGTCGGTCGAACAACTGGCCGAAGACATTCGCTGTTATCTGGAAGGCCGCCCGATCAGCGCGCGCAGCGAAAGCGCGTTGTATCGAACCGGTAAATTCGTTCGGCGCAACAAACTGGCTGTCGCGGCTGTGGCGTTGGTCTTTTTCAGTTTGCTGGGCGGAATTGCCACGACGACGCGCGCGGCTCGCATCGCTGAAACCGAACGCGCCCGTGCCGAAGCCAATCTGGTTGAAGCTCAGACGCAGCGCGCCGAGGCCGACCGCCAACGATTGATTGCTGAAGAGCAACGCCTGATCGCCGAAGCCGAAGCAGCCGAAGCCAATTTGCAGCGCCAGATTGCCGAAGCTCAGCGCATTGAAGCCGACGCTCAGCGCCGCAACGCTGAGACACAGCAGGAACGCGCCGAGCGACGATTCGCTCAAGTGCGGAAACTGGCCAACACCTTCCTGTTCGATTTTCACGACAAAATTGCAGCGTTGCCCGGTTCGACCGAAGCGCGCGAAATGGTGGTGAAAACCGCACTGGAATACCTGGATAGTCTGGCCAAAGAATCCGAAGACGACTTAGCGTTGCAAAACGAACTGGCCGCCGCATATATGCGAATCGGCGATGTGCAAGGGTATCCTCGTCAGGCGAATCTTGGTCACATGGATGCGGCGCTGGTCAGTTATCGCCGCAGCTTGGAACTGTCCGAACGATTACGCGCAAAAAGACATACCGATGTTGCGCTGCTCAGACGACTGGCCGAAACGTATGGAAAAATCGGCGAAGTCTCTCGCTTTATGAACAGACAATTCACTGCCAAAGAGGCCTATCAAAAAGCTTTAGTCGTTGGGGAACAACTACTGGCTTTGGATGGAAAAGACGAAATTGGCCATCACACGGTCGTGCTGGTTTACGAAGGGCTTGGCAATCTGGCGAACCTGGACGGCAATAACTCCGCTTTGGGAATTGATTATCTGCGCCAGTCAGCGGCTGTGGTAAAACGCTGGGTGAAAGAGGTTCCTTCCGAACGCGCTCGCATGGCATTGGCGACAAATTATTTGCAACTCGGCAGCAAATTGTCGCCAACAGGCGCAATTGAGGAAGCGGAAGAAACCTTAAACAACGGAGTAGCGACCCTGAATGAAATCCTGAAAATCTCTCCTGACAATCTCAAAGTGAAATCTGTTCTTTCCGACCTTTATAGTGAGCTAGGCAGTGTTGCCAAGGCGAAGGAGAACTCTGTGGAGTCGGCGAAGTATCATCAGCGTGCGTTGATGATTAACGAAGACCTGGCGGTGCAAGACCCCAGAAATGCTCTTGCGCGATTGAATGTCCGGTTTAAGGCTTCCCAGCTTGGAGAAGTGTTGCTCGATTTCGACCCGGCGCAAGCCGTTACCACGCTACGAAAAGCATTGGATCGTGGCCCGGACGCAAGACCGCTGTCGCCTGAATCGCGCATTCACCAGTTGTTTACTTCGCTGAATCTCGCTCGCGCCTTGTGGCTGGCCGGCGACCGGCAAGGGGCTGAGTTACAAGTGCGTGATATTCAAACTTTGTTGCAAACCGTTCCCGCCAGCAAGATGTATGCTTCCGGTTTTTACGCACATGTGGCTCATCTTCGACTGGGAAATTTTTTGATGGAGATGGGCGACGCTTCAGGTGGGCTGAATTCATTGCAGCAATCTTTACAAACGTTGCGAGCGTACATCGCTACCACTCCGCAATTCACCACCTATCGCCGAGAGCTGTCCAACTGTTACGACGCGCTGGGGCATTACCATACGAAACTCGCTGAACGCCCTGGAATTCCCTCTGAGCAACAAATCGCCGCCTGGAACGAAGCGCGTCGCTGGTATCAACAAAACCTCTCCATTTTGCAGGAGCATTTGAAGCATTCGCCGAACGACAGCCAGGGCGCTAAATATGCGTCGCAAGCTGCCAGGAACATTTCGCAGTGCGAATCCGCTTTGGCGAGTTTGAATGCCAGGCAGCAACGTTGAACGACAAGCTGGGCGATTGAGCCATTCCTGCCTTCTAAAAAATCAGGTAACTACTCAGCCGGTACGGAACGGGAAGCGGTAGCGCCCCGTTTTCTAGTGAGGAGTGAGCTTTGCAAGCATCCCGTCGCTACTGCTCAGGGGGCCTTACCAAGTTTTTGGCTAATTACAAAATCATCACCAAAATTTTTAGAAGGAGAATGTTTAACTGATGTTACGCGATGGCAGATCAAATAAAGCATTTGACAGTCTCTTCGTCCCGGTAGGGACGGTTGAGCTTAGCGCGGCGTTTCAACGCCGGGTAACAGAGCTAATATCAAACCGTCCCTGCCGGAACGAAAACCGTGTCAAGCCGAATGTTCGATTCTTTAGCGCGTAACATCAGTGTTTAATAAAAACAGCCCGAATTTCCTGAAATGGAAGTTCGGGCTGTTTTCTCTGGGCAGAGCCAATGGCATTGATCAGGTTTTACGCCCAATCAGACTTTCAGAATTTCGCTTTCCTTGTGAGCCAGCAATTCGCCGATTTTGTTGATGTGCTGGTCGGTCAGTTTTTGCACTTCTTCCAGACTGCGGCGTTCGTCGTCTTCGGAGATGATTTTGTCTTTGAGCGCCTTTTTCAGTTTGTCGTTGGCATCGCGGCGAATGTTACGAACGGCTGTGCGATGTTCTTCGGCCACGTCGTGGATGACTTTGACCATCTGTTTGCGACGCTCTTCGGTGAGAGGTGGAATCGGCACGCGAACCAGCTTGCCGTCATTGGATGGGTTCAATCCCAAATCGGAAGAGCGAATCGCCTTGTCAATGTCATTGACCAGCGACGGATCGAACGGCTGCACTGTGATCAGCGAAGCTTCCGGAGCATTGATCGTTGCCACCTGGTTGAGCGGGGTCGGCGTGCCGTAATACTCAACCGTGATTCCATCGAGAAGATTGGTCGAAGCGCGTCCGGTGCGAACGGTTGTCAGTTTGTGCCTGAAATCTTCCAAAGCTTTGTCCATTCGCGTTTTTGCATCTTTGATAATCTCTGCTGTTGCCATGGTTTTCCTCCGTGAAAACAGAAACGAGTGACAATGCTTGTGGCTGTCACTCGTCGTTGAAGTCCTGAAAATAATTACTTGCTTGCGATGTCTCCATCAGGTTTGATGATGGAACCGATTCGTTCACCCAATACCGCGCGTTTGATGTTGCCGGGTTCGTTCATATTGAAGACCATAATCGGCAACCGATTGTCTTTGCACAACGAAATTGCCGAAGCGTCCATCACGGCCAGTTCATCCTGCAAAACTCGCATGTAGTTGAGTTCTTCGATCTTGACTGCATTCGGGTCTTTGCGCGGATCGGCGGTGTAAATGCCGCCAACGCCCGTGGCTTTCATCAATACATCGGCTTTGACTTCCAGCGCGCGCAAAGCCGCTGCCGAATCGGTGGTGAAATAGGGATTGCCGGTTCCGGCGGCGAAAATCACCACGCGGCCTTTTTCCAGATGACGAACGGCTCGACGGCGAATGAACGGTTCGGCGACTTCGCGCATTTCGATGGCCGAAACCACTCGCGTGTACACGCCGACTTTTTCCAATCCGTCCTGCAAGGCAATGGCGTTCATGACGGTCGCCAGCATTCCCATGTAATCCGCCGAAGCGCGATCAATGCCCATCGCGCTGGCGCTGAGTCCGCGAAAGATGTTGCCGCCGCCGACGACCAACGCGATCTCTACGCCCAATTCGTGAACATCTTTGACTTCCTGAGCGATACGGATGACCACTTTCGGATCAATCCCATAACGGTTTTCGCCCATCAGAGCTTCGCCGCTGAGTTTGAGCAGGATGCGACGGTAAGCAGGTTTTGTATAGAGAGAATTTGACACGGTAGTTGGTGGTCGGTGGTCGGTGGTCGGTTGTCGGATTCCCGACAACCGACCACCGACCACCAATTTTTACTTCGTCATTGCGGCGACTTCGCTGGCGAAATCTTCTGAACGTTTTTCCAGGCCTTCGCCCATTTTGTAGCGTGTGAAGCGGCGGATGGTGCATTTTTCGCCGGTCTTGGCCGTCAAACTGGTGACCAATTCGCCAATGGTGACAGTTTGATCTTTGACGAAAGGCTGTTCCAGCAACACGGCTTCGGTGAAGAATTTGTCCATGCGCCCCTGAATCATTTTTTCGATAATGTTTTCAGGTTTGTTGGCGTTTTTCGGATCGGCCAATGCCTGACCGCGAGCGATTTCTTTTTCTTTCTCGATCACTTCGGCTGAAACTTCTTCTTTGGTGACAAACTGCGGTTCGGACGCGCAGATGTGCATCGCCAGGTCTTTGATGAAGCTCTGGAAATCTTCAGAACGAGCGACGAAATCCGTTTCGCAATTAACCTCGACCAGCACACCGACCTTTCCACCCAGATGAATGTACGAACCGACGGCTCCTTCGGCGGCGATTCGGCCTTCGCGTTTTTTGGCGCTGGCCAGACCCGCTTTGCGCAGAGCTTCAATCGCTTGTTCTTCGTTTCCGTTGGCTTCGTTCAGAGCTTTTTTGCACTCCATCATTCCCGCGCCGGTTTTTTCGCGCAGGCTCTTAACCATTTCTGCCGTAATTGCCATAAATCCCTCTATTTTCTAGTAATGATTGTCTGTCTTCACAAAAACGGCGCAGCCGCGCTTTGGAAAAGTTGGCTGCGCCGTCGTGACCTAATCGAAAGTTGGTCTGATTTCGACCTATGCTGTTTCCGCAGCCACGCTGATTTCAGGAGCGGGCGGAGCCGCTACTTCGGCAACCGGTTCCGCTGCCGGAGCTTCAACAACCGGAGCTTCAGGAGCGGGAGCCGGCCCGGACGCTCCCGCCGCCGCCGCCGCTGCCATCGGACGACGCGGTCCTCTGTCACCGCGATCACCACCTCTGCCGCGACCGCCGCGTTCGCCACGACCGCCTCGATCACGCCCGCGACCACCGCGATCACCTCTTTCGCGTTCGCCGCGATCACGCTGCTGACGCTGTTGAATGTCAACGGTTGTTCCGGAAGCTTTGGCCTGTTCAGCAGCGGTTGCCGCTTCTTCGGCTTCTTTCTGCTGAGCCAGTTGCTGACCTTCGACGATGGCATCCGCGATGCGAGAAGCGAACAAACGCACCGCACGCAAAGCGTCGTCGTTTCCGGGAATGATGTAATCAACGCCTTCGGGCGAGCAATTCGTGTCAACAATGGCGACCACCGGAATGGCCAGCTTGTTGGCCTCCTTGACGGCGATTTCTTCCTTGTTGGTGTCAATGATGAAGATGACATCCGGCAGGCGACGCATTTCCTTGATGCCCGCGAAGTTCTTTTCCAGAGCCAACCGCTCGCGCTCAATTTCCAGACGCTCTTTCTTTGCGTACTGCTCAATGCGGCCATCGGCCTGCATCGCTTCGATCTCTTTGTAGCGTTTGATGGATTTTTGAATGGTCTGGAAGTTGGTCAGCAATCCGCCCAACCAACGCTGGTTGATGTAAAACTGATTGCAGCGGAGCGCCTCTTCCTTAATGGCGTCCTGAGCCTGCCGTTTGGTTCCAACGAATAAAACGGTTTTGTTCGTTCCTTCACCCGCAACTGTGGAAACGAATCGCATCGCTTCCTTGAACATTCGCTGAGTTTTTTGCAGGTCAATAATGTAAATGCCGTTGCGTTCGCCGAAGATGTATTCTTTCATCTTCGGGTTCCACCGGCGAACCTGATGCCCGAAGTGAACGCCAGCTTCGAGCAGTTCTTTCATCGTAACTGTAGCCAATTAAACCTCCACGAGTTTGGTTTGTGTACTCGCCTTTCCCAAACTTCCGTTTGTGTACTTGCAGCAACCAACGATGGAAAAGGCAATGGGATTGCGGATTGCGGTGACGTAGAGACGCAAAATTTTGCGTCTCTACCGTCGCAAACCACATTGGAATTATCGTTTCGAGAACTGGAACCGCTTGCGAGCGCCCTTCTGGCCGTACTTCTTACGCTCTTTGGCGCGCGGGTCACGAGTCAGTAACCCGGCTTTTTTGAGCTTCTTGCGAAGTTCGGCATTGAATTCGATCAACGCGCGGGCAATGCCATGACGCACTGCACCTGCCTGACCGGATGTTCCGCCGCCTGCAACATTCACCAACACGTCAAACTTGCTGAGAGTGTCAGTCAACTGCAACGGCTGGCGAATAATCATTCGCTGCGTTTCATTCTTGAAGTAAGTGTCAATCGAAGTGCGATTGACTTTGAAGTTGCCGGTTCCCGGTCGCAGATAAACTCGCGCAGTTGCGCTTTTGCGACGACCGGTTCCGTAATACTGGATATCAGCCACTGTTCAAATCGCTCCTGAATTGTTGATCGCCTGCGACTTCGATTCCGTGAGATTGATTTGGAAGAGCAGGCAGGTTGGTGATTGACATTACCTGGCTGACAGTGTGAGCGAAGCAGGCTTTTGCGCCCCATGCGGATGCTCAGCCCCGGCGTAAACCTTCAGCTTGCCGCCCATCGCGCGACCGAGTTTGGTTTTCGGCAACATGCCCTTGATTGCCAACTCGATCAGACGAACAGGCTTTTGAGCCAACATGTCTTTCGCCTTAACTTCTTTCAGACCACCCGGCCAGCCGGTGTGATGTCGGTAAATTTTGTCTTCGGTTTTATTGCCCTTGAAAACGACTTTGGCGGCATTGATGACGATCACGTGATCGCCCATATCAAGGAAGGGAGTGTAAGTCGGTTTGTGTTTGCCCATCAGCAATCTGGCGACTTCGCTGGCCAGACGGCCAACAGTCATCCCGCTGGCGTCAATTACATGCCAGCTTCGATGTTGTTCCAATCCTTTGCCACTTGGAAAGTAGGTAGACATAGATATTCTCCGTGTTTCAGCGTGAAAAAAAAGCGAACGCGGAGAATACGTAATGGGATTAGGAGTGTCAAGGCAGTGACGGCGGCGGCGGACTTCTATCCACGATTTTTTGCCCCAAGCCTCTTTTTTCACACACGATTTGGCTTTTTACTGGCTCGAATGAAGAAAACTTGTTCTGGAGTGTCAGGATAATTCAGATAGAAATTTTGCCAACCAGGCGGTGATGATGGCTTCATCGGTTTGGGCGTCGAACCGAGCCGCGTTGACCAACTCCGCGCCGATCAATTCCGTTCGCCCGCGCACCAACGCTTCCACGTAAGCCGCTGGAAATTCCGGATGCCCTTGAATTCCTAACATCGTTTCGCCCACCCGGAACAGGGCCACCGGGCAATGATCGCTTTCGCCCAGCACAACACTGTTTTCCGGCAGCCGCACGACTTGGTCACGGTGCGAATACTGAATTCCACAACTGGATTGTTCCGGCTGCATCCAGCTTTCCTGCTTCAGAACGTCCAGGCCGTGAACGCCAATGCCCCAACCTTGCTCGGCTTTTTCAACTTTGCCGCCCAGAGCTTCGGCCAGCACTTGATGCCCGAAACAAATGCCGACGAAGGGTTTGTCAGCATCGCGCAACCGCCGCACGAAACTTTTCAACTCCTGAATCCAATCGTCTGGGTCATACGCCGAAAAGCGCGAACCTGTGCAGACGAATCCTTCGCAGGCATCCGTCGAAACCGGAAACTCGCCGTTGCGAACGTCGAAGTTCACCAATTCCAATTGCGGAGCGTGACGGCGAAACAGGTCGGCGAACATTTCGCGGTAATCGCCGGCGATGGGCAGTAAGTCTTCTCTGACGTGATCGCATTCCAGCAAGCCTATTTTCATGGAGATTGAAGATTCCTTTCTTATTTTCGTTTTGACAGTCGTTGTTGCGCGCGAGCTTGGCGCTCGGCTTTGTCGCGCGAGGTTTTAGTCGCACCATTTTCTTCTTTCGGCAACGCGGCATTGTCGAACGACAATTGTGTTCCAGCCAGCAAACTCTTCAGCGCAGCCAATGTAGCGCGACGTTGCAACAAAGCTTTGCTCATCGCTTCCTGCGCGTCAAAGGTCAGCAGACAGTCCAAGCAAGCCGTTTCACAGCGAGCATCATGAGCGGGATTTAGGTAAAGGACATCCTGCGCTTGCTCCAACCACTCCAGCTTGAATTTCAACAATTCATGAACGTGGCCGGCGCCGCCGGGGACGTTGTCATAAAGCGCCGCGCCCCATTCGTTGGCTTGCGCGCCAACACCTGTCACCAGCACGCCCAATTCGCGCGTGTCCAGTTCGAGCAGCCGCGCACCGGCGATTTGCAGCGCATGGGCCAGCGTCCAGATGATCGCTTCTTCTTTGGCCAATGCCGACAAACTGCCTTCAAAAGTCAGCAACAGAATATCCGTGGTTTCGCGTGCCGCCAGCGTTCGGTTGCGCAGCACGGGCGTTCCTTCATTGGGCTGCCAGCAGACGTAATGCTCTTTGGCGGCGGTCAACGGCGCGTGCGTGGCAAAGCCCGAAGGCAGATTTTGCCGTCCTTCGCCTGTCTTAACCTCCGCATCGGCGTAACCGCACTTCAGACAAATGGCAAAGCCGCGTCCACGCGCCACCATCCTGATCGTGTCATTGTCGTCCTCTTCCCAAATCGCGCCGCTGTTGTAAACCAGCAATTCGCCTGCTTCGCGGTAACGCGCGGTGAGGCCGCTCACGTCAGCAAAATCGGTATGGGTTTCCACTTCGTTCGCTTGATTGCCGAAACAAATTGTCGCGCGTTCAACGCTGCCGACGCGCTCCACGTCAGTGCTGCGACGCGGCGGATCCCAGGCCGCGCTGCTGAATCCATGTTTGGGCAACAACATTGGCTGCTCGTTTTGTCTGGCCGCGCTACCGCAAATCGGGCAGGCTCCCAACGGACGCGAGATTTCATAATAAAAATGTTTGTTCGCGCATTCGGTGAAGTGCCCGGTCAATCCGATGTAATTGTCCAGCGCCAATCCCGTCCAATGTTTGCGCAGCCCGCGCGAGGTAACCAATTTTCCGCCCGCAAGCAATTGCGATCCCGGCACGTATTCGCGCAGCGCCATCAAGCCCGGACGTTCCAGTCGAAATTGATCTTCTTCGCGAATCTGTGGGCGCTCGCCGTCGCGGCTGCCTTCGTCCGGGCGGATCACTTGTAGCTTTTGCAAGCCGATGGGAAAACCGTAACGCGGCAGAAACTGCCTGTCGGCCAGGGCTTCGATCACCGTCGTTTCGTAAAGCGCGGACAATTGATAACGAATCGCATTGGCCTGTCGCTGTGAAACGGCGTCGCGCCAGGTTTGCAACAGTTCGTCATAATCCGCGCGCCAATCGCGCACGGCGTCTTGAAACTGTTCGATCATCGAATCAATCCACGCGCGCCAATCGCCAATCTCAGCCAGTGGCGTGTGGCGAAGCAGCATTTCCAATATTGGGCGGTACCGTCGTTCCCCAACATTGCGCACCCAACTCAGGAAATCCAAAAAGTGCGGTTCCAACCCAGGCTCCTGTCGGTTTGGATTGCACCAGCTTGTTTGCGTCGCCGGTAGCCGGTCAGGCGCAGGCGAGCGCAATTCCGGTTTGTCATCGCCGGGCAGCCACTTCGACGGGCGCGCCACGCCGCTGAACGCGCCCATGCTGCCGAAGGCGCGCATCGCGCCGACCTGTGCGCCGGGCGGATAAACGTCCCGAAAAAATTCGCCGAGCAGAAAAGCGTGGCAATGTCGCCGCGCGATGCGTTGCCGGTCGAGCAGTACGCGCGGGCTGCGCAATTCGCGCCCCAGGTAATCGCCGAATTGAAAGAACACCGCGCGATCAAACGGGCGTGGGCGCGCATAAGTCAAAACCACAGACGAACCGTCCGCGCGGCGTCCGGCGCGCCCGGCGCGTTGCAGGTAATTGGCTTTGCCCGGCGGCACGTTGCCCATCAGCACGGCATTCAATCCACCGATGTCTATGCCGAGTTCGAGCGTCGTGGTTGCACTGAGGATATTGCGCGCGCCGAGTTTGAACAGTTCCTGCAACTGCCGGTTCTGTTTGGCGCTGAGTTGCGCGCTGTGTTCTTCCGCCCACAGCGCGATTTCAAAAATCGGCGAGCCTTTCAACTCCGTCCGCAACCGCCCGTAGCGTGAATCTTTGTCGAGTTGATCCGAGGTCATCGGCTGCAAATCATCGCAGCCTCGCTCCGGCGCACAACCCAGCACAGAGCGCGGCCAGATGTGGCGCGTTTTGGCGGATTGAAACCATTGTTCCGGGCGACGCAAACCGAGCGCGGGAAACTTCAACCGCAACGCCAACGCAGGGCCACCGTCAGTGTGCCGCGTGTCTGTTTCGAGCCAGGGCAGGTTGTCCGCGTGCCGGCACAGCGCGCGAAACGCCGTTTGCAATGCCTGCCGCGAAAAATCGTCAAGCAACGTTTCGTTCAGTCCGCAATTTTTCAGCACTTGCGCCGCAAACCAGCGCCGCCGCTGATCGCGCTCCAATCCGACAAAACGAATCACCCAATTGCGGCGCGCCTGCTCTTCGGCGGCCCAGCGACCGACAAAAACGCGGTTGAACATCCAGGCGCGATCTTCTTCCGGCGACCCCAAAGTGATGGCCCCGTCAGATCGCAGCGAATCGCACAGCGCGGCCAAAAAATCCTGCCAGCAGGCGGCGAAACGCGCGCGCGCTTCGCCGTCAGGCAGAGTTCCGAGAAACTGATTCGGCGTTTCGATTTGTTCCAAACCGGGATAGGTGACTTCCAGCAAACCCAGCGTTTCGACCGAAATAGCGCGCCGCAACGGGCTGGCCAGTTCCCGCCCGATCAGCGAACGAAGCCGCGTTTTGACGGCGGCGAAATTTTGTTCGCGGATTTGCTCCGCGCGTTGCGACCAGTCTTTGGCTTCGTGCAAGCTGATCGCGTCAGGGTCAACCACTTCGCTCAAGATTGCTTGATGCGCCAACGCCGCCTCCCATTCTTCCAGCGAACCGCCTGCCTGATGCTCGCGCAGTTCCCGGCGCGACTCTTCAAGCTTCTTTTCCCAACGCCGTCGCTGCTCCGGCTGCGCGTCAGCCTGTCCCAGTTTCTGTTCGTAATCGGCGATGTCCAGTTCGATGTCGGCGATGGTGGCTGCGCTCGAAG
The DNA here is from genome assembly GCA_902825875.1 of uncultured Acidobacteriota bacterium. GTDB lineage: Bacteria > Acidobacteriota > Blastocatellia > RBC074 > RBC074 > RBC074. The sequence goes on from CADECP010000002.1 coordinate 22,297, forward strand.
GCGAGCTTTGCCGCGCGCAACGCGCCAGCGCCGCGCGCACCAACTGAGTTTCGTGTTGCAATGTCAAACGCGGACCGAGTCGCGCGGCTTCCTGCCGGCTGTCGCTGAATGCCAGCAAACGGCGTCCGCGCGCGGGCAGCCATTGCCTGTGCGCGGCGGGAAATTCAGGCATTTCGGTCAGCGCCGTTTCCGCCAGAATCGCCAGCGTCAACGGCGTTGAAGCGACAAACGGACGCCAGGCCTCGTCTCCTTTGGCTTCGCAACAGGGGCAGTTGGTAATCTGGTACAGCGTCAGGCCGGATGCCGCGTGCCGGCCGGTTTGTACATCCAGAATTTGCCTGTCGGTTTCACGCGCGATGCGCCAATCGAAGAACCGCTTTTTGCCGTAACGGTCGTCGGCCACGGGTAACAGGCACAGGCTCGCGTCTTGCGCCGCCAACGCCACTTCGCCGCAATTGGCGCAGCGATAGAGCGAAAGCGTCGCGCTCCGGCAGTGCGAACAATGATCGCTGAAACCGGCCAGCGCCGCGCCCAATCCCGGCAGTTTCAACTCTTCGCCGCCGGTGCAATTCGCGTTCAGGCAAACCACCAATCCATCCGTTGGCCGCGCCAGCAAATGCAAACGATGCGGCAGCAGCGGGTAATCGCCAATGCTTTGCCTCGCCGCCGCGCCCAATTGCAAGAGCGTAATCGTGGCGCGTAACGCCTCTTCGCTTTGTTCGCGCCACAGCGCCGCCGCCAGTTCGCGCAAAGGCAGCCGTTTCTTTTCCCACAAAATTTCCGACGCCTGATGCACAAGCCGCGCGTGCGCCAGCGAGTTTCGCAGCAACAACGCAGGCTGATCGTTGGCTTGTTGCCGCGCCTTTTCAACCGCGACCGCATCAACCAATTGCGGCAATCGCCGCGCAAGGTGCGCGCAGGCTTCGGCACCGGTCGCCAATTGCGGTTTGCCCTTGTCGTCCATCGTCAACGTCGGGGCCGTCAGCCAGGCTTCGCGCGCCGCCACGGCGCATTCTGGCGTTTGCGCCGGATCGGCGACTTCCGCCAACTCTATGCGCCGCTGCCGTCCGCGAATGACTTCAACCAACTCCGGCGGCTTGCTGAAGAGCGTGGCGGCGAACTGGCGCAACTCTTTGTCGCCGTCAGCGCCTTCGCGGCCAATCGTGGCGGACGTGGCAATGTGCAACAGTTGTTCGGCGCGCACGTCGCAGCGTTCGGTCAACCGCCGCAACAGCAGAGTGATTTCCGCCGCCAGCGTGCCGGTGTAAAGGTGCGCTTCGTCCAACACCAGCGTGCGCAGAGCATCGCCGAAAAAGATGGCGTCCTGCGGGCGGCAAAGCATGTATTCAAGCATCGAGTAATTGGTGATCAGAATATCCGGCACACGCCCGAACGCCGGATCGTTCGGCGACAAGCTTCGTCCGTGGCGGTCCTCAAGCCCGCGCGCTTCCTTGCGCGTGCGTTTGCGGCAAGGCTCCCATTTGGGAATGTCTTGATCGTCGGCGCGGCGGCGGTCTTCGGGCGTTTCGCTGGTGAAGTGAAACAGCGTCACCTCGCTTTGACCTTGCAACCATTGGTAAAGCCGATCCACTTGATCGTTTACCAGCGCGTTCATCGGATACAGGATGATGCATTTGACGCCCGCTCCTGCGCCGCGATTGGCGAATAGGTCATTGAGCGCCGGCAACAGAAAGCTTTCCGTTTTGCCGGCGCCCGTGCCTGCCGTGACGACCAACGCCGGACGCGATTGATCGGCCTGACGGCGTTGCGCCTGCTGAATCGCCTTGAACTGGTGCGCGTAAAGCTGCCGATGTCGGGGAACGGCATCATCGTGACCCAGGTAATTTGCCAGCGTCGCATCAAACAACCCCTGCCGCACAAGCGAATCCAGCGTTTCGGTCGAAGCTTCCGCCGGAAACGCGCCTTCCACCCACAACTCGCTGACCAAGCCTCCGGTTTCCGCCGGCCCTGCCCACAGGCGGCGACAAAGCTCCGTCAGTTTCGGTTCGCGCACGAAGTTGCGATCCAGCGAAAACTCCACCAGACGGCTGCGCAGGTTGTTGGCGAAAGTAAAAGCGTCGAGTTGGGCAAGACTTCTTTGTTCATTGTGCTGAGTCATTGTTTGGCTCCGGGATTAAAGGTTTTCGAGAAGATGCAACGTCAACAGCCGCCGCAGCGAAGTGTGACGCACGGCCAGCGCCAGGTTGTTTTCGTGGACGAGTTCCAGATTGGGTTGCGTCAGGGTGGTTGCTGCTCGCGCCAAAATGCCCTGGGTGATAAAGGGTTGAGCAAGGTTCAAATCGGCAGCGGCAGCGGCGAGCAAGGATTGTTTGGCGTGTGTGATGTTCCGTCCGCCTGCGAAATGTTGGCGCAACTGTTCCAGCAGAGTGCGACGTTGTGGATGCCGCCAAACCCGCAGCGCTTTGGCCAACAGCAACGGATCAACACTGACCAGTCGCTTGGCCGCGTCAATCAAGTAATCCGACAACTCTTCGTCGCTGTCTGTCTTGGTCAGCGCGAGCAACGTATGGCGCGCGGATTCAGGGTCCGGCTGCCATTCGCGCAGCAGCGTTCGCAGCGCGGCCAGCCAGGCTTCATCGCGCGGCGGCGTTTCCAGGCCGTTCGGCAAAGCTTCATCAAGCAACCACGCGCGCAGGAAGGCGACGGCGTGTTGATGAAGCAGCGGACGCACAACAGCCAACGCGCCTTGCTCAAGCAGCGGCAGATGAAACCAGCGAATCAACGCCGCTGTTTGTCCGGCATTTTGAGCGGTCAATTCGGGCAATGCCTGCGCCCAGCGTCGCTCAGGCCACCAAGCTCCCTGCCGCGCGCCCGCAAACGCCACGGCGACGGCCAGCGGTTCGGTGCAATCGTCCGGCAAATCGCACACCCACCACCAGGCGTCTTCGGCGGTGTCGCTGGTTTTGGGCGTCAGCCGAATCAGCCTGCCGCCGGCATCCCACCAAAACACTCCATATTGGTTATCCGGCTCGATTCGCCGATGAAGCCGCAAACGAATCAATCGCGCCGTTCCGTTCGGCAGCGATTCGCAAATCGCATCCTCGATCACGCCGGTGTTCACCACGCTTCCGGCCACCCACAGCGAGCGGCTGGCGGCGGAAAAGTTAAACATCTGCCGAACGTGCAACGGCGCGCCCCAGCCGTGCAATTCGCCCAGCGCACCGATGCGGCGCGGTGTGCGATGCGATACGCCGTCTCCCTCGAACAGGAAAAGCTGATTGAGATTCAAGGCTTGCGTTCCCCAATTGGCGGGAACGACGAGTTTGAACAAGTCGCGTTTGGCCTGTTCCACGGTGAACCGGCTATGTTTGTGCAGCGATTGCCAACCTTCCGCCGTCAGATGAGCCGCGCCGACCACCTTCAGTTTCACGGGGCGCTGGATTGAACATCGCTGCCCGTTTTTTTGCAGGCCGAGCCGGATGTCCAACTTGCTTGCGTCCGATTCAGGCGTGACGACGAGCGGGCCGGCAATGGTCGTGGCTCCGCTGTCCGGTGTGATTTCAAGCGCACGTCCTCGGCAACGCGCATAACGCACGGTCACTTCAGGCGGGTGAATGATCTTGATCCGAAACTCTTTGCCCCAGACGATGGCGCGGTCTTCCGACGGAAAAACGCCGATCTGATTGATCCAAACCGGCAGCTTGGCTGTTTGTTGCAGATTCGGAGTCCAAAGCAACTCGCCATTGAGCAGCGCGCGAATGTGCGTCGGCCAATTGCCGGCGGGCAAACGGTACAACCTCGCTTGTTGCGAATCGGCCAATTGCCATTCGTTCGGTTGCGGTTCGACGGTCAGATCGGCGGTGGTCAGCAGCGCATAGTTTGCATTGGCGCTCAGATTCGCCGTGTAAGCGTCGGGCAAACGTTCGCCCGAAGGCATTCGATACAGCGCAACGTCTTCATCCGGCGGCCAGCATTCCAGATCGCAACTCGCCACGGTTTCGCCTTCTGGATTGACCAGACTGGCTGTGATTGTCGGCTGATCGAATGGAAAAACGACGGTTTGCGATTGCACTGGGGTATAACTGCCGTTCGCCTGTTGCAGCAACCGCTCCGCCAGTCGTCCGCCGATCCACACGTCATAGAAAGCTTCCTGCACGTTCAAGGCGGATAAATGCGCCGCAATCCGACAAGTGAAATGCGGCGCGCCGCCATCGTGCCAACGCAACATAGGCTGCGTGATGAACGTATCGGGCGGCGGCGTATCCTCGCTCAGCACGACAGCGGATGCCGTTGCCAGCGTTATTGCGTCTTCAATCCATTCGGGCAACAGCCAGGGGCTATTTTCCAGTTTTGGTCGTGCCTGCTCCGGCGACAGCGATTTGAATCGGAGCGTTTGCAAGTCCTGCCACAATTGCCGAAAACTTTTGCTGCCTTGTCGCAGCGCCTCGACGGTTTGCGGCGCTTGTTCGTCCAACCAGTCCGGCAGGCGTTGTCGAAAGCCGCGATGCGTGAAGCCGAATTGCAGAAAGACCGTGTTGACCCAACGTTGCGTGCCGGGTTGATCCAAAGTGTGGCGCAAAGAAAAACGGTTGACGGCGGCTCGCAGCAAGTCTCGCAGCAGTCCCGATGGCTGACCTTGCGTGAACAGCAGGTTTTGCGTTTCGGCTTCGCTTGAGACGGTCGGTTCAAAATGCCCCGTGGCGACGCAGGGCCACAATTCGCCCTCGACGGTTTTGCGCCGCGCCGTTTCGCTCAGCCAAAACAGCAACAGCAGCCCAAGCGCCTCGTTCCATTTGACCCTGCCCGCCGTGGTGTCGAAGCTCGCGTCGTTCGTCGCGCATTCGTGGAGTGTTGCGGCATCCAGCCGTTTCAGCCAAACGCGCAACCAGATGAAGTCGTAATCGCTCGGTTGCAATTCGGCCAACGACCACGGTTCACGTCCGATTTGTCGCGTATCCGCGCTTGCATTGACGGCGCGAATGGCGGCGCTCATTGCGGGAAGCAGAGGCCGGGTTTCATCCAAATCAACGGCGGCGAAGATGTCCTGACTCGCTTGATGAGGAGTGTTGGCGGTGATTGGCGTAACAACCGGCATTGCCGGTTGCGCGGCGCGCAGGGCGTAGAGCATTGGTTCTATCCATTGCGGCAAACACCACGGCGAGCCGCTCAATTCGCGGCGCAATTCCTGCTCGGAGAGCTGCCTTTGTTGAAAACCGCGGCAGCTTTGCCGGAAAGCACGAAAACTTGAGCTGCCGGTTTGCGGATCAAGCAATGAGCGCAGCGCAAAGGGCAGTTCCGCGCCCGCCAGCCATTGCGGCAAATGTCGGCAGGCGTCTACTTCAGTCAATCCGGTTTGCAGCGGCAACAACACGCGCAGGTCAGTTGCCGCACCATTTGCCGTCCGGCGTAATTTCAACCGTCCCGCCGCTTCCACCATTGCTTGTTGATGCGCGGCGGAAGGTTCCTCGCCGTCGAACAACCGCGCCCGCGTTGCCGGCGCGAAGCAGCAGACGGCAGGCACATCCCAATCGCCATCGCGCGGCAAACTGCGGCGCGTGTATTCAGCGGCGAAAAGCAACAACACGCTCCCAAATGCCGCGCGATGCGCGGACGATTCCAGCCAACGCCGTATCAACGGTTCGCGCAAGGCGCGGCTCCAATCCATCAACCAACACAAATCATCTTCGTCCGCGCCGAGTTCGGCCAATGACCAATTGTCAGCCAATCCTTTTCGTCGGGCTTGCGCAACAATGGCTTTGCAGGCATCCGACAACGACGATTCATCACCAATAGGACTGATTCCGAGAAAAATATTCATAGGCTGTTCCGATGAAAGCGGGGGGCGGCTTGCGACAGAATACAAGTGAATAGATCAGGAAATGTCGGCCTCTCTCCTTTGGCGGTTTGTGGGAAGAGAGCGGCTTTCGGGGCTTGAGTGCTCGCGTGCTGAGCAACGTTGGGCGAGCGGCGGGGAGTCTAATCCGGCAGAGAGAAAAACGCCAATAATTTATCCGGCAACTTATCGTCCACTCACAATTCCAAGAATGAGGCGGCGTAGGCTGGAAACGCTACGCCGTCCTCACGGAACAAAATTGCCAAGTGCGAATGGATCATACGCTCAACCGCAAATGAAATGACTTTGGTCGCGTGAAAGCGTCAAAACCGAGCCGAGACAGCGTGCAGCCGCGCCCGGAATCTTTGACGCCGGCCCAAGCCAGCGCCGGGTCCAGATAATCGCAGCGGTTCATGTAAAACGTGCCGGTTTCGATTTGGTCGCCGATGCTCAAGGCTGCGTCCACGTCCGAAGTCCACAGCGAAGCCGTCAAACCGTACTTGCTGTCGTTCATCAGCCGAACGGCTTCGGCGTCGTCTTTGACCGGCATGATTCCGACAACCGGCGCGAAGGTTTCTTCGGTCATCACCAGCATCGAATGATCCACGTTCGTCAGAATTTGCGGAGCCAGATACGGCGTTCCGGCTTTGCTCATCGGGAACAACGATTCGTCAATCAACGCCTTCGCGCCTCTCGACAAGGCTTCGGCGATGTGAGCGCGAGCTTTGTCGGCGGCGTCGGTGCGAACCATCGGCCCCAGCGTGACGCCGTCTTCCAGAGGATTGCCGAGTTTGTATTGCTTGGTCAGTTCAACCGCGCCTTCGACAAATTTGTCGAACACGTCTTGATGAACGTAAATCCGCTCAATCGCGCAGCATGATTGGCCTGAGTTGAACATTGCGCCGTCCACCAGATTTTCAATCGCGGCTTCCAGATTGGCGTCAGGTCGAACATAAGCCGGGTCTTTGCCGCCGAGTTCCAAGCCCGTGGCGATGAAGCGTTCACTCGCTGCCCGCTGCACGGCGTGGCCTCCGGCGACTGAACCTGTGAAAGCGACAAAGCCAATGCGCGAATCCCGGATGACTTCGGCGACTTGGGCGTGGTCAATGTGCAGGAACTGGAACACGCCCGCTGGCAAACCGGCTGCGGCAAAGGCTTCGGCGTAGCGTTCGGCCACCAGCGGAGTTTGCGGCGCGATTTTCAGCACAACGCTGTTGCCCGCCAGAATTGCCGGAACCACAGCGTTGACCGAAGCCAGCCACGGATAATTCCAGGGAGCCAAGACCAACACCGTGCCGACGGGTTCGCGGCGAATGAATCGCTGGAAATTTTCTTTCGGCTCAATGGGGATGTCGGCGAGTTCGTGTTCGGCGATGTCGCACATGAAATTGACGCGCTCGTTGAAACCTCGACGAAGCTCGAACGGGCTGTAGGCAATTGGCCGCCCGATTTGCCAGGTCAATTCTTGGCCAATTTCGTCGGAGTTTTCGACCAGCCAGTCTTTCACACGCAGGCAGATTGCCGCACGTTCGCTGACGGGAACTCGCCGCCAGCCGGTTTGCGCGGCGGCGGATTTGGCCAGTGTGGTTTCGATTTGTTGCGGAGTTGAGAGTTGGCGTTCGGCGTAAATCGAACCGTCAATCGGAGAGATGGTTTGTTGCATTCTTTTGCTCATCTTTTAGTCGTGATCCGAATAAATATCTTTTCGAGAGAAATCCTGTGGGAGAATCGGTAGTCCTTCCAGCCCGTCTGCGAGGTCGTCCATATCGCGGTCGAAGTCCTCGAGCGAAAGTGACTTGTCTACATCAGTGATTGGAAGAATAGGTTCGTTCATGTACTTACTCACTTTCCATTGCTGGCAGCACGTCCTGTCTTATTGCTGTCAATCTGTTTCAGCAACTCGCGCACTGCCGTGTCCAACTGACTGTCCCGTCCGGTGTAGCTTTCGCCGATGGGGCGAGTGACAGGCATATCCACCGGGCGCGGATTCAGTTCCATCGTCTGGCCTGTGTTGTCTTGCACGCGGACGCGAGGCATGCGGAAACCACTGCCATCCAGCAGCGACAAATTCCAGGTGTAAATGATCCAGCCGGAGGTTGGTTCGCCGACGACTTTGCCGAGTTTCAGCGAACGATAACCTTCGGTGAAATCTTCGGCGTCAGAAAGCGAATGTTGGTTTGTGACCAGAATTGTCGGCGCTTCCAGCGAACGTTGGCCAAGATAGCTGCGCGCCGGAGCCGACGGCATTCCGCGCTGTGTCATCGTCAGATAACCGCGCCGCGCCAGCACATCAATCGCGTAAACATTGACGAAACCGCCGTTGTTGTTGCGAACGTCCACGACCACGCCTTCGCGCGAGTGGTTTTCGTCGTCCAGGTCTGTGTACAACTGCGCCAGCGATTGCGCCGACATATCCGGCATGTGAACGTAACCCAATCGCCCGTTGCTCGCTTTGGCGACGTAGGCGCGGTTTTCTTCAACCCATTGGCGATAGAGCAAACCTTTTTCGGTGCCGGTTGTTGTTGGGCGAACGACAACTTCGCGCGGACTGGAACCATCGGCGGATGACGAAACCGTCAGCGCGACTCGGCGATTGGTTTTGTATTGCAGCAATTCGTCCAGATTGGTTTGCGCGTTGATGCGTGCGCCATCCACCGCCAGCAGGTAATCACCGGCTTTGATGCCGCCCGCGATGGCCGCCGGGCTGAGCGTGATGACTTCAGTCACTTTCAATCGTCCGTTGCTTTCGTATTCGTTGCGGTCGAATCGCAGGCCGAGTTTGCCGACCGGCGCGGCCCCGCCTGTTTGATTCCCGCCGCCGAACGGAGCCGACACGCCCAAATGCGAAGCGTTCAATTCGCCGACCATCAGATTCAGGATGCGACGCATTTCGTCCGGCGTGCGCGCTCCGGCGATGCGCGGCTCGTATTCGGCGCGGACGGCTTCCCAATTCGCGCCGTGGAATTTGTCGTCGTAAAAATGATCGCGCTGCAAGGCCCAGGCTTGTTGGAAGACGGCCAGTTTTTCTTGATGAAAGTCCACGTCCATTTCGGCTGTTACGCTCAACGCGCGCGGCAGCCGCGTGTCCAGATTGATGACGCCGATGCGGCCTTGTTCCAGGAAGTAGACTTCGCGGCCATCGGGCGAAAACTGAGCGTCGCTTTTGAATCCGGGTGTCGAAGTCAGTTGCCGCGCGACGGCGGGAGTTCTGGACAATTCATCCAGCGACCATGTGTAAAGATTCGTCTGACCTTCGGCGCTGGCCGTCATCAACAAAGTTTTGCCGTCGGGACTGACCGTCAGCGAAGCCACGTCAACGCCTACAGGCAACAGGCTCAGGCGTTGGCGGATGCCGTCGAAGACGATTTCAACTGCTTTGTTCGCGGACTTTTTATCAGCGGGTTCGGCTGCCGGCGGAGTTTGCGGCGGCGGAGTTTGCGCGCGGCGCTCAATCGCCGGATTGCGCGGAGACTCTTCGCGGAACAAATCGCGGAACTGGTCTTCGCGGAATTTCGGCGTGCGCGGAATCAAATCCACGCGGGCGATCTGGCCGCTTTCGGTTCGCATGTTGGTTTGAAACAGCAGGTAAGTTCCGTCCGGATGCCACGAAATCGAACTGCCCGAAACCGAGGCCAGCGAACTGAGTTGTTTGGCTTCGCCGCCTGAAGCCGCGACTGCGTAAATGTTGCGAAAGGATTTTGCGCTGGTTGCTGAAAACGCCAGCCACTTGCCATCGGGCGACCACGCGAACGAACGATTGTTCATAAACGGCGGACGCTCCATTTTGGCGTCGGCGAGTTTGCGTTCCTGTTTGGATTCGGTTTCGTAAACGCGAAGCTCTTTGCCGTCGCGAACGAAGGCGATCAATTTGCCGTCGGGCGAAAAGCGCGGCACGGCGTCGGCTGCGGGCGTGTTGGTCAGTTGCGTTTCGGCATTGGCGGTGAAGTCATACAAAAATAGGTGCGGCGCAGAATCGCGCTCCGAAACGTAGGCAATGCGTTTGCTGTCTGGCGACCAAACCACATCGCTTTCCGCCGCGACAGTGCGAGTGACGCGCACTGCGTCGCCGCCGTCTCTGGAAGCCGCCGCGAAGATTTCTCCGCGCACGGCGAAGGCGATTTTTTTGCCGTCCGGCGAAAGCGCCAAGTCCCCGAAGCCGTTGGTCAGCGCCAGATGTTCAATGTTGGGGCCAGTGGGCGCGCCTCGCCGAGTAATTTGCACTTCGCTGGATTGACCGCTGGCGGTGTCGAATTTCCATAAGCCGAAGTTGCGTTCAAAGACAATCGTCTTGCCGTCGTAACTGATCGTCGGCCACAAGACGCGACCGCTGGTGAATTTGGTCAGTTGTTTGGCTTGTGTGTTTGTGCCGGTTTGTTTCGACCAGAGGTTTTGCGCGCCACTGCGGTCAGAAGTGAAAAACAATGTTTTGCCATCGGCGCTCCACATCGGCCATTGATTCTTTGCGCCGCGTTCGACGACTTGTTCGTACTTGCCGCCGTCGTTCAGCAGCCAGAGTTCGCTTTCGTCAATGTGGCTGTGGCCTTTGCGCCACCATTGCCCCGAGCCGATGCCGCGCGCGGCAAACGCCAAAGTTTTGCCGTCCGGCGAAGGCGCGGAAAAGAATTCGCTGGTGTAACGATCCGCAGTTACCTGCATCGGCGTGCCGCCTTCGCTGCCGACGCAGAAGATGTCGCTCATTCCGGCGATGTCTTTGCCGGATGACGTGAAGTAAATCCAGCGGCCATCGCGCGACCAGCCGTCGAGTTGATCGTTGCCGTCGTCAAATGTCAGCCGCCGCAAATCGCCAGTCGCCAAAGTCAAAACATAAATGTCGCCGCCGCCCGTGCGGTTGGAAACGAAGGCCAGCCGCTTGCCGTCAGGCGAATACTGCGGACGCGATTCGTTGGCCGCGTGCGCCACCAACAAGCGCGCGTCGCCACCACCCGCCGGAACCGTCCAGATGTCGCCGCCGGAAACAAAGGCGATTTCTGTTCGATCAGGTGAGATCGAAGGTTCGGTGAAATAAGGCAACGCTTCTTTCGGTGCTTGGCCGAAAGCGATGAACGAAAACAGGGACAGAAGCACAATGATCCGAACGCGCGAACTCATCATAAACACCTCGCTTGGTTGATGAAGCTGGAAGTAAACAAACTTGCCGCTGAGCAATTTTGCTCAGCGTTGAGCAACTTTGCACACCTCAAATCTTGTAACTGCTTGAAATTGCGTTGGCATAAGCCTTGCTGCCTCGCATCGTAATTAACAGACGCTGTCCGAACAAGAGGAGGGATCCGCCGTGAGAGAATTTCTTACCCTGGACGGTAACGAAGCCGTTGCCTCGGTCGCTTATCGCTTAAGCGAAGTCATTGCCATCTACCCAATCACACCTGCTTCGCCGATGGGCGAATGGGCTGACGCCTGGGCCGCGCAAGGCAAACTGAATTTGTGGGGAACTGTTCCGGCAGTCGTGGAAATGCAAAGCGAAGGCGGCGCGGCGGGCGTGGTTCACGGCGCGTTGCAAACCGGCGCACTGGCCAGCACGTTCACCGCTTCGCAAGGGCTGCTGTTGATGATTCCGAATATGTACAAGATCGCAGGCGAATTGACTCCGACGGTCTTTCACATTGCGGCGCGTTCGTTGGCGGCGCAGGGACTTTCGATTTTCGGCGACCACGGCGACGTGATGGCCGCGCGCGCCACCGGCTGGGCGATGCTTTGCTCGAACTCCGTGCAGGAAGCGCAGGATTTTGCCTTGATCGCGCACGCGGCGAGTCTGCAATCGCGGTTGCCGTTTTTGCATTTCTTCGACGGCTTCCGCACCTCGCACGAAATCGCCAAGATCGAACCGCTCGGCGATGAAGTGCTGCGCGCGTTTGTGGACGACGCGCAGATTGCCGAACTTCGCGCGCGGGCTTTGTCGCCGGACCATCCGACTTTGCGCGGCACGGCGCAAAACCCTGACGTTTATTTTCAAGGCCGCGAAACCGTCAATCCGTTTTATGTCGAATGCGCTAACGTCGTTGAACGAACAATGAATCTGTTTGCCGAACTGACCGGGCGGCGGTACGGGCATTACGAATATCACGGCGCGCCCGATGCCGAACGCATCGTCGTGCTGATGGGATCGGGCGCGGAAACCGTTCACGAAACCGTGGACGCGCTGAACGCGCAAGGCGAAAAAGTCGGCGTCATCAAAGTGCGATTGTATCGTCCGTTTGATGCCGCGCGTTTTGTCGCCGCTTTGCCTGCAACCGCCAAAGCCATCGCTGTGCTCGACCGCACCAAAGAACCCGGCAGCGCGGGCGAACCGCTTTACCAGGATTGCGTGACGGCGCTGCACGAAGCCTCACTCGCCGCGCCGCCGCGCTTGGTCGGCGGCAGATACGGTTTGTCATCCAAAGAATTCACTTCCGCTATGGTCAAAGCTGTGTTCGACAATCTGTCGCAGCCGCAGCCGAAAAATCACTTCACCATAGGCATCCGCGACGATGTCGGCCACACCAGTCTGGATTTCGACGCGGCTTTTTCCATCGAACCTGCCAACGTGACGCGGGCGGTGTTTTACGGACTCGGCGCGGATGGCACGGTTGGCGCGAACAAAAACTCCATCAAGATCATCGGCGAACAAACCGAACATTACGCGCAAGGTTATTTCGTTTACGACTCCAAAAAGTCAGGCTCCGAAACCGTCTCGCATTTGCGTTTCGGGCCGTTGCCGATTCGTTCGAGCTATTTGATCCGGCAGGCGCATTTTGTCGCTTGTCATCAGCCTGTGTTGCTGGAACGCCACGACGTTTTGGAGTTGATCGAACCCGGCGGAGTCTTTTTGCTGAACACGCCTTACGCGGCGGAAGAAGTTTGGGCACATTTGCCGCGTCGCACGCAGCAACAAATCCTGGACAAGCGGCTGAAGTTTTACGTCATCAACGCCGACCGTGTGGCGCGCGAAAGCGGCATGGGCAAACAGAACAACACCGTCTTGCAGGTTTGCTTTTTCGCCATCGCCGACGTGTTGCCGCGCGACGAAGCCATTGCCGCGATCAAGGAATCCATCCAGAAAACCTACGGCAAAAAGGGCGAAGAGATTGTGCGGATGAATCTGCGCGCGGTGGATGAAGCTCTGGCGCATCTGCACGAAGTCACGCTGCCGACAAAACTCAACGGCCACTTGGAAATGCCGCCGTCGGCTTTTCTTGATGCCCCACCGTTTGTTTGCAACGTGCTGGGCGAAATTTTCGCCGGGCGCGGAGATGCCTTACCGGTCAGCGCCATGCCTGTGGATGGAGTCTTTCCGACGAACACAGCGCGCTGGGAAAAGCGCAACATCGCGGCGGAAATTCCGGCTTGGGACGCGCAGGTCTGCATTCAATGCGGCAAATGCGCGATGGTTTGTCCGCACAGCGTAATTCGCATCAAAGTTTATGACGAGCAGCATCTGGCCGCAGCGCCCGCCACGTTCAAAGCCTGCGACGCCAAAGACCGCGAATGGGCGGGGCAGAAATACACCATTCAAGTCGCGCCCGAAGATTGCACAGGCTGCGGCATTTGCGTGGACGTATGTCCGGCCAAAAACAAATCTCAAGCGCGGCTGAAAGCCATCAACATGGTTCCGCAACCGCCGCTGCGCGCCGCCGAACGCGACAACTGGGAATTCTTCTTGACCATTCCTGAAACCGACCGGCGGCTGATCAAAATCTCAAACATCCGCCAACAGCAGTTGCAGCAACCGCTGTTTGAATTTTCCGGCGCGTGTTCGGGTTGCGGCGAAACGCCGTATTTGAAATTGCTCTCGCAACTGTTCGGCGACCGCGCGTTGATTGCCAACGCGACTGGATGCTCTTCGATTTACGGCGCGAATTTGCCGACTACTCCGTGGGCGCAAAACGCCGAAGGGCGCGGCCCGGCTTGGGCAAACTCATTGTTTGAAGACAACGCCGAATTCGGATTGGGCTTTCGCGTCTCGCTCGACAAACAGCGCGAGTTTGCCGAAGAGCTTTTGAAAAAATCGGCTTCTCGGATTGGCGATGAACTGGCCTCGGCGATTCTGACCGCTCAGCAAAAAGACGAAGCCGACATTTACGAACAGCGCGAGCGCGTGGCGACGCTCAAAGAAAAGCTGCACGGTTTGAAATCCGATGAAGCCAAATTGCTGTTGCCGCTCGCGGATTTGTTGGTCAAAAAGAGCATCTGGATCGTGGGCGGCGACGGCTGGGCTTACGATATTGGCTTTGGCGGCCTGGATCACGTGCTGGCCGGCGGACGCAACGTCAACATTCTGGTGCTGGATACAGAGGTTTACTCGAACACGGGCGGCCAGATGTCCAAAGCCACGCCGCGTGCCGCCGTCGCCAAGTTCGCCGCCGGAGGCAAGCACGCTCGCAAAAAAGATTTGGGCTTGATGGCGATGAGTTACGGCAATGTTTACGTCGCCGGCGTGGCAATGGGCGCGCGCGACGAACACACGCTGAAGGCCTTTCTGGAAGCCGAAGCTTACGACGGAGTCTCGCTCATCATCGCTTACAGTCACTGCATCGCGCACGGCATCAACATGACCACGGCGATGCAAAACCAAAAAGCCGCCGTCAACGCCGGGCATTGGCTGTTGTATCGCTATCACCCTGAACATGAACACGCGCTGTCGTTGGATTCGCCCGCGTTGAAAGTCCCGATTGAAAATTATTTGCTGATGGAAAACCGCTTCAAGATGTTGACCAAGAGTCATCCAGGCGAAGCCGCGCGGTTGTTTGAACAGGCTCAGCAAGACGTGACGGCGCGGCGGCGGTTGTATGAATCGTTGGTGTCGCATCAAGTCGCTTCGGTGGAATCCAAAAACAATGCGGAGGGTAAGGAATGAGTTTGCAGACCAACTATCTGGGAATGACTTTGCGGACGCCGTTGGTCGTGTCCGCTTCGCCGCTGTCGCAGAATCTGGACAACATCAAACGCATGGCTGACGCGGGCGCTTCCGCCGTCGTGTTGTATTCGTTGTTTGAAGAGCAATTGATGCTGGAACGTTACGAACTGCATCACCACTTGACGCACGGAACCGAAAGTTTTGCCGAAGCCTTGAGCTTTTTTCCCGAACCGGAGTTTCTGCAATTCGGGCTGGATGCTTATCTGGAACACATTCGCCGCGCCAAACAGGCGGTGGACATTCCTATCATCGCCAGTTTGAACGGCACAGCGTTGGGGCGTTGGACGGAATCCGCCAAACGCATTTACGAAGCGGGCGCGGATGCCTTGGAACTGAACATTTATTCGATCCCGACTGATCCTGAACTCACAGGCGCTGAAGTCGAGCAGAATTATTTGGACATCGTCGCGGCAGTGAAAGCCGCCGTTAAGATTCCTGTCGCCGTGAAGCTCGGTCCGTTTTTCAGCAGCTTCGCCAACATGGCACGGCGGCTGGACAACGCGGGCGCGGATGCGCTGGTGCTGTTCAATCGGTTTTATCAACCCGATTTCGATCTGGAAGCGTTGGAGGTGAAGACGAATGTGCTGTTCAGTCGCTCGTCGTCCATTCGATTGCCGCTGCGTTGGATAGCGATCTTGTATGGACAAATCCGCGCGCAACTGGCCGCCACCAGCGGAGTGCATTCGGCGATAGATGCTTTGAAATTGTTGATGGCTGGCGCGAACGTGACGATGCTGTGTTCGGTGCTTTACGAACGCGGATTGCCGCAAATCGGTTTGATCGAACGTGCGATGCTGGAATGGATGGATAAGCACGAATACGTTTCCGTCGCTCAGATGCGCGGCAGTTTGAGTCAGCTTCATTGCTCAGACCCGACAGCTTACGAACGCGCGTTGTATGTGCAGGCTGTTCACACCTTCAAACCACAAGACCTTTGAGAAAATTGCCAAATGAACAACGCAGGAAGAAGCGAAGTCAGCCACTTCTTCCTGCGTTGATTGCCACGCCTACTTGATCGTGATGGTGACGGTGTTGGCGGTTTTGCCATCCACTTTCAGCACCACGTCTACGGTTCCTTTGCCAATCAAACTGCGATCAATCAGCAGATTTGCTTGATCGAGTCCGATTTGCCCCGGAGTCGCTCCGACGAAAAACACCGGAGCATTGACTCCGCCAATGGTGGCGCTGGTGTTCGACACGTCTGTCAATCCGCGCAAGCCGGTTCCGAACGGAATCAGCAGCACGATGTCGCCCGCGGGTCCGAGGTCAATTGGCCCGGACGCGGATTCAAACGTGTCCACTCCGGCGGCATTGCGGCGAAAGACGACTGCCGCCGCCGGGCCGGTTCCGCTGGAATTGACGCTGAATAAACTCGGCGCAACGTTGGAAACCATTACCGACCCGATGACCGTTTCGCCCGAAGGATTTGTCACAGTCACCGTCGCCAATCCCGCAGCAGTTCCACCGGGAATCTGGTAATTCACCTGATCCGGCGAAACGAAGAACAGCGGAGCCAGGCGTTCGACGTTCAGATTGTCGCGCACCTTGACCGTGGTTCCGCCCAGCGCAGTCGGCAGCGGCAACGAATTCGCCACCACCACAGATGACGCCAAACCGGGGCCGAACCCGGCCACGATTTCTTCTGGAGCTACGCCTGCCATTTGCGAAAAGCTGGCGGCGGATACCGTCGCAATCGTTCGCAAACCGTCCGCCGGTCGAGTGCGTCGCACACGATTGACCGAACTGTCGGAGATAAACAGGTTGCCCGATCCATCAACAGCGACTGCAACCGGGAAGCTCAGATTCGTTGCGCTTGGTGTCGTGCCGTCGCCGTTGAATCCGGCGGTTCCTGTCCCGACGACAGTTGTGATGACGCCTGTGTTGGTGGTGATTTTGCGAATGCGGTGATTGCTGCGATCCGAAAAGAACAAATCGCCCGCTGCATCCACGACCATAAACGACGGGAACGACAAGCTGATTTGTGCATTAGCCGATTGCCCGCCATCACCGCTGAAACCTGTCACGCCGGTTCCGGCAATGGTCGAAATCTTCTTGTCAGCGGCGTTGACCTTGCGGATGCGGTTGTTGCCTTGATCGGCGATGTAAATGTTTCCGGCGGCATCAACGGCTACACCGGTCGGCAATGACAGATCGGCTTCAGTCGCCAATCCGCCATCGCCCGAAAATCCGAACAGGCCTGTTCCGGCGACTGTGCTGATTTTGCCGTCGGCAACAGTGATTTTGCGGATGCGATTGTTGCTGCGGTCGGCAATGTACAGGTTGCCGTCTTTGTCCACAGCCAGACCTTGCGGCCCAGCCAGTTCGGCGTCTTTGGCCAAAACGCCGTCGCCGTTGTATCCGCCGAAACCGACGCCGGTTCCAGCCACCGTGGTGATGACGCCGTCGGGCGCGACTTTGCGAACGCGATGCGTGTTGCTGTCGCTGATGTAAACATTGCCTGCGGCATCAATCGCCACTCCGGTCGGCGAATTGAATGTCGCGTCTTTGGCTTGTCCGCCGTCGCCGCCCGAACCGACTTCACCGGTTCCGGCAAAAGCCGTGATGACTCCTGCCGGAGAAACTTTGCGAACGCGACGGTTCAGGTTGTCGGCGAAAATCACGTTGCCCATTGCGTCCACCACCAACCCGCGAGGCGTCCACAATGCTGCTGCGTTTGCCGGGCCGCCGTCCGCGCTGTTGGCCGCAGCACCGGTTCCGGCCAGAGTCACGACAACTTGCGGAGCCTGGTAATTCACCATCAACACCGCAGAACCGGCGTTGCCGCTGGCATCCCACGCGGTGACGGTGATGTTGTTGACGCCCGGCAACAAGGTCACGGATGAAATTGACCACGAAGCCGTGCCGATGGCAGTGCCGCTACCGCCGCGGTCATTGCTCCAACGAACCAGTGTGACAGCGCCGTTGTCGTTAGCAGTTCCGCCTAACGCAATCGGATTGGTTGTCGCGGTGAAACTGCCAGCCGGAGCCGGTGACGAAATGGCTACGGTTGGCGAAACGGTATCGGGGCTAAGCGCGTTGGCGATGCGGCGAACGCGGAAATTGTCTCGGTCAGAGAAAAAGACATTGCCCGCCGCGTCCAACGCTATGCCGGTCGGCGCGCTCAATCGCGCCAACGTCGTTGACGAACCATCCGGCGAAAATCCGCTGTTGCCGCCCGCCAGCGTATTGATAGCGTCGTTGTTGACTGTGACCCGGCGAATTCGCAAATTGCCGCGATCCACAATGTAAATGTTGCCTGCGGAATCCAGCGCGATGGATTGCGGGCCGCTCAGAGCCGCCGCCGTCGCCAGAATTCCATCACCGTTGAAAGCCGTGTTGCCGTTTCCGGCAACGGTGTTGATGACTCCGTCGGCGGTGACTTTGCGAATGCGGTTGTTGCCTGTCGCGCAGATGTAAATGTTTCCGGCGTCATCCACCACAACATCGGTTGGCAAAGACAGGTTGGCCGCGGTTGCTTGCCCACCGTCGCCGCTGAAACCGGACGTGCCGGTTCCGGCAACTGTGGAAATAGTGGCGCCGCTGGCAGCGACTTTGCGAATGCGATGGTTGTTGGAATCGGCGATGAAAATGTTGTTGTCTTTGTCTACGAACACATTTTCAGGGCCGTTGATGCGAGCGTTGGTTGCCGCTCCGCCGTCACCGTTGAAACCAGTGTCGCCGGTTCCGGCAATTGTGGTGATGACGCCGGTTGCCGCATTGATTCGGCGAACGCGGTTGTTGCCCCAATCGGCAATCAACAGGTTGCCGTTGCGATCCAGCGCCACGCCAAGCGGCTGGTTCAACTGTGCCGAAGTCGCAGGGCCGTTGTCGCCGCTGAAACCTTGCGTACCGTTTCCGGCAACCGTCGTGATGACGCCGTTTGTCGCCACACGCCGAACGCGGTGATTGTTCAGATCGGCGAAGTACAAATTTCCCGCAGCATCAAAAGTCATGCGAATCGGACGGGAAATGTTGGCGGTGATTGCCGCTCCATTGTCGCCGCTGAATCCGTTGACGCCGGTTCCTGCCACAGTCACAAACGCGCCGGGCGGAGTGACATTGACGGTCAGAGTTCTGGCCTGACTGATATTGCCAGCGTTGTCGGTCGCCAACACTGTGATTTCGTTGCTGCCGCCGATCAACGGAGCAGAGAATGCCCAGTTTGTGGTTCCGCTTGCCGTGCCGCCGAATCCACGATTGGTTCGCCAGGTAACCGCGGCGACGCCGACATTGTCGGTTGCCGTTCCGCTCAAAACGATGGCGTTGGCGTTGCTGGTGGCGGTTGGCGTATTCGGAGTCGTAATGCGAACAGTCGGCGCGTCAAGATCGAAAAATCCGTCTTGCGTGACGGTGAAACTGCGACCGGCGATGTTCACCGTGCCGAAGCGTTGGCCGATGGCAGTGTTGGCGGCGACTTTCAAACTGACTGTGCCGTTTGACGAACCGCCAGCGCCGCCGGATTGAATCGTGATCCAGGATGAATTGCTCTCCGCTCGCCAATTGCAACCGCCGGGAGCGACCGTCACGTTGACGGTCAAATCGCTTCCCGCCGCTGCAACTCTGTCACCGGTTTTCGACAGCGCGAAGCTGCAACCGCTCATGTTGGCTGTGACTTTGAACGCTCCACGACCGTGCGTGAAAGCGTACAGCGAAGTCACTCCATTGACCGTGTTCAGCACCAGCGTTTCAGTGACCACATTGGCGAAACCGGTGTTTTCCACCGTCCAGGTAGCTCCGCCGTCAATCGAAACAAACACGCCCAGATCGGTTCCGACATACAACCGCGCGGTGTTCGACGGATCAACGACTATGCAATGCGCGGGAATATCCGGAATGCCTGCTCCGCCTGTGCCATCAATCGCCGACCACGATTCGCCCGCGTTCGTTGTTTTCCAAACGTGCGAACCGCCGAACGTAGAGTAAGTCGCATAAGCGATGTTCTTGTCCGTCGGATCAAACGCCACCCACGAAACCGTTCCGGTGCGTGGACGCGCTGACCGTTCAAAGCTGGCTGACAATGGATTGATCGGCGACAACGCCAAAGCTCGCGTGGTGCGAGTGATCGAACCGTCGCCCTGGCCAAACAGCGCGTAATTGGAATCGGTCGGCGCAACGGCGAACGCGCTGAGCGCACTGGTCGAACCGGTGACGCTTGATGGCGAGCCAAGCTGTTCCCAGAACGTCATTTTGTTCGAGCGGAACAACAATGTGCCGCCGGTGTAAAACCGCGCCGGATCGCTGGGGTCTTGCACCATGGGCGTGATGAACGAAACGCTCCCAGCCAGGCCGAAAGTTACGGTCGAAAACGTCGCTCCGCCATCGGTGGATTTGCGGAATCCTGCGCCCTGTGTCGAGACATACAGTGTGCTGGGATTCAAAAAATCCACTGCGGAATATCCGCCGTCGGCCAGGAAAATCATTTTCCATTTGTTGGAACCGTCGGTGTCGTTTCCGCGCGGAGTTCCGTTGTCCTGCGTGCCGCCCAGATAAGTCTTGCCGTCCGGGTACACCGTGCCGTGATAGAACTGCGTCACGCCGTAGCCATTGTTCAGCGGCGTCCAGGCGACTTTGTTGTTGCGCGCATCGCAGGCGGCGAACTGGCCGGTGGAAACCTGTGCGCGAGCATTGCTCGTTTTCCAGATGCCTCCGTCGTTGCCGACGAACAATTGCTGGTTGGTGGTTCCGTTGTATTGCGGGTGGAAAACCATGAAGTGTTGGTCGGGGTGAACCTGGTTGTCTTTGCCGTAAATCAGCGAACCGCCGAAGCTTTCATAAGCGAAAGCTCCGAAGCCCCAATTGGCTCCGCCGTCGTCGGAGCGCACCAGGTCAATGCTGCCCACCCAGACGCGATTGAAATCCGCCGGGTCAACCGCAATCGTCAGGTCGTACCACGACTGGCCGCTGAAATCGTTTGCCGTTCCGTTTTTACAGGCGACGGAACTGGCAAACGGAGGATTGGACAGAATCGAAGTGTTGACTTTGTTGGCGTCGGTGTTGCGAACCATAGGCGTAAACGAACCGCCGCCATTGTCCGAACGGAAAAACGCATGCAGGCCGTGCGTGTAAGCTCCGCTGAACGCCGCCGAAACGGCATAAACGATGTTTTGATTCGACGGAGCGACTGCGACTGCCGTGCGTCCCATGCCGGTTTCGGACAAGGCCACGTCCCAGCTTCCGCCAGCTTCAGCATTCGATTTTCGATAAATTGTGGATTGCGTGAAGTTGCCGCAAGCGGCAAACACGAAGTCAGTTTGTTGGTCTGTGCGCGCCGCCAGATCAAGACAGCCGCCATTGACTGTGACTGGCAAAACAGCCGTCCAGTTCAAACCTTCGTCGGTCGAGCGCCAGACACCGGATCGAGTCGCAGCGTAAATGCGGCGGCTGTCGTTGGTGCTGACTATGATGTCGTTGACGTAATAAAAATCGGATGTGGCCGTGTTGGCCAACCGTGACCAGGTGGCTCCGGCGTCAATGGATTTGAAAATTCCGGCTCCACGAACGCCGTCGGCGTTGGAAAATCCTTCGCCGGTTCCGGCGTAAATCGTATTGGCGTTTTTGGGATCAAAGGCCATGCAGGTGACGGCGATGTTGGCGATCAAATCGGCAATCGGAGTCCAACTGGTTCCGCCGTTGGTGGTTTTCCAGATGCCGCCCGCCACTCCGGCGGCAAACATGGTGTTCGGGTCGTTCGGATTGATGATGATGGTGCGCGTGCGTCCGCCGATGTTGCCGGGGCCGAGCGGCGTCCACGTTCCCAAGCGCGGCTGTTCGGGAGAGCTTTTCAATTCTTCGCGCGACAGCAGCCGGTTTTCAGCAGTCGAAAACACTTCCATTCGTTGCATTGCTTCCTGAGCTTCAAAGTATTTTTCGACCGGCAATTCGGTTTCGCCTTCGGGCAGGCGTTTCCGCAAAAAGTACTGAATCGCCTTGTCCGGTTCGTCGGCTTTTTTGACGTGATGTTTGCGGGCTTTGGCATCGGCTGATGTGCCGAATTGGTTTTCGCCGTCGTTGACCCATTGGCCGAAAAATTCCTGCACCGGATCGGCGTTCAACAATTGCAGCCAATTTTCATTCGCTGATTGAGCGGCTCCGCCAAATTCCGTCGGCAAATTGGCAGGGGAATTTTGTCGAGATTGTTTGGGAGCGGTCTTTTTGGAAATTCGTTTGCTGACAGGTTTGGGTTTGGCTTTATCGCCACTTCGTTTTTGGTCGGCAGCAGCATTTGAAGTCAGAAAATACGCTGCTGTCGCTGCAACCAGACAGAGCGCCAGGCTGAAGCGAAGATTTGTTTTCAAAAGACGGGCAAGTGCCTTCATTGAAGTCCTCCGTGAAATGATGGTTGTGATTGGGATTATGCTCTAAAACTATTTAGTCGTTTCAGAACATGAACTTGTCGAAGTTGAGGCGATATTGGCATTCGATCTGAGTTTGAAGAGATGGTGTCAGTAGCCCGCGCGTAAGCAAGGGCTTGGCCCTGTGTAAACTAAGCCCTTGCTTACGCGCGGGCTACTGACACTTTGCTATCGTCGAGTGATCTCAATCAACGTGCGGAAATTGTCACCATTTGCATTGGTGACGATGACGGTTGCTGTTCCTTCTGCAATTCGATCAGAGATGATGCAATTTAGAATGGTTGGTGAAACATAAAGCAGCCGGGCGGGCAGAGCATTGCCTCGACTATCAATCACTGTCACTGAGGTTCCAGACAGCGAATAGGCATCGTCGCCGAATGATGATTCAATTCCCGACGACAGATTGTCTCCGACAATTGAGAGCGCGTCTTGCCCTCGGCTGTTTTTCGTCAAGAGCGCAATGAACGATTTCGATTCCTGGCCTTCGACGGAAAAGTTGCCAATCAGCGGATTGGCTTCCACGTCGGCCATTTCGCGTCGAACCGGAAAGTCGCCAAAGTCGAATTGCAAGGCTAAGCCTTTGCGACTGGCAATCGGCACGAATTCGCAGACCACCAATTCCTGCTCGCCGCGAGCAATCGTTTTGCCAATCGGCATTGCCAGAGCAACGCCAATTCGTCCCTGGTCAGCCTGAGTCGAATTGATGTGCAGAACGGCTTCGTTGGCATCGCGTCCGGCTTTGACACTCAGCAAGCGCCAGTGCGAAGCATTGAAGATCAAGCTGAACCCAAGTGCGTTTTCGTTGCCGCGCGCTTCGATTTCTATGGAGAGAGAGGTTGGGAATCGGTCGTCCGGAGTCGGGAGTCGGCGCGCCTGAACCTTTGGCGCGTTAGGAGTTAAGTCTGCGGGTGACAACCGGCCACCGGCCACTGGCCACCGACCACCATCTGCCAGCGAAGAACTTGTAGCCATTGTCGGGCCGCCCGCCGGAGTCGCAGCATCAAGCGCGGCGGCGTACCGTCCGGCTTGAGTCCAATCAATGATCGAAATTTTCCCGTCGCCCAATCCGCTTCGTGGCGCGCAATCGGCACGTTGAAATTCGTTGCCGGGCGCAGGCGTATCAATTCCAGCAACGAACAATCCGACCTGTGTCCAATCTGTGATGGTAACGACTCCGTTGTTGTCGCCGTCTGGTCTGGGTTGAACGTCTGCTTCGAAACCTTTGGTCAAATTGACGGCTCCGCCGGTGAAAGTCGCCGCCAGCGGATTGGCCGTGATGTCAGCGACTTCGCGCACGACTGGCTGATCTCCGAAGCCAAGATTGGTCGTTCCGAAATTCGCACTGGCGGCAACTGAAAACGTCACGACAGCCATTTGCTGAACTCCCGCCGTGAATTTCTGGCTGGCAGGAAATGCCAGCGCCACGCCAAATCTACCTTGCGCGGCTTGACCGGCGTTGCTGTTGATTGTTGCGCCGGTCGCGCCGCTGCCCAGCATGACTTGCGGATTGCTGAGCACCGCCGCATCAAACGTCAGACTGAAGCCGATGGCGTTTTCATCGCCTTGCGAAACAATTTCGATGGGAATGTTGATCGTTCCGCCGACTGCGCCGCTGGCTGCGGCAACGCGAACGATTCGGGCTTGAGCGGCGACCGATTGGCTGCCGGTTGAAATGTGGTGAATAGCGACGCTGCCGAATACCACACAGCAGAGCAGGAAAACGAGATTACGGGGGGTCATGCGTTGTTCCTCCTGGGGAGAGTTCACAGTTGGCAGTTCGCAACCTGAGTCTCTGGAAATCGCTGTGAACTGCCAGCTTTCAATAACCGACTGATTGGCCATTGCGACGCCCGTCGCTGCCACCCAGTCGAACGCCGGTTTTGTCTTCGATCATCACGGCTTCGCAATCGCCCATGTTGCCGGGACGTTCAGCGAATTTGTGGCCCATCGAAGTAAGTTTCTGCATTGTGTCGGGCGAAATGCCCAACGGTTCCCAGCGGATTTCGTCGGGCATCCATTGGTGATGGAATCGCGGCCAGTCAATCGCTTGTTGGATGTTCATGCCGTGGTCAATGACGTTGATGATGGTTTGCGTGACGGTGTTGATGATCGTTGGCCCACCAGGGCTTCCCAACGCGAACCAGAACTTGCCGTCTTTCAAAACAATCGTCGGCGTCATCGAAGACAGCGGGCGTTTTCCGGCGGCGACGGCGTTGGCTTCGCTCTGAATCAAGCCGTACATATTCGCCTTGCCGGGTTCGGGCGCCAGATCGTCCATTTCGTTGTTCAGTAAAAAGCCTGCGCCTTCGACCGTCACGTGGCAGCCGTAACTGCCGTTCAACGTGTAAGTGTTCGTTACGACGTTGCCGTCTTTGTCCACCACTGTGAAATGCGTCGTCTGTTCGGATTCAAAGCCAGTCGGGTTGCCGTGTTTGATTTCCTGCGAAGTCGAAGCGCGATTTGGATCAATCGTAGTCGCCAGTTTGTCGGCGTATCCGCGTGAAGTCAGTCCGGCGACCGGAATTTTGACAAAGTCAGGATCGCCCAGAAATTCGGCGCGATCAGCAAAGGCTCGGCGCATGGCTTCGATCATGACGTGAATGGACTGCGACGAACCTGCGCCCATTTTTTTCAGGTCGTAACGTTCCAGAATGTTCAGCATCTGGATCATCGCAATGCCGCCTGACGATGGCGGAGGCATGGTGATGATTTCGTTGCCGCGATATTTGCCGCGCAACGGAGCGCGTTCGACCGGTTTGTAGTTTTTCAAATCCTCGCGCGTCATCCACAACTGATCTTTGCCGGTCATCGCTTTTGCGCGCTTCATGCTGTCTTCGATCAACTGAGCGGTTTTGCCTTCGTAAAATTCGCGCGGGCCGTTTTTTATCATCCGCTCGAAGGTCGCCGCCAGTTCCGGCTGTTTGAAAATTTCGTCCGTTTCATAAGGCTTGCCGCCGCGCAAAAAGATGCGGTTGGATTCGGCATTGCGCGACAAATTTTTGCTGCCGTTTTTCAAACTGGTTTCCAATTGATACCAGACAGGGAAGCCGTCCGCCGCCAGTTTGCGTGCTGGTTCGGCTACGTCAGCCCATTTCAGGTTGCCGTATTTTTCGACTGCATAAGCCATTCCCGCCACGGTTCCGGGAACTCCGGCTGCCAGATGGCCGAAGGTGGAAGACTCTTTGATGTACTCGCCTTTTTCGTTCAGGTAAACGTTTCGATAAGCTGCCGCCGGAGCCGTTTCGCGGTAATCAATAGTCGTTGCCGTTCCGTCGGCTTTGCGAATGACCATAAACCCGCCGCCGCCCAAATTGCCTGCCTCCGGCCAAACGACGGCAAGAGCCAATCCAACTGCGACGGCTGCATCAATGGCATTGCCACCGCGTTTCAAAACATCCACGCCAACCTGCGAAGCGATCTGGCTGACCGAAGAAACCATTCCGTGCTTGCCGCGAACCGGCGGACGCGAAGCCGCTTCGGAAACTGGAAGCAGGGACGCCGAAGGAATCGGTTTGATGGACGGCGGCGCTGCGATCAGTGAAAGCAGCAACATCAGGCAGAGGATGAAAGAGAAATTCTTGCGGGTTTTCATAAGTGTCCTTTTCGATGATTCGACGAGAAAGCCAGGCTAGTGTTTGCCGTTGTGATTGCTGATATGGGTTTCGACGACATTGATCAAGATGTTCAGCCGGTCGTCAGTTTCTGATAGTTTTTTATCGGTTTGCTTTTGGGCTTTGCTGAGTTCGGCGATTGCCTTGAATGCATTAAGGCTTGCTTCTGTCAGTTGCTCCATCAATTCCTGATGTACTGTCTGAACTGCTTCAATCTCTTTCATTCGTTGTTCATGCGATTCTTTCATCCTATCCAGGTCAATCGAGAATTTCGCCTGTTGTTCAACGATGAAGTTCATCGCGTTTTCCATCTGTTCTTGAGTCATAAATTTCCTCCGGTTGAATTTCGGGGTGGCCGATTTGTGGCGCGGATTGTAGGGGCAGCCGCTGAGGCCGTCAATTTTTAGCCAAGCCTACTTTCCAGCTTCAGTTTTCAGATGGATAAAGCCGCAAGAAGAAACTTTCGATGCGGTCGGCGACATCGTTGCCGGTTTCCAGCATATCCAGAATTTGCGCGCGGCAATCTTCGGCGAATTCGCGGTCGCTGATGTTCATCACGCTGGGCAGAATGTTGTACGCGGCGCCGCGGATTGCCGTGACGGAAAGTTGCGCGCTCAGCGCCAGATCGGAAAAGCCGCCCGCGTTTCCCATTTCGTACAGATCGCTGAGGATGTCCAACACCTGCATGGCGCTTTCAGCAATTCGCAGTGGAATGGCGATGGCGTTTTTGGTCGCTTGTTCGATGGCCATAGTGCGAGCCAGTTTTTCGCCTTCGGATTCGCGCGACAGGTTTACGGCGTCCAAAACGCGCTCACGGCTTTCGACATCTTCTTTCAGCGCAAGCTGTAAATCCGCGCTGAGCTGTTCCAACCGTTCCAACATCACGGCAACTTCGTCTTCGACCGAAGGTTTATGGCTGGCGGTCATTTTGCCGACCATAATTGCCAGTTCAGTCGCCAGCATTCCGGCATAAGCGGCGATGCTGCCGCTTTCAGGCGACAAACTTCTGGCGGCGATGGCGCTGGCTTGCGATTGTTCAACAGGTGTTTTTTCGACAAAGGTCGCGGTCATTTCGGCGGCGCTTTCCAGCGATTCGAAATCTTCGATGGCTGCGTCGTCTTTCAAACCTGCGCCGATTTCAGGAAAACTTTCTGCCAACGCCGCGTGCAGCCGATTTTCCAGCACCAGATCGTCGCTGAAATTTTCCAGTTGCAGATAAAACTCGCTGCTTGCGTTCAGCGCAGATTGAGGAACCAAGCCGACAATTTCAGTTCCGGCAATGGCGATGCCGTAACGTTCGGCTTCGCGTTTGACCATGTCGAAGGCACGAAAGATCGGCGTTGATTCGTAATTCACCAGATTCATCGAAACTTGAACTCGACGGCGGTTTTTCAATTGCATTGCCAGGGCTTTGACGTTTTGCAAACCGCCGCTGCTGCCGCGAACGGCTTTGGCGATTTTTTTGGCGACGGTCAAATCTTCCGTAGCCAGATTGATGTTGAATGCGATCAGAGGGTTTCGCGCGCCGACGGCCATCGCTCCGGCGGTCGGATGAATCTGGCGCGGGCCGAAATCCGGTTTACGGTCGGGGTGAAACAGAATTTCTTCGCGTATGGATTCAAACTCGCCGCGCCGGACGTTGGCCAGATCAATGCGGTCTGGCCGAGTCGCCGCTTGTTCGTATAGGTAAACCGGAATGTCCAGTTCATCGGCAATGCGCGCTCCGGCTTTTCTGGCCAGTTCGACGCATTCTTCCATCGTCACGTTTTTGATCGGCACGAACGGCAACACGTCCAGAGCACCCATTCGCGGATGTTCGCCGTCGTGCTGGTTCAGGTCAATCAATTCAATGGCCGTCGCAGCCGCGCGAATCGCCGCCAGCAAAACGCCTTCGGGTTCGCCGGCAAAGGTGATGACCGACCGATTGTGATCGGCATCCATCGTGCGGTCGAGCACCGCCACGCCATCCACCGACGAAATAGCCGAAGCGATCAAGGCGATTTTTTGCGCGTCACGACCTTCGCTGAAATTTGGAATGCACTCGACGATCTTTTTCATGAATTACGCAGAAGGCTATGGATTAACTACGAATGGGCACGAATGTTCACGAATAAAATTTAGCCAGGTGTAAGGTTCTTTCATTCGTGGTTATTTGTGCCCATTCGTAGTTTGAAAACTATTTTTCGACCTTATTGGCTTCTGACGCAGAAGCTGGGACAGGCGTTTTCTTCAGGTATTTTTCGTACCAGGCCAGATACCGTTCGTAACGATCACGAGCGTAGCTGGGGCGTTGAATGCCGTGATTCTCATTCGGATAAATCACCAGTTGAGTTTCGACGCCCAGACTTCTGAGAGCCTGGTACATCTGTTCGCTGCCGGAAACCGGGACATTGAAATCTTTTTCGCCGCACAAAAACAGCGTAGGGGTTTTGATTCGGTCGGCGTGCAAAAACGGGTAAGACAGTTTCTGGTACGTCTCCCAGGATTTCGGATTCCAGGGCGGGCCAATTTCGTTGTCGTACTGGGTGATGTAATGGTCAGTCCCGTAATACGACACTGTGAAAGCCGTGCCTGCGCCGCTGGTCGCTGCCTTGAATCGGTTGTCGCTGGCGATCAAGTAATCGGTCAGAATGCCGCCGTAACTCCAACCGCCAACGCCGAGTTTGTCAGGATCAGCCACGCCCATTTTGACGACGTGATCCACCGCCGCGTGCAGGTCTTCGACTTCGTAATGTCCCCAGTCGGCAAAAATCGCGCGCGAAAATTTCTGGCCGCGACCGGAACTTCCGCGATAATTCACCGCCAACACAGCGTAGCCGTTGGCGGCGAACAGTTGCCGTTCAAAGCTGAACGTGTGTTGATCCTGAGCATTCGGACCGCCATGAATCCTGAGCAGCATCGGGACTTTTGTGCCTTTGACGTAACCGACCGGATAAGTCAGCAAGCCGTACACGTCTGTGCCGTCTTTGCTTTTGCAGGCTATTTCGTCGGTTTGGCCAAGATCGAGTTCGGTAAACAGCGCGTCGTTCAGATGAGTCACCTGCCGCAGGCCGCCGTTTTCAAAGGCGTAAACTTCGTTGTATTTGGAATTGCCGCCGGACATCACAATCGAACGATTGGCTTCGGTTGACCAGCTTGAAACGACAACTGGCGGATTCATCAGCCGATCCACTTTGCCGTTGGCCAGCGTGACTTGCGCCGGGTAAACCGAACGGTTGTCCGTCACCGTGAAGCGGATGGCTTTGCCGTCGGCGGTGAAACTGGGCGAAGAAACTCCGCGATCCAAGGCTTCGACGCTCGGCAATCGTTTCGGAGCCGCGCTGCCATCAGCGGGAACCAGTGCCAAATGGCTCATGCCGTACGCATTCCATTTCTTTTCGTCGCCTTCCAGAAAGGCTATCCATTTGCCGTCGGGACTCCATTCAAACCGTCCGCGTCCAACTCGATTGGCAGCCGTGGTCAGCAACTTTTCGGTTGCGCCGGCTTTGGCTTCGGCGACATAAAGCTGGCCGTCCGGTTCACGATCCGGGTCAGGCGCGTGATTGCTATAAAACGCTATGCGTGAACCATCGGGCGACCACGACGGCGACGCTTCATCGGTTTTCGCCGCGGTCAACCGATCCAGTTTTTTCGTGGCAATGTCGAACAGGTACACGTAACTGTGGCGACCTGAAGTCAGATACCCCGCGCCATCCTGTTTGAACTTGTAACGGTCGAGCACGATGGGTTTCGGCGGTTTGGGTTTGCCGCCCGCTTCTGCCGCTGCGGCGTTGGCTTCGGCTTCCGGGTCAGGATCGCCAATGACCAGCGCCAGCCGTTTGGAATCCGGCGACCATTCGTAACCTTGCAAACGGCCTTTGACATCGGTCAGTTGAAACGCTTCGCCGCCGCTGCGGTCGAGCAACCAAACCTGACTGCCTTTGGCAGCGCCTTTGCGCGAAGACGTGAACGACAGAAATTTTCCGTCCGGGCTGAATCGCGGTGACGATTCGTTTTCCTGACCGGAGGTGATTTGGCGTTCGTTTTTACCGTCGTAACCGACCATCCAGATGTGCGCTGAGCTTTTGTCTTCTTTGGCGTCAATTTGAGAAACGACGAAGGCAATGGTTTGGCCGTCAGGCGACAATTGCGGATCGCGGACTTCGCGCAAACGCGGGATGTCATCAAGTTTGATCGGGCGTTTTGTAGTTTGCGCGGGCAGAGAAATTGCCAACGCCAACAGGACAAACAGAATTTGGAAAAATCGAGTCTTGGGCATGACGTTCGTTTACCTCCTGAAAGGTCTGGGTTCACAACTTGGTTGATGATTAGATCACAGAGACGCGGCGGCTGATTGTAGGCGGACAGCCGCACTTCGGCAAAGGTTTTGATGCGGTACGGAGAGCGTGAGCGACCTGAGTTTTCTGCAAGTACGCTTTGAAGCAGGCTCAGGTCACTCATGCTCCTTGTGTTAAAAATTTTGGCTAATTGCTAAGCCGATACAGATGCGTCTGGCTGCGAACGAAAATCGAACCGGCGGACACCGCCATCGAAGCCAGCGTTTGGCCTTCCAATTGGTTTTGCGCCAGCGCCTTGAACTCTTTGCCCGGAGCGATGACTACGGATTCGCCTTCTTCGTTCAAAAAGTAAATTCGCCCGTCAGCATAAATCGGCGAAGCCGAATGTTCGCCCGGCAAACGAACCTGCCAATGCTGGGTTCCGGTTTTGGCGTCCACGCAGGTGGCAATGCCGTTGTCGTTGATGAAATACAGTTCTTCACCCACCAGCAACGGCGAAGGCGTTCGCGGAATACCGCGCTTCAGCGACCATGCAATGTGCGATTTCGTCACGTCGCCTTTGCCATCAACGCGAACGGCCAGCAGCGACGGTTCTTGAAATCCGCTGCATATAAACACCATTCCATTGCCAAAAACAGGGCGAGGCACGTTGGAAAAACCTTCGCCGTAAGTGATGTGCCACAACTCTTTGCCTGTGCGCGGGTCGTAGGAAATTGCGCGAAACGCGCCAGGGCTTATGACTTGATCGCCTGTCGGCAAACGCAGAATCAGCGGAGTCGTGTAAGCCTGATAACCTTGCCGATACTTTCGCCAACGAACCTTTCCGGTTTGTTTATCCAGCGCCGCGACGTATTGGACGCTTAATCCGTCGCAACTGACGATCAACAGGTCGTCATAAATCACCGGCGAACCGCCCGCTCCGTGCTGGCCGTTATCGTAATCAAGCCTGGTTTTCCAAAGAATTTCGCCTGCCTGATTGATGCAAGCCGTACCGTTCGCTCCGAAGTGCAGATAAATTTTGTCGCCTTCCAGCACGGGCGTGGGCGAAGCCAGAGAGTTTTTGGCATTCAATGCGCCGAGCGATTTCAATCGAAAAATTTCGACGTTGACCAGAACCGCGCCAGTTTTCAAATCCACGCTGACGGCGCGCAACGATTTGCCTTCTTCCGTCGCCGTCGTCAGCCAGATGCGTTCGCCCAAAATCGCTGGCGAAGACCAGCCTTTGCCGGGAATCGCGGTTTTCCATTTGACGTTCTTGGTCTCGCTCCAGGTCAGGGGCAAGTTGCGTTCGCCGGAATGCCCTTGCCCGGTTGAGCCACGAAACTCCGGCCAATCCTGGCTCAACACAGTAAGCGAAAGAAAGAGTAGCAGTAGAATCTTCATTGTGTATCCAATGTTACAGCGGAGTTACAGCGGAAAGCCTTTTCGCCACGCGGGCAAATCCGCTTCCGGCAGAGAAAGTTGACGGAAAAGACAGCGAGCGGAACTGTCGGTTGGCCGTTGATTCCGCTGTATTAGATCGGCTTTCATTGGTGAGTATGGATTATCCGGCACTATTGGACTGTAAATGTGGGACAATTTTCCAAATTGTCCCATACACCAAAGTGAAAACCGATCTAGGCCAACGCTACCAACGCCTTCAGCAAAGCCGCGCCTAACGGCGTGATGTGGAAGGCGACGAGTTCCGAAATTGTCCCTTTGCCTAACGGCTTTTTCTCGTAACGACAAGTCAGCGCGCCGATTCTTCACTGAACGGAATTGGGTTATTGATGTGCTGTGCAAGCAACGCTAACAAACTATCTGTGTGAGAGCAATGCAGGCCATTGGCAATGGCGTTATTTGACTATAGGGCAAAAACCGTTAATCAACTTCGCATCAATAGTTTAGCGATGAAATGTTGCCTCTGTCCCGTCCCCGCGTAGTCCTGAACCTATCCTCTTTGTATGCAACTTTGTATGCAACGGCGAGCGGATTTTGCTCGATTTTTTGTCCTGTGGAGAGGCTCAAAGATTGGAACCGGTCAGCGAATTCACAGCCTGCAAAATTCCTCGTAGATTCTGAAAATCCTGCTTCACACTTTGGGTTCGATTGAGCGAAGCGTTATCCAGGATTGACCAACTTCTGTCTTTGCTGCATCATCCGCGCCG
This sequence comes from uncultured Acidobacteriota bacterium, assembly GCA_902825875.1. Lineage (GTDB taxonomy): Bacteria > Acidobacteriota > Blastocatellia > RBC074 > RBC074 > RBC074. The sequence goes on from CADECP010000002.1 coordinate 54,389, forward strand.
TTTTCCCAACGCTCAAAAACGTATGACTCCCATCTCCCCAAGCTTGATTTCTTTGCGCCCGGCGGAAGCCGACGACGAAGCTTTTTTGTTCCAGCTTTACCGCGACACGCGCGCTGAAGAAATGGCTGCCTGGGGATGGAACGATGCTCAACAGCAAGCGTTTTTGAGCATGCAATTTCGTGCTAGAAACCTGTCGTATTCTGCTTACCCAAACACCCAACATTCGATCATCTTGAACGCAGATCAGCCGATAGGCCGAATGCTGATTTCCAGAAAAGATGATGAAATTCGATTGGTGGACATTGCTTTGCTGGCCGAAGCTCGCGGGCAGGGGATTGGCGCAAAGTTGATTGCCGGATTGTTTGAATTCGCCGCCGAAGAAAACAAACCTATGCGTTTGCATGTCGAAAAATTCAATCCGGCGTTTCGGCTTTACCAGCGATTAGGGTTTCAGATTATCGAAGACACCGGAGCGCAATTCTTGATGGAATGGCGCGGCTAATCGTTTTTTACCAGGAGACATCGAATGCTCGACACCTTGCATTACGAAGACTTTCTTCCTCACATCGGCACGAAGTTCAAAGCGCCGATCACCGATCAACTGACCGTTGAATTTGAACTGACCAGCGTCGAAAACAAACCGCCTTCGCCGAAACAGGAACAGTTCATTTTGAATTTTCGCCTGCCCAAATCTTATCCCGTTCGTCACGTGCAGTTTATGTTCACGCTGCAGCACGAACAGCTTGGCAGCGGAGAGATGTTCCTTGTTCCAACTGAGCAAAACGCCGACAGCGTGACCTACGAAGCCGTGTTCAATCGTCCCATCGAAGCCTGACCAATGAACGAAATCATCATTACCCCAAACGTCAAACTACGCCCGATGACGCCCGAAGACGAGACTTTTTTGATTTCTGTCTATGGCGCTTCGCGCGAACAGGAACTGTCCATGGTTCCGTGGACAGAAGAACAGCGCCACGCTTTCGTCAAGTTTCAATATCTGGCTCAGTTGAATTATTACCAAACCGAATTTCCGAAGTCGGAGCATTTCATCATTTTGGCCGATGGCGAGCCTGTAGGCAGGTTGTTCCTGGATCGGCGCGATGCTCAAATTCGGATTTTGGACATCACGATTCTGACTTGCCACCGAGCCAAAGGATTTGGCGTGCCGGTCATTCGTTATGTGATGGGCGAAGCCGCCGCTGTCGGGAAATCCGTCGGCATCAATCTGGACTTATTCAGCATTTCGCAGCGAACGTTTGAGCAACTGGGCTTCAAGCCAACGGAAAAGACAGACAGCCACACGCTTTACGTCTGGCAAGCAAACGAGCAGCATTGACCGTTCCAAACGGCATCTTGTTTATCGCCAATCGAGCGGCTAAAATTCGCAATCAATTAACAACAACGCTGTTAAACATCGAAACCGTCAAGCGAGATCACAGAGCAAATTTGGGATCGAAGAAACTTTACTCACGCCCTGCTCGCACATTCTCCTGCTCGCAAACGATGGAATAACTTTGGAGACACCAAAAACTTAATGGACAATCAGAAGCTGGCAATCAACATTGAAGATGAAATGCGGCGTAGCTACCTCGACTACGCCATGTCGGTCATCATCGGGCGAGCTTTGCCCGATGTGCGCGATGGGTTGAAACCGGTGCATCGCCGGATTTTGTACTCGATGAATGAAAAAGGCCTGGTTCCCGGCAAGCCTTACAAGAAATCGGCCAACGTGGTCGGAGACGTGCTCGGCGGTTATCACCCGCACGGAGATTCCGCCGTTTATGATTCGATGGTGCGAATGGCGCAGGACTTTTCGCTGCGCTATCCGTTGATTGACGGGCAAGGGAATTGGGGCAGCATTGATGGCGACAGCGCGGCAGCTTACCGCTACACCGAAGCCAGGCTGGAACGAATTGCCACAGAGATGTTGGCCGACATCGAAAAAGAAACGGTCAAGTTCATTCCCAATTACGACGAATCGCGGCAAGAGCCAACCGTGCTGCCGACGCGAATTCCGAACCTGCTCATTAATGGTTCTGACGGCATTGCGGTTGGGATGGCCACGAAGATTCCCCCGCACAATCTGAATGAAATCATCGAAGCGACAATTCAACTGCTTCAACATCCCAAAACCACTGTCGCCGAATTGATGAAGATCGTGCCCGGCCCGGATTTCCCGACCGGCGGTTTCATTTATGGCCGCGAAGGCATCAAGCAGGCTTACGAAACCGGGCGCGGCGTGATGCAGCTTCGGGCGCGCGCGGCGATTGACCGCATCGGACGGGGCGCGCAGGAACGCGACGCCATCGTCATCACCGAAATTCCTTTCCAGGTCAACAAGTCCAAACTGATCGAGCAAATCGCCGATCTGGTCAATGAAAAGCGCGTCGAAGGCATCAGCGAAATCCGCGACGAAAGCGACCGCGAATCCACAGCCCAGAAAAAAGTCCGCATCGTCATCGAACTTAAGCGCGACGCCATTCCGCAAATCATTCTGAACAAGCTGTACAAGCTGACGCAGATGCAGATTTCCTTCGGCGTCATCAACCTTTCCATCGTCAACGGACAGCCGAGAGTTTTGACGCTGGTCGAAACGCTCAGCGAATTCATCACCTTCCGCCGCGAAGTCGTGCGCAACCGCACGATGTACGAACTGAAAAAAGCCAGATTGCGCGCGCACATCTTGGAAGGTTTGATGAAGGCGATTGACATCATTGACGAGATCATCAAACACATTCGCGGATCGAAATCCGCCGAAGACGCCAAAGGCGGTTTGATCTCCAAGTTCAAGTTCAGCGACATACAGGCGCAGGCGATTTTAGACATGCAGCTTCGCCGGTTGGCCGCGCTGGAACGGCAAAAGCTGATTGACGAATACGAAGAACTCATCAAGCTGATTGCCGAATTGGAAGAAATCCTGAACAGCGAAACGGCTTTGCGCCGCGTCATCATCAAAGAGATGCGCGAAGTGCAAAAGGCTTATGCCGACCCGCGCCGGACTCAGATCATTGACAGCGGAATCGAACTGACGCTGGAAGATTTGATCGCCGACGAAGACGTGGTCATCACGTTGACGCATTCGGGATACGTCAAACGGACTGCGCTGACGACTTACAAATCGCAGCGGCGAGGTGGAACCGGACGCAAAGGAATGAGCACCAAAGCCGAAGACGTGGTGTCGCATTTGTTCATTGCTTCGACGCACAGCTACCTGATGGTTTTTACGACTCAGGGGCAGGTTTACAAGCTGAAAGTTCACGAGATTCCGGATTCGCAGGCCGCCGGTCGCGGCAAGGCGATGGTTAATCTGATCAACTTGCCCACGACTGAAAAAATCGCCGGAGTCATTCCCGTACGCGAATTCGCTCAAGGGCAGTTTGCCGTGATGGTCACGCGCAAAGGTGTCATCAAAAAGACTGAGCTTTCCGAATTCGCCAACATCCGCTCCAACGGCATTATTGCCATCGGCGTGGACGAAGGCGATGAACTGATTTCCGTTGAGTTGACCGACGGACAGAAGAAAATCTTTCTGGCTACGCACGAAGGTCAGGCGATTTGCTTTGAAGAAGACGAAGTCCGCGATATGGGACGGCAAGCTCGCGGCGTGCGCGGCATTACTTTGCGTGACGACGATTATGTCGTCGGCGTCGTTGCTGTCAGCGGAGATCAGCAAATGCTCAGCGTGACTGAAAACGGTTTCGGCAAACAAACCCGAATAAGCGAATACCGCGTCACAGGGCGAGGCGGCAAAGGCGTCATCAACCTTAAAGTTACCGAGAAGACCGGCAAAGTCGTTTCGGTTTTGCCCGTCACCAAAGACAGCGAAATCCTGATTATCACTTTGCAAGGCAAACTGATTCGGCTGGAAGCCGAGAAGATTCGCGCCACAGGTCGCAGCGCGCAGGGCGTCAAACTCATTGACGCTTCAGGCGACGACACGGTCGCCGGCGCATCGCTGGTCGAACAGCAAAGCGGCGAGGTCGGTGATGATGCGACTTAGCGGAAATCGAGAAAGAGGGATGGCGGGAAAGAGGGACGAAGGGAAGACCTCGCCCCGTAGCCTAGTCTCTCTTTCTCTCCTTCTTTCCATCGCCGCCTTTTGCCTTTTGATTTTCCCGGCGGGCTGTTCGAGGAAAGCGCAGTTGGAAAGCGCGCAGTCTGCTTGGGACAGCGGCGATTACGCCGGAGCCGCCGAACGATACGAAGAATTTCTGAAGCAAAATCCGCAAGGCGACAAAGCTGCATTCGCTCGATTGCAGGCTGCGACGATTTGCCGCCGGGATTTGAAACAGTACGACCGAGCGATTCAGCATTACCTGCACTTCATCGAAGATTTTTCAAAATCACCTGACTTGTATCAGGCTCGACTGAATCTGGCGGAGTGTTACACTGCGACGCAGAAGTTGCGGGAAGCGATCAGTGAATACGAAAGCGCATTGCCTGCGGCGACGGATACCAAAGAAAAGCGCCGTATCCGGCTGAAAGTCGCCGATTTGTATTACGACCTGAAAGACCTGGGGCAGGCGATGGCCGAATACAAGAAAGTCACTGACGATGCCGCCTACGACGAATTGTGCGAGAAAGCTTATCTGCAAATCGGTGGAATTCATCTATTGCGGGATGAATTTGACGAAGCGATTCCGTCTTATCAGGCTGTGGTTCAGTACACGCAAGACCCGCCGCTTCGGCGAACGGCGCGTCTTCGGCTGGCGGATTGTTACGAACGCACCTTCGCTTACGATCAGGCGATTCAGATTTTGAAAGAAACCGAAGTTGATACGGCGTCGCCTGATTACATTCCGCAACGCATCGCTTCGATTCAGGAACAGCAGCGGCAACGTAATATCTCTCCGCAATCAACTTTGAACTGGAAAAAGAAGTAATCAATACATCCCAAGAGGAGTTTTTATGCCAATTTTCAATAACCGCGGCCCGTCCAAAAAACGCCATTCCGGTTCCGGCTCAGGATCGGGATCAGGTTCAGGCAGGTCAGGTGGCAGACCCGGCGGCGGCGGCAGCAGTAGCGGTGGCGGTGGAGGCAGGTCTGGCGGCAGCCGGTTTGGCGGTGGCAGACCTGGTGGGAAACCCGGCGGCAAGCCGGGCGGCAAACCTTTCGGAAAACCGTTCGGAAAAAAGAAATCGGTCAAAAAGAAAAAGGTATCCAAGAAGAAAGTCATAAAAAAACCAATTTTCCCGAACATCGAAAATACAGGAATGGAAGGTTGGTACTTCAAGGAATTGATCGAAACCGAGCAGTTGGTCGCTGTGAAGCTGAAAGATGGCGATTTGGTGGAAGGATATGTTCGTTACTACGACAAAGACACAATCAGTATTGGTCCGGCAGACGGCAGTGCGAAAATGTTCCTTCGCAAAGACGGGATCAATTATCTGTATGAAGTGGATGACGACCGTGAAGATCACAACAGCGATAAGAACTGAGTTTCTTCAGTCTGTGGAATAAATTGGGCTGACCGGCGGATTATCCAACGCGGAGAAACGTATCTTATGGTTGTTGCGCAATGGATGGTCAATCTGGCAATGGCTTATGCCGCCTTGGGCGTTGCATTTGCCATTGCCTTTGTTTTTTACGGCGTCGGAAAAATTGATCCGGCGGCGAAAGACGCGCCGTTGACGTTTCGGCTGCTGATCTTTCCCGGAGTTGCTGCGTTGTGGCCGCTGTTGCTGAAACGATGGCTAAATGGCCAAACGTTGCCGCCCGCCGAACAAAACGCTCACCGAAATTCGGACAAATCCGTAAAGGAGGCGAAGTCGTGATTCGTAACCTTCGCCGCCAACATCGAACGGTTATCGTCTTGCTGACGATCTTGCTGGCAATTGTGTTCATTGCTGGAATGATCGTTCGCAAACCTGCGCCGGTAAATCCGCAGCTTCCCAACTCTCTGTTGCCAGCTTCAACTGGAGGCCAACGATGAGTCAGGCGTACGCTTCGGTCGGTTGGAACCGCCAAAAGAAACTGTATGACTTGGTGATGTTGGCGAGTGTCTCGGTTTACCTGGCCTTGTTTGTCGGCATTGGCGCAATCGTCCACCCAAACGCGACGGTTGAAACATTGCTGATTCGCGGCTTTGGCACAGGCGCATTGCTGATGCTGCACGTAATTTTAAGTATTGGGCCTTTGTGCCGATTAGCACCGCGGCTGCTGCCATTGCTGTATAACCGCCGCCATTTTGGCGTGGCGATGTTTTTGATGGCGCTGGCTCACGGAGCCTTTTCACTTGTTCAGTTTCACGCGCTGGGCGATTTGAATCCGTTGGTCAGCGTGCTGGTCAGCAACACCCGCTACGACAGCCTGAGCAATTTTCCATTTCAACCACTGGGATTGATCGCGCTGCTGATACTGTTTTTGATGGCGGCAACGAGCCACGATTTCTGGTTGGCAAATCTGACTGCGCCGGTTTGGAAACGTCTGCACATGCTGGTGTATGTCGCTTACGGTTTGATCGTCGCTCACGTCGTGCTTGGAGTCTTGCAGGCTGAAACAAACCGGCTGTTAGTTATGATTTTAGGGACAGGAATGGTTGTTGTGTTGGGGCTGCATTTGATTGCCGGGTGGCGAGAAAGAAAGCTTGATGGAACGGCTGACCTGCCGATTTCCGCCAATGGCTTTGTGGATGTTTGCGGCGTCGAAGACATTGAAGCCAACTGCGCGAAGGTCGTTACGCTGACCGGAGAGCGAGTCGCCGTTTTCAAATACGATGGCAAAGTGTCCGCACTTTCGAATGTCTGCCAGCATCAAAACGGCCCGCTAGGCGAAGGGCGAATCATTGATGGTTGCGTCACTTGTCCCTGGCACGGTTATCAGTATTTGCCGGATTCGGGAGCTTCACCGCCGCCGTTTGCCGAAAAAGTTCCAACCTTCAACGTCAAAGTGGTCAATGGCCGTGTGTTGATTGATCCGAAGCCGAATGCGCCCGGTACGCGAATCGAACCGGCGAAAATCTGAGCAAAGCGAGTTATGCCAAACAATCACGAATTTTATGTCGGCTATTTGCCGAAAGCTCCAAGTGGAATTGCAGCGCTGGCCAAACGTTCTGTGATTGGTTTGGTGCTGTTGACGATGGCTGTGGCTTTGGTGTTGGTCTTTGGTCAGCAGCGATTCGCCGTCAGTTTTTTCGAGTTTGGCAAAGTTCAAGAGTTTCAAGGCGTTGTTCGGGAGTGGCCAATTCCGCTGCTGATTTCCGGTTCAACGGGTATGGCGTTGGTTGCTGAAGGGAAACACGGCGCAAGTTCTTTGGTTGCAGGTCTGGAAGGGCACTCAGTCAAGTTGAGTGGCACGCTGATTCATCGTGACGGCTCAGAAATGATCGAAGTCATTGAAGGCTCTGTTCAATTTTTAGGTAAAGCCGACAGAGAAGTTTCGACAATCGAAGACTTGGGAACTCATTCGTTGGCTGGCGAAATCGTGGATAGCAAATGCTATCTGGGGGTGATGAATCCCGGCCACACAAAACCACATCGGGAATGCGCTTCGCTCTGCATCCGCGGAGGAATTCCGCCGATGTTCGTCGTGCGCGATAAGAGCAATCGCCGTGTGAACCTCTGGTTGCTGTCGGAAAAAGGCGAGCCGGTCAATCAACAGGTGCTGGATTTCGTCTCCGAACCTTTAGAAATTACAGGGCAGGTGTCGCGGATTAGCGATCAGTTGTACTTCAGGGCGGCTCCGGCAACCTACAAACGCCTGCCTTGAAGCAATAGACGCAAATTCGCAAGCCCAGAGTCTTGACAGATTTGCGAGCCGTTTGCTATTTTCCCCGCTCGTTAAAGTTCATTTGGCAATAAGTTACAGGCTCTTAGCTCAGGGGTAGAGCACTACCTTGACACGGTAGGGGTCAGCGGTTCAAATCCGCTAGAGCCTATGATTTTCAGTTTGGCACACGCCAACAAAGTTCAACGTCAGCTCCATAAGAGTTGCCACAATTATGCAAAAACGATTTACGAATCGAACTAAGTAGCTGCGATGATTGAAGCGCCACCCGGCGCGTTCGTCGCAGCGATTTTGCATTGGCAACCGCTGACGTAGGACCTTACCTAAAGCAATTATCCGGTTTCTATGCCTAACCTGGGCTGTAAAGCTTTTGGGATTGTCCGCATCAGTAAATTATGAGCTTTGAAGTCCGTGACCTTGAGTGACGGATTTCAGGCGGCAGAAATCCCATCTGTCTTGCCTTACGTTAAGGTTACAGCAGTGAGCGAAATAAATAATCAATCCAGTTTGAAATCTACAGTTGAGATGTCTGGCGCTTTGTCGGCATTCGATCTCTTAAAACAACAAGACCGCGAAAGCGCCAAGAAAGCGATTGCCGCTCGCCTGTTTCGAGACGGCGCGCAAATGGAAGAGCCGGTTGATCTGAGTTATCAACCTAAACCCGGTGAACGTGTCGAAGCGGTAACGCCGGAATCGCCTGAAGCCTTGGAAGTGTATCGCCATTCGACAGCGCATTTGCTGGCGGCGGCGGTTTTGGATTTGTATCCGGGAACGAAGCTCGGCATTGGGCCTGCGCTGGGCGACGATCCCAAAGGCGGCTTCTTTTACGATTTTGTTCGCGCCGATGGCGGACGCTTTACTCCCGAAGATTTGCCGAAGATAGAAAAGCGCATGAAGGATTTGGTCAAGCGCAATCTGGAATATCGGCGAGTCGAGATGCCAAAAGCCGAAGCCGAAAAGAAATTTGCCGAACTTGGCGAACCGCTGAAATGCGAATTGATCGAAGAAAAAGCTGGCGCGACAGTTAGCTGTTACACCATAGAAGGAACGCCGTTCATTGATTTTTGTCTTGGCCCGCACATTCCTTCGACGGGCAAGATCAAGGCGATCAAGCTGCTTTCCATCGCAGGCGCGCATTGGAAAGGCGACGAAAAGCGCGAGCAGATGCAGCGCATTTATGGCACGTCGTTTTTTTCGCAGGAAGAACTTGACGCCTGGATCAAACAAAAAGAAGAAGCTGAAAAGCGTGACCATCGCCGTTTGGGAACTGAACTTGATTTGTTCAGCTTCAGCGAAGCGATTGGGCCGGGTTTGGTTCTGTGGCATCCGAACGGCGCTCTGATTCGCAAAGTCATCGAACAATTCCTGAACGACAAGCTTTACCAGGTCGGTTACAGTTTCGTGAACACTCCGCATGTTACTCAGTCGGAGTTGTTCAGAGTTTCCGGCCATCTGGAGCACTATCAGGAAGGCTTGTATCCGGCGATGCACACGGGCGACAAAGGCGAGAAAGAAGATGTCGAATATCGGATGAAGCCGATGAACTGCCCGTTTCACATTCAGATTTTCAAGGCTCGCCAGCGTTCTTACCGCGATCTGCCGCAGCGTTACGCCGAATATGGAATGGTTTACCGGTACGAGCGTTCAGGCGTGACGCATGGCTTGATGCGCGCTCGCGGCTTTACTCAAGACGACGCGCATTTGTTTTGTACGCCGGAGCAGTTGAAAGACGAAGTCATCGGTTGTCTTGATCTGGTGGATTTCATCTTCAAGGCATTCGGATTTGAGTACAAAGCCGAACTCTCGGTGCGTCACGCGACAGATCACGAAAAGTATCTTGGGTCGGACGAAGTCTGGACTTTGGCCGAAAAAGCTTTGACCGATGCTCTGAACGAATACGGTTTGCCTTATGTGCGAATGGAAGACGAAGCGGCGTTTTACGGGCCGAAGATTGATTTCAAAGTCGTAGACGCTATCAAACGCACGTGGCAGCTTTCGACGATTCAGGTGGATTTCAATCTGCCGCAACGCTTCGGCATTGAATTCATCGGATCGGACAATAAACCGCACCAACCGATCATGGTGCATCGCGCGATTTTGGGTTCGTTCGAGCGCTTCTTTGGCATTTTGATTGAGCATTACGCCGGAGCGTTTCCGGTTTGGCTGGCTCCGACGCAAGCCATCGTGTTGCCGATTTCGGATCGCTTCAATGACAAAGCCATCGAAGTTGAGCGCGAATTGTTGGCAGCGGGGCATCGCGTTCAAGCTGATCTTCGCAGCGAAAAAATCGGGGCGAAGATTCGAGACGCTCAATTGAAGAAGATTCCTTTTATGCTGGTGCTCGGCGAACGTGAAGCCGAGGCCGGTCTGGTTGCTGTACGCGACCGGGTTAAAGGCGATACCGGTGCAGTGCCGGTCGCCGAATTCAGCGCGTTGTTGAGTGAACTTGTCGGTTCGCGCGCTTTGCACACTTAAACGATTGCCGATGGCAGGTTGCGGATTCGCAAGGTTTTCGGCCATAGACGGCTGAAACTTTGTTGGCATCCCAGGTCCGCAACCTGCCATCGGCGATCAGCAAATTTTGGAGGTGTTTTTATTAGCAACGGTTATCAAGGCGGTGGTTTCAGAGGACGGCGCGACAATCGTGTCCCGTCCGTGCGCGTCAACGAACGCATTCGCACGAAAGAAGTGCGCGTGATTGATGAAGAAGGACAACAGCTCGGCATTATGACGCCACAGGAAGCTGTCAAACTGGCGCGTTCTCGTGGTTACGATCTGGTCGAAGTCGCGCCGCAGGCTCAACCGCCGGTCTGCCGCATCGTGGATTTCGGCAAATACCAATACGAACAGAAAAAACGCGCTCACGAAGCGAAAAAGAAGCAGGTCGTCATAGAGGTGAAAGAAATCAAGTTTCGCCCGGCGACCGACGAACACGATTACAACTTCAAGATGAAACACGCCAGAGAAATCCTGGCTGACGGCAACAAGGTCAAAGCGACCGTCCGATTCCGTGGGCGCGAAATCACGCACAAGGAACTCGGACAAAAGTTGCTGGAACGGTTGGAACAGGACTTGGCCGAAAACGGCGTCCCGGAAAACCGGCCTCGTCTGGAAGGTATGCAATTTATTGTCATCTTCGGACCGAAGAAATCATAACGGAGGAATTATGCCTAAACTCAAAACTCACAAGGGAGCGGCCAAGCGTTTTCGCACCACCGCCACCGGCAAAATCAAACGCGGTCATTCGCACGCGCGTCACATCCTGACGAAAAAGACCACCAAGCGGAAACGCATGCTGGACATTGACGTGCTGGTTTCCGAAAGCGATCAGGCGCGCGTCGAGGCGATGCTGCCTTACGGCAGAAAGTAGTTCTTGATTCTCAATTTTGAATTTTGAATCCTGCGACGACAGTTTTCATCACACCGTAATTCAAAATTCATCATTCAACATTCATCATTTTAGTAAGGAGGGCTTATGCCTCGAGCAAAACGTGGACCAAAGCGCGTAGAGAAGCGCAAAAAGCTGGAGAAACTGTCAAAAGGCTATCGTGGGACGAAAAGCAAACTGTATCGTTCGATGAAAGAATCAGTGCAGCGTGCGCTGAAATTCGCTTACGTTGGCCGCAAGATCAAAAAACGCGATTATCGTTCGTTGTGGATCATCCGCATCGGCGCCGCTGCGCGCCAGCACGGATTGAACTACAGCCAGTTTATGCACGGATTGACGCTGGCTGAAATCGAACTTGATCGCAAAGCTCTGGCCGATCTGGCTGTCAATCAGCCTGAAGCCTTTGCCGAGTTGGCAAATTCGGTGAAGAAGGCTTTGGATTCAGCCGGGAAGCTGAAACCTGTTGCGGCTTAAACCTGCGCGGAACCAAGTTGATTGCCAGTGTCTGGCTGGCCAGCGAAACCAAAGACCCAAGACCGGATGCCCTGAAAGCTTCCAACTGTCTTGGGTCTTTGCTTGAGGAAGAATGGGCGGTCGCCAGTAATCTGTGGTCGGTGGAATCAAATGAGTTCTACCGACCACCAACCACCAATCACCGACTTATGTCAGATCGGATTACACAGCTAAGAACAGATTTTGAGCGTGAGCTTTCCGCCGCGACTGCCGAAGCCGATGCGACCGCATTACGCGATCGTTGGGTTGGGCGCAAAGGCGGTTTGCTGACTGCCGAGATGAAAACGCTCGGCAAGCTTTCGCCCGAAGAACGCAAAACCACCGGAGCCGAACTCAACGAATTGAAGAATTACGTTGAGTCGGCCATTGAAACTTTGCTCGGCGAATTTGCCGCCAAACGCGAAGCCGAGCAATTGGCCAAAGAACGAATTGACGTGACCTTGCCGGGGCGTCGTGTTCAAGCCGGCCACCTACATCCAATTACCTTGCTGCGGCAAAAGATCGAAGACATCTTCGTTTCGATGGGCTACGAAATCGAAGACGGTCCGGAAATCGAAACGCATTTCTACAATTTCGAGGCGTTGAACATCCCGGAAAACCACCCGGCGCGCAGCCCGCAAGACACGTTTTATCTTGCCGGTGAACGAACAACAGAACTTGCGCTGCGTTCGCAAACTTCGACGATGCAGATTCACGCGATGCAAAAACGCACGCCGCCTTTGCGCGTGGCCGCTCCGGGCAGAGTCTTTCGCCGAGATACGCCCGACGCGACGCACAACCCTATGTTTTATCAGGTCGAAGGCTTGCTGATTGATCGCGGCATCACGCTTGGCGATTTGAAAGGCACGGTTGAAGAATTCGTTCGTCGGTTGTTCGGGCCGGACACCAAAACGCGATTTCGTCCTTCGTACTTTCCGTTCGTCGAACCGGGAGCCGAAATTGATTACACCTGTTTCAAATGCGGCGGCAGCGGGTGTCGCGTTTGTAAAGGCTCCGGCTGGATCGAAATGGGCGGTTCGGGAATGGTGCATCCGAACGTGTTGCGCGTCGTCGGCATTGATCCCGAAGAATTCACCGGATTCGCTTTCGGGTTAGGTTTGGATCGGTTGTGCGCCTTGATGTACGGATTGGATGACATTCGATTGCTGTACGAAAACGATGTGCGCTTCCTGGAACAGTTCAGATAACGATGAAACGTAAAGTCTCGGAATTCGCATACGGATTTGTTTTGACGCACGAGCTGGTGCGCGGGTACGGCTTTTGGCCTACGGATGTTGCTTTGCCCGGAACCGAAAAGAAGCGCAAGAAGGCAAAGACCGAAGACGAACCCGAAACCGTCTTGCGCGGGTTTCCGATCTTTCTTCAGTTCAAAGCCAGCGAGTACATGAAGCGCAAGAACGCTGGCGAATCGAAGCTGGTCGGTTTGCCGTACTTTCGCTTTCCGATTTACCGCAAGACGCAATCGAATCAGCAACAGATTCTGGCCGGATTGGAAAAACGCGGTTATCTGGTTTATTACGCGACTCCGAAAATGCACGAAGCCGTGAACCTGAACGGCGCTTTTTTCGACGGGCGAGTCGTCGAGCATTCGGTGTTTGTCAGTCCGGGCGAAATCGGCGAAGTGCCCGACAATCAAAACCATCGCGTGGTTTTCAGCGGCACAAAGAAAGACGTTTATTTCTGCCCTAAGCCGCGAAAGCTGGAAAGCTCAATTCAAGGCGAAGATTTTGCCGGAGCGATTGAGCGAATTCTGGCTGTGCGCGAACCGGAAGTTTTGGATGATGCCTGCTTTCACCGACTGGCCAGTGAAATGGTTTCGCTGGTATCGCCGAACCGCCGCATCTTCGACGAACTTTCGCGCGGCAAATTCGAGATGACGGCGGCGACTTTTGCCAACTATTTGGCGCGGACTCTGTTCGATTGCGAATTGCTGGTGATTCCGGCGAAGACTGAAGAATAAGACTAAAATTCTGTACCTATGAAGATAAGCTATAACTGGCTAAAAGAATTTGTGGATCACGATTTGTCGCCGCGTGACTTGGCGGCGAAGTTGACGATGGTGGGTTTGGCGGTGGATGCCGTCGAAGAGCATGGCGAAGATTCCGTTTTGGAAATTGACCTGACTTCCAATCGGCCAGATTGTTTGTCGCACTTGGGCGTGGCGCGCGAAGTCGCCGCCATCACCGGCAAAAGCTTACAAATGCCGGAAGTCGTCACCGGAAAACTGAGTGCAGGCACAACTCAAGTCGGCAATGTGACTTCGGTGGAAATTCTGAATCCCGATCTCTGCCCGCGCTATTCGGCGCGAATCATCAAAGGCGTCAAAGTCGGCCCTTCGCCGGAATGGCTGGTCAAACGACTGGAAGTGATGGGACAGCGCAGCGTCAACAACGTCGCCGACATCACCAACTACGTCATGCTGGAATTAGGCCAGCCGCTCCATGCTTTTGATCTGGCGATGTTGAAAGGCCGGCGGATCATCGTTCGAGCCGCGCGTGATGGTGAAAAGATCGTGACGCTCGACAAAGAAGAGCGCGAATTGACTTCGCAGATGCTGGTCATTGCCGACGCTGAACGCGCCGTAGCCTTGGGCGGCATCAAGGGCGGCGAAGATTCCGGCATTACGGAAACGACGGTAGATGTGCTGCTCGAAGCGGCGTACTTCACTCCGGCGCAAATTCGCGCAACGTCCAAAGCTCTGGGGTTGGCGACTGAAGCTTCTTACCGATACGAGCGCGGAACCGATTCTGAAATCGTGCCGGTTGCGTCGGCTCGCGCGGCGGCGATGATTGCCGAAATCGCTGGCGGTGAAATACTCAGCGGCATTGTTGATGCTTACCCTCTGAAATCCGACCGAAAGCAAATTTCCCTGCGCCGCAAACGCTACGAACAACTGACCGGCCTGAAATTCGACGTTGCCGAAGCTGAAGGCATTTTGAATTCGCTTGGCTTTGAAGCCGAAATCAGTCCCGACAAAACCGCGCTGAAAACGTCGGCTCCGACGTGGCGCATTGACGCCGCCATCGAAGAAGATTTGGTTGAAGAAGTCGCGCGCATTTCCGGTTACGACAATTTGAAAACCACATTGCCGGGCAGCGCCGGAGCCGGAGCTTATTTGCCGGGTGAAACCGGTCGCCGGGCGATGCGCGGCGCGTTGAGCAGTTTGGGTTACAACGAAGCTGTCAGCTTCAGTTTCGTCAACGCCGAAGCCGATGCGTTGTTGACAGAAGTTGCCGAAGGCTCGCGTCTGGAATTGCGAAACCCGATTGATGAAACCGCCGGGTTTATGCGAACGACTTTGCTCGGCGGATTGCTGAAAGCGTTGGAACACAACTTCAATCATGGTTCGCGCAATGTGCGAATGTTCGAGGTCGGCAAATGTTTTTTGAACATCGAAGCGGAACGGCCTGAAGAAATCGAGCGGCTGGCTTTGATCGCCACCGGCGCTCGCAACGAAGCCGATTGGCAAGCTGCCAGCGCGCGAATTGATTTCTTTGACCTGAAAGCCACTGTCGAATTCGTAGCCGAAAGTCTGGGATTGCCGTCTTTGAGTTTTGCAGCGACCGATTCGTTTTCGCATCTGCATCCCGGACGTTCGGCAGTAATTTCGCTCGACGGAATTTCGCTGGGCAGGGCTGGGCAGCTTCATCCGCGCGTTGCTGCTGAATACAAATTCAAACAACCCGTCTTCGTCGCCGAATTGGATTTCGGTGCAATGCTGAACGCTCGCCGCGCCGAAGTTCGTTACCAGCCGTTGCCGAAATATCCGACGGTTGTGCGCGATTTGGCGCTGTTGATTGACACCGGTGTGGCGTTGTCAGCGATTGAAAAAGCGGTTGGCGAATTGGCGATTGCTGAGTTGGTTGGGTTCCGTTTGTTCGATTTGTACGCGGGCAAAGAACTTCCAGCGGGCAAGCATTCGATTGCGCTGTCGTTGCGGTATCGTGCCGCCGACCGCACGCTGACCGATGAAGAAATCAATGCCATGCACGAACGCATAGTCGGCAAATTGACTCAGGAATTTTTGGCAGAGGTGCGGTAAGCGAGCGCCGTCATTTTGGAATTGGAGTTTTCCTTTAGCCCAGCCGTTCACGGCTGGGAATTGGGAAAGCAAAAAGGGAGAGGGCGGTTTACCGTCCTTCTCAAAACGGCTTTAGCCAGGTGTTCCGGCTGAAGCCTGAAAACCAAGCCCGGTGAACCGGGCTAAGCCAGAAGCAAATTCTTTTCCCCAGCCGTGAACGGCTGGGCTATGGAAAGAAGATTTCCAACAATGGTTTCAGGACTGGAAAAGTATTCACATCTGGAAGACAAGATTCATCGCATCGTAGAGCTGTGCAAATCACTGCGTCTGGAAAAGACACAGCTTGAAGCTGAGTTGGAACGCGCGCGTCTGGGTTTGATCGCCGAACAGGAAGAGAAGGCGCGATTGCGCGCGCAACTGGCATTTTTGCTCGACGATCGTGACGGCATGAAGCTGAAAGTCGAAGCGATTTTGGACGCGATTACCATGCTCGAACTCGAAGCCGATTCGGCAAAGAAGTGATATGGAAACTCCTTCGCAGACGGTCAACGTCAAAATCTATAATCAGACGTATCCGATTCGCGTCGGCCACGGCGACGTGGAGCGCACCATGCGATTGGCGGCGATGGTGGATCAGCGAATGCGCGAAATCGCCGGTGGAAGTTTGACCGCCGATTCGTTGAAACTGGCTGTGCTGGCCGCGATTTACATCGCCGACGAACTGGACACGGCAAATGCGAAATATGAAGAACTGAACAAAGAACTCACAACACGCAGCGCGCAATGCGCCGAGTTGCTGGATCAAGTTTTGAAAGGCGGGCAGTGATATTGTTGTTCGCCCATCCGGAATTGCACTGACCAAATCTCCCAACCACTGACCAAGTTGACCGAGCAGCAGAAAAAGCGGCTCGCAACTTTTACTGGAGGAAAAGTGAAGAGACTTATTTTGACAAGTTTGTTGCTGATCGTTGCGCTGGCGGTTTCGCAGCCGGTGACTCAGGCACAAGGCAAGAAAGATAAAAACAATCCGCCTAAGGTTTCTTTGTCGGCAGAAAAAGCCGCCGCTGAATTCGGCAACGTCGAAGGAATCAGCGCCGCGCAAATCAAAGACTTTTTGGCTTTCATTGCCGCTGATGAATTGGAAGGTCGCGACACGCCTTCGCGTGGATTGGACATTGCAGCGAAGTTCATCGCGTTCAATCTGGCGCGTTGGGGGTACAAACCGGCGGGCGACAATGGCACCTTTTTTCAAAACTTCGGGTTGCGGCGCGGCCAGATTGATAAAGACCAGACCAAAGTCGAACTAGCTGGTCAACACTTCAAAGCTGGTGAAGATTTTATTCCTCGCCCGACGGCCAAATCAGCTTCCGGCCAGTTGGTGTTTGTCGGACATGGCATGGTTATCAAAGCCAAAAACATCAACGCTTATGAAGGCATTGATGTGAAAGACAAAATCATAGTGGTTTCGCCCGGCATGCCCAAAGGCGTGCAGCAAAACGAACTGACCGGCAAGTTGGGAGAAGATTACGAATCGGTGTACAGCTACGCCATCAAACATGGTGCAAAAGGCGTTGTGAGCATTCCGCGCTCGGTGCAGTTGACCAGTTGGGACGCCAGCGCGCGCCAGGCGTTCAGCGGTGGTCGCGTAATGTTGGAATCCGGCAAAAGCGATGCTTCGTTGCCGGAAATTGTCGCTTCGGCGAAATTGCTCAACGCCATTTTCCAGGGCGAAGCGATTGATGGTGTGGAAGCAGTGAAGCAGGCCGATTCGCGTGAATTCGCCGCGTCATTCGCGTTGAAAGCCGACAAGAAAATCACGCTCGACATCAAGGGCAATCCGGAAACGCTGCCGACGCAAAACGTCGTAGCCATTTGGGAAGGCTCCGATCCGACATTGAAAGAAGAGTATTTGGCCATTGGCTGCCATTACGATCACGTAGGCGTGCAGCCGGAATCCGATGGCGGGAAAACCGACGGCTGGTCGCGTTACAAAGCGTTCCTGAATTCCGCCGGACGTTTGGGCGGAACCGACAAGCTCTGGAATGGAGCGGATGACGATGGATCGGGAACCGTTGCTGTATTGGCGATGGCGGAAGCTTTGGCCAAAGGGACGCGCCCGAAACGGTCGGTTTTGCTGGTTTGGCATGCTGGCGAAGAAAAAGGGTTGTGGGGATCGGATTACGTCACTGATCATCCGCCTGTGCCTGCCAAACAGATCATAGCTCAGTTGAACATTGATATGATCGGACGCAGCAAAAAAGAGGGGGACACCAATCGAAGCAATTCTGAATTATCCGGCCCGAACGAAATTTATGTGATCGGTTCGAAGATGATGAGTTCGTATCTGGCTGAAGTCAGCGAGCAGGTCAACAACTCTTACTTGAAGCTGTCGTTCAATTACAAATACGACGATCCGAATGATCGCAACCGATTCTTTTTCCGCAGCGATCATTACAACTACGCGCGGAAGGGAATTCCGATCATTTTCTACTTCGATGGCGTTCACGAAGATTACCATCGCCCCACCGATCACCCTGACAAGATTGATTACGAGAAGATGGAAAAAGTGACTCGGACGATTTTTGCCACAATGTGGAAGCTGGCGAATTCGGCAACTCGCCCGAAAGTGGATCAACCGCTGCCGCCACAGTTGAGAGGCAATTAAGACCCGGAAAGAGAGCGAAAGAAACAGGTATTGCCTTTTCGCAGCCGCTCCGCTGCCCGTTCGCGGAAAGCGGAGCGGTTGTTTTTTCACGTCAGGTCGCTCTTGTTCGCTGGGGATCGAAAGGCCAAACACAAATGAGAAAATTTCTGCTTGTAGTTTTGCTACTGACGGCGATTAACAATTTGCCGACAATTCAGGCACAGCCGAAAGCCAAACGTCCGAACATCATTTTCATTCAAACCGACGATCAAGCCGCCTGGGCGTTGGGCGCAAGCGGCAACCGCGACGCTTACACGCCGAACCTCGACCGATTTTTTAGCGAAGGCGCGTATCTGAAAAACGCTTTTGTGGTGACGCCTGTCTGTTCGCCTTCGCGCGCGAGTCTGATGGCCAGCCGTTACGGCACGGAAGTCGGCATCACGGATTGGATCAATCCGAACGCTGAACCTGAACTCGGCCTGTCGCCGGAAGTGATGATCTGGCCGAAGCTGCTGGCCGAAGCGGGCTATTTCACAGGCTTGGTCGGCAAATGGCATTTGGGAACGCAGGATCGTTTTCACCCTTCACAGTTCGGGATCAAATACTTCATGGGTTTTCGCGAAGGCGGAATCAGCACCAAAAATCCGAAGCTGGAAGTCGCCGGTCAGCCGAAACAGCTTGAAGGCTTCATCGTGGACATTGTCACCGATGACGCGATTCGCTTTTTGCGCGAGCGGCAGCAAGAGACGTTTTTCCTGATGCTGAATTACCGCGAACCGCATTCGGCGTATTTGCCCGTCCGCGACGAAGACTGGGCGAAGGTCAAAGACCTAGACCCGAAAGTCGCCGATTACCCTGATCTGGACGTGGCGCGAGCCAAAAAGAATATGCGCGAATATCTGGCCAGCGTCGCCGCGATTGATCGCAATGTCGGACGTTTGCTGGCGGTCGTGGATGAACTGAAACTGCGCGAAGACACTATCATCGTTTTCACCAGCGACCACGGCTACAACATCGGCCAGCACGGCATCTGGCATAAAGGCAATGGCCATTACATTCTGAATGCGAACAAAAGCACTCCGAACGGAGACAAGAGCATTCAACGTCCGAACGTTTTCGACACTTCGCTGCGCACGCCGACCGCCATTCGCTGGCCGCGTCGAATCAAGGCCGGGACCGAAATCAAACAAACCATCAACAACCTCGATTGGTTTCCGACGTTGTTGGCGTTGGCCGAAGTTGAGTTGCCGAAAGGTTTGCTGATTCGCGGCAAGGATTTTTCGCCGCTGTTGGCCGGGAAGCGCCCGAAGTGGGACAACGATCTGTACGTCGAATGGAGCCAGCATCATTACACGACGACGCATTTGCGAATGTACCGCACGCCTGAGTGGAAGCTGGTGCGCGATTTTCTGAATTCAGGCAAAGACGAACTCTACAACTTGAAAGCCGACCCCGACGAAAAGCAAAACCTGATTGCCGACCCGAAGACGAAAATGATTCGGCAGCAACTGGAAACCAAACTGCTGGCTAAAATGCGCGCGAACAACGATCCGGCGCTGAAGAAGTAGTTTCTTTACTTCAACTGAAAAGCCCAAAGAAAATACGATTGGCTCGTGCTTTCTTTGGGCTTTTGCGCGCAAGAACTCTGCAACGTTGTCCTTATTCTTTGGCGATAACGTTGAACGTAGAGCTGTAAACCGTAATCGGATTTCCAATGGGATTGCCGCCGGCATCGGTTGCCCAGTAAATGAATTCAAGCCTGTACGTTCCCGCCGAAAGTTTGGGCGAAGCGTTATCGTTCGGCAATTTGACTGTGATTTCTTCGCGTGCCGCCAGCCGAACCTGTCGCGTCGGGGCAGCCAATAAACAAGGTGAAGAGTTCGTCCAGTTGTTGCTGGTTGCCAGTTTCTGCACGTTGACGATTGAGCAAAACGTTTTCTGATCGGTCGTCAAAATCGGTAGGGCAGTGTCGTTGGTAATAAGCGCGACGATTTGTTCGCCTTCCTGGTAAACGCTGCGGTCGGGTTTGGCGATGACTAGGTTGGACGGTTGTTGAGCCGCCAGTCGAAATTGCGGCGAAAAAACCGTGTACGAATCGCTGATTGGCGTGTTTCCGCTCAGGAATTTGAAAGTCAGCGCCAGACGATAAACGCTCGCAGTCAAAGGCGAAATGCTCAGCGTAGGTTGCAATAAGACTTCAAATTTTTGACCCGGCGCAATGTTGATTGGCAATGAAGGCGCTTTGAACGGGCAAAACGCCGTGTCGTTCCATTGGTTGCCGTCCAACACCTGGAATTGCAGAATCGTGCAAAACGCGCGTTTGTCATAAGCCTGAATGGTTTCCGCCGAATCATTGACGACATAAGCCGTCATTACGTCGTTAACCGTGTAGCCGGTTTTGTCGGTTGCGATGGTGATTCGATCAATGGAAGCTGGCAACGAAGGAACCAAGCCGTCCAATCTGCCTTGATAAATCGGCAGCGGGCTGGCGGTTTGCGGATTCAAGTCGGCGGAAAAGTTCAGCACCATCGGCATGATTCTCAAATCAGACGCGGCTCGCGCCAACACGCGCTCAGCCGAACTGGAAATTGATTCAAACAAGCCTTCCAGATGCCAGGGCTGTCGGCAGTTTTTGTTTTGGCCGCAACGCGAATTGATGCCGACCGTTCCGCGCAAAGAACCTTGCAGGACAGCTCGGCCATCGGGCGTGACGATTTGTGCGCTTCCGCGAAACGTTCCGACACCGTTGTTGTCGGTGTTCATCGTGAAAGACAGTGTGACCAATTTGCTGCCGTCCGGAATGAAGCCTTTGGTTTGATCGCATTCGGCGTTGGAAGACAGGCTGATTTCCGCCGAGGTGCGCGTGATTGCGCCGTTGAAGTTCTTGGACAGCAACAGCAGGCCGGATTCCTGAGCCAATGCTTGAGTGGCGACAGCGATAAACAGCGAAGCTGCGAAAATCGTGCTTCGGGATAAGGTGAAAATCATTCGTTTCATATTAACCTCCTGGTTGGCTCCCGTCCGACTCTTGTCCGACTCTTGTCCGACAGAAAAATTGTTTCCGCGACGTTGGGCAAGCGACGCGGAAGTCGGGTTAACGGCCAAATTCAGATTTCAAATTTTCGGGTTTATTGATGTGAGAGACGGCTTTCAGACGCTGTTCAGGTGATTCGAGTTGGCTGATTGGTTAAATTGAAGCTGTGGATTTCAAACCGAGTTCTTCCTGAATTTCTCTCAGCGCGGCAATGACGAACGCGCAATGCTCGTCGAAATTCAAACCGAGTTCTTCAGCGCCTTTCCACAAATCGTCGCGGTTGACCGTGCGGGCAAAGGCTTTGTCTTTCATGCGTTTTTTGACCGAAGCTGGTTCCAGCGTGTCGAAGCTTTTGTCCGGGCGAACCAGCGCGCAAGCGGTCAGGAATCCGCACAATTCATCAGCGGCGAACAAGGCATGTTCCAGCAGGTTTTCGCGCGTGATGCCCGTGTAATCTGCGTGGGAAAGAATCGCCCGAATCACGTCTTCAGGGTAGCCGCGTTCGCGCAAAACTTCCGAGCCGAGTTGCGGGTGGCGTTGATCGGGATAACGTTCGTAATCGAAATCGTGAAGCATTCCGACTACGCCCCATTTTTCTTCGTCTTCGCCATATTTGCGAGCCAGCGAACGCATCGCGTATTCGACGGCGCGGGCGTGTTTGCGAAGGCTTTCGCCTTCAGTCCATTCGCACAACAATTGCCAGGCTGCGGCGCGTGAAGGGAGTTGATCGGCCATTGAATTTCTCCTGCATGAAGTTTGACGACGGCGATTTTTTTAGCTTCGTTTTTTGGTTAAGGCAAGTGTGGTAGAGTTTCGAACGAAAGCAAACAAGTCGCGGAAAACAAAAAAACGGCCAGCAAATCGGCTTTCGACTATCTAGATCGAGACGAAAGCTGATTGCCGACCGTTGCTGAGCAGTGTTTCCGCGCCGAACGGATTCAGCGACAAACCCGTTTGGCGACAAAGAACAGTCGAGCCTGCGCGCGGATGCAAAACTCGGTGAGATGAAACACGGCTCAAACTCGATGCGAGTTACCCTTTGCGACGGCGACCTTTCAGTTCGCGCCCGGAAAGAATGCCATCGCTGTTTTTGTCCATTCTGGTAAAAGCTTCGGGATCGCCTGACCATTCGCTGCGAGTGATTTGCCGGTTGCGGTCAGTGTCCATTTTTTTCAACTGTCGTTTTCCGATTTGTTGACGACCGGCTGCCGCTTCTTCGCGGCTGATGGTTCCGTCGTTGTTGCGATCCAGTTTTTGAAAACCGCCATCACGGCCTTTCCATTCGTCGAGTGTGATTTGGCCGTCCTGGTTTGCATCCATCTTTTTCAACTTGCCAGCTTGCTTGCCTGCACGCCGCCCAGCTTTTTTTCCGCTTTGTTGGGGCGGCTGAACCTGCGGGTCTTGGGCAAAAGCAACGGTTGAAAGCGCCAATGCCAGCAGTCCGGCGGCAAAAATTGAAAACCACTTCATCGTAATTTCCTCCCTCGATTGAAGTTTCCTGCTCTATAAATTTGTGGGATTAACAACTCTGTTCAGTTGGTTCGCGCAATTGGAGATGGCTGGTTTGCAGAAAGTCGAAAAATCTTTTGGACAACATGATCTGAGATGATGGCCAACGAAATTCAACACAACCGGGACTTGCAGGATTTTGCCTATTTGATGAAGCACGAATGGAATGATCGCGCCCGGCAAGACGCCAAATGGTTTATCAACACTTTACGTTTACAGCAAACCGAAGAAGAGTTCGATCAAACCGGCGCGTTCGAGGTTCACCGGTTGGTTATGGTTGATCTGCCTTTGCTGACGGGACGGCGCGATCCGAAAACTTTGCATGTGTTGGAAATCGGTTGCGGAGCCGGACGAATGACCAAGCATCTGGCCACAGTGTTTGGCGAAGTCACAGGCGTTGATGTTTCGGGCGAGATGATTCGCCAAGCGCGCGAACGATTGGCGGCGCTTGGCAACGCGCAGTGTTACGAAACTTCGGGCGTGGACTTTTCTATGCTGGCGGACGAAAGTTTCGATCTGATTTTGTCGGCTTACGTGTTTCAGCACGTACCCAGCGCGGCGGTCATTCGTTCGAACCTGGACGATGGCTGGCGAGTGCTGAAAACCGGCGGCGTGTTTCGATTTCAGGTCAACGCCATCACGGCTTTCAATTTTGAAGAGTTGGAAAAAGACACCTGGACGGGCGCGGATTTTCCAGAAGCCGAATTGCGCCGCTTTGCCGTCGAAAAAAATGCTCAATTGATTTCGTTGGTCGGCGCAGAAACGCAGTATTGTTGGACGACGATTCGCAAACGGAAAGTGTGGGACAAGTTGGAAAATTGTCCCACGATTCCTGAAATAATCGCCTTTGGCAGAGCCGATGATTTCATCATCAAAGCCATTCCCGCCAGTGGCGAACGCGCGCATCTGGGGTTGATCGTTTCCGGCTTGAAGCTTGAAGATGCCGACGCCAACAGCGTGTTTGTCGAAATCAATGGTCAGCGATGTTTGCCTCAATACGTCGGCCCGGCCGGGCAAAAAGGCTTTGACGATCCGGCGATGAATTTGGCGCAGATCAATCAGCAACTTCCAGTTGGTTTGTCCGCCGGTGAAGCTGAAGTTCGCGTCGTTACCGCCACCGGAGAAGCGACCGCGCCGATCAAAGTGGGGTTTTACAAACCGCAACCTGTCATTCCGAAAATCGTCAATGTCCGAAACCAGCACGACGAAGAGGCAGTTTGCCTGAAGCGCGGACGCGATTCGGAAATCCGTTTGTTTGTCGAAGGGCTGGATTTAACGGCTGACGCTGGCAACGTTCGCGTCAAAATCGGCCAGGTCATTTTCAAACCTTCGCGGATTGAACCAGTTCCGGCAAACGCGGCGCATCTGGTCAGCGCGATGCTGCCCGCGAACCTGGAAATCGGCGAGCAGGAAATCCGGCTGTATTTCGGAAATCTGGAATCCGCTGGCTGGCCGATTGCGATCAAATAACCGATGTTGCTTATGCAAATTGTTGACGTTGCCATTTGCCGCAGAGATTTTCAGCTTCGCAATCCTTCGGTCGTCGCTTACGAAGCGTTGGATGTTGCGCCGAATATCATTGTTCGCATCGAACTGGAAAACGGTTTGGTCGGTTGGGGAAACTCCGCGCCGGACGAACATGTGACTGGCGAAAACGCTGACGGCGTTGAACGAACTTTGCGCGAAAGATTGAAACCGTTTTTAATCGGCAAAGACGCTTCGCGGATTGAATTGCTTTGGTCGCAGCTTTGCCAGCTTGCGCCGAATCAACCAACGGCGGTTGCTGCTGTGGACATTGCGCTGTACGACTTGTTGGGCAAAGCCGCTGGCTTGCCGCTGTGCCGCTTGCTAGGAAATGCCAAAGATAGAATCGAAACTACTGTCACGCTGAGCATCGAAGAATTGCCGACGACGCTGGCTCGCGCCAGAGAATTTCAGGCGCAAGGCTTTCGCGCGTTGAAGATCAAATGCGGCTTGGATGTTGATGAAGACATCGAACGCATTCGCAAAATTCGCCAAACCGCAGGCGAACAAATCAGGCTGACGATTGACGCCAATCAGGGCTACTCCGTCGCCGATAGTTTGCGAGTGTTTGCCGCCATCAAAGCTTGCCGAATTGATTTCGTCGAACAGCCCGTAGCGGCAACCGACCTGGAAGCTTTGCGTGAAGTTTGTCGCTGCTCGCCGATTCCTGTCATGGCGGATGAATCTGTGTTGAGCACCGCCGATGTTTTGAAAACTCCTGCGCCGCTGGTCAATTTGAAGTTGATGAAAACCGGCGGCATCACAGGCGCGCTGAAAGCTTTAGCCGTGGCCGAAGCGCGCGGCATTCGCGCGATGGTTGGCTGCATGGACGAATCGCGGATTTCAATGGCTGCGGCGGCACATTTTGCTTTGGCGATGAACAATGTTGTGTTCGCTGATCTGGACGGTCATATAGACATCATTGACGACGTGGCCGAGCAGGGAATTTGGCTGGAAGACGGTTTGGTTCGTACAAACGAAGCCGCCGGGTTGGGATTGGTGATTTCAGAAACTGCTCGCTGACTTTACAGCACATCCACTTTCTTCGCGCTGAAACCGTTTCGGCGTCACATCAACTCACAAACATGGAGAACATCATGTCAATTGCACAATCTCTTATTCCCGAACTGGATCAGGAAATGATCGGAACTCGCACCACGCTGGAACGCATTCCGGCGGATAAATTTGAGTTTCGCCCGCACGAAAAATCTTTCACTATGATTTCGCTGGCTACGCATATCACCAACATGCTTGGCTGGGGCAGAGACACGCTCAAAACGGATTCTTTTGATGTCGCGCCTGTTGGCGGTGAACCTTACAAAGAAGACCCTGCGACTTCGGTGGCCGACCTGTTGGCAAAATTCGACGCTAATTTGGCTGGGTTCCGTGAAGCTCTGGCTGCGGCCAGCGACGCTGATTTGATGGCGAATTGGTCTTTGCTGGCTGGCGGTCAGCCGATTTTCACCATGCCTCGCATTGCCTGCATTCGAGGAATGATTCTCAACCATTTGATTCACCATCGCGCGCAACTGACTGTGTATTTGCGAATGAATGACGTGCCGGTTCCGGCGCTGTACGGCCCGTCCGCTGACGAAGGAAACATGTAATCGGAGAAATTCAATGAAGAGGTTCACCCAAATTTTTGCTTTGATTGTTTTGGCTGTGTTGATGACCGTTCATGGTGGCGAAGCTCAAAACCGCGCAGCCGTAAAACCACCAAATATCGTCTTCATCATGACCGACGACCACGCAGCGCACGCCATCAGCGCGTACGGCAGTCGGTTGAACAAAACTCCGCATCTGGATCGGCTGGCAAAAGAAGGCATGAAGTTTCAAAACGCATTTGTCACCAATTCGATCTGCACACCCAGTCGAGCCGTCATTTTGACCGGCAAGTATTCCCATCTGAACGGCGTGCCGGTGTTCAATCACATTGATAACTCGCAGCCGCAGGTGCAGAAATACATGCAAGCCGCCGGGTATCACACCGGGATGATCGGCAAATGGCATTTGGGAGGAAACAACGCCAACCGCCCGGATGATGGCAAACCAGTTGGTTTTGATTACTGGAACATCTTGCCGGGACAAGGCGCGTACTTCGATCCGGTGATGATTGAAATGGGGCAGCGCAAAAAGCTCAGCGGGTACACGACCGACATCATCACGGACTTGTCGCTGAACTTCATTGAACAGCGCCCGAAAGACAAGCCGTTCTTTTTGATGTACCACCACAAAGCGCCGCACCGGAACTGGCAGCCCGCCGAAAAATATCGCAAACAGTTTGAAAACTACGACCCTCCGATTCCGGCTACGTTTGACGACGATTACAAAGGCAAGTCGGACGCTTCGCGCCAATCCACCATGCACATTGACGCGGACTTGAACGAAAGCGACACCAAAGGCAAACCTCCAGCCGGTTTAAGCGCGGCAGAATTGAAGCGTTGGAAGTTCCGCCGCTACATGCAGGATTACCTGGCCTGCATTCAGTCCGTAGACGACAACATCGGACGCTTTTTGGATTACCTGGATAAAAGCGGCTTGGCCGAAAACACGATTGTCATTTACACCTCCGATCAAGGCTTTTTTCTGGGCGAACACAATTTTTACGACAAACGGTTTATGTACGAAGAATCGTTGCGGACGCCTTTGTTGGTGCGTTGGCCGGGCAAAATCAAAGCGGGTTCGGTCAGCAAAACTATGGCGCTGAATCTGGATTTCGCGCCGACGATGCTGGACGCCGCCGGAGCGAAAGTCCCAGCCGACATGCAAGGGCGCAGTTTGTTGCCTTTGTTGCGCGGGCAGACGCCGAAAGATTGGCGGCGTTCGATGTATTACCGCTACTACCATCCCGGTCATCACAACGTCGCCGTGCATTACGGAGTCCGAACCGAGCGGTACAAACTGATTTACTTCAACAAGCTGAATCAGTGGGAGCTTTACGATTTACAAAAAGACCCGACTGAAATGAAGAACCTTTACAACGATCCGGCTTACAAAAAGATCGTCGAAGACCTGAAGAAAGAATTGCAGCGATTGAGAAAAGAGTTCAAAGACGACGATCAGTTTGCGGACAAGCTGCCGGTTGATGACGTTGGATGATTGGGCGGTGTGACAATTTTCTAAATTGTCACACCTTTCCGGACGCAGAGGCGAATTGAGTTATGAACATTCAACTCCGATTGGCCACCACCGCAGACATTCCGGCGCTCGACGACTTGATGCGGCGATCCGTTCGGGCTTTGAGCGCCGGGTATTACACTGAACGGCAAATCGAAATTTCGCTGATTCATGTTTTTGGCATAGACACTCAGTTGATTGCCGACGGAACTTATTTCGTTGCCGAAGCTTTTGATGATGGTGTCAAAATCGCAGGCTGCGGCGGGTGGAGCAAACGCCGAACGCTGTACGGTGGCGACCAAACCAAACACGGCGAGGACAACTTGCTTGACCCGGCAACGGAACCCGCGCGCATCCGAGCCTTTTTCGTTGATCCTGATTTCGCCCGGCGAGGCATTGGACGCCAGATTATCGAAGCTTGCGAATCCGCCGCGCGAGTCGCTGGCTTTACGCACATGCAACTTGGAGCCACTCTGCCGGGCGTTCCGCTTTATGCCGCGCTTGGCTATCAACCGATCAAAGAAGTCGCTCAACCCATGCCCGAAGGCGAAGTCTTGCCCTTGGTGATAATGGGCAAAGAGTTTTGATTGGTGACTGCGCGCGGTTTTCCTGATACCTGAAACCTAAAACCCGAAACCTGATTTTTCGGCGGATTACATGGGGCATTTGTCGCGTTTGCTAAAGGCAACGATATGCTGATGCTGTTTGCGCTGGGAGCCTGCGGCAACATCAATCACCGCGACATCACCTGGGCAGACAATCAAAAAGGAGTTCAGGAATCCTTTCGCATCGCCACCAGTCTGGCCGGAGCCATCAACCGAAGCTGGTCAAAGTTGCAGCCATTTGACGCCACCAAAATCCAAGTTCGCAGCGAAATCGTTAAACTCCCAACCGCGCCGATCAGCGACGAAGACATTGCCAAAGCCAACGATGTTCTGAAACGCCTGACTGATCCGAAAACGACCTTTACCCAACAGGTCTCGGCTTACCCCGAAGGCCAATACGAAGTCATCAGCGCGCGCTGTGCGGCTGGCTCAGGCGAAATGTTGGTGACGGCTGCATTGAAGCTGCTGACTGAGTTGCATGATTAAGGAGTGGGAGTGGTCAATTGGCTGTTTATCAACGGATGGCGCAGTAAATACTTGCCAGCGCAAATTGTTCTATCTTGATGCCTCGCGCAGTCACGGCGAGCATACTGGCGTCTTCCTATAAATTCAACGATTGAACTGCGCCTGATTCACCACTTCAACCCAGCCGATTTCGCCAAAAACGCCATCATCGGTTTGCTGAGTTCGCAGAGGTTTTCGACGCGATCCATGAAGTCTTTGGAGCAGGCTTGCTGGCGAGTGAGCTTGGCGGTGATGATGAAGTCTTTGCGGCGCAGGTCTTCGGCAAAAGGATGATCGGGGTTGTATTGCTTCGGCAGTTTGGCCAGCGATTCGCCGCCGAATTTGAACCTGGCTTTGAATGCGCGGCTGGCAGTGGCGGCTCCCCAAGCGTCGGCGTTTGAAGCGATTGCGTCGGTGACGGCTCGGCGGATTGGAGTTGCTGGTCGCCACAGCCCCACGCCCAGAAAGCAATGCTCCGGGTCGAGGTGCAGGTAAAAGCCCGGCGTGTTTTCCTTGCCGGATTGATGCCAGAAATAGGCCGCCGCCATCGCTTTGTACGGGTCTTTGGATTTGGAAAAGCGCAAATCGCGGTGCAATCGCAGCATCGAACCGCCATTCGGTTTTGGATCGGCAATCAGATGTGGGCTGATCTGCGCCAGGCGAGGTCGAAACGCGGCGATGAACGCCAGCATCGGTTCGCGCACGAATTCCAGATAGCGCGCACGGTTGGCTTCAAACCAGTCGCGGTTGTTGTTGGCTTTGAGGTCTTCCAGAAAGGTAAACAGTTGCGGCGAAAATCGAAGGTCTTTGGGCATGTGTTCTCCTGCAAAAGAGTGGTGGGGCAATTTTTCAAATTGCCCATTGCCGCCTGTACAAGAATTGTTTCAAAAGCAGAGCAGGACAATTTGGAAAATTGTCCCACTCATGACTTTGCTTTCTTTTCGGTCAGTTTTTCGATGGCTTTCCATTCGGCGGCGGTGACGGGTTGAACCGACAGCCGCGAACCTCGTTTCAGCAATTCCATTTTTTCCAGCGCGGCCACCGGGCGAAGGTCGTTGAGCGATAAAGGAACATCGAACTTTTTGACGAATTTGATGTCCACCATTTCCCAGATCGGTTTTGCGGGCGAAGCCTTCGGATCGTAATGATCGTCTTTCGGATCAAGTGCCGTGTGGTCGGGGTAGGCTTTTTTGACGACTTCGGCAACGCCTGCGATGTGTGGCGGTTCGGTGCTGCTGTGATAAAACAACACCAGATCGCCAAGCTCCATCTCTTTCATGAAGTTGCGCGCTTGATAGTTGCGAACGCCGCTCCAGCAAGTGGTTTTCTTCGGCTCCTTCGCCAGATCATCAATCGAAAAACAATCAGGTTCGGATTTCATCAACCAATAACGCATTCGCTTTGATCTCCTGAATTCAGATTATTTCGCCCGCGCCAGATTGAACGTGCCGGTGTAAAACGCGCTGGTAAAAAAGCCGACGAATTCTTTGTCGGTGGCTCGGCCAATCCAGTCGAAAACGCCTCCATCTTTTGCGCCAAGATCGGTTGTGCCTTTGAACATGACGACTTTGCCAACCAAACGACCTTCCATTTTGATCGAGTATTTGTAAGTGCCACCGCAATCGCCTTCGAATGAAGCCAAGTACACGCCGTCTTTCAATTCGATTTTGGCGTCCAGCTTTTTGCAGATGTCTTTCGGCGGAGTCGTGCCTTGCGCCGGACTGTAAACGCCCCAAGTTCCCGTCCATTCGCCTGCAATTTCAGGGGCGGCAGGTTTGGCTTGAGCGGCAGGAGTTTGTGCCAGCGTCGCAGAGCCGAGCAGCAATACGAAGCAGAGAGAAGCCAGTGAAGTCAAAATTTTCATAGGGTGTCCTTTTCGATAAGAGGTTGCTTGAAACGGGAATGTAACAGCTTGCCCGGAATCCGCCAAGAATCGGACGGCTGGAGAAAAACACCGGATGCGGTCAAAACTGGCTGCACCCGGCGTTGTCTGCGATTCGTAGTTTCAATCAGCGTCCGACTATTTGGATTTTGGTTCGGAATAGAATGTTTTGTTGATGATTTTCCATTCGCCGTCAATTTTCAGCAGCGACATGTAATCTGTGAATTTGGCCGCAGGGTAATCCAGCACGATAACGGCGAAGCCAGCGTTGCCTGTGATTTTGATGCTTTCGATCCAGCGTTTTCGCTGAGCTTCGTCGGCTGCGGGTTTGCCACTGAACCCGGCGATATATTCGGCAGAGCTTCGCTGGTTGAGCTTGCCGTCTCGATACCAAAACAACTTGGCGTCGGCGTGAAAAGCTTTTTTCATGAATTCGCCATCGCCAGTGGCGTGGCCTTTCAAATAATTTTCCAGCGGAACGCGCGCGGCTGTTTCTTCGGCGTTTTGAGCCTTGATGGTGGCTTGGCGCAACGTAAACGCGATGGCGACGGAAAGCAGAAGTGCGGCAGCGAAAACAATTTTCCTCATAAGTTGATCCTTTTTCCAAAGATGTGAGCGCCTGCACGAAAAACGAGCTTTGTTCACAGCAGGCAGTCAGTTTGTTGTTATGGTTTGTGGAGTTGCGAATGCGGAATCGGATACGATGATAAGCAGAACGCGGTTGCGGAAATTCCTTCGACAAATTCAGGAGACAAAGATGAAGCATCTGATTTTGGTAACTTTACTGTTGTTGATTTCCGGTTTGTTCGGTCGAACCGAAGCGATGTTGTTGCAGTCGAACGACAGCCAACGGCGTTTGGGCGAGTTGAAGTTTGAACCTTACAAGTTTCAATTCGATGGACAGACGATTGACGCCGAGCTTGGCCGATTGACGGTGAAGGAAAATCGCCGCAGCGAAAAATCGAATTTGATCGAACTGGTATTTGTTCGATTGAAAAGCACGTCGGCTCAACCTGGCTTCCCTGTGGTTTATCTGGACGGCGGGCCGGGTTCGTCGGCGATTAACATTGCTCGTGTGCCGGAATATGCGCGGGCGTTTTTGAAACTGCGCGAAGTCGGCGATGTGATCTTGCTGGATCAACGAGGTGTTGGGCGCTCGCGCTCGCTGGCTCGATTGTCGGTGGAAGCTTTGCCTGCGGACGCTTTTGCCAGCCAGGAAGTCGCATTTCGCGCATTGCGAGATCGAACGAAATCGGCAGCCGATTACTTTCGTTCGCAAGGCGTGGACATTCAGGCTTACAACACGGTCGAAAGCGCCGACGACGTTGAAGATTTGCGAAAGGCTCTCGGCGCGGCAAAGATCAACCTGATGGGATTCAGTTATGGAACTCATCTTGGTTTGGCGGTGATTCGGCAACACGGAGCGAGTTTGAATCGAGTGGCGTTGATCGGAACTGAAGGCCAAAACCATACGCGCAAATTGCCGGGTTCTGCCGATAAATCGTTTGAGCGGTTGGCGAAGCTGGCGGCTCAGGACTCGACTGTCGGCAGTAAATTGCCTGATCTTGTCGGCACGTTGAAAAACATTTTGGCGAAGTTGGAAAAAGAACCGATCACGCTGACGATCAACGATCAGAAAACTCGCAAACCGATTGAAGTCAAAGTCGGCAAGTTCGGCTTGCAACTGATTTTGATGCGCGATCTGGGCGACACCAACGATCTGCCGTTTTTTCCGGCGATGATTTACACCATTGATAAAGGTGATTATTCGATGTTGAAACGATTGGTTGAACGTCGTTTCAATGAGTATGGAGCCGGAGTTTCGTTGATGACGTTCATGATGGATGCTGCTTCCGGAGCGACGCGGCAGCGCGATGAACAAATCGCGCGCGAAGCCAAAACCGCCTTGTTGGGAAATGTGATGAACTTTCCTTTTCCTGAAATTGGCGAAGTGCTGGGCAAGCCGGATTTAGGCGACCAGTTTCGCTCGCCGATCAAAACGTCTGTGCCGACTTTGTTCATCAGCGGTTCGCTGGATAACAACACGCCTCCGTTTCAGGCCGACGAAGTTCGTCGCACGTTCAAACGCAGCACTCACCTGATTGTCGAAAATGCCGGTCACGAAAGCATGCTGACGGAAGAGTCGGTTCAACAGGTTTTGGTGGATTACTTGTTGGGGCGCGATGTCAGCAAAGCGAAACTGGCGCTGCCACCGCTGCGTTTTCGCCCTATTCCTGAAATCAAATCCGAAACGAAACTGTGATGCCGACGCTTTGTTGATGCACAAACCTCAGCCTTTCATCTCTTGCCTGCTTCCGTTACATTCTACGGGCAATTCACGTCTAAAAATCTTCGGAGAACCAATGAACGCAAAAGCTTTGTTCCTGGCTTTGTTGGCAGTGATGTTTGCGACGCCGACGACGTTTCAAGCGCAGCAAACGGAAACTTTTGACTTGCTGATTCGCGGCGGGCTGGTCATTGACGGCACGGGTAAACGCGGAGTCAAAACCGACATTGGCATTCGCGGCGAACGAATCGTTTTTTTAGGCAATGCCGCTGGCAAATCAGCAACGGCGACAATTGACGCCGCTGGTTTGGTTGTCGCGCCTGGTTTCATTGATGTTCACAGCCATTCGGAAATCGCCATTGCCAATCCGGCTCAACGCTGGAACGAAGGCGTCATTCGGCAAGGTGTGACCACTGTCGTCGGCGGCGCTGATGGTTCGCTGGCGCCTCAGCAAATTCGTCAGTTGATCGCGGCTTATGAAAAAAACGGCATCGGAACCAATGTGGCTTTTTACGTTGGCCATAACGCCATTCGCCGCGAAGTCGTGGGCAGGGATCATCGGCTGGCCAAACCCGAAGAGCTGGAAAAGATGAAATCGCTGGTGCTCGGAGGCATGCAACTCGGCGCGGTCGGTCTTTCGACTGGCTTGATGTACGAACCCGGCATGTGGAGCGACACCGATGAAGTCGTAGAGCTGGCAAAAGTC
Source organism: uncultured Acidobacteriota bacterium (assembly GCA_902825875.1). GTDB lineage: Bacteria > Acidobacteriota > Blastocatellia > RBC074 > RBC074 > RBC074. The sequence goes on from CADECP010000002.1 coordinate 87,849, forward strand.
GTTAAACCTTTCGGCGGCACTTACGATTCGCACGTGCGCGACCCTGTGCAACGTTTTGTCGAATCCGATCAGGAGTGCATTGATGTTGGTCGCCGTGCAGGTATTCCAGCCAAGATTGCTCACGAAAAAACCGTCGGTTTACAAAACTCTGGCAAGAACAAAGTCATCATCAAAATGATTAACGATGCTCGACGACGCGGTCAGGACGTTGTCACAGATCAATATCCTTATGATGGGGCGGCGGTTGCCACGTTGACCGGAATCGTTGTCGTCCCACCGGAACTCAGCCGGGAAAGCGGGTTTGAATTGAAAGCCGCGTTGCGCGACTCCGCCAAACGAAACGCCATCAAACAAACCAGTGAGAACGGCATCAACGGCGGTTTCGCCTGGTTGAAAGCGACCGGTTACGGCGCAATGCGAATCACCAGCAGCAAGGATTTTCCGAACCTGATCGGCAAATATCTTTCTCAGCTTGCCGATGAACGAAAGATGGATAAGTTCGATTTGGTTTGTGATTTGCTTTTGAGCGCCACACATCCGGTAGGCATCACGCTTGGCGCGATCAAGGAAGAAGACGTGCGCGAGTTGCTGATTCAAAAATGGAATATGGTCGCCAGCGACGGCGGTTATGCCGACGGCAAGGTCAACACGCAACCGCATCCGCGTTCAACCGGAACGTTCACGCGCGTGTTGGGGCATTACGTGCGCGACGTGAAGTTGCTGAGTCTGGAAGAAGCCGTTCGGAAAATGAGTTCATTTCCGGCAGAGCATCTGGCGATTCCCGAACGCGGTCGAATCGCCAACGGGATGTTTGCCGACATTTCAATTTTCGATCCGAAAACCATCCGCGACCGATCCACTTGGGACGAACCCGGCTTGATGTCTGAAGGCGTGATTCACGTCGTCGTCAACGGCCAGTTCGTGATGCGCGACGGCAAAATGACTGGCCAGGCGCCGGGCAGATTTTTGCCGAAGAAAAAACAATAAGCAGATTTTTCGATCTGCTCACGACCCGTAACTTTATCAATTTGGAGATCACTCAATGCTTGAAAAGAACCTCAAACGTTTTGTCGTTGCTGCCGCCATTATGCTGGCAGCCTTTTGGGCTGGCGTAAGCTTGGTTGCGCCCGTCAGTGGGCAACAGGCTCAACAGCCTGCTCAACCGCAAGCCGCCGCCGAAGAAACGATGGAGCAGAAATACAAAAACATTCAGGCGCTGAAAGGGCTGCCCGCTTCGCAGATGCGCGCGATGATGAATTACATCAGCGCCTCTACGGGGATGACCTGCGCCGAATGCCATGTCAAAAACGGCGACCAATGGGCGTTTGAAAAAGACGACAACAACCACAAAGTCATCGCTCGCCGAATGATTACGATGACGATGGAAATCAACAAAGCCAGTTTCAACGGACGCACGCAAGTCACTTGTTACACCTGTCATCAAGGCCACGATCATCCGATGCATGTTCCGCCGATTGTTGCGCCGAAAGCTCCAGAAGCTGCCGCTGGCGCAGCGCCAAAGCCGGATGAAATTCTGGCCAAATACGTTCAAGCCGTCGGCGGCAAAGAAGCCATCGAAAAAGTAAAAACTCGCGTCATCAAAGGCGTCAGCGTCGCAGCCAATGGTCAAAGCTTCCCTCTGGAAATCAATTTTGCCGGGACTGACAAATACACGTTGAGTGTGGCGTTGCCACAAGGCGCGACGACTCAGAAATTCGTCGCGTCCGCCGGTTGGTTGAAAAATTCCCGCGAAGATCGCGCGATGGATGCTTCGGACATCATTCGCGCCAAATCGCTGGCCTGGAGTCTGGAGCCAGCGCAATTGAAAGAACCGTTTATGCGCTTAGGTTCTGCCGGAAGCGAAAAAGTCGGCGACAAGGATTGCTGGGTGTTGCAAGGGCGGTTGCAGGATGGTCGTCGCGTTCGGTTTAGCTTCGACAAAACTTCCGGCTTGTTGTTGCGCCGTGTCGTTCAGATCGTGACGGCCATCGGCATTGACCCTGAACAAACCGATTACGACGATTACCGCGACGTGAGCGGCGTGAAGGTTCCGCATTCGATTACGACTTCGTATTTGGATCGAAACTACAACTCGACGCGCAAATTCACCGAAATCAAACACAACGCCAAGGTGGACGAAGCCTTGTTCAATCTTCCTGCGACGAAGCAGTAAGGTTGTGGAGTGCGTGCGGCTCGCCGCCGCTTTTTGTTCTAAGCGGATTGTTTCTGATGTCAGCGGGCGTTATGCAAAGAACGCATAGCTGCGACGGGTCGCAGCACTCCAAATTCAAAGGTTGAGCTTATGCGATTGTTTCTGCTGATTCTGTTGCTGACAGCCATTCCCGCCTTGGTTCACGCGCAAACCGACGAAGAAAAACTGAGTGCCGCCGTCGGCAAATACTTCGATGCTTATGCCAAAGAAGACTGGGAAGAATTTGCCGCTGTTTGGCACGAACGTTCGCCGATGTTGGGCGCGCGCTTCAACGTGATGAAAGCACAGTTTGCCGCCGAAGATTTCAGCTTCAATCAACCCGCAATCTCTCGCTTGAAAATCGAAGGCGACAAAGCCAGCCTGCGCGTCGCCATCACTCGCACTGCCAAAAATCGAATCACCAACAACGTCCGCCTGACCGAAGTCAGAACCGAAATGGCGTTTGTCCGCGACAACGGCGAATGGCGATTGTGGACGGAAGCTTCGCCGGTTTCTGAATTGCTGAACATGTTGGCCGACGCCAAAACCGATGACGAACGGCGCAAGATTTTGAGCGAAGACAAAGAGTTGGTGACGCGCGAATTGTTGTTTTTGCTCAGCGGAACCAGCGATCGCGCTTACACACAAGCCGATTACGCGCGCGCTTTGCGCTTGCTGCAAAGCGCCGTGCTGGTTGCCGAAACCATCGGCGACAAAAACGAACAAGCGAATGCCTGGCACAACATGGGCATCATTCATTTTGTGCAAAATCGTCCGGAGCCAGCGCTGGAAGCGTATCGAGCGAGTTTGCGAATCGAAGAAGAGCTTGGCCGCAAACCGGAAATCGCGCGTTCGATCAACAGCGTCGCCTTGGTGTTGATGGCTCAAGGAAAGTTTGCCGAATCGGTCGAAAGCTATCAGCGCGCGTTGGCGATTTATCAATCGCTGGATCGCAAAGCCGATATGGCTCAGACGCTGGAAAACATCGGCAATGCGTTTTATGAACGAGGCGATCTGATTCGCTCAACCGAGTTTTATCAGCAAAGCGCCAAGCAACTTGAAGCTCTCAATCGCCCAGGCCCAGCCGCGCATCGCATGTTGAAAATTGCGCGCATCGAGTTGGAGCAAGGCCACGACGCGATGGCGATTGAAGTCTTTCAACAAGCGGCAAATAAGCTGAGCGCCGCCGGAGATCGCCGAACGCTCGGTTATGTCTTTCACAGCATCGCCAACATTCTTTACGATCAGGGCGATTACAATCAGGCGCTGACGTTTTACAACCGCAGTTTGCAGGCCGAACGCGCCGCCGGAACTCGTGAAGGCGAAGCGGGCGCGTTGCAAGGCATAGGCTTGATTCATTCGCTGAACGGGAATTATTCCGCCGCGCTGGATGCTTTCACGCGCAATCTGGCGCTGGTGCAGGCGCTGAACAACAAAGCCGACACCGCTGTGGCGTGGCAAAAACTCGGCGGAACGTTTTACAGCCTGGGCAAACTGGACGAATCGCTGGAAGCGTACAAATCGGCGTTGGCTTTGCGCGAACAGCTTGGCGACGATCAGGAAACAGCGTTTGCGTTGTTGGATGTCGGCGTGACGTTGACGGCCAAGCGAGACTTTGCCGAAGCGTTGAAGTATTACGCGCGCAGCCGTGAGTTGTATGACAAGGCAGGAAATTCCACTGGCATTGCCGCCGTGTTGCTGAACACTTCGCTGGTGCATTACCTGACCAGCGATTGGCCAATGGCGGTGCAGGTCGCCACGCTGGCCGCAGACTTTGCTAAACGCGGCGACGATCAGGATTTGTTTTGGCAGGCTCGGCATCGTTCAGGCAAAGCGCATTACCGTTTGAACGATCTCGCTTCAGCGCGAAAAGCCATGACCGAAGCCATTTCCGTGATTGAAACCATGCGCCCGCCCTCTTTGCGAACTCAGCAACCGCGATATTACGAAAACAAAATTGCGCCTTACCTGGCGATGGTGGACGTTGCGCTGAGCGAAGGGCAGGGCAACGAAGCTTTTCATTTCACCGAACGAGCGAAAGCTCGCGTGCTTACCGGGCTGTTGCAAAACGCCAAAACTCGGATCGTCAAAACCATGACCGCGCGTGAACAGGAACGCGAGCGTCAGTTGCTGGCAGAAATCACCGCGGTCAACGCACAGGTTTACCGCGAACAGGAACGGCCAAAAAAGAATCGGGTTCGCATTGCCGAACTGAAAATCAGGCTGCAAAAATCCCAAGCCGATTACGCAGACTTTCGCGCTCGGCTGTACGCGCTGCATCCGCTGCTGAAAACATTGCGCGGCGAAATCAAACCGATCACCGTTGAACAAGTCGCGCCGCTGGTCACAGACGCCAAAACCGCGTTGCTGGAATTCGTCGAAACCGACGAGCGCGTGTATCTGTTTGTTTTTGGCAAAGACAAACCGAAAACCGCCAAAGCGACTGCGGCTCAGCAGCGCGCGACACTGAAAATTTTCATTCTGGATACCGTGCGCGCCGATTTGTACCAGCGCATGTACAAATTTCATCAGGCGATTGCCGCGCGCAGCGAAGACGCCAACACCAGCGCGCGCGAGTTATTTGATTTGTTGTTGAAACCTGCCGCTGCTGCGCTGGAAGGCAAAACTCAACTCATTATCGCGCCCGATGTCGTTTCGTGGGGATTGCCATTTCAAGCTTTGCGAAGCGAAGCCGAGCGATATTTGATCGAAGATTTCGCCGTTTCGTACACGCCTTCGCTGACGATTTTCAACGCTGTCACTACCAGCCGAATTCCTGCGCCTGTCGTTCGTTCGGCAGGAGTCAGGCCGCCTGCTCAACTTGCGCTGCTGGCGGTTGGCAATCCGGCGATCAGCCCGGAAGCGACGGATTTGCTGAAAACCGTATTGGCTGTCCCGCCGACCGAATCGTCCGAAGTTGGCAAAGAAATCGAAGCCACGTTTGCGGAATTCGGCCAACTGTACGGCGCTGACCAGAACCTGTTGTTGGCTGGGGCTGAGGCAACTGAAGATCGCATCAAAAAAGAATTCAGCAATGCGCGCGTGATTCAATTTGCCGCGCAGGGGATTCATCACGAAGCCAGTCCGCTGTTTTCATTGCTGGCCGTTACGCCCAATCAGGAAAACCGCGAAGACGGATTGCTGGAATTGCGCGAAGTTTTGCGATTGGAAATGAACGCCGACTTGGTGATTGCTGCGGGCAGTGATTGGGCCGCGCCGCGAACTTTGACCAATCGCGCGATGACTGCCTGGAGTTGGGCCTGGTTTGTGGCGGGCAGTCGCTCCGCGTTGTTGGGGCAATGGCGAGCCGAATCGCCCGCCAACACGGAATTGCTGATTGAATTTCATCGCCAGTTGAAAGCCGACAAAGGCCGTTCGGCCAAATCCGTTGTCTGGCGCAACGCAGTGCAAAATCTTTTGGTGAAGCCGGAAAATCGCCATCCGTTTTTCTGGGCTGGGTTCACAATGCTGGGCAATGGCAAATGAGTTGAAAACCGAACTGCCTGCGCGCTCCGTAATCGGCGTTGAAGTTGTTAAACCCGAAATCGAGGAGGAAGTATGAAGAAATCGTTGTTACTGATGTTGACTGTTATCGCGCTGAGTTTTGTCGTCAGCCTTCCAGTCTTTGCCGACGCAGTCGAGCCACAGAAGAAAAAGAAAGCCAAGCTGGAAGAAAAAACTTCGCGCGCCGAAAGCGAAGCTCGCAACGTCGAATATCTGGTCAAAGAGGTTCGCAAAGAACTGGTGACGCTTCCGTTTTTCGGCGTCTTTGATTGGCTGGAAGGCAAAGTCGAACCGGATGGAACTGTTTACCTGCGCGGCGAAGTCACTCGTCCCACGTTGAAAAAAGACGCCGAACGGCGCGTCGAAAAAATCGAAGGCGTCGAGAAAGTCATCAACGAAATCGAAGTTCTGCCGCTGTCTACCAATGACGACCGATTGCGTGCGGCGGTCTTTCGTGCGCTGTTCAACGCCAACTCGCCTATCGCCCGGTACTCGCTGGGAGCGAACCCTTCGATTCACATCATCGTCAACAACGGGCGACTGACCCTGAAAGGTGTGGTTTCCACCAAAGCCGACAGCGACATCGCCAATGTTCGAGCCAACGGTGTTTCCGGTTTGTTCGAAGTGAAAAACGAATTGCAGGTTGAAACGTCCGGGAAGAAGAAATAGCCGTTTGCAATTGGATGCTTTGGTGCGGGACTGACTCTGCCAAGCGCGCCGCTTATTCAGCCGCTTCCGTTCGTTTAGCGCGATAAATGTAATGCGCGCGGCCAAAACGGATTTCGCAGCCGTCTTCGAGTTTGGTGGCTTCGATGCGTTTGCCGTTGACGAAAGTTCCGTTGCTGCTGCCTAGGTCGTAAATCGAATAATCGCTTGCTTCGGCGACGATGCGGGCGTGGCGTTTGGACACCGAAGGATGTTCGATGACGAATTCGTTGTTGAGCGTGCGACCGACCAGGATTTCGGTTTCGTTCAGAATATAAGCGATGTGCTCATCGCCATCCGGCGACACAGTGACGAAGTGCGGGCGAGTGTCCAGGTTTTCTTTGGCAGGGAGTTTGATGTTGGCTCCGCAGCGCGCGCAGAACTTCGCGCCCGGTCGTTGAGGTGTGGCGCAGATCGGACACAGTTCCAGTTCTTCCGGTTCAGGCACAAACACTCCACAACGCGGACAGCTCATTCCGGCTGTCGCTTTGGCTCCGCATTCCTGGCAGTAGCGCCGAGTCGGCAAAACCAATGTGCCTTCGCGGTGAGGCGATGTGTCGCTGTGAAATCGAATCCGCGCCCTGACCCAGAAAAACAGCCCGATCATCAGAAACACCAGCAGCACGAACACCAAAATTCCCAGCCTGGCAGCCGCCATCAGCAAAACATCAAACAGCGAATGCAGCAACGTGGCATAAAGCCAGCCTTGCAAAATGATCGGGAAACGTTTGCGGAACAGGTTCGGTTTGGTTTTGGCCTGACTGAGGCTCATGCCCCAAAGAGCGGAAAACAGTGCGTGTCCGGGATTCGACAGCGGCCCGCGCAGCAACACCAGCATCGGGTCGTTCTGCGCCAGATACACAACGTTTTCGATGGCGGCAAATCCCAGAGCAGCCGTTGCGCTGTAAATCACTCCGTCCAGCGGTTCGTCGAATTCCGGTCGGCGATAAGCGTAAAAATAAACGGCCAGCAATTTCATTGCTTCTTCGACCGGCCCCACCACCAGGACAAACAACAAAAATTGCGAAAGAGGCGAATCTCCGAACAGGTTGGAAAGCAGTTGTTTTCCAATCAGGTTCAGAAACAAGGCGGGGATCGTCGCCAGCGCGCCGAACAGAAAGGTCATTCCCAGCACGTGGCCTGACAGGCGTTTGTAGCGGGTTCGGCTGGAGAAATACCACAACCACAGCGCGCAAGGCAGCAGTGACAACAAAGGCACCAAAATGAAGTATTGCAGAGCTGCCATTGAGAAATCGGGTCAGGATTTAGGAGTTGGGATTTAGGAGCCAGGAACATGACAGCGGTTGGTTGGTGTCACGAAATTCTATAACCTGAATTCCCAATCCCGGTTCTTGCTCATTCTTCGAGGCTTTTTCGTTTGACGATGACCAGTGTGAGGTCGTCCACGGTCTTGGCTTTGCCGACGAATTTGGCCAGGGCTTCGTCAATACGGTCGCGCAATCCGGCGGCGGTTCGTCCGCGATTTTTCTGGACGATTTCGACCAGCCGAGCTTCGCCGAATTCTTCGCCCGCTTCATCCAGGCTTTCCGTGACACCGTCGGAGTAAATGACCATTACGTCGCCCGGTTCCAATTCCGCCCAGCCTTCGCGGTAATCGGCGAAAGGAGTGATGCCGACAGGGAATCCGCCAATGTCCAGCGTGGTGACTTCGCCGCTGGCTCTGACCAGCAGCGGGGAATTATGGCCTGCGGTGATGTAATTCAATTGATGAGTGCGCGGATCAAGTTCGCTGTAAAACAAGGTCACGAAACGATTGGACGGCGTGTTGTCGTAAATGTAGCGATTGATTTCGCCGACGACTTCGCTGGCGGAAAGCCGTGTGGTGGCCTGAGCGCGAACCGCCGCGTGAACCGACGACATCAACAAAGCCGCGCCGGTTCCTTTGCCGGAAACATCGCCCAAAGCGACAACAAATCGTCCATCGCGTTTTTCGATGAAGTCAAAGTAATCGCCGCCAACTTCGTAACAGGGAAAGCTGACGCCTATCAAATCGTAGCCGGCAATCGCGGGCGGCGACGCCGGATGCAATCGCAATTGAATTTCGCTGGCGACGGCAAGTTCGTTGGCGAGCCGTTTCTGTTCTTGTTGAACTTCAAGCAAACGGACGTTTTCGATGCGAATCGCGGCCACGCCTGCAATCAAAGTCAGCAGTTGTAAGTCGCGTTCGGTGAATCGGTTTGTTTGATAGGGGCTGTCAACATAGACCATGCCCGACGCACGGTTTTCGACTGCCAGCGGAACTGCCATCACCGAACGAACTCCGCCGAGCACAATGGATTGGCGTTCCTGGAAACGCGGGTCTTGCTGAGCATCCGATGTCAGCACAGAAGTGCATTGTTTCAACACCTGTTCCGTAATCGAATGGCTGATCTGAATTTCCTGGTGTGATGTGTTCGCCTGACGACGGGCTTTAAGCGCCTTGCAGACCAATTCCGGAGCGTCATCGGGTTTTCCTTCGGGAGTTTCCAGCAGCATCACATAACCGCGATCCGCCGAAAGCACGTCAAAAACGCATTCGAGAACTTGCTGCAAAGTGTCGTCGAGCGAGAGCGGCGAAAGCAGCGTCAGGCTGACGCGGCTGATAAGATTCAGTTCGTCCTGTCCGACTGAGCGCGGAGTCGGCGGCAAAGTCCGATTATCAACAAAAGTTTTGTTGAGTTGAGTCTGCGAATCGGTAAGTTTCAGCAGGTCTTGAGCCGAATTGCGATTGCCGGCGACGATGGTTGCTTCGGGCGTTGGGGCAAAGCTGCTGTCGGAAAACAAGATGCTGGTGCGTCCGCGTGCAGGTGCGGTGTCGGCTCGTTCGGAGTATTCGATTTCGGTTTCGCCGATGCGAATGATGTCGCGGTCGTTCAACTGAACCTGCGAAGTCAGTCGCAAGCCATTCATCAACGTGCCGTTGGCGCTGCCGAGATCGCTGATCCAGAACGAATCGCCACGCCGACGAATTTCGGCGTGCAGTCGAGACGCGAAAGGGTCTTCAACGCACAAATCATTGCGAGCCGAACGACCAATGGTTGTCCGAAGTCGGCTCAGTTCCGTGACTGAATCGCCGTGCGACGGTGTGGAGCGAACGATTAAACGTGGCATAGGGGATTACTTGATTTCTATGTCTCAGGGCTTAACTCAAAACTGTTCATATTCCCTTTTGGTTTTTGAACAGGGTCATTTTTCACCTGATTGAGCGTATCGCCTTTCATAAGTTCGCGGCGTTTGGCCTCTTCGCGGGCGGCTTTTTCGGTTCGCGCCGCATTGCTCTGAGCAACGCCGACGTAATTGCCGCTGTCAACACGTTTGAAATAATCATGCGCCTGAGCGTGTTGCCCAAGCCCGTAATAACAAGACCCAATGAAATACAGCAGGTCTTTGTCTTCCGGCGTCAGGCGATAAGAAGCCAGAAACTCTTTGATCGCCGCCGGATATTCGCGGACGTTGTAATACCTCAGCCCCAGTTTTTTGTGACCATCTGAAGCCGCACGCGGATCGGGTCTTTCTTCCGGTTGAGCCGCGACAGGCGGTTTGATGCTTGCCACCGCTGGCATTCGCGGAAGCGGAAGCGCGATGTCCGCCTGAACCCCGTTACCGGGAAGAGTGACGGGCACATTTGTGGAAACAATGGTTTTGCGTCGCAATTTCGGATCAGAGTCGGCTGTGCCGGATTCGTAAGCCTCCATTGCTTCAAGCGCGACAGCGGCCTGTGGGCTGGTCTGGTCAAAGGCGATGATGTATTTGTACTCTGAAATCGCGGCAGGCCACAGGCTGCGCGAACGATAAATGTTTGCAATCTGAAGCCTGGATTCCAGGTGTTCCGGCGCCAGGCGAAGAACGGTCTGGTATTCACGTAATGCTTCATCCGTGCGATCTGCACTGGCGTAAGTTTGAGCCAGCATGAAATGCACATCCGAATTGTTTGGCGTTAGCGCAAGAGCGTTCTGAAAATATCCGATGGCAGTTTCGTATTGACCTTGTTCGCGGTCATGCTGGCCACGTTTGACCAGATAAGAACTTTGCTCGTCGGCGCTGAGCAGGTTTCGCCCGGCGTCGAGCAATCGCGCGGGAGCCGAAAGTTTATCTTTGAGAAGGAACCATCCAGAAACCAAAAGTAAAAGAAGCGCTGCAATCAGGCTGATTCGCAGTTTCGATCCGAAGTTGGAGTTCTTTCCCAATCCCGAAGCCTGCGCCAGCACAGATGACGGGCCGTTGGGCGGCAATTGCCCTGTGCCGGAAGTACGGCCACCAGTCGAATGGATGAGCGAACCCGTAGCTTTACGATTAGCTTGAATCGGAGTTTGATGTGACGAAAATTGCGTTTTAGTAGCTTGCGTCAGCGAAGACGAATTAGAAGCTTTGGGTTCGGATTTTACGCCCGCAACCAGAGGTTTGCTGTCGCCTTTGTTCTCGCTGCGACCTTCGATTGATTCGGCTATGATTTGATTGATCCTTTCCTGTTTCTTTTTGACGGCTTCGACGATCAGCGGGCCGGAAGCCCGAATGCGCTTCAAGGATTCGCTGATGGCCTTGTCGTTAGAAGATTCGGCTCCGTTTGCCGGAGGTTGTGTTTGCTCGGATGTATTGGTGGTGGGCAGTTTTCCGGTCTCGGAACCGTCGAAGGAAGTCGGGGCAGGCGCGCCAGCCGCTGTTTCGCGTTGATAATCTTTCGGAGCATTACGAGCGGAAAATTCGACGTTCAGCCGGGCCGACGCAGAAGAAAACGCCGCTTGATTATTCAATTCTGCCCCGCATTGACGGCAATAACGCGCAGCAGTTCCGTTGGCCGCTCCGCATCTACCACAATAATTCATGGTCATAACTTGATACCTCTAAAACACGCTATTGCGGCGGCGACTCCACCCGCGATTGATTGAAACGGGCGAGCGGCTGCCAAAAAGGGGCGGCGTGTTGTCAAACTGTCAATTCAATGATTGCGGCTCGTCCTGGAACCCGAAGTCCCAAAAGCGAGTCGGATTTCTGATTATCAAAACAATGCTTTGCAGTTGAGGGAGGTGTTCTTTGCGCTCTTTTTATTCTTTGACGACCAGAGTTTTGGCCAATCTGTCGTGCAGCCCTCGCTGTTTGTCGTCCCACAGCATGCCCAAAAATCCTAATCCGGCAAAGAGCAGGGAAAGCAGATAAACCAGCAGGCGTATGCCAACAGTTTGGTAATCCAACGGTTGCCTGTCGGCGCGAATCACTCGCAGTCCGATAAAGCGTTTGCCGAAACTTTGTCCAAATCGCACGTAGCTATAGACCCAGTTGAAGTAGACCACAGCGATCGTCAAAGCATAACCGACATATTGAAAGAAGCCGCCGACTTCAGGCTCCATCAATTTGCGCTTGACGAAAAACGCCAGCACCAGAGTTACGGACAAGGGAAAGAGTGTCAGAATGTAATCCAGCAAAAAGGCGCTGCAACGGGCATTGAGACTCGGCGTTTCCGCTCCGTCAGAACTGTGAGTGTTTGGCATAGCGATGATAATTTCGTCCGAACTCATACTTCGCGGATGATTTACGAAACCACGAACTTAAGCGTCGTTTCGCCCAATTTGAGTTCGTCGCCGCTAATCAGCATGTGCGGCTTTCCTTGAGAAAGCTTCAGTGAACCATTGACAACCGTGCCGTTGGCGCTGCCCAGGTCTTCAATATAAAACTGTGCGCCTTGCGCGACGATGCGGGCGTGGCGACGCGAAACGCGAGCCGACGGATCGTATTTCGACAGGTCAACTTCAGGGCGGATGCCGCGATTCGGATCAACACGTCCGATCAGGCTTTCGCCTTCGATGTTGAGCGGGAATTGAGCGTTCATTTCGCTGGTTCCCATGACAATCAATTTGGCCGTAGTTTTTTTCGCGGGCTGGCGCGTGCCGCAATACGCGCAAAAGACATCGTCCGTCGCCAGTTCATGCCCGCAGTTGACGCACACATTGACCGGCCCGAAACTCTGCGATGTTTCGTATAGATTGGCGACGGCGACGGCTCCGCGACGGCCTTCCTGCATATATCGCAAATGAGCTTGCAGCTCCTGGCCGAAGGCTTTTGCCGAAGCAAAACGGTTTTCCGGTTTGTGTTCGACGGCTCGGCAAATCATCTCTTCCATTTCGGGTGAAATGTCCGGAATGATCTGGCGTGGTTTCGGGTTTTTGCCGAAGTCGAAAATCAGCAGCGGATTGTCCTGCGGATCGTGGCCGGTCAACAAATGAAACATCGTTGCGCCCAGAGAATAAATGTCCGAGCGTTTTTCGACGTTTCCGGCAAACAGTTCAGGCGGCGCGTAGCCCATGGTTCCGATGGCTGTCACACCTTTTTGCGTGGCGGCGACGAATCGCGCAATTCCGAAATCCACCAACATGACGCGATTGGTGCGCGAATCAATCATCAGGTTCGCGGGTTTCAAATCGCGGTAAATGATCGGCGGGTCTTGCGAGTGAATGTAATCAAGCACGTCGCAGGTATCCACAGCCCATTTAGTAACGGTCAATTCGTCAACTCTGCCGCCGGCAACACGTTGACGGGCAGCCAGATCGCCGCCGTCAATGTATTTCATGACCAGATAATATCGCCCGCGTTCTTTGTCGAAGAAATACTGATAGATGGTCGGAATCGAAGGATGATCGAGTTGCGCCAGCAATTCGGATTCGCGTTTGAAATCTTCGATGGCTTTCAACCGCGAAGATTCATCGGCGAACATTTCGATCATTTCTTTGACCGCGACGGGGCGATTGGCCAGATTCTGATCTTCGGCCAGATAGACAGACCCCATCCCTCCGCCGCCAATGCGTTTGGTGATTTTGTAGCGGTCAGCGAGCAGCGTGCCTTGGGCAAGCTGAATTCCTGTTGGTGTATTGCCGGAAGCGGTCATGCTACTCATAACTCCGGTGCGCGCTGGGCTGGCCGGCGCGACCGCGAAATTGATCGGTGTATCCTGCCACGCGCCGCATTCGCCACAGTAAGGGTCGCCGGCTGTGGTCTGCGCTCCACATTCGGGACAGAATGCCATAGGTCAGTTAAGTTCAAAGTTTCGCCCCTGTCCGTAATCGCCATGCCGGTGATAAAGCAGGGAATCGAAACTGTTATCAACTCAGAATAAATTTCAAAAACGTTTTGCCGACGATGATTTCGTCGCCGTTGTTGAGCGGCTGTTTGATGCCGGGCAATAAACGCGGCCCGCGGTTTATGAACGTTCCATTGGTGCTGCCCAAATCTTCGAGCAGGTATTGGTTGTTCAAAAACTGGATTCGCGCATGCCGACGCGAAACCTTGGCTTCGGGGTCGTCCTGATCCAGGTCTACGTCCGGGAAAATTCCGCCGTCCGCGTCCCAGCGCCCGATCATGGATTCAATGCCGACAATCGGAAATTCTTTCCCGATTTTTCCGCCTCGCTGAATCACCAGCTTGGCGCGCACCGACGGAGCTTCGTTGCTATGAGAATGCTGGGCGTTCATTACGGGTTGTTGATTATTGTCGGGACTGTAAGGCGTATTTTTTAAGTTGCCTGTTGGGCCGTTGAAAGTTGCGGTTTGATTAAGCGTCCCGACGCTTGTGCTGACTGGCGGCAGCGGGGGAATCTGATTAGCTGCCTGCGGCGCGGATTGAGTCGCCGAACCGGACGCAGCAGCATTTTGATTCGAAGCTTGAGCAGGTTGATAAACCGGTGGCGGCGGTGGCGTGTATGGCGTCGCTGGTTTTGGCGTGACAGTGTCGCGCGTAAACGCAGGTGGCGGTGGCGGAACCGGCGCTTGTGGGGCAACGCTGGTTGTCATTTGCGATTGGAACGACGGTGGTGCCGCAAATGCCGGTCGCACTGAACTGGCCGCATTGAGTTTAGTCCCGCACTCATCGCAGTACTCGGAACCATCCAGATTGTCAGTGCCGCAGTGATAACATCGAATCATAGCTGCATTAGCCTCCGCTTGGGCGAATACTCCTGGTCGTCAAACTACTTTCGTCGGTATTGATCGCTTCTATGTTTATTGCCTGCTTGATGATTTTCTTTGAGGGCACGATTCAAGATGTACTGCCTAATTCCCGCTGTCTGTTCAACTTGTCGCACCAGCAAGCTCCGTAAAGAGGCGTCATTCTACACAGATTCATCTGCTCGCGCTAGTTGGCGAATTGAGCCGTCAAAAATCAGTACAAAAAGGCGTTGTCGGTCAGGAATCATGGCTGCTTTTTGTGCAGAAAACGGCGGTTGTTGCGTGGCTAAAAACCAACTGCTACACTGCATTTCCACCTGAAAAAAAGATTGTCCCTAACAATTATCGTTCGTTTCATTGATCCGTTTTTTAAGGTAGAGCAATGACAACTGCGCCATCTTCTGCATCACAACCTGCCGTCGCTTCAAGCATGACCGACGGCCATGAGTTATCTGCCACTGTGTCGAATTCCAGTGTCGCCAATGATCTGGTTCCAACTGAAGAGAACAAATCAGAACCGGTCAAACAGGCGAAATCCGCCAACACGGTTTCCTTTATTGATCGTTTCCTGAATCTGCTCAGTTCGGTTCAGTTTGGAATTGTGCAACTGATTCTGCTGATCATCGCTTGTATGATCGGCATGTTGATTCAGCAGATCGAGTTGGAAACTTTTCCGGCTTATTACGCTGAGCTGACGCCTTCGGAAAAAACTGTTTACGGCACGCTGGGCTTTTTCGACATTTATCACGTTTGGTATTTCAACCTGCTGCTTCTATTGTTGAGCCTGAACATCATCCTGGCTTCGATTGACCATTTTCCTGCCGCCTGGAGTTTTATCGCCAAAAAGAAACTGACCGCTTCGCCGACGTTTGCGATGACTCAGAAATTTCGTGAAAAGGTTGAGCTTGTCGGCGACCGTAAACGACTGACGGAGCGCGCTACTGCTGCGGCCCGTTCGACTGGATTCAAGGTCAGAGTGACGGAAACTGACGACCGAACGACTATTTTTGCCGAACGCGGAGTTTGGAATCGGTTGGGAGCTTATGTCGTTCACATCGGATTGCTGACGATCTTTTTTGGCGGATTCATGACCAGCCGAGGTTTTACCGGAATGGCCGAAATCGCTCCTGGGGAATCCACCGACGTGATGTTCAAACAGACGTTTGAACTCAAAAGCGGAGGTGAACACAACATCGGTTTGATGAGGTTGCAAATGCCATTCACGCTGGTCGGCGTGGACATTGAACATAAACCGATCAAAAAAGAAGGCGGCGTAGACGCCAGCAATACACTGGATTGGCTGACACGAGTTCGTATTGATGATGCGGAAAAGGGCAAACAGACCGATGCTTTGATTCACATGAACCATCCGTTTGATTATCGAGGCTACAGGTTTTTCCAGGCTTCGCTGAGCGGAATGAACAGCGCCCGCGAAATCAAATTACGGCTCACTCCCAACGGCGGCACGGCTCAGGAAGTAACGATTAAGCGCAACGGCGATGCAAAGCTTCCTGACGGCACACGGCTGAAGTATGTGAATTTCATTCCCGGCGCGCAGTTCACAGAAGAGGGAAAAATCTCCATTGGAGCCGCAGAGTACATCAACCCTGCCGCGTTGGTTTCTTACATCACGCCGGACGGCAAGCAAGGCGATGCTTGGGCTTTCAACGAAGCCTTCATCGGGCAAATAGCCGGGGCGCCGTTTTTGAAACAACGCTTCATTGATCCGCATCCGTTTTCTGTAGTTTTAACCGATTACCAAAAAGTTTCGCAGAAACACATCCTCTCAGTGCAATACGATCCGGGCGCGAAGATCGTCTATGTGGGCTTCACGATTCTGTGTCTGACGTTGTTGTTCGTCTTTTTCTTTTCGCATCAACGGCTGTGGCTGGTCGTCGAAGACAACAATGTTTACGTCGGCGGCGATTCCAACCGCAACAAGTTGGGATTTGAAGACCGCGCGAAAAGATTGATCGCGTTGATTCGAGAACCGAAAACTGCCTAAATCAAGTTCGTTTTTGTTTTATACACCTGGAGGGAAGTTATGGCTCAAGCAATTAAATCACTCAACGCTTCGATGGCCGCGTCCGGCCAGAGTGCTGAGCGAAGTAAAATCACAAATTATTTGCCCGCGCTGTTGCCATTGATTGGAGCTTTTCTGATCTTGGCGGCGCGCATCAAGTTCGGCGCTTCGGCGGTTCCGAACGACGGCGCATTGGTTGTATTGGCGGTGCTTATGTATCTGATTTCGTCGGCTTCGTTGCTGACGAATTTCTGGGCGCCGGTTCCATTTTTGCAGCGACTGGGATTGTGGATGTTGTCGCTGGGATTCCTTTTCAACTTTTCCGGCTGGTTGGTGCGCTGGGTGGCGGCGGGCGACCGCGAAAACTGGGTTCGTATGACGAACCAGATCACCGGCGAATATCATTTCTGGTGGTTTTTCAGTTACATCCCGTACGCCAACCTGTATGACCTGTCCGTAGCCTTCGCCTTTGGAGCGGGCTTTGCGACCTTGCTGGTCAGCCAGCGAGAAAACTCGCGCTTCATTGGCGCCGTTTCGACGCCATTGATTTCGTTGATCCTGTTGATGGCAGTTTTCATTGGCAGCGAATTCATCAACTTGCCGCCAGTGCTGGATAGTTATTGGCGTCCGATTCACGTCGGCGTCGCCAGTTTGAGCTACGGCGTGGCGCTGGTCAGCTTTGCGATGGCTGTGGTTTACCTCATCAAAGACGGCGTGAAGATGGAATCTATGGCTTTGACCGTCGCCGGATTCGTTGTTCTAACCTATGGCTTTGTTTGGCTGATGAGCGGCGTGAAGGGACTTGACCCGTTCTCGATGAGTTTCCGCCTCAATCCGGTGATTCCCCACGCAACTGGCGTGACAAATCCGGGTGCGCGAATCGCAGTTCCTGGCGCAGGGCTTGCGGCAACCTTGTCACTTTTGACTTTGCTGGCCGCTGCCATCTGCTTTGCCATGTATCTGTATCGCCAAAATGAATCCGCCAAACGGTATGGTCACTGGCTGATGCGTGCTTCGATCGTGGCTCAAGTGGCGACTATTGGCTTTGTGTTTTACAGCATCAAGACCATGACCGCCGTCGGTTCGCTGATTGGTAACGATCAGGCTTATCGAGTTGGCAAAACGCTTCTTAGTAAAGAAGCGGCAGGTAAATCAATCGCAGAAATTACTTCGATTGGGGCGAACTGGCTGGCGTCGAATCGTGATGCAATGGTTTTGAGCGTCAAAGGCAATCCAATCGAAATCGCAGCGCTGATTTCGTTGCTGGTCGTCACCTGTTTCCTGGCGTTGTTCAGTTTCCGAACCGAAAAGATTCGAGAAAGTTTGCCGCCGCTGGAACGCATTGACAGCCTGATTTACAAACTGGTCGGAGTTGCGTTTGCCGGCTTGGCGATCCTGTTGGTCACGGGCGCTGTTTGGGCGAATGAATCCTGGGGGCGTTATTGGGGATGGGACGCCAAAGAAACCGGCGCGTTGGTCGCCTGGTTTGCTTATGGCGGATATTTGCATTCGCGCATTTCACACGGTTGGGCAGGACGCCGTAGCGTGTATTTCGCCCTGATTGGATTCTTGTTGGTGATCTTCACCTATCTGGGAGTCAGCTACATCTTGCCGGGATTGCACGCATACGCAGACCCGTCTTAGGTTTGTGCTGCAATAAAAACAGAAAAGCCGCTCGCAAGATGAGTCTTGCGAGCGGCTTTTCTGTTTACGGCCTCAGATGTTTATTTGTCCGAGAATAAAAACACTCGTTTGGCCAAATCTGATTTGAGGGTTTCTTCGCGGTAGTAATTTTTGAGAACGTTATTTTCCCAATCAAGCAAATCGCCGTTTGCTTCAACAAACGCTTCCCACGAATTCGCCGATTCGGTTTTTGCCGTCCGTTCGCGGATCAGCAGCAAATAAGCCCACGTGATGGTTTCGTGGTAACGATCCGCTTTGCCGAGCGACGCCGCAAATCGTTTCAAACCTTCGCAAAACTTTTCCAGCGCCAACAATGGAGGATTATCGCGCAGGTAAATCCAGGCCAGCCGCACGTGTTCGCGGTGAGGGAAGTGTTCCGGCGATAACGTTAGCCCTTCAAATTGTTCGACTAATTCTTTTTCCGTCATTTTTGATTCTCCATAAAAAGAAACCGCTCACGCGATTGCTCGCGTGAGCGGTAATGGTTGTTTGATTTTTGTCCGGCAGATTTTCTTACTGTCGGAAGCTGCAAAGGATACGAATTATCGTCTGCGCGGGTTCAGTTTAGGTCGTTCCGGCGCTGCACTACGCTGGAAGATTTCCTTGACGGGTTTCCAGGCGCCTTGCGAAGCGAACGGCACGTACTCAAAACCGCGTTGATAAGGATCGTCATGCAGCGTCTTGGTGTAATCAATTCCCAAGCCGGAGTAGATGGTTGCCGCGATGTCTTCGTTGACGATTGGGCGACCTTCTGACCATCCGGGGTTCACTGTGGCGAATCCGTCGCTGGTGGTTTCGCCAATGGCTCGACCG
Organism: uncultured Acidobacteriota bacterium; assembly: GCA_902825875.1. GTDB lineage: Bacteria > Acidobacteriota > Blastocatellia > RBC074 > RBC074 > RBC074. The sequence continues at coordinate 106,699 of CADECP010000002.1, forward strand.
CCGCTGACTCCGCCGCCCGCGAAGCAGACGAAATGCTGGAAGAAGTGATCGCGTCCCGCGCCGCCGTTCAGTCCTGGCGTGGAACTGTTGTTGGCCGTTCTGACCGTGCGACCGAATTCGCCCATCCAGACGACCAGCGTTTCATCCAGCAACGTGCCACCGTTGAGTCCCGGCGTCGAAGAAAGGTCTCTCAACAATTCGCCGACGCCTTTGTCGAACTGACGTGCCGGATTGTAAATGCCGTTGGCGGCGTAAATGTTGGTGTGGTTGTCCCAACCGCCGATGCTGATCTGAATGGCGCGCGTGCCCAAATTGGATTTCAGCAAATTACGAGCCGTTAGGCAGGCATTGCCGAATCCGGTTTGAGAGTTGTTCACGCCATAACGTTGGGTTTCAGCAGCCGCTAGTCGGAAAACCGCGTCTACTTCCGGGTTGTACATCATTGCCCGACTTTGCCCGTAAAAGCTGTCCATATCTGTGACGGCATCGCCCAACGGAGAATTTCCACGATTTTCGCCGTCAAGTTCTTGCAGCATCTGGAAACGACGATCAAAGGTCGTTTGACCGGCAAAGTTGGTCAGGTTGCCAAGACCGTTAGTCGAGCCATTGGCAGCAAACGGACTGTAACGAGCGTTGAAATAGCCATTGGCCGTGACACTGCCGCCATTGAGCGAAACGAAGCCCGGCAGACGTTGGGCGGAAGTTCGCTGCGGTTCGAATTCACGCGCAACGACCGCGCAAACGTTCGGCGAGATTTTGCCCATCAGCGAAGTCGGATTGCGAGCAATCTGAGTCCAGATTTGCTGCAAGCCATGCACTAACGCCGGAGCGCGAACGCTGCGGATGATGGCGACGTGCTGCATTTGAGTCGCCAATGTCGGCATTAACCCTTTCGGGAACAGCACGCCGCTGCCGACCATGTCCGGTGTGAAATCGGCGGGAGTCCACGAACCGACTTTCAGGTCGAAAGTGTCAGTGTGGCTTGGCGCGCCCTGCATGTGGATGTAAATCAGATTGCGAGCCTTTCCGTAAATTTGCGCGCCGGTTTGAGCTTCGGCGTTTTTGGCAAACATCGGAACGACGAACGAACCGGCCACGCCGGTTCCGGCAATCTGGAAAAATTCGCGGCGTCCCAAGACAGGGCCCCCGAAGAGTCCTGAATTGGCTGGCCGCAACGGTTTGCAAACATCGCAAGAATGATCAGGTTGAAGATGATCTTTCATTTTGTCTCCTATCTTTAATCAGCCGTTTCGGCCAGCTTAGTAATTAAACAGGAAGTCCACTTTGTTCAGCAGCACCCATTGCAGACTTTCAATCGCGCCTTGCTTGCCCATGGAGGTGAAGTAAGGCAGAGCTTTTTGAACTTCGTTTGCTCTCGGATTGCGAGACAACGTGTTCAGGTAAAGCTCGGTGATGATCTGATCGTTGGTCAGCCCAGTTGTATCCGTTAGCCGTTTAACCGTCGAGAGAATCCGTTCGGTGTTATAACCGGAAATCGGGTCAATATAGCCAAACGTTGTTCCGGTGCGCACTCGATTACTGACAAAGGTGTTGTTCATCATATTTAAGGCTTGCAAGATAGATGAATCACTTTGGCGCAGATTCAGATCACGATTACCGCGCAAGAAAGTGTTTAGGATAGTGGCTGACGATTCATTATTTGCCTGACCGAATCTAGGCTCGCGCGGTTCAGGCAATTGCATGGCCCACTGTACTTCCCGGCGCTTGGAGTTGGTTTCGTCAATGATCGGGAAACCAATCATTCGCGGAGAAACAGCCACACCATTGATCGTGACGGCATTCGTCACCGGGGGCAGATTGGTCGCCTTGACCACGGCGTCGTGAAGCTCTTCGGCATCCAGACGACGAGCGAACTTGCGCGCGTACAGCGGAACGTATTCGATCTTCCACGTGCCGGGATATTTCGACGATAACTGATAAGTGTACGATTGCGCGATCGTGCGAAGCAGGTGTCGAATGTTGAAATTGTTGTTGCTGAATTCCTGCGCCAACGCTTCCAGCAATTCGGCATTGTTCGGTTGCAGCGACCATCCGTCCGGCAATTGTTCGTCGGGATTCAGACGAGCCAGGTCGAACGTGTTCGATGGCGAAACCAGAGCTTCGACCATCAATTCTTCCCAAAGGTAGTTGACCGAAGCGCGGGCAAATTGCGGATCGGCGGTAATGAATTTGGCCAGGGCGGTGCGACGATCTTCTCCGTTTGAAACTCCACCACGATTGCCGAGCATATATTTCGGCGCAACGTTTCTCTGGTTGCCCATCGGCAGACGCGAACTGCGATTGCCAGTGGTGGTGTTCAGGTCATATTCACCGGTCGTCGCTTCGGTGATCATATGTTTCTGGATGTTCGTGCCGACGTTGACCGTCTGGCGGCGGGTGCGTGCAAAGAAGGCTGCCATTCCCCAGGCATCGGCACGCGTGACTTTCGATCCCCACAGATTGACGGCGTCCAGATGGCCTGCGCCATCGTGGCAGAGCAGGCAGTCCATCGAACTCAGCCCCAGGAAAGTTTGTGCAGTTTGCACCGCATAACCGTCGTAAGTGTCCTGAGCCGGTCCCATCGGAACAAATCCGCCGATGATGAAATTGGTTTCGCCGACGACATAACTATCGCCGCGCGACACAATCATTTCGGTCGCCATCTGCGCGTAGTTTTTGTTTTGTTCGATGGAGTCCCGAATGAACTTGTGGAAGGCTTCTCGACCGCCGACAAATCGTCCGATGTTGTTCGACTGCGAAGTGTTTTTGTACAGATCGCCAAAGTACATCGTCCATTTGTCCACGAACTCTGACGAATTCAGCAGAGCATCAATTAGCACATCGCGTTTGTTCGGGTCTTGATTCTTCAGGAAGTTGGTCACATCGGTCGGTGACGGAATGCGCCCGGTCAGGTCGAGCGTTACGCGGCGAATGAATTCTTCATCGGAACAAACCGGCGCGGATTCGACTCCGGCGCTTTGCATCTTGCCGAAGATCAGATCGTCAACAAAGTTTTTGCGCGGCATGCTTTGCGGCGGAACCAGCGCAATTCCATCATCGCTGCTCATTCGCGCGGCGACGGCTTCGGTAATTTGCGAAACGGAATTGCGATGGCGAGTGACAACATCGCGGTAAGCGTCCGGCGATTTCACATAACTGCAATCGTCGGCATTCGGAGCGGTTTGAATCGGTTGTTGTCTGACAGCTCGTTTTGGCGCTTTTTGACCAAAGGCGTCAAAGGCTCCGAAATGATCCATTGCAAACATCAACCCGCCAGCAACAAAAGCAAGCACTGCAAATCGTTTGACCAGCGCAACCGACCACTCGGCTGGCCGCAAACGGCTTGAAGCTCTACTCGAAGTTTCTCCATGGCCTTTCATCGGCATAAAGTCCTCCCGTTTTTAATACTGAAATGTTTGGTGATAGTTTCGGGTGCGGGGTGACCCGTGAACCCCATTAGGTTTGGATACGCAATCAATGGAAAGCGACTCATCTTGCTAAATCCCTTCGCGGAAAAAGGTGTTGAACAAGTCATAACACGGTAAAAGAACTGATACTGCAAGAAGCAATGCTTGGTGGTTGGGATGCTTTTGCGATAGTGAAGAGCACAAGAGCCGCTTGCTCAGTTGGGCTGCTGTCCAATAGGTCAGCCCTGTTGTACCAAAAAAGCGGGCGAATCTTAGCACAGCCCGTTTTTATGACTAAGCGTCTTAATCATTTTCGAGCCGGAAAAATGCTTTTGTGCTAAGTTTTTTTCGTCCCGAGCAGTTTTTACACCACCAAACGTCTTTCCGATGGGCAGCCAAACTCTTTGAGTGATTTCGCAAAGAGGAAAATCGCAGTTGGGCGAGTCAGATTTAGCATTTTCTTGATACGGCAATTCTGCCGAAAGTTAGAGCCTGTTTTGAAAGTTGGTATGTTCTTTTTACAGCCTGCTAAGCAGGCGTCAGACAGTAGCTCCGTGCGAGAGCGCGGAGGATCGAAGCCAATTTTTTCTCCAAGCTCCGAAAGGAGCGACAGACGGCCATGATCTGTCGCCCCTTGCGGGGCTTGGGCGGACCTTCTTGCCTTCGCCCCCGCGCTTCGCACGGGGCTATTTTCTGGCGCTCTTTCAGAGCTAAATCGGAACGAAGCCAGCTTTTCTTATTTCAAAACACGCTCTTAGCAAAAAATACCGAGCAAGGGCTGGCCGAGACAAAATACCGTTTTCGGAAATACCCGGAGATGACCGATGACAACACAATCACCTGCTGTTCCGCAGTCCGAATCAGAGCACGCTGAAAATCCTTATCCGGCAGTTGGTTATGCCTGGTACGTGGTTGGAGTGCTGACGTTGGTTTACGTCTTTTCGTTCATTGACCGGCAGATTTTGAACTTGTTGGTTAAACCCATTCGCCGCGATCTGGCCATAACGGACTTTCAAATGGGTTTGTTGATGGGGCCGGCATTTGCTGTGTTTTACACTTTGTTTGGTATTCCGCTGGGCAGACTGGCCGATTCCAAAAGCCGACGTGCAATTATCGCCGTCGGCTTTGTCGTTTGGAGTTTCTTTACGGCGATGTGTGGCGTGGCGAAAAACTTCTGGCACATGGCTGCGGCTCGCGTTGGTGTTGGCGTTGGCGAAGGCGCATTGTCGCCGGCGGCGTATTCGATCATCGCCGATTACTTTACGCCGCAACGCCGAGCCACAGCCATCAGCGTGTATTCGATGGGAATTTACATCGGCAGCGGCGTGGCCAACATTTTGGGCGCAACGGCCATCGCGTTTTTTATGACCCGGCCTTATTGGGACTTGCCGGTTGTCGGCGCGGTGCGCGGCTGGCAGGTCGTGTTTTTCGTCGTCGGGCTGCCGGGAGTGTTGCTGGCTTTGCTGATGTACACGGTGCGCGAACCGATTCGTCGCGGGATGAAGAAAATTCAGGATGCCGAAGGCAAGCTGCAAAATGCCCAAGTGCCGCTCGACGAAGTCATCGCTTATTTGAAACTGAACTGGAAAACTTTCGCCTGTCACAACGTAGGTTTCGCGCTGTTGTCGTTTTCGTCTTACGGAACCAGCGGCTGGGTGCCGACCATGTTCGTTCGCACGTTTGGCTGGACGGAAGCGAAGATAGGTTTCTGGTACGGAGCCATCGTCGCCATTTTCGGTGCTTTGGGAATCGCCGCCGGAGGTTGGTGCGCTGACTGGCTGGCAAAACGCGGCGCGAAAGACGCTGTCATGAAAGTCGGCTTTATCGTTTCTTTGGCTTGGGCGCCGACTGGAATGTTGTATCCGGTTATGCCGAATCCGTATTGGGCTTTGGCGTTACTGATCCCGACTGCGTTTTTTACCGCAGCGCCTTTTGGAGTCGCTCCCGCCGCGATTCAACAAATCATGCCGAACGCCATGCGCGCGCAAGCGTCGTCAATTTATTTGTTCGTCGTGAACCTGATTGGCTTGGGATGCGGGCCGCTGGCTGTTGCCTCTTTCACCGACAAGGTTTTCCACGACGATCACGCCGTTCGTTATTCGATTTTGATCGTTTCCACCGCCGCTCACATAATTGCCGCAGTGTTGCTGTGGGTGGGAATCAAACAATTCAATCTGAGCCTGGAACGATTGAAAGCCTGGCATAGCTGAGAAAGAGGGATGGGAATGACAATTCTATCCCGTCCCTCTGTCTCCCTTTTATCTGCCTTTGAAATTCGGTTTTCGCTTTTCGTGAAAAGCCGCCGTGCCTTCCTTCACGTCTTCGCAGTAATTCGTGACCATCACGCTCAGCGCAGCATCTTCCAGCGCGTTGGCCAAATCCATAGTCTGCTGTTTGTGCATCATCCGTTTGGTGATGCGGATGGCGATGGGAGGTCCGTCAGCCAGTCGTTCAGCCCAAGCGCGAGCCGTTGTCATCAACTCGGTATCCGGCACAACTTCCGTCACCAAGCCGAGTTCTTTCGCCTGCTGAGCCGGATAAACTTCGGAAAACAGCGACATCTTAAGCGCGCGTTCCAGACCCATGAATTTCGGGAACAGATACGCGCCGCCTTCGTCCGGGATCAGCGAAAACTTCAAACTGGTATCGCCGAGCCGCGCGCTTTCGGCTGCGATGCGAAAGTCGCAACTCAAAGCCAACGTCAATCCTCCGGCCACAGCGGCTCCGTTGATGGCGGCGATAACTGGCTTGTCGAAGCGATCAAGCAGCGTCACCAGTTGATGCATGTTCTCGCGCATTTCCAGCATTGCCTCCATCTTGTGGCCTCGATAACGCGCCGGATACTGGAAGTCGCGCGAAATGTCTCCGCCGGAACAGAACCCTCGCCCGGTTCCGGTGAGGATGACTGCGCGAATTTCATCGTCGTCACGCGCGTCGTGCAGCGCCGCGATGATTTCGTGAACCATCGCTTCGGAATAAGCATTCAGCTTTGCCGGACGATTGAGCGTGATGGTGGCGACACGGTTTTCTTTGGCGTAGATGATTTCGGTGAAATTCATAAAACTCCCTCCACGAAGTAACACGAAGGATCACGAAGATGCGACAAAACCTCCGTGCCGCTTCGTGTTCCTTCGTGGACGATTCTGATTTACTTGCCGGTGAAGTTTGGCTGGCGTTTTTCCATAAAAGCTCGAACACCTTCTTTGTGGTCGTCGGTCTGGCCGCAGCGCAAATGCGTTTCGGCTTCGCGGTCGAGCAGAGTGCGGAAATCCGAACTCATCGCCTGATTGACGTTGGCTTTCATGTAGCGATAACTGACCAGCGGGCCGTGAGCGATGCGCGTGGCGATTTCGCTAACTTGCGCCATCAACCGATCGGCGGCAGCTACTCGGTTGATTAAGCCCAGCCGATGCGCTTCAGCCGCGTCAATGATCTCGCTGAGGAAAAACAACTCTTTGGCTTTGGCTGCGCCGACAGATCGAGTCAGCAGCCAGGTCGTGCCGAAATCGCCGCCGAAACCAACTTTGGCGTAAGCCGTCCCGAACTTCGCCGCGTCTGAAGCTATTCGCAAATCGCAAGCCAGACAAACTCCCAAGCCAGCACCCATCGCGTGGCCGTTGACGGCGGCGATGGTCGGTTTCGGCATGTTGTACAGCAACCAAGACAGTTCCTGAGCTTCGCGCAATCCGTCAATCTGTTCTTCCAGAGAAGGCGGTGCGGTGTCTTTGGCCATGTTGCTGACATCGCCTCCGGCGCAAAACGCTCGGCCAGCGCCGGTGACGACGATTGCGCCGACTTCCTGGTCGCGGCTCCATCGTTTCAGCGTGTCTATTGATTGAGTCAGCAAATCGCGGCTCAGCGCGTTGAGTTTGTCAGGACGGTTGAACGTCAACGTAGCGACTTTGTTTTCGACGTTAGTCAGTATTGGTTGGTCAGTCATATCATTCCTTTTGATCCTGGTTCTGCAGAACCTGCAAGAACGCTTTTGGCGTGATGATCGGTGTGTTTGCGTAATTGCCCAACGTGAGCAGATCGTTGTCCCACGCGACAAGATAATCAGCGGCGGCTTTGACGGTTGTTGCAATTATGAAGTCGTCATTTGGGTCACGGACAACTTGAATGGCTGGCAACTCGCCAACAATGGAAGCTATGCGTTGCAGGCTGCTGAAAAAATACGCCACTTCTTCGTCGCTATAACGGTATTTTTCACGCATTTTCTTGTGCGTGCGAAGTGTGGCGCGCGCTTCATCTATGATTTCCTGAGAAAGCGTGAGGATAAATTCTCCCGCTTTGGCGCGTTTGATAAGCTCGCCTGCCAATCCTGATGGTGTCAGAACTGCGCCAACAATGACGGTTGAATCGAAAACGACTTTAAGCATTTTGTTGGGCGTGTCTGGCGGCGCGTGTTTCTTTCACTGCTTGGTTTATGAATTCGACCTCTTCTTCTTCGGTCATTGGTGATTGTCCCGGACGCAACTTGTCTCGACTCATGATTTCGTCCCACTTCATTTGATCGAAGCCATTTTGTGATTCGATTATCGGGCGGCGTTCCAGGCTTTCAACCCCCAGGTCTACGCCTTCGGAATTCGTGAAACGGCGTAACGCACTGAGCAATGCTTCGAGCTTTGACTCATCTTCCAGTTTCAAAATCAGTTCCATTGTTTTTCCTCCGTGTGGCAGAGAATAGCTTCAACAATCAATCAAACAAAGTGGCGAACTGCCCTGGCAGGGAAAATTTGTCGTTGCCAATTGCCGACTCCGCCGCCAAATAGTAGTTTGTCGCTGACAGTTTTCTATCATTCAAGCAATAACAAATTCATAAACAGGAGAAATTTTATGAGCGCCTCAGAAGTGGATTTTTTCAAACTCGACTCGCTGCTCAGCGACGAAGAAAAGCTGGTTCGTCAATCTGTGCGAACCTTCGTCAACGAACGCATCAAGCCGGTCATCGCCGAATGTTACGAAGAAGGCCGATTCCCGTTTGACCTGATTCCCGAAATGGCTTCGCTGGGAGTTTTGGGCGCAAACCTGCCGGAAAAATACGGCTGCGCGGGCGTCAACAACGTCGCTTACGGTTTGATAACTCAGGAGCTGGAAGCGGGCGACAGCGGCATTCGCAGCTTTGTTTCTGTGCAAGGCGCGCTGTGTATGTATCCGATTTACGCTTTCGGCAGCGAAGAGCAAAAGATGAAATGGTTGCCGGAAATGGCCGCCGGCAAAGCGATTGGCTGTTTCGGATTGACCGAGCCGAACTCAGGTTCCGATCCCGGCAGCATGAAAACTCGCGCGGTGAAAACCAAAGACGGCTGGCTGCTCAACGGCAGCAAAGCCTGGATCACCAACGGAACCATTGCCGACATCGCCATCGTCTGGGCCAAGACCGATGAGAACGATAAGATTCGCGGCTTCCTGGTTGAGAAGGGAACCAAAGGCTTCACCGCGCCGGAAATCAAACACAAGATGAGTTTGCGCGCTTCCGTCACGTCGGAGCTTGTTTTTGAAGATTGCCTGATTCCCGAAGAAAACATCCTGCCATTGAGCGGCGGATTGAAAAGTCCATTGAGTTGCCTGACTCAGGCGCGTTACGGCATCGCGTGGGGAGCGATTGGAGCGGCGGTGGATTGTTTCCAAACCGCGACTGAATACTCCAAGCAACGAATTCAGTTTGGGCGTCCGATTGGCAGCTTTCAGTTGACGCAGGAAAAGCTGGCGAAAATGTTGGTTGAGATTTCAAAAGCTCAATTGCTGTGTTTGCAGCTTGGCCGAATGAAGGATGCAGGCACGATGGAACCGGTTCACGTTTCGATGGCCAAATACAACAACGTAGGCATGGCTCTGGAAATCGCGCGAAACGCTCGCGGCATTTTGGGAGCCAACGGCATCATTGGCGATTATTCGATCATGCGGCACATGGCCAATCTGGAATCGGTTTACACCTACGAAGGCACGAACGAAGTTCACATGCTGGTGCTGGGCAAACACATCACGGGATTGGATGCATTTGGTGGATAAGTATGGAGTGCGGCGGCTCGACGCCGCTTTGCGTTCATCGCCGAACGCTTAGTTATAAGTGAGCGGTTTCTGGTGAAAGCCAAAGCTGCGTCGAGCCGCCGCACTCCAAAAAACGAGGAGAAAACAAAAATGGAAATCGCAGGTAAAGCAGCCGTCGTCACTGGCGGCGGAACCGGCGTCGGTCGAGCTACGGCATTGGAATTGGCAAAGCGCGGGTGCTCGGTGTTGATTAATTACAGCCGCTCGAAAGACGAAGCTGAACAAACTGCCGCAGACGTTTCGGCGCTTGGCGTCAAAGGAATTGCGGTTCAAGCAGATATTGCCGATGACGCAGCTTGCCGTCGAATGATTGATACGGCGGTGAAGGAATTTGGGCGATTGGATGTGCTGGTCAACAACGCAGGCACGACGGCGTTTGTCGCTCACGAAGATTTAGAAGGCCTGGCGCTGGATGATTGGAATCGGATTTTTTCGACTAACGTCATTGGCACATTTCAAGTTTGCCGCGCAGCCAAAGAGGCTTTGATGGCTTCTGGCAGCGGTGAAATCGTCAACGTTTCCAGCATCGCGGGCATTCGCGGTTTAGGCAGTTCGATTCCGTACTGCGCGTCAAAGGCTGCGCTGAACAATATGACCGTGACGCTGGCTCGCGTGTTTGCACCGAAAGTTCGCGTCAACGCCGTCGCTCCGGGTTTCATCACTACGCGTTGGTTGCAGGATGGATTGGGGCAGGCGAATTACGATGCGCTTAAGATTCGTGCGGAAGAACACGCCCCATTGCGCAAGGTTTGCGACGCTGAAGATGTCGCCGCGTTGATTCTGAACGTAATCACCGGCCCTGATTTGGTGACGGGGCAGATCATTGCAATTGAAGGCGGCGCGTTGATCGCGTCAGCTTCGTTCCGATGACAGTACTTCGTCGCGGATGGCGCGTTTCAGAATCTTGCCACTTGGCCCTTTCGGAAACGCTTCCAGAAAGACGATCTTCGCGGGGACTTTGAATTTGGTGACGTAGCCGCCGATAAAGGTTTTCAGGTCGTCTTCGGTCAGCGAATGACCTGCGCGCAGCACGACAGCCGCAGCCAGATTTTCTCCGTACAGTTCATCGGGAATGCCGAAGACGGCGGCTTCGGCGATGGCGGGATGTGCATACAAGCCTTCTTCGATTTCGCGCGGAGAGATATTTTCACCGCCTTTAATGACCAGTTCTTTCTTGCGGTCGGTGATGAAAACGTAACCTTCAGCGTCAACAAAGCCAATGTCTCCGGTGTGAAGCCAGCCGTCAATGATCGTGTCGCGCGTGGCTTCGGGTTTGTTCAGGTAACCCAGCATGACGTGACGCCCGCGTGTGCAAAGCTCGCCGGTTTCGCCCGCATGCAAAATGTTATTGCTGAAATCCATCGCGCAAATTTCAAAACCGTCCATGGCGCGTCCAACTGAGCCGACGCGGTAATCTTCGTCCGGGTAATAGGTCGTCAGCGCACCCGCTGTTTCCGACAAGCCGTAACCTTGTTTAACGCGGCAATTGAACAGCCGCTCGAATTCCAAGCGAGTCGTTTCCGCCAATGGCGCTCCGCCAGTGCCAACGGTTTCCAGCGACGAGTAATCGTATTTTTCTCGGTCTGGATGATTGATGAGCATCGTCAGCATCGTCGGCACGAACGCCAGCCGCTGCGCTTTGAAGCTTTCGATCAACGACAACACTTTGCCTGTGTCGAAGTGTTTCAGGATGTAGCTGCTGTTTCCCATTCGGTAACCCAGATTCATCATCAACACACCGTAAACGTGGCTCATCGGCAACACGCTCAGGCTGCGAATTGGACCTACGCTGGCGTTGCGTTCGTGCAGCGCGTCGGCGACGAAAATCATATTGTCGTGGCTGAGCATGACGCCTTTGGGATTGCCGGTCGTGCCGGAGGTATAGAGCAGCATAGCCAGATCGCTCGGCGCGCGTTCGACCAGCGGCGCGAATTCAGCAGCGGATTCGATTTCGGGTTCGACGTTCGTGGTGTCGCTGCTTTCACCGATGCACAAGACTTCGCGGAAGTTTGGCAAATCCGCCGAAGCTTCTTTCATCCGTGCGGCCAGTTCCGGCGAAGTGATAGCGAATTTCGCGCCGGAATCTTCCAGCACGTAACGGACTTCGCGCGCATTCCACATCGGCGTGACGGGAATAATCACCGCGCCGAGTTTCCATATAGCGACGAAGGCTGCGGTGACGGCGGGCGAATTCAGCATCATCACCACAACGCCGTCGCCAGCTTGAACGCCGTGCTGGCGCAAGGTTTCGGCAAAGCGACAGGCGTATTGATATTGCTGGACGTTGGTGTAGCTGCGGTCTTCAAACCAGGTTGAAGCGTATTCTCCAAAACGTTCGATGTTGTCGAGCGTTAATTGCGCGGCGTTCATTGGCAGAACCTCTGTTTTGAAATTGACGTGTTGTGCTTGCGATGAAAACTTGAAGGCGGGCGGAGTTTAGGAACGGCCTCAGTCTCTGTCAAGAAAACGAGCGTTCAAAAACTTTGTTTGACAGTTCGCATTCGGTTTTGTATTTTCCCGCGCGTTTGGCTGACCGCCAAACGCGATTTTCTTGATAGCCGAAGGAGATTTTTCCGGTGAACGTCGCAACAACGAATGCGACTGAAGCCGGAACAAGTATGCGTAGCTAATCCAATTCAACAAAGACGATCTTCACACCGCTGGCTCGACTGGCGGCGTTATCAATTTGTTTTTGTACGAAAGGGATAAGCGTATGCAAAATCACCTGAGCGGGGTGAGTCTGGGCTATCACCTGCCTGACGGTTCCACACTTTTCAAATCACTGACATTCAGTTTTGGCACGGTTCGCACCGGATTGGTGGGCGCGAACGGAGTCGGAAAAACCACGTTGCTGGAAATTCTGGCTGGAAGGATTGCCGCGTCCGGCGGTTGTTTAACCTGCGTTGGCCGGGTTTCTTACCTGCCGCAAAAAGTCGCGCTTGATTCATTGGCGACAGTTGCCGAAGCGATTCGACTTGCCGATGCTTTGGCGGCGTATCGTCGGGCAATTGCTGGCGAAGCTTCGCCGGAAGATTTTGATTTACTTGGCGACCGTTGGGATTTACCGGAGCGCATTGAACAGACGTTTGCCAAACTTGGCATTGCTCATATTGATCTGAATCGTTCGGTTGGCAGTTTGAGCGGCGGCGAATTGACGCGCGTTCGCATCGCCGGGTTGTTGTTGGAAGAGCCGGATTTTTTGATTCTGGATGAACCGACCAATCATCTGGATTTGTCTGCGCGCGAATTCGTTTACGAATTGGTCAGCAGTTGGAAGCAAGGTTTGCTGGTGGTTAGCCACGACCGGCGATTGTTGTCGCTGGTAGATCAAATTGCCGAAATGAGTTCCGCTGGATTGAAGTTTTACGGCGGCAATTTCGATTTTTATCGGCAGCAGCGTGACCACGAACGAGCGGCGGCGGAACAGACTTTGGCTGGCGCTCAGCAGCGATTGAAAGACGCCAAACAAATTGCTCAACTCGCCAAAGAGCGTCAACAGCGAAGGCAATCCACTGCCAAACGCAGTTCGGCCAAGAAAGGCGGTTTGCCGTCCATCGTCGTCGGCACGTTGCAGCGCAAGGCGGAAAACTCCTCCGGGCTTTTGAAAGGTCGCCACGAAGACAAAGTCGAACGCAGGCGTCTGGAAGTTGCGGAAGCTCGCGGCAATCTGACGATTGAAAACCAGATCACTGTTGATTTGGAAAGTTCGGAAGTTCCTGCTCAGAAACGATTGGTCGAACTGTGCGAAGTCAATTTTCAGTTTGCTGACGCTGAACGACCTTTGTGGCCGTCGCCGCTGAATCTGGAAATCATCGGGCCGGAGCGTCTGTGGTTGAAAGGCGCAAACGGCGCTGGCAAATCTACGCTGATTGATTTGGTCTGCGGCAAAAAACTGCCGACCTGCGGCGAAGTGAAGCTTGGCGCGACTCGCGTCGGTTTGCTGGATCAGCAAACCAGCGTGCTGGATTCGTCGCTGACGGTGCTGGAAAACCTTCGCCGAGTCGCTTCGTTGCGACCTGAACATGAATTGCGGACGCTGCTCGGAAGGTTCCTGTTCATTCGTGACGATGCGCTGAAACCGGTCGCGGTGCTCAGCGGCGGCGAACGAATGCGCGCAGCGTTGGCGTGTTTGCTCGGCGCGGATCAATCGCCGGAAGTGTTGATCGTGGACGAACCGACGAACAATCTGGATTTGCCCAGCATCGAGGCGTTGGTGTCGGCGCTCAACCGATTTCAAGGCGCGCTGATCATCGTCAGTCACGATCTGGCGTTCGTGGAAGACATCGGCGTCGAGCGGGAAATCGAGTTGAAGGTGGCAAACAGGGCTTTGACAGCATGCGGCACGCGGTAGAGAATCGTCGCGTCAAATCCCCAACCAAAAATCCGGAGGCAAAACATGCGCTCGTTTCAAGAACACATGGAGCTTTACCGCGCTGAACATCGCACAGTCGGTTGCAAGGTGTCGCATTTGATCGGAGTGCCGATGATTGTGGCTTCGTTTCCGATGCTGATTTTTAACTGGCGATGGGCAATTGCGTTGTTTGTCGTCGGCTGGATTTTTCAACTGGCCGGGCACAAATACTTTGAAAAGAATCGCCCCGTGTTGGCGGCTGATCCGGCGAATCCATGGACGTATTTTGCCGCGATCATCTTCGTCGTTCAGGAATGGGCGAGTTTGCTCAGCGGGCGCGGGCTTGGCGATTCAGGCGAATTGCGTCATCGGTCATAACAGGAGGAAAGAATGAAAAGATTGGCAAAAGAGTTTTTGAAGTTAGTGGCGACGATCGGCATTGTCGCTGTGGTAACGGTCAGCGCGTTGGCTCAGCAGAGTTTCACCGGGCAGGGGCGCTATCGCGTGGAAATCGTCGCCACCGGAAAAGCTCTGGATTTGCGTATGGAAGACAAAAAGACCGTCCAGCAATGGGCTGTCGGCGGAGCGCGAAATCAGCAATGGGATTTTGTGGATGCGGGCAACGGGTTTTACTACATCACTTCGGTTGAAAACGGCAGAGTGCTGGACGTTGACGGCGGCAGAGCGCGCGACGGCGTGGCAATCATCACGGCGACGCGGGGCAGCAGCGACAATCAAAAGTGGAAACTGGCCGACAACGGACGCGGCGAATTTACGATCATTTCCAAAACCGGAAAATCGCTGGAAGCTCCGGCGGGCAAACGCGATGACGGTGTGAAGCTGCAAATCGGCGAACCGCATGCGTTGGAAAACCAACGCTTTCGGTTGATTCGCGTCGGCGATGTCGAAGCCAAAGTTCGCCCGCGCGAAGGCGCTCCGGTTGGCACGACGCCCGGAACGATGATCGCACATGCGTTCGCAGGCAAAGGGCGTTACCAAATCCAGAATGTTGCCAGCAGCCACTTTTTGGATTTGCGGCGCGACGACAATACGACGCTGCAACAATGGTCGGGTAGCGGCGGGTTGAATCAGCAGTGGGATTTTGAAGACGCCGGAAACGGTTACTTTTATATTCGCTCGGTCGAAAGCGGGCGCGTATTGGAAGTCGCCGGTTCGCGGGACGGTTCGGCTGTCCTGGCGAAGGGCCAGCAGGTCGGACGTGATGTGCAAAAGTTTCGAGTTGTTGATGCTGGCAGCGGGCAATCGCTGATCGTCGCCAGAAACGGCAAAGTTTTGGATTTGACCAACAGCGCGCGCAACGAAGGCCAAAGCTTACAGATTTGGGGCGAACATCGCCGCGATAACCAGCGATTCGTTTTCAAACTGGTTGAAACGACTGTGCAACTTTCCGGCGGGCGAACGCGCGAAGCTCGCGGCGCAGGCGCTCCTTCGCGGGATGCGGCTCCGGTCGAACAACCATACGTGCCTGGAAAAATGACCTGGCGTGGCCGTGTAGACACCGAAGTGTTGTTGGAAGTGCGCGGAAATACCGTCACTGAAAAACTGGTAGCTGGAAAATCGTTCAACAATGGTCAATTCACGTTTTCAACTCCGATGCCTGCGCGCGAACTGACTCTGCGGATTGAAAATAAAAAGGTGCGTGGAACCGTCGAAGTCGTCGAACGCCCAACGGCTGCGAATGGCTATACGGCTGTTATTCGCGTTCGTGATTCTCAGCGAAGCGCGGCAGATTACGAATTTGTCGTGAGTTGGTAAAAACAACGCCGTGATCGCTCAAAAAAAGCCGAAGGCAGATGGCGAATGTCATCTGCCTTCGGCTTTTGTTTTTCGGAAAGCTCAGCCTTGCTTAACAGCTTGGCGGAAAAACTGGGACTGTGTAGGCCATCCCACAGTTCAATGTCAGATGTTGCATGTTGTGGCCTCCGTTGAAGGCTCCGGCATTGGAAGATGTGTTGGCGTTGAAGTTGATTGACGCGCCCAAAATGCCAATCGCTCCTGTTTGATTGTTGAACTTCATCCAACCGCTGCGACCGGCAGGAATGAAGGTTTCAAATCGTGGCGTTGTGCGCGGAAAGTTATTGGACAGGCTGCTCATAAATTGACAGTTGCCGGTGAAGGAAAAGCTGAGCACGTTTTCGGCGTCGTCGTACAACAAGCCAAAAACCGAACCAAGCGTAAAAGCTCCAATGCCCAAATTGCCGCCCACGCGGTTGAGAATCACCATCATGTCGTTGCCATCGGCCCGGCTGCCGACGTTGTTTATCGCAACGACAGCCGGAGTGCAGTTATAACCTGCTCCCGCCACGCCATTGAAATTGATGACGGCTGTAACGGAATTGCCGTCGCAATTCGGAACCAATCCGTCATAAAGCGCCGCAAACGCCACAGCCGCAAGATTGGCGGAATGCCCAGAAGCGAATTTGATGTAAGCGTCGCCAATCAGCGAGTTGAATGAAATCGGGCAACCCAGCCGACCATCTACCGCATGAGCAACGATGTAGCCTTTGACACCCGGATCAACGTCCGAAGCCAAAAACGAAGCGGTTTGATTTTCGGTCAAACAAATAAAACTGTCGGCGATTGAACAGGTGGACGAGACAAAATACAGGTGGACAAACGCCGATGAAGTGGTGCTGGTGTTGGTGATGTTGATGCGTGTGTTTTCAGCATTGCCGGTGGTCGCGCCCGATGTGTAAACGTTGTAAAACAGGAACGAACCGGCTTTCTGATCGCTGGCTTCCGACAATGGCGAAT
Organism: uncultured Acidobacteriota bacterium; assembly: GCA_902825875.1. Classification (GTDB taxonomy): domain Bacteria; phylum Acidobacteriota; class Blastocatellia; order RBC074; family RBC074; genus RBC074. The sequence goes on from CADECP010000002.1 coordinate 123,283, forward strand.
ACACCGCGCCAGGATCAGCCGCCAGACTGACAGATGACAAAACAATCGCCGCAAAAAAAGCCAACACAATGGATGTGAATTTTTGTGAAGTTCGCATCTCAAAAATCTCCTATTGGAAAAATGGTTGTTGATCTGAAGAAACAAAGTTTGTTGAGAGTGGTAACGTTCGACTGATTACAACAGAGCCTTTTGGCTTTTATTGCCGACCAATCACCTGCGAACAAACTCACCTATCCAACCAATGAGGAACACGAACGAACAAACTCCATGAAACAAACCATTAGCAACTGGATGTGTGTGCGGGGCAATTGCTCATAAAAGAAACGATCAAAACACGTCTGAGCCTAATTTTTGATATTCAGTTTTTTAGAGGGAAAAAGAACAACTTTGAAAGGAAAAAAGAACGATTGAGCGACTCGCTCACAACTGGCGGCGAGTCTACGTATGCCGCAGAAAGGTGTCAACACTTTTTCTTTACCATCTGGACGTATGCTTTACTGCCGAAAACTTGTGTGGATAATGAGGCCTCGTTTCAGAACATTCCAAAGACAAATCATAAAAAGGAAATTCGGCGAATGAATCGTCAATACGACGTGTTAATCATTGGCGGAGGGCATAATGGTCTGGTTACGGCAGGCTATCTGGCTCGCGCCGGGCAGAAAGTTCTTGTGCTGGAACGCCGCTCTGTGGTCGGCGGTGCTTGCGTCACCGAAGAGCCGTGGCCGGGATACAAGGTTTCTACGCTGTCGTATCTTTGCAGTTTATTGCAGCCAAGAATCATCAGCGACCTGAAACTGAGAGATTTCGGCTATCACATCTATCCGAAAGACCCTTCGTTTTTCACGGCCTTTCCCGACGGACGCCACATCTTTTTCTGGCAGGACATGCACAAAACCGTTTCGGAGATTGCCAAATTTTCCCAACGCGATGCCGAACATTATCCGCAATACGAAGTGGAACTCGCCAAACTGGCGGAATGGGTTGAATCCATTTTGCTCGAAACTCCGCCGAACATTGTTCGTCGTAAGCTCGGCGATTTGGTTTCGCTTGGCAAATTCGGCTTGAAATCGCTGAAGCTCGGCGACGAAGGCCTGGTGCGAATGGTCAAGATCATGACTCAGAGCGTGCGAGATTTTTTGGACGAACGTTTTGAATCGGATGAGATCAAAACCACGCTGGCTACAGACGGCGTGATCGGCACGAACGGCGGCCCGGCGACTCCGGGAACGGCTTACATCTTGCTGCATCACGTGATGGGCGGAGCCGCTGGGCCTCGCGGATTGTGGGGCTTCATTCGCGGAGGAATGGGCGCGATCAGCCAGGCGCTGGCGCGTTCGGCGGAATCGCACGGCGCGGAGATTTTGACCGACGCCGAAGTTGATCGTGTGCTTATCAAAGACGATCAGGCTTATGGCGTGGTGCTGAAAAACGGCGATGACATCCGCGCCAAAGTCGTGGTTTCCAACGCCGACCCGAAACGTACGTTTCTGAAACTGGTCGAAGAGCAACATCTGGAAGAAAGTTTCCGCCAATCGCTGAAAAATTTCCGCGTCGAAGGCTGCTCGGTCAAAATCAATCTGGCGTTGGACGGATTGCCCAACTTTACTGCTTTTCCAAATACTTCGGACAAAGAACCCGGCTTGCCGCACAAAACCACCATGCACGTTTGCCCTTCGATGGATTACATTGACCGCGCGTGGGAAGACGCCAAGCAAGGCAAGATGTCAGCGCGGCCAATGCTGGAATGTACGATCCCTTCAGCTTATGACGATTCCATCGCTCCGCCGGGTAAACACATCATGTGCATCTTCGCGCAGTACGCGCCGTACACGCTGAAAGATGGTTTTTGGGATCAGGCGACGAAAGACGAATTCGCCAATCGTTGCATCAACGAATTGTCGGCTTATGCGCCGAACATCAAAGACATCATTCTTCATCAGCAAGTGATTTCGCCCTTCGACATGGAATTTGAGTACGGACTGACCGGCGGCAACATCTTTCACGGAGAGATGGATTTGGATCAGTTGTTCTTTATGCGTCCGACGGCGGGTTGGGCGGATTATCGAACTCCGATTCGTAATTTGTACTTGTGCGGTTCGGGAACGCATCCGGGCGGCGGAGTGATGGGCGCGCCCGGCTTTAATGCCGCGCGAGAAATTTTGAAGGATTTGAAACGCTGAGAAATTTGCCAAACCCGGAAGACAGTTATTCTGCGGCTTGGGGCTATTTCATTGACCTTGTCGCTTGGCTTGGTTCGGTTTTAAGAAAATCAATTCCTGCTGCTTGCGGAGCAACCTCTACAGTAGCCACCGTCTTCAACGCTTCCAGATCAATAATTTCAACTGTGCCGGGTTCGGTTCCGATGCCTTCGACTGAGATAAAAGCATACCGGTTGTCGGGCGAAACCACCGCGCCGTGAACGACTTTGCGTTTGGTGGGAAGACGAGCCAGTTCTTTGCCGGTTTTCACGTCGTACACTGAAACCGAAGGGCCGCGTTTGTTTGTGGCGATCAGCTTCGAGCCGTCTTTCGTCACAGCCAAGTTGTACACGCCCGGCCCAGCCGCAATGCGCCGAGTCACTTGCCAGGTTTTGGCGTCCACTTCGACGATCTCAGAAGATTTGTTGCAAGCCACAAACACTTTCGATCCATCCGCCGAAGGTTGCGCCCAAGTCGGCGAACAACCAACATCCCCAGGCTTCGGAGCTTCAAGACCGTGACCACCTGCGTCGTGACCAGCATGTGATTTAGCCGAATGCATTTGGGGTGAGCCGGTCATTCCGGCTTCTTTGCCCTTGGTCAGAATGAAATGCCGCGAGGCCTTCAACGTGGCGGTGTCAATTTCCACGAGCATATCGTCCATCATGCAGGCCGAATAATGCTTCGTTCCCTGCGGATTGAAGCGCGAGCCGTGCGGCATTGTGCAGGTCGGAATGCGCGCGATTTCCTGCATTTCGTCCGTCAGCACCACGGACACCGACGAAGGAATCATGTCGCCGTGCAAGTTGAAGTTGACGACGTACAGAAAGCTGCCATCCGGCGAAACATCCATGGTCGCTGGGAAGTTGCCGAGTGTGACTTTTTTCAGGACTTCGTCGCTGGCCGAATATTTCCAAACTGTGCCGAACGGACGCCCGTGGCCGAGCGACACGTAATAATTCTGCTTGTCAGGAGAAACAGCTACACCGTGCGGGCCGTCAATGTCCGGCTCCATCACGCCGGTCGTGAACTCGCGCTCGACTTTGGCTCCGTTGGGGCCAAAACGAATCAGCGAAATCTTGTCGGCCGATTCCGAAAGCACATAAACCAGATAATCCTGAGTCGGCGCTTTCTGGGCAAAAGCCGTCACCGACAACGCCAGCATAGCAACAATGGCAAACAACTTCTTCATCGTTACTTCCTTCGAGAAAACGTTTTTCCCACGAAGCCACACAAAGAAAGCACGAAGGTGAAGAATTTTTTGACAGGATTCAACAGGATTAAACCGTCGGGAAAGATCGAATCAATCGAACCAAAATCAATCCTGTTCAATCTTGTATCCTGTCTATTTCTTCTTTCCTGTCTTCGTGTCTTCTTCGTGTGCCTTCGTGGGAGAGGTTTTATGGTTTCGCGTCCATCCAGTTTTTGCCGCTGCCCAATTCAACTGGCAAAGGCACAGCCAGCTTCACCGCATTTTCCATCGCGGCTTTCACAACCTGACCGGTTTTTTCCAGTTCGTTTTCCGGGACTTCAAACACCAGCTCGTCGTGAACTTGCAGGATCATTTTCGCGCTCAGCTTTTCTTTTTTCAGAGCTTCCCAGACGTGCAGCATCGCCAGTTTCACAATGTCCGAAGCCGAGCCTTGCATAGGCATATTCACCGCTTCGCGTTCAGCGCGAGCGCGAGCGGCTCCTTTGCTGGCTAGGTCGTTCATACGTCGCAAGCGGCCAAAGATCGAACGAACCGAGTTACCCGCCGAGCGAGCCTGCTCCGGCAATTCGTCCATGTACTTTTTGACGTTGGCGTAAGTGGCGTACCAGTCTTCAATCACCTTTCGAGCTTCGCTGCGGCTTATGCCTACGCGCTGAGCCAAACCAAACGGCCCGATGACGTAAGCAATGCCGAAGTTGACGATCTTGGCGACGCGACGTTTTTCTTTCAGTTCTTCGGCGGTCTTCGCTCCGAAAACTTCGCGAGCGGTGCGTTCGTGGATGTCTTCGTTTTTGCTGAACGCGTCCAACATCACAGGGTCTTTGGTGATGTGAGCCAGCAAGCGCAATTCGATCTGCGAATAATCCGCCGACAGCAGCACGCAGCCGTCAGCCGGAATGAAAGCTCTGCGAATGCGTTTGCCCATCTCCGTGCGGATCGGGATGTTTTGCAGGTTCGGATCGGTCGAAGACAGTCGCCCGGTTGCGGCTATGGTCTGATTCAGAGTCGTGTGAATGCGGCCATCCGTCGGATTGATGAGCGACGGGAAGGCGTCAACGTAAGTGCTTTTCAGTTTCGACAGTTCGCGGTGATCAATCACCAGTCTGGGCAGTTCGTACTTTTCGGCCAGTTCGTCCAACACATCGCGGCTGGTGGAAATCTGTCCCGTAGCCGTGCGTTTGGAAACTTCAAAGTTCAGCTCTTCAAAAACTTCGCCAAGCTGTTGCGGCGAAGCGATGTTGAATTCGCGGCCAGCCAGTTCGTAAATCTTCAGCGACAGCCGCGCGATCTCTTCGGCCATTTCTACCGAAAGTTTGGCCAGAACATCCGTGTCTACGCGAAAGCCAGCCTGCTCAATTTCATAAAGCAGCGGAACCAGCGGCATTTCGATTCGCTGGTAAACGTAATCCAGCGTCTGTTCTTGAAAGCCGAATTGCAGCTTGTCGTCTGCAATTTTCGAGTTCATCGCATCGGCAAGCTGGTAACTCAAATCGGCGGCTTGAGCGGTCAACTCGCTGTCTTTGGCCAAACCGAATCCGCCAAGATGTTCGTTCGCCAGCGCAGTCAATTCGTATTTCGAGCGGTCAGAATCCAGCAGATAACCTTGCAGCAGAGTGTCGTCCGTCGCCGTTTCGATCTTGATCCCAAGCCGGCCAAGCGAGTGAATCGCTCGTTTCAAATCGAAGGTCGCTTTTTCAATCAACCGATTGCCGAAGACTTCTTTCAGCAGCTTGATGGCTTCGTCGCGGTCGTCGCAGTCATCGCAGTCATCACTGTTTGGCAAATCAAAGTGCGTAGCCGAATTCGCCGCGCTGGAAAAAGCCACGCCGATCAATTCGCCTTCGCCGTTTTCGCTCAAGCCGAAAGCGAATCGGCCAATGTCGGCCAGCGCGTTTGTCAGCTTGCTTAGGTCTTCAACCGTCGAAATTCGCGTGTAATTTGAATCGGCTTGTTCGGCGGCTTTGGTTTCGACCTTCTCGCCTTCGGTAGCGCCTTTGGCAAATTCGCGCGTTAAAGTGGCGAACTCCAATTCCGCAAACAGGTCGTGAGCCGCCTGATAATCCGGCGCTTCGTAAATCAGCCCTTTCAAGTCCAGCGTGACCGGAACGTTGACATCAATCGTAGCCAGTTCGCGGGAAAGGCGAATCTGCTCGGCGTTGTCACGCAGAGATTCGCGGTAAGTTTTGCGTTTGACCTGCTCCCAACCGGCCAGAGCGTTTTCGATGTTGCCGAACTGTTCCAGCAAGCCAACCGCGCCTTTTTCGCCAATGCCCGGAGCGCCCGGAATGCAATCAACCGGATCGCCCATCAACCCCAGCCAATCAATAATCTGGTCTGCGCGCACGCCGAACTTGGCTTTGACACCGGCTTCGTCCATCAAGGTTTCGCCCATGTTCTTTTCCATTCGCAGCATGATTACGTCGGGGTCGTGAATGAGCTGAGCCAGGTCTTTGTCGTTGGTGACCAAAACGGTCTGCAAACCTTCCGCCGTAGCCTGTCGCGCCAAAGTGCCAAGAATGTCATCGGCTTCGTACTTTGGAATCTTGACCACCGGCACTCGCAGAGCCGCGCAGACACGATCAATGTATGGAAGCTGCTGAACCAGGTCTTCCGGCATTGGCGGGCGGTTCGATTTGTAAGCTTCAAACCGCTCCTGGCGAAAAGTTTTCTCTTTGGAATCGAGCACGACTCCCAGGTAATCGGGCTTGTGCTCGGCAATCATCTTCCGCAGCGTCATCGTGAAGCCATACACCGCATTCGTCGCCAACCCCTTCGAGTTCGACAACCCACGAATCGCGTAATACGAGCGAAAGATGTTCGACATTCCATCAATCAGAAAAAGGCGTTTTTTGTTTGGCATAGGCGGATTATCTGTGAGGCGCGGAGACAGGGTCAAGATATTCAACGGTTTTGTTTTTACGAGAAAAGCCAGAGTCTGCTACAGTTGTCGCCGAAGGTTGGGCTTATGAAAATTATCGTTGATACATCTGTGGTCATTGCTGTCATTGCTAACGAACCGGAAAAACCTTTGTTGATTGCCAAGACGCAAGGAGCCGAATTGATCGCGCCAGCCTCGTTGCACTGGGAGATCGGCAATGCATTTTCAGCAATGCTCAAGCGCCAGCGAATCACGGCTGCACAGGCATTGACGGCTGTCGGTATTTATCAACAGATCGCAATCACACTGCGGGATGTTCCTTTATCGCAGGCGTTGGAACTGGCTGATCGGCTAAAAATTTATGCTTATGACGCTTATGTCATCGCCTGCGCATTGAATCAGAATTGTTCGTTGCTGACTTTGGATAGCGGTTTGGTTTATGCCGCAAAGGCAGCGGGCGTTCAGATTGTAGAGGTAAACTAAAAATGGAAACTATTGGTGAAAATCAAAAATCTCTTTCTTCTGTGCTTGAGCTAGCTGAACGCGATGGAGAAGTGCGAATTCAACGCACGGATGGCAATGTTTTCGTTCTCAAACCTGAAACCATCAAGCGCTCAGCGTTTGATGTCGCTGGGATTGATTTGGGAATTTCTTCGGATGAGATCGTGGAATTCATACGAGAGTCACGCAAACAAATGCCCAGTAACCCATAACGATTGCAAAAAATTCTCACTATTTGGTTGAGCGATCTTTGGCCAAAACTTTCATGAAAAACATCCGCACAGCCTCAGTTCAGTTTCACCACACCGCCAACGACAAAGCCGCCAACCTGGAAAAGATTCGTTCCTTCGTAGCCAAAGCCGCCGCTCATCAAGTCGAACTGATTGTCTTTCCTGAAATGTGCATCACCGGATATTGGCACGTCCGCAAGCTGTCGAAAGCCGAGTTGCTTTCATTGGCGGAGCCTGTGCCGGAGGGAGATTCGACGCGGGAGTTGCTGGCTCTGGCGGCGAAATATCAGATGACCATCGGCGCGGGATTGATTGAGCTTGGCGAAGACGGCGCGATGCACAACAGCTACGTCGTAGCCATGCCGGATGGGCGGACGGCGTGTCATCGCAAGTTGCATTCGTTTGAACATGAAGCGATTCGTCCGGGCAATCGCTTCACGGTGTTTGACCTGCCGCAAGGCGTGCGCGCTGGAGTGTTGATTTGTTACGACAACAACCTGATTGAAAACGTCAGGATCACGGCTTTGATGGGCGCTGAAGTATTGCTGGCTCCGCATCAAACCGGCGGTTGCCGTTCGCGCAGTCCTCGCGCAATGGGAGCGATTGACCCGGAATTGTGGCTTCGTCGCAACGAAAGTAACAACGCGATGGAAGCGATCAAAGCCGAATTTCGTGGGCCGAAAGGTCGAGGCTGGTTGATGCGCTGGCTGCCTGCTCGCGCGCACGACAACGGAATGTTCCTGATCTTCAGCAATGGCGTAGGCGTTGACGACGACGAAGTCAGAACCGGCAACGCAATGATTCTTGATCCTTACGGAGAGACTTTGGCCGAGAGCTTCAGCGTTGATGACGACATGGTGATAGCGGATTTAGATGGCTCGGTGTTGCAGACCTCTTCAGGCAGGCGCTGGTTGCAGGCTCGGCGGCCTGAATTGTACGAACCTCTGACGACTCCCACAGGAAAAGAGCGCGACACTCGGTCAGTCAGGTTTGACGGGTGAAGGTTAGACGCGGAGAACGGGTCAGGAAAGTTGAGCATCTACTCTCACAGCTTTAATAACTGTTCACGCAGAATTCGGGATTGCAGGCGGCTGACATTCAATTGCTGGCCGTTGGTCAGCGTCGCCACGTAGGTTCCGCCGGGAAGAGGGCTGACTCGATGGAGCGTTTCCAGATTGACGAGCGCGCTGCGGCTTAGGCGGACAAAGGTTTCGGGATCAAGACGCCCTTCCAGGTCTTTCAGCCTGTAGGCAAGCAAATGCGTTTGATTGTTCGTCGTGGTGATGTGCAGCAATTCGCCTTCGGCAACGATGGAAGCGATTTCTCGAACGGGCAGCAGCAAGATTTCTTCGTTTTGCCGAATGGGAATTCGCGTCAGGCGTTGAGCCGTTGCGCCGCTGGCAGAATCGTATTCAATGGCGGCGGCTTGAGCGCGTTCGGATTCGCGCGTGCGCCAGTCAGTCAGTTCCAGCCGTTCGCGCGCGCGTTGCAACGTTGCCAGCAAGCGAACACGATCAACCGGTTTCAACAGATAATCCACCGCATTGAGTTCAAAAGCTCGCACGGCGTATTCGTCGTAAGCGGTCACAAACGCCACCAGCGGCATGCGAGTTTTTTTCAGCAACCGCACCACGCCCAAACCATCCACTTCGGGCATTTGCAAATCCAGCAGCGCCAGGTCGGGCTTTTCGCGTTCGATCAGTTGAATGGCTTGCGCGCCGTTTTCGGCTTCGCCCAGAATTTCCACGCCTTCACAATCGCGCAACATTGCCGCCAGAAACGACCGCGCCGGTCGTTCGTCATCGGCAATCACTACGCGTAAATTTTCTATCGTTTCACTCATGTCGTAGTTTTATCTTTGGCTCAGTCTGCGGCGGTCACTGCCAGACTTTTAGCTTTGGTTTGACCGGCCAATGCGCGGTTGACGGGAAAGCTGATTTCAACCGTTGCGCCTTGCAAAGGCATGCTGCGGAAAGAGAACTGCGCTGCTGAGCCGAAATGCTTGTCCAATCGTTCTTCGATGCTGTTCAGGCCGAACCCGCGAGCGCGTCCTTGCCGCAAATTTTCGGAGCTTGTGCCGGCTCCGGTGTCGCGCACAGTGATTTGCAAAACGTTCGCATCGTCGGAATCGCCGCGCGCCAGTCGAGCGGTGATTGTTACTTCGCCGCCCGCGCTGAGCGGCGAAATTCCATGTTTGATGGCGTTTTCAACCAGCGGTTGAATGACCAACGCCGGAACGCGCGCTTCGCGCAACGAATTCGGCACATCAATCGAAACACGCAGACGGTCTTCAAATCGCGCGCGTTCGATGTCCAGGTAAGCTTCAACCAATTCCATCTCTTCGCCGAGCGAAATGAATTCGCCGTCGGAATGGCGCAGCACTCCGCGCAACAGCGCCGTCAATCGCATCAACGTATCCAACGCCTGATCCGGCGAAGCCTGAATCAGGTAGCCGATGGTCGTCAGCGCGTTGAACAGAAAGTGCGGATTGATCTGCGCTCGCAAGGCGCGAAGCTCGGCTTCGGTGGCCAGCTTGTGCATTTCTTCTTCGCGCAAATCGCGCAGACAGCGTTCGTGAACGACTCGCAAAGCGTCAATTCGCCGCGCAGCCATTGTCGCCACAGTTTCCAAAAAATCCGTGTCGGCGGAAAACAAGCGACGCCCCCAGGCCAGTTCGCCAATTTCCAGTTGGTATTGCGGGGCATCCACTGTCGGGATCAGCACTGTGGCAATGGTTTGTGAACGTGAAGGGAAAGCTCGTGAAGATCGCCCCGGCAAAGCCAGTAACGGTTTGGTGTGAACCGCCAGCAGCGGATGCTGTTGGGAAGATTCGCCAGAAAGTTCTTGCCAGCGAATTTCGCGGCTGGTCAGAGCGGCTGTTAATTGACGGCAAAGATCGTCCAGCAGGCTTTCCGCTGATTCGTGTTCGGCGATTTGTTTCGCCAGTTCGTCGCGCAGCCAGTCGAAATTGGCGCGTCGCAAGATGATCGAATCCACAAACCACGAAACTCCGCGCCGCAGCCAGGGATACAAAAAAGCCGCTCCGATCCAAGTGGCAACCAAAACCAAAACCAGCGGCGCAATTTGAGAAGGATCGGCTTTGGCGGACGAAGTTCGCGCGGTGAGCGGTGACAGCACTAACGAATACACACCGAAAGCACAGGCGACCAGCAGCAACAAAACCAACGCGCGTTTCAAAAACAGATCGGCCAGCGCAAACCGGTAATCCTGATAAAGAATGACAAAGGCCAACGGCAGCGAAGCGTGATGGCCGATGATTTCAATCCACCAGGAATAATTTTCGCCGCTGTGATGGCTCAGGTGCTGAGCCGAAACCGCAAACCACGACAGCGCCGCAATCCAAATGACTTGCCGCCAACCTTGTCGCAACGATTTCAACCACAGCAGTCCGGCGATCAAGGTGCAAAACCCAAATGTCAGAATGTGCAACGCCCAGTGCGAAACTTCCGAACGAGTCGCCAATGCTTCGTAAAAATGAAATGCGCTGGCGGTCAAACTGAGGCCGTATGCCCCGCCGAGCAAAATCAACGAAGCAGGATTAGGCAAAGATGCGTCGCGTTTTCTCAGCAGCGAATGAACGACAACGGCGGGCAAAAAACCAAGCGCCGAATACATCAGCGCATTCAAAATCGTCCAGACGAGACTGGTTTTATGTTCGATGAATCCCAGCGCCGCCAGCGATCCCAGATTCCAGACCAAACCCAGCAATGCCGTAGCTGTCGGCAACCAGTTGAAGCTTGCTTCCGATTCTTCGTCGGAGGTTTTGACGATGGAACCCACGCGCGATTCGCCGAGCGCCATCAACAGCAGCATGGCGTACAACGCTGCGCCTGTGATGAAGCCCAGCCAATTGATCAAAGTTGCTGCTGCGTGTGCTGCCATTGTTTTTGCGAGTTGTGGAGTGCGGCAACCTGTTGCCGCTTTGCATCCGCAATCAACGGCCTTACGAGTCGAAATGTGATTGGCCGAGAGCGAAAAGCTGCTTCAAGCCGCAGCACTCCACAGATGACGTTAGTGTTTGAAATGCCGCATTCCGGCGAAGACCATTGCGATGCCGTGTTCGTTGGCGGCTTCGATGACTTCTTTGTCGCGGACGGAGCCGCCGGGTTGAATCACCGCCGTGATGCCGTGCTTGGCGGCTTCGTCCAAACCGTCGCGGAATGGGAAGAAAGCATCCGACGCCAGTACGGTTCCGGTCAGCGGCAGTTGAGCTTTCGACGCGCCAAGCTTGACCGAATCCACGCGCGACATTTGCCCTGCGCCTACGCCAACCAATTGATGCTCAGCCGAATAAACAATCGCGTTCGATTTGACGTGTTTGCAGATCGCCCACGCGAAACGCAGCCCGCGCATTTCTTCCGGCGTAGGTTGGCGTTCGGTGACGACCTGGAATTTCTCTTCGTCCAGCAATTCGGCGTCGCGTTCCTGAACCAAAACGCCCCCGCTGATGCGACGTAATTCCAGGTGCGTGCTGATCCGAACCTTTTCGCCCATTCGCAAAACGCGCAGGTTTTTCTTGGCGGCCAGAACTTGTTTGGCTTCGTCGGTGAAGTCGGGAGCGATGATGACTTCGGCAAACATCTCGGCGATTTCTTTGGCGGTGGCTTCGTCCACCGTGCCGGAAAACGCGATGATTCCGCCGAAGGCCGAAACCGGATCAGTCGCTTTGGCGCGTTGAAACGCATCCAGCGGAGAATTCGACACGCCGACTCCGCACGGGTTGGTGTGTTTGATGATCGCGCAGGTGTGAGGCAGCGCGGCATTCGTTCCGCGCTGTTCGCGCAAATGCAGGTGATGAATTTCCATCACCAACTCCCAAGCCGCGTCGGTGTCCAGCAGGTTGTTGTAAGAAAGCTCCTTGCCCTGCAATTGTTCAGCGGTGGCGACGCCGTGTTCGTCCGAACCGGCCAGTTTGTACAGCGCAGCTTTCTGGTGCGGGTTTTCGCCGTAGCGCAATCCCATCGCTTTCTGCAAATTCAAATCCAATTCTTCCGGCAGTTCATCTTTCGGATCGCCCAGCGCGACTTCGGGGTTAGCCGGTTGCCGCGACCACAGAAAGCGCGCGATTTCTTTGTCGTAAGCCGACGTGTGGCGAAAAGCTGTCAGCGCCAGTTGATAACGAACGACATACGGCAAGGCTCCTTGATGCGCGTCAAGCATCGCGGCGACCAGGCCGTAATCGCCGGGATCAACGACGACGGCTACGTCGTGGTGATTTTTTGAAGCGGAACGAATCATTGCCGGGCCACCGATGTCTATGTTTTCGATGGCGTCTTCAAATGTCACATTCGGTTTTTGAATCGTCTGTTTGAACGGATACAGATTCACGACGACCAGATCAATCGGTTGAATGCCATGTTCCTGCATCTTGGCTTGGTGATCGGCGTTGTCGCGTATGCCCAAAAGCCCGCCGTGAACTTTCGGGTGCAGAGTTTTCACTCGGCCATCCAACATTTCAGGAAAGCCGGTCAGGTCAGAAACATCGCGGACTGCGAGACCGGCTTCGCGTAACAGTTTGGCGGTTCCTCCGGTCGAAACCAATTCGATATTGTGAGCGGCGAGTTTCTGCGCGAACTCGACCAGGCCGGTTTTATCCGAAACGCTGATCAGCGCGCGCGTGATTTTCTTCAACGATTGATCTTGCACGTAAAAGGTCTCCTGGAAGGTGTCTTTGATTTTTTGGCGGTAGGCGCGAGTTTACGGTATGGCACAGAAGTTGAAAAGTTCCGGCTGCCGTTCAACCGGTGAAAGTGAGAATGGCGAATCCCCAAGACTGGGAATTGAAAACAACGAAAGAGAGTTTGAAGGAGGAAGAAGTTATGAAAATCAACAAGTTACATCAGTTCAAAGTCAGCATGCTGTTGTCGTTATTGGTCGTTCCGTTTCTGATGCTGTCGGCTCAAGCCCAATGGTTCCCGAATCAGGATCAAGATCGAAACCGAAATCAGTACCCCAATTCGGGCGTGTCGCGTTTCAGATGGGAAGGCGTAGTAGACGGAACCAGCACTGTGCGAATCCGTGGTCGTCGCGTGGATGTCGAAACCTATTCAGGTTTGCCAGTGCAACGGCAACGTTATGAATTCACGGATGCCTTGCCTCGCACGAATACGAACATGCAGTTGGTGGTGTTCGACGGACGCGACCGCGTGCGATTGATTCAGGCTCCGCGTGCGAACAACGACTTCACGGCGGTGGTCAGAATTGACGATCGCAGCGGCGGACGTGATTTTTACAGCTTTGAACTGCGCTGGAACGACCGCGATTATCGTGATGAAGGCGGTGGCTGGACGGGGACTTCGCCCCGCAATTCCGATTTTGTGAACTGGAGCGGTCGCGTGGACGGCGAATCCATCATTCGTTTTCGCAGCGATCAGGCGTTCGATCAGACGATTAATGGGCAAGGCGTTTACAGCGAACGGTTCCGTTTCAGTTCGCCGTTGCCTAGCCGTTCGGTGGATGTGAATTTGAGCAACACCAACGGTCGCGGCGAAATCGTGATCGTCGAACAACCCAGCCGCCGCAACAATTTCACGACGGCGGTGTTGGTGCGCGACCGTCAGAGCGGAGCAGGGAATTATTCCTTCACGCTGGTTTGGCCGAAACAGAATTACCGCGATACCGACAATGGTCGCTGGGATCGTGGAAACGATTCTCCGTATGGCCGGGATGACGACCGCTACGACCGTGGCAATGGACGTGGGCGCGGCGTTAGCTGGTCAGGTCGAGTGGATGGGCGCGATTTGATCTACATTCGCGGTAACGATCTTTGGGTGGATCATCGTGACGGCCAGCCGGTTAATGAAACCAATTACAGCTTTTATAACCCGCTGCCAAACCGTCAATGTGCTGTGAATGTGCGCCAGGTGAATGGACGCGGCAACGTTCGCGTCATTGAACAGCCTTCGGCGCGGAATAACTACACCGCGGTGATTCAGGTAGAAGACCGCGACAACGGTTCGGATATGTACAATCTGGATATTGATTGGCAGTAAAGTTTTTCGCTCGTTGTCCCAATAAGAAAAGCCACGAGAGCAAATTGCTCGCGTGGCTTTTCTGCTTTTGAAATCTTTTTCAGCAGATTGCCTTGTTCGAGCGGTAACAACCCAATCTGAAAAGGAAAATTTATGATTACGTTGAAACGCTCGCTCCTCTGTTTCGTGCTTTGTTTGGCGGCAAGCAGCCAGATTTTTGCTCAAGATGTCACCAACCCGCCGAACCGCTCCCCGCAAATTCGTTTCATCGAAACGACTAAAACCTCTACCTTCGAAAAAGAATTGAACGACGCCGCCAAAGAAGGCTTCCGTCTGGCGTGGCTGGCGAAAGGCGTCTATTCGGGCAGAGTCCGAGGGATTTTGCTTCGCCAACCGGAAATCGAAGCCAATGCTTTGTCGCTTCGATACGAATACAAAGTTCTGGCCACGACTCGGATTGCCACGATGAGAAAGGAATTGGATCAGGCGGCAGCCGAAGGCTATGAATTTCGCGGCATCACGACGGAAAACAACGAGCTTCCATTCAGTTCAAAGGAATCGGTGGCCGTGCTGGAAAGACCAGTCAACGAAACCAAGCGCCGGTTTGAATACAGACTGGTCACTGACAAGAAAAAACACGAAGAGCTTCAAACATTGTCGGCTGAAGGATTCGCTCCGATAGAAGTGTTCGTGACCGACAAATCATCCATCGAAGCCACTTTCTCGTTCTCGCTTTCCACGTTGCATCTCAACTTCATTCTCAGCCGCAGCGTTGATAAATCCGGCGCCAAAACTGAAGGCCGCGATTACCAAGTCGTCTGGAAAGCCGACAACAAGAAGATGGAATCCGAGATGAACAAACTGGCCAAAGAAGGCTTTCAGCTTGATCTGGTTTCCGTTCACCCTGTGGTGCTGATGTCGCGGCCTAAACAATTGCAGCCGCAAAAATACGAATACAAAGTTCTCGCCGAAGACAGGAAAAGCCTGTTAGGACCGCAAATCATTACTGCCGGGTTGCAAGGGTATAAATTTCGTGGCGCCCCGCTTTTCGGCTGGATCATTGGCGGCGGGCCGTATTCGCCAATTGGTTTGAATGGTGTGTTGGAACGAGAAATCGGTGGAAGCGCGCCGCTTACCCAGATTGATTACGTAGTGCTGGGAAGCTTCAAGGAGAAAAGCCCAAGTCAGGAACTTGGCGAAGCTTTGGTCGCAGGATTTTCCTTTGGCGAAATTTTGGGAGTCAATTCTCCGGTTATCGTGCTGAGCCGAAAGACTCAGTTACAGGTGGAGTCAATTGCGCGGCAGTAATGACAGTGATTCAGGCTGCGGGCGCAAGCGTCGCTGCCAGCGCCAGCAAGTTGGCAATTTCTTCTGCCGAGTATTCGTAATCACGAAGTACGCCTATGCCAAGCGTACCTTTCATACGGCCATCGGCGTCACGGACTGGAACGACAATCGCTCCGTTGACGCCGGTGGCTTTTGCGCCTGAAGGAAATTTGCCGGATTCGTCGGTTTGCAAATTGCAGACTGAAACCGGTTCGTTGCGTTCCGCAGCCAATCCAGCCATGCCTTTGCCAATCGGAACCACGCTGATGTGAGGCACGATGTGCGGCGGCAATCCAACGTGAGCCTTCAAATTCAGCACGCCATTTTCCAGCAAATGAATTGATCCTGTGTCAGCGGCGAAGTCGCGGACAATTTCTTCCAGCCGTTCTTGCAAGTTGTTTGACATGATCTGACGATAACAACCGTTTTGCGAAAGCGTCAACTCAGAGAAGCGAGGTTTTCAGGCGATGAAGCGTTACTGGTTGGTGGTCGGCGTGATGCTGGCATTTTTTCTGTTGCTGTTCGGATTGGTCGAATGGTTGCAAATCCCTTTGTTGACCGATCCTTCGGCGTGGCTGAATCGCGGCGGCATTTTGGCAGCTTCGGTCGGAGTCGGTTTGCTCATTGCTGATGTTGTGTTGCCGGTTCCGTCCAGTTTGGTGATGGTTGCTCACGGAGCTTTGTTCGGAGTCGCGCTTGGAACTGTGCTGTCGCTGATTGGCAGCGTCGGAGCGGCGCTGACCGGTTTCGCATTGGGGCGTCGCGGAGCCGCGTGGTTGGAACGAATCATTTCGCCGGAAGAGCGATTTCGCGTCGAACGAATGCTGGAAAGATGGGGAGCGTTGGCAATTCTCGTCACGCGGCCAGTGCCTTTGTTGGCGGAAACGACGGCGATTCTGGCGGGGGCTTCGGCGATGAGTTGGCAGCGTGCGCTTGTCGCTTCAGTTGCGGGTTCTCTTCCGGCTGCGCTGCTGTATGCACTGACCGGAGCAGTCGCCGCCAGTTTTCAAAATGGCGCGTTGATGTTTGGGTTTGTGTTGCTGGTGTCGGGCGTGTTCTGGCTGGTTAGCCAGCGACTTAAAGCAAAGCCGAATCAGTCTTAACCCGTCACCAGCATCAACTGCAATTGCGTTTGCAGCTTTTGAATCGCTTTGGCGACGGCGGCAAAACCTTCGGTTTCGCGCACGGGAGCCAGCAGCGGATCGGAAATCAGAAACGGGTAATTGCCGTAACCGGCTTGGGCGGCTTTGCCAAGCATTTGAAGCGCAGATTCGGCATCGCCAAGCTGAGAATAAACTTCGGCGGCGATGTAGTAATGGTAACTGCCGAGTTGCAGATTCGAATCAAACGCTTCAATCAAAATCTGCTGGCCTTCTTCGATCTCGCCTTCCCACGCGCAGAGCATGGCACGAATAGTTGAAAAGAAAATTCCAGTGTCGCCGGCTTCGAGCAGAGTTTTCAGATGAGCAATGGCGTCGTCCCGCTTGCCTTCGATTGAGGAAATCACGCCCAGCCAGAAATGCTTTTCGTAACAGTTGTCAGGGCATTTCAGCAATTCGCGGCGAGCTTCTTCGTAATTGGCTTTCTGGTATTGAATGAAGCCGAGCATATACGGAAACGTCATCGGATTGATTTCGGCGGCTTTGCGAAACAGCGTCAGCGCGATGTCCGGCAGCCCGGCGTAATCGTAAGCGTGCCCCATCGCCTGATAAGCGTATTCGCTGTTCGGAGCGGCTTGCAGCAGTTGTTTGCAAACCGCCAGCGCGTTTTTCAGATCGCCTTTTTCGCCGTAATACACCGCCAGCCAGAAATATCCGGCGGGAAGTTGCGGGTTCAATTCGACGGCGCGTTTGGCTGCGATTTCGGCTTTGCCGAACATTGTATCGTCGTTCAGGTAGCCGCGCCCGTTGATGTATCGCCCAGCCAACGCCGCCCACGCCGGAGCGTAACTCGGTTCCATTCCGACTGAAGCTTCAAGCATCTCAACGGCTTTTCGATACTCTTCGGCGGTCGTTCCGGCATCCAATCCGCGCAGGTAAAACTCATACGCCATCGGATTGCGAACCTCGTCGCGTTTCAACGCCTCCTGTTCGCCTGTGGTCACTTTCAGCTTCAAGCCGCGAATCAATTCTTCGCAGATTTTGTCTTGCAGCGTGATGACGTTGTCGAATTTCAGGTCAATGCGTTCCTGCCACAGGATTTCGTTTTGATGCACGTCAATCAACTGGACGTTGACGCGAAACAGGTCGCCCGCTTTCAGATAACTGCCGCTGAGAATGGTTTCGACTTGCAGTTCGCGGCCAACGGCGCGCGGTTCAACGATTTGGTTGCGAAATTTTTCAACCGCCGACGAAGGACGCACGATCAGCGATTTCAGCGGAGCCAGTTGCGAAATAACGCTGTCGGCCAGCGCGAATCCAAGAAATTCGATTTCGGCGTCGCCTGCCAGATTTCTGAGCGGCAAAATCGCCAGTCGCCGCCGATGAGTTGCCGTCAGGCTGTTTGTCATCCCGTAAGAGTTTCCGGGCGTGACAGTTGTGGCGAACGAATCGCTGGCGTTGAATTCGTTATCCATTGTCCATTGCGTGGTGGCGGCTTCCGGGTCTTCCAGCGCGAATCGCAAGGCTTTGGCAAATTCAGTTGCCGAAGAAAAGCGGAAGTTACGATCTTTGGCCAGCGATTTCATTACCACCGATTCCAGCGCCGCCGGAATCTCAGCGCGTTTCTGGCTGACCGGTTTGGGTGATGTGTTGACCTGATGCAGCAGCATCGCTCCGGCGGGAGCTTTGCCAAACGGCGGTTCACCGGCCAGCATTTCGTACAGCATGATGCCCAGCGCATACACATCCGAGCGAGCGTCCAACTCCCAACCCATACTCTGTTCCGGCGACATATAAGCCGGTGAACCGATGATGTTGGCACCGGTCAGATTGGCCAGACCGGTGTCGGCTTCTTCGGCCTGAGCTTCACGCATTTTAGCTATGCCGAAATCCAGCACTTTGGCGTGGACGCTGCCGTCAATTTGGGTTTCGATGATGATGTTGTCGGGTTTCAAATCGCGGTGAATGATTCCGGCGGAATGCGCCGAAGCGATGGCCGAACACATCTGTTCGATCAACTCAACGGCGGTTTCAATGTTCATCGCTCCGCCGCGCAGCAACTGGCGAAGGCTCTGCCCGCGCGCGAACTCCATGACGATGTATGGGCCGTGTTCGCTGATTCCGTAATCGTAAATCTGAATGATGTTGGGATGGCGAAGCGCGGCGACTGAACGGGCTTCGCGGCGAAATCGTTCCTGAACCTTTTCGTCGCGGCTGAGCGTGGGCAGCAACACTTTGACCGCAACCGAACGATCCAGCCCAAGCTGCGTGGCTTCAAACACAGCACCCATACCGCCTTTGCTCAGCAGTCGTTTGACGCGATACCGGTCGGCCAGCACGGTTCCGGCTTGCAGCCCGAACCAGCTTTCGCGCGGCGCTTCGATTTGGGGGATTTCCAATGATTCGGTCATGAAGGTTCTCTGGTGATTTCCTGCCTGATTCCTGATTTTGTTTGGTTACGTCTGCAATACGGCGATGGAGTGCATTCTGTTCTACGGCAGTTGGCAGAGTTCAGATTTACCCGGCTTTCTTACGGAAGCGCAATGACGCAATGGTAATCATCAACACGCTCATTCCGGTCAGAATCGCTCCCTGTTGCCACAAATCCTGAAGCTCTGCACCACGCAAAATGACTCCGCGAAAGATTTGAATCAAGTATGTCGTCGGAATAATTTTGCTGATGAATTGAAACTGAGCCGGCATGTTTTCAATCGGAAAAATGTAACCCGACAAAAAGATCGAAGGCATCATCGTTCCAAACGCCATCTGCGTCGCTTCCTGATAAGTTTGTGCCTTGGTCGAAACCAGCAACCCAATTCCCAGCATTGTCAAAATAAAAGGAGCGCAAAGCATCATCAACAGCGGAATGCTGCCGCGAATCGGCACGCCGAACGCCCAGCGCATAAAAAACAACAGGATCAACAATTCGGCGTAAGCGACCACGGCATACGGAACAGCTTTGCCGATCATCAACCCCAACGGTTTCACCGGAGTCATGTACAACTGATCCAACGTGCCGCGTTCGCGTTCGCGGACAATGGTGATGGCCGTCATCAAAACGGTCATCATCTGCATCAAAACGCCGATCATTCCGGGGATCAAAAAGTTCGCCGACTTGGAATCGGGGTTGAACAAGATTTTGGGACGCGATTCGATGGGCAAAGCTTGTCGGACGGAGGTAACGCTTAAACTGCGTTCCAGCGATTCGCGCAAAGCAATGGCGTTGGAAACGTTAAGCGCCTCGCCCGCGACGGAAGAATCAGAACCATCAACCAGCACCAGGTAGTTCGCGCTCTGCCCAGCCAACAATCGCCTGGAATAATCCGGCGGAATTTTGACGCCTACGCGAGCGCGCCCGGCAATGACTTCGCGGTTCAACTCTTCTTCAGAAAATACGTACTTCACGATATTGAAATCGTCGGAATTGACGAAACGATCCAGCAGACGGCGACTTTCCTGAGTTTGCGCCGCGTCATAAACCGCAGTTGGAATTCGCCGCACATTGGTGTTGATGGCGAATCCAATCATCAGCAATTGAATCATCGGCAAAACGATGGTGAAAAATAACGCCGAAGGGTCGCGGCTGATGTGAATCGCTTCTTTGCGAAGCACAGGAACCAGCCCGCTGAATGGATTGCTCCGCGTTGGTTGTTGGTCAGTTGCTTTCATTGCTTACTCTTTCAGCGAATTGGTCAGCGTGACGAACACGTCTTCCAGCGAAGGTTTGATCGGGAACATTTCTGCTTCGGTGAAACCGTCAGCAGCCAAATCGGCTTTGACCTTGTCCAACCCTATTTGATTGTCCATCAACAGGTGAATGGATTGGCCGAAGATCGTCGCTCCGTGAACATAAGACTTGCGCTTGATCGCGGCCAGCGCGTTGGACGTTTGACTGGTGATGATTTCAATTCGCCGTGTGCCCGGCGGAGACGCTTCGGGAATTTCTTTCAATTCGTCCGGCGTGCCGTTGGCAATCAGCTTGGACAGGTAAATGTAACCGACTCGCCCGCAGCGTTCGGCTTCATCCATGTAATGCGTGGTGACGAAAAACGTCACGCCTTGCCCGGACAATTGAAACAGCAGGTCCCACAAATCGCGCCGCGCGACCGGATCAATCCCCGCTGTCGGTTCGTCCAAAAACATGAGCTTCGGTTCGTGTATGAACGCACAAGCCAACGCCAGCCGCTGTTTCCAACCGCCGGACAGCTTTCCGGCTCGGCGATCCAGGTAAGGTTCCAGATGCGTCATCGCAATCGCATCGTCTTTTCTTCGCCGCAGGTAATCGCCGCGCAGCCCGTAAACTCCGGCGTAAAATTCGATGTTTTCCTTGACGGTCAGGTCTTCGTACAAGCTGAACTTTTGCGACATGTATCCGACGTGCTGGCGAATTTCGTCCGCCTGTTTGACGCAATCCATTCCCAACACAGTGCCGGTGCCTTCGCTGGGCGAAAGCAAACCGCACAAGGCTTTAATCAGTGTCGTTTTGCCTGACCCGTTCGGCCCCAAAAAACCGTAAATTTCTCCCTGTTCAACAGCGATGGAAACGCGGTCAACGGCAGTGAATTTGCCGAAGCGAATGGTCAGGTCTGTAGTTTTGATTGCTTGCATAAAAGAAGTAGACAGTAGACAGAAGTCAGTAGACAGTAGCGTTTCGACTATCTCACCAAAACAAACCAAAATCGTTTATAGCGAAATCGAGAGCAGTAGAATTACGGCAACCTCCTACTGTCTTCTGTCTACTGACTACTGACTACTTTTCAAGAGTTACATCCGCTGCCATTCCCGGCTTCAATTTGCCTTCGCGGTTATCAATGCGGACTTTGACGCCGAAGACTTGGTGGTTGCGTTCGTCGCGGCTTTGCACATTTCGCGGAGTGAATTCGCCTTGCGAATTGATCTGGTCAATCACGCCGTCGAACAGTTGGTTGTTGAAGCTGTCCACTTTGATTTTGGCTTTCTGGCCAACTTTAATCAGGCCAAGCTGCGGTTCGGGAATGAAGACGCGAACGTAGATTTGATCTTTTTCCAGCAACCGCGCGACGGTTTGATTCGGCGTGAGCAAATCTCCCGGACGAACGGTGAGCACTTCGACTGTCGCCGCTGCGGAGGCTTTAACTTCGCCTTCGGCCAATTGAACTTTGATCTGTTCCAATCGCGCTTCGGCTTCGGCCAGTTGAGCGCGAGCGTCGGCGATTTCTTCGGTGCGAGCGCCAGCCAACACCAGTTTTTCAGCTTGTTGCGCCTGACGGAAACGCTCTTCGGCGGCGCGAACGTCTTCTTTGCGACTGCCGTTCAACAACAAATCCAGGCGTTTCTTTTCGGCGTCCCGGCGCGCGCGGACATTGTCCAAACGAAATTTTGCTGAATCGAATTCCTGCTGAGAAATGTCGCCTGAAGCTCGCAATTTTTCAGTTCGTTGAAATGCCGCAGTGGCGCTGCCCAAATCGGCTTCGGCAGCGGCGACGGCTGCGCGAGCTTGTTCGATTTCTTCCGGGCGCGGCCAGGTTTTGATGGATTCCAACGTCGCCAATGCGGTTGCGGTTGCCGCGCTGGCCTGAGCTTTTTCTTCAGGCCGAGCGCCGTGTAGCAAACGTTCCAGTCGAGCTTGTTGCTGCGCAATGCGCGCTTCGGCTTGAGCTTTTTGAGCCTGCAATTCGGCAATATCGAATTTCACCAGCCCTTGTCCGGCAGTAACTTCCTGACCTTCCTCGATCAACACGGCTTCAACACGCCCCCCGACTTTTGAACCGACGCGAATTTCGCGGGTTTCAATCGTGCCGGAAAACACTGCTTCGTCTTTTTTGCCGAAACCAAACCCGTTGCCCGAACAATTAACGGCGATTGCGGTGACGCCCAAAGCCAATACAGTAATCATGATTCTCGACCACTTTTTGTTCATCTGTTTCTCCCGTCTCAAGCTATGACAGTATTGATATGTAAGTAAGTACATACTTACTACAGCGTATCGAAAATCTCAATTGGTGATCGAAAATTTCTCGGCGGCTGGCAGGCAAGCATCGAACTTTTCTCGAACCGGAGCAGTTGAAAACACGTTTTTGCAAAGGTTTGAAGTGAATCGTGATCTTGACTTATAAATGCCGTTGCCGGATAAATGTGCAGAGAATCAGTCGGTTGGCTGAAGTTACGAAAACAATAAAAGCCCTACGAAATCCCAATTGCCGACAAAGCGTCGGGGATTGAGAATGGAGCCAATAGAGGCATGCACGAGCTTAAGAAGTGTAATTCTTGCGGCAATACTTACCCAAGCAGTCTTTCCTTTTGCTTGAACGACGGAACTCCGCTCGTTCAGGTGGACAGCATGATAGGCATTGTGCTGGACGGCCGATACAGGTTGGAAAGCCTGATTGGCGTCGGCGGAATGGGGGATGTCTATCGCGCCACTCACATCCACATTGATAACGAATTCGCCGTCAAGCTGTTGAAACCGGAATTTGTCGCCGACCAGACAGCCATCAAACGTTTTCGGCTGGAAGCCAAAGCCGCCGGACGAATCCAGCATCCGAACGCCGTTCGAGTCACCGATTTCGGCGTGACGCCGGAAAAGATCGTTTATCTGGTGATGGAACTGGTGCAAGGGCTTTCGCTTCGTCAGTTGATTCGAAGCGAAAAGAAACTGGACATTCTGCGTACTATCAACATTGTTCGACAGGTTTGCGGAGCCGTCGAAGCGGCTCATCACAGTGGTGTCATACACCGCGATTTGAAACCCGACAACATCATCATCGAATTGCACCAGAACACTGAACGAGTCAAGGTTCTGGATTTCGGCATTGCCAAATTGCGCGAAGCCAAAACGGATAATTTCCTAACGCAGGCCGGAACGATTATCGGAACTCCTCAGTACATGTCGCCCGAACAATGCCAGGGGCTTCAGCTTGATCCCAGATCGGACATTTACAGCATTGGCATCATTCTTTATGAAATGCTGACCGGCACTGTCCCGTTCGACGGCGAATCCACGCTGCAAGTCGTTTACAACCAGTTGCACCAGTTTCCGAAACCGATTCTGGAAATTTCGCCGAACATTTCGGACTTACTGGCCGCAGTGATTATGCGCGCGCTGGAAAAAGAACCCGGCGACCGACAGGCTTCCGCGCTTGAATTGAGTGAAGAGCTGAAACAGGCCGTCAAGAAAGAAGCGGAAGAAAGTTCGTATTCGATGGCGGAGCCTTCCTGGGTTCCACCGTTGACGCCGGTTGAAGGCACGGCCAGCGGCAAACATTCGGTTGAATGGCCAGAAGTCAAATTTCCATCGCTTGGCGCAAAAAATCGTACGACCGGAGAACGAAGCACGGCGGCTTTATCTCGCCAAAATGATGAGGACGAAGTCACCAAAATTCGTGAACCGCGCAGGCGAACAAACCCCGATCAAAAAGTCCAAACTTCGGATGCTGCGCTGAAACGCGATACCGGATTTGAGCAATCAGCAAGCGAAGGAAAATCGAAATTGCCTTTGATCGCAGGCGCAGCCGCTGTGCTGGTTTTGTTGATTGCCGCCGTGATTTATTTCAGCAGCGGATCGGAGGAAAACGTTGTCACCCCGCCCAAAACGTCTTCGACGCCGACCGGAATGGCGCTGATTCAAGGCGGCAAATTCATGATGGGACGCGGTGACGGTTCAACTGACGAAGGGCCTGTTCACGAAGTCGAAGTCAAATCCTTCTTGCTGGATGTGCAGGAAGTCACGAATCAGGATTACAAAAAATTCGTTGACGCGACTGGTCACATAGCTCCCAGAAACTGGAAGCTCAATGGTTCCTTTGCTTCTGACGAAGCAGCGTTGCCCGTGACGTTTGTGACGTGGGATGACGCGACGGCTTATGCCAAATGGGCTGGCAAACGTTTGCCCACCGAAGCTGAATGGGAATATGCCGCGCGCGGGGGCAGCAAAGGTTTTCTGTATCCCTGGGGCGATCAGTGGGTGCTCGGTTACGCGAACATTGATCGCAAAGAGCAGCGCCGCCCGTCGCCGGTTCGCAGCTTTGAAAAAGACCTGAGTCCGTTTGGCATTTACGATCTGGCAGGTAATGTCAGCGAATGGGTGCAGGATAATTATTCCGAAAAATACGGAGCAGCGCCTGATCGTAGGCTGCGCGTTTATCGTGGCGGCAACTTTTTGGATGCGCCGGACAAAGGAACCAACACTTATCGCTGGGCGGATTTCCCTGGCGATATTCCTGACGATCAAATTCTGCGAGTCGGATTCCGATGCGCGAAAGACCATGCACCGGATGCAAAATGATGAGTCTTATGATTGACACTTGTTTTGAAAACTCCCTTGCCGGATTCATCAAGCGAATTACGATCTTGTGTGTGTTGAGTTTGTTGATCGTGATTTCGCTGCCCGGCTTCGCACAAAAGCGCACTGACCGAAGCAATACCACAAACAAAACAACCAAATCCGAAACGACCGGCCCGAAACGAACAGATCGCACCGTCCCCGAAAGCGAACGGGTCAAGGTCATCACCAAAACGGAATTCGTTCGTGTCGCTGTCAATCCCAACAAAGGTTATTTGAGTCTGGTCGCCATTCCCCAAGCGACGATCACGCTCGCTCCCGTTGCAGCCAGCCAGAAGAAAGCGACTCCGATCAAAGAAATCATCAAAGACCCGGACGGCAGTTTGAACCTTATCAACCTGCTTCCCGGAAAATACACCTTGACCATCGAACACGAAGATTATCGGCCGTTTGTCGAAACGATTCAGGTTGATCCGGCCAACCCGACGACGTTCGTCGCCTTGAACAAGATGGTTTCTCTGTACGGAGAAATTCGTATCGGCGGAATTTTGTCCGGCTCGAAAGTGTTGTTGGACGAGAAACCGGCCAACCTGACGATGGAAAATCAGGCGGCAACAATTGCCAAAGTCTCTGTTGGCAAACATCGCCTGCGAATTGCCAAAGACGGTTATGTCGAATTGAGCCGGGAGTTGGATGTTCAACCCGGCAAGGAACTCTTCGTTTCGGCGCAGTTGGAATTGGCGATGGTTACGGTCAGTTTGATTTCTCAACCCGGAGCCAGAGTTTATGCCGGAAGCGTGGAGAAGGGGATTTTTCCTTCCGACGGCAAGATGACGATTTCGCTTCCGCCAGGACGGCATTCGATCAGAGTTTTGAAAGAAGGTTACCAGGAATGGACAAAAGAAATGTTGTTGTCCATGTCGAACAATTCCGTCGCAGAGCGAGTTGAGTTAGCGCCGATGCCCAGTTCTGCCGAAGGCGATTGGCAGCCGTCATTGGCGGGCAGAAAATGGTTTCCGCAAGCTTCTGGCTGGAAGTTTGAAAACTCCGGTGCGCTGATTCGCGGTGACAAACTCGTGCTGTTCGACACCGAATCCAGCCGTGATTTCAACACTTACCGCGATTTCAAGCTGGAATTCGACTTTGTCTTCACCAACGGCAAAGGCGTGGCCTGGGTGGTGCGCGCCAAAGACGCGAACAATTACTACCTGTTTGAAATTACCAGCCCGCAAAGTAATCCAAGCTTCAACTTTTACGTTTGCCGTGACGGCAAACTGGAATGGAAAGACAGCCAGCGCATCGTCGAAAAGATGGACAAGAAAGGCGATTCGTTTCACATCACCTTTGAAGCGAAAGGCAGTCGCTTCGACACGCGCCTGACCATCGCCAGCGCGCCTTCGGCCAAACCTCACATGATCGGAATTTTTCAGGACGATACGTTTTCCTATGGCGGAGTCGGTTTTCGCGGCAAAGACGCCAGCGAATCGTTGCTGCAAACCTTTTTCGTTATTCCTTTACGCTGAAGCTTCTGATTCGCTCAAGCGTCAAACAAGATTGGAAGAACGAGCTTACGCAACCGTTCAAGCTCCATGGCATTGTGTCGAAACAGATCGTGTCCCCAAGTTATATCTGTTTCTTCACGGCAGTCTTTGGCTAATTTTCTGCCAACAGTTTCAGGCGAACCGAGTCCTGTCTTTCCCAAATCTTCCGGCTCCCCCCAAATGCCAAGAATAAATACCCTGTCCTTGAGATCGTCAGGAACTGCCTTTTGGGCTACGTCAAAACGATCCTCTTTCTCATCAAAATCAATCAGCAAAACCAAATACCGCTGAGGATAGCTCCTCATATACCGAATATGATCAGACCGGAAAGAATTCAGGACTTTGAGCCAGCCGCCAACCGGCGGCAACACTTGCATCTGCCTTTGATGATTCGGGGCAACTTCAAGATGAAAGCCGTTGGCCAAGTTCTTATCGGCTTTGTCTTCGGGAAGGATATAAAGATGCGGTTGATTCTTGTTGACGCTCATGGCTCGACATCGCCTCGGATCAGGGCGTTGATCAGATCGCCGCTGACTTGAATTTCGCTTAGCGGCAGAACTCTTGTTGGTTCAAGGTGATTCTTCCTGTAGAGGACGAGCGTATTTTTCTCAGAAAAACGGTTGATCGCTTCAGGATTGTGCGAGGTGGCAATAAGCTGCCCCCCGCCAGTTTGAAACGCCGCGCGGAGAGCTAGGACAAAATGCCCAACTTCGGACAACGCAAGGTAGTTGTCCGGTTCGTCCCAAAAGCAAAGCAATGGACTGTAGAAATTGTTCGCAGCAAGCACCATGGCGCAGATCATGAAACACTTTTCCCCATCCGACAGGTCTTCGAAGGGAAGCTTCAGGCTTCCTTGAGGGGTGGAAAATTGAATGACCAAGCTCTTGGAATCTTTGCCTATGGTCGGGTTCTGCACATCCTTAAGGTCAGGCATTACCTGTTTGAGATACTCATCTATCTTGGCATAGGCCGCCGGATATTGTCCCGTCAGTGCCCAAAACCAAGCGCCGAAATCCGTCAGTCTGGGTTCTGGCTGCAATGTTTCTTGTTCTGAATCTCCTTTGATCTGGCTGGGGATGGGGCGAAGAATAAGCATGCGGGCAAGCCACTGTTTGAAAATGAACAGAGGATCATCGGATGATTTTTCCTGAACTATGGGCAAAGCCGCCAAGTGCCAGTCAATCCGAAACTCCGCATCTTTTCCAAATCCGGTTTGGGCGAGATTCACTTGTGCCAATTTCCGGCTATAGACTGGTTTGCCATCAACAGCGAGTCGCTCTTCATGAACTCGCATTTCTTTGAAATCTTCTGGTAGCTCAAAAGCAATAATGTATTCGTATACTTTGTTTCCTAACTCGACTTCAATTTCGAATCGCATTGGAACATCTTCGCGTCCACGAGTGCGATCCTTAGGTTTTACAAGGTCCTTGACCCGATTCGTGCCTCGGGCGATCTTCTGTAGAATTTCCAGCGCAAGGCTAACGGTTGTCTTGCCTGCACCGTTTTTTCCAATTAGCAAGACGGACGACTGTCCCTGAATTGGCAATTCGAAATTTTCCAGGCATCGGAAGTTATGAATGTAGAGCCGCTTTATCATAGTGAGAGAATAATACAGTGCCTGAGTCCATAGGCTCAATCGGAACAAAGAAATTGAGATGAGAAAAGTTGTCGTTCAAAAGAAAAACGCGAGCAGAGATTTGTTTCTGCTCGCGTTCTACTTTTGACGACCTAGCAGATTTAGAAGCTGTACTTCAATCCGAATTGGATCGTGCGCGCGGGAGTCCGCGTGTCCGTGTAATTCTTCTGAGTCAGCGGTTCGATTCCAACGTTGCCAAAAAAGAGCCGGTTGACGGGAATGCCGAAGTTGGATCGGTTGAAGAGGTTGAAGAATTCGCTGCGGAATTCCAGTTTGTTGTCTTCGCCGATGAAGATGATTTTGTTGACCGCAAAATTGACGACCGACATGTCATCTGCGCGGAAAGTGTTGCGAGGCGCACTGCCCGGATCGGCTCCGTTGGCGTTCAGGAAGCTGATTCGGTCGGAAGCATTGCCGTCGCGATTGATGTCGCAACAGAACAGCACCGAATACGGTTGAGCCGTCTGGTAAAAACCAGTGCTGGCCAATTGCCAACCGCCCAAGGCGTCTCGGCGATTGAAGCCCGGCAGTTCCCAAATCACGCTGTAGGCAAACCGATGCCGAATGTCGAAGTTGGAATCTCCGCGTTCGGCGGCTCGGTTGAAACTGTCCTGCGGCAACGCCGGAGCGCCACCGAGGTCGAACAGGTCGGAAACTTCGTCAATCGAATGTGACCACGTGTAAGCCGTCGTGAACTGCACACCTTTGGAAAAGCGTTTGTTCAACTGAGCCTGCAAGCTGTGGTAATTCGAATTGGCGTCCGATTCGATCGAAGTGAACGAACCAAGAATTGGGAACGGTCGGAAGGCTGGAATTTGGGTATCCCGGCTGGGTGAGAAGTTGATTCCGAAAAATTCCGGGAAGCGTAAGTCCGGCAGATTCGGGAACGGTTGCGTCGCAAAAATGTTCCTAACGTAGGCGATGGAATTCGGCCCCAGATTCGGAGTCGCCACCCGCAACAATTTCGTGCTTTTGGTTCCGACGTAACCAACCGAAAAGTGAAAGTCTTTCAGAAACTCCCGCTCAAAGGTCAGTCCCCAATGTTGTGAATACGGCGTTTCCATATGAGCGTCGGGAAGTATGAAGCCCGGCCCGGTGGTCACGTTTGTGTATAACGCCGCATTGAGAGCAGCCAACACCACGTCGGAATTGAGCTGGTTCAGCGTGCCCGGTTTGGCAAAGTTGAACGACGGGTTTTGAGCGACCAATGTGTGGAACGGATTGGCGACACAACCCGAAAAATTGGTTACACAATCCGGGTTGTAGCCGCCGAAATTCACAGTCAGGAAGTTCGGAAACACGTTGCGAGATTGGCTGATAACCGCTCCCAGAACCTGATCGTAGTAAATGCTGTATCCGCCGCGAATCGAAGTCTTGCCGGTTTTGAACGGATCCCAGGCAAAAGCGAAATGTGGCGCGATGTTGTTGCCGTCGGTTTTGTATGTCTTGAACCGACCAGCCAGGAAATTTTCAAATCCTGATGCGCTGTTGCCAAACACCGAACCAGTTACCTGTCGTTCGATGGCGATGAACTGTTGCACGCCAGGCGAATTGAACGTGGATTCAATGCGGTTGTTCATTTCGCGCGGCACGGTGTTCAATTCGTACCGTAAGCCCATCGTCAAAGTGAAATTCGGCTTGACGCGAATCTGATCGGCAAAAAACAGATTGTTCTGCCAATACCTCAAACCGATGGTTGAATCGGGATTGCCCACGGCGAACGTCTGGAAAAATCCCGTAGGAGCACCGGTCGCCAGGTAATCTCTGCCGAAATAAAAACCTTGCGGATTGATGGTTGGCGTGCGCGGATCAACTATGCCCGCCACGTCCTGAGCGCCGTTGAACACCGCCTGCGGTCGGAAGTTGCGATCCAGGAAGCTGTTCAAATGCGTCCAACGAATGTCGAATCCGGTGCTGATTCGGTGATTCGACCGATCGTAAATCAGCGTGTCGGCCAGTTGATAAGTGTTGTTGGTTCGTTGCTGCGGGAAGTTGAATACATCCACACCGATGGGGTTGTAGCCGGTGACGACCACTTGACCCAACGGCCCTGTGATACGTTCTGTGTTGAACCCATCCACGATTTGAAACAGCGAACCGGTCGCAGTGGATGTGTTGTAAATGTACGGAGCGTTAAGAAGATATTCGCGTTCTTTCGGATTGGTCAGATTGGCTCCGCCGGGCAGCAAAAACGGATTTCGCACTTCATTGAATTTCAACGAAGTCCGTCCGTACGAAAGCCGAAACTGATTGGCAGTTCGAGCGGAAACAGAACTGTCGAACAGCAGCGAAACATTTTGAGTTCTGACATCCGCTCGCAAGGTGGAAAACAAAGCTTCACCGGTGACAGGCAGCGTTGTGGCGTCGTCGGTGAAGTTATATCTGCCGCTCAACACGTGGCTTTTGCCGAAAGCGTTGATGTTTTGATCAAGCTTGAGCGAAAAGACATTGCCGTCGGCATTCGCCGGCAAGACCTGTGTGAATGTGGCTCGACCATAAGGGCCTCCGGGGTTGTTCGGGAATGGAAACAGGCTCAGGAAAGCATTGCCTGCAATCGAAGTCGGGAAGACGGAATTCCTTTGCGTGTCCACCAAACCGACTTCGCCGCTGCTGAACAATCCGCGATGAGCAACAGTTGGAACTGCGAAATGCGATTCGCGGCTGGCGTTGATGTCCTGATGTTCGTACGAGACAAAGTAATGCGTGCGGTCTTTGACCAACGGCCCGCCGAACACGAAACCGTATTGGCCTCTGGTAAACGGATTTTCTCCGCCAACGGGATTGGGCGTAGTCAGCGGCTGAATGTTCGTAAGCTGGCCAGCCGCATTCAGGCGACCGATTCTGACTGGCGAGCCGTCAGCTCTGGTCAGAGTGAAGCTCGAAGGGCCGCCGGTCAGGTCAAACGGATTGCGCGCGTTCAGTCGTTTGTCGGTCAAAAAGCCGTACAACGTGCCGTGAAATTCTCGCCCGCCGGAACGGGAAACGGCATTGATTTGCGCTCCCATGTTTCGGCCAAGTTGCGGTTCTGGCAGCAGCGTTGTGATTTGCACAGCCTGCATGCTTTCGATGGATTGCGGAACCAACGAGGTGAAACCTTGCCGACGAACGCCAATGTCGTCGTCGTTATTGTCCGAACCGTCAATCGTGAAATTATTGGCCCGGCTGCGAATACCGTTGACTGCAAATTGGCCTGTGGTTCCAACGCCAGCCCCAACGCCAGGCCCGACGGAATTTCCGATGGCCATCGGCGGCGGAGCGACTCCGGCAGCCAGAAACGCCAGATCGTCAAAAGTGCGAATTCCGGGCAAAGCCAAAATCAGCATTTGCCGCGAATCGAAATGCTGTGTACGGCTGGCGTTGGATGTATTGACCAACTGTTCCGAATCGAAAACGTCCGAAGAAGAGCCGGTTTGAGTTTGAGTCGCTGCGGGTTGGGTTGCTGCCGGTTGTGCAGGTTGCGTTGGCGTGGCGGCGACAGTGCCCAGTTTACGCAATTCCAGCGGCGGCGGAGTGACCACGCTTGGATCGAGAATGCGAACGGGAACGTTGGTTGTCGAAGTCGGAACCAGTTCATAACCCTGGCTGGTTGCGCCAACAACATAAACGCCGACGGGGAGCATCTTGATGAAGTATTCGCCATTGGCTTCAGTCAGCGCCGTGCGAACCAATCCGGTGTCGCGGTTGGTGACGCTGACGGTTGCGCCGGCAATGGGGGTTCGAGTTCCCACCAGATAGACATTTCCTTTGATGGCTCCGCTGGTGACGGTTTGCGCCTGAACGTTTGTCAGGAACAGACAAATCAGAGTGATTGTCAGAAGGCTGAAAAGTTTGATCGTGGATTTGAACATAAACAATCCTTTTTTCTCCTCACGAAATTTTCCGGTCATTCAAAAAACGAATGCAGGGGCGCAGCCTAAGTCACGCCAGCCTGGAGTCAATTTTGAACGCCATAAATTCGTAGAGTTAGTGGTACTGCTTCGTTTGACGAGTGGTCGGGGGACCAAGCTGAATTCCATGGTTATGCGAGCAAGTTCCGGTTACGGCAAATTCGCCAGTCAACTTGCAGGGTATTTATCAGTGCAGTGTCAATGGCTTCTGCTAAATACTGCCGACAGGAGCCAACCAAATCCGGTCATCGCGTCACAACCGGACGAAACGATCATTTGATGAAACTCGCCGTTGCCGGAGTTTTTTCATCCCAGTCGTTAGCAGAACAGTTTTTTCCGTAGATTTTCCGCAACTCAATGATCGTGTAAGCAAAGAATAGTCAGGTTTCAGGAAGCTTTCAACACAAAGTTGTTGAGCCGTTTTTTTATGTCTGTAGTTGCGCTGGCTTGATGGCAAAATTTCACCTTTTGCCAGCGACAACGCGCACAAGTTTGAGAGCGGCAAAGGCAAAAATTGTTTGCGAGATGGTTCGGGAAATCTGTTCAGCCCATTCAGCGGCTTGGGTTCCGTCATTGCCGCGCAGAGCCATCGCCAAAGACATTCCCAAACTGAGAACGAACAATCCGGCAATGATTTGTTTTTGCGATTTCAACGCCGTCAGCGCCAGTTGGATGAATGCGGCGACGCTGGCAATGGTCACAACCGTCAGCAACAGTTTCAGCCAGACCTGACCGCCTTTGACCATTTTGGTTGCCACGGTCAAAGCCAGCAAACCGCCATTGAAAAACAGAGGCAACAACCAGACGCTTCCGGCGGTCGTCGCTTTTGCTTCGTTTTTTCCGGCTTGCCACAAAGCCCAAGCCAGAAAAACAAATCCGGGAGCCGACAAAAACAACAAACTGTGTTTCATCCAAGCTAGGTCGTTGCCGTTGACGGCGCTGAGCAATTTGCCAATGGCGTTCAACAGATTGCCGCCGCCGATTAACAGCGCGCCAAAAAAGCCTAGTTCGCCGATGATTTCGTGTTTGTGTTTGAGCATTCGGGCGATCTGCATCAACCCGAATCCGAAAATGACTGCCGTCAATAATGCTGTGATGGCTAACGTTAGGGAGTATCTTTCAGGCATAAAATCAGAAATACAATTTTGATTATCGTTGAAGTTCGCTTTCGTAATACCTGACCAACACTTGATTGTCCAAGTGATTGATTCCGATTTCGCCAGGAAATTGTTGCCAGACAGGTTCTGCCACCGGGCAAAGCTGTAATTCAACAATCAGGCAATCGAACAACTTTGCGAGCGTCGTCAGATCGCGCAAACTTTCCGCGCGGCAACCGGTCGCTTCGATCAGCCATTCTGTGCCTAAACCTGTCATTGTTGTTCGTAAAGGAAACTTTGATTCACCCAGCCGATAATGTCGTTTTGTTTGATCTTCACCCAGATTTCTTTGCCGAGTTTTCGCCGCTCGCCAGTGACGCGAATGTTGCTGGCGTCGTGCGCCAGCTTGCCGACGGATTTCGCCTTTGCGCCGGGAGCTTGGCGAACGTTGAGTGAATCGTTGGTTTGAAGCCTGAACACCGCGTAATTCTTTTCTGGTTTCAGCGTGCGCGAAACGGCAGCGACTTTGCGCCCGTTGGCAACGTCAACTTCGATCCAGCCTTGCGCCGGAGCAGTTCGCGGCGAATCGGCTCCGCTG
The DNA here is from genome assembly GCA_902825875.1 of uncultured Acidobacteriota bacterium. GTDB lineage: Bacteria > Acidobacteriota > Blastocatellia > RBC074 > RBC074 > RBC074. The sequence goes on from CADECP010000002.1 coordinate 156,740, forward strand.
GAATTGGTTCGGTAATAGAAAATCTTTTTGCCATCGGCTGACCATTCGATTTTGTCTTGCAGTATGAAATCCCAGCGCGCCGTGAACTTTCGTTTTCCGCTGCCGTCGGCGTTGAACACGAAGCCGATGTTGTCGTTGCATTCAAAGCCACAGGCGATGACCAGGAATCGTTTGCCGTCTTGCGAATAACGAACTTTATGAACGGCCATGAAGCCGTCTTTTTCATTCGTCAGCAACACGCGATTGCCGAGCTTGAGTTGCGCGCCGTCTTCGCTGACTTGGGCTTTTTGGGCGTTTGCTGCTGCACATAGCGCAAGACAGAGACAAGAGATTTGGAGATAACGGAACAAACGGAAATAACGGAAGAGCCAAAAGTTTTCCGTTTGTTCAGTTATTTCCGTCTGTTCCGTTATCTTGTTTTGGTTTGCCGAAGTCATTTAGAAAAACCTGCCGAGCGAAAAATAGACCTTGCCGCGACCGCCTTCGCCGCGAGTGCCGACGATGGAAAAAGGGCCGAGCTTGGTGTCCATCACGAAGCCGATGGACATCGCCGCGCGATAACGTTGCGAATCGAATTGCGAAGTGAATCCGCCGGAAGTTCCCAACTGATCGAACCAGGCTCCGGCGTAAATGTTGCCGCCAATCAGCGAAGGCAGTTCATAAAATTTGTGCAGATAACCGGCAGTCGCCAAAAAGTATTGGTTGACGCGGAATTCGTCGCGGTCAACTGCTCCGAAGCGAAACGGCCCGCCCAACAGGAATTGCTGAATTGGCGGAACTTCGCGGCCAAACGCCGAACCGGCAGAGCCAGCCAAAAACAATGAGCCTTGCGAAGAGAGCGGAATGAATTGCGAAAAGCGCAATTCGGCTTGAGGAAAATCCTGCCGAGCGTCGGGCGCGGAAAAATACCAGCGCCCTTCAGCCGTCAACCGCAAACCTTTTGTCGGAACGGTCGGACTGTCCTGATTGTCGAACGCCCAACGAAGTCGCGCCACGTTGAAATTGCCGTCAAATGACGGAAGCTCCGGGCTGCCAGTGCTGGTTCGCGCATAAACTCGCGTGTATTCGTAACCGGCGCGAAGTTCGCTGCGCCGTGTGAGAAAACCGACATCGCCGCCAGCGCCAAACCGGTCGGCTTGAAATTCAGCCAGCCGTGTTCGCCCTGTGAAAACGCCTTGCCGGTCGCGGCGATACGTGACGCGAGGCGCGACAAAAAATCCGTGTTCGCCAACTGGCCTGAAGTATTCGGTGGCGAACAAATTGCCGAAACCGACTTTGGCATCAATGCGCCACTCGGCTCCGTAAGCGCCAACGTCGAAAACGGTTGCGCGCGCTCCGATGGTGAAATTGATGGCGTTGACTTCCGAACCGTCAACTTCGACGCCGGGTACGATGGTCGGCGGAGCGTGCGATTTTTCTCGCGGGCGAATTTCTAAAACGGTTTTGTCGGCTTCGGTTTTCAAACCGTAATTGAAGCTTTCGTAACGGCCTTGCCCTGTGATCGTCGTCAGATCGTTTTCCAGCCTGGCGGTGTCCAGCGGTTTGGCTGCGTGATCGTCCAAACGGCGATGCAGAGCTTTTTCGGCGTCGGCTTTGACTCCGGCAATTTGCAGATCGTTTGGGGTTGGAATCGTCGAGCGGCGTCTGGCTTTGCGTTCGGCCAGATGAGTTTGCCAGTCAGTTTCGTTCAATGCGAAGCGCGACAGCACGGCGGTTTTGGCGACAGCGGCTTTGAATCCGGCGTCGGCGATGTTGTCCAAACCAATGAAATCCAACGCGGAGATGTTTCCCAAATCCGGCGCGATGATGATGTCGGCCAATCGCAGATTTTGCCGTTCGTTGTTGATCGTCATGACCGTGACCGATTGTTGCAAGATGCCGACAATGGAGGCGATGGCCTGCATATCGCCAAGCGGCGTGCCTGTGTCCACGGCGATGACTACGTCAGGTTTGAATTCGCGCACGACATCGGTCGGGATGTTGTTAATCAATCCGCCGTCCACCAAAACTTTGCCGTCGCGTTCAACCGGCGGGAAGACTCCGGGAATGGACATCGTCGCGCGCATCGCGCTGCTGATCGAACCGTCTTTCATGACTTCGGGTTTGGCGTTCAGAAAGTCCGTCGCCACGCAGCGAAAGGGAATTGGCAGGTCGTCGAAACTTTTCAGGTCGTGATAAGGCAGCGCCAGCCGGTCAATCAACAAGCCGATGTAATGGGCTGAACTGACTCCGAGCGGCAAACTGACGCCTTTTTTCATGCCGATTTCCAGACCGCTTTGAAAATCGCGCTTGTCCTGTTTGCGTCGAAACGCCAACTTTTCAAAGCTGGGCCCGCTGCTCAACAAATCCGTCCAGTTTTGGTTTCGCATCAACTGACGCATTTCGGCGGGCGAAGCTCCCATCGAATACAGCGCGCCGACAAGACCGCCCATGCTGGTTCCAGCAACGAAATGAACCGGAATTCGATTTTGCTCGAACCATTCCAGCACGCCGATGTGAGCGACTCCGCGCGCGCCTCCGCCGCTCAGGACAAGGCCGATTTTGAGTGGTTTGGGTTGTTGTTCAGTTTGCGCCGCTGAGCCAAACGGCATCAGCAACAGGCAGAGCAGGGCAATGAGTGTTTTGAATTTTGGCAAGGTGAGTCAGAGTTTTTTTGGAGTGCTGCGACTTGTCGCAGCTTTTGCATTCGCTGTAAGTGGAGTCCGAGTGACTCAAAATTTTGTAGTAGCGAAAGAAAAGCTGCGCCAAAGCGCAGCACTCCAAATTTATTGTTTGGTGATTTTGACCGGCGAAGTCGTGCGGAAAGTCAGTTGCGATTCGCTGCCAATGACTGCCGGGTCGCCTTTGGTCGCCAGCACCACGCCGGTTCCAGCGCCCGCGCCAGTTCCCGCGCCGATGGCTGCGCCTTTTTTACCGCCCATAATGCCGCCGATGACAGCGCCCGCTCCGGCTCCGATGCCGACTTTCACGGCGTCTTTCTTCTTGGTGGTTTTGGCCTGCCGAGTGATCTTGCTGGTGCTCAGGTCAACGGTTCTGCCATCGGCCAGCGTCAGCCGGGTCACTTGCAACGTCAACGAAGCCACGCCTTTGACTCGCCCCCCTTCGTCAGCGTCAGCGATGACGCCTGAAACCGTTGCGCCTTTTTTGGCTACGACCCAATCGCCATCAACAATTGGCTGTCCCAGCGTGCCGGTGAAACTGTCGCCGGATTTCGCCGTCTTGGTCGAAATCGTCGAAGTCGTCCACACAGATAGAGGAGTTCCGGCGGCCAGCGTAAACACTCTTGGCGGCGGCGGTGGCGGAGCGCCCGCTGATGAACCCGACGCTGGGGCATTCATATTGGAAGCGCCAGTGTTGCCCGAAGTCATTCCGGGATTGGCGGAACCGCCCGCAGGCAAATTCGCCGCTCCGGAACCGCCAGCGACATTCGAGGAATTCGTTGCCGCCGAATTCGCTGTCGCATCGCCCGCGACCGGAGAGGCCGAACCGTCAACCGCCGGAGTCGGCGAAGCATTCGCCAGATTTTGCGGAGAATTGGATTGCGAAGAACAACCTGTTTGCGCCAGCACGGTCGCGGCGGCGAACAAAACGAGCAGGAAAATTTTCTTTGAGTTCATAAAACCCTTTCTGAGTTTGGTCGAGCGGGGAAGCTTCGACAATTGATGTGACAGGGGAATTACATGGTCAGAACGACTTTGGCGACAGTCTTGCGCGTAGCCAGTGCGTTCATTGCCGCAACGGCGTCAGCCAGCGGGAACGAGGCGGAAACAATCGGTTTGATCTGACCGGCTTCATACATTTTGAAAAGCGCCGCTTCGGCTTCGGCCATATAGCTTGGGTGATGTTCCAGGTATCCGCCCCAGTAAACGCCGGTCAAGGACATATTTTTCAGCAGCACTCGATTGGCCGCAATTGAAGGAATCGCGCCTCCGGCAAAACCTATGACCAGCAATCGGCCTTCGGGAGCGATGCACTTGGTCGAAAGATCAAAGACTTCGCCGCCGACGGGATCGTAAATGATGTCGGCTCCGCGCTTGGTGATTTGTTTGACTTGATCTACCCAAGCCGCGTCGCGGTAATTCAGCGCGTGTTCGGCTCCTTGCGAAAGACAGAATTGCAGTTTGTCTTCGCTGCCTGCGGTGGCGATGACGCGCGCGCCAAGAGCTTTGCCGATTTGTGTCGCAGACAATCCGACGCCGCCAGCAGCCGCGTGAACCAGCAACCATTCGCCCGGTTTGACCTGTGTGCGATGCGTCAACGCGAAATACGAGGTTTGGTAAATGACGATCATCGCGGCGGCTTCCGCAAAGCTCATGGCGTCGGGAATGCGAAAGCTCTTGGCCGCCGGAGCGATGGAGCATTCGGCGTAACCTCCGCTGGTGGCCATCGCCTGAACTCTGTCGCCAATGGCAAAACCTGTCACGCCTTCGCCAATGGCTTCGACAGTTCCGGCGACTTCGGAACCGGGCGTGAACGGGCGCGGAGGTTTGGTTTGATACTTTCCCTGCACCATCAAAATGTCGAAAAAGTTCAGCGCCGCCGCATGGTTTTTGATTCTGATTTCGCCAGCGCCGGGTTCGGGAGTTGGAATGTCTTCAAAAGACATTTGTTCGGGTTCGCACCAATCGTGGACTCGCCAGGCTTTCATCGGGTGGTTGTTTCTCCTTCGGGTTGAAAATGGGATTGCGGTGAACGTCGCCGCGATTCTACTTGAGGCAGGAAAGAGCGGCAATTCGCTCAAACCTGTAGAGCGATCAGACAGGCTGTGGTAGATTTCGTCGCCATCTTCCGATGGAATTCTTCACCAAAAAAGGTTGCTGCAAATTATGGCCGAGCTTTCCACCCACGAAGTCACGCAATTACTGGTTGCCTGGAACCATGGAGATCAACTGGCGCTGGAACAATTGGTTCCGCTGGTTCATGCCGAATTGCACAAACTGGCCAGGCGATACATGGGCAACGAACGCGCAGGGCATCCGCTGCAACCGACTGCGCTGGTCAACGAAGCTTACATGCGATTGATTGACTGGAAAAATGTCGAATGGAAAAACCGCGCGCACTTTTTCGGAGTTTCGGCGCAATTGATGCGACGCATTCTGGTGGATTTTGCCCGGCAACGTCCGCGCGTGGCTGGCGAAAGCGCGCACCTGGTTTCAATCGAAGCCGCCGCCGATCTGGCCGAAGGTCGCACAGCGGATTTGGTTGCGCTGGACGATGCGCTGAAAAGTCTGGCGCAAATTGACGAACGCAAAAGCCGCATCGTCGAACTGAGATTCTTTGGCGGATTGGGCAACGAAGAAGTCGCCGAAATTCTGGGCGTCGCCGAAATCACCGTCATACGTGAATGGAACAAAGCCAAAGCCTGGCTCTTCCGCGAACTGAGCAAGAACGAACCTTCCGACATCAACGACACCAAATGACATCTGAACGCTGGGCGCGAATAGATCAACTGCTGGACGAGGCGATGGAACTGCCATTGGCGGAGCGTCCCGCGTTTTTGGATCAAGCCTGTGCAGGCGATCAAGAATTGCGCGCCGAAGTGGAGTCGCTGCTGGACGCGCACGAACAAGCCGAAGCCAAATTTCTGAAAGCTCCTGCGTTGGAAATTGCCGCTCAACAACTGGCTGCGAATAAAGACCGTTCGCTGATTGGAAAAGTGTTCAGCCATTACAGCGTGATTTCGGTTTTGGGTGTAGGCGGAATGGGCGAAGTTTTTTTGGCGCGCGACACGCAATTGAATCGCAAAGTCGCGTTGAAGTTTTTGCCCGCGCAATTCACTCAGGACGAAGCCCGCATCAAACGATTTCAGCGCGAAGCCAAATCCGCTTCGGCCTTGAATCATCCGAACATCATCACGATTTACGAAATCGGCCAGATAGAAAACAAACACTTCATCGCCGCCGAACTGGTCGAAGGCCAAACGTTGCGCGAATTGATTGCCAATGGCCGAGTTGCCGAAAAAGACGCCGTTGAAATCGCCATCCAGATTTGCTCCGCGCTGGCAGCCGCACACGAAGCTGGGATCATTCACCGCGACATCAAACCGGAAAACATCATGCTGCGCCGAGATGGGTACGTGAAGGTGCTTGATTTCGGTCTGGTCAAACTGACCGAGCAGGAAAAGTCGGCTGGGCGCACGAATCCTTCTGAAGCCGACGTTGGCAAAACAAATCCGGGAGCAGTGCTGGGCACGGCGAAATACATGTCGCCCGAACAAGCCAGTGGACAGGAAGTTGATCGTCGCACGGACATTTTCAGTTTGGGCGTGACGCTTTACGAATTGCTGACCGGATTGCCGCCATTCAAAGGCGACCGTATGGCTGCGATTTTGGACGCGATAATTCATCACCAGCCAGTTGCGCTGACTACCACGCGCCCGGATTTGAACTCAGAGCTTGATCGAATCGTCAGTCGCGCTTTGGAAAAAGACCGCGAGCTTCGTTACCAGTCGGCGGATGATTTGCGCGCCGACCTGAAACGGTTGCAGCGCAAATTGAATTCGCTGGAAACCAGCGAGTTTGCCGCTCGGCCAACATCGCCTGTTCCGGCGAAAGCTTCGCCGAAAAGAAATCTGGTCATTGCGGCAATTGCCGCTGCATTGGTGATAGTCGCTGGAATCGCCTGGTGGTTGTTGGCCAGGGAAAGCGATTCGATTGAGGATTGGAAAACAGCGGAATACAGAGAGTTGACGGAATTTGTCGGCGCGAAAACCGGGCCTGCAATTTCTCCTGACGGCCAGTTCATTGTTTACGCTCGCAGAATCAACGGCCAATACGATCTGTTTTGGCAGCGTGTGGATGGGCAAAGCTCGACGAATTTGACTCCGAACAGTCCGGCGGAAGACAGCGACCCGATGTTTTCTCCCGACGGCAAATTGATTGCGTTTCGGTCGGAGCGTGAAGACGGCGGAATTTATTTGATTGGCTCGACGGGCGAAAACGAACGCCTGATGGTACAGGGCGGATTTAATCCTTCGTGGACGCTGGACGGTTCTGAGATTTTGTATTCGACGCAACGCGGCAGCAACGCTTTTCACCGAGTAGGTATTGGCGGACAAATTTGGGCGATCAATTGGCGCACTGGCGTAAAGCGGCAAATTCCTGCCGGACCGGATGCCGTGCAACCGCGTTTGTCGCCGAACGGATTTCGCATCGCTTACTGGGGATTGAAAAACTCATCGCAGCGCGACATTTGGACAATTCCGGCAAATGGCGGAAAGCCGGTTGCCGTGACCGATGATGATGCGGCAGATTTTTCCCCCGTCTGGTCGCCGGATGGTCGTTATCTGTATTTTTCCAGCAATCGCACGGGGCGGATGAGTCTGTGGCGAGTGCGAATTGATGAAGCCACAGGGGAAACTTTGGACGCTCCTCAGCCGTTGCCGATTCAAACGCAATACAACCAGTTTTTGACGATTTCGCGCGATGGCAAACAGATGGCTTACGCCAGTAAAGCGACGACGACCAACATTCGTCGCGTCGCTTTTGATCCGGTCGCGGGCAAAGTGATTGGAACCCCGGAGTGGGCAACCAACATGACTCGCCGAGCCACTGCCCCGGATGTTTCGTCCGATGGCCAACGCCTGACGTTCTTTAGTTACGGCGATCCACAGATGGATATTTTCGTGTCGAAAATTGGCAGTAAAGACGGCCCCACGCAATTGACCAACGACCGTGTGATAGACCGCGGGTCGCGTTGGTCGCCAAATGGCCAACGCATCGCGTTCTTTTCCAATTTGTCCGGGTTATATGAAATCTGGACGATTCGTCCCGATGGCGGAGACCGGCAACAACTGACATTCAGCAAGCCAGGGGAGCCGGGCTATCTTGATCCGGCTTGGTCCCCTGATGGAACGCGCATGCTGTTTACTCAGCGTGGCGGCGGGCAAAGTTTCATTATGGATTTGAATCAGCCGTTCCAATCCCAAACGCTGTTTGCTTTTCCGAAACTCAGCAACGGCAATGGCTATACGGCTTACAACTGGTCACACGACGGCGCGCGCATTGCGGGCACGGAATGGAGTAATGGCAAAGACTTGCCCGGAATCGTCGTTTACGACATGGCTTCCCAACAATACACGCGGCTGAACAACGAAGGCGACAACGCCTATTGGCTGCCGGATAATCGCCGAATGGTTTATTCCTATCAGTTCAAAATCTCCCTGCTGGATTCGCAAACCAAAGCTTCGCGGTTGTTGTTGGCTCCTGAAACCGAAGACACTTACGAAAATCCTATCTTGTCCCGCGATGGCCGCTGGCTGTATTACGCGGCCACTCACAACGAAGAAAGCGTCTACCTGATTTCGTTCAAATGATCGTCAAGGTACATCCGCCAGATTTTCGCGCAGTTGTTTGATCGGCTCGAAAACGTAACTCAGCAACGTCCGTTTGCCGACGACGATTTCAGCCGTGCCGGTCATTCCCGCGTTCAAGTTTCGCGGCTGGCCTTTGACCGTAATTTCCTTTTCCGTCAGTTCAACGCGCGCTGTGAAGTTTGCGGAGCCTTCGCTTTTTGCCGGACTCAGCCAGACCAAGCGCCCGTGTTTGGCTCCGAAGCGTTGATAAGGAAAAGCGTCGTATTTCAGCTTCACGCCTTGATCGAGTTTCAATTTGCCTACACCGGATTCGGGCACGGTCAGTTCGGCGACCAGTTGATTTCCGCCGCAAGCCAGTTCGGCCACGGTTTCGCCTTCGCCAACCATTGCGCCTTTGTCGCGGACTTTCAGTTTCAACACCACGCCCGAACAGGAGGCGAGCAGCCGCACTTGATTGCCATCAATGTTGCTCAATCCGGATTTCAAAGCCTCGGCGCGAATCTCGCCGGTTTTGGTTTTTTCCTTCAGGTCGCGCTCAAACTCTTTGAACTCGGTTTGTTTGGTTGCGCCAGTCAGTTTCAGCTTTTCGATTTCGGCGCGAGCGTCGCTCTGTTCCGTCGCCAACCGTTCGACTTCCGAAGCCAGTTCGCTGACTTCAATCAGCTTGGCGGTCAGTTGAGCCTGGCTGGCAATGCCTTCGCGGTAAAGTTTTTCGTAGCTGTCTTTCATCCGTTCGGTCAATGTCAGTTGCTGGCGTTTGTGAGCAATCAGCGTGTCCAGATGGCGAACGCGGCTTTCCAGCTTCCTGTTCGTCGGTCAGTTGAACGGAATCCAGTTTGCGTTTGGCGTTCAGGTAACTGTCGCCGGAACCGGCCAGTTGCGTTTCGATGGTTTGCAATTCTGCGGTTTGATTGGCGGCGGAATCCGAACGCAAAGTGACGAGCAAATCGCCCTGAGCGACGGTTTGGCCTTCGACAGCCAGCAATTCCGTGACGATTCCGCTGCGAATGGCTTTGACCGGATCGGCTCCGCGCACCGGAGTCAGCGTGAATTGCGCCGTGACTTTTTCGGGCATCGAAATGGCGACGGCGGCAATCGTTCCCAGCACGAATACGGCCAACAACGCCCAAGCCAATCCGCGCGCAGCCCAATGCGGAGGCGTCAAATCCAGGAAGTTGGTTTTAGCATCAACGACAAGCGGGGTGGTGTTCGCAATTCTGGCGGCCATAAATTTTCTCCGTGATGACGTTTGTAGTTCCGCCTTCAGGCGGCAGTGCGCGGCTTGCCGCGACTATGCGCGTTTGCGCGCGCCCGCCTGAAGGCGGAACTATGAACGCGATGGTCTTGATTTATCTGGCGGCAGCTTCGCGGACTTTCTGCACGGCAGGCAGCAACAAGCCGCCTTTGATTTCAGCTTCCGAGTCCTGGTCAACGGCCAAGTCGGCCAGCGGTTCGGTTGCGGCTTGCTGAGCGTCGTTGTCTACGCTGACAGTTTCGTTGTGGTTGAGAATGTTTCCTGGCGTGCCTTGAGTGTAAAACGGCCATTGCACACTGGTTGGCCCGCCGATCAATTCTGTGCTCGTAAAGGAGTCTGACCCGAGTCGCACAAAAGCGCCCGAAACTGTTGAACTGGCAAGCGCCAGAAGAACGCGGAGGAGAATTTCTTCGTTTGTGTCGACTCCCGCCGGTCTCGTCCGGAAAAGGAGTTGGCTTAATGATACGCAAAGTGATGGAAGCAATCTATCAGAGCGTGGGCGGGTTGGATGTTCATCAGGAAACGGTCGTGGCTTGTCGGCGGCGGCTGATCCCGGATGGTCAGGCGGAGTTGGAAGTCCGGACGTTCAAGACAACCAGCAGTGAGTTACGCGAATTAGGTGCGTGGCTTCAGGAATGGAGTGTGACTCACGTGGCGATGGAAAGCACTGGGGTTTATTGGGTGCCGGTCTGGAACGTGCTGGAAGGTCATTTCAAGCTGGTGTTGGAAAACGCGCAGCATCTGAAGAAAGTGCCGGGGCGCAAAGATGATGTGCCGGATGCGGAATGGATCGCGCAGTGTCAGCAATGCGGATTGCTGCGTGGAAGTTTCGTGCCGCCGACTGAGGTCAGGCAATGGCGTCAATTGACGCGGCATCGGACCAAGTTGGTGGATCAACGTACCGGGGTCATCAATCGTCTGCACGCAGTGCTTGAGCAGGGCAACATCAAACTCTCGAATGTGGCATCAAGCATTATGGGAGTGAGCGGTCGGGCGATGATCAGTGCGCTGAGTCGTGGCGAGAGCGATCCGGCGAAATTGGCGTCGCTGGCGCGTGGACGGCTCAAAGCGAGCTACGAACGATTGGTTGAGGCGCTGGACGGACAACTCAACGACAATCAGCGTTGGATGCTCAAGCGGCTGCTGCTTCAGGTGGAGAGATTGGAGGACGAGATCGCCGCTTACAGCGAGCGGATCAAAGATCAGATGTCGTCTTACCAAAAGCAGCTTGAGCGACTGGATACGATCGGCGGAGTGGGGTTGCGTAGCGCGGAGAACTTGTTGGCTGAGATTGGCCCTGACATGGATCAATTCCCGACCGACGATAACCTGGTTAGTTGGGGTGCATTGTGTCCTGGCAAAGACAAATCCGGTGGCAAGCAACGTAGCAGCAAAACGCCGAAGGGCAACAAGTGGCTCAAACGCGCCTTGACCGAAGCGGCCTGGGCAGCGAGTCACGAGAAAAATAGTTATCTGGCAGCCTTGTATAGACGACTGTCGCCACGACGCGGAAAAAAAACGGGCAATCATCGCCGTGGCGCGGACGATCTTGCAGGCAGCCTGGCACATTCTGAAAGAGGACGTTGATTACCAGGAACGCGGCGGTGATTACTTCGATCATTTGAACGAAGAAAAGACCAAAGGCTATTTGCTCAAGCGCCTGGAGAAGCTTGGCTTCGAGGTCGAACTGAAGTCCAGGAAAGCAACGGCTTAAGCTTGGGTCCTATCACTGCCAATTAAATTTCGACGTAAGAAGGCCGTCTTTTGGCGGCACTATCTGGGTATTTTTTTTACCCCGCCTCAGTGAGGCTGGAGCTTCGGAGGAGGAGGCTTGCTCTTTGCGAATGAAGAAGTATGTCTTATGACTTCTGCTTAGTTTCGATGGCAAACGTTCAACGTGTTATTGCCATTTATCAGATCGAGAATTTTAGCCACAGCGATTTGATCCTGAGCATTGCCACTGGAAATGGACAATCGCGCTTCGCGGTACAGGTCTTTGAGTTGCGAAGTCGGCATCAGAATAAAACCATTGGACAGGGTCACGGGCGCAAATTGCAGGTTGTAGCAGGTCAGTTCGCCTTCCATTGCGTAATAGACTTTGGCCGAACCGTCACCGCCTGCGTTCAGCACGTTCAATTGCGCTGCGACGAATTCCTGATTTAGTTGCTGCAACGGGGTGAATCCGCCGCGTAACGCCAATTCCATTCGGCGAGTGTCCGTCGTGCTGATCGGACGATTGAAATTGACCCCGCCGATAATGACCGTGCCGCGCGGCAAACTGTTGATGTTCAGTTTGTAATACTGCGGCGAGCGATAACAGATGGTGTTGCATTCGCCGCCCTGGCCGCCGCCCGGATTCGGTTGCGGTGGCAATGGCGGTTCCTGATCCGGGAACGGGCAGTCGGCTTTGCAGGGAATTCCGGTGGGGAATCCGCCGCGAACGTTTTTCAGTAATCCGACTCCCACCAGATTTTCATCGCCCGGTGTGCGATTGCGATTGACGACAATGTCCGTCACGACCACAGAAGTTGTTCCGAAGTTGTCGCCGCGCTGAATTTCCACACCGACTCGAAAACAACCTTGAAGAACAGAAAATCCATGCATTGGCCAGGCCAACGTCAACAGGTCAGTTCGTTGACCGCTTTCACCCGCAGAAGCGGCATAAGCAATGAACGCGCCTTTCACCAATGCCGGGCCGGTTGCGTACCGGTCGTTGACAAACAGCATCAGGTCGCTGTGAAGCTGTGTGACTTCAATTCCATTTGCCATCAACGTGAACAATCCGATTTCCGGGCCGGGCTTGCCTTCGGTCGTTTGCAGAAACAGGCGAACTTTGTCGCCAATCGTGCCCGAAGTTCCGGCAATAATCAGGTTGCCGTCCCAGATGGATTCCGCGCAGGTCAGCGCAGTGACTTTTTCGTTCGGAGTTGAAAGTGACAGGCCTTGCGGCGAAGTTTTTTGAAGCGCGCCAAAAGTTTCCGGGTCAGCACCAAACGTCGTCACGCTTGCTTCGAAGGTTTTGGTTCCTTCGGGAGCGTCGCTGATGGCCAACTGCATTGGGTTTGGCAATAGGTATAAATCGCCATCCGGCAATTGAGAGGTTTTTTCAAAACCATGCACGACAGCGGGGATGTTGAGTCGCATAATGTCGGCGGCTTGCGCCGAATTCGACCGATGGTTGGAAATGTGGGGAAAAGTGGCAAAGCCAACAATCAAGCTGAGCAAAAAAAATGAAAGAACAAGCTGATACTTCTTCATACAAAAATCCCTTCCTAGCGCCCATCCGACACTGCGGCAGTCAGTTGAGGGGGGGAGCTATGGTAGTTGACACCATAGTTGTTGAAACAACTGCTACTTACGCTACCAGTGAGGTGCGTATGATATGCGGTCGGCTTTTACCCAATCAAGATTTATGCCTTTTGCACGACGCTTTTAATATTAATCTCGACCGCTCAGTTGCCTGCATTTGGCTGGTTCCGGTGAACTCCAGTCAATTAAAAAATCTGCCGTATGGTTTCAATCTTTCGGTCAATGAATCGCCCTGTGCTTAGATTTGATGACCGCCTCATTGACCGCTCGCGGCTTTAGGCTGAGCAATGATTGTGCCAGTGGTTATTTTCAAGATAAGTCCTGATATTTCATAGTTTGTGGTTTCAATTGGCGAGCAAGATTTACACGTCCGGCCATCATTGGATAGGTATTTTGTTTACAGTTTTGCGTATTGAATCAACAGAAGGCGACACGCAAAAGCGATGGCGACGTAATTTCTAACTTTGTGAAATTATCTGGCTGGCGGTCGTCTTGAGCTTGAGCTATAAAACGGCGTCGCAAATTTTCCACCTGAGAAAAATCACCATTTCGGCTTATGAAACATATTCAAGTCATCTTTTTGCTCGCATTTTGGCTGTTGAGTTGTCAAAACTCGTCGTCGCAATCGGTTTCTTCTGTGGCGCAAAAACCCAAAGAACCGGTGTATGAAACTCGCGCCAATCACGATCCGAACGGCATAGGCAAGTTTTATATGGGGCGAGAGATCGCTCACGTGATGGGACATTTGGGAGCCGATTGGTTGGAACGTGACGACCGTGAGCAAACCGAATTGCCCAACGAAGTCGTCAAGCAGATGAAGCTGAAACCAACCGACGTGGTCGCCGACATCGGAGCCGGAACAGGTTACTTCACTTTTCGCATCGCTCCGCTGGTCAAACAAGGCAAAGTCCTGGCTGTGGACATTCAGCAGGAAATGCTTTCGATCATCGAAAGCCGCAAGAAACAATTCAACGCCGACAACATCGTCACGATTCAGGGAACTGAAACCGATACGAAATTGCCTGCCAATTCAGTGGACGTGGTGCTGTTCGTGGATGCGTATCACGAGTTCTCGTATCCGCGCGAGATGATGGAAAGCATCGTCAAAGGCTTGAAGCCTGGCGGTCGCATCGTCCAAATCGAATATCGCGGTGAAGACCCCGACGTGCCGATCAAACGAGTTCACAAAATGACCGTCGCCCAAGCCAAAAAAGAAATGGCCGCCGTTGGACTGGTCTGGAAAGAAACCAAAGACTTTTTGCCGCAACAACATTTCCTTGTGTTTGAAAAGCCGAGACAATAAACGGACAACAATGACTGAACTGACTTACGGCGAATTTGCGCGGATGCTGTATGCCACGAACACGCTTTCCGATCCGTGGTTGCGCGGCAAGGAACGGTTTCGCTTACAGCCGGTTGTGCTCAGCGCGGAGCAAGCCGAGCGGCTTGCCATCGCGGCTGAGCGTGTCGGCGCGCTGTTCAATGAAGTCAGCGAAATCGTTCTCGACCATCCCGAATTGCTGGACGAGTTTTTCGGCCTGACTCCGTTCCAAAAAGCCATGTGGTTGTCCGCCGAAGGACGCTGGCACGGCATTGCGCGCGTGGATTTGTTTCTTTGCGCCGATGGTGTGATTCGTTCTTGCGAAATGAACTCTGACACTCCATCCGGCGAAGCCGAAGCCGTGTTGTTGAATCAACTGCTTCATCAATTTCATACCAACACAATTGATCCGAACACGAATTTCCCCGAACAGTTTTGGCAAATGCTGCTCGCTTCGCACCGAGCGCGGTTGGATGGAAACCCGCAATCCGTAGCCATTATCTACCCGACAGACCTGCCAGAAGATTTGAGCATGATCGCCATTTACAAAAACTGGCTGGAAGAACGCGGTTGTCGTGTGACGCTTGGGTCGCCGTTCAATTTGGGATTGGACAAACAGCGCAGAGTGACCGTGATGGGCGAACCGGCGGATTTGATCTTGCGGCATTACAAAACGGATTGGTGGGGCGAACGAGAAATCGTTTGGACGACGCAAGCGGAATTTCTTGATCCTGATCCGCTCGACCGCGAATTGTTGTTATTGCTTGAAGCCGAAAACGAAGGTCGAGTGACGGTCGTCAATCCGTTCGGCTCGGTTGTGACGCAAAACAAACTGGCGATGGCGTTGATGTGGGAACGGCAGGAATTGTTTTCCGCCGAAGCCCGCAAATGGATTGCCGAATTGATTCCTGAAACGCGGCGTGCGACTGAATTGGATTTGCACCAACTGCGCCGCGAAGAATGGGTGCTGAAATCGGTTTATGGCTGCGAAGGCGATTCGGTGATCTGCGGAGCTTTCGCCAAACCGCAGGATTGGGAATTGGCATTGGCGACATTGATTCCGCGCCACTGGATCGCGCAGCGGTTTTTCGACGTTGCGCCGATTGAAGACGAACAAACTTCGGAAAAGATGTTGCCGAATTTCGGCGTGTATTTGCTGGGCGGACAAGCGGCAGGTTTTTACACGCGGCTTTCCCAGAAGGCTACTGATTACACGGCGGTTTCAGCACCGACTTATGTTTCAGGAAAGCACGTCAATGACGCGCGGGATGTCGCTGCTTTCGCGTAATCGAATCAACATCAAGCCAGCCTTGAACACAATTCCGGGCGGAGCCACTACCAGCCGGCCAAGTTTCGCAATTTCCTCATCGCGTCGTTCGATTGCTCCTGCAAAGTCTTTTTCGTCGAGCGCATTCAATCTCAAGGCAAATCGCCACGCCGAATCACGCGCCACTTTCATGCTGAAATTGATGATGGCGTCGTCGGCGCTGGGATCAATCTTTTCCAAAAAGCCAATCCACGGCGACATCTCGCCAATTTCATCCTGTACCGGTTGCACCAGGCTGAACAAAATGTCGTTGATCTTTTCAAAATCGGATTGAAGCGATGGCAGTTGTTCGCCTGGACTGGTTTCTGCTGCGGCGATTCCCAAATCCAGATTGATGTGAGCATTGATGCCTGCCAGCAGATGTTGCAGGATCAACGGTCGCCATTGCTCTGCGGCTTCAAATGAAACCTGCCACGCGGCTGTCGGCTGTTTGCCTTGCCGATGCAATTCGTAAGCATCCAGATAGCGATTGGCGAAATTAACGTCCAGCCGCGCCATTCGTTCGCCGTCTTGAAACAGGTTGTTGGCGATGCCTTCTTTCACCTTGATCGTGACTTTGCGGTATAGCGCCGCGAAATATCCCAACCGACTGCGACGTTGGCACGATTGGTCAATGATTTCAGTTAGTCGGGCAATGACTTCGTCAATTGTGTTGGCCATAGTTTGTGCTTTGTTGTTTTGATTGTAAGTCGTTGGTTGTAAGGCTTGACAGCTTGCTGACCGCTCAGTAAGTCTAGCCGTCCAAAGCAAAACACGCAAAAAACTGGAGAATAAATTTGAGTTGGCAACCTGAAGTTGACGAGATCAAACGTCGCGTCGAATTGGCAAAACAGATGGGCGGCGAAGCCAACGTCGCCCGGCAACACGCGAACGGCAGATTGACCGTGCGCGAGCGAATTGATCGTTTGCTGGACGATGGTTCATTTCACGAAACCGGCGCGCTGGCAGGCAAAGCGGCTTATGTTGACGGCGAGTTGATTGAATTCATGCCGTCGAACTTTGTTTGCGGCTTGGGGCGAATCAACAATCGCCGAGTTGTCGTTGGCGGCGACGACTTCACCGTTCGCGGCGGAGCCGCCGACGCGGCCATCGGTCACAAGATGACTTATTCCGAACGGATGGCGCGTGAATTGAAACTACCATTGGTTAGATTGGTGGACGGCACGGGCGGAGGCGGCAGCGTCAAGATGCTGGAAACAATGGGGCGGACTTATGTTCCCGCAAATCCGGGCTGGGATATTGTCGTGGCATCGTTGTCGGAAATTCCTGTTGTCGCTGCGGCGTTGGGGCCGTGCGCAGGGCTTGGAGCCGTGCGCGTCGTCAATTCGCATTTTTCAGTCATGGTCAAAGGCGTCAGCCAATTGTTCGTTGCCGGGCCGCCCGTTGTCATTCGCGGAGTCGGCGAAAACGTGACGAAAGAAGAACTCGGCGGTTCTGATATTCACGCTCACGGTAGCGGTTGCGTGGACAACGAAGTCGAAACAGAAGACGAAGCCTTTGCCGAAATTCGCCGCTTTCTTTCGTACTTGCCGCAGAACGTCTGGCAGATTCCTCCACGTGTCGAAAGCGGCGATGATCCAACTCGCAGCGAAGAACAGTTGCTTTCAATAATCCCGAGCGACCGGCGAATGGCTTATGACGTGCGGCGGATTTTGAGCTTGGTGTTAGACCGCGATTCGTTTTTTGAAATTGGCAGGTTTTACGGTCGGCCTTTGGTAACGGGCTTGGCGCGATTGAATGGTTACGCGGTTGGAGTCTTGGCGGGCGATCCGAAACAAGGCGGCGGCGCTCTGGATGCCGACGGCAGCGAGAAAATGACTCGGTTTGCCGATCTGTGTAATACGTTTCATTTGCCTGTGGTGAACTTCGTGGATCAGCCGGGCTTTCTGATTGGCACTCGCGCCGAGCGAATGGGAACAGCCCGATACGGCGCGCGAGCGATGGCAGCGGTTTATCAAGCTTCGATCCCTTGGTGTTCGATCATTTTGCGCAGAGTGTTTGGCGTTGCCGGAGCCGCTCACGGAAATGCTCAATCGTTGAATTTTCGTTACGCCTGGCCAAGCGGTGATTGGGGATCGCTGCCGATTGAAGGCGGAGTGATGGCCGCTTACAAACGCGACATCGAATCCGCGCCAGACCCCGAAGCTCGGCGGCGAGAGATTGAGGAGAAGCTAAACGAATTGCGCTCGCCGTTCCGAACCGCCGAAGCTTTCGGCATCGAAGAAATCATTGATCCGCGCGACACGCGACGTTTGCTGTGCGATTGGGTAGAAATGGCTTATGACTTATTGCCGATGCAGCTTGGCGTGAAACAACATGGTTACAGGCCTTAACGCGAACTCCATATCGTGTTCAGAGGCTTCGGCAAAGAGCTTTTTGCCAATATCACTCAAGTCGTCATCGAACTGGGCAGCCAAACCACTAATCGCTCTTCTAAATCAGAGCAAAAAACTTTGAAACAGGATTGCCAGGATTGTTTTCAGGCTGAGCAGGATTCAAACCTGACCGGGGCCTTGATGGAATTGAGGAGCCTGTAAAGCCTGCCAAAAATCTTGTTCAATCTGTCGGAAAAGAATGTCTCGCGGTAAAGATTCAAATTTTGCCGCTGTCGGTTTCGCTGCGGAACGAGCGGGAGTATATTCACGTTCGAAAAGACACGAAATCATTTGTGCAATCAAGCTTGAAGGTTCTGTTGATCCCAACAAGCTCAATTGAGGAGGAATCGTTATGCGAACCCATACTATGCGAATCTGGTCAAAATCGCTGGTCGTGTTGATTGGTTGTCTGCTGTTGCTGGGAACGGTTGCCGTTGCACAGTCCGGTCGCAAGCAGAAAAAAGCCGATCCGCAACCTGTGATTCAAGGTGTCAACCAACCCGAAGCGCGCACTGTGCCGGAACCTGAAGTCGCTCCCGAAAAGCCGAAGGAAAAGCCCGTGGAAAAGGGAAAAGCGATTCAGATTTCTTCGGCGATGGGCGATATGGAAATTCCGATGTATTACACCACGGCGGTCAGCGATGGCTGTCTGGATCAACTGCGGCGCGAATTGAAAACTGCTCAATTGAGTTCCGAACGCAACCAGACTCGCAGCGATGCGATGAAAGCCGCCAAAGAGAGCGAGGATTTATTCGTCGTTTGGATCGAGTTGCAATACAGCCGAGTTGGAGCAGGAAGCATGAACGGAGTGGATGTGCGCTTCACAGTGTTTGAGCCGAAAACTGGCAAGCAGATCTTTTTCGGAACGGGTTTCCCGCGTCAGCCGCAAGGCATGCCGATTCCGCCGATGGGTGGTTCGCGTGACCAGATGGCTCTGGATTGGGCTGGACGCGACATTGCCGATCAGGTGATTCGCAAACTCGGTTTACGCAGCGGATTTTGATGAGGTTACAGCGACGGGGCGAGAATCAATGTTCGCCCCGTTTGGTTTGGCTTGCCGCCGATTCCGAACCGTTCAACCAACCTAAACCACGCGCCACGAAAAAAATCACAATGCCAGCCGCGATGGTTCCTAACGCCGCCAGCGTAGGAATCGGGCGTTCTATGACGCCTTGTGAAATGGCAAAAACTTCCAGCAGCAAAAAAATCGCAGGCGTGACCGGATAACCCGGCGTGCGAAAGATCGTCGGCGAATCTGAAGGCATTTTCTGGCGAACAACCCAAACGCCTGTCACTGTCAACGCAGCCATCAACGACAATGCCGAACCAGCGTAAATCAACAGATTTTCAAATTCTCCGGTCAGCACCAGCAGGATGGCGACGAAAGCTTGAGTGAAGATGGAAAACAGCGGCGCACCGCCTTGTTTGCCGATTCGTCCAAAAATTCCCGGAGCCATTCCATCGCGCGCCATTGCGTAATACACGCGCGGCCCGGCGGCGGTCATCGAACTGACTGACCCCAGAATCGTCAATGTGATGATGACGCTGACCACAGTTGCGCCGAAAGAACCGAACAGATTTTCCGCCGCGAGTTTGCCGATGGCGATGTTGGGTTGCCAATCAGCGGCAGGCACGGCGTACAGAAACAACAGATTCAAAATCAGATACAAAATGGCGACGGTCAACGTTCCGCCAATCAATGCGCGCGGCAATGTGTAACGAGGATTTTTGACTTCGCCCGCCAGATAAGCCGCAGCGTTCCATCCGCTGTAAGCAAAGCTGACCTGAATCAACGCCACCCACCACAAACCTGTCGCTTGCGAACCGGCGGTGACGCCAGACCAGTTTCCTTTGCCGGTGGCGACGCCGGAGAAAAACAGCAACACGATTGAACCAATGACCAATGCCGCGATGCCGGTTTGCAATCTGCCGCTCGGACGTACCCCTGCCGAATGAAACGCCGCCAGCGCCGCGATCAATACTGCTGCGCCGACCGAACCTTGAGTGACAGTAATGCTGCCGACAGTGAACAACACCGTCGAAGGATTCCACGACGGAAACAAGGTTGCCGCGTAAGCCGAAGCTCCGAGCGCAGAGGCCGCAATCGCCGCCGAAAATCCAACCAGAAAGGAAATCCATCCGCTGACGAATCCCCACAGTCTCCCGTAAATTTGCGTCAAGTACCGATACTCGCCGCCTGCTTCGGGCATTCGCGTGGCGAGTTCGGCAAAACACAACGCGCCGGACAAAGCCAGAATGCCGCCCAGCGTCCACACGCCCAGCGTTGCCAATCCATTGCCGGTGGCGGTTCGGACAAACGCCGGAACCGTAAAAATTCCTGTGCCGACCATATTTGTCACAACAAAGGCCGCCGCGGCCCATACGCCCAGGGCGCGGCGCAAACCGTGTCCGGCAGTCTTCGACTCGTTTTCAGTCATCTTCCTTTTGGCTCCTTTTGATTTGTACGTGATTTTGCTGCGGTTGCGGCACTATACAACGAGCGATTGACGCTCGCCACTTTCTGCCGCCGTCATATTCAAATTCGAGGACTTGTGCTGTAATTCGCCGCGCTTAACGATTGCAATCCTTGAAGGAGGTCTTCAATTCTTGGAAAACGAAATGATGATTGGGCAGAGAATGCGCCGACTGAAGCAGGCGTTTTTTGTTTTGCTGGTGGCGATGACGTTTATCGCGTCGGGCGATTGGCATTCAATCGCTCAACGTCAATCAAATGTGGCAAGAGTTGAAGCGAACAGGCTTCAGGTGGGATTGGGCGAACGGCTGTTCCGCGAAGATCGCTTCACCACGGCCAAAGGTGATTTGTTTACCAGTTGCGCGACCTGCCATCTGACCGATCAAGACCCGCAAGGCCATCGTGTTTTCACAGACTTTTTCAATCGCAGTTGGGTTCCTTATCGTAATGAAGACCCTCGCCGAACGGAGATTCGCAATTCGCCGACCTTGCTTGACGTGGCGTTGATGCCGTTGCTGCATTTGGACGGCGAATTCAAATCGCTGGAAGAATTGGTCGCCGGAACCTTCAGCGGACGACCAATGGGATGGTTGCCGGGCGAAGAAGAACAAGCCTTCAATCAGATTCAAACCGTTTTGTTGGCCGACAAAGCTACGGAAGCTTCGGCTTCTTACCGCGAGCAATTCAAAGCCGCGTTCGATGTCGAATTAGACAAGCTCAGCCGAGATCAAATCATCGGTCTGGTTTCCAAAGCTGTAGCTGACTTCATGCGAACAATGCGAAGCAAACAGGATTCGCCTTACGACCGGTTTGTGAAGCTGAACGGCTTGGAAGCGGCTCCGGCCAGTGGAGAAAGCGCGAAGGCTTTTGCAGGGCGCACGCTGGCAATACTTTCAGAATTGGAATCGAAAAAAGCTTTGAAGCTCGGCAACGGATTCGATCAAAAGGCGTTGAACGGTTTCAGGATTTTTTTGCGAACGGAAGGCGCGGCTTCGGTTGGAAACTGCGTTGCTTGTCACGTGCCGCCGCTGTTCACCGACAATTCCTTTCACAACTTGGGAGTCAGCCAGGCGGAGTTTGATCGCTTGAATGGCGAAGGCAAGTTCGCGCAGCTTGAAATTCCCAACGCCGCGACGGCTAAACGCCCGTCAGCGAAATTCCGCGAAACGGTGGAGAAAGGTCGGCTTGGCGTTGCGGATTTAGGGCACTGGAATTTTGTGGATTTGAAAACTTCGTCGCTGCGCCGAGCCGGTGAAAGCGACGATCAATTGTTGCGACGAATGACCGGCGCATTCAAAACGCCTACGCTGCGGCATCTGAAGTTCAGCGAACCGTACTTTCATTCGGGCGATTATCTTTCGCTGGAAGCCGCGTTGATGGAAATCGTTCGGCTGAGTGAAATGGCTCGCGCAGGACAAGTGCGCGAGCCGGATGATGAGTTGTTGAAGATTCGATTGAATGATGCAGATGTTCGTTTGTTGTTGGTGTTTTTGGCGACGTTGAATGGTTCGCCTGAAAAGTGACGGGCGGACGGGAACGTCCGCGGACCAGGCGGAGTGCAACTCCGCGCTCCGGCTATTCCGCGCTCCGGCTATTCGCCAATCAGTTTGTGATACCTGCCCATCCAATAAGGCAGCAGAAAATACGCACCGTCGTCTTCGCTGCGCCCGCCGTTGCCGCCGTCAATTCGATAAGGATTGCCGTTCCATTTCGTCATAGGCAGTTCGTCGTAAGGCAACACGATCAAAGCTTGTGGGCGTTTGAACCGATCCGCCAACGCATCCATCGGCACATCCAATCGGTGAGAATTCGTCACCGTCCATTCGATCAAATCCATAGGAATTTCTTGCAACGTGCGAATTGAATCTTCTCGGTCGAATTCTTTCGCTCCGCTGCCAGCCGCGTAAATAAAATTCCAGAGCGGGTTGCGTTCAGGCCGTTCAACCTGCCACGAACGTTCCAGGCTTTGCACATAAACTTCGCGCAGCTTGGCGTCTTTTTCGTAACTCAGCAGCGGGTAATACGACAGAAAAGCCAGTTCGTCGTCTGAATGATTGATGCGTCCGGGGTAGTTGATCTTCTGGTTGCGCGTCAGCAAGTGATAACGATGTTTGGCGATCAATTCCTGATACGCTTGTTCGTAACGCGGATTGCCTGTGATGTGATGCGCTGTTCGCAGGTGAGCCAGCATGTGCAGCGCGCGCAATCCCAGTTCGTCCGGGTCTTCCCAAATCTTGTCTGGCCCCCACCATCCCCACAAAGTGTGTTTGCCGTCCACGTCAACCAGTTGAAAGTTGTTGTCCAGAATGTGATCGGTCATCCGAGTGACGACGCCACGAATCTTTTGCCGCTCGGCTTCGTCGGCAACCAGGTCGTAATACACAGCGTAGCCGAAATAATGCCCGACGATTTCATCCGAACTGGTGTCGCCTTTCCAGCGCCATTTGCCGTCGGCGGTGGTGTGCCATTCGCCGTCTTTGGGTTGAATGTCTTCGCCGATCTTGATGATCGAACGCGCGTGAAAGCCTGAAATGCCTGTGATGGATTCCAGTCGCAGCATCGCTTCCAAGCCGACTTTGGCGTTGGCGCGCGCATCGGGTTCTTTGGTGACGGCGTAGCGAAAGGCTTCGGCGGCGATGTACATCTGCGTCCACAGCCCGTCGTTGTCCGAAGAAACCATTTTGTTGGTGGATAAATCCCCCGGCGTTTGCAAGATCGAATCCGAAGTCATTCCCCAACGCACGTGCCGCTTTTGCACGCGCTCGACAAAGGTTTTGGATTTTTCGGCCAGCGTCATTTGTTTGTATTCGATGCGGCTGAACCCTTTTGGAGTTTCGACCCAGATGACGGAGATTTCCTGGCCAGACTTTTCAATTCCAACGCCGGTGACTTGATCGTCGAGAAGCCAACGCTGGCCAGCAAAATACTCAGTCACTCCAGTTTGCAAATGCACACGCTTCACCCCGCGTTTCATCACTGTCCAAATGGTTCCTGTCTTTTCATCCTTCCATATCGTTGAAATATGACTGTCGGGATGAGTGTTATACGGCCACATCGGCAAAATTTTTAGTTTGGAATGACGAAGCTTGACCTTGCCTCCTGTCAGTTGTTTGAACTCTTCAGCGGAATGGAAAGTGCGAACCTTTTGCGAATAACGCGACTCTTCGTTTGATTGGGCATTTGCTGAAATAAAAAAAAAGCACAGGCAGAGCAATGCCGCTGCCTGTGTTTGAAGTGATCTAAAAAATTTAGGCGACATTCAGTTTTCCTCTCGTTAAGTTGAGCCTCTAACCATTAGGCAGTGGCCATTCCGCATTATCCATTAACCGAAATGGTAGAGAGGTTTTCTACCTGTCGAATAATGGTTAGTGGCGAATGGTTAATGGCTAATTTCATTGCTTATGTGTGAAGTCCGCCGTTCGGGCTGATCGTTTGGCCGATGACGTAGCTGGATTCGTCCGAAGCCAGAAACAGCGCGACGGCGGCGATTTCTTCAGGCTGGCCAATTCTGCCGAGCGGAGTGTTAGCGACCATCATTGGGCGAATTTCGTCCGGCAGGTTTTCCAAAATTGGAGTTTCAACCCAGCCCGGCGCAATGCAGTTCACGCGAATTCCTTGCGCAGCGTATTCCTGCGCGACGCCTTTGGTGAACGACAAAATGCCGCCTTTGGCTGCGGTGTACGACGAACCGCCGGGCAAACCTCTCAGAGCGGCAACTGATGACATATTGATGACGGCTCCTCCGCGCCCTTGCGCCAGCATGCGTTTGACGGCTTCGCGCGTGCCGTAAAACGTCCCGCTCAAATGGACGTGAACCACGCCGTGCCATTGTTCGTCGGTCATCAAGTGAACCGGGGTCAGTTGCCCGGCATTGCCTGCATTATTGACCATCACGTCAATCGGCCAGCCGCGATCATCAATCGCTTTGAATAGATTGCTGACGGCGTCGGAACTGCTGACATCGGTTGGGACGGCAAAAGCTTCAACGCCTTTGGCTTGAACTTCGCGCAGAGTTTCTTCGCCTTTGGCTTCGTTGAGTTCGGCGATGACGATGCGAGCGCCTTCTTCAGCAAAACGCAGGGCGATGGCACGGCCAAGCCCAGAACCTGCGCCGGTGATAACGGCAACTTTGTCTTTGAGTTTCACGGTCTGAATTCTCCTTGATGAAGTGGTGAAAGATTGGTGATTGGATACTACCACATGCCGTCGGCGAGTAAGGTTGAGCGATTTTTGTAAAATTCAGTTCCTGTGCTTGCAATTGATTTTGGCCGTGCGTAAGATGCGGCTCGCCTGAACGTCAGTACCTCACAGGCTCTCAAACGTAGCGAGACCAGAGTTTAGATAGAGAAGTTCCCCGTACTTCCTTTTGCTGACGAAAGCGGTGAGCATTTGAAGCGAGGTTTTACGTGGGGAACCGCGCAGTTTGGCCCAAACATTCCATCGCCGCGACCTTCAGACGAACTAAAAAGAGCAAATCATTTCAATAGCTTTGTTGTGAACTTCGCCAGGAGACAGGTGCAAATTTGGCTTGGCGGATTCGACCCCTTCGATTCCGATGTGGGAAAAGCACATGCGTACTTCAAACGATCAAGGCAATTTTTTGACTGGCTGGTTGCTGGTCTTGGCGGCAGTTGTCTGCCTTGGAGTGGCTGCCATTGCGTTTTTGTCGCACCGCCAGTCTTTATTGAACACCAAGCCGAACGGCATTCCCAGCACACAAACTCAAAAATCCGAAACTTCAACAAGAGCCTTTTCTTTTAGCCAGGAAAATCAAACCAAGCACAACGAAAACTGGTCTGAGCTTGACCGAAAGCTGAAGCGCAAACTTGAGCGATACGACAAACCCGGTGAAGCCGCAAAATATCTGGCCAGCCGTCGTTTGCCGGAAGGCGAAAAAGAGCTTCAGTCAGAATGGTATTTGACGGCTCTGGAAAAATCGTTCGACCTGCCACAGTTTTCCACGCGGCAAAATCGGTTGCAGCCTTCGCGCCGGACGATGGCAAAAAACGGTTTGATTGCCACAACTGCGGAAGCGGCTGCGCTATCTGCCTGGACGCCACTTGGGCCGGGAAACATCGGCGGGCGAACGCGGGCCATGCTCATCAATCCGCGCAATCCGGAAATCATGTATGCCGCAGGAGTCGCTGGCGGAGTCTGGAAAACAATCAATGGCGGTCAGAACTGGTTCCCATTGAGCGATTTGTTGCCTTCGCTGGCGGTGTGCGCGCTGGCTTTTGACCCGAACAATCCTGAAATTATTTACGCTGGAACTGGGGAAGGTTATTTCAACGGCGATGCAACACGCGGAGCAGGAATCTTTCGCAGCTTCGACGGTGGCAATACGTGGCGACAACTGGAAGGAACTCGCTCGGCAAATTTTCACTACGTCAATGATCTTGTCGTCAGTACGAATAATGCCAGCCGCATTTATGCCGCGACTCGGTTTGGCGTGATGCGTTCACTGGATGGCGGCGTGACCTGGTCGGCGGCTGTGGATGAATCGGTGAATGGCGGCTGTTCCGATCTTGCCATTCGCACCGATCAACGAACCGATGTGGTCTTTGCGGCTTGCGGAATTCCGACAAACATCAGATTCCCTGGCAACGTGCAGGCTTCGATTTATCGCAATGACAACGCCAGCGCGTTGGGACAATGGGAACTGGTGTACACCGAACCCGGAATGTCGCGCACCAGTCTGGCAATTGCGCTGTCGAATCAAAATGTGATTTACGCCGTTTCCTCGACCAATGGAGCGACCGGCCTGCCGTTCCATTCCTTGCATGGAGTTTTTCGTTCGACGAACGGCGGCGAAATCGGTTCTTGGGAGAAGGTCAGCAGCCCGGCTGCGAAATTGAACACGGTGCTGTTCACCAATCCAATTTGGGCGTTTCAAAGCGATTGCCGGGCAGGAGGAGTCAACCAGTTTTTTTCGCAAGGGTGGTTCGACAACGTCATTGCAGTTGATCCGTTAAACGAAAACACTGTTTGGGTGGGCGGCATTGACCTGTTCCGTTCTGATGACGGCGGAGTCAACTGGGGAATGGCGTCATTTTGGAATGAAGCTAAGGCAAATCCCAATCGTTATGTTCACGCCGACCAACACGCCATTGTGTTCCATCCGCAATTTAACGGAAGCACAAACCAAATAATGTTTGTCGGAAACGACGGCGGCATTTTCCGAACCGAAAATGCTCGCGCGCAAACCGCAACCGGGAACAAAGCGCCGTGTTCGCCGCTTATCAGCAAGGTGATCTGGGCTTCGCTCAACAATGGATATGCCGTGACGCAGTTTTATAACGGAGCCGCGTTCCCGGATGGCGCGCGTTATTTGGCTGGCGCTCAGGACAACGGAGTTGTGATCGGGGCGGATGTTGACGGCCCAAACGCCTGGCGCGAATTGCTGTCCGGCGATGGCGGCTACGTCGCCGTTGACCCGAACAACACCGGAATTTTGTATGCTTCGACGACGGGATTGTCGCTGATGAAATCCACAGACGGCGGCGCGAGCTTCCGACCTGTGACCAACAACATCAACAACAGCGGCTTTGGATTCATTGTACCGTTGGCGATGGATTCCAGCGATTCCAACCGGTTGTGGATCGGCGGAGAAATACTTTGGCGAACGAAAAACGGCGCGGAAAGCTGGACGCCTGCCAGTCGCAGGCTGACGGGAAGTCCGATTACGGCAATCGCCGTGTCGCAAAGTGACGGGAATTTCGTTTTGGCTGGAACTGAGCAAGGAAACATTCATCGCACAACCACAGGATTGAACTCGACAGGCGATACGATTTGGCCTTTTGCCAGACCGCGTTCGGGAGTGGTTTCCTCGTTGGCGTTCGATCCGACCAACCGCGACATTGCTTATGCAACGTATTCGACCTTTACCGGCAAACATGTCTGGAGAAGTTGGAACGGCGGAATACTGTGGGAACCGATTGACGGTTCCTTGCCGGATATTCCGGTCAATTGCATCGTAGTTGATCCGACCAACACTCAGCGATTGTACATCGGCACCGACATCGGAGTGTTCACTTCGCCGGATAATGGCGCAACCTGGGCGGTGGAAAACACAGGCTTCGCCAATGTTCCGGTTGAATCGTTGACGATTGGGCAGTTCGGCGGCGCGGCACATCTGTTCGCATTTACTCGCGGACGCGGCGCGTGGCGAGTTCCACTGGGACAGGTTTGCGATTTCACGTTGACGCCGCCGAATTACACTTTCGATGCGATGGGCGGACAAGGCGAAGTCGTTGTTACTGCAAGCGGTCAGGATTGTGTCTGGGCGATTGATAACAAAATCAGTTGGATCACGATCAATGGCGGCACTTCCAGGCAGGGGACAGACAAGGTGAGTTTCACCATTGATCCCAGCAATGAAGCTTCGCCGCGAAACGGGACAATGACCATCGCTGGCAAATCGTTCACTGTGACTCAAGCGGGAATTGCCGTCAGTGTTTCTGCTGCCAGTTTGAACCGAGGATCAATTGCTCCTGAATCCATTGTCTCGGCGTTTGGCGCTGGACTGGCCGCCGTCACGCAAGTTGCAGGCGGAAATCAATTGCCGGTCAATTTGGTCGGAACGGTGCTGAAAGTCCGTGACACTTCCGGCGTCGAACGACCTTCGCCGCTGTTTTTCATTTCGCCGAACCAGATCAATTACCAGCTTCCGACGGGGACGGCGGTTGGGCCGGCAGCCGTCACCATTTACAAAGACAACGAAAAGTTATTCAACTGTCAGATTGAAGTTGCGCGGGTCGCTCCGGGATTTTTCACCGTCAACAGCAGCGGCTCAGGGTATCCGGTTGGTCAGGCATTGCGATACACAGGCTCGGACGCCAGCGCGCAGCCGCAAACAGAATCGCTGGTGACAATTGACGGACAGGCGCGTCCGATAGATTTGGGTGCGAGTTCCGACCAGGTGTTTTTGGTTTTGTACGGAACGGGCTTCCGATTTCGCAGTTCTGTGTCAGCCGTGACCGCCAGAATCGGCGGAGAAGTTGCGCCGGTTCTTTTCGTTGGCGCTCAAGGAGATTTTGCCGGGCTGGATCAAGTGAACATTCAAATCCCGCGTTCTTTGATTGGGCGCGGCGAAGTCAATCTGGTGCTGACTGTGGACGGACAACCAGCTAACGTGGTCAAAGTGTTCATCAAGTAAGCTAAATCAAAACAAGCAACCTGGGTCATTTATTGCGGAAAATAACTCAGCCATTTTCCGCTATCGCTGAGAAGAATTCCTCACACAAATCTTTCCTGCCGCTCATTCGTTTTCAAAAATCGTGTTTTTCCCTTGTTTCCGGGTTATTCGGCCAGAAGTCTGTTTCGGAACAGTGATTGCCATTGCAAACAGCGAGGGAAACATAGCTGGTTTCCTTGCGCTGTTCTCTTAAACCGATACCCATTTGACGTTGGTTAAGAAACGACCACGTACACTGTTTACGAAAGAAGGCTAGCACTGCCTTATGGAACACACTTGGATCGCAATCATTGCCAGTTTGTTAATGGGTATCGGTGCTCTTCTCATCTTCATCTTCGCAGTAAAACAGGATTACTTTCGGAATCTGGAAGACGCCAAGTATCAGGTATTTTGGTCTGATATTGAGGAACTGGTTGAATCTTCCGTGACGGATTCCGCTGTGTCCGTTTCGGAGGATCATCACAATGGCAGCGGCGAAGAAGACTCACACTTCGGAACCTGAACCAACTGAAGGACAGATTACTCGACGACGAATGCTCAATTGGTTGAGCAGTTTCGGATTGTTCGGGTCAGCGATTGTCAGCGTTTTTTCCAACCTGGTTTTCATCAAACCTCGCGCGACCTACGGCCAGCCAAATCGTTTCAGCATTGGCAAACCGGAAGATTTTCCATCGGGCACACGCATCACGCTCGGCGAGCAAAACATTTGCGTCGTGCGCGAAGGCGAAAAGCTCTGTGCCATTTCCACCGTTTGCACACATCTGGGCTGCATTGTTTCGACTTCGGAAACTGGGTTTGCGTGTCCGTGTCACGGTTCGCGTTATGACCAGGATGGAAACGTCACCGGCGGCCCTGCGCCGAAGGCTTTGCCTTGGTACAAGGTGACGCTGGCTCCGAACGGCGAATTGGAAGTGGACAAAGGCGAAGAGGTCGTCGCCGGAACTTATTTCAACGCTTGATCGGATTTGGTCAGTACCCCCGACCGTCAGGAAGGGGAAGTTCTTGAAAAAATGCCCTGGCTTACACGCGGGCGACTGAAACGTCAGAGATAAAGACAATGGCAAAGAAAAGCTACTTCAACGCGCTGACTGAACTTCCGGCGAACATCTGGCAATCCATTTTTCGCAATCCGTTGCCGTCGTCTGATTTGGGAAGATCGCAGACCAGCTTCACCAACTTCTTTCTGCACATCCATCCGGTCAAGGTCAACAAGCACACGGTCAAACCCTGGTTCACGATGGGGCTGGGGCTGATGACATTTTTTCTGTTCGTGATTCTGATCGTCACCGGTGTGTTGTTGATGTTCTATTACGTGCCTTCGACCGAACAGGCGTACAACCGAATGCTCGATTTGCGAAGCTCGGTCGCCTTCGGCACGTTTCTACGCAACATGCATCGCTGGGCGGCGCACGGAATGGTAGCGGCGGTTTTTCTGCACATGTGCCGTGTGTTTTTCACCGGCTCATACAAAAAACCGCGCGAGTTCAATTGGGTGCTGGGCGTGGGGCTGTTTTTGCTGACTTTGTTTTCCAGCTTCACCGGATACCTGTTGCCGTGGGATCAATTGGCATTTTGGGCCATCACGGTCGGAACGGCGATTGCCGGGTACGCTCCGGTCTTTGGCAAAGAGATTCAGTTTTTGTTGTTGGGCGATACCACCGTTGGCCAGGAAGCCTTGCTGCGATTTTACGTTTTGCATATCGCCGTTTTGCCGTTGGTGATGACGATGATGATTGCGATTCATTTCTGGCGCATTCGCAAAGACGGCGGTCTGTCGCGTCCTGAAGAAGCTGATGCTCCCAGCCGACCGCAGAGCGATTCGCTCGACACCTGGCCGACGGAACTGGATGTCGCGTCGGCGCAGCCTGCTTTGGCGGCTCAAGTTGTCGCAGTTCCCGCAATCGAAAAGAAACGCTACGGCATTCAAGGATTGGTTCGCGGCCCCTTCACCAAGGTCGGCAACGTGCCGGACAACTCTGTCTTTAGCTGGCCGAACCTGTTTATGGCGGAGTTGTTCGTGTTCGTCGTCACGGTTGCCGGCGTGATTGTAGTTTCGCTGTTGTTCAACGCACCGCTCGAAGAACCAGTCAACATCGCGCATCCGCCGAATCCGGCCAAAGCTCCCTGGTATTTTTTGGGTTTGCAGGAAATGGTCAGTTATTCAGCCTTCTGGGGCGGCGTAGGCATTCCGGCAATTGAAGTTCTGATTCTGATGCTGGTTCCGTATCTGGATCGAAACACCAAAGGCGTTGGGCGTTGGTTTGCGAAAGAGCGACTGTTGGCGAACACGCTGTTTTTGATCTTCGTCATCGTCAATATCGGATTAATCATCATCGGCACGTTTTTCCGCGGGCCGAACTGGGAGTTTGTTTCTCCGTGGTAAAGCATCCGGGAACGCACGCGCCCTCGCGTGCGGTTTTGCACGCGAGGGCGCGTGCGTTCCCAAAGAGGATTGAGTTATGCGACTGGCTTTAGCCATTGCGAGTTTCGTGATTCTGATTGTTCACGGTCTCGTGTTCTACAACCAGTTTTTCCACAAGTGGGAACGTCATCAAACGGCCTACTTCGATCAGGCGCGGGCGATGGCGAAAAGCGATTCCGAGCGTGCCGCATTGGAAGGTCGCAGCCCACGTATCGAACAAATCATCGTTACGGCGTTTGGCGGCCAACATCAGGTGGATCGTTGCACGACCTGCCACATCGGCAGCGACGATCCGCGATTCAAAGATCATGCTCAGCCGTTGCGGTCGCATCCGTTTTCTGAAGAACTCGGCGACCGAATGGTCAATGGCAAGTGGGAGCGTCGCCACAAGTTTTCTGATTTCGGCTGCACGGTATGTCACGACGGGCAAGGGCGCGGGCTGGAAACGTTTGACGCACACGGCGAAGACCATTACTGGCCCTCGCCGATGCTGGGATACGTCACGCAAAACTGGCGTGGCGATTTCAAACCGAAATTGAAAGACAAAGCCTTGATGCAGGCCAATTGCGCGCAGTGCCACACCGAAGAAGGGTTCAAAAATGCGCCGCTGGTTGCCAAAGGCCGCCAACTCTTTTTTGAGAAAAACTGTTATGGCTGCCACAAGATTGAAGGTTTGTCGGCAGGGACGCTCGGTCCTGATTTGGGCGAGGTCGGCAAGAAATTCAAACTTGATTACCTGTGGGAATCCATTGTCGAACCGCGCGCCAACAGCGCCACTTCGTTTATGCCGAAGTTCGGGTTGAATGACGAAGAAACCAAAGCTCTGGTCGTGTTCCTGAAAAGCCGTCGAGGAATCAACTTTTCGGAAACCTCACTGGATCGTTACCGCGCCAGCCTGAACAAGGAAAAGCAAGAGGCGCCAATTGGGACGGCGGCGGAAACGGCTCCGAAAGTTGATGTGGCGGCGGGCGGTTCGTTGATCGCTTTGGGGGAAAGATTGATCAACGACCGCTCCTGTCTGGCTTGCCACAAACTCGGCAACCGTGACGGCGGAATTGCGCCTGACCTGTCGTTTGAAGGTCTGCTGAAAGACGAAAAGTGGACGATGGATCATTTCCGCGACCCGCGTTCGCGCGTCACTGATTCGATCATGCCTACGTTCAATTTTCCTGAAACCGAGTATCAGGCGATGACGGCGTACCTGATGAATTTGAAAACGCCGCCCTCGTTGGTTGATCCGTCAGGAATGTATTCATCGTTGTGCGCGCGCTGCCACGGCGACCTGGGCGACGGCAAAGGAATGATTGCGGTCTATCTTGACCCGTATCCGCGCGACCTGACCAAAGCCGGGTTTATGAGCAGCAAATCCGATGAACGACTGATGAATTCGATCAAAAACGGAGTCGCTGGAACTTCGATGCCCGCCTGGGGGCGAGTGTTGAACGACGATCAGATTCGTGGGGTGCTGGATCACATCCGCAAAAATTACGTCAAAGAACCGGTGCGGCAAATCAAAGCGCGGCAAGTTCCCGACACGAATCCTGTGGCATCGGATGCGGCTTCGGTCAAACGCGGCGAGCAAATCTTCCTGCAACGTTGCACCGGCTGTCACGGCAAAAAAGCCGACGGCAAAGGGCCGAATTCGGTTGATATGTTGCCGCGCCCACGCAATTTGCGAAACGCCGATTTCGTCAATTCGACCAACGACCGCCGGATGTTTGAATCCATTTTGTACGGCGTGCAGGGAACTGCGATGCCGCCCTGGCTGGATTACGGTCTGACGCAAAAAGATGTCGGCGATTTGGTCAATTACCTAAGAAATCAGTCGGTACGGGACGGGAAGCGGTAGCGACTCGGTTTCTCCTGAATGAGTATTTCGTAAACACCCGGTCGCTACCGCTCCCGGTTCCGTACCGAGTTCTAGGGTAACAAGCTTGGAATCCCGCCAGGCTTTTGAGTTGGCCATCAGGCGGAGGTGGCGGCTCATCAATGGCGGGGTTCCAATTCAACCTAAAAAGACTTACGCAATTGCCGGCGTGTCAGTAGCCCGACCGTAAGGAAGGGCTGGTCATTGATGAGAAGCCCTTGCTCACGCGCGGGCTACTGACACGGGCATAAAGCGGAGGCACTTATGCAAAACGAGATCGCCAAAAGCGCGGGCGAGATTCCGGTCTCGGAAGCCGTGCGATACAACGAATCACTTCACCAAGACACAACGGCCAAGCTGTTTCTGGTCAGTTCAATCACTTATTTCTTCATCGTCGGCATCGTCGCCCTGATGATCGCCGCCAAGTTCGTCTGGCCGGAATTGCTGGGCACGGTTCAGTATCTGACTTACGGACGGCTGCGCCCGCTTCACGTCAACGGCATGCTGTTTGGTTGGTTGCTGGCTGCGGACATGGGGTTGATGTATTACGTCGTGCCGCGTTTGTGCGGCGTGAAATTGTGGAGCGAAAAGCTGGGCATTGCGACGGCGGCGCTGTGGAACTTCATTATTCTCGGCGCTGTGGTTTCAACGATTATGGGTTGGAATCAAGGCTGGGAATACGCTGAATTGCCGATGTTCCTGGACGTGTTGGTGGTCGTTGCCTGGATCATGTTCGGCGCGAACATTTTCATGACCGTCGCCATTCGCAAATACACACAGATGTACGTGACGATCTGGTACTGCCTGGGAACGATCCTTTGGACAGCGTTTGTGTATCTGACCGGCAACTTCGCCGCTTTGTTCGCCACCGGAGTCAACCAGGCAAACCTGAACTGGATGTATGTTCACAACGCAGTCGGATTGATCTTCACGCCGGTCGGACTGGCCATTGCGTATTACTTCATTCCGAAAACTTCCAACAGCCCCTTGCACAGTCATAAGCTTTCGATGATCGGGTTTTGGTCGCTGGCTTTCGTCTATGTCTGGACAGGCGCGCATCACATGCTGCATGGCCCGATTTCGCAATGGCTGCAAACCATCGCCATCGTCTTTTCGGTGATGCTGCTGGTTCCGGTGTGGGCCGTTGTTTACAACTTCTTTGCCACGATGCGCGGCCAATGGGATCAGATGCGCGACAACGTGCCGCTGAAGTTTTTGATGACCGGAGTCATCTTTTACCTGCTGACCTGTTTCCAGGGGCCGATGCACAGTCTGCGTTCGGTCAATGCGATTGTTTCAAAGACGGACTGGATTCCGGGCCACGCTCACATGGCTGTGTTGGGAGCCTTTTCCTTCTTCGCCATCGCGGGCTGTTATTACGTCGTGCCGAAAATCTTTCGTCGCAATTTGTTTTCGGATTCGCTGGCCAACTGGAGTTTCTGGCTGTTTCTGATTGGCGGCGTAGGCTTTTTCGTCACGCTGTGGTTGGGCGGATTCTGGCAAGGCTGGCAATGGAACAATCCGGCGATTCCGTTCATTGATACCGTTGTTGCGTTGAAACCGGTTTGGATCGTCCGCTTCTTCTCCGGCATTTTCATGTTCGGCGGCATCGTGGCGTTCGCTTACAACATTTTGGCGACAATGCTTGGTTCCTCTGGAAACGAGTCGAGCAAGATGGCTGCGGCGACTGCCTGAGCCAAAGAGGTAGAACAATTTTTCAAATTGTTCTACCGGCCAATGGAGCTTGGGACAATTTGGAAAATTGTCCCACCTCTTATCAGGAGAAAATCATGTTACGCAAAGCTGATTACAGCGCGCCGATTTTTGTGGCCGCCGCTCTGTTTATGTTTTTCGTCGGCGGATTGCTGACGACAGTGGTTCCGCCAATAGTGGATAAAAGCTGGGCGCGTCCGTTCGACAACAGCGACCCGGCAAAAGGCGTGACCGGCAAATTGCAACCTTACACCGAGCAACAACTGAAAGGCCGCAATGTTTATGTCCGCGAAGGTTGCTGGTATTGCCACACGCAACAAACTCGCACGTTGTTGGCCGACACCAAACGCTCTGGCTGGCGCGGAGTTGACGCTCCGGTTTCGACGCCGGATGAATTCGTTTACGACTCGCCGCACCTGTTTGGAACCAAACGCACCGGCCCTGACCTGTCGCGCGTCGGCGGAAAGTACGATGAACAATGGCATCGCGCTCATTTCCGCAACCCGCGCGATCTGGTTCCGGGTTCGATCATGCCGCCGTATCCCTGGATCGCCGACAACGAAGAAGAATTCCAGGCTGTGGTGGCTTACCTGCAAACGCTCGGTCGAGCCAAGAACTGGCGACCCGATAACGATTACGAACGATAGGAGGCTGCTGTGCGAGATTACAGTTATCCGAGTGTTTATTTCGCTTATTTCTATTTTGTCTTGCTGTTGGTTGGGGCGATCTTTTTCTTTTTACGTTCGGTCAGGCACGGGTATTGGGGCAAAGACAGCGAAGAAGCCAAATATCGAATGCTGAAAGACGACGACGAAGACTCTTACGAAGATTTGAGGAGACCGTTATGAGCGACAAAAAACAAGACGAACTCAAAGAATACGCCGAAGGCTGGATTACCGAACGCAAGGGAACCGAAGTTCCGATGTTTTTGAAGATTGCTTACATCTTCATCATTGGCGGCTGTCTGACTTACCTGATCGTTTTCATGAACGGCGAAGTCAACCATTCCGAACGCGGAGTGTTGGTGCAGACTTTCAATGCCGCAACGGAATCTTCACCGGGACTGATGTATGCAATTGCCGGCATCGGAGTGGTGTACTTCATCGTCGTTATCGGTTTTGTGTTTCGGAAATTCCACGAAGACTAACATCCGTGTCGGTAGCCCGCGCGTGAGCAAGGGCTTTTCACTGATACCAAGCCCTTCCTTTACGGTTGGGCTACTGACACCGTTACCAACTATGCCGCCAATTCCGCAAGACAACTTGCAATTTGAACTCGCCGATCCGTCCTCCGCTGATTACTGGATGAAGATGGTCAAGTGTCAGGACGCTTGCCCTGTTCACACCAACGCCTGCGGTTACGTGACGGCGATTGCCGAAGGGCGTTATCAGGAAGCGTACAGCATCGCGCGCGCGACGAATCCGTTCGCTTCGATCTGCGGGCGAGTTTGTGGCGCGCCGTGCGAAGTCAATTGCCGCCGAGGTGATCTGGATTCGCCGATCACAATTCGCGCATTGAAGCGATTCGTCAACGAACAGTTCGGGCCTGAAACAGGCGACTTCACTCATTACCACGCGGGCGCGAACGAACGAATGCTTTCTCCTAATCGTGGAGACTATGAACGTATCGCAGTTATCGGCGCAGGCGTTTCCGGCCTGACCGTCGCGCACGATCTGACGCGGCTTGGTTACAAAGTCACTGTCTTTGAAGCCAACTCCGATCCGGGCGGAATGTTGATGGTTGGCGTGCCGATTTACCGGCTGCCGCGCGAATTAGTGCGAGCCGAAATCAACGCGATTCTTTCGATGGGCGTTGATTTGAAATGCAACCAGAAGCTCGGACGCGATTTCACGATTCAGAGCCTGCGCGAAGAAGGCTACAAAGCGATTTTCTTGGGCGTCGGTTTGCCTAAAGGTCGCAAGCTGCCTTTGCCGGGCAGCGATACGGCTGGAGTTTTTGACGGACTGGAATTTCTGAAAGCCTTCAACGAAGGCAAGCCGATGGAGCTTGGCAAAAAGATCGTCGTCATCGGCGGCGGCAACGTGGCCTTTGACGTGGCGCGCTCTGCGGTTCGTCCCAGAGCCGTTGAAATGGCCGATGCCAGATCCGATATGGAACGAACCGAACGCATCGCTTACGACGTGGCGCGTTCGGCTTTGCGATTGAGCGGCGACAAAGAAGTTCATCTGGTTTGCCTGGAAGATCGTCACGAAATGCCCGCCGACGAAATTGAAATTGAAGAAGGCGAAGAAGAAGGCGTGAAGTTGCACACCGCTCGCGGCCCGCGCGAAATCTTGAGCGAGGGCGGTTACGTCACCGGATTGCGAACCGTCAAATGCACGTCGGTGTTTGACGAAGCAGGGAAGTTCAATCCGAAGTTCGATGAATCCTTTGTTGAAGACATCGCAGCCGACACGATTATGTTCGCCATCGGCCAGACTTCCGACCTTTCGTTTTTGAACGAAGCGGACGGAGTCGAAACCGAACGCGGATTGATTAAGGTTGACCCGGAAACTTACCAGACCACTGCGCCGGATGTTTTCGCCTGCGGAGACATAGCGCACGGGCCGCGGTTGTTCATTCACGCCATCGCTTCGGCGCAGATTGCTGCGCGTTCTATGCACGATTACCTGCGCGGCACGCGAACGGATGTCGTCGTTCGCAAACGCTGGCTGCCAGCCGATTACACTATGACGCCGGGCTGGGATCAGTTGACGCGGCACAATCCTCCGGCTTTGGAAGCTGAACAGAGAGCCGCGACACTGAACATCGTCGAAATAAACTTCCCCGAAGCCGAAGCCCGGCAACAAGCCGCGCGATGTTTGCGCTGCAACATCAACACGGTGTTCGACACTTCGACGTGTATCGCCTGCAACGGCTGCG
Source organism: uncultured Acidobacteriota bacterium (assembly GCA_902825875.1). Classification (GTDB taxonomy): domain Bacteria; phylum Acidobacteriota; class Blastocatellia; order RBC074; family RBC074; genus RBC074. The sequence goes on from CADECP010000002.1 coordinate 194,193, forward strand.
TGGATGTGTGTCCAGAAAATCTGATTAAGCTGGTAGGTTTGGATCAACTGCGCGGCGATGCGTTTTTGATGAAGCTGGCTTCGGAATCGGCGGGAATTACGGCAGAGCAATTGCAGGCTTACAGCAATGAAGAGTTACGAGAATTCGGCGCGATTATGTTGAAAGACGAATCCACGTGCATTCGCTGTGCGATGTGCGCTTCGCGCTGCCCAACGCAGGCTATCAAGATGGAGCGATTCGATTTTTACCGCGAATGCGTGACGATCAACGCGCCGAATCCAAAGTTGAAGCTGAACGGGAAATTGTTGTCCGGGCAGAATTCCACAGTTTGAGTAGCCTCCGATGAGGAAATCTGCCCGGACAACGATGTCAAATTACACAATGTCAGCAACAGAATTTTCCATTCTTTTCGGTCTTGGCCTGGTCAGCAGCCTGCACTGCGTACAAATGTGTGGACCTGTGGTTGTTTCATTCAGCCTATCCTCTGGCCGTCATACAGCAAGTCAGCAAGTCACCGCACATCTGTCGTACAACGTAGGTCGAGTAATCACCTACGGCCTCCTGGGCGCAGTTGCAGGCCTGACCGGCCAGGTTTTTGATTTGGCCGGGCGACTGGCTGGCGTCGAAAACATCGTTGCCATCGTTGCCGGAGCGTTGATGATCGTCGCCGGATTGTTGATGTTGGATTTATTGCCGCATCGCTGGTTGCAACGTTTCGATCCGCTCCGATACACCACAAAGCTGCTCCGTCCGCTTGGCAGTCGCATCACTTCGCCGACCATTGGCAGCAAATTCGTTCTTGGATTGATGCTGGGCTTTTTGCCCTGCGGATTGATTTACGCTGCGCTGTTGAAAGCGATGGCGGCAGGCACAGTGCTTGCTGGGTCAATGACGATGATGGCGTTTGGATTAGGAACTGTCGGCGCATTGTTTGCGCTGGGAGTGTTTTCATCGGCTTTTAGTGTGAAGTTGACGCGGTTGAATGCCAGCGGATGGGGAAGCCGATTGACCGCTGTCAGTGTCGCGCTGCTCGGGGCAGTCTTGGTCTGGCGAGGCGTCATGCCTTTGATGGTTACGACCGAAGCAGCGAATTGTCATCATTGAGTTTCACTTTCCTCCGCGACCGGCAAAGAGCTGGCGATTTCGCCACAACGCTCTTGCCGGTTGGGAGAGTCTTTTTCAAACAATCAAATGTTATGAGCGTCAGCAGCCCAAACTTTTCCGCCGAGGGGGGCGTGGCTGGGCAAACCCCTTCGGTTATCAAACCGGTTCCGAAACCTGCCAATAAAACCGGCGGCAAACAGTTGCCTGTGTTGCCGTCGCAATCCACTTACCATAGTTATCGCCGAGCAATTCAATTCGCCTGCTTCCTGATTTTTGTCGTCTTGCCGTTTTTCAACGTCATGCGATTCGACATTCCTCGCCAGCGGTTTTACTTCGCCGGTTATGAATTGTGGATCAGCGAATTCGGCATCCTGTTTTTCTCGTTGTTGTTTTTGCTGTACGTGATTGCGGCGGCTTCGATGCTGTACGGCAGGATTTATTGCGGCTATTTCTGTCCGCAAATGATCTTCAGCGAAGCTTCACTGGCGGTCGAAGAACGCATCAGGAAATTCATCAACAAACGCTTCATCAAACTTCCGGCAAAGCGGCGGCAATTGATGAGCGGCATTTTGTTTTACGCCGTGATGCTGGCCGCGTCTGTGTTTCTGGCGTTCGTCTTCATTTCGTATTTTGTCGAACCGCGCGATTTACTGGGGAGATTGTTCACGCTGGACATTCGCACGGCGGGCGGAGTTGCCGGAGCCGCGACGACGCTGATTGTCTTTCTCGATTTCGCTTTCTTGCGGCAAACGTTTTGCAAAACGGTTTGTCCTTATGGGTATTTGCAGGGAATGTTCAGTGACAAGGAAACGCTGCTGGTGCAATACCGCGACGGCCAAGCCAAAGACAAAATTTGCATCGAATGCAAAAAGTGCGTCCGCGTTTGTCACATGGGCATAGACATTCGGAACTCGCCGTATCAGATGGAATGTATTCACTGCGGCGAGTGCATTGACGCTTGCGAAGACGTGCTTGGCCGATTGGGCAAACCCGGTTTGATTCATTACGCCTGGGGCGAAAAAGGCGAATTGCTGACCGACAAAAAGACGCCTCTGCTGAAACGGCTGGGACTGCGCGATGCCAAACGTGTGATCGTTTCGCTGGTGTTGCTGTTTTACGCTTCGGGATTGTTTGTGGTGCTTTCAATGCGTGACAACGTGTTGGTGAAAATCGCACCGATTCGCGCAGAGCTTTATCGGCTGGGCGACGATGGGCGCGTGTTCAACAAATTCCGAATGACCGTCGCCAATCGCCAAAGCAAAGACGCCGAACTAACACTCAAGCTGGAAAACCTGCCCGGCGCGCAGATCGAGTTGGAGCAACCGTTGAAGCTGAAGCCCGGCGAAGAACGGCAGCTTCAATTTGAAATCGTCTCGTTGCCGCAAGCCTTGCCGCCGGGCGTCAACCATTTTGAAATTGTCAGCCGCGTCGAACCTAGCGGCGAAACCAGCACGACAAACATGACATTCATCACTCCGCCCAACGCTCCGACGGAAAGGAAACCGAAATGACAAAACGCATCGGCAAGTATTTGGCTCGCCAACAAGGAAAGATTCTGATGTTTTTGCTTGGGCTGGTGGTCGTGATTTTCATCGGCATTTTGGTGTCGGCGTACATCATCGCCAAACGCGCCAACCCGATCATTCTGGATGAAACCGGCAAACCGGTGAACGCTCAAACTACGAAAACATATTGATGGCTGAGGCAAATAAAAACTGCGATCTGTGCGGCCTGAAGGTTGGCCGTCATCCGTTCGTGCGTTACTCCGATAGCGAAGAAAAATTCTTTTGCTGTCTGGGCTGCATTAACGTCTACGTCATCTTGCTGGAAAGCGGGGTTATCGCCGCCGGTCAGGACGTGCGCGAAACCGAAGTCTTCAAACGCAGTTTGGCTCTGGGCTTGATTGCGACTAGCGGCCAAACTGGAAAAGAGACGTTGCCGTCGATTCCCGCCGACGCGCCGATGCAAGAAGTCTTGCTGCAAGTTTCAGGCATGTGGTGTTCGTCGTGCGCGTGGTTGATCGAACACACACTGTTGAAAGAACGTGGCGTCATTTCCGCCGAAGCCTTCTTTTCTTCCGATCTGGTCAAGGTCAAATACTGCCCGCAATTTTTGCCGCCCGACCGTATTTCCGAACGCATCAGCCAACTCGGTTATAACGCCAGCGAATACACAGGCGAACACGATTCCGCAAACTCAGAGCGCCGCGATTTGCTGTTGCGATTGGGCATCAGCGGATTTTTGCAGATGAACGTTATGACGCTGAGCATGGCGTTGTATGTCGGTTACTTTGAAAAAATCTCTGACAGTGTCAGCCGATACTTGCCGTTTGTGTTGATGCTGTTGACGGCTCCGGTCGTGTTTTATTCGGCGATGCCGATTTTGCGATTGGCCTGGCGCGGATTGGTCAACGGCCTTGTGCGTATGGAAACCTTGCTGGGATTGGGAATTCTGGCGGCATATTTTTACAGCGCGGCGCAGGCGTTTTTGGGCGGAACGCATTTTTACTTCGACACCGCTGGAGCGATTGTCACGTTGGTGTTGGTTGGCAAATTGATCGAGCGAGGCGCGAAAGAGCGGACTTCGCGTGCGGTTGCGTTGCTTTATCGAATGATGCCGAAGAAAGTCCGGTTGTTGGCGGCTGGGAGCGAAGAGAAATTCATTTCGGTGGACGCGCTTAATGTCGGTGATGTGTTCATCGTCAAAGCCGGAGAGCGAATTCCAGCCGATGGAACCTTGATCGAAGGCGTTTCGCATGCGGACGAATCGTTGCTGACCGGCGAATCGGCTCCGGTTGAAAAACGGCCTGGCAGTCAGGTGGTTGCCGGAAGTCTGAACACGGGCAACGTGATTCAGGTTCGCGCGGAAAAAGTCGGCGATGATGCGACGTTGGCGCAGATCATACGTTTGGTGGAGCAGGCGTTGAGCAGCAAATCTTCGCTGGAGCGCACGGTGGATAAAGTTTCGCGTGTGTTCGTTCCCAGCGTGATCGTCTTTGCCGCGTTGACGTTTTTGGTTTGCTGGCTGGGCGGATTTACGGCTTCGGACGAGGCATTGATGCGGGCGATTACTGTGTTGGTGATTGCTTGTCCGTGCGCGTTGGGAATGGCGACTCCGTTGGCGCTGACTGCTGCGATTGGTTCGGCTTCGCAACGCGGAATTCTGGTCAGCGACAGTCGAGTGCTGGAAACTATTCGCCGGGTGGACACGGTCGTTTTTGATAAAACTGGCACGATTACCGAAGGCAACTTTGCGCTGTTGGAGTTTGAATTGCTTCCCCAACTGGGAGCAGACGCCATCGGCGCAGTGCAACGGTTTTCAGGCTTTTCAACGGTTCCGCCGCACTCGTTGCGCTTTACCGGAGAAAACAGACGTGATTTGAACGAAGAGGCATTGCAGTTGGTGGCGTCGCTCGAACGATATTCAGAGCATCCGCTGGGAATGTCTGTTTTGAAGTTTGCCGAAAAAGCCGGAGTGACGCTGTTTGAAGCGCGAGATGTCGAGATTCGCAAAGGGCTTGGTTTGGTAGGAAATGTTGCCGGCCATTCGGTCTTTGTCGGCAACCGACGATTGATGGAAGAGCAGTGCGTTCCTGGCCGAATCGTTGAATTGCCGGAAACTCAGAAGCAGGCGACGCGAACGGTCGCTTATTTCGGATGGGATGGCCAGGTGCGCGGGGCAATGGAATTTGGTGATCGCATTCGTGAAGACGCCGCCGATGTTATTCGTGATCTGAAACAACGAAATGTCAGAACGATGATCGTTTCCGGCGATTCGTATGCGGCGACTTCGTGTGTGGCCGAAACAGTCGGAGCAGATGGGTTTATCGCTGAAGCATTGCCGAGCGACAAAACTTCGATCATTGCGACTTTACAAAAACAGGGCAAGGTTTTGGCAATGATTGGCGATGGAATCAATGATGCTCCGGCATTGGCTCAAGCCAATTTGGGAATTGCAATTGGCTCGGGGACAGACATCGCCATGCGGGCTGCCGCCATAGTGTTGATGAGCAATGCAATCAGCAAACTTCCAGCGGTTTTTGATTTGGCCAATACTACTTGGCGCATTGTCAGGCAAAATCTCTTCTGGGCATTTTTCTACAACACCGTCGGAATCAGTCTGGCGGTGACAGGAATTTTGAATCCAATTATTGCCGCCGGAGCCATGTTGCTTTCCAGCCTTTCCGTGATCGGCAACTCCTTACGACTAAGCTCTAAAAAATGAAATCGCCGCAACAGGAAGAGTCCCGTTGCGGCGATGTTTGATCCGAATGTCGGATTGGTTTACGGATTGGTTTGCGGGCAAGACGTACAACGCATTGCCGACGGGAACGATGGCGCAGGAGTGTAGAAGAATCCTGGACCCGGCAAGAAGATCAGGTAGGGATCATCTTTCGGATTGCCATCGGCTTTGATTCCTTTGAAGAAGTCTCCGCCGTCTTCCACGTAGAAGGTCATAACTCCAGGAGCCGCGTGAACTCGGAAAGTCGCCGCCGTTTTTCCGTTATCGCGGAAAAACGTGATGATTTCTTCGTCGCGCCCGGCGTCATGCACCCATTTCCAGGTTCCGGCTTCAGCAGGAACCGGGTCTTGATAGGTTTTGTAACCTTGCGAAACCCACGTGCCGTCTTCGTTGATGAGCAACGACATGGTGAAATCGGTCATGTCGAATTTGTCAGGCGAATTGAAATGCACGATACCTTTCGAATTGACCTGATAAGCAACGTGCCAATGTCCAACCATGTTTTCCGGCAATGAATTTTCGCGCAGGCTACGATTGCCAGCCGGTGCGGGATCGCGCCAGCATTCCTTGGTTTCCAGGTCGCAATGAACCGGGTTGTAAGGTTTGCCGTCGTCACCATAGCCGCTGAATTTGGCTCTGGCCGCCAGAGCATCCGCCGGCGGACGAGTGCGGATACGTTCGTTGCCATCAACACGCCCGTCGGTGTCTTCGCCGGGTAACGGGATGGTTTTATCCCAGTAATTGGCGAAATCCAGAACCCAGTAATAAGTTCCTTCATTGTATGCGCGACCAACGCCCACGACTTTCCACTCCGGTCGGAGCAGAATGTCTATGTTTTCGTTGTTTTGCGACGTGGAGTCGAAGAACGTTTCCAGGTCAACAATTCTGGTGGCAAGTGCCAGAGTGTCGAATTTCGTTTCCTCAAGTTTGGGGAAGCCGAACGCACGAGCACGCATGAACACTCCGAACCCGTTTGAATCGAATTTGCTGACTTCGCTTCTCGACGCAAGGTCTTTACCAAAAGAATCGGCGGCCATTGTCAGGCTAATCGAAGCGCGAACCGGACCAACTCCTCTCGAAGCTCTAAACTTGTTCAAGAAGTAAAGAAATTCATCTTCCTGGTCATCCAACGGAATGGCCGTGCCGATTCCGCCAGCGGGCAGGTCAAACGGAATTCCCGGTTTCGGACGCAAACCTTCATACCGTCTGCGCGGATTCGGATCAGCGCCGTCCGGTGTTGTCGCCATCGCCGTGTTTGACGGCGCTGACAGGTTCGCACTGTGGCTATTTTGGTTGTACTTCATGTGGTAGTAGTAAGTTGTGCGCGGTTTCAAATCCGCATCAACATACCGATTAAGATTGGAGCCGATGGCTCCGATCATCACGAAGTTTTTCGGATCGTCCGACGATGCACGAAAGATGCGAATAGATGCGACATGCGAAAGGCTCGGAATCGCCCAGCGCAACTCAATTTCATTCGCTGAAATTGCCTTTGCTGACAAGGTCTGGATCACGTTGCCCGATGATGAATCTCCAGTTGTTATTTTGGGTTCATCGGTCGGGTTTTGTGAATTTGGCCCGCCACCTGAGCCGGCAACAAGTGTCGTCGCACGAGCTGCGTTCGACGGTGCTGACAGCATGGCTGGCTTTTTGTCCTGGGTCTGAATGCGATAGAGCCAAGTGCTTTTCGCTTTCAGGCCGGAGTCAATGTAGCTCAAGGCGTTTGGTGGTAAAGAGGTGAGAAATACGAAGTTGTCCGGAGTGACGTAATGCGCACGGTAAATACGAATTCCAGCATTTACTCCGGGGTTGTTAATGCGCCAGCTCAAACGGATTTGCGAATCTGAGATGGGCAAGGCTTCAAGTTCAATTGTTTGCGGCCTTTTGCCGCCAACCTGCGCTGATACGGGGGTATTTGAACCAAGAACGATCAAGCAGTTCAGCAACAAAGCAGCAACCAACACAATAGAGAATTTCCGATTGATTTGTTTTTCGTGTCCAGAGGGATAAGTGTTACGAGGCACCATGATTCTTCTCCTTATACAGGAAAACACCACTGTCTTCCTGACTTACAAACCTTAGATTTATTGCTAGTTTCGTATCAGGCAGACAAATTGAACTCTAGGTGCAAAGATCAATCAGGACTGCCATACACGACGGCCATTGCTATTTCGTAGGTGACTTTAGATCAGCAACAAAATAGCTCTGACCTGGCTAACTGAAGCAAAGTTGGGAGGGGAGTCAGGCGAAAACGCAAAGCTCGCATAAGCTCACGCTTTTGCCTGCTGGAGCAACTTCAGATCACAAAAACTGTGAACGCCAGCTAGCAAGTCGGCAAGGTTAGTATGTTGAGTAGCTGTATTACTTTCAGATGTTTGTTTAAGAAGGGAACCGGAAGACAGGCGTCGAACAATGATTCGGGGCACCATGACTCAAGTCACCATCTTGTGCGAATTAGCTGTATTGTTTCGATCAACCTGATGAAAGCACTGAAAATTAAGTGCTCAACTTTAGGGATTCGGGGATGATGCCGTTGATCGTTTGCTAAGGTACAGCTAGTTTTGGGATGCACGAATCTAATACTATGCGCCAGGCAAAACTGTCAAGCGTAAAATTAGAAAACAGCTACTCAATTAATTACCAGACTGACTTTGCTGCTGAATTTTTTCAACATTGACCGCGGATATTTGCGTACCGCGGGGTTGGGCAAGGCACGCAACCTCAATTTTATGTTGAGATTTTCACGCTGATTGAATTTGCGCGCCTTGCAGGATTGCGAACTTGGACAATTAGAACGGCGCATGTGGCGCGTTAAAGTATCCAATTCCGGGATGAAGTATGAGTTGCGGATCGTCTGCTGGGTTGTTGTCGGCAGCAAATCCTCTTAGAAAGCTTTGCATTGTCGCTCCGCCTTCGACGGCGAAGAGGGTTAAAACTCCTCGCGCGGCGTGAACGCGTATGGTTGCGGACGGTTTTCCAGAACGATGAAATGTGACGATTTCTTCATCGCGTGCAGCGTCGTGAACCGATGTCCAAGTGCCGCTTTCGGTCGGAGTCGGAACCTGATAAGCGCGATAGCCTTTGCTTGTCCAGGTTCCGTTGGCATTAATCCAGTATGTGATTGTAAATCCAGTAGCGTCCCAACCGCTGTAATCGTTGTAATGAACAACTCCGTTGGGCGAAATCGAATACTGAATATGCCAGGTTCCGGTCAGGTTATCCGGTAAAGAAGGTTGTAAGAGACTTGGGTTTCCCTGTGGCGGCTCGTCTTTCCAGCACCTGTCTCGCAATCCGCCAGGGGCGTCCATATCGCAATGCAATGCGCTGTACCATTCGCCGTCATCGCCGTAACTGGAAAAGCGATGCCCGGCAGCAATGGCCGCGCTTGGTGGGCGAGTGCGAATCCAGTCGTTGCCATCAATGCGTCCGTCTTCATCTTCTCCGGGAACAGGAATGGTTTTGTCCCAGAAGCCCGCAAATTCAACTACCCAATACCAGCGGCCAGTGGCAGAGTTTAAGCTGCGACCGATTCCAGCTACTTTCCAGGCAGGCGTAAGCAGAACATTGTTGTCTTGAGGAGAAGCTTTCCACACATTTAACACTTGTTGTGCGGTCAGGTTTCCAGATGCGACGACTACTTCAAAAGTGGTGGCTAGTTGGTAGCCAAACGCACGTGCTCGCGCCTCGACGCTTCGTCCGACGCTGTCAACTTTGCTTACGGTATTACGAACAGCTAAGTCCTGGCTTAAAAAATCGCTGGATTGTGTTAGTGCAATCGAAGGCCGAATTGGTCCTAAGTATCTGGTTCCACGATATTCGCTAATCAGCCTAACCAATTCTTTTTCCTCTGCGTCCAACGGAATCGGGCCAGTCGGAGTGATTGGGTTTGGAGTCGGCGACGGTGTCGGTAGCGGAGTTGGCGTCGGCGTTGGCGTTGGCACAGGCGTTGGTGTTGCTTGCGGAGTTGGAGTTGGAGTTGGCGATCCTCCCAAAGTCGTCGCTTTGGCCGTGTTAGACGGTGGGGACAACAGCACTCCGCTGACAGGCCATTTGATTTGATACAGATACGTCGTGTTTGGAGTTAATCCTGAATCAACAAACCGCCCAGGCAAGACACTGGTCGCCGTCAGAAAAGTGAAGTTTAGAGGATCAGCGGCGGTCGTTCTGTAAATTCTGACGCTGGTGATGCGCCGCGTGGTCGGTATTCTCCAAAACAATTCGATCTGTGTTGTAGAAACTGTACGAGCCGAAAGCACCTCATTGCCGGTCGGTGGTGTACCGGCAGGGTCAGGAGTCGGCGTCGGAAGCGGAGTCGGCGTTGCCACCGGAGTCGGTGTCCCTGTTGGAGTTGCAACAGGTGTTGGCGTTGGCATTGGGCCGCCGCCGGTTCCGGGCATTCTTACCGAAACAGTATTGGAAGGGCTGGATAATAAAACTCCGCCTGCTGCAACTGTTTTGATCTGATAGAAGTAGGTTCTGCCTGGAATAAGTCCTTGATCCGAATAATTTCGAACATTTGAAGCTAGCGATGCGGCCATTTCAAAGTTTTGCGGGTTATCCTCGCGTGCGCGATAAACTCTGACAGAAGAAATCGAACCTGGATTGGTAATGTCCCAGGACAGCCTCACCTGAGTTGGTGGCGTTATTGACGCAGAAAGATTGATAGATTGAACGGCGTGTGCTGAGACACCGGTAAATAAGGCGGCGAGGTTTCCAAACATGAGTGAAACGCTCAGCGCCATTGTTAGCAAATGTGATAACTCCGCCCCTAGCCATCTCGACACTCTGCTCGCTCTCAGGCGACCAGGGTAGGTTGAAGTTATATTTGATGATAGCTGGTATTGAATCTTTGGCACCATTGTATTCCTTTAGCTTAAAGTAGCTGCAAGGTGAAACCATTAACTGCTAAAACAGGCGCACAAATACCTACTACAGAACTCATCAAGCTCTGAAGATTGGGTAATTGTGTGAGTATTGCAGTATTTGGCCGCACCTCGACCAGGTTATTATGCTATCGGGGTATTAACATAATTCGTTAATTGCTGATTCTGCTTGGTTGTCCAGGCTGGGATGCTTTAATGAATGGAAAGCACCTGACAAGAAAGCAGTTTGCTCGAAGAAGATCAGTATGATCTGGGGGCGGGATGTTGTTAGTTGAAGTAAGCTTTTTTGAAAATAGGCACACTGCTCCACGCCTGATTTGAAACAGGCATATCGCCTGGAATTGTTGCGTACTCGCAGGTTGATGAACAGGCGAGCGATTGTTTATCGCAAGCAAATCCAAGCCGGGTTTGGGTTGAAATCAGATCGTCGCAGCACTTTCGCCGAGCAGTGTGTGCAGGCTGGGGGGAATAGAGCTAAAAAATATGAATCGTTTGAATGTAGGCGATGTGCCGATCTTTCTGTCGTTACACTGTCTTTCTCGTTTCAGCACCTTTTCGGCTTAACACGATGAATGATAGCAGCGAAAAAATACCTTACGAATGAGTTTCAATGAACCGTCATCAAAGTTGGGTGATTATTCGAAGGGGCGTTACATCTGAAGAATTCAGATGCGACAGGATGCAAAGATTAGATACTATTCTAATAACTTTATGTCAAGCACAAAAATTAGTTAGTTAGAAAAAGTGTTATTCGAGCTACACGGTTTTCAGTTTGAGGAGTGTTGATGGAATTTTTTACCGTGTAAAAACGGCGAAAGTGGTCAACTCAATACAGTAGGAAGCGTGCAAAGGGGGGTTATTGGTTTATGGGTTTATAAACGGAATGAGCCGGAGTCATACTCAATGTGAGATGGCTCCGGCTCATGGAATCGTAAAGTTCGAGTTCCGGTTATTGATAATGCTTGGCGTTTATTTCGATGTAGCTCTGCCATTGCTCCGGCACGTCTTCGTCGCGGAAGATGGCTTCCACGGGACAGGCAGGCTGGCAAGCCCCACAATCAATACATTCATCGGGATGGATATAAAGTTGGGTTGCTCCTTCAAAATCAGCTTCATCCTTGCGCGGGTGAATGCAATCCACCGGGCAGACATCAACGCAAGCCGTATCTTTCGTGCCGATGCACGGTTCGCAAATTACGTAAACTGCCATTATCGCTGTCTCCTTCCTCGAAAATCGGGTGAAATAAAATTGTAGTGAGAAGTGCTCGGTCAGATGCGACCGAGCCGGTATTGTACTGTATGACTTATTGATTGCAAGCCACTCAACTGCACTGCTGAAAAAGATGACCGGGCACGATCGGCAGGCAAAGCTGCTAAAGCGCGTCCGGCCATCCACAGTATTCAAGCAAGCCGCAAATGGCGATTACTTGATGTTGATTCGCACAGTGTTGGACGTTTTGCCGTCAACTGTCAGCTTAACGTCTACGTCGCCCTTGCCGATCAAAGTGCGACTCAGCCGAATGTTGGCTTGATCCAGGCCGACGAAATCGCCTTGAAGTCCCAAATACAACAATTCGGCATTTTCTCCGCCAACGCTGGCGGACGAAGCCGTCAGTGAACTACGGAACCGCGCGCCGGTCAGGTAAGCGATCAAGAAAACCTGATCGGTGTCTGGTCCCAGATCAATCGGCACAGCGACTGATCGGTTACTCGTCGCATCGAAGCGTGTCACCGGTTCAAAAATTTGCTGACCGTTGGCGCGAATACGAAGTGCAACTGCCGCAGCGACTCCTTGCCCGTCGGCGTTTGCCGAAAACAGACCCGGAGCCACGCTGCCGATTTGAGCGACTCCGGTCGAAACTGTTCCGTCGCCGCTAAAAATAGTCACCGTCGCCGCTCCATTGGACGTTCCCGAAGGAACCAGGAAGTTGATCTGAGTCGGGGCGACGAAAAACAGCGGAGCCAGTCGTTCTACTCCCAGTGCGTCACGAACTCGAACTGAGGTGTTGCCGAGCGTTGTCGGCAACGGAACGGTTGTTCCGACCTGAACGCTGGTCGCCAGATTCGAACCAAATGCCGCAGCGATCATATCGCTGGTCAATGTTTCGCCCTGGAAGCTGGCGGCGGAAACGCTGGCCACAGTTTTCAGAGTCCCGGCGTTGATGATTTTTCGAACGCGTTGATTGTTCAAATCGGCAATGTACATATTGCCTGAGCGGTCAAACGCCACATCATTCGGAAACGCCAGTTGAGCGTTTCTGGGCGCAGAACCGTCGCCGCTGAATCCGCCGACACCAGTCCCGACGACGGTGGAGATGATTCCGGTCGTGGCGGTGACTTTGCGAATGACGTGATTGAACAGATCGGCGATGTACAAATTGCCGTCGGCGTCCGTCGTGATGAACGATTGCGGATCAATTTCGGCGCTTGTGGCCGGGCCGCCGTCGCCGCGGTATCCGAAATTGCCAGTTCCGACGTAGTTGGAAATCGTGCCGTTCGTGGCGACACGACGAACTCTGCCGTCAAAGGCATCCAGAATGTAAATCACTCCGCTGCGATCCACCGTCACGCCGTAAGGCAGCAGGAATTGCGCTTTCGTGGCTTCGCCGCCGTCGCCACCGGTTCCGACGCGACCATCACCAGCGATGGTTGTAATCACTCCAGTGCTGACAGTGACTTTGCGAACTCGGCGATTGGACGCATCCGCGATGAACAGATTGCCCGCCGAATCAACGGCCACCTGGAACGGTAGATTCAGCAACGCTTGAGTTGCCGGGCCGCCATCGCCGCTGAAACCATCCGCGCCGGTTCCGGCGACGGTTGTAATCACGCCCGAAGGCGCGACTTTGCGGATTCGATGGTTGCCGGTGTCGGAGATATAAACGTTCCCGGTTGAATCCACCGCCACGCTTTGAGGTTGATTGAATGTGGCATCGGCTGCCTGACCACCATCGCCGCTGGAACCGAGCATTCCATTTCCGGCGAAAGGCAAAATCACTCCGGCGGGCGTGATTTTGCGAACCCGGTTATTGGCTGAATCGGCGACGTACAAGTTGCCATCTGCATCCGCGGCGATTCCCGTCGGGAAAAACAATCGTGCGCCGACGGCGGCGGCTCCGTCGCCTGTGTTGCCCGCCAAGCCGTTTCCGGCGAACGTGCTAATGATTTGTTGTGGGGTAAACGTCACTGTCAGGCGTGTGCTGGTGGAATTGCCGCGCACGTCCAACGCCGTCAGGGTCAAATTGTTCACGCCGTTTTGCAGCGGAATTCCGGTTGCCATCCAGGCAGTCGTGCCGCCAGCCGTGCCGCTGCCGCCACGGTCATTGCTCCAGCGAACCAGATACACGCCAACGTTGTCGGTGGCGGTTCCGCTGACCGTCAGCGGAGAAGCATCCGTCGTGAACGTTGCCGTAGTAGTTGGCGCAGTCACGGCGATTGTCGGCGCTGCGTTATCCGAAGCCGACGCAAAAATGATTCGTCGAACGCGGAAGTTTTCGCGGTCGCCGATGTACACGTTGCCAACAGCATCCACAGCAATCGAATTCGGAGTCGCCAGCCGCGAAGCCAAAGCCGCCAAACCGTCGCCATTGAAGCCGGACAAGCCGACTCCGGCGATGGTGGTGATGACATTGGTTCCGGCAGTGACTTTGCGAACGCGGCTGTTGCCTCGATCGGCGAAGTACAAATTGCCCGTCGAATCGAAGACCACGCCAGCCGGAATGCTGACGCGGGCATCAGTCGCCGGGCCGCCATCGCCAGCGAACCCTTGCGTGCCGCTTCCGGCGATGGTGCTGATTTTGCCGTCGGCGGAATTGATTCGGCGAATGCGATGATTGTTGCTGTCGGCGATTACCAGATTGCCGTTGTTGTCCAGCGTGACGTTGATCGGAGCATTGACCGTCGCTTCGGTGGCAAGTTTGTCGTCGCCGTTGAAGCTGGCCGAACCGGTTCCGGCAACAGTTGAAATCACGCCTGTGGCCGCAGTGATTTTGCGAATTCGATGATTGCTGAAATCGGCGAAGAAGACGTTACCGTCTTTGTCCACCGTTAATCCGTACGGGAAATTTATCGCCGCAGCGGTTGCCGGGCCATTGTCGCCGCTGAATCCGGGCTGGCCTGTTCCGGCGATGGTGCTGATTTTTCCGTCGGCAGCCGTGATCTTGCGAATGCGGCTGTTATTCACGTCCGAAATGTAGACGTTGCCCGAACCGTCCACCGCGACTCCGGCGGGTTGATTCAACCGAGCGGCGGTCGCCAGTTCGCCGTCACCGGAAAAACCTGCCGAGCCAGCAATTCCGGCAACCGTCGAAATCACTCCGTTCGGCGTGATTTTGCGAACGGTGTTGTTATTCGTGTCGGTGAAAAACAGGTTGCCCGCTCCATCCAATGCAATTTGCCAGGGGCGAGAAATCGCTGCTGCCGCAGCCTGACCGCCGTCAGGAGTCGCTCCGAAGCTGCCAGTTCCAGCAACTGTGACCAATACCGCATCGGGTGTGGAGTTGATGGTGAAAATCGCTCGCCCGATGTTGTTGGCTGCGTCGCGCGCGGTAATCGTGAAAACGTTGCTGCCCGGCGACAAAGGAATTCCGGTCGCAGTCCATTGACCGGTTGATGGCGTGTACACAGCGGTTCCGGCTGCACCACGATCCGATTGCCAGATTACAGATGTCACCGCGTTGTTGTCTGTGGCTTTTCCCGCCATGTTAATCAGACCACTGATGTTCGGAGTTCCGGGCGAAACCGAAGGTTCGGTGACTTCGACCACAGGCGCATCGGAATCGGTGCGTCCGGGTTGGACTACGGCAAAGGTTTTTCCAGCGATGGTTGCCGTGCCTGAGCGTGAAGCAAACGTGTTGTTGGCATCGGCCTGGAAATTCACCGTGCCATCAGCACTGCCGCTGCCTGTAACTTTCAGCCAGGAAGCGTTCGAGGTCGCAGTCCAGTTGCAACCGCCCGGCGAAGCTGCAACGGCAACAGTTCCGGTTGTTGCATCTGAATTTATTTCGCGCGTGGCTGGCGACAGCGAATAACTGCATCCGCTGTTGTTGACCATCGTTCGCCAGGCTCCGCGCCCGTGCGTGAAGGCATACAACGAAGTGATTCCGCCGCCGACATGCATTTGCAGATGTTCGGTGATGACGTTGGCAAAACCTGTCGTTTCGATCGCCCAATTGTTGCCGCCGTCGTTGCTGACGAACACGCCCAGATCGGTTCCTACATACAACCGCGCGGTGTTCGACGGATCAATGGCTATGCTGTGAACCGGAATGTCCGGGATTCGGTTTGTGCCTGCGCCCAAACTGCCATCGGCTATGGTCCAGTTCTGGCCACCGTCAATGCTTCTGTAAACGTGAGCGCCGCCGAAGGTCGAATAAGTCGCATAAGCGATGTCCTTGTTGTTGGGATCGAACGCCACAGAAGAGACCCAGCCGTTACGTGGTTGAGAAGACGGCCAATTAGTCACGCTGGTCGAAGTTAATGCCACGTCGGTTCGCAGCACCAAACCGTCACCCATTCCGACCAGAACGCGATTGGAATCTGTTGGCGCAACGGCGATGGCGCTGACCGATTCAGAACCGGCAGTCAATCCGCTGGCGCGCGCCCAAATCGCTGCGCTGCTGGTCGTTCGCCATAGATAAAAACCGCCCGTCCAAATGCGTTGCGAATCGCTTGGATCCATCACCATCGGAGCGACGAAATACTCGCCGCCGTCGTTGATGCCGAATGTGGCGTCGCCAAAACTGTTTCCACCATCTGTGCTCTTGCGGAAATTGATGCCGGGGAATGTGCCGAACAAAATGTTGGCATTGATTTGGTCAATGGCTGCGTGTCCGCCGTCTCCGCCGTTGACCAGTTTCCAGCCGTTGATGCCCGCCGCATCGGTTCCCAAAACCGTTCCATTGTCCTGAGTTCCGCCGGCGTAAGTTTTGCCGTCGGCTGAAACCGCTCCGCTGTAAAACTGCGTTACGCCGTAATTGTTATTGATCGGCGTCCATTTGACCGCAATGGAGTTTGGATTGCAGGCGCTGGCCGGAGTCGTCGCCGTGCCTGCGCGAGCATTGTCGCTGCGGTACAAACCGCCGTCATTGGCGACGAAAATCGTTTGATTGGCTGTTCCGTCGTATTTCGGATGGAAAACGATGACGTGTTGGTCGGGATGCACCGGCCCCAGATCGAAGTTGGCGTTGGCATAAGCCTGTCCGGCGATTCCCCAGTTGACGCCGCCGTCATCGGATCGCGCCAGTTCTATACCGCCCACCCAGACGCGGTTTGGATCAATCGGGTCAACCGCGATTGCCAGATCGAACCAGGCTTGGGCGAAGATCGAATCTTCCAGATCGTAACCGCAATCGGTGGCGATTGATGTGACAGACGCCGCCAGAATCGAACGATTGATCTTGTTGGTGTCGGTGTTGCGAACCTGAGCAGTCCAATTGTCACCGCCGTTGGTCGAACGAAACACTGCGTACAGCGAAAACTGGTTTTCAGTTCGCTGAATGCTGGAAGACAGAGCGTAAACTGTGTCCTGATTTGATGGCGCAATTGCCAGCGCGGTTCGGCCAACGCCGGTTTCTCTGAGGGCGACATCCCAGGGCGCGTTTCCGCTCGCGTCTGAGTTGCGGTAAACCAATGCCTGTTCAAAGTTGCCGCACGAAGCGAAAACTACGTCGGTGGTTTTGTCGGTTCGGATTGCCAGATCAAGACAGCCGGAATTCACCGTTCTGCCTTGCGAACCAATCGGATCGAGCGACTTCGTCCAGGTAGCGCCGCCGTCCAGCGAGCGCATCACTCCGCTTTGAGTCGCCGCGTAAATCCGCATCTTGTCGTTGCTGCTGACGACGATGTCGTTGACGAAGTAAAAATCAAAAGTGTTGGTTCCGGGCACGCGAGTCCAACTCATTCCGCCGTTGGTGGTTTTGAAAATTCCTGCGCCGCGAAAATCACCGCTGCTCAAATCGCCGTCGTATTCAAAACCGTAAACGCCTTCGCCTGTGCCGACGTAAATCGTGTCCGGGCTGCCCGGTTCCATGACCATCGAACTGACCGTGATGTTGCCGATCAAATCAGAAATCGGAGTCCAGTTCTGTCCGGCGTTGGTTGATTTCCAAACTCCGCCTGTGACGCCCGCGGCATACATGATGTTTGGGTCTTGCGGGTTAATCAGAAAAGCTCTGGTGCGTCCGCCGATGTTTCCCGGCCCCAGCGGAGTCCACGCTGCCGCGTTGGTTCCGGCTTCCAAATTGGTTCGCATTGCGGATGATTCTTCCGCTGTCAAAAAACGATCAAGCGTTGTCGAAAACTGCGGCAGCGAACGCATCTGTTCCTGAGCTTCAAAGTATTTTTCGATGGAGAGGATTTTTTCGCCTTTCGGCACGCGCTTTTGCCAGAAATAGCTTTGGGCTTCGCGGGGTTTGTCGAAACCTTCGTCTTCGTGTTTGTCCAACAAACGGAAGGTTGGCCAAACAGTGTTGTTATCGAACAATGACAACTCTTTCGGCAAACCGGTCAGCAGGGAACTGGCTTCGGTTTGAATCCAGGGAATCGTCGGAGAAATCTGACGCTTGGGATGGCGTTCCGGCGAACGGAACCGGCTTCCTTGTTTCGAGCGCACGGATTCCACGCGCTCTTTGAATTTGGTTTTGCTGGTGGATTTGTTCTGGCCGGAAGCGGAAAACAATGGCAACACAACACTGGCCGTCAATGCGACGACAACCATCGCCAGAAACAAAGACAAATTTACCGTCAGTTTTTTTCGATTAGCCGAGTTTGGCATGTTGGTTCCTCTCCTTAAGGGGTCTGTTAGGGAATTGATACCTTTTGCGCAGCTCCCGCCCTTCACGGTTGAGAGTGCAAAGTATCAGGATTTCAAACTGTCAGGTTTGCGTCGTTTTTAGTGATTGATGTTACGTGATGGCAGATCAAATAAAGCGTTTGGCAGTTTCTTCGTCCCGGTAGGGACGGTTGAGATTAGCGCGGCGTTTCAACGCCGGGTAGCAGTGCTTTCTCCGCTGCGTCCCGTAGGGACGCTTGATCCCTGCTTTGGCGGAAACTCAAGCGTCCCTACAGGACGCCGATTCATTCGCTGCTTTTCCCGGCAGTGAACTGCCAAGCTCATATCAAACCGTCCCTGCCGGGACGAAAACAATGTCAAACCCAATGTTCGATTCTTTAGCGCGTACATCAATTAGTGATTGAATGATCAGGTTTGAGGGGCTGTGCGTTCGACTTCGATTACGCCCTGAACTTTTCGGAGCGCGCTGCGGACACGTTCGAGATGGTTCAAGTCCAGAACCTCCACCGTCATTTCGATGAATCGGGTTCCGTCGCCGTTTTCCCGATTGTCGGTTCGGGCATCGCGGATGTTGGTTTTGATGTCAGCGACTGCGTTTGTCAGGGCAGCCAGTTGCCCTGTGCGGTCTTCGGTTCTGACAGTCAGCGTTACGGCATAAGGTTCGTTGCCGCCCGCGCCGACCCAGGTCACTTCTATGATTCGTTCCTTGTTAATCATCAACCCGGCGGCGTTTTTGCAACGGCGCGCATGAACTCCCACGCCTTTGCCGCGCGTGATGTAGCCCAGAATTTCTTCGCCGCGAATCGGGTTACAGCAGGGAGCGCGATAAACCAGAATGTTGTCTACGCCTTTGATGGCGATGCGGTCGTCGCCGAGTTTCAACGCCCGTTTGACGACTTGCGTCATCTGCTGCAACCGTGTCGTTTCGGCTTTGTCGAGTTCTTCCAGCTTGTCCGGCGGAATCAATCTGGCTAATGGGGTTTTCGCCAGCAATTTGCCGTAGCCAATCGCCGCGAACATGTCTTCAAGTTTGGGGTAGCCGTTTTCAGTTCGATATTTTTCCAGCGCAGAATCTTCCAGCGCCTTTTTCGGTTTCAACTTCAACCGCAGGGCTTCTTTATCGAACATCTTGCGTCCGACTTCGATGGCTTCTTCGCGCTGTCGTTGGGCAACATGATGTTTGATCTTGTTGCGCGCGCGCGTGGTGACGACGAACTTCAGCCAGTCCCGATTCGGTTTCTGGTTTGGACTGGTCATGATGTCAATCGTGTCGCCGTTCTGAATCTGGTACTGCAAAGGAACGATTCGACCATTGACCTTGGCTCCGGTGCATTGGTCGCCGACTTTGGTGTGAATGGCGTAAGCGAAATCCACCGGCGTAGATTTTTTCGGCAGTTCGATCACCTTGCCTTTCGGCGTCAAGGCGTAAACTTCATTTGCGTGAATCGGCAGTTCTTCTTTGATGATGTCTGCGAATTCTCTGGCGTCAACGTCCTGCTGCGATTCCACCAGCTTCCGCAACCATTTCATCATTTCGTCTTCGCTGGTGTCTTTGCCTTTGCCTTCCTTGTATTTCCAATGCGCGGCGATGCCTTCTTCAGCGATGCGGTGCATTTCTTCGGTGCGAATCTGAACTTCAAAATGCTGGCCTTCGTCACCGATGACTGAGGTGTGCAGCGATTGATAACCGTTGCCGCGCGGGTTGGCGATGAAATCCTTGATGCGATCTTTGAACGGACGCCAGTATTGGTGCATTACTCCCAGCGCGAAGTAACAGTATTTGGGTTCGGGCACGATGATTCGTATGGCGGCCAGGTCATACACCTTGTCGAGTGGGATTCGCTGGCGCTGGAGTTTCAGGTAAATGCTGTAGAGCCGTTTGATGCGGCCATCAACTCGCACGAATGGAACGTTGTTTTCATTGAGCAGTTGGGTAATGCGAGATTTGACTTCTTCCAGAAAAGCTTCTGTTGAAGCGCGTTGTTGTTCGACCTGCTCTTTGAGCTGTTTGTAGCCGTCGGGATCAATGGATTGAAACGCCAAATCTTCCAGTTCTGCACGAATCTTGCTCATCCCAAGCCGATGGGCAATAGGCGCAAAAACGTCCAACGTTTCCTGAGCGATGCGTTTGCGCTTTTCCGGCTTTAGAAATTGCAGAGTCTGCATGTTGTGCAGCCGGTCGGCCAGCTTGACCAAAACGACGCGCACATCGTCCACCATTGCCAGCATCATTTTACGAAGACTTTCGGCTTGGGCGTCTTCTTTGGAGGCATTGCCCAGATTGCTGATTTTGGTGACGCCATCCACCAGATGCGCGACCGTTGGGCCGAATTTGTCCGAAATGTCTTTCGACGTGGCCAGCGTGTCTTCGACTACGTCGTGCAGCAAACCGGTGCAAACGGTTTCAACGTCCAACCTCATATCGGCCAGCAGACTGGCGACCGAAAGCGGATGACTGAGATACGGTTCGCCCGAAGCGCGCACCTGTTCCTTGTGCATCATTGCTGAATACAGATACGCCCGACGAAGCAGGTCCATATCGGCGTCAGAATGGTGACGGCCAACTTTTTTTTCGATTTCTTCGAAACGAATCATCGCGGAGGATTATAGATGAAGACGGTTGAGTGTTGGCAGCAGTCAGGCTGTCTGAAGGCTGAAAGCTGGCAAAAGGCGGCAGTTCTGGCAGAACTGCCGCCTTTTTTGAGTTACTGAAATTTTTTATTGCCAGCGGCGGGTTGCTGGCTTTTGGGATCACGCGCGTAATAACCCTGACGTGTGCGAGCGAACAATTTGCGAGTCCCTTTTGGGTTGATGTTCACTTTGACCGTTCGGAACGTGCCGTCTTTGGTGCTGTTCGACGGCGCGTAACTGACGATGTATTGCGTTCGCAAATCTTTGGCGATCTGATCGGCGATAGCAGGCATTTCGCTGATTTCTTTTGGAAAGAAAACTCGCCCGCCGGAATCTTCGGCAATTCTGGTCAGCAGGTCGCGCGCCTTTTTAGCGTCGGACTTTCTGAACAGCCCACCGCCTTCGGCATCTTCATCCACAAAGCCGACCAGATAAAGCTGGACTTCGTTTTCCTTGATGGCTTCGATGACTTCTTTCTCTTTGACGGCACTGTTCTTTTCCAAACCGTCGGAAATGATAATCAAGGCTTTGCGTCGCTGTTTGGCTTTTTGCTGAGTGTAATCCGAAGTCGCCACGATGGCGTCAAGCAGTGAAGTTCCGCCGCTGCTGTACAGTTCGTTAAGCGCGTCTTCCAAATCGCGGCGGTCGCCGGTGAAATCCTGAATCAATTCCGGCTCGGCTTTGAACGACGCAACGAAAGCTTCGTCCTGTTCGCGCATCTGTTTGACCAATTGCAGACCTGATTCGACAACCTGCGGCAAACGGGCGCGCATGCTGCCCGACGTGTCAATTACCATTCCGAAACTGACCGGGACTTCTTCGCGCCGAACGCTGAGGATTTCCTGTTTCACTTTATCTTCAAAGACAGTGAAATCCTCTTTTTGCAGGTCGAACACCGGCTGGTTGTTTTGGTCATTGACGGTTACGTCCAGCAACACTTCTTCCGTGTCCACGCTGTCGGTTATAACTCGGTCAACAGCTTGCTGATCTGCTTGCGAACCTTGCCGTTGAGCGCCCTTTCGATCTTTCTGATTTTTCGGCGTCGGCGTCGGTTTCGGTTGCGGAGGCTGCGGCGGGTCTTGCGCGTTGGTTTGATGAATGACGTACAGGCTGATGGTTGCAGCCAGTAAAGCTGCCATCAGCATGCGAAACGATTGGCGAAACGATTGGCGCAGCGATTGACGAAGTGACATAAATTTCTTTCTCTGTGAAATCAGTGGCCGGTCGAACCGGCGGTTGTCATTGTGCAAGGTGCGGCGATTATACATCCCGAACCGCAACGGCTTAAACGCGAAAATTGCCGAACAGAGAACGACGCGAAGAATTTCGTTTGCGGCTTTTCGCCGGACAGCGGATTGGGTAAAGTCTGTGGGACAGTTTCCAAAATTGTCTCATCTTGTTTAGGCGGGACAATTTGGAAAATTGTCCCACACTGTTCAACCGCAAACTTGCTCAATATGAAAATCGCAACCTGGAATATCAACTCGATCAACGTCCGACTGCCGCTGGTGTTGGATTGGTTGAAAGCCAATCGGCCTGACGTGCTCTGCCTGCAGGAAATCAAATGCAAGGAAGACAAGTTTCCGGCAGACCCGTTTCGTGAGCTTGGCTACAATCTGGAAGTTTTCGGCCAGCAAACTTACAACGGAGTCGCCACGCTTTCGCTGGCAGAAACCGCAGACGTGCAAAAAGGCTTTCCCGGCGATGCAGAAGACGCGCAACGCCGATTGCTGGCCACAACAATCAACGGCGTCAAAATCATCAACGTTTACATCCCGAACGGTTCCGAAGTCGGTTCGGAAAAATACGATTACAAGCTGGACTGGCTGGCAAAGCTGCGGAAGTTTTTTGATGATTACTGCAATCCGAAAGACTTGCTGCTGATTTGCGGCGATTTCAATATCGCACCCGAAGACCGCGACATTCACGATCCGAAAGCGTGGGCTGGTCAGATTCTGTGCAGCGATGCCGAACGTGCCGCGCTGCAAAAACTGGAAGACTGGGGCTTGGTGGATGTTTTCCGCCAGCATCACGAAGACGAAGGCGTGTTCACCTGGTGGGATTATCGCGGCGGCGGTTTTCCCAGAAATCACGGTTTGCGAATTGACCACATTTGGACGACCGACAAACTGGCGGAGTTGTGCTCGGCAGTCTGGATTGATAAAGCTCCGCGCGCGCTGGAACGGCCATCGGATCACACTCCGGTTGTGGCCGAATTCGATTTGGAATAACGAAGCATGAACAACTTTCAAACTCATATCCCTCAAGCAAATTCACGCCGAGATTTTTTGTTCCAGGCTGGTAATGGATTCGGCGCTTTGGCGCTGTCGTACTTGATGCAGCGAGATGCGCTGGCCAGCGACAAGAGCCCGCCGAAAAAACTGGTCAACCCGCTGGCTCCGAAAACTCCGCATTTTGCGCCCAAAGCCAAAGCCGTCATCTTTTTGTTTATGGTCGGCGGCCCCAGCCAGATGGAAACCTTCGACCCGAAACCTGTGCTGGACAAATTACACGGCCAGCAAATGCCTGCCAGTTTTGGCGAAGTCAAAAGCCAGTTCGTCAAAGCCGGAACTCCGTTGATGGGCAGCGCCTGGAAATTCAAAAAGTATGGTCAGTCTGGAATCGAAGTCTCTGATTTGCTGCCGCACACGGCCGGTTGCATTGACGACATTGCGGTCATTCGATCGTGTTACACCGAAAGTTTTGTTCACGCTCCGGCGATGTACCAGATGCTGAATGGTCGCGTATTGGCTGGCCATCCGAGTTTGGGCAGTTGGGTGACGTATGGTTTGGGCAGCGAAAGCGAAAACTTGCCCGCGTATTGTGTCATGACTCAACCCGAAGGTTTGCCCGAAGGCGGCGCTCCGATGTGGGGAGCAGGTTTTTTACCGGCGATTCACCAGGGAACGGTGCTGCGAAACGGTTCGACGCCGATTTTGCATTTGCAGCCGCCGGCGGAAATCAGCGGCGAACAGCAACGTCGCATGTTGAAATTCATGCGCGGAATGAACGAACTGTCGCTCGACGAAAAGGATTCGGAATTGGCCGCTAGGATTTCCTCTTACGAATTGGCCTATCGAATGCAGCAACACGCGCCCGAAGCCGTTGACCTGAGCAAAGAAAGCAAAGAAACCAAAAAGCTGTATGGTTTGGATAATTCGCAAACCATTGAATTTGGCTCTCGCTGTTTGCTGGCTCGGCGACTGGTCGAACGCGGCGTGCGATTCGTCCAGTTGTATTCCGGCGGAGGGCCGGTCAGCGTGCAATGGGACGCTCACGACAACGTCAAAACCAATCACGAACAAATGTGTCGCTGGACGGACAAACCAGTTGCGGCTTTGTTGAAGGATTTGAAAGGGCGAGGCTTGCTGGATTCGACGCTGGTCATTTGGGGGACGGAATTCGGTCGCACGCCGGTTTCGGAAAATGGCAAAGGCCGCGATCACAACACGACGGCCTTTTCGATGTGGATGGCCGGAGGCGGCGTCAAAGGCGGAAAGGTGATCGGTCAAACCGATGAAATCGGATTCAAAACGGTTGGCGCTCGTTATCATCCGCGCGACATCCACGCCTCGATCTTGTATTTGCTGGGCTTGGATCAGATGAAGCTGACGTATCTGAGCAACGGGCGTGATGAACGGTTGACGGATTTTGGCGGCAACGTCATCGAACCTTTGATGAGTTAGCCGCCGCTCTCCGTGTTTCTCGAACTTTATCGAATTAGCGGGCGCAGCATTTCCAGTCGTCGCGCGATTTCGGCGCTGGTCATGGTGCGGAATCGGTTGGGAACCATGGCCCGCGAAGTGGCTTCGCGGGCGGCGACCAGTTCCTGATATTCAATCGCCAGATCATCGCGCGCCGGAGTGAATTCCGACGCGACAAACGCCAGGTCTTCGTTGGTGACTTTTTCGTGATTGGCAATGCGAGCGATGCGACGCGCACGGATCATGATGGATTCGATGTCTGCGCCGGACAGGTGAAGCTGGCTGTTGGTCAGCGGCCCCCAGTTGGTGATCTGGTGTTCGATCTTGTTTTTGCGAGCCATGACTTCGGCAATTTCTCGGCGTTCGTCGGCAGTTTCAGGATAAAACAGCGCGATGTGTTCTTCGCAACGGCCTTGTCGTTTCAAATCAATCGGCAAACGATCAGGGCGCGAAGTCATCAATATCCACAGGATTTTTCCGCGATTGGCGGTGTTGCTCATTGCAGAGGCGATCTTGGAAAAGACTCGTTGATTGACTCCGCTGTCGCCCTCTGTTTCGCGCGTGCCCAGTGCGGCATCGGCTTCGTCAATCAGCACGACAATCGGAGCCAGCGTTTGCAGCAGATGGAGAATCTTTTCCAGATTGGCTTCGGTTGAACCGACCCATTTGTCGCGGAAGTTTTTGAACTCGACGACATTCAAACCGCAATCTTTGGCGAAACATTCGGACAAAAAAGTCTTGCCTGTGCCGACTGGGCCGCAGATCAAAATGCCCATCGGCACTTCTTCGCGGTTGCCTTGCTTGATTGTTTCGGCAATGTCTTTCAGATAATCCTTCGCTTCGCGCATGCCGCCCACGCTGTCCAGCCCATGACGCGGGGTGACAAATTCGATCAAACCCGCGCACTCGGCTTCGATGATTTCTTTCTTTTTCAGGCGTACATCGGCGAAGGTCAGCCCGTCTTCGGATTCACGGGCAGCGCACAGCAGTGAACGCAGATGAACCAGATTCAAGCCGGAAGTCATTTCGGCTATCTGTTCGTGGGTCATCTCGATTTTTTCAATTGGATAAGCCGCCAGAAATTCCCTGACATAATCCAGCCGTTGAGTCTGATCGGGATAAGGGATTTTGATCGTCGCCAGCCGCGAGTTTTCACGCAGTCGCGGATGCATGTCAGACAGCGATTCGCCAATCAGGATGACCAGATTGTCCGATTCCATAAAACGCGGAGTCGTCAGCCAACGTTGAATCGAAACCAGCGAATTCCTGTCGTCGGCGGACATGTGGCCGATTTCGGCGGCAGGGAAGATCGTTTCCAGAAAGTTGATGATGACGACGTTTTTTTCCGTGTAATACAAAAAACGTTCGATCATCGGCAATGCTCGTGCTGTATCGGCTGGCAGTTGAGCCGCAGTTTTGGCGTTGATGAGCGGATCGGCGACGCGTTGTTGAGCGACAAAAGCGCGCATCGTTTCTTCGGAATCGAATGTGAGGCCTTCGCTGCGGTTGTAGAGCACAATGCGTTTGTTGCCGAGCAATTCCTGTTGCAGGAACGACAGCAGCGAAACAAATCCATTGCGGCTGCGCGTCAGGTCGTAGATGTTGTGATAAAGCAAAAAATGGCTGGCTTCGCCTGCGCGATATTTGCGAGCAAGTTCATCTGCCCAAGCCGGTAAACGTTCGGGAGCAGAAAGTGACAGTGCCGCTTTCGACATAAGTTCCATCCTCAGTCGTTGGCGCCACGCGGGCTGATCTGAAACTGAATTGAGGATTTCAGGTTTTTGAATCTGAAATCCTCAAAAAAATCGGGGCCGCATGTGGCTTGTAAATTATTGCTTGGCCGTGCTCGCCGGTTTGGGGGTGGGGGGGTGAGCAGGGTAGTTAAACGTGATGTAACTGGTGATCGGATTTTTGTTTGTCTCGAAGTGCGATTTCGGAAACTCCCACTTTTTGGCGGCCTCGACAACCAGCTTGTTCATCTCTGGAAACGTCGAATACTGAACGTCAGGAGATGTGACCGCGCCTTCGGGCGACACTTCCACGCGAACTCGAACATAACCGCCAAATCCTGCATTGCGGAACGCTTCGGGAACTTCGGCAATCACTTTTTTGGTCGCGGTTTCCTGGAATTCGGTTGATTGCTGTTCGTCAATCAATCGAACCGGCATTGTCGTTTTGTCCAAATCCACAGACAAAGACAGCAGCAGATAAATGTCATTGCCGTCCAGACTGGTCACAGGAGCGCCCGGTCGGACGAAGTTGACGAAATCGGTCGAGTGCATTTTCAGAGACTTGACGGCAAAGAAGTATGTTTTGCCGGTTTCGATTTCCAGCGGCAAGATCGAAAAAGAAAGTGGTTTGTTCGACTTGGCATCGGCGAAATGCAACGCGACTTCGGGAACCAGCGTAGTGCCGGGCGTCACGCCATCGCCGTAACTTTGAGCGCCAAAAAGCTGAATTTCGATGGCGCGCCCGTCAGGTTGTTTGACCAAAGTTACTGATGCAGGTTTGGCAGTGCGGAAGACTCGTTTGGCGTCAGTGCGAAGCAGGTCAATTTCAAATTCCGGGTACAGCTTTTGGAAGTTGCTTGTCCAGTGATCGTAATCACTCAGGCTGGAGGTATTCATTTTGAACACCTGGTCGTTCAAGTCCTGATAGCTGCCTCGTTTCGCTTTCATCTGAAAGGTTCGCATCGTGACATAAATCGGACGCAAGGCCATGTCTTCCATTTTGGCTTTGGCTGCTGCGTCTTCTTGTTGAGTTTGCTGTTTGGATTTAGCGGGTTGTGCCGCTTTTCCTTTCGGTTTAACGGGTTGTTTTTTACTTTGGGCAAGGCCGGTTGATGCCGAAATCGTAACCAGCAACACAGCGAAGAAGAAAACGACAAATCGCGGAAAAAGAGTTTGGGGAAGACGTGACATAACTTATTTACCTCCAAAAACGTGATCGGTTAAAGATGGAAAACGTGAGAGGGCGATTGATAAATCGAATCCGGTTCATCGGACTGTGGGGAAGTTTCTACGTGGAAACAGTTTGCATTCGGGCTTCAATCGGATGACCGGTTAAAGCTAATGGCGCTCACCAACCAACGACGCTCTCAGGGGCGCGGCTTCACGGTTGAGTGAATCTATTTGTCCCATAATCGGAGCCGTCTGTTGCAGAATTTCTTTGGTCATTTCGATGGACGACAGCAGGGAGTCGAAATCCATCGAAAGGATATGTTCGGGCGTTGGCATGGTCACGACTTGATCGTTGACCAGTCCGAAGAAGTTTTCGATCATCTGCAACTGGGCTTCGACTCGTTTGACGCTGCGTTCGATGTCGTCGAAGGTCTGCAATCTGCGGCGCAAAATCTCCACGTTCTTTTCGTGCAAAGGGCGCGTCGCCGGTTCGGCAAATTGCATCGTCCGTTCCGCCGTTCGCAATTGGTTTTCGACCGCCTGACGGTTGATGGTTTTCAGATGATTTTTGCGACGCCGGTATTCGTCCAGCAGATCAACGAACGATTCCCACGTTGTTTCCAGTTCACGAATCTGCGGCGGCTCTTC
The DNA here is from genome assembly GCA_902825875.1 of uncultured Acidobacteriota bacterium. Lineage (GTDB taxonomy): Bacteria > Acidobacteriota > Blastocatellia > RBC074 > RBC074 > RBC074. The sequence continues at coordinate 222,097 of CADECP010000002.1, forward strand.
GGAAATGCGAGCGAATTTTTTGTAGTTGCTGCCGATCTGGTTTTTCATCCAGCTTAAGTATTCGACGGCCTCGCGCTCACGCGGATCGAATTGCTTAATCATCTCGAATCGCTGTTTGCGGCGATGATCGTCAATTAAATGCCGCGAACGCCGATCAACGATTTTGCGATACAAGCTGGAAGCCGGAACAGTTGCCAGATACGCGCCTTCGGCAATCAATGCTCCGGCGAGTACCAGCGTAGGTTCTAAAAAACCAGTCGTTGCCGAATAAGCAGCCGCTGCTCCAGCCAATAACAAGCCACCGATATTGATCGGCTCTTTCAGGGCTTCTTTGATGTAGGAGATTTTGAACTCCATCTTTGAGGTTTCGATCCGATCTTATTCTGTCAGTTTTTGTTGCTGCGGAACGTAATCCGCAGCGCCAAGTGTGCGGTCGGCGCTGATTGATGGAGCGCCTTCGCCGAGAGCAGGAGCGGCAGCAGGCGCGGCCAGCCCCATTTGCTGTTTGTAAGCCAGCAGCATGTCTTGTGCTTCGATGCTTGCCAGTTCTTTTTCGACGCTTTGCATGCGCGAATCCAAACTGGTGGACGCCAGTTCGGCTCTGGCTTCGGCAGAAGCGGAACGATTGGCGATTTTTTCCCGCATATCGTCAAAGGTTTGCGATACATCGCCCATCTGGAAACTGGCCATGGTCGAAGCCAGTCGTTCCTGCAACTGAGCGTTTTTGCTGGCGGCAATCAACTGTTTGGCTTCAGCCATGCGCCGATTGATATTGGCGAGATAATTGTCGAAATACTCTTTGGCTTTGGCCGATGCGACCTTGGCTGTGGCGTGGTTTTGCTGATTGTTGGCCAGCATCTGCTGGGCGATTTTCATTTCTCCGATCAGAGCCGTGGCGATGTCGTCTTTGCTCAATCGGATTGCCGCTTTGATCTTGTTGTCCAGATCGGTGATTTTGGTTTGGTTGGCCTGGATTTCCATTGCCAATCGCTTTTCTGCGCCCATAACTTGCGAGACGTTCTCGCGCATTTTCGGTACTTCGTCCTGCATGTCCCGCATCAATTGTTGAAGGATCAATTCGGGGTCTTCGGCGCTGTCAATCAGTCCGCCAAAAATTGAGCGAAACAACCGTGTCAGACGATTCCACATAGTCGGTTTTTCTCCTAAGTTGCTGCGAAGTTTGGGTACTGCGCTACTATCGGGTTTTGATACGTCGCCGGAGCCGGGACAGTTCGATTACTTGCCAGATTTTTGTAAGGATTCTTTTGCTCCGAACGCGGCGCAGTATATCAGCAGCTTTCTGTGTTGTCACACAGCGCATCTGCCGAAAAATGCGCTTCAATGCTTGTGTCGTTGCTTATGCTGTCGCGCATGTTTTTGAGTGATTGCAACATCTTCAAAGCTTCAGTAATCTAGCCGCCGATCCTACAATTGAAGCGCAATCGCTTGTCCTAGAACCAGGAGTTCGGTCTGATGACTTCCGATTTGATTTTTAACACTGAGGCAATCCCGGATGGTGTATCGCAGGTAGAGAACGGTGTTTACTCGCCATCACTCAAAGCAGACGCTAATTTGTCACATCACCCTCAGCGGTCCACGTTAGATAGGAATCGTTTGTTGACTGGCCAGGTCGAAGTCCTGGAGATGATTGCGACCGGGCGATGTCTGAATGATGTTCTGAATCGAATTGCCAGCTTGGTTGAAGACGTCGCCTGTAATCTCCATTGCGTTATTTTGGTGTTGGAACCGGAAGGCAACTTTCTTCGCGCGCAGGCGGCTCCAAGCTTGCCGAATGATTTCAAGGAGGCTTTACAAGCCTTACCTGTGGGGATTCAGCACGGAACCTGCGGAGCCTCAGTTCAGCTAAAAACACCTCAAATTTCACCGGATGTCACGACAGATTCGCGCTGGGCCAATTATCTGGACTTTGTTCTTGGGTATGGCGTTCGCGCTTCATGGTCTTCGCCGATTTTCAGCGCGGAAAAAAACGTGCTGGGAACTATCAGCATTCTCTACGACCATTTGCATGAGCCAGAACCTTACGAACTGGAGTTTGTAAATATGGCAACGCATTTGGCCAGCATTGCCATTGACCGTGCGCGTTCCGAAGAAAAATTACGAATCAGCGAAACGAAGTTCCGCGCTTTGACCGAAAAAAGCTCAGAAGGAATTTCGTTGATTGGAAACGATGGGAAATTTAACTACACCAGCCCGGCAGCCGAACGCATACATGGATTCACTTGCAAGGAGGTTATCGGTTACAAGGCTGGAAATCATGTTCATCCAGATGATTGGGGCAGGTTGAAACAGCAGACTCTTTCAATTCTTGACATCCCAGGCGCCAGTTTCACTGTGCAATACCGGGCCAGGCATAAGACGAAATCCTGGTTTTGGACCGAAGCGACAATAACCAACATGCTGTACGAACCCGGAGTTAGTTCGCTGGTGGTGAACTTTCGAGACATAACTGCACGCAAGCAGAGAGAGAAGGATTTACAGGCTTCGGAAGAGCTTTATCGTTCGTTGGTATTGGCTTTGGACGAAGGCATCGTAATGCTGGATCGAAATTTGACGATCATGACTTGTAATTCCAGCGCCGAACGAATTTTGGGACTAAAGCGAGATGAAATGACCGGAAGAACTACTTTCGATCCCAGATGGCGCGCAATTCATGAAGACGGCTCTATTTTTCCACCCGATACGCATCCGGTTGCAATCTCGCTGCGCAACGGTCAGTCCTGCTCTAACGTCGTGATGGGAATCAGTCGCCCGGATGATTCTTGGGTTTGGATTGCAATCAATTCCCAACCGCTTATTCGCCAAGGAGAAACTGAACCTTATGCCGTGGTGGCATCATTTACCGACATCACCGAACGGAAAAAAGTGGAGGCCGAAATTCGCGCTTCGGAAGAGCGTTTTTCCACGATGTTTCATTCCAACCCCTGTGCGATGACGCTGATGACCTATCCCGAAGGCCATATCGTCAATTCCAATGACGCCTGGCTGAAAGCTTACGGGTATTCGCTTGAAGAAGTCGTCGGTCGGACTTCGGCGGAATTGAAATTGTGGTTGAAGCCGGAACAGCGGGAAAAAGCGTATGAACTGCTGAAAAAAGACAGAGTCATTCGCAATATGGAATCGGCGTTTGTGTCGAAAAATGGTTCAAAGTGCCATTTCCTGATTTCAGCGGAGATCATTGAATTCGGAAACAAGGAATATCTGCTTGTGTCCTGTTACGACATCACAGAACGCAAACGAGTAGAGAAAGCATTGCGCGAATCCGAAGAACATTACCGGTTGCTGTTTGAACATAGCTTTGCCGGAATTGCGCGGATGAGTATTGACGGCAAACTTCTCGTTTGCAATGACTCAATGGCGCGTATGTTCGGGTGTAATTCTCCGGAAGAGTTGATTAAGGCCGACGACTCGCTTTTTTATTTTGATTTGTCTGAGCGACAGAAATTGATTGACGAGTTGGTAAGCAAAGGAAGCTTGAAGAATCGAGAGTTGCTGATGAGCCGTGTTGATGCTTCGCCTGTTTGGGTGCTGATAAACGCCTCAGTGTTTTGCGCCAACGAAGAAAGCGATCCAGTTTTGGAAGGCGTGATTTTGGACATCACCGAGCGCAAACAAACCGAACAACAGCTTCAACAGCTATACCAACAATCGCGCACATTGCTGGCAAGGCTTGAAACCGTTCGAGAAGAAGAACGCATTCGCATTTCGCGCGAGATTCACGACAATCTGGGACAGATTCTGACCGGCTTGAAACTGGATTTTTCGTGGCTGGAAAAAAGACTGGTTCGCAGTTCGGACGAAAACCTGTTGCGAAAAACCGGCTCGAAGATGAAAGAGATTGCAGAATTACTGGAAGAAGCGATTCAGACAGTTCGAAACATCGCCACCGAATTGCGCCCCGGCGTGTTGGATACTCTCGGTCTGCGAGCCGCGATTATCTGGCAAGCAAAGGAATTCGAAAGGCGCACCAACATCAACTGTGTGATAGAGCTTGGCCGTGAGCCTCAAAACCTGACTGAGGATATGGCTACTGCATTGTTCCGAATTTTCCAGGAAATCCTGACCAACATCACCCGCCACTCAAAAGCGAGCAAGGTGAAAATTGAACTGGCAGAAGTTGATGGAGAATTATTGCTGACGGTCAACGACAACGGCATTGGCATTTCCGACGAAGATCGCCGTAACTCCAAATCGCTTGGTTTGCTGGGAATGCGCGAACGAGCGCAGATTTTTGGCGGCGGCGTGACGGTTACAGGCGAGCCGAAACGCGGAACGACTGTGCAGGTAAAAATGCCGCTCAATAAATAAACCGCTGATCGGCAGCACGTTGCGTGGCGCATTCGACCAGCGGTTCATTGTCGGTTTGGATTTTGATTTTATTTTCTGGCGATGACGCAGGTAGTGTCGTAACCGACGCGCCGCCTGACCAGTTTCACTTCACGAAACCCCACCCAGCGCACCAGCCCGGCAATTTCTTCTATTTCTTCTGCCGAATATCCCGGAGCCAGTTGAAACGCTTTTTGCTCGTTTTTCATCCGCAACCCCAACACCAGCAATCCGTTTTCGGCCAGTACGCGCTGAATTTCCACCAGATTGTGTTCGGCGTTCGGCCAGAACTGATAATTGTTCACTGCTAGAACCTTGTTGAAGCGCGCATATTCATAAGGAATGTCGGCAACACTCGCCTGAGATAATTCGACCAGGCCGGATTTGATTTTTTCTTGATTGCGTTTGGCTGCCTGGTAAACCATCACTTCGGAAATGTCTATTCCGGCGACAAAACCATTTGTTGCACGGTCGGCAATCAATTGAACTCCGCGTCCATGTCCGAACCCGATTTCCAGCAATTGATCTGTTGGATGAACATCAAGCGATTCGACTGCAAAGCGAATCATCGGAGCATTTTTGACGGCCATCAAATGCCCAACCAATCGCCCCAATTTACCTTGAGGACAACCGAACTGCGCTTTCCAGCCCGAACCCTGACAAGGAGTTTGCGGCGATTGAACAAAAGGTTGAGTAAGGTTGATCTGCGAGTTCAAAAGTTCCTCCTTCGGTGTTTGGTCGCCCCTCTTGCACTGTCGGGCGGCGAAGTCATTTCGGTTTTTTCAGCAGCCGTTTCCATTTGTCGCTCTCGAAGAACGAGCGAACCTGGTTCAAGGTTTTGGCGGCTTCACGCATTCGGTCGTCGCTGACACCGACGCCAGTTTTTGCAATCAGCTTATCTTCACGACGGTTCATGACTTCGACGGCCTTTTTGCCTGCCGAAGTCAGTTGCACAAACGGCGAACGTTTGTGCGCCGGGTTTTCGACGAATTCAACGTATCCGTCGTCAGCCAGTTGGTTCACCAACATCTGCACGTTTTGCCGTGAAACCGAACGATCCCGCGCCATCTGAGGTACGGTTTGTTCGCCCAGCTTGCTCAACTGCCGCAGAATGCCGCGCAAACCGCCGGACATCACGCCTTGTTGATGAACTTCATCGGCGACGATTTTCAGTCGGTGAAATAGCTGAACCGTTTCGTTTATCAATTGGTTGAAGGCCGTTTCTTCGGCTTCAACCTGCATTGTTTTGCGTGCGGAGGCGGACGTTTTTTCTTTGTTCATTGTTTGGTTGTCGTCAACGACAAGCAGTTTGTCATTATGACAAGAAACTTGTCAATTTGATTTTCATCTGGCGGGGACAGTCTTTTGAGGTTTTTCGTTTTCAGTTCGTTGAAGATCAAAAAAGGCGGACTTGATCCAAAAAACAAGCCACGCCTTTTTGTTTTTTGCGAATAAGCTCACGGTTTCCAGGTTCCGCGCGCCACAGCCGGTACGAAGTTTTCAATCGCCGCAGGATCGAAAGCGATGGTTCGCTCTTCTTCGGCACTCTTGTACGCGGTCATCAACAGTTGCGTGACTTCCAGCCCGTCGTAACAGTTCACTTCGGGTTGCTTGCCATCCAGAAAGCAATTCACGAAGTACCGATTCTCGGCTTCATAACCGTATTCGGAAGTTTCATTCGCCACAACCGGCATCAATCCTTGTTCGGCATTTTGTTTTTCAACCAGGTCTTCGCCTGTACTGCCCGTGACTTTGCGGCTGAAAAACAGATTCAAACTGGTGTTCAGCGAATTGATAAACATCGAATACTCCGGCCCCAATAATTCTGTTGAAAGCCGCAAACCCGGCCCAACGAAGCTCCACGAAGTCGTCACTTCGGCAATCAGCGGATTGCCTGCGTCGTCAACGTAATGAATCGTTGCGCGCGCAAAATCTTCAGCCGGACGATTTCGATAATCCACATCCTTGCTCATGGTTTGCTGCAAGATGTCAGCGTATTCAGGCCGCGACCATTTCAAGCAGGCAATTGTCGCAGAAACTTTGACGGGCTTGATGCTGTTGCGAGGTTTGGCCGGATCGGTCAGTAGAAAACGAGCGACTTCAACCGAATGGCACATCATATCGTTCAGTACGCCGCCGCCTTGCAACTCGCCTTGCCAAAACCAAGGGTTATGCGGGCCGCTGTGTTCTTCGGCGCAGCGAGCAATGTACGGACGGCCAGTGATTGCCGCTGCGCGCCGCCACAAAATTTCGCGCCCGCGTTCGACGCCCGGCTCGAATAATTGATCTTCCAGATAACCGTGCAGCAAATCGGATTCTTCGAGCAACTCGATCACACGTTTGGCTTCGGCGGCGTTGCGCGCCAGAGGTTTTTCGATGGCAATGCCTTTCAGCGAGCCTTTGCCGGATTTGATCGTCTTGACGATGGCTTCCAGATTTTCAATGCGTTTGTGATTCGGGCCGCACAGCCAGACGGCGTCAATCGCTGGCGAAGCGACCATTTCTTCGATGGAGTTAAACGCCTGACAATCGCCCACGCGAATTGAGCGCGCCAGCAACGCCGCTTCTTCTGCGTGAGCCTCGTTCGGACTCCACACGCCCAACACGTCTGCGTCACGAACGGCGATGAAAGATTTGATGTGAAATTTGGTGATGAAACCGCTGCCAATGAAACCTATGCCCAGCTTTTTCATGATGTTCCTTTCGAGTTTGGATTTTATGGAATGATTTAGACGGCGCGGAGCATGCCGCAAAGCCTGTGGATCGTAAAGCAAAGACGCTGTAGATTCGCGCGACCAAATTCAGAACTGGAGAAGACAAATGAAAAAACTGTTTGCCGGTTGTTTGCTGGCGCTGTTGGTGGCAACGGCGAGTTCTGCTCAGCAAAGCAAAACTCAAGTCGTGATGCTCGGCACGGGAACGCCGAACGCCGATCCTGACAAATCCGGCCCGGCGGTCGCCGTCGTCATCAACGACGTGTCTTACGTGGTGGACGCCGGACCGGGCGTAGTTCGTCGCGCTGCTGCGGCTGCGCGAAACGGCGTCAAAGGATCGTCGGTGGAAAAACTGCGGCGGCTGTTTTTGACGCACCTGCATTCGGATCACACCGTTGGCTTGCCGGATTTCATTTTTACGCCAGCGGTGTTGGAGCGCGACGCTCCGTTGGAAATTTACGGCCCGCCGGGAACAAAACGTATGACCGATCTGATCCTGAAAGCATTTTCCGAGGACATCAATCTGCGCTTGAAAGGTTTGGAGCCGGCCAAACCGCGCGGCTACGACGTGTGGACTCAGGACGTGAAACCCGGCGTGATTTACAAAGACGCCAACGTCACAGTCAAAGCCTTCGCGGTCAATCACGGCTCGTGGAAACACGCTTACGGCTATCGGTTTGAATCTGCCGACCGTGTCATTGTGATTTCCGGCGATTGCGCGCCGAGCGAAAGCATCATCGAAGCCTGCAACGGCTGTGACGTGCTGGTTCACGAAGTCTATTCGACGACAGGCTTCGCGCGCCGTCCGCCGGAATGGCAACGTTACCATTCCAACTTCCATACTTCGTCGAAAGAGTTGGCGGAGATTGCGGCGAAAGCCAAGCCGAAACTGCTGGTGCTGTATCACCAATTGCTTTGGGGCGCGACAAAGGAGCAATTGCTGGAAGAAATCGGCAAAGGCTATTCGGGCAAAGTGGCGTTCGGAAATGACCTGGATGTCTACTGACAGAAAATCAAAAGGCAAATATCAAAAAGCAAAAATGGTCGTTGTTATTGGGCGGACTTTTCACTTTTGATATTTGCCTTTTGCCTTTTACAGCCCGGCCATCTTCTCAAAAATCCGAACCAGGCTTTGCGTGCCGTCATCGCCGCGGCCTTCGGCTTCGACGGCGGCGAGCATTTGATGAGCCAGCGCCGCCGCTGGCAAAGGCGTGCTGTTGGAACTGGCCGCGCCTAAAACCAGCCGCAAATCTTTCTGTTGCAGTTTGACCATAAACGCCGGTTTGAAATCGCGCTCGATCATCTTTTTGCCTAGAACTTCCAGCGACCACGAATTCGCCGCGCCGCCGGTCAAGGCTTGATGCAATGTAGCGAGATCAAGCCCGGCTTTGGCTCCGAAAGTCAGGGCTTCGCAAACCGACAGCAAATTGACGGCGGTCATAATCTGGTTGCAGAGTTTGGCTGATTGGCCGTTGCCCGCCACGCCAAAGTGCGTGATGCGTTTGCCCATTGCTTCCAGCACTGGTCGGGCGCGTTCCAGAGCTTCGGTTTCGCCGCCGACCATAATCGTCAGCGTGCCTTCGATGGCGCCTTTTTCTCCGCCAGAGACCGGCGCGTCCAGCCACGAACAGTTTTTGGCTTTGGCTTCGGCGGCGAGTTCGCGCGTGACTTCGGGCGAAATGGTGCTCATATCAATAATTATCGAGCCGGGTTTGGCAGCGGTGAAAATTCCTTGCTCACAGCGACAGACAGCGACGACATCCGGCGAATCCGTAACCATTGTGATGATGACATCGCTGGCCGCTGCGACTTCGGCGGCGGTTTGCACAGCGCGGACTTTGCCGAGCGACGAGTTTTCAGCCGCGAACTTTTCGGCTTTGCCGGGCGTGCGCGTGGCGACGGTCAGCTCGAATCCAGCGCGCAACAGATTGCGAGCTTGCGGCGCGCCCATAATGCCCAAGCCAATAAAACCAACTTGCATGAATTTGCTCCTTCAATTGACGGGAATGAATTGCCCGGCCAAGATGCCACACGCCAAACCGCGACAGCAAGCAATGGGCTGTGCTAAAGTCAGCGCCTCGCAAATCAGAGCAATTCTCAAAACCACAAAGCAGTAACTCAACGCGGGCGAAGCGTCGCCCAAAGGAGAAACTTCCATGCAGCGTCGTCAGTTGTTGAAAGCTGTCGCCAGCGCCGGGTTGGGAGCGGTGTGCGCTCCGATGGTCAATCGTGGCAGGTTTAGTTTGTTTGCCAATTCGCCAGTCGAGTATTCGGCGAAAGCGATTGAATTGGTTCAGCGATCGGTCGTTATTGATATGCTCAGCCCGTTCAAGATCAGTTCTTCGCCGTGGTTGAGCAGCCCGGACACTTTCAAGCAAGCAGACTTTCAACGCTTCAAAGATTCCAGCATCAACGTTTTTCACATCGCGGTTGGAACGGGCGGCCCCGAAGCTCACATGAACACGCTGAAGTACGTTGCTTCGTGGGATAGCTTCATCGCCAACCACGATCAATGGTTGATGCGCGTTGACAGCGCTGACGATCTGAATCGCGTGAAAGCTTCGGGCAAAGTCGGCGTGTTGATCGGCGTGCAAAACTCTGAACACTTTCGCACTCCAGCCGACGTGGATTTGTTTTACGCTCTTGGCCAGCGAGTTTCGCAACTGACTTACAACACGCGAAATATGATCGGCAACGGTTCGACCGAACGACGTGACGAAGGCGTCAGCGATTTCGGCGTGGCCATCATCGAACGCATGAACAAACTGGGAATGGCTGTGGATGTTTCGCATTGCGGAGACAAAACCACGCTGGACGCTTTCGACATTTCCAAAAAGCCTGTGCTGATTACGCATTCCAATTGTCGAGCGTTGGCTCCTGGCCATCCGCGCTGCAAAACCGACGAAGCGATCAAAAAGATGGGCGCGGCTGGCAGCGTCATGGGAATCACAGGTGTGCGAATGTTCGTCAAAAACGAAGAGCCGACGACCATCGAAGATTACCTCAACCATTTCGATCACGTTCGTAAACTGGTCGGCTCGGAACATCTGGGCGTCGGCAGCGACATTGATCTGGATGGTTATGACGACATGCCCGAAGCCGAAAACAAACGGCTGCGCGCCGGGTACAAGGGCAGTTACGGTTTCCGCGACAAGATAGACATCGAAGGCGTAGATCATCCCAAACGAATGTTCGATCTGACGGAAGGTTTCATCCGTCGCAAATACAGCGACAAAGAAATAGAAATGATTCTTGGCGGCAACTTCAAACGAGTGTTGTCGCAAATCTGGACTGTGTGAACCAATCCATCTCAAGGAGTTGTTCATGTTGCTGGGCAACACCTGGAAACAATGAAAACTTGTGGGACAGGTTCTGAACCTGTCCCCTCCCATTTCTGAGGAGGAACCTATGCGACAAAGCGTGATTCGTTTTTCAATCGTGTTCAGTTTGTTGATTGTTTGTTTGGTTTCAGCAGAAGCGCAATCCAAACGACTGACCGTCAATGATGTGTTCAACCTGGAAGTAGTTTCCGATCCCCAGATTTCGCCGGACGGAAAGCAGGTAGTTTATGTGCGGCAATTTGCCGAAATAATGTCTGATCGTCGGTTGTCGAATCTGTGGATCGTCAATTCCGATGGCACAAATCATCGTCCGCTGACGACAGGGAATTATGGAGACTTTTCACCGCGTTGGTCGCCGGACGGGAAACAGCTTGCGTACATTTCCAGCCGCGACGGTCAGGCGCAGATTTATCGCCGCTGGATGGACACGGGCGAAACCGCCAAGCTGACCAACCTGACTCAAGCGCCGAGCGGATTGAACTGGTCGCCCGATGGCAAATGGCTGTCGTTTGCGATGCTGGTTCCCGAAGCTCCGGCTTCAATTATCAAAATGCCCGCGGCGCCCGAAGGCGCAAAGTGGGCGGAACCGGCAAAGGTGATTGATCGGCTGGTTTATCGCTACAACGGCGTTGGCTACTTGAAGCCGGGTTACAACCATTTGTTCGTGTTGCCTGCCGAAGGCGGCACTCCACGACAGATTTCCAGCGGTAAGTTTCAGCACGGCGGCGGACAGGTTTGGGGAGCGAGCGATGCCGTTTGGACTCCGGACGGCAAGTCGCTGCTGATTTCCATCAACCGCAATGACAACTACGAAATCGAAGCGCGCGACACGGATGTTGTCGAATACTCCGTCGCTGACGGCGCAGTCAAAAAGCTCACCAGCCGCAAAGGCCCCGACGGCAATCCGCAAATTTCGCCGGATGGAAAGTGGATCGCTTACTTGGGCTTTGAAGACAAGTTTCAGGGTTATCAAGTGACTCGGCTGTCTGTGATGGCGCGCGACGGCAGCGGAGCAAAAACTCTCTCCGGTGATTTTGACCGCGACGTGGCCAATCATCGCTGGGCGGCGGATGGCAGCGGCCTTTACTTCCTGTCCAGCAGCGAAGGCAACACCGGGCTGCATTTCATGGCGCTGGACGGCAAGGTCAAAAAGCTGTTCGACAACGTGGGCAGCGGAACCAGTGCTTACGGCGGAGCCGGTGCTTTTTCGCTTTCCAAAACCGGAGCTTTCGCTGTCACGCTGTGCAGCACGTCGAACCCAGGCGACATCGCCGCCGGAACTTTGGCTAATCCCGCAGCGGTCAAAACGTTGACTGCCGTCAACGAAGACCTCTTTGCCGGAAAGCAAATCGGCGCGGTTGAAGAAATCTGGTACAACTCGTCGAAAGACAATCGCAAGATTCAGGGTTGGATTATCAAACCGCCGAACTTCGATGCGTCGAAAAAGTATCCGCTGATTTTGGAAATTCACGGCGGGCCTTTTGCCGATTACGGATTCCGCTTCGACCTGGAAAAACAGATGATGGCGGCCAGCGGTTACATTGTGCTGTATACGAATCCGCGCGGTTCAACCAGCTACGGCCAGGAATTCGGTAACCTGATTCATCACGCTTATCCGGGCGATGATTTCTTTGACCTGAATTCGGGCGTGGATGCGGTCGTGGCGAAAGGTTACGTTGACACCGATCAGCTTTATGTGACCGGCGGCAGCGGCGGCGGAGTTTTGACTTGCTGGATGATCGGGCGTTCGACGCGATTTCGCGCGGCGGTGACGGTTTATCCGGTCATCAATTGGTACAGCTTTGTGCTGACTTCTGACATTGGCAATTGGACGGTCAACCACTGGTTTCCGGGTTTCCCTTGGGACAACGTCGAGCATTACGAAAAGCGCAATCTGCTTTCGGTCGTCAAAAACGTCAAAACGCCGACAATGGTTTTGACCGGCGAAGAAGATTGGCGAACGCCTATGTCGGATTCCGAACAGTATTATCAGGCGTTGAAGTTGCTGGGCGTCGAAAGTGTGCTGGTTCGCGTGCCAAACGAACCGCACGGCATTTCAGTTCGACCGAGCCATCACATGTCGAAGATGTTGCACATCATCGGCTGGTTCGATCAGCACAGAAAACTAGCGACGCAGCAGGCTGCGCGATAAACATTCGTGTCAGTAGCCCGCGCGTAAGCAAGGGCTGGTTCAAGCTTCAAGCCCTTGCTTACGCGCGGGCTACTGACACGATCAAGCTAATGAACACTGAGGACTCAAATAATGATTGGTAGAAAACTGTTTCTAGCGGCGATGTGCTGCCTAACGTTGGTGGTTACGGCGAAGGCTCAATCGTCGAAGATTGACGATCTGTTGAACTCTGAAACCGCCAAGTTGGTCGAGACATACAAAATGCTACACGCTGCGCCGGAGCTTTCCGGTAAGGAAGAAAAGACTTCGGCGTTTGTCGCCAAAGAGCTTCGTGCGTTGGGTTACGAAGTCACCGAACGCATCGGCAAATACGACCAGCCGGGCGTTATTGGTTATGGAGTTGTCGGCTTGCTGAAGAACGGCGCTGGTCCAACGGTTTTAGTTCGCGCTGATATGGACGCGCTGCCTGTTGAAGAAAAAACAGGATTGCCTTATGCCAGCAAAGTCAAAACCAAAAACGATGCCGGTCAGGAAGTCAGCGTCATGCACGCTTGTGGGCACGACACGCACATCGCTTCATTTCTGACGACGGCCAAAATCCTGGCCTTGTTGAAATCGCAATGGAAAGGCACGTTGATGTTGGTGGCTCAACCGGCAGAGGAAACCATCGGCGGAGCCAAAGCGATGGTCAACGACGGTTTGTACACGCGCTTTCCGAAGCCGGATTACCTGTTGGGATTGCACGCTTGGGGATCGGCAGCCGGAACAGTCGGGTATGTGCCGGGTTACTTTATGGCCAGCGCCGATTCCGTGGACATCACCGTGCGCGGCGTCGGCGGTCACGGTTCGCGTCCCGAAGCGACGAAAGACCCTGTGGTTGTCGCCGCCCAAATCGTGATGGCTTTGCAAACCATTGTGAGCCGCGAAATCTCGCCGCTTGATCCGGCAGTTGTGACTGTCGGTTCAATTCATGGTGGAACCAAGCACAATATCATTTCCGACGAAGTCCATCTGCAATTGACCGTCAGAAGTTACAAAGCCGAAGTGCGAAAGAACTTGCTGACGGCGATTGAGCGCATCGCAAAAGGCGTTGCGCTGACAGCAGGCATTCCCGAACGCTTGGCGCCAATCGTCAAATTCAGTCCGTCGTACGCTCCGGCGACTTACAACGATCCGGCGCTGACGGCTCGAATGGGCGCCGTGCTGGAAAAAACGCTTGGCAAAGATAAAGTCACCAAAGCCGATCCGGTGATGGGCAGCGAAGACTTCGGCTTTTTCGGATTGGACAATCACCAGATTCCGGGCTTTTACTTTTTCATCGGAGTGTTTTCGCCGGAGCAGGTCGCCGAAAGTCAGCGAACCGGTGTTCCCTTGCCAAGCAATCATTCCAGTTCATTTGCACCACCGAACCCAGAACCGACGCTGACAACCGGCGTCAAGGCGATGACTTCGCTGGTGCTGGATTTGATGAAGAAGTAAGAATTCAACTCTCACCGCAGAGGCGCTGAGAACGCAAAGGACGCGCGGAGGTGTTCCTAAAAACTCTGCGAAAGCTCTGCGACCCTCTGCGCCTTTGCGGTGAAAAAAAAACGATCATTGATCTGCGTTTTATTGGGAACTCAACTTTTCTGGAGACAGCATGATGATTTATAGAACAATTCGCTTGGCAGTTTTCCTGTCTTTGTTGTTTGTGCCAGTTCAACTGTTGGCGCAGAACCCGCCAACGCAAATCAACCTGGAAGGCTTCGACGCCTTTGTCGAAAAGGTGATGAAAGACTGGAAAGTTCCGGGCTTATCGCTGGCCATCGTCAAAGACGGCAAGATCGTTTACGCCAAAGGCTACGGCTTCCGCGATGTAGTCAAAAAGCTGCCGGTCACGCCCGACACTTTGTTTGCCATCGGCTCGAACTCGAAATCGTTCACCGCCGCCGCGCTGGGAATTTTGGCTGACGACGGCAAATTGGATTTCGACAAACCGGTCAGAGAATACTTGCCAGATTTTCGGCTGCACGATGAATACGCGACGGCCAATTTGCGAGTCCGCGATTTGGTGTCGCATCAATCGGGGCTGCCGCGTCACGATCTGCTCTGGTACGGTTCGCCGCTGTCGCGCAAAGAATTGTTCGACCGGCTGCGTTATCTGGAACCCAGCCGCAAGCTCCACGAAAAGTTTCAGTACAACAATTTGATGTTTATGGCCGCAGGCGTTTTGGTGGAAAGACTTTCCGGCATGACTTGGGAAGAGTTCATCGCCAAAAGAATCTTCGAGCCGTTGGCGATGAAAACGTCGAACACATCGGTCAACACGTCCAAACGCTCGGCGGATTTTTCGTTGCCTTACGCCGACACCAAAGGCGAAATGAAGGAAATTCCATTCCGCAACATTGACGCCATCGGCCCGGCTGGTTCGATCAATTCCAGCGTCAATGAAATGTCCAACTGGTTGGCGATGCAAATGGCCAAAGGCAAGTTCAACGACAAGCAGGTGATTTCGGAAAAGAGCCTGGCCGAAAATCACAAACCGCATATCCTTACTTCCGATCAGCTTTCGCCTTACGAAGAGATGACCTACGGCAGTTATGCGATGGGCTGGTCAGTCAGTTCATACCGAGGGCATTTGTTTCGCTCGCACAGCGGAGGCATTGACGGGTTCATTTCGCAAATGTGGGTTTTGCCAAAAGATCAGCTTGGCGTTGTGGTTCTGACCAACTCCGGCACGAACGCTTCGGGCGTGGTGGTGTACAACGTGCTGGATCGAGCGTTCGGTTTGAACGAAATTGACTGGAACCAGCGAACCAAAGCCGACCTGCTTAAAGCCAGCGGTGCTCAGATCAAGGCTCGCGCCGACGACGAAGCCGCTCGCAAAAAAGATACGCAACCTTCGCATCCGTTGGCCGATTATGTCGGCGAATTCGAGCATCCTGGCTACGGAAAGTTGCTGGTTACGCTGGAAGGCGACGCGCTGAAAGTTGACCTGCATGGACTTGGCGCAAAGCTGAAGCATCACCATTACGACGTGTTTCAAGGAATTGCCGACTCGGCTTCGATGGGAGCCGGAGCTTTTGTCGGGTTGAAAGTCAACTTCTTGGTCAACAAAGCCGGGCAGGTTGACCGTGTGACCTTGCCGCTGGAACCCGCCGTCAAAGAGATTGTCTTCACTCGAAAAGTGAAGCCGAAAATATCCGAAGCTGGGTCGAATTGATAAATTGCTCAACCTCGCTAAGTTTAGATTTGTTGACAGCGGTAGACGCAACTTTTTGCGTTTGCCGCTGTTCTTTTGTGCTTTGGTGACTGGCTTGACACTATTTTGAAGCCGATGCTAATTTCCAGTCCTTCGTTAAAGGCTAAATTGGCGCTGATAGAAACCGAACCAAGATGATAAGAAGCAGTTTGGACATTCCCGATGAGCGAAGCCGCGAAATGCTGGCCTTGCTGATTGAATCACATATCTCCACTGGCGAACCTGTCAGTTCGCGCGCAATTTCCACGCTTAGCAGCGAAAAGCTCTCGCCAGCTTCGGTTCGCAACGTGTTTGCCGAACTGGAAGACGCCGGATACCTGGAACAGCCGCATACTTCAGCCGGGCGTGTTCCAAGCGAAAAAGGCTATCGGTTTTATGTTGATCACATTCTTGGCCAAAGCTCGCTGTCAGAATTTGACGGAGCGGCGATTCAGGCTGAAATGCGCGCCGAATCACCGGAATCGAACTGGACTGGTGGCGATCAATTTATGGCTCGCGCTTCGCACCTTCTGTCGCATTTTTCGGAAAGCGTCGGCATAGTCATTTCTCCGGGCATTGCCCACAACGTCATCAAACACATTGATTTTGTACGTTTGAGCGATGGCCGCATTTTGGTCATCACTGTTTCGCGCAATGGGCTGGTGCAAGATCGGCTGGTGCGGATTGACGAAGATTTGACTCAAGATGAATTGAATCGCACGGCGAATTACGTCAATGCCAATTTTTCCGGCATGAGCCTGCCGACGATTCGCGCCGAGTTGTTGAAACGATTGTCAGAAGAAAAAGCTCTGTATGACCGGTTGCTGCAAAACGCAATTATGATTTGCAGCCGCGACCTGACCGAACGCGATGACAATTCCGCTGAAGTTTTTGTCGAAGGCGCTTCGAACATCGTCGCCAAACCGGACTTCACCGATGTCGAACGGCTGCGCGAATTGTTGCGGGTGTTCGAGGAAAAAAATCGGCTGGTGAAAATCCTGACCGAATGTTTAAGTGGCACGCCCGAACAGCAGGTTTCGATTCGCATTGGAGCCGAAAACAGTTTGCCGAGTTTGAGCCGCTGCACAGTCATTTCGTCGCATTACGGATACGAAAATCAGGTTGTCGGCAGCGTAGGCGTCGTTGGCCCGATTCGCATGGAGTACGCGCGAATGATCGGGCTGGTGAATTACGTCGCGCGGCTGTTGGAACAATCGCTGGCGGAATCGCCGGACATTACCATTGGATGAAAAAAGAAACTCAGCCAGGTTTCACCGACCTCGTTTCCCCAAAACGATCAGGCAAAAGCTAAAGCAAACCATCAAAGAGGAAATCGAAATTGAGCAAGCGAGATTATTACGAAATACTCGGCGTCAGCCGAAATGCCAACGATCAGGAATTGAAGAGTGCGTATCGCAAACTGGCGATGCAGCACCATCCTGACAAAAACCCCGGCGATCACGACGCCGAAGACAAATTCAAGGAATTGAACGAAGCGTATGGTGTGTTGTCGAACGCCGACAACCGAGCGCGTTATGATCGGTTCGGACACGCTGGCGTAGGTTCTTCGGCAGCATCGGCTCCGTGGGCGAGCGCGGATTTCGGCGGGTTTGAGGACATTCTTGGAGACATTTTCGGTGATTTGTTTGGCGGAGGTCGTCGTTCCAGCCGCGGCGGGGCGCAACGTGGTTCCGATCTTCGGTACGATTTGGAAATTACGCTTGAACAAGCCGCTGCCGGATACAAAACCAAAATCGCCATTCCTCGTTTGGAAAATTGCGAAACCTGCAACGGCACCGGAGCCGCCGCCGGATCGTCGCCCGTGACGTGTACAGGTTGCGGAGGCGCGGGGCAGGTTCGATTCCAACAAGGGTTCTTTTCCGTCAGCCGCACCTGCGATCAATGCCGAGGCACAGGCCGCATGATCGCCAACAAATGCCGAACCTGTTTTGGGCAAGGTCGCGTCGAAAACGAACAAGACCTGGAAATCAAAATTCCTGCCGGAGTGGACACTGGCGCAAGGCTGCGATTGGCTGGCGAAGGTGAAGCCGGTCGCAATGGTGGCGGCAGTGGAGATTTATACGTCGTCATTCACGTCAAAGAACACGAGATGTTTGAACGGCAGGGAAACAATCTTTATGTCAGCGCGCCAATCACGTTCAGCCAGGCGGCGCTCGGCGCGGAAATCAAAGTTCCCACGCTGGACGGCGAAGAGCCGCTGACGATTCCCGAATACACGCAAACCGGTTCGATCTTCCGGTTGAAAGGCAAAGGCATCGTCTCGCTGCAAGGGCACGGACGCGGCGATCTGTTCGTCGTCACAACCATCGTCACACCCACCCGGCTAACGCGCGAACAGCGCAAACTGCTGGAACAATTCGCTGCGATTGAAGAGAAACAACAGGAAAGCGCGGCTCGACGATTTGGCAGCAAGGTCAAAGATATTTTTGGGTAAGAATGGAGCGGGATATTTGGGCGAACATTCCCGATCGCTCTATTACTTGATACTGACACCAACAGTGTTCGCTGTTTTCGTTCCAGCCGACATCACGACATTCACGTTTCCTCGTTCGGCAAAACTCCTTGGTAACGGGCCGATGTTGCATTGATCCAGTCCGGCGAATCCATCTACTGCCGCATAGCCAAGTACAAGAACAGGCGTTCCACCGACGGTCACAGTCAATGCCGAAGGTGGCACAAAGCCTCGAAACCCGGTTCCGAATAACAGCAAATAGATTTGGTCACTTTCCGGCCCCAGGTCAATTGGGATGGCGACTTGTGTGCCGTTTTCCGCGCGCGAAACCGGTTCGAAGATTTGCTGGCCGTTTCGGACGCGAAGCACGACGGCTGCGGCGATTCCTTGTCCGTTGGCGTTGGCGGCGAACAGCGCCGGAGCCGAAGTTTCGACTGTGATCGAACCTTGCGCGATGTCGTTGTTGGAGCGGCGGACGAACACCGTTGCTGCTCCGGGAAAGACGCCTTGTGGCAACAGGTAATTGATCTGTGTCGGCGACACGAAAAACAGCGGAGCAAGGCGTTCAACGTTAAAGACGTCTCGAACGACGACCTGTGTGCTGTCGAGCGTAGTCGGCAGCGGAAAGGTTGAAGCTACGGCGACGTTTTGCGAGAAGCCAGAGCCGAACGCCGCTGTGATGGTTTCGGGCGCAAGCGAAGCGTTTGCGGCAAAGCTGGCGGCTGAAACGCTGGCTACGTTTGGCAAAGGCGCGGCGGCTTGCATGCTGGCGCTGGTGACATAAATGAAATCGCCGGATTGTGCTCCGTTGCCATTGGCGGCGTTGCCCGAAGCGTAAAACGTCACACGACCAACACCTTGCGAAGGCGCTTTCCAGCGCATAGCCCAGCTTCCCTGATTGATTCCAGTGGGAGTCGTGCCTAAGCCGGTGTGATAGACGTATTCGCGTTGGCTGCTGCCGACAAAGGTCGTGATTTTCTGTGTCCGGTCAGAGTCGGTGACAATCAACTCACCGGCTTTTCGGTTTTGGCTGTCCAGCGCCGTCAGTTGAAATCCGAACCGAGCGCGATTCGGCTGGCTCAAGGTTAGAGTCAGATTGAATTCCTGATCCGGGCGATAGGACGCTGGCAAACCTGTGATGGTCAGCGTTCCCAGCGTGCTGTTGATGTCGTTGCCTGTGTGGCAACCGCTGGACAGGCAATCGGATTCGCCGGGCGCTCCGGTCAACCCGGCAGGCGGGCCGCCCTGATTGGCTTGAGCAGATTTGCTTTGCCAAGCCAGACCACCGAACAAAGCCAAAAGAAAGACAATCGCAAGTTTCAGGTTTGTCGTTTTCATTCAGGTTGTTTTTGCGGCTCGTTCTTTCAACAGTTGATCCGCCATCACGCCGATCAAAATCACGGCTCCCATTACGGCAAAATTCAGCGACGGGTCAACGCCGAGCAGGTTGACCAGATTTTGCAACACTTGCAGCAGAGCCGTGCCGACAATGATTCCGACAACGGAACCTTCGCCCCCGCGCAAACTGCATCCGCCCAACACCGCTGCCGCAATTCCGTAAAGTTCGTAAAAGTTTCCGTGCGAAGATGGCGAAACAGAATTCGTGTAAAACGCGAACAGAATCGCCGCGACTCCGGTCAGCAAAGCGCAAATAACATACGCCGCAGTGATGACCAGTTTGGTGTTGATGCCGGAATATCGAGCAGCGTCTTCGTTGCGACCGACTGCAAACAGGTAACGGCCAAACACCGATTTGTGCAGCACCACCCACATCACTACGCTGACTACGATCAACACGACAAACGGCGCGGGCACGCCTATCAGATTTCCTGTCGCCAGATCGCGCAATCGCTCGAAGCCTTCGGCGTTGCCGAAACCTTTGGTTTCGTCTTTGGCGATGAACCGAGCCAGCCCGCGATAAAACAACAAACCGCACAGGGTGACGATGAATGGCTGAATCTTCATTCGTGTAATCAACGTGCCGTGTAAAAGTCCAAGCGACATTGCTACGCCGATCGTCAGCACGACAGCCAGCGCGCTCGGCCAATGCGATTGCATCAGCATCATCGAAAGCAGCACTCCCAGCAGCGCCATCTTTGATCCAATGGAAAGATCAATGCCGCTGGTGATGATGACGACGCCGACGCCTATGCTGAAAATGCCGTACATTCCCACCAGGCGCGCGGTGTTTTGCAAATTGGCCGCCGACAAAAAGCGCGGGTTCAAAATCGAAACCACCACGCACAGCGCCACCAGGATCAGAAAGATGCCAAGTTCTTTTTTCATTGTTGGGGTGAGTTAAACCATGACGTTCAGCGCGGACGGCAAGACTTCCAGTGATTCCATTTCCACTGTCATCACTTCGCCGTCAATCATAATGTCCATCGGCCCGCCGAAATCCATGTCAATCCGTTGAGCTTGCCCAGTCCAGATCAGCGGATGGTGAATGTGCGAACCGTCGTAGCACTTCGGAAAGTTTTTGATGAAATCGAAACGGTTGGCGGCCCAGCGCACGATTTCGATTTGCCCGCTGGCTGTGTCCGCATTCGGAGCCAGCATCATGTTTCCGCCAGTGAATTTGCTGTTGTTGAAAATCAGCAGAGCCGTGCTGGGCGAATCGTTGAGCGGCGTGCCGTTCAGCGTCAGCGGAAAGATTCGTTTTTGAAATCTCGCCAAAGTCAGCACGACAGCCAAGCCATAACTGGCCGCACCCAAACGTTTGAACTTTCCGGCGAGCGTGCAGACATCGGCGACAAATCCCAAACTGAGAATGTTGATGTAATAGACTTCGCCTGCTTTGTGTTTCAGCCGAATTACATCACAAGGCCGCGAGCGGTTTTCGATAATCGCTTGCAGCGCGAAGTTCGCTCCATCTTTGGTGAAGTCGCGCAGGAACGAATTGCCCGTGCCGAGCGGCAAAAAACCAAGCGTCGGCGGAGCGTCGTTGAGAGCTTCAGGAAATAATCCGTTGACCGTTTCAAACGAAGTCCCGTCGCCGCCAACAGCTATGAAGCGGCGATAGCCGTTTTTGTAAGCCTCGCGTGCCAACTCAGTCGCGTGGCCAGCGTGCTTGGTTTCGGCTACGTCAACGCTGACGCCAGCCGAGCGCAGACGATCCATCGTCGGCCCAAGCAGCTTGGCCGCTTTGCCAAAACCTGCAGCCGGATTGACGATTGCCAGAGTTAAATTGCTCATTGCGTGTAATGCGCGAAGGCTTGTTCGACTTCGCCTTCCGCGTTGAAGTGAAAGACTTCGGCGACGAATTGCCCGCGATGGTTTTTGTAATACAGCGTGACGCTGCCGACGCCAGCCAAAATCGAAATCAATTCAAAATGCAGGTCAGGCGACAGAGCCAGACCTTTTGCCCAATAAGCTCCGACTCGCTCTTTGCCCTTCAACTTGCCGGAAGCTTCGCCAACAACATCAACAATGCGCGGAGTCGTCATCTCGAAATCATCTGCGTAATGCGACAGAATTCTTTCCAGATCGTGAGCATTCCACGATTCAATCCAGTCGGCGGCGAAGTGTTCGGCGAAACTTCGTTCGATCATCTGAACACCTGAAACGGCTGATTGAGTTGTTCCCATCCTTGAATTGCAGCGTAAAGTTGAGTCGCGCAAAAGTGCACGAATTCGTAAGCCAGTCTTAGCGCGCGACTGATTATTTCTGGCTCTACCTGTTTGGTATCGTTTGAGCAGAGAGTTTTACGCAAACCAACCGATAAAATTTCCACCAGATCATGCCCGCAACACACCTGCCAGAGGTCGTGGTTTTCATCTTGAAGCTGTCGCACTTGCTCCCGAATTTCCGTTTCGTTCAGATGGTGCGCGTTCGAATGATCTTTAACGGTTTTGACAAGCTTTGCCGCGTCAATTGCCAAGGTTGAGTTGTCTACGAATTTGCTGAAGGTTAGTGACTCGAATTTTAAGTTGAGTTGCTGGCGCAATGAATGCCAGCGCAAATAACCAGGATGGCTGCCGACTTTCAGCAAGGCCGAACGAATGTCGTCACGTTGACTTGAGGCGAAGGCCGCGAGTTTATTTTCAGAGCCGAACTCCGCTAGCACTTTTTCAAACGCTGGTGATTGGAGGATTAACGTTTCCAGGTCGTGAGTGTCAGTGAAGTGAAGGTTGGGACTGAGTGGTTGACGGCCTTCGAGACGGTCAAAGTCTGCATCAACAATTGCCAGAATACCTGCAACGCGGTCTCTTTCTAAAATTCCTAACACCTGGATGGCATTATCTTTGTTATTGGCGATAACGATCTGACAATCACCGTCTTTTACGAAGTTACGGTAAACACGAGCATCCGTGAAGCCTTCCACGAGGAGAAAGGCACCAAGATGCTGTGAACGATCCATTCTTATGTCATTGGCAATGTCTACAGGATCAAGAAGCTCTCTCATTGAACTGGCCCTTTCAATTCAACAGTCAAATCCCATCGGTCATGGATAATTTGTGGGGAATGCGTCGCCAGCAATACATCGAAAGAGGAAAGCTCAGTGATTTGCTGAAGGTCACCAAGAAACTGTTTTTGCCAGGCGACATGAAGTGATAATTCTGGTTCATCAATCAGGATCAATGCCTCGGCTGGCATCTTGAATAACATCTCATATAGCAACACCAACTCATGTTGTTCACCCGAAGATAAGCTGGCAGGTAGTAAAGGTTGCCCACTTGATGTTGTAAAAACAAAGCCCTCGTCTTTGCTAATATCCATCTGCTTATAACGAAATCTCTGATTCACTACTTTTTTCAACAAATCCACTTTGTTCAGAAGATCGTCAAATACACCAAGCTTTTGTTCTACATCTTTAACATAAACCGAGAACACTCCTTTTGTCTGATCATCCATCTGTTCTGTCACTTGGAAGTCATCTTTACTTTCTTTATCTAAAAATCCAGCAACAGTTAAACGAGATCGCTTCTCTTCTAAGGCATCGAAGCGATGACGGAGCTCTGTATCAGCCAAGCGATCATGTGAATTTTCGCGAACGAGCCTAGCTGGGAAAGTTCGATCAAGAGACTGTGAAAGCTCGGCATACTCCGTAAGCTTGAGGCGTATCTGTCCGGCAAGGTCTTTAGAGTAATTTTCGACAACAGGGGCAGGAGATAATGGATGGTCGTATCTTCGTGACCTTGAGATGTCTGAAAAACTCAACAAACGTTGCGTTTGAATAAACCTAACTTGAACGTCCTTCTTCAGACTTCTTAACCAAGGTGGGTCTTTCTCTTGCTTTAGCCTGATGGATGGCAAAACAGAAGAGTAACGGTCAAAAATATCTTCAAGATAGAGTATCTCGCCTGACCCAATTAGCCGCCAAGTTGATGGGCCAACCCTCTCAAGACCAGGTATCGCCTGCTCTATCACTCCTAGCGGAAACCCTTCCTCCATATTTGTGCGAGATAATCTCTTAGGAAAAAATATTTGTGGGTCTCCGCCATTTGCCGTCAGGGCAAATTTTAGCCGTGATTGGTCATCCTCTTCACTCTCTTTCTCTTTACTCACCTTAATGCTGCTATAGTTATCAAAATCTACTTGAAACCAATTGAACGGAATTGCTCTCAATTCAGAGGGACGAGAATTGAATAAACCATCAAGTAGCCGAAGCAACGCGGTTTTTCCTGATCCATTTGGTCCGTGAATGATTGTAATCCGGTCTTCCAGCTTAAATGGAATGGTGTATTTGAAAACGCCAAACAACCCGTCAACCGAAATTTTTGTGATTCTCATATAGTTTTTGAATCCTTTCTTGTGAGCCTAGCAAACAAAAAATATCACAACTCCTGCAAGGCCGCTTGCCGATCAAACTTCGCGCGAATCTCTTCTGCCAGCACGAATCGTTTGATCTTCATTGAAGCCGTGCGGGGGAAGTCCGCATCCCAAATGACATAACCGCTGATGCGTTTGAAGTTCAGCAGCTTGGCGTTACGGCGGATCAAGTCTTCTTTCAACTCTTCAGTGAATTCCTGGCCTTCGTTCAGTCGCAAAGCCACGATCAGTTTTTCGCCCAGCATAGACCTTTCCGGCCAGATGTAATTCGCGGCAAAGACGCAGAACTCTTTGACTGGCAGGCCTTCAAACGCGGATTCGATGTCTTCGGGGTAAACGTTTTTGCCTTCTTCGGTGACGATCATGTTTTTGGCGCGACCGAAAAGCTGCAAATGTCCCATCGAATCGAAACGTCCCAAATCGCCCGTCATCAGCCAGCCGTCCACGATGGTTTCACCGGTCAATTCAGGATCATTCAGGTAATGCGACATCACCGTTTTGCTGCGAACAGCGACTTGGCCGATGCCGTCTTCGCCTGCGTTCAGGATTTTGGCTTCGACGCCGGGCAGCGGTTTGCCCACGGTGTCGTGGCGGAACGGTTTGAAGTCGTTGAGCGTCAGCGCCGTTCCAGCTTCAGTCAGACCGTAACCATTGCCGACTTGAATCCCCAAGTCATAAAAGAATTGCAGCATGTTCGGATCGCTGAAGGCTCCGCCGGTGAAGATGGCGCGCAGTTCGCCGCCGAAAGCTTCGTGGACTTGTTTCAGCAGTTTGCGGCTCAGATTCAAGTTCGGCTGCTGCTTGGTCAGGGCTTTGTTGATGCTTCGCAGTTGATTGAAGGCGAAGCGTTTGAGCGGCGGCAATTCGGCAAAGCGTTGCTCCAATCCGGTTTGCAGGTTTTTCAGAATCAGCGGAACCAGCGCGACGTAGGTGATCTTGAATCGAGTGAAGGCTTCGCGGACGAACTCCGGACGCAGGGTTCGCAAGTGAATAACCGTTGCTCCGCAAACGAACGGCCCGATGAAACCAACCATAAAATCAATCGCGTGGTTAGTTGGCAAAATGCTCAGGTAATTCGCGCCCGGCCAAAATGGATAGAGGGACGTGAGCGAAAGGCATTGCTCCAAATAATTTTCGTGCGTCAGCACGCAACCCTTTGGTCGTCCGCCAGTTCCAGACGAATAGACTATGCAAGCCCAATCCTGTCGAGTGCGAGGAACGAAGGTCGCTTCGGCTTCAGACTTGGCGTCGTCCCACCGAATCGCGCCCATCAAGTCCGCGTTCTTCGGAACGTCTGTGACGATGACGGTGTGCGGCAAGTGTGCAGGATCAGGATTCTGTTGTTTGATGGCTCGCCAAAAATGATATTCGGTGATTAAGACTTCGGCTTGGCTGTGAGCCAGCAGCGGGATGTGTTCGTAAGCGTTCAGCTTGTAATCCAGCGGCACGACGACTCCGCCGGAATGAAAGATCGCATACGCCGACACCAGCCAGCGCGACTGGTTGGTCATAATGATTGCCGCGCGCGAACCGGATTTGAATTCGCGCGCTTGCAGAAAGCTGGCCAGCGGCAAAGCCATTTCTTTGAACTGGCGATACGTCAGTCGGTGATTTTCGCGCTCGCGGTCGGCTTCGATCAGGCAGGTTTCGTCGGCGAATTTGTCGAGAGCTTCGCGCAGTGCGGAGCCAAGTGAAGTGTGTTGGTTCAGTTCGATCATCGGGGTTTGGTTTTTACCAAATGATTGGAGTTAGCGCGGCGGCAGTGATGCTCTTGTCAACAGTCAATAGCGCGACTTGGTGGCCGATGTGTCTCAACCACATTGCTGTCGCCACAATCAGACGGTCGTGCATTTCCGGCACAGTTCCAGCGGCAAGACTTTGTTGCAATACAGCCAACGTCAATGGTGAGAGTTGAATGCGTTGATCAGTGGGCAGAACCAATTCAGAATTAGGATCGCTCAAGACACGCCGCACCGCGCTGCCCAGTTTGGGGCTGCCTTCCAGAAACCAAATCAACGCATGAGTGTCAACAACGTACTTACTCGCCATTTAGCTGTGCTTCTGTCGGATTCCATTCGGCAATTCTGAAGTCTTCTTCCGTAGACATTCTTCCGCCTGTGTTTTGATATTTGCCATAAACCAATCCAGTGGAGTTCACCGGAGATGCCGTTGGTTTCAGGTCTTTCGCCATCCATTCCATCAATCGCTGCTTGTCTTCAAAATTCAGCGGTTTGATTTGCGAATAGATAAGTTCGATTTGACTGGTTGCCATAACTGTTACCTCACAGTCTTGATTCTATACGTTCGGCTAGCGTTCGGAAATCACTGACGCCTTGCACTTCGTAATCGGGTAGCTCGACGCTGAAATGGTTTTCCAGCCGAGTCAGCAAACCCAGCGCCTGTAAGCTGTCAATGCCGAGCTTTTTGAAAAAGTCGTCGTCGGGCGACAGCGTGGCTCGGTCAACGTTGAAGTGGGTTGAAGCTAAAGTCAGAATTTCGTCAATAATTTGTTCGGTCGTTTTCATCTAAAAGCAATTCTCCAAAAAATCAGTAAGCCCAGCGCATCAACACGCTGCCGGCTGTAAATCCTGCACCGACGGCGGCGAATAAAACCAAGTCGCCTTTTTTCAACTTGCCGTCGTCAATCGCGTCGCCGATGGCCAGGGGAATCGTTGCCGCGGTCGTATTGCCGAATTTGTGAATGTTCTTGATGACTTTTTCCGGCGCGAGTCCGGCCTTTTTGGCAGTCGCGTCAATGATTCGCAAGTTGGCTTGGTGCGCAATGAAACACGCAATGTCGTCGCCGGTCAGGTTGTTATTCGCCAGCATGTTGGTGCTTAGCTCTTCCATCTTGCGAACAGCGAATTTGAAAACTGCCTGACCGTTTTGGTGAACGTAGTGCATTTTCTTGTCCACGGTTTCATGCGAAGGCGGATGCAAGCTGCCGCCAGCGGGCATGTACAAACTCTCTCCGCCGCTGCCGTCAATTTCGTGGTGATAATCCAGCAAGCCGAAATCTTCGCCTTCTTCACAGGGTTCCAGCAAAACTGCGCCCGCGCCATCGCCGAACAGCACCAGCGTCGTGCGGTCTTCGGGATTCAAAATGCTGGTCATGACGTCTGCGCCTACGACCAGGACTTTTTTGTGTTTGCCGCTTTCGATGAACTGCGCGCCAGTGGTCAGCGCGTACAAAAACGACGAACAGGCTGCGGAAATATCGAATCCCCAAGCCTTTGTCGCGCGAATCTTGTTTTGAATCACGCACGCCGTAGAAGGGAAAAACATATCCGGCGTGACAGTGGCAACGACGATCAATTCGATTTCATCGGCTTCGATGCCGCGACGTTTCAGGCAATCGTCAATCGCGTGAACGGCCAGTTCGGAACTTGGCGTGCCGGGTTCAACCCAATGGCGCTGGTGAATGCCTGTGCGTTCGACAATCCAGTCGTGATTGGTTTCGACCAGTTTAGACAAATCGTCATTGGTGACTACGCGCGGTGGCACGTAGCGGCCAAGCGATGTGATTTTTGCTCTCATAAAATGGACTCCTGCGAAACGTTTGTAGTCCCGCCTTTAGGCGGAATCAAAAACCTTCCGCCTAAAGGCGGGACTACGAACTCTTTTATTATGGCAAATAAGGCAATGCGTCTGTGCTTTCGACAAATTTTCGCAAACCGGCTTCGACTGCCGGTTTGGTGAACAGATCGCAAAAAATATCAATTTCCTGCCGAAGCTCGGCGTGTGGAATAGGTTTAAGGAATTGTTTGGCGACGGCGCTGGTCGCACGGTCAAATTTTTTAAGTTGCGAAGCAGTGAATCGAGCCACTTTTAAGACCTCGCCTTCGGCAGCAAGCTGGCTAACCAAACCAACTGCCTGAGCTTTGGTCGCGTTGATGCTGCGACCAGTCAGCAACAAATCTCTGACGACGGCGTTGCCAAGATCGCGTTTCAATCGCGGAATGCCGCCGAAGCCGGGAATCAAGCCTAGTCTTAATTCGGGAAAACAAAACCGAGCCATCTTGTCGGCGAAAATCAAATCGCAAACCAGCGCCAGTTCAAAACCTCCGCCGAAACAGACTCCGTGAACTGCCGCTATGGTCGTCAGCGGCGAAGCATCAATGACATTCGCAACGACATGAATTCGGTTGAGAAAATCGCGTACGCGCGGCTCGGCGTTTTCAAATCCAAGTTCTTTAGCCTGTGTGTACAAATCGCGCAAATCGGCTCCGGCGGAAAAACCGTGCTTCATTTGGCTATAAATAATCAGCGCATGGGCTTCGTGCTTTAAGGTTTCGTGCGCGTCTACAAAAAATTCCAGTTCTTCCAGCGTTCGAGTTCCGATTTCGTTGGCTGGTTCGCGGTGCAACGCCAGTTCGATGCAGCCGTCTTTCAATTCCCACGATAGAGTGTCGCCTTTGTAAGTCTGCATAATGGTTTACTGTTCTTTTTTCTCCGATTCGGCTTCCTGTTCAGCTTGCTGGCGGTTGTCTTCGGCAATGCCACGAGCCGCCAACGCCATTGCAGCCATAATTCCCAGAACGACTGTCATAAAAATGCATAACCCGGCGAGTACGGTCATTGAATTTCCTTCTGGCTTTTCAGCCTTTGGGAGAGCGGTAAAGCTCCTCGATTTCGTTGGCGAAATGTTTGTTGATAACGTCGCGTTTGAGCTTGCCGTTCGCTGTCAGCAACCCGCTTTCAATCGTCAGCGGTTCTTTGCTGATGTGAAAAGCCAGAATGCGTTTGTAATGCGGCAAATCTGCGTTGACGGCATCAACCGCTGTTTGCACTTGTTCGTTCGTTAAATCGCCAGTGACCAGCGCGGCCAAAAAGCCTTTGTCATTTCCGACGACTACGCATTGCTGAGCCGTCGGCAAATTGAACAAGACTTTTTCTTCGATGGGTTCGGGCGCGACGTTGTGGCCGGATTTCATAATCAGCAAATTCTTGATGCGTCCGGTGATCGCCCAATTGCCTTTGGCATCTACGTCGCCTTGATCGCCGGTGCGAAACCAATTGCCGTCTTCGTCAGGCAACAACGACGAGGCAGTCGCTTCGGGCTTGTTCCAGTACCCAGCGAAGATGTGCGGGCCGCGAATCAAAAGTTCACCGCCTTCGCCCAGTTTCATTTCAATGCCTGGAATCGCTGGGCCGACTCTGCCGGGAGTGAAATCGTTCGGATCGTCCATTGTGCAGATGGCCGTGGTTTCCGTCAGCCCGTAAACCTGCAAGACTTTGATGCCGAGCATAGAAAAGAACAACTGAGTCTCTTTGGCCAGCGGAGCCGAGCCGCAAATCAAGGCTCGCAGGTTGACGCCGATTTTCTTTTTGATATTGGCGAAGATCAGCCAATTCGCCAGCTTGAACGCCAATCCCGCTCGGCCTTTGCTTTCGTACTGGTGCAGCCAAGCGGCTTTGCCGTTGTGATAAATGCTTTGAATGAAAGCAGGCTTGGTGGCAATTTGGCTTTCAACGCCGGTGCGAATGCGTTCCAGCAGAGTCGGCACGTTCAGGCAGTAATTCGGCGCAGCCAGTTTCAATTCATCGGCCAGCTTGTTCAAATCCGTTGAAAGCGAAAGCAAGCTGTTCCGCGACAGAGCGGTCAGCAACAGAATCCACGAACCGGCAAAACAAAACGGCAAGTAGTGAAAGACTTGATCGGCGGTTTGCTCGGTTTTGCTTTCCATCAATTGATCCAGCCGCGAACCGGTGCAGGGAACCATGTGATTCAGGTTGGCGACGTTGAGCATGACGCCTTTGGGTTCGCCGGAAGTTCCTGATGTGTAAATGATTGTGACGATGTCTTTGTCGGCGGAAGGGTTTGGAGTATCGCCGATGTCACTTGTCGGAGTTGTCGCAAAGACTTGATCGAACAAAATCAGCGGAGGCGAATTTGTCGGCCAGTTGTTGGCAATTCCATCACGCAAGGTTTCATCGCCGCAAATGACCATAGCGGCTTCACAATCTTTGAGCATGCCAACGAGTTCGTTCGGAGCCTGGCGCGAATAGAGCGGAACGACGATGACGCCTTCGGCCATCAAGGCCAAATCCATTGCCGCCCAGCGAATCGAATTTGGCGCGAGCAAACCGCAGCGGTCGCCTTTTTTCAAACCTGACTGTCGAATGAATGTCCGTGCGGCACGAACCTGTTGAAGAAACTGAGCGCACGTTGCCGAGACGAATTGCCCGTCTCGAACTTCCTGAAGAACGGAGCGATTCGGCGTTTGAGTAAGTTGTTGAAGGATTTTCTCAAGGAAATTCATCGGGCGAATGATACAGGTTGAAGCGGCTGTTGGGCAAAACGAATGCGGCGGATCAAAACGGAATTTTCTCCGCTTCGATCCGCCGCAATGGATACCGGTCAATGATTCATCAACCGTAGTTTTCCAACAGGCCTCGCAGATTCGGACTCAACGGCGGCAGATAATCTTCCCAACTCTGTAAACCTTGTCGAATTGGAAATTCAGGGTAGCGGCGCTGAACGTGTTCTTCAAAGTAAACGCCCATTTTCGCCATTACCTTCAGATTTTTAGCGACAGTTCTACCAATGCCGTCACGAATGGACTCATGCTCTTTCAGCAATTTGCCCATGATTCCAAACAAACGCTCTTCCAGGTTCGGCTCGTCCACGTTTAAGAGCAAGTCCTGATGGCCGCGTTCGTGCATCAGATTGCGAATGCGTTCGTCCATCGTCACACCTGCCGAAGCGACCAACGCTGGCATGCTGGTAACGATGCCGTGATACCTGGACGAAACCATCATGTGGCAAGCGCGCAGGATGCTGACCAATTGGTACATGTCGTACTTGTCGGACAAAAGCATTGGCACTTTGCCCAACAGATTCGACATGTCCTGGCAAGCTTTCCAGTCGAGCATCTCCATGCCGACCAGAACCACAAAGACCCCATTTTCCTTACGGAAACGATCAACTGCATTGGCCATTCCGGTAATGTAATGGTTGTAAGCGGCGTCAACATCCGGCCCGGAGCGGTGGAAATAAACTGAGCGGTAATGACTGTCTTTGT
Source organism: uncultured Acidobacteriota bacterium (assembly GCA_902825875.1). Taxonomy (GTDB): domain Bacteria; phylum Acidobacteriota; class Blastocatellia; order RBC074; family RBC074; genus RBC074. The sequence continues at coordinate 253,117 of CADECP010000002.1, forward strand.
ACGCCCCGAAAAGCGTCTTAGCCATGTATTTGGTGACGGAGGCTTTGACGGGCCACCAGAAGGGATTGATTGGGCAAACGACCATTACCGGTGATTGTTCGTCCCAACCAGCCTGCTTGAGAGTTGAGCGCCCGTAACCATTCACGTGCGGTTCAAATGTCCAGGCCGTATCAGTACCAAGCTCAGTAGAAACCCCCAACTTGCCAAGAACATCTTGTGATTCAGGATTACGAGTCACGACCATTGAGTCACGGCAATAACGCGCGACCATCTTGGCCAGCATCGGGTCCATATCGCCGGCTTCCGCTCCATACCCGACACTGAGTTTGTTTTGCGCGGACGCAATGCCCAAACTGCCGACCATCATTGTGGTCAAGGCGTTGGCGAATTTGCTTTTGAACATCGAGCCTTCGCAGGCGACGACTCCATCAAATTTGGGAATTTCGCGGTAAAGCATCTGTGGAAAGATGTCAGGAAGTTTGACTTGATTGATGCCTTTGAAATAACCGCGTGTCAGGTCGAAGTTCTGACTTAAGACACTAAGTTCGCAATTTTCTTCACCGAGTATGTGTTTGATCTGGCGTAGCATTTCTTCTACGCGCACATCTGCCCCAGTATTGCGAGTTCCATTGTAGCCAGTGAAAAGAAGTTTGAGTTTTTCTCCCGGATGCCAACGCCTGCCAGCGCCCATCATCCATTTGAATTTTGAAAGTTCGATTAAACTGCTTACCCAGCCTTCTAAAGCGATATCCATACTCATAAGCTTTGATTCCTCCTGAGTTTGAGGGGGGATAACCTCACGGTCAGAGGACAACGAGATGCATCAGATTTTGCATTGAGCAAAAAAAGTCGTCTTGTTGTCAAACCGTCGGGGTACCAAGAGTGACCAATGAGCTGCCTGAGAAAGTTTTTGAGCCAGTAAATTAAAGAAGTGTTTTATTTACTGAAGCGGCTCAAGCACAGGTGCCAGCTCCGTTAATCCAGACGATCCATTTGAATCGTCCTCGTTGTGTGTAGTTCGTGAGGAAGCAGTCTGGCGGAATTAACTTTGAGATTATCGCAGCCTGAATTGCTGGGGCTTGATTATTCAGGCCTACCAAAGTCAAAACCTCGCTACTTTTATCGGGGTTGACCAGCGAGTTGAAACCGACTGCTATCTGGAATGACGGCAAAGATTGTTTCAAATGAGTGCAAACCGCGAAATTCTTCGTAAGTTTGAACCTATCTGCATAGCAATCTGCCAGGGCACTTGTCATATAAAGTAAGCCGATCTACTTGTTACAGCTTGTCTATGAATCAGACCGTAATGCTTAAGAGAGTTTATTAAAGAGCGAGCGGTGAAGTTCATTCGCTATGACTTGCTCGCTTTAGTTAAATCACTTGGCCAATCTTTATAAGGATACGTGAAATTTCCCGCGCGGCTGAATTCTAGCAGAGGAAAGCAGTAATTTGAAAAGGGAATTGGACTTTTTTTTGTCTCATTTACGACTTTTTTGTTGTCGAAGACAGTGTTGAATGTGAGGTATGGGAGAAAAACTTTCAGCAAAGTCGCACCAGCACTAATCGCATTCCCACGAAGGTTGTCAGCAATCCAATTGTTTATTCGTGTGAAAGGTTTTTCCAAACTCGGCAAAAACAATGGTGCGCGCTTATTTTGAGCCTGCGCCAGAGCGTCGGTGAGAACTTTGAAGGTTTGAGAATCTTTGCCTGAAGACAAATGGTAAATGTCATACAAGGGATTGTCTTTTTGATGAATGGTAACGATTGATTCAGAGACAAAGTCTACATTGACGATGTCAATCTGATCAGTCGGTCTGAAAGGCAAAATTGGCAAGCCAGCCAAAAATACGAATGACCGAACCATGTCGAATTGCGTAGTTTCAGGATGGCGGCTGTCACCCAGAATGATGCTGGGGCGAAAGACTGTATGGCGAACGTCAGGCAGAAGTTCTTCGACCATGTGTTCGCAGAATTTCTTTGTTCGCGCGTAAGGATCAAAATCAGAACGGCTCCAGTCTCTGGATTCTTCTTCGGTGACGACCTCGTTTTGACGTTGTCCGCAAATGGCGACGGTGGACACATCGCTGAATCGCCGAAGCCCGTGCAGGTCGCGCGCTGCTTGAGCCAATTTGATGACTTCCAGCGTGCCGCGCAGATTGACGTTCAAACAGGTTTTCTCGCTTTTGCGATTCAACGACGCGGCGCAGTGAATGACTGATTCGGTCGTGTCCGCCAAGCGTCGGTAGTTTTCATCGGATAAGCCAAAACGGTTATCGGTGAGGTCGCCGCAGAAAATGTTGATGCGCGATTTGACGTGATTGTAAAAGCGCGGGAAATCCAGATGAAGTTGGAGCGATTTCCATAAACGCTGTTCAGCGTCTTGTTGATTCTTGGCGCGAACCAACAGGTTCAAACGATCTTGGTGATTTTCGAGCAGCAACGACGCAACGTGCGCTCCGACGTAACCAGTCGAACCGGTCAGAAAAATTGCCATAGTGGTTTTAGTTGGTAGCTACCCTGTGTTCCTGAGACGGAAACGCAAGAGAACGGCTGGATTTGTTTTCGACCGGACGGCCCTCGATCAACGGGTAAGACCATTTCCGTAACGCTGGAATATGAACGTTGATCCAGTAATCCCACCAATCAATATAGCTGGCGTCATAACCAAACGCCTGTTTTTCATCTTCAGGCAAAAGTGCTGAGAGGATTTCTACGTTTCGTGCCTCGAAAACGTATTCGTTGTGGAGAATAAACGGTTCGTACAATTCCACCAGTTTTGTCACTTTATCCAGGTCGCGCTGGCGACGAATCAGCGGCGAACGCATCATCGGCAGCGGGGAAACAATTCTTAACAGAGCCTGCACCAATTGTTTTTGCGCCGGAGCAGACAGCGTTCGATAGCGTTCTTTCGACACTGGAATCGAATCGAACATTGCCAGCAGGCGATAATTGAAATCGTCCTGAGCGCGATAATGTTTGCGGTGCGCCAAGCCTGTCAGTTCAATCGTGCGGCGCATGTTGCAGGGGTTCACCGCCGAAGTCGCCAGATGATAAAGCTGTTCGTGGCGGCGTTCGATCAGCGCGCCGCCGATCAGGATCATGCCGCGAACGACCAGATCAACCGGGATGATGTCCAAACATTTTTTGCCGTTCGACGGCAATTGGCGAAAGAACGTGCCCAGCAGGTACGAAATCGGCGCAGACGTGTTGACGCCTTCGTTCCAGCCTTTGAACGGATCGTGTGTCGAAGTTTCGACGATGGAAGGCCGGACGATGGCAACCGGCAAATCTTCGCCGTTCGAATCTTTTCCGCGAATGGCGATCAACGATTCGGCCAAACTCTTGGTGAACGTGTAGGTGTTCGGCCATCCGAATTCTTGAGCGCGCTGCATGCCGGCTTCTGTCAATTCGTTGCGAACCCAGCGTTGGCGTTGTTTGCGAATCTGAGCTTCGATTTCCGAATTTGAAAGTTGTTTGTTGGCTCGTTGACCTTTTTCCAAAACTTGTTGGCGAAGCAACTCTGTGACTTCAGCGGATTCGGCGCGCGCTTCTATTTCTTTGGCCAGTTGATGCAGCGTTTCGTATTCGATCTCGGCGTCGTAATCGGCAAGCCCTTTTGGCGTGTAATTCGGCACCAGCGTTTCCTGAATGCGTCCGTCGTGGAAACCGACGACATAACAGGTGGAAAGGTGGAGCAGTGTCGCCTGTTTGCAATCGCGTATGAAATCCAGCAGGTGAATCGTGCCGTCAACGTTAATGGCCAGCGCCTGCCGCAAATCCGGGTTGAAATCCGTCAAGCCGGAACTATTGATGACCAGATCGAGTTGCGTTTGCAGTCGAGCGCGAACATCCGGTGCGATCCCCAATCCTGGCTGGCTGACATCGCCTTCGATGACTTCGATCTTGTCGGCCAGAAATCTGGTGAAGTTTTCGCCGTGAATCTCATGCAGTGTGTTAAACACCGGAGATTCGTCGGCAATTTTTTCAAAACGGCGTTGAGCCGTCACCGAACGTTGGCGGCGAATCAGCAAAAAGACTTTGCCGATGTTCGGCAATTCCTGAAGCACTTTGGCCAGCCAGACTTTGCCGATGAACCCGGTGAAGCCAATCAACAGCACGTTTTTGCCAGCGTGCGAGTCAGTCATCGAAAGATTGCCAAGTTGTTTATACGGTTCGAATACGACGGTTGGCGATGTGAGTGGTTGAACAATTCGTCGAGTTGGGATGATTGCTTTTTTCAGCACTTCCTCCGGATTGCCCAAATTGCGGGAAAGTTTTCCCAACACAACGCGGCCATCCGGGTTTCGGCCTATGATTCTGGCCAGAATCTGGCGCGGGCGAACCACAGGCGAAAGCAATCTGCCCGTAGCCAGTCCGTCGCAGAATTCCAGACGATTGGCGACCAGCCGCTCGACTCCTAGATATTTCGCCAGCGGGCGCATCACGTGTTCCAAACCCTGGCTGACCAGCACGACGTTTTCGCCGTTGGCCATTGCCTCTTTCAGTTTTTCCACGCCTTGAGGTTTCAGTCTGGGTTTCAGGTAGTAATGAAAATACTCTTCGCCAAGCAAATCCAGCCGGTCGCGGCTGATTCCACGCAACAGTGTGTGCAAGAAGCGTGTAGCAAACACGCGGTCAACGGCGTACAGCAATGGGCGAACAATTGCCGACAGAGCCAGCGAACTTCGGCGCACCCAGCGTTCTGAAAAGCTTTGGGAATTCCAGGTGAAAAAGGCGACCGGGCGAACGGCGCTTAAATTAAGCAAACTGCCTTCGACGCGCCAGAACGTCGTTTCATTCGCCGACACAGGCTCTGAGCCGTGTTGGCCAGTCGGTTGTTCGGAATGGACTGTGCTCACGATCAAAATATGCTTTGCTATGAATTTGGGCGTCACTTTTCGGCAGAGATTTCGCTCAAAAGCTTACCGAAAGTCCTGTTTGTCTTCTGAAAAACGATGCCGCATGAAACATGAAATCCGCGCGTGAGTCAAATTTGACATTTTGTTTGACTCGTAACGTTTCGGTGTCAGTCTGGCCTAACCTTTTGCTTGCGGAACAACCGCCTTGCTTTATGCTCCCGCCGCCAATCAGTAAGGCCACAATCATCAACACAAAGTTCGTGGCAGCCCCAAGAACATTTTTGCCAGAGGGTTATTGAATGCCAGCCAATTTCGATCTGATTATCACCGCCGACACGCCGAAGCTGCTCCGGCGGGCGAGGCGCGTTCACCTCGCTGGACGATTGGCTCGCTTCGCGGCAGGTGGATGTGGACGAATTGCAGGGGGCGGTGGATCAGTTGTTGGAACAGGTGCGGCAGTCGGCACTGTCAGCGCAACCGTAACTCGCCAAGGTTGCGCTGTTCTCCGCAAGCGTAGCGCAATCTCGCCAAGGTTGCGCTGTTCGCGTGGCGTGAACTTCTGTAACAGCGAACGCCTCGCTCAGTGCCTGATGCACGGCGTGTCCACTTCGAACAAATAGCGCGGCTGCCGAGCGGCGCAAGCTTGGCGAGCTTGCGCTACGGTGAGACGATGCGCCCGCCTTTCAATATGAACCATAGATTTTGGAGGCAACAACGGGGATACACGAACGAATTACAAGCGGCGGTAGATCAGTTATTGGAACAAGTTCGCCAGACTGTGCGATCTTCGCAACCGTAGCGCAACCTCGCCAAGGTTGCGCTGATTGCGCAGGCGTCGCATTGATAGCCACGCACACGCTGAACTGAGTGCAATGGCTTGTAGGGATCTGTCCGTTCCGCAAAGATATTCGCAATGTGACCAGCGCAACCTTGGCGAGGTTGCGCTGCGGGCGCAATAGGTTTCACCATGAACCAATACGATTACAAAGGGTATTACGGGCGCAACTTGCCGCACATACAGCCGCCAGAGGCGACGTTATTTGTTACGTTCCGGTTGGATGGTTCGTTGCCCCAGTCTGTGATCGAACAGTGGCGCGTCGAGAAGAAGCAGTTGGAAATGACGTTGGTGCGATGGGCTGCGCTCTCTCCGCCGGGAACCGTGCCCGACCCTGACGCCGTAGCCGAAGAAAAACTCAAACACCACCGCCGCTGGTTCAAGAAGTTCGAAGAAGTGTTGGACGGCGCGCAAACCGGGCCGTTGTGGCTAAAAGAAGCCGCCGTTGCCGCCATCGTGGACGAAGGCTTGCGCCATCGCGACGGCAAGGTCTATCGGCTGGACGCTTTTTGCGTCATGCCCAATCACGCACACGTCGTGTTTGCGCCCTACCTGACGGAAGAGTTGGCAGTGGCTTTGGCGGAAAAAAGGACTCAGGAGCGGCAGATGGCGTTGAGACAGATATTGCCTGCGGACGCGGATGAAAAGACGTGCCAGTTCGTGCTAGCTTCGATCATGGGCGCGCTCAAAGGCTGGACGGCGCGGCGTTGCAACGAAATCCTCAACCGCAGCGGACAATTTTGGCAACATGAGAGTTACGATCACATCATTCGCCAGCCCGGCGAATGGGAGCGTGTGGTCAATTACGTTATCAACAATCCGGTCAAAGCGGGCTTGGTTGTTAACGCACAAGACTGGCCTTGGAGCTATCGCCGGCAAACGGAGTCGCAACAGGGACCGTAACGCAACCTCGCCAAGGTTGCGCTGTTCGCGTGGCGTGAACTTCTGCAACAGCGAACGCCTCGCTCAGTGCCTGATGCACGGCGTGTCCACTTCGAACAAATAGCGCGGCTGCCGAGCGGCGCAAGCTTGGCGAGCTTGCGCTACGGTTGCGGACGATTTCGCCAACGGCCAAGCTTTTACAAAACTGAAGCAGAACTCCGCGTTTACTTTGTGGACGGAGTGGCGAATTCCAGCACCTGTTTGTCCTGCAACAGTTTTTCTTTCAGTCTGGCGTAAGGCACGTCCTGCACAGCCAGCTTGCCGTCAATCGCCATTGCCGCCGCCGTCGCCGCCGATTGTCCCAGAATCATAAACACCGGTTCCATACGAATGCTGCCGTAAGCGATGTGCGAACTCGACACCGTGACCGGCACGAGCAGGTTTTCAATCTGCCCTCGTTTCGGAACCAACGAGCCATACGCAATCTGGTATGGGCCATTGGTTGAAACTCCAATGTCGCCTTCGTTTTGGACGTAAGCGTCTTTGCCACTGCCGATGATGTAGCGTTGGATATTGTGCGAATCTATGCCGTAAGAACCCATTCCAACCGATTCCGGCGTCGGGCGTCTTTTCAGCAATTCGTTTTCGGTCATGACGTAAGCGCCGATCATCCGCCGGGCTTCGCGGACGTAAATCTGGTGAGGCCAGTTGCCGTTGTCCTTGAACTCATCGCGCGCCAGTCCCCATTTGCGAAACTCTTCCTGAACGTCTTTCGGCACGCGCGGATCGTTGGCGATGAAATACAGCCAGCCTTTTTGGTATTGCTCGTGTTCGCGGATGATGGCTCGGCGGCGTTCATAACTTGCGTCGGGGTAGTCGTAATTCATCCCGATGTTGTCGGTGCTGAAAGGGCCGTGATTGTTGGTGTCGGTTTTGCGGTTGGGAATGCGGTCGAATTTTTGAAAAGTCTCGCGCCAGCCGGCCTGAAAAATTCTCAACAGTAATTCGTACTGCTTCGGATCGTAGCCAACAGGTTTGGGGAAGGGAACTCGGTTGTCGGCATGGTCGGTCAAACACATGCGAAAGCAATAAGCCTGGACTTTTTTGTCAGCCGCGCCGTAATCGCCCGGCGGCGCGGTTGAAATTCCGGGCAGCACGCCGCTTCGTGGATCGCCTGGAATTAGGTACGGGCTGATCTTTTCCTTGACCGCGCCGAAATGATGTCGGTGATGCAGCACGCCGGTTTGCACGCCCGCCCATTGTTCGCCGTATTGATCTTTGGATTCGCGCCCGACGTGATAGCTGACGCTGGCGGCGGCCATCAAATCGCCTTCGTAAGTGGCGTCAATGAACATCTTCGCGGCGTAAGTTTTTCCGCTAAGGGTTCTGATGGAAACGATGCGCGCGCCGACTTTGCGAACGCCGGTTTTGCGGTTGAGCCATTCATTGCGAACGACAGGGATTTTGTGTTCGCGGATGAAATCTTCAAACACCTGTTCGGCAACGTGCGGCTCGAAAATCCACATCGTGCGATTTTCGCCGTCCAGCGCGACAGTGCCTTGTCCTTTGTTTCCGAACTGTTCGCGCTTTTCCTGTCGCCAGGCTTCGGGCTTTTGATAATGCTGATAAACGCGATGATAAAACTCTCGCGCCAACCCGCCGATGACGGCTTTGTTGCCTGTGTCGGTGAAGCCAAGCCCGCCGCTGGAAAGTCCGCCCAGGTATTTGTCCGGCGAAACGATGATGACCGTTTTGCCCATTTGCCTGGCTTGAACGGCGGCAGTTACGGCGGCGGCTGTGCCGCCGTAAATCACCAGATCGTATTGTGTCGCCGAGTGAATCCCCGCCGGGAACAAAAGAATTACCGTCGCCAGCAACAGCCAGAATTGTTTTCGCATGATTTCCTCTTGATGAGTGTGAAGTTTGAACGCGGGCGAGATTTAATCTGCTTCACTTCGGAAAGACAAGATTCGAGTGGCAAAAAATTCCTGCCGCCTTCGTTCTTTGCCTGTGCCATACTAAAAGTGGCGCTCCCAAATGCTCAGCGATTTGGCATCGCTGGAAATTATTCAATCGAGAGGTGTCGTTTGCAGTCCAAGTTTTTCCGCTACCCGCAACTTTTCCTTTTGCTTTTAATCGTCTTCAGCATCAGCCCGGCTCAGTCTCCGAGTTCAAAAACCGCCGCTGGTCGCCGTATCAGTTTTGCCGAAGGGCAAAAGCTGGTCGCCAATGAAACCGAAGGCAATCTGACCAAACAGCCCGGCAAATTCACGCGCACCAAACTCAGCGACGGACGTGTGCTGGAATTGTTTTATCCGATCACGGTTTCTCTTTCTTCGCGCAAAGGCAAAACGGCGACGGCTCCGGGATACGGCGTGCTGTACGAATCCGAAGCGTCGTTCAAGGAAACCAGCCGCCCGCGTCACGCGCTGGAAGAATTGATTCCGGACGCGCGCGTTTTTGTCGGCAGCGTTCCGATGCACGTGATGAAGCTGGAAAAACGAATCGGCAAACTGGATTATTCGCGCGGAAGTTTGCGGCGGCTGGATAATTTGATTGCGGGATATTTGACTTCGCACACTACGGCGCAAACCGAACAGCCTTTCTTTCAACAGGTGACGGCGTATTACGGCGAAGTGTTGCGCCGCGAACTGAAAGGCGAATGGAAAGTGCGAGAAATGAAACTCGGCGTGGCTCGCGTGCAGACCGAACCGAATGTCGAATTCGTTCACGGCGGCAAAACCAAAGAACTCAAACCCTGGAGCACAGTTTTGCGCGCAATGTCCGACGAAGATTCGCGCGGTGTTCGGCTGTCGAAACTTTTTGATGATGAATTGCGCGCGGCCAGGCAGTGAAGCTTTCTTACAGCAGCTTCTACTTTGCCGCGTGACTAAAATCTATTTGGAATCATGAAAAAATCTGTCTGTTGTCATGCCTTTAGGCGATTGGTTTTGGCATTGGTGCTGGTGACGTTGTTACTTCAAGGCGGAACAGCCAGCAATTTTTTCGATGGTTCTTTCCAGGTTTCAGGCCAGCAGAGTTCAGTCAGAGTTTCTATTGCTCCTGCCAACGCCGAAGCCGAAGTCGGTCGGCAACTTCAACTAAAAACTTTCATCACGGACGAACGCGGTCGCCAAACCGAAGTCAAAGCCGGTTACTGGATTGTCCTGCCTAACGAATTGGCTACTGTGGATGGTGACGGCAAAATCAGTTTGCTGGCCGCAGGTGACGTTCAAGTCGTCGCCATCGTCAATGGCAAACAGGCTCGCGCGACGATTCGTGTCAAAGCAGCGCGCGCCGCGAAAATTGAAATCGCGCCTTTTTCTGAATCGCTGGCCGTCGGTGAACAATTCAAACTGACCGCAAAAGTCTTTGATGCCAGCGGCGCACAAAACAGAGATGCCCGGTTGAGTTGGCGTTCGGCCAATCCGACTGTGGCAACGGTTGATCAAATCGGTCAAATCACTGCGCGGTCAGTTGGCAAAACGACAATCACTGCCAGTGTTGTCAACTCCGATGGCGTGACAGGCAGTTTGATCGTTGAGGTCGTCAACAGCGATGTTCACAGTTTGAATCTGGAGCCGCGTTTGATAACAGCGCGAACCGGCGATGTGATTCGGTTTAACGCTTCGGCAAAAACTGCCGAAGGAGCTTCAGCCAGGTTTGCCAAAGTTCGCTGGTCGGTCGGCGGCGAAGGCGCTCAGATGGAAAATGACGGCAGATTTGTGGCCGAGCTTCCAGGCAAGCTTGACGTGACTGCTTCGGCAGGTGGGCAATCGGCGAAAAGCACTGTCACGGTTTCGGCTCGCGGCGTCGAGCGCGAACTGGAAACCATCGGGAGAATTCCGCTCGGAGCAATTCAGGCTTCGGAGTTGTGGCCGTTCGGCAATTATTTATATGTTGCGACATTGAAAGACGAGCTTCGGGTTTACGACATTTCCGATCCGACAAAACCCTTGTTGACCGAGACGTTGAAAATTGACGCGCGCGCGATTTTGGATATCAGTTTGACGGCGGATGGTCGCGTTGGAGTTTTGACCCGCGAAGGCGCTTCGAATCGTCAAAACGGAGTCCTGTTTTTGGATACGTCCAATCTGGCTCATCCGAAAATTCTTTCGGCTTTTACCGAAACGATTAGCGGAGCGGTTCACAACGCATTCATTGACGGCCATTATGTTTACTTGACTGATGACGCGACCGGTTCGATGCGCGTGCTGGATTTCCGCAACGCCAAACAGCCAAAACAAGTTGGACGTTGGGAATTGGGCTTGCCGGTTGCAAAAGTCCAAAATGACCACGATGCAGGCATGTCTATGGGTGAGCGGCATCTTCATGATGTTCAGGTCAAAGACGGATTGGCTTATCTGGCCTACTGGCGTGACGGCTTGGTGATTCTGGATGTAGGCGCTGGAATTCGCGGAGGAAGCCCCGAACAGCCGAAACTGGTCAGCCAATTTCGATTCAATCACGCGGATTTGTACGGCAAAGGCTGGCTGGCGGGGACGCGCGAAGTCTTTCGGCATAAAAATTATGTGTTCGTCGGCGACGAAGTCATTCCGGCGGAATTCGACCCGACCAAAGGGGTCAGGCGTATCGGGCGTGGAATGCTTCATGTGATTGACGTAAGCGACGTCGCCAATCCGCGCAGAATCGCCGAATATGTTTTGCCAGAGGGCGGCGCTTACAATGTCTGGGCGGAAAATGATCTGCTGGCGATGGGCTATTACGGCGGCGCAGGTCGGTTGCTGGATGTGTCCGGCGAACTGGCAGGAAATCTGGCTCGGCAAGGCCGCGAAATCGTTCGGCTGCAAATTCCGCGAACGCCTGAATTCGCCAGCGTCGCACAATTCACTTTCGGTGCCAGGATTTTTGGCGACCTGATTCTGTTCAACGACGTGCATACCGGAATCTGGATTACCAAACTGAAACAAAAATGAATCAACAACGCGCACAAGAAATCTTAAACCAGTTCCCGAATCATAAACTGATCGTGCTTGGGGATTTGATGCTGGATGAATTCATCTGGGGCGAAGTCCGTCGCATTTCGCCGGAAGCTCCGGTTCCGGTCGTCGAAGTCAAACGCGAATCCTGGCATCTGGGCGGAGCAGGGAATGTTGTTTCCAATTTGATCGAATTGGGCGCGAAAGCTTTGCCGATTGGCATTATCGGCGATGACGAAGCAGGCGGGTTGATGCGTCGCAAGTTCGCAGAACGCGGAGCGGCAACAGACGGATTGATTATTGAAGATTCTCGCCCTACTACACGAAAGACGCGGATTGTGGCTCACAGCCAGCAAATGGTCAGGGCCGACCGCGAAGATCGTTCGCCAATTTCTGCTGACATTGAAGATAGAGTCATTGCAGTGTTCAAGACAGCTTTATGCGAAGCCGAAGCCGTCATCATTTCCGATTACGACAAAGGCTTGCTGACGCCGCGAGCGCTGGAGGCTGTGATTTCGGCAACGCGCGCGGCTGGCAAAATTGTCTGCCTCGACCCGAAGATCAAAAACTTCCTCAGCTATCAGAACGTGGATGTCATAACGCCCAACCAACCCGAAGCCGAACGAGCCAGCGGAATTGAAATCGTGGACGATGCTTCGCTGATTGCCGCCGCTCATCGAATCCGCGAATTACTGATCTGCGCCAACGTTCTGATTACGCGAGGCGAACACGGCATGAGCTTGCTGGATGCCGAAGACCGGCTGACTCATATTCCGACGGTTGCGCGCGAAGTCTACGACGTGACAGGCGCTGGTGACACAGTGATCGCCACGCTGGCTTTGGCAATGGCTACGGGAGCGAGTGTTGCTGACGCAGCAGTCATTGCCAATCACGCTGCCGGAGTCGTTGTTGCGAAAGTGGGCACTGCCACAGTGACACCAACCGAACTTGCGGAAACTTTGTTGGATTTAGATGCGCCATGAAGGGAAGTTTTTCGCCAAATTGAGCATGCGCAACTGGTTATACCATCCCAAATCCGAAAAAATGGATGAAGCATGTTGGTACACTGACAAAATTTCGGCTTCGTTCCTTTTCAAGCCACTCTTACTTTCTTACACACCCCAAAGCCAAATCGAGAAAAAATTTTCCTACTTAAGGTTGCCATAACAGGCAACTTAGCCCATTACCCGAAATCGTGTCCCCAAATTCAAATTTTCGGATGCTACACTTCGTGCCGTGTTCTTTCATTGCTTCGACTAACGCCGTGAAGTTCTTTCACGTTTGCGGTTGCAGTCTCGAACCGCGAAAAGAAGCCCAAACGAAACGAATGGATAAAAAAAACGTGAATAGGTGCCCCTGCTCAGTCAATGCTGAGTTCGCTTTGTGAAAAGCGAGGGAAGAGATTTGATTGTGGCCTTTGTGTCCGATCCGCACAGAGGGGAAGCGTTAGTTTGAAGTCGGTTCAACGCCCTAATGTGGGCCATAACAAGGAGACGAATGGATCTTATGGTCATTAACTTTAACAAGACAGTGGGAATTGCTTGTACAGTTTGTTTGTCAGCGGCGCTTCATTTCGGAGCCAATGCTCAAAGCCAATCATCGCCAACTCAATCATTACCGAAAGCCTCTTCATCCGATTCGCAATCAACTACCGATCCCAATTCTGTGGCTTTGGTGAATATCGCTTCACCAAAAGCCAATGCGAAGGCTGAACTGGGCAGAGAAACCGAAATCGCCGAACCGAAAATCAAACCGAAAACCCCGACGCCGAATTTCAAAGTCGCCGCCAAAGAATCCAAAACCGATGGACGAAACTTTTCTATGCCCAGCCTTGAAAACATGGGCGATCCGATGACGTTTCAGGCGACGGCTTATGCGTTGAAAGGCCGGACACGCGCAGGAACTTATGTTCGACGTGGTGTGGTTGCCGCCGATCCGCGAGTGTTGCCGCTTGGTTCTGTTGTTCAAATCAAATCTGGCAAATACACGGGCGTTTACAAGGTGGAAGACACCGGCAGAGTCATCAAAGGGAACATCGTTGATGTTTGGGTTCCCGACAATCGTGAAGCCCGACAGTTTGGCCGCCGTAAAATTCAGCTTCATGTATTGAAGCTTGGCCCGACGAAAAATCGCAAACGATAACGTCTCGCATAACCTCCTCTTTCATTGATCGCCGCTCGGAAGACAAAACCGGGCGGCGATTTTCTTTTGCGCGACGGCTGATTATCATCGCGCTATGACTCAACAGCAGAATCATTGCGCGTCAAAACCGTTGGTGGAAATTACTCGCGGTTCAATGATCGAATCGCTGCATCGTGGATTTATTGCCGTAGTTACAGGCGATGGTGAACTTATCAGGTCACTCGGTGATGTCGAAGCTCGCACTTGGTATCGTTCGGCGGCCAAGCCCTTTCAAACCATTCCTATTTTGACAAGCGGAGCCGCCGATCGTTTTCGCCTGACAAACAAAGAGCTTGCGATTATCAGTGCGTCGCACAGCGGCGAAGACATTCATATCGAAGTCGCCAATTCAATTCTGAAAAAAATCGGTTTGACCGAACTCGATTTGCTTTGCGGAGCGCACACGCCATTTGACGAAACGGCTGCCGCAAAATTGATTGCCGAAAACCGCCCGCCGCAAAACCTTCACAACAATTGTTCTGGCAAACACTCTGGGATGCTGGCGTTTTCCAGATTTCTTGGCGAACCGACAACGGATTACATCCACCTGGAACATGCAATTCAGCGGCAAATCCGCTCTGTGATTGCTCGCTTTGCAGATGTCCCAGTTGAAGATGTCGCGGTTGCTGTGGACGGATGTAGCGCGCCAGTGTTTGGCGTCAGCATTCTGGCGATGGCGCGCAGCTATGCTCGGCTGGTTGGAATTCGCCACACGGAGCTTGGAGCAGAGTTTGGTCAGACTGCTGAGCGCGTCGTTGATTCAATGATCGAATTTCCTGAATTGGTCGGCGGCACGCGCGGACGTTTGGACACCGATTTGATGCGAGCGGCGCGTGGGCAGATTCTTTCCAAAGTCGGCGCTGAAGGCGTTCAATTGCTCGGCATCAAACCTTGCTTCAGGTATCCGAAAGGCTTGGGCATTGCAATCAAGATCGAAGACGGCGACATTCGCCGAGCGCGCGACCCCGTTGTCATCGAAACGCTGCGTCAACTTGGTTTGTTGGACGATGAGCAACTGAACCAACTTTCCGTTTATTCACGAACTGCTGTTTTCAATCACCGTAACATCGAAGTCGGCAAAGTCCGCACTTGTTTCAAAATATGACTCCAGAAATCAGAGAGCTTTTTCCCGTCACTAAAAATTATGTTTACCTGAACCACGCAGCCGTCTGCCCGATTTCAGTTCCTGTGGCTGAGCGCATGCTGGAATACACCTCAGACCTGCTTCAACACGGTTTCGTCAATTTCGAAAAGTGGGGAAGTCGTGTCAAAAAAGTTCGACAGCTTGCGGCGCAGTTCATCAATGCTGAAGCGGACGAAATCGCCTTCGCACCGAATACTTCTTCGGGATTGGCATTCGTTGCCAATGGTATCCAGTGGCAAGCGGGCGACAACATCGTTACAGCCGATTGCGAGTTTCCGGCTAACCTGATGCCTTGGCGCAGAATCAGCCGCGAATTCAATGTCGAGTTGCGAATGGCTCACGAGCGCGAAGCTCGTTTGGAAACCGATGAAATTCTGAGCTTGATTGATTCGCGTACGCGCGTTGTCAGTTTGAGCTTCGTCGAATACGCCAGCGGGTTTCGTAATGATCTGGCGACGATTGGTCGCTACTGCCGCGAACGGGGCGTGTTGTTTGTCGTTGACGCGATTCAAGGACTGGGAGCGTTGAAGCTGGATGTGCAAGCTTGTTCGATTGATGCGTTGTCGGCGGATGCTCACAAGTTTTTGCTGGGGCCGGATGGCGTCGCGCTGTTTTACATTTCTCGGCAGGCGATGGCGCGAATTCAACCGACGGTAGTTGGTTGGATGTCAGTCGCCAACCCGTTTGATTTTGTCAGTGAAAATCAGCCTTTTGCCAACGCCGCACGACGCTTTGAACCCGGAGCATTGAATACTGCAGGCATCACAGGGCTTGGCGCGGCCATTGAGTTGTTTTTGCAACTTGGTCTGGAGCGGATTGAAAATCATCTGCTTGAACTCGGCGATTATCTGAGCGATCAACTGACTGAGCGAGGCTATCAAGTTGTCAGTTCGCGGCGTCAAGGAGAAAAGTCGGCAGTGATTTGTTGCCGCCACGAAAGATTTTCAGCCGATGAACTGTATCGAATTTTGAACGACCGTCGTATTATCATCACGCCACGACTTGGCCGATTGCGAATCTCGCCGCATCTGCACAACACGCGAGAAGACATTGATCGTTTGATTGCAGCCTTGCCGGGCTGATTGGCGGCAGTTGCTTTCAGACGATTTTCATTACAACCGGATGTCCCAAACAAAAGGAGATTTACCCGAATGGATAAAGAAACAGTCGCTTTGATAATTGCCCAGAACGGATTGAAAACTGCCGCTACTATTCTTGCCGCCAAAGCCGCCAAGCAGGAAAAGAAAGCCGCCACAGCTACCGATCCGGCGGCGAAAACCAAACTGGCCAAAGACGCGACCAAAACCAAAAAACTGGCTGCGGCGTTGTCCGCCGCCGATCAAGGAATTACAACTTACATCACCGAAACTCAGGAATAATTGCAATTCGATTTGAGTTGTAATGCGCGCGATGATTGAGCCTGTCTCCTGTGTCGCGCGTTTTTTATTTCTTTGGGCTGGCGAAGGCTGACAGTTCACTTTTCAGGGTTTATAATCCTTCAGACTTTGTTAGACCAACTCACTCGCTAACCAAAAGTATGAAAAAATTGTCTCTGATCTCAACGAGCTTGCTGCTCTGCATTTTCCTGTTCACAAATGTTGGAGCAGATGACTTCAAACTAGACCCTATCAAATGCCGGATCACTGAAGACGTTGTTTACGGCCACAAAGACGGGATGGCGCTGACGTTGGACGTGATGATTCCTGAAACCAAGCCGAAGAACATCGGCGTCATACTCATTGTCAGCGGAAGCTGGAAATCCAAAAAATCAGACATCCCGAGCGAAGAAGTTTTATTGCGTTCGCAGCATTGGGCGCAAGGCTTGCTCAACGGAGGATTCACGCTTTTTCTGGTTCGTCACGGCAGCACACCACGCTTTCCTGTGCCGGAAATGGTCGGCGACATCAAACGCTCGGTTCGTTTTGTCCGGCTTCATGCCAAAGAATACGGCGTTGATCCGAACCGTTTGGGAATTGTCGGCGGCTCATCGGGCGGGCATTTGGCGTTGATGACTGCGCTGACTGCCGATGACGGCAAACCGGACGCGAAAGACCCGGTAGAAAGAATCAGCAGCCGCGTACAGGCGATCATGGCTTGGTTTCCGCCAGTGGATTTCATCAACTGGGGAGCCGAAAACGGTTACAAGGCGATTGAGAAAATCAGGCCGACGCTCTTTCCCGATATGTTCGGCAAGATCACAGACCTCGAAGCTCAACTGAAATCAGTTTCGCCAATCTATCATTTGACCGGTGAAGCCCCGCCGCTGTTTCTGGTTCACGGCGACGCAGACAAAACCGTGCCGGTTCAACAATCGCAACTGTTGAAGGCGAAATACGAAGAACTGAAACGACCAGTCCATTTGACAGTTCAGCCCGGCGGACCGCACACGTATTGGCCGGGAATCGAAAAGAACTACCCAGCAATTTGGGAATGGTTCGACCGTTATCTGAAATAGTTCTGCACTCGCTAACAAGGAGTAATAGCGGGGCCAAACTTAAAGCAACTTATGTCGAACCGAAAAAATGGAGGCAGTATGATTATTGGAGTACTGAGCATTCTCATCGGATTAGCCTTTTTATTACCAGGCGTAATTGAGACGATTACCTATTGGGGCGACCCACTTGGCATGACAATTGGAATCGTTGGAGTCATCACCAGTTTGCTTATGGTTCTTACAGGGTGGGCAATTCTGCAGCAATGGCATTATGCAAAAGAGATGGTTATCGTTACTGCTGGAAGTTGGTTAATCTTTTCCTCAATTGCTGGCTCCCTGCATTTTTTCGGAGCGCCTGCGATATTGCTGGGACTAGGTTTTCCAATTGCGATGGTCATCATGCATCTACGTGCTGATGAAAGAGCAAAGAAACAAATAAACCTGCCTTGATCGAATTTCAGATTCGCTGTTCTCGGCTCACGGCCTTTTGACCGTTGGCTATGAACCGTGAACGTCTAATCTTTTGACTGCAACTTGAAATGGTTCACCATTCGCAACCAAACACTGCATTTAGCGGTGAACCGCGAACTGCGAACCGCCAACTACTCTTAATGGGAGACAAAATGAGTAACACCACTCGCAGAGATTTTATGAAAACTTCGTCGGCTGCGGCTGTCGGGGTGGCTGCGACGAGCATGCCAGCTTACAGCTACGACCGAATTCTTGGCGCGAACGGCAAAGTTCGCACCGCCATTGTCGGCGCTGGCGACCGCATGATGGGTTCGCTGGTTCCGGCGTTTTTCAGTCAGGCCGCAGAACTCAATTTTGAATTGGTTGCGGTCAGCGACATCTGGAAACATCACCGCGAAACCAATACGGCGAAAATCCAGAACAGCGAAAAATACAAAACCAAAGCTGCGAAAATCGCTATGGCTCGCAACAACGAAGAGCTTTACGCGATGAAAGACATTGACGCCGTGATTGTCGCCACGGCGGATTTTCAGCACGCTTATCACGCCATCGAAGCCGTCAAAGCCGGCAAAGACGTGTACGCCGAAAAACCGTTTGCCAACATCATGTCCGACGCCAACGAAGCTTTGGACGTGATCGGCAAATCGAAGCAAGTCTTTCAGGTTGGAACGCAGCGCCGTTCAACCCCAAGCTACATGCGCGCCAAAGAGTATTTGGAATCCGGCAAGTTCGGCGACATCGTCATGGCTGAAATGAACTGGAATGTGAATCAGCCCGGGCGCTGGCGTCGTCCCCGCGTCGTGCCGCTGATGAAGCAGGAAGACACCGATTGGAAACGTTTTCTGATTAACCGCGATCCGAAACTGCCGTTCAATCCGCGCCATCACCTGGAATTCCGTTTGTTCTGGCCGTTTTCGTCGGGCATCCCGGATCAATGGATGGTTCACCAGATTGACACCGTGCATTGGTTCACAGGCATTCCGCATCCGCGCAGCGTCGTCGCCAACGGAGGTTTATATCTGTGGAAAGACGGGCGCACGAATTGGGACACGATGACGGCGGTGTTCGATTACCACAATCCGAAAACCGACAAGGCGTTCCAGGTGCTGTACGCTTCGCGCCAGACCAACGCGACGGTTTCAACCAACCCCGAAGGTTTGATCAAAGAAGTCTATTATTCCAACGGCGGCACGCTCGATCTGGACACGAACAAGGTCACTCCCGACGGCGGTTTGATCGAACGTCACGCCAAGCCGATGAGCATGCAACCGAACCAGTTGGCTCCGCTAACTTTGGCTGACGAAGGCGGCGTGGTCGCTTCTGCCGACACAGGCGCTGACAATCAAACAGTTGCCCACATGCGTAACTGGATGAAGTGCGTCAAAGATCGCAACCAGAAGACCAACGCCGACATTCATGCGGCGTACAACCATTCGGTTGCCTTGTGCATGACGATCAAGGCAATTCAAACTGGCAAGAAAGTCACGTTCGACGACAAGAAACGCGAAGTCGTGGCCTCTTAGTTCATCAACAGGCGAAAGAGTTTTCCGCGCTCTTTCGCCTGTTTTCTCACCCAACGGAAGAAATCATGAAGCAAATTTTTGTAGCATCTCTGATGATGTGTTGTTTGGTGTCGGCGGCAATTGTCACCAACGCGCAAGCCGTTAAAGTCACCGAAAACAAAGAGAAAAAGCAGTACGACGTGACGGTTGACGGGCAGCCGTTCACTTCTTACGTGTTCTGGGACGATCAGAAGAAGCCGATTTTGTATCCGCTCCGCACGTCAAAGGGCACGACTGTCACTCGCGGCTTTCCGCTGGAAAAAGTGGCGGGTGAACGCACAGACCATCCGCATCACATTTCGGCCTGGTTCAATTACGGAAACATCAACGGCGTTGATTTTTGGAACACTCCGCCCGAAGGCGTGAAGCGAGATCGTGGCGTGATCGAAAAATTCGGCACGATCAAACACCGCTCCGCCAAGATTGTCAAAAATGGCAAAGGCGTGGCACAGATGAACGCTTCGATGGATTGGATCATGCCGGATGGCTCGAAAATCATGCAGGAAGACGATCAAATCTTTTTCCGTGCTGGCAAAGACGTTCGCATAATTGACCGAGTTATCACGCTGACGGCTCAAAAGGAAAAAGTGGTTTTCAACGACTCCAAAGAAGGCGCTCTCGGCATTCGCGTGACGCGCACGTTGGAAGAGCCGTCGAACAAGCCGGAAGTTTTTACCGACGCGAATGGCGTTCCGACCAAAGTTCCAGTTATGGACAATGCTGGTGTGGCGGGCGTTTATCTGAGCAGCGAAGGCAAGATTGGCGAGAAAGAAGCTTGGGGAACTCGCGCCAAATGGATGACTCTTTCGGGAACGGTCAAAGGCGAAGATGTGGTTGTTGGCATCTTTGACCATCCGAAGAATCCGACTTATCCGACTTACTGGCATGCGCGTGGCTATGGACTCTTTGCTGCGAATCCATTCGGAGCCAAAGAGTTCACCAAAGGTGCAAAAACTCTGAATTACACTTTGGAACCTGGACAAACATTAACCCTTAGATTCCGAATTCTGATTCATTCAGGCAAGCTGACCAAAGAACAGACTGAATCGCTTTACGCGCAGTTTCTGACGGATGTGACGAACTGAGGAAAGTTGGTCAGGAAGCAAAAACAAGAACGCCTCGCTGTTGTTGATAAACAGCGAGGCGTTTTTAGTCAGTATGCGAACCAACGGGAGAAACTTGTTACGCCGTTGTACGGCGTACCGTAGTTGTTAGGTGAAGTTGCCTTCTCAAGCCAGCGACCCAGAAATCCAAACGTGTTTGAGGAACTTTGATTTCATTCTGAACAACAGCTTTTGTCTGAACAGAACGACCACAGTTCGGGCAACAGCGAGAGTACGAAAAGATCTGATAGTTACAGTGTTGACAACGCATCGGGGCACACCCTCCAATCATTGGGGTTAAATTCAACAACGTTTTAGCACTTAGTACTTCAACCAGAGCTGTTATAGGGGAGAAGGTGAGCGCATTATAAACACGATTAGAATTTTGTCTATAAGCTAATGCAAAATTTTCTCACTTGGTGCGAAAAAAGTTCACGCTAGCCGAATTTCTTGTGTCATTCACGTTGCTCAATTGCAGGTTCAGCCTATTTTGCCAGCCGCAAGCTGCGAAGAATTTGCTGAAATGCGGCTTTGTATGCCTCCGCTTCGTCTTCTGGGGCGATGGTGACGATGTAAAACATCCTACCGTCTGAAGTCACAGTGGTGTAGGTGACATCAATTTCCGCGACTCCATTGATCGCCGAAGGGCCTGCGACGGCTGCTGCCAACGCCTGCTGCCCGGCGAGAGAAGTTTCTTTTATCTGTCCAATCGGCTGGAAATCAGCATTGGTTTCCAGTTGGCGTTGGATAAAAGCCCTTGTCGCAGAAGCCAGATCGCCTTGTCGGACTTCCATCACTCCGACAAAAATTCCATGAGTTACCATCATTGAATCTTCGCTTTGATTCGGTATTTTCCCGTAAGCGCCTTTGGGAGCGAAGATGAAGTTCGATGAATTCGCTTTTAGTGTGTCCCAATTGGCAGGAACCTGTAGCGCGAAAGAGCCATCTTCGGATTGAAAGCCTTTGAATTTACCGGTTGGCCGCTGCGGGCGTGCGCCGAGTTCCAGATGAGCAGGGTCTTTTCCAATGCGGCGAAGCTGACTGGTTGCGCTCAATTGCGGAGCGCGACCTGTTAAGCGAGCCTTGGCTTGCTCGAATTCCGGTGACGTATGAGTTGGGTTGGCACTAACGGGCAGGTTTTTGATTTCGGCCAGAATGTATTCGATACGATTGCCCGGATCAGGGTGATCGCTGAGCATTTCCGGCGTGCGCTGCCCGCCTTCAGCCTGAAGCGTCTTGAAGAAATTTGCCATATCGCGCGGATCGTATCCGGCTTCGGCAATGATTCGTGCTCCTTCCAAATCGGCTTGTTTTTCCGCTGTGCGTCCGTGTTTCAGGAAATATAGATTTGCGCCAAGCCCGCCAATCGCGCTGACGGCTCCGCCCAGATCGGCTCCTTCGCCACTTGAAGCCAGTGTGCCAAGAATGCCTAAACCCATTTGAGCAATTCGTTGTTTGGAAGCTTGGTTGGTTCCGTGCCGCAACGCCGCGTGAGCGATTTCGTGCGCCATCACGCCTGCCAGTTCGCCTTCATTGCGAGCGGCGGCGATGGTTCCGGCGTTGACGAACAAAAAACCACCAGGCAAAGCAAAGGCGTTGATTTCTTTGGTGGCGACTGTGCGGAATTGATATGGAAATTTTTCGCCTGCGGCTTTGGCTACCAGTTTTGCGCCTAGTTGGCTGATGTAGTTGGAAATTTGCGGATCATCCAGCATGGGCGTTTCGCGGATAATCTGTTCCGCAGACTGTCGCCCCATTTCTACGTCCTGTTCCGGGCTGAAGAAATTGACGCCGGGTTTGAATTTCGGCTGAGACTTCGATCCAGCCGGAGCTTCCAGATTTCCACCTCCGCTGCAGGCTTGTCCCGCGAGCAAAGCAAAAACTAAAAATGAAAGTGTCAGTTGTTTTCTGAGCATGAAAAATCTCCTCTATCTGGTGCGGTACCGCGCGCGTCAGCAAGCGGCTGGCCGAAGAATCAACCGCTTGCTGACGCGCGCGGTACTTTACCGGTCAGGCGCGAGTGGAAAAGGGGCGATACAGTTTTGAAGCCATTCGCGTTACGGTTCGACGCGAAACAAATCGTTCGATAAAGACCATTGCCGAATTACCGAAGCCGGAAATCACGACGCTTCTGTTTGCGGCCAGAGCTTTTAAGCCGGCTTCGACGACTTCTTCGGGCGTTTGCATTTTGACAGGGCGTTTGGTGCGTTCGGTTCCGGCTACGGCTTGAAAATGCGTTCCGGTCGGGCCGGGGCAAACAGCCAGAACTCGAACGCCCAGAGGCTGGCATTCAGCCCACAAGGCTTCGCTGAACGTCAGGATGAAAGACTTTGTTGCGGCATAGGTGGCGAAATACGGCACGCCTTGAAACGCCGCAGTCGAAGCCAGTTGAATCACCGCTCCGTTGCCCCGTCGCAGCATCGGTTGCAAAAACAAATGGCTCAGACTTACCAGAGCCGATACGTTGACCTGAATCATTTCCAACTGCCGGTCGAGCGGCAAGTCGGCAAAATCTCCAACCGCGCCGAATCCAGCGTTGTTGATAAGCAAGTCCACTTGCTGGCCGCGCCCTTCGGTTTCGTCAAACAATTTTTGCCAGGCGGCTGTCTGCGCAAGATCAGCGGCGATTACCGTAACTTCGACCTTGAACTGAGAACGAAGTCCTTCGGCCAGAGCTTCCAGGCGTTCAACCGAACGAGCCGTCAAAATCAGGTTCGCGCCGTCAGTTGCCAATCGCCTGGCAAAGGCTTCGCCAATGCCATAAGACGCGCCGGTTATCAGTGCTGTTTTGTTTTTCCATTCGGACATGTTTAAGCCTTCACCAACTCCAGCAAAGTGATTTCCGGCGGGCAGCCATATCGCAGCGGCGCTATAACGGTTCCCAAGCCACGATTGACGTAAAGCTGTGTTGCGCCGAGTTCCGTGTGGCCGCGAGTCAGGCGGCGGCTTGGGCGACGAAGCCAGCGATTCAATTTGGAATCTTTGCGACCGGTCAGCAATCGCCAGTTTATCTGACCGCCGTGAGTGTGACCGGAAAGCACCAGATCAATTCCGGCGCGGGCGGCTTCACGAATGATGCGCGGGTTGTGGCAAAGCAAAATACGTGTTTCTTCGACGGAAGTGCCAAGCAGTGCCAATCGCAAATCGTCTTGACCGACCATGATGTCGTCAACGCCAAGCAGACGAATGTGTGATTCGGCAAGATTTAGTTTGAAGTTTTCGTTGGTCAGCACGCTGATTCCTTGTTCCGCCAGAGCCGCCCACATCGCTTTGCCGTCCGTCCAATGGTCGTGATTGCCCAACACGGCAAAGACTCCGTGGGGCGCACGCAACTCGGCCAGCGCGCGGGCGCAGCCCGGAATGTAATCGCGCGAATGTGAAATGTAATCGCCAGTCAGCACAAACAAATCAGGTTGAAGTTCGTTGGCGCGGCGTACGGCAGCGACGATTTCTGATTCGCTGAAATATGGGCTGTGGTGAATGTCCGACAACTGAGCGATGCGAAATCCCTGAAATTCGCTCGGCAGTTTGGGCAGCAAAATTCGCTGATGAGTGATTTCAATCTGACGGGGTTCGGCCAGCGCCGATTGCAGCAACAGGGAAAACGTCTGCAACCATCGCATTCGTTGGCGCGGTTGGGGATCGAGCGCACGACGTTGCTTGAAGCGCATGATGACGGAATTTTTCATCCAGCAAAGCTCCTGAATAAAATGCGTTGATTATATTGAGGACAAGAGAGAGCGAAGTTTCAGACGACTTCTGTACGTTTCGTGATTCACAGCGCGCGAATTATATTCGCCGACATCGGTTGGCCGCAATCAACCGAACTCTAAAAACTACGAGGCTGAAATTGACTACACCCAACCCCAAACACCCTGACCGACAACTCATCAGCATTGTCATTCCTGTTTTCAACGAAGAATCGCAAATTGCCGCCACCTTATCAGAGCTTGAACAGGCAACGTTCGACCAGGCCGTTGAATTGATCGTCGCCGATGGCGGCAGTACCGATCGCACGGTTGAACTTGTCAGCGGATTTAAGTCCGTACAGATCGTCAACTGCCAGCAGGCGAATCGAGGGTGGCAAATGAACGAAGGTGCGGCGGCGGCAAACGGGGAAACGCTGTTGTTTTTACATGCAGACGTAGCTCTGCCAGCAAATGCCTTGCCCTCAATTGGCCAATCGTTGCTGGATGAATCTGTAGTGGGCGGATGTTTTCAAATTCGATTTCCGGCAGATGCGACGGCTTCGCTGCGAACGGTGGCTTGGGGGATCAATCTGCGAACGCGGCTGTTCAAAACCGCTACGGGCGATCAGGCAATTTTTGTACGCAGAAGTGTTTTTGACGACATTGGCGGTTACGAAACCTTTCCGCTAATGGAAGACATAGCTTTGTTCAATGCAATGAAACGACGAGGCAAGGTTGTCGTGCTCGACGGACAGGTAGAAATCTCGCCGCGTCGCTGGCTGCAATTCGGCGTCTGGCGAACTGTGCTGTTGATGTACCTGCTGCGATTTGGTTACTGGCTGGGAGTCCATCCGGCGATGCTCAAACGCTTCTTCATTGATGTCAGATGAGTGGCTTGACGGTTGGCTGACCGAACGGTACAACGCGCACGAATCTGACTTTAACTTTTTGGGCAAAATCACAAACTGAAAAATCGCTTTGCGGAGAAATACATGAACTCAAGCTTTTTCAATCCTTCGATCAAATTACTGGCTTTCGTCTTACTTTCCTTGCTGTCCTGGTCAATTACCCAAGCTCAAGATTCAAAGAAGCAAGACCCGCGATTTCATCCTGTGCCGATGAATCCGGGACCGTTGGGCGCAGCCGGTTACATCACGCTGTTGCCGGTTGATGATCGTCCGGCGGTTGGCCAGTTCGCTCAAATGATCGGAGCCGTTGCCGATCACAAAGTGACCATGCCGCCGAAAGAAATGCTCGGAAAGTTTTCCACGCCGGGCGACACGGCGCGGTTGGAGCAGTGGTTGAAGTCGCAAGACTATTCCAAGACTGACGCGCTGATTGTTTCAGTGGATATGCTGACTTACGGCGGATTGGTAGCTTCGCGCACGCACAAGGTTTCATTCGACGAAGCCAAAAAGCGGCTGGAGTTTTTCCGCTGGTTCAAATCGAAATATCCGCGAGTGCCGGTTTACGCCTTCAATGTGATTATGCGCGTTGCTCCGACAGCGACGGCTGCGACGCGCGGCATTCACGACAAGCTGGCTCGCTGGGCGGAGTTGAAAGACCGCGCGCCGAAAAGCGGCGATAAAAATCTGGCTGCTGAACTTGAGCAATTGACCAAAGACCTGTCGCCAGCGGTGATTGACGATTATTTGGCTGCGCGCAAACGCGACCTGCAAATCAATCTGGCCATGCTCGATTTGGTCAAAGCCGGAACCATCAACGAACTGATTTTGTTGCAAGACGATGCCCGGCAGTTTGGGCTGCATCGTCAAGATCAAGCCGTTCTTCGCTCGAAGCTGAAAGAACTCAATCTGGAATCGAAAGTCCCGATTTATAACGGCACAGACGAAGGTTCGTTGTCGCTGGTCAGCCGAGCCGTGCTGGATAAGTTTCAGTATCGTCTAAAAGTCGCGGTTATTTATTCATCCGAAAAAAGCCGCGAACTGATTTCGCCTTACGAAGATCATCCGCTGCAATTCACCGTCGAAAACCAGATTCGCGCCGCCGGAGGCATTCCCGTCAGTGAATTCGATCAAAGCGATTACCGTTTGTTCGTCAACGCTCCCGGAACCACCGACGAAGACTTCGATCTGTTTTTGAAAAAGCTGTTGAAGGAATTGAAAGACAATCGCCACATCGCGTTGGCCGATGTGCTGTTTCCCAAACCTCATTTCAGCGGAGCCGATGAACGAATCATCACTGCCTTGAAGCGGGAAAACCTGTTTGATCGTTTTGCCGGATACGCCGCCTGGAACACGGCTGGAAACACCTTGGGGACTACGATTCCTCATGCCAATTTGCGAGTCTTTTTCCGCTCGAAGCTCAACGACCGTGCCGACCGCGCCGCTCGCACAGAAGCCGCCCACCTGGAATTTCTGTTGAACCGATTAGCTGGCGATTACCTCTACCACGACATCGTTCGGCTGGATGTGAATGCGCGGCTTCGCGCCGAAGCCAAAACCGATGAAGTGACTTACGAATTCACGCCGGAACGTTACGCCCAAATCAACCGCGAAGTCAGCGACAAGCTGAAAGCCCAAATCGAACGTTTCTTCGCCGACCACTTCAAAGGCCGAACGCACCGGCTGGCGGTTTACAAAGGCATTGAAAAAAACATCACCGTCACCGGGCTGAACGGTTTGAACATTTACTTGCCGTGGTCGCGCGCGTTCGAGTGCGTGATCGAATTGAAACTTGATTACTCTGCGAACTAACCTCTTCAGAAAACTGGCAATTACGCATTAACCATTGACCATTGCCCATTAGTTGGTCGGTAGGAAGGTTTCTACCCTTTCAAATAATGGCTAATTGCTAGTGGTTAATGGTCAATTTAGCTCTGAAGTGGTAGCCGCAGTCGAACAACCTTTCCTTATTTTTGATGACTGCATTTTTGATAGTTCTTGTTTTCGTCGTCTTTGCCGCGTTGATGATTTCGCGGCGAATGCCTGCCATTTTGGCGGTTCCGGCGATGGCGGTTTGCATTGCTGCCGTAGCCAAAACTCCAGTCAAAGTCATTTTGGAAACAGTCATCACGGATGGTTCGGCAAGATTGGCTAGCCAATACTTGATGGTTTTTGCCGGAGCTATGCTTGGCCGAGTTGTCATGCAAACCGGAATCGCCGAAAGCATGATTAAGCGCGCGGCGGAATTCGGCGGCGACCGTCCGTTGATCGTCGCCGTCACGTTGATGATTGCCATCGCCTGGCTGTTCACTACGCTGACCGGGCTTGGCGCAGTGATTATGGTTGGCGGATTGGCTCTGCCGATTATGATGAGCATTGGTGTACCGCGAAAATTGACAGGCGTGTTGTTCATCCTGGCATTTTCGCTGGGGCTGATTTTCAACATTGCGCTGTGGGGCTTTTATCAGGGAACGCTGGGCATTGAGCCGCAAGCCGTCAAGCAGTTTGCGGCCATCCTGGCCGCGATTGATGCCGCCGTTATCATTGTGTTTCTGGTCATTGCCTCGCGGCGGATGAATAGTTACGGAGCCTGGGCGGTTGCGGTTGAAGACGGCTCAAAGGGAGCAAAGCGCGACGTGTCGTTGTTTGCCTTGCTGGTTCCGATTCTTCCATTGGTGCTGCACGGTTGGCTGAAGGTTCCGGTCGTCGCAGCGTTTTTGATCGGAGCCATTTTGGGCGTGTTGGTGACCAGTCCAAAAGAAATGGTGCGGCAATTATCCAGCGCTTCGGTCAAAGGTTTTGAAGACGTGGCTCCGGCGGTGATTTTGATGATCGGCATTGGCATGTTGCTGAGCGCGACGACGCTGCCAGCGGTCAAAGCTTCGCTGACGCCGTTGGTGGGCGCGATCAATCTGAAATCGCCGCTGACTTATGTCGCATTTTTCGGATTACTGTCTCCGCTGGCGTTGTATCGCGGCCCGTTGAATCCTTATGGCATAGGCATCGGAGTTTACCTGTTAATCAAGGATTTGAATTTGCTGCCGCCACTGGCTCTGCTGGCTGCGGTTATGAGCGTAGTGCAGGTGCAAAGCGCCTGCGATCCGACCAATACTCACAATGTCTGGGTTGCCAATTACGTCGGCATGCGCGTTGAAGAAATCACGCGGCAAACTATTCTCTTCAAAGTTGTTGTGTGTTTGATTGGCTTGGCAGTTGGCGGCTGGTTATTTCTGAGATGAAACCCGCCGCCACTGGCCAGAAATATCCTTAGCAACCGAAAACCACATTGGCTATAATCCCGCCGCCCTCGAATTTGACCTCGAAATCGTTCCTCCCGTTTATCTGAAGCCGACCCCGCCCAACAAGGGAGTTTTATGTTTGCCATTTTTGATAAGACGCACCGTCTGTTGCCACGAATTATTTTGTCGTTTGTTTTTGCCGTTTCGCTATTCATTTCGTTGCTTTATCCCGCTTCAAAACCAGTTGCCGACACGCTTGCCGCAGGGCTGAAAGGCGAATACTTCGACAACGAAGATTTCACCGCGCTAAAACTCACGCGCACCGACACCGCCGTAGATTTCAATTGGGTGTTCAACTCGCCCGATTCGACGATCAATTCCGAAAACTTTTCAGTCCGATGGACAGGGCAACTTACTCCGTCCACGTCGGGAAATTATGTGCTGGTCACGCAATCCGACGACGGAGTTCGGTTATGGATCGGCAATCAACTGGTGATTGATAATTTCACGCCGCATGCGCTGACCGAAGATCGCAGCGCCGTCATCGCGCTGACCGGCGGGCAGAGCTACAACCTGCGGCTGGAATACTTTGAACTGACGGCGAATGCGATCATTCGGCTGATGTGGATTCGTCCGGGGCAGACCGCACCGGAAGTCATTCCTTCAGCGAATTTGGCAACGCCTGTGAATCCGAATCCCGCGCCGACGTTGTCGAATTTGTCGCCGACGATCATTCCATCGGGAACTGCCAACGCGACGTTGACCGTCAACGGCAGCAGCTTTTTGCAAGGCGCGGTGGTTCAATTCAACAACTCCGCGCGAACGACGACTTTTGTCAGCAGCACCCAATTGACTGTCACGCTTCAAGCCAGCGATCTGGCCTTTGCCGCTCAAGCCAAAATCACCGCGGTCAATCCGTTGCCGGGTGGTGGAACCTCCAATCCGCTGACGCTGACTGTCAGCGGAGGCTTTGAATCCGATGTGGCTCCGCGTCCGAACGGAACCAACAACGGTACGATCACGATTGCCGATTGGACACAGCTTGGTCGGTTTGCTTCCGGGTTGGATGTGGTGGCGGTTGGCAACGAATACCAGCGAGCCGATTGCGCGCCACGTTCGAGTTTGGGAGATGGGCGAATCACCTTGACCGATTGGGTTCAGGCTGGGCGGTACGCGACGGCGCTTGATCCTGTGACCGGCGCGGGCGGGCCAACGGCTCCGGCGAATGGATTTCAGGTGGAGCAGACGGACAAGTCCGATGACGATCAAATTAGTCAGGCGCAAAATTCACGACGGATTTACAGCTTCAATCAATCGCCAAACTCCGTGGCTGTCGTTTGCGAAGGGCAGGGCGACGAAAACGCTTTTGGATTCAGTTTTCGGTTTGACGCCAGTCGTTGGGAATTGCTGTCGGTTTCTACTGGCCCGGATGCTGGCGACGCAAAAGTGTTCGCCAACACGGAACGGGCTTTTTCTGGAGTTGCCGGATTGGTTTTGGCGCTTCCGCCGAACCGTCGTTTCGTTGTCGGGCAACGACGAATTGCAGTTTTGACTTTCCAACCACGCTTGGGCAACATCGCGCCGTTTTTACCCGTGACAATTGAATTTGCAGACCATCCAATCGCGCGCGAAGTTGTCAGCGCCGAAGCTCAAAACCTGTACGCGAATTTTGTCTCAGGCTTTTATTCGCAGCCACTCGCCCGATTGGGTTCTGCAAACAGGCAAAGACAGAGGCACTAAAACAATGGCGAAAGACGGTTCTCAGTCCAACCCACACGACAAGAAAATATCAGCGGGCAACGGCAGCGACCGGTACTTTTTGGAAGGGCCAAAATCGCGCAGTTCGGAAACGATGATGCTGTTCCGCATCGTGGCGGAATTCATTCGCGGATTTCGCCGCCTGCATTTCATTGGCCCCAGCGTGACGGTTTTCGGCTCGGCGAGGTTCAAGGAAGATCACCCTTACTACCAACTGGCGCGCGAAGTCGGTGCGGCTTTGGCCAATCTTGGCTTCACAGTGATGACAGGCGGCGGACCCGGAATTATGGAAGCCGCCAATCGCGGCGCGAAAGAAGCCGGTGGGCATTCCGTAGGCTGCAACATCACATTGCCGCACGAACAAGCGCCCAGTCCTTACCTGGATAAGATGGTCGAGTTTCGCTACTTCTTCATTCGCAAAGTGATGCTGGTGAAATACTCGTATGCCTTTGTCGTGTTGCCGGGCGGAGTCGGTACGATGGACGAATTGTTCGAAGCCCTGACGCTGATTCAGACGCGCAAGATCAAAAACTTTCCTATCGTTGTGATGGGCAAAGAGTATTACTACGAAATGTATGACTTTCTGGAAGAAATGGTCAGGCAAAAAACCATCAGCCCGGAAGACCTGGATTTGCTGATGCTGACCGATTCGGTTGAAGAAGCGATGGCTCACATCGAAAAACACGCCGTCCAGAAATTCGAATTGAAGCGAGTGCCCAAGCCGATGCGGGTTTTGGGGGAAGGTTGAAAAGAAAACGGGGGCAATGACTGGCTTGCCCCCCTTGTTAATTATCTACCTGGCGACGTTTTTCAATTGGTTGATGCGGTCGCGCAAAGCTACGGTGAAACATTCGACTTCATCTGAAGTCGCGCCGCTGGCTTGCAGCCCTGCGCGAATCTGGTCATCCGTGATGCGGCCAAGATATTGCAGCAGCCATTTCACGTCGCTGACCCGTATATCGTTTTTGAAAGTGTCGGTATGCTGCCCAGAATAGCCGAATTGCACCAGATCGCCTTTGACGCCTTTGACGAAATCCTTGTTCTGGTTGTTGAATCCTTTGCAATCCCATTTTTCACGGCTTAGAAATCCTCCCCATTTGCCCATTGAACCGCCCCAATCCGTCACCAGATAACGATCTTCGACGCCATTTTTCAGTGGCGTGCGGAAAATCGCCGTGTTGGAGCCGCGTTTCACATCGCGCACGTCTTTGTTGTCCCAGTTGGAAGTCAGCATCAGCATTACTTTCAATCCGTTGAGTTCTTTCGAACCGTTGAAAGGATTTTGCGCCCAGTTCCAACTTTCTTCTTCTTCCAGCTTTTTGACATCTTTGTCTTTCTGCATTTCGAATCGGGCGTCGGCGAAACTGCCATCCGAGTTGACGAATTTTTTGGCGCGAGTCAGTTCGCCCATCTTTTCGATTTTTCCGCTGCCGACGAAATAAGCCGGTTCGACGAAATAGCCCGTTGCCCAAACCAATCGCGTGGCAAAAGTTTCCGAATTGACCTCTGCACCGAATTTCGCCGTCCAGCGAACACCGTTGGCGTCCGTCACGCGAACTTTCGGATTGGTTCCTGACATACTTTCTTCGACGAAAGTAAACGGTGGTTTAGGAGCTTTGGCGCGTCCGGTCGAACCGCCGACCAAATCCAGTTTTTCCACCTGACCAGGGTCTTTCCATAGAATCGGTTTGCCGGGCGGCAATTCGGCTTTCTGTTTTTGAACCGCGAGGAGTCGTCCCGGAGCAAGCAGGGAAGCGGCAATAAAAAAAACAGGGACAGCTAGCAGAATCATCTGAACTTTTCGCATGTTAGGTTTGAACTCCTTGAGTTTGATTAAAATCCGGCGAGTTGATGATAGCAGAATCTTGTCAAAATCTGTTCGCGTAAAAGCGTGATGCTGGAAAGCTTTGCGGGTTGGAAGTGTAATAAGAAATAGGTTCCTTGATTAAGGCAAGGTTTGCTGAAACGGAAATCGTTATCTGAATTCGAGTCAAGTTTTTCTAAAAAGAATTTGTTGACAATCCAGGGCGTTGCTCACTAAATTCCTTTTGTGCAATTCGATGACCGGCTTGAATTTGGGTATTCCGCTCGCATTTTCCGCCCCCGACCATCATCAACAAGCTCAGGTTATTTCTGTCCCCGCGCAATTTTCAGATCAGCACTGGTCAACTGAATTTTCAGTTTCGCCTGACCGGTTGAAAGTATTGACCACCAATGAGATTGAACACCAATTAGAAGGAGTAACATCGTGAATCAGAAAAATAGTTTGTTGTCTGCGGAAAAACAGGCCAAAGAATCTACGCCTCGCTCACAAAGTCGCCGCGAATTTTTGGGCAACGTCGGCGGAGCCACAGCCGCAACAATTGCGGTTGGAGTGGTGGGAGTTCCTGCTCTTGCAGCCAGCAATGAGATCACGCCCGAAGTTTTGGCCAGTACCGCAGAAGTGAGCGACATCGGTGGCAGCGGAAGAGCCGAGCAGGCGTATCACCTGAGAATTCAGGCCGCGACCATTCAGAAAATCGCCCCCTTGCCAACGCATACCAACAATGGTGACGAAGATCGTTATTTGAATCGCATCGGAAATTATTCAAAAGGCATGCCTCACAACTCGCTGGGCGAAGTTGATCAGGTTGCATATAACGCGCTGTTGCAAGCAATCGGAACGGGTAATCCTGATGATTTCGAGCGCATTCCGATGGGAGACAGGCAGGTGCAATTCAAAAATCCACAGGCTGGGTTGACGTTTGAAATGCAGGGAGCCGATCCGGGTCATATGTACTTGCCGCCCGCTCCCAGGTTTTCCAGCGCGGAAACTGCCGCCGAAATTGCCGAAAATTACTGGATGGCTTTGACGCGCGATATTAACTACGCCGATTACGATTCGCATCCGTTGACCGCCGCTGCCGCCGCCGACCTGACCAAGTTCAGCGATTTTCGCGGCCCAAAGTTTCGCCCCAGCCTGGCGCTGAGACGCCAATCGGATTTGACCGCCGATCAGGCGACGGGCTCGAACAATGGCGAAACCGGCCAGCCGGAGCAGCCAAGAATTCCAATTCGCCAGCAGGGCGGTTCCGGCCCCGTTACCACAGGCACGTTGTTTCGTGGACTGACCCCAGGGGATTTGGCCGGGCCGTATATTTCGCAGTTTCTGTGGAAGGATTATTCGATGGGGGTGCAAAGTGTTAGCCAGAGAATGCGAACCACCATTCCCGGCGATGATTACCTGACGAGTTATGGTGACTGGTTATTTGCACAAAACGCGCGTGGGCATGCCAATTTGCCAAATCGGTATGACCAGACGCCGCGTTACATTCGCAATGGGCGCGATATTGGAGAGTGGGTTCATCTTGACCTGCTTTACCAAGGATATTTCAACTCAATGCTCGTCTTACTGGGATCAGGTGCTCCGACAGACCCAAACAATCCTTACAACAAATATCGCAATCAGTATGCTTTTGGCACTTTCGGGCCGACGCATTTGCAAGCTTTAGTGCCCAGCGTTGCTGCCAATGCTTTGCGTGCAGTATGGTTTCAGAAATGGTTTGTGCATCGTCGGTTGCGCCCGGAAGCTTTTGGGGCACGAATCCATAATCACATAACCAAAGCGGCGACTTATCCGATCAACAATGAAATTTTCAACTCATCGACGCTGGAAGAAGTCAATCGAAAGTACGGCTCATATTTGTTACCACAGGCATTTCCTGAAGGGTGTCCGACTCATCCAGCTTATGGTGCGGGACATGCGACAGTCGCTGGTGCTTGTGTAACCATTCTGAAATGGTGGTTTGATGAATCCTGGGTAATTCCTGATCCAGTGGTCGCCTCGCCGGATGGGTTGTCGCTGGTTCCGTATCGCGGCTCAGAAAATTTGACCGTTGGAGGAGAATTGAACAAGGTCGCTTCTAACATCGCTTTAGCTCGCAACATTGCCGGAGTGCATTGGCGTTCAGACGCGACTGAATCTCTGAAGCTTGGCGAAGCTGTTGCTATAAGCATTCTTCAGGATTTGAAGCATGGATGGAACGAACGCTTTGAAGGTCTGTCGCTGACCAAGTTCGACGGCACTCGCATTACGATTTGACGCCACAACACCACCACGACTGTGAAGGAGTGGTTGAAGAAACACGACACCGCGACTGTGACGGAGCGATCTGGTTCACAGGCGCGGTTTTTTATGGATTACGAAGAGGCGACTTGTTCAGGGTGTTTGGATGATCGAAAGTACGATTCGGCCTGGAGCAGCAACACTCCCAAAAGCACGGCAATGCCGCCTGCGATTTGCAACGGCCAAAGCGATTGCTTAAGCCATACCCACGCTGCGGCTGCGGCGACGACGGGTTCCAGAATGGAAGTC
The DNA here is from genome assembly GCA_902825875.1 of uncultured Acidobacteriota bacterium. GTDB lineage: Bacteria > Acidobacteriota > Blastocatellia > RBC074 > RBC074 > RBC074. The sequence continues at coordinate 287,473 of CADECP010000002.1, forward strand.
AGACTGCTTCGGCTGGCTTCCAGATATTTCAAACTGGCCAGATAAAGCAGAAAAGGAAGCACTGTGGCTACCGCTCCCAGATAAACAAAAAACATCCACAAAGAAACACTGTGCTCCGTCCAGGCGATTTTCCAGGGCGGACGAATTATCAGCCAAATCATAGAAGCCGATAAGAACGCATAAGCCATCATCGTCCGCGAATCGTAACGTTGAAGCCCGTGTTTGCCATAAATCGTATAAAACGCAAAGCCCAAGCCTGAACCGACGGCACACAGCGATCCTATCCAGGAAATTTTGCCCAAACCGCCCGGCTGGCCAATCAACATCAAGGCGACACCGCTCAGTGCCAGCGTCGCCGACAGCAGTTTTCCACTCGTCATTCGTTCTGTTTTCGATAGCACGCCATAAGCCATCAGAAAAATCGGCGACAGGTATTGCAGCATCAGCGCGTAACCGACGCTGACTTTGGTCAACGCCAGATAATAAAGTCCTTGGTTGGCGACCAGCCCGATGGCTCCCAACAGAGCAAAATATGGTAAATCGGAAATCCGAATTCGGATCAAATGTCTGGCTGTTAGCCAAATCCACAGAAACAGGATCATCGTTGCAAAGCCGGTGCGAAAGACAAGCAGTTCGTCCGGGCGCATTTGGCGATGGCGAAGCAGGTAGCTGGTGACGACGCCGGAAAAGCCCCACAGGGCGGCGGCTCCGGCGGCCAGCCAGTAACCGGCTGAAGGATGTCGTGAATTTGCAGAGTTGGTGGCGAGTTCGATTGTCGAAGAGTGGTTTGTTGTGTTCACAGAATTAAACGGTCGAAAACGATGTTGAGATCAGTTGTTTGGCGAAGCTGAAGTACCATCCGAACAGAAAATTTACAATGTGGCTATTGGTCAAAATCTTGGGCAAGGTGTGTGAGTGTGCTACCATCCATTACAGAATTTCACATCCGATGTTCGTAGGTTTGAGTAAATCTTATAAGCTGGGAAAAACGACAGGAGCAACCAACAATGAGTGCTGATGCGTTGGGGCAAATCAAACCAATTACCAAAAAAGATCAGATAGTAATTGCAGTGAAAAACGCCATTTTGGCAGGCAAGCTGGAATCAGGCGATCCGATTGTCGAAAGCAGAATTGCACAGCAACTTGCCGTCGGGACTCCTCTGGTCAGGGAAGCTTTGATCGAATTGGAGCATCAGGGATTCGTTCAGAAAATTCCTTTCAAAGGCACTGTCGTCACCAAACTCAGCCGCGAAGACGTGGATAACATTTTTCGGCTGCGCGCCGAACTCGAAGCTCTGGCAGTTGAATGGGCCAAAGAACGTGTCTCTGATTCCGACATACTTGAACTCAGTTTGTTCACCGAACGAATGAAAGAAGGCGCGGCAGCATTGAACCTGCCGTTGTTTTACGAAAACGATCTGGCTTTTCATCGCAAGATTTGGGAGTTGGCCGGAAATCCATATCTGGCTGATGCTCTGGAAAAAGTCGTTGTTCCGTTATTCGCTTTCTTCGTTATGAAAAATGTCCGCGAGCGCGTGAATTACATCGAAAGCGCCGCCAAACACGCTGAAATCATTCAATCGTTGCAGAGTAAAAAAGACAAACAACTCCGCAATATGATGAAAGGTTCAGTCGAATACTGGCAGGATGAAATTCTGAGCCAGTTGTTCCCTAAACAAAAACACTAAAACCCGCCAAAACCAATTCAAGAGAAGAGAGGAAATCAAAATGCAAAAACGTCGTTTGTTCGCTTTGTTATTTGTGCTGCTGTTGTCTTCGTTTACGACCGGAGCGCCTGCCACGACTTCGCTGGCCGACGGTGATTGGCCGCAATGGCGCGGAGCCAATCGCAATGGTTTGTCGCTCGAAACCGGATTGATGAAAGAGTGGCCAGCCGAAGGCCCGAAAACCGTTTGGTCAGTGTCTGAAATCGGCGAAGGATTTGGCGCAGTCTCCGTCAGTGGGGATAGAGTTTACGTTCAGGGAACTCGCGGCGAAGCCAGTGTTGTGTTTGGACTGAATCGCGCTGACGGCAAAACAGTTTGGTCAACTGCGTTGGGCCCAAAAGGCAATGAACGCCGAGGCAATGGGCCACGTGCAACGCCGACTGTGGATGGCGACCGGCTTTATGTGTTGACGGAAAGCGGCGATCTCGCCTGTTTGCGCACGCGCGACGGGTCATCGGTCTGGCGTAAAAACATCTTGAAAGAGTTTGGTGGCAGCAACCCCGGCTGGCTGATCAGCGAATCCCCGTTGGTGGACGGCAATCGGCTGGTGGTTTCGCCCGGAGGCCGCGATGCCGGAATCGTGGCGCTGGACAAAATGAGCGGCCAGGTGATTTGGAAAACTGCCGGTTTGAGCGACGAAGCTGCGTATTCGTCTTGCGTCGTGGCAGATGTCGGTGGTGTCCGAACAATCATGAACTTTACCTCTGCGGCGGCGGTTGGCGTGCGAGCCAACGATGGAAAGTTGATGTGGACTTACAACAAAGCCGCCAACGGCACGGCGAATTGCACTACGCCGGTCTTTGCCAATAACAAAGTCTTCTTCTCGTCGGCTTACGACACAGGCGGAGCGTTGCTGAATTTGACCGCGCAGGGCGGCGAAGTGAAGCAACAGGAAGCGTATTTTACCCGCGAGATGATGAATCACCATGGCGGGATCGTGTTGGTGAACGGCTATATGTACGGCTTCTCCAAAGACGTATTGACCTGCTTGGAATTCGCCACCGGTAAACGGATGTGGGTGAATCGCAGTGTCGGCAAAGGCTCGCTGACTTATGCAGACGGAATGTTGTTTTTGCTGGGTGAAAAACAAGTTGTTGGTTTGGCAGAAGCTTCGCCGAACGGATACGTCGAAAAAGGACGCTTCCGAATTGCCGACCTTGGCAGAGACAGTTGGGCGCATCCGGTTGTCGCTGGTGGCAAACTGTACATTCGCAATCAAAACACGTTGACCTGTTACGACGTGAAAAGGTGAGGTGAGCTTATGCCGCCAGTAGCGGTTTCAAAACGAAAGTACACGCTCGAAGAGTATCTGGAGTTGGATAAGAACTCCGAGGAACGCTACGAATACTTTGACGGTGAAGTGTTGGCGATGGCTGGGGGAAGCGCCAACCACACTCGACTTGGTTTTGATGTTGGCGTCGTATTCAGTCAAAAGCTGAAGGGGCGGAACTGTGAAGTGTTCAATTCCGATATGCGCGTCAAAGTACCGGCGGCTTTGCCTTACCGTTACCCGGATGTTTCTGTAGCGTGCGGCGGGGCGGTCATTGAGGACTTAAACGGGCAGGAAATGTTGGTTAACCCGGTCTTGATTGTTGAAGTCCTGTCGCCGTCAACTGCGGCTTACGACCTGAAAGACAAATTCACGGCTTACCAGTCCATTGAATCGTTCCGCGAATACCTGATCGTTTCCCAAGATCGTCCGCACGTCATTCAGCACATTCGCCAATCTGAAGGTCGCTGGCTGAGAATTGACTTCATTGGGTTGGATGCGGAAGTCACGCTGGAATCAATCAACGTGACTTTGTCCCTGAGCGAAATTTACGAACGGGTAAAATTCGACGCTGCCTAAAACTCATGCAACTTTGGCTTTCCAAAGACAGTGATGTTTCCATACGCGAGCAATTGATGGCGCAGATCAAGCTGGCCATTCTGAGCCAGGATTTGCAGCCAGGCCAACGATTGCCCAGCACGCGCGAACTGGCTCGGCGATTGAAAATTCATTCCAACACGGTCAGCGCTGCCTACAGTGAACTGACCGAGTTGGGATGGGTGGAAATGCGCGCAGGAAGCGGCGTGTATGTTCGCCAGTTCAACCGCGAAGTCGAATTAGAAGCCCAACTTGATCTTGACAACCTGATTGTCGAATTTTTGCAGGTCGCCCGCCGAAAAGGATTTTCACTCGGCGAAATCCAATCGCGGGTCAAACACTGGTTGCGGCTGCAACCGCCTGACCATTTTCTGGTCATTGATCCCGATCCCGAATTCCGCGAAATTCTGATTGCCGAAATTCAAAATGCCACAGGTTTCCGCACTCAAGGCGCAAGCATCGAAGATTGCGCCAACCGCAGCAATTTGATCGGCTCGGTTCCGGTGGCATTGTATGGACAAGCGGAAATCGTCACTGCCGCGTTGCCGCCGAAGATGGCTTGTTTGCTGATTCGCACTCGGTCAGTGACGGAAACCTTGAAAGGCGAAACGCCGCCCTCCATCGAAGATTTGATTACCGTCGTTTCTCGCTGGCCGACGTTCTTGAATTACGGGCGCTCGATGCTGGCCGCCGTCAACGTAGATCAGGACGCGCTGGATTTCCGCGATGCGCGCAAAAAAGGCTGGCAAAAAGGTCTACGCACTTCTTCGTTTGTCATCACCGATGCCGCCACAGCCACACAAATTCCGCCCGGCATCCGCACACGTATTTTCCAAATCATTTCTGACGCCTCGCTGGCGGAACTCCGCAATTATGTCGAAAAGTTTTTGACCGGCGCTGTCGCCACGTCCGGCGCTGTGGCAATGGATGAAGTGTCATAAGCTGAATCGCTTCGCCCACATTTCATGAATACTCTGTGCCAGGTTGAAAGAATCGAATGGCATGTCGGTTGCACAAACGCGGAACGAGTCAGTTCCTGATTGAAAACGTCGTCATCACAGACGGCTGCAACCGACAAAAGATGGAATCCGGCGACAGTTTGCGGTTTGTCCTGCGGAGTTCTTTCCCCTTAAACGACGGAGGCAAAGATGGTAGAGATTTTATTTGGACTCGTATTGGCTATTGGCATTATTGCGGTCATCGGTCACGCGATCTGGTGGACGGTGGCTGCGGTCTTTCGCGCAGTGTTTGGCAGTTCGTCCGAACCCGCCAAGCCCGTTTCGCTGAAAAAAGAGTGCATCGAATGTCACTCAGAGATGGCGTTGAACGACGACTTTTGCTCGCATTGCGAGCGTTCGCAAAAATCGGTTGGCAAGCCTGATCCGCTGGTTGATTTGGCGATGGCGGCTCGGCAACTGGATCGGTTTTTGAATCTCGGCAAAATTGATCCGGCAACGCACCGCTCCGTGATGAATGCCATCGAAGAAGAGCGCGAGCGATTGACGCAACCGATGCGTCCGCCACAACCCGCCAAACCAGCGGTTGAAATTGAACAATCGGTCAAACTGCCAACGACTGAACCTAAAATTGCTTCGGCGCCGCCAGAACCGGTTGCCGTTCCCATCGCTCCCATCGCTCCCGTCGCTACAATTACTCCCATCGTTTCAACGCCTGAACCTGTGCGCGAACCACGTCGTTCGTTCGCCGAAATGCTGGAAACCTTTATGGAAGAAAGCAGCATTCGCTGGGGCGAAATCGTCGGCGGGTTGCTCATCATCGGTTGCTCGCTGGCGCTGGTGATTAGTCTGTGGTCGCAGATCACAGCAGTTCCATTGCTGAAGTTTTCCGTCTTTGTCGGCGTTACCGCCGGTTTGTACGGTATTGGGTTTTACAGCGCATTTCGTTGGAAACTGCCTACGACCAGCCGAGGCGCGTTGACGATTTCGACATTGCTGGTTCCGCTCAATTTTTTGGCGATGACGGCGTTTTCGCAAACTGCCGAGCCGAATTCGCCGATCATCATTGTTGGCGAATTGCTGGCGCTGGGGCTGTTTATGTTCCTGGTGTATCAAGCGGCAAAAGTTATTGCTCCGGGCAAATCGGTTTTGCCGAATCCATGGTTGCTGACCGGCGTGACGTTGCTTCCTTCCGTCGCAATGTTAATGGCCAAACATTGGCAGAGCCGACAAGCGGCGCTGGTGTGGTTGGGCGTAGTTCCGTTGGTTTGTTACTGGCTGGGAACCGGCGCGGCTTTGCGCGGCGCACGGGCCGAAACCGATGAAGACGTTGAGCGCAAATCGAACCGAGTCTTTTTGATTTTGGGCATCGCCACGTTTGCCGCTTTGTTGCCGTGTGCTTTGTTTTTGGCGAAGGCGGGCGTTTTCTTGGTCACGCTGCATTCGTTCGCGCCGTTCATTACGTTGTTCGCGGTTCCTGCGATTGCCTGCGGAATGACGTTTCGGCAATCGGAGGAAGCTTCCGGCAAAACCAAGACCATTGCGACCAGCATAGCCTTGCTTGGTGCAATGCTGGCGATGAGCGGTTTGGCGCTGACCTGGCCAAGACCTTTGCCGATGATCGGAACGGCGTTGATTAACTGTGCCATCTGCGTGGTGCTTGCCCGAAGCTTTGATCTGAAACCGGCTCATATTGCGGCTCTGGCGTTTTTCGCTCTGGCTTATTTGATCGGCGCGAACGTGCTGATTGGCGATTTGCCTTCGTGGAGCGAAGAGCCTGCTCGATTGGTTGCGTGCGTTTGGACGCGCGCCAGCGGATTGGCCTGGATGTCTTTGTTTGTGCTGTTCGCGGCTGTGGCTGAATCGTTCAGGCGCTGGGCGCGAAAGGCTGAATCGCGCATTCAGGAAGCCGCCGCCGTCTTTGCTGCTTTGGTCAGCTTGTTGATTTTGACGGCACATGGTTTTGGGCTGGCTGGCGATGCTCAGCAGTTGGCGTTGGTGTATGTGTTTTTTGCCGCTTCGGCATTTGTCATCGCGTGGTTCCGCGATCAATTCATTGCAAGCTGGATTGGTTGGACGCTGGCGTTGTTGGCCATCGTGCAGGCGTTCGCGTTCAAATTCGGCTATCAACTCGCGCCGTATCATCCTGTCAGATTGTCTTTGCTGACGCTGGCGAGTCTGGCGACAGTTGTCGCAATCATTTTCCGAAACTCCGGCGGAAAGGTTCGTCGCGTTTTGGCGACGCCTGCGACCTTTGCCGCGCTGGTTGCTTCGGTGGCGGTTGCGCCATTTGTGATGTTTGGCGGTTGGATGACCGTCGCGCAAATGACCGGCAGAGTGTTCTGGCTGGCAATCATCTGGTTGGCGTTGTCGTTGGTGAACGGCTGGCGAGTTTTGTTCACGGCGTTTCAAGCCGCGCTGACCGTCGCGGTTGTGTGCGGAGTGTTGGCAATTTTCGACGCGCATGCTTTGCCGTCGGCGTTGGTTTGGCAAAACCCTCTGCGCTGGCAAGCCGTAGGCATTGCACTGGCTTTACTCAGCCTGAGTTGGATTGCGCTGCGATTGAGCGCGAGTCGAAGCGGCCAAACTGAAAAAATGTCGAAGCTCGAACGAATGCTGTTTCCTCCGTGGCCAACGGTGGATCGAATCGTCACTGTGGCAGTTTGGATGATGCTGGTTGTGCTGAGTCTGATTGGTGGCAGTGATGGGTTGATCGTCAACCTCGCTCCGCTCAATCCGCAAGAGTATGCGTTCAACGCTTTCGTCAGTCAGGCACTTGGTCTGGGTTCGTGGTTGTTGCTGTTGTCGTTGCTGTTGGTGTTTGTCGTCGGACTGTGGGAACGATTTCAGCGGCGATTGGTGTTGGCGATGATGACGTTGTTGGCTTGCGCCTGTTTGTTGCTGGCTGGGCGATTTTCAGTCGAAGGTTTGACGCTTCAATGGTTCCGCTGGTCGGCGGCCATCAGCTTTGCGTTGGTTGCGTTGCCGATCATCTTCCGAACTCAGATTCAGCGATTGTGCGAACGATTCAACTGGCCACAGATGGAAACTCGTTCAGCCGGATTGGCTGATTTAGCTCGCGCAGAATCGTTGGCGTTGCTTGCCTTGCCGGTTTTGATTTTGACGGTTGGAAAGTTCGTTGGGGCTTTGCTGGGATTGAATTTGTCGTTGGCGGCAACGCTGCTTTTCCTTGCACCGTTATTCATCGTCAGCTTGGCGTTGGCGGCTCACGCAGTGCGCGAACGTTCGGCGGTTTATGCGCTGGCTTCCGGCTTGTTGCTGAATTTGTCGGCGACGCTTGGCTGTTTGAGCAATCCCGAAGTTCACGTTGTGACTTTGGTGCAGGCGAACGTGATTGTTTCGGCGTTGATTTCACTGTTGTGGTTGGCGATTCGCCAGCGACTGAAGTGGGACAATTTGGAAAATTACCCCACGATGGTCGAGTCACAACCGGTCGGGGAAAACGTCGAACTGGACAATTTGAAAAATTGTCCCACGCCCGTTCGCGCGACGCCTGCTCCGGGTTTGATTTTGCGAACCCAAGTTTCCGCGACCTTGTTTGTCAGCTTGGCGCTGCTGGCGATTGGCGCTGTGCGAATCGCGCTCGATCCGACGATTCCAAGCCGTATGGCGGCGGTCATCGGAAACGGCTGGGGATGGTTGGCCGTGAGTTTGTCTGCTGTTACCTGGTTGAGTTTGCGGCGCCGGCAGTTTGCGTCTTCGTTTGCCAAATTGAACCTTGATCACGCTGGCGTGGCGCTGCTGGCGGCGGTTTCGTTGATCGTTTGCAGCCTAAGCCGTTGGCTGGACGGTTGGGCGAGTTATCACGCTTTGATGATAGGCGTTGGTGTGTCGGCCTGGTTGCTGTTTGCCGTTCGCGGACGAGTGAAAACTGATGCTGAAGACCCGGCTGATATTTGGACAGCGTGTTTGGGCTTGGCGCAGTTCGGTTTGACTGTGCGCGGGATGGAAGCTCCGAATTCGATTTGGTGGACGACAGGTTCGCTGGCGGCGCTTAGTTTGTTGTTCGGCTGGATGGCGGTTGCCTTGCGAAGCCGGGCTTATGTCTATCTGAGCGCGCCGCTGCTGAATTTGTTGGCGTCGCTGCTCTTTGCCAGACGTTTTGATCCGCTCCATAACTGGCAGACGTTTTTGGCGATGAACGTTGTGGTGATGTCGCTGGCTTCGCTGGTTTGGTTGTGGCTGGACTTAAAAGCTATGCGGCCGGCGAAAGGGAAGCATCCGTTTCATCGGCAAACAATTTTCCTGCTGCTTCCGGTGGTCGTGTTGCTGACTGGTTTTCATTGGTTTATCTGGTCAGATTTGCCATATCGTTTTGAAATTGTTTGGGTGAACTGGGCGGCGCTGGCTTCGTTGGCGGCTTTGCTGGTTGCCAGATTGTGGGATGACGGCGCGTTGGCTTCGTTGCGCGGGCTGCATTTGTTGGGTGGCGCTGTGATTTTGGAAATTTGCTGCCTGTTGCCGATTGTGAACTATGGTTTGCTGGCGACGACTGCGGCTGCGTTTTCGCTGTATTTGTTGGCGAGCGGCTGGCTGTGGAAACGGCGCGAGTGGTTGTCGCAATTGGCTAAGAGCTTTTGGATTCCTGAAAGCAGCGGTGTTGCAGAGTTGATGCGAAGCTGGTTGCTGACCTGTGGATTCGTCCAAACGGTTTTTGTAATGATGACTGGCGGAATTATCTTGTTTGAAAGCGAGTCATTGAAAAACCGGTTTCTGGTGACGACTGCGGCGTTTGCTTTGCCAGCCGGATTCGCCTTGTTTGTGCGCGGCGGGCAAGACAAGGGGCTGATAACGGCCTGCGTGCGACTGGGCTTGTTGAACTTGGTGATGTGGAGTTGGGCTTGGCTGGCTCCGCCGAATGTGGCGGGAAGCTGGCAACTGACGAATCGGTTCATCATAGTTCTGTTAATTGCCGAAGCCATACTTGTTGTTTATCGGCTGTATGTTTCGCCGCGATTTCAGGCAGACAGTTTGTGGCGAAAAGCTCTGCGAGCGGATTTGCCGGTTGTGGGCGGCATTGGTTTGACAGTGCTGGCGTTTGTTTTGATTGCGGAATTTGAACAGCGAACGAGTTTCGGCGCGGTTTTGATTGGCTGGCCTGCGATTGTGGCAGTGCTGGTGTCGTTGATCGGTGTCAGTTTGATCGGAATCGCGTTTGCCATTTTGCCAGGCGAAGACCCGTTCGATCTGGATGAACGCGGCAAGATGCGATACGTCTATTTGACGGAAATTTTTGCAGTCCTGACTTTCGTGCATTTGCGGTTGACGATGCCATGGTTGTTTGGCGGCATCTTTTCGGCGTACTGGCCAATTGTCGTGATGTTGTTGGCTTTTGCCGGTGTCGCGCTAAGCGAAGTCTTTCGGCGACAAGGAAAACTGGTGCTGGCAGAACCGATTGGCAAAACCGGAGTTCTGTTGCCGCTGTTGCCTGTAATCGGATTCTGGTCGTTGAATTCGCAAGTTCCGTATTCCGGTTTGTTGCTGACTGTTGGATTGTTTTATGGCGTGTTGTCGGTGATGAAACGTTCGCTGGGTTTTGGGTTGCTGGCGGCGTTGGCTGGCAATTCGGGTTTATGGCATTTCCTGAATCGCGTTGATGGGCTGGCGTTTTTTGAACATCCGCAGTTGTGGCTGATTCCGGCGGCGGTATCGGTGCTGCTGGCGGCACGCATCAACCGCGAAAGTTTGACCGCCGAGCAAATGAATTCGATTCGATATGGCGCGCTGGTGACGATTTACGTTTCGTCAACGGCGGACATTTTTATCAATGGCGTAGACGATGCTCCGTGGCTGCCGATCATTCTGGCCGTTCTGGCGGTTGGCGGAGTCGTCGCCGGATTGATGCTGCGGATTCGAGCGTTTCTGTTTTTGGGAACGGCGTTCTTGCTGCTTTCGATGTTGACGATGATCTGGTCGGCTTCGGTGAATTTGCAATGGACGTGGTTATGGTACGTCACCGGAATCGGATTTGGCGTGCTGATTATCTATACCTTTGCGATGTTCGAGCGGAAACGTGAACAGATGATCGGCTTTGTCGAGCGGCTGAAACAGTGGCAATAAACCGGTTTCAACCGTAACTGCCTGGCCTGGAGTCAAAAACTCGGTACAGAACCCGGAGCGGTAGCGATGGGATGCTTGCAAAGCTTACTCCTCACGAGAAACCGGGGCGCTACCGCTTCCCGTTCCGTACCGGCTGAGCAGTTACTTTCAACCTGCGCCAAAAAGAAGGGGGAAGAGCAATCAGTCGAAATTGCTCTCCCCCTTTTTGATGTGAATCGCAGGCTTGCCTTTTTACTGGCAAGACGGCGGGAAGACGGGAATGGTCAAGCTCACAGGATTTTGCTGAGTCGGCTGACTGAGCGTCACCTTGTGGAAATTGCGTCCGCCTCGATAGGCGCTTTGAGTTGTCGCAAAGTTTAATACCGCGCCAACAATTCCGCCAGGGGTTGATCTGCCGATCTTCAACCACCCTGTTCGTCCAGCCGGAACGAAGGTTTCGTATCGCGGCGTGATTCGCGGGAAGTTGTTGTTGATCGAACTGACAAACTGGCAACCGCCTGTAAACGAGAAACTGACGGAGTTTTCGGCATCGTTGTAGAAAATGCCGAACAACGTGCCAAGCGTATCCATTCCCAGTCCCAAGTTGCCGCCAATTCGATCCACCACAATCATCGTATCGTTGCCATCGGCGCGGCTTGGCAGACCGTCAACAGCGATCACTTGGCTCAAGTGTTGATACTGCATGTTGTCGAAATTGAGCGTTGCGATTGAGGAGGCTGTCGGACAAGTAATCGGTCCTTTTGCCGCCACAGCTTCGGCTCCGAGTCTGGCCGTGTGACCTGATTCCAATTTTACGAATTCGCTGCCGATCACGTAGTTGAAATTGGTCGGGCAGCCTTTGTCATCCACTGCAACCACAATGATGTAACCCCGCACGCCCGGATCCAAATCCGAAACCAGGAAGCTGGAAGTCTGATTCGGAGTCAGGCAGAGGAAGTTATCCGCGACCGTGCAGCTCGATCCGTCAATGAAGAACAGATGCAAAAATGCAGGCAAGGTCGAGTGAATGTTCGTCAAATTGATGCGCGTGTTTTCCGCTGTCGGATCCGACGCTTTGGACGAATAAATCGGGAAAATCAGCACGGAACCAGGGCGTTGGTCGCTGCCGGTGTCTGTCGGGTTCAGCGCGAAGTCGTTGATGTCCACGCCCGGCCCTACGTCCGGACAGTTTTGGCCTTCGCAAGGTGGCGGCGTGCAATTGGCCGTCTGACAGAAACTAACTGATGTAGTGGCATCGTTCACGTTGTCGCTGTTGGTGTCGTAATTCACTCGGAACGTCGAGCAGAATCGCGTGCCAACGGTGACGCTTTGGCGGACGCGCACTTGGAAGGTAACGGTCAGCGTGTCGCCCGGAGCGATGTCGCCATTCCATTCGGCTTGCGCAGCAGACAATGTGCAAGCGCCCGTTGACGATGAGCAGGAACCTGGAATCGTAGTCAATTCCACAGGCAACAACGCCAGCAGTTCAGGACTGTTGGGATCGTTGCGCTGGAATCCGTCACCGGTGTTTTTGGATTTTACTTCGACCGTCAGAACGTTACCGCCACCGATGCAGACATCGGAGCCGGTGGCTCTGATGGTGATGTCGTTCTGCGTGAACTTCGCTCCTGGCGGAGGATTGACCGTCACCACGGACGTGTTGTTGTTGTTGTTGCCGGTCGGGTCAGTCGTTCCCGAAGCCACGCTGACGGAATTGCTCAACGGGCCGACGGGGAAGGTGAACGGAACTCGAATTTTGATGGTGACAACGGCGGTGTTGTCAGGCGCGACGGCCTGCAACGTGCCGATGTCGCAAGTCACGGTTGACGTGCCCGAACAGGTTCCCTTGGTTGAAGTCGCCGAGACGAGCGTGACTCCCGCTGGCAATGGGTCCGTGACGACGACGTTGTTCGCTACGGATGGCCCATTGTTGCGAGCGGTGATGGTGTACGTTACTTCGTCGCCAGCGCGTACGGTTGCAGCGTTGGCAACTTTGGTGACGGACAGATCGCTGTTGGGTTGCAGCGTCGAAGTCACAGATGTCTGATTATTATTGCCGTCAGGGTCGGTAACTCCGGTTGGGCTGGAAACACTGGCCGTATTGGTAATGGTTCCGGTCGCGTTGGCCGGCAAGCTGGCAGTTAGCGTGAAAGTCGCTGTGCCGCCGTTCGCCAAATTTACCGTCGTATTGATGTTTCCTGTTCCGTTGGCAGCACCGCAGCTTGATCCGCCAGACGCGGCGCAAGTCCAGGAAACATTGGTCAGGATTCCTGGGACGTTATCGGTGACGGTGGCTCCGGTGACAGGACTTGGGCCGTTGTTTGTTACGGTTACGGTGTATGTGAACTGCGATCCCGGAATCGGCTGTGTCGGGTTGGCCGTCTTGGTGATTTGCAGGTTTGACAGAGAAATCACATTGTCCGTGTCGTTGGCGGAGTTGTTACCCGCACTCGGATCGGTTGAACCGGACGGAGCCGAAACGCTGGCCGTATTCGTCAATGTTCCGATGGCATCGCCTGCGACGGTTGCCGTGAGCGTGTAAGTGGCCGTGCCGCCATTCGCCAACGTCACCGTTGAATTGATGCTGCCGGCTCCATTTGATGCGCCGCAGCTTGAGCCGCTGGAAGCAAGACAAGTCCAGTTTGCGTTCGTCAGCTTGGCCGGCAGAGTGTCTACAACCGGAGCATTGGTGACGGCGCTTGGGCCGTTGTTGGTGACAATGATCGTGTAACTGACCTGATTTCCGGCTGTCACAGTTGTGTTGTTGTTGGTTTTCGTGATGGACAAATCCGAAGTCGGCGTCAGCGTATCGGTGTCGCTGGCGGAATTGTTCGACGAGTTACTATCGGTTGATCCCGCCGGAGCGGCGACGGTTGCGGTGTTTGTCACTGTTCCGGTCGCCGTGCTGGCGACGGTCGAATTGACGGTAAACGTGGCCGTTCCGCCGGAAAGCAGATTAACCGTCGTCGTGATGTTGACGTTGCCGCTGGGTGATGCGCAGCTTGATCCTGCTGAAGCCGTGCAAGTCCATGAACCAATCACCAAATTGGCAGGCATGATGTCCGTCACTGCTGCGCCAACAACTGCGCTTGGGCCGGAATTGCTCACGACAATCGTGTAAGTCGTTTGCGTGCCGGGAACCAGCGAATTGACATTGTTGGTTTTGGTAATTGAGAGGTCAGAGTTGATGCGAATCTGGTCGGTGTCGGTTGCGGAATTGTTTGCCGGATTCGGATCGGCTGTTCCTGACGGCATTGCCACCGAAGCGGTGTTGGCCAAAGTACCGGTCGCCGTGCTGGAAACCGTCGCCGTGACGGTCACTGTGACGCTGCTGCCGTTGGGCAGGTTGGCGGTTGTTGAAACGTTTCCGGCTCCGTTCGGCTGACCGCAGGTTGCTCCGTTTGCGCCGACGCAAGTCCAGGTGGCGTTGCTCAGCGCGGCTGGCAACACATCCGTGATGGTCGCTCCGTTGACGGCGATGGGGCCATTGTTCGTAACGACAATCGCGTACGTCGTTGGTTGACCAGCGACAACCTGAGTTGCGTTGTTGGTTTTGGTGATGACCAGATCGGTCGAAGACAGTGCATCGGTATCCGTCGCAGCGTTGTTCGCGCCATTGGTTTCGACGGCTCCCTGTGGCGGTGCGATGCTGGCCGAATTGGATAAAGAGCCGGTAGCGTTGGCGGCAACGGTTGCTGTCAGCGAATAAGTCGCCGTGCCGTTGACCGCCAGATCAACAGTTGTGTTGATGCTGCCGATTCCGTTTGGCGAACCGCAGTTTGAACCAGCCGAAGCTGTGCAAGTCCAGGTTGCGTTTGTCAGTGCCACAGGCAAGCTGTCTGCGACGGCTGCTCCTGTGACGGCGCTTGGGCCTGCATTGCTGACGACAATTGTGTACGTCGTTTGAGTTCCGGGAACCAACGTCGTGGCGTTATTCGTTTTCGTGATCGCCATATCAACCGTCGTGACGATGGTGTTGGTATCAGTCGCGCTGTTGTTGGATAACGTTGTGTCCGGCGCTGCTCCAGGCGAAGTCACGGTTGCAGTGTTGCTCAGCGTTCCTGTCGCCGAATTGATGACCGTGGCGTTCAAGTTGAAGGTCGCCGTCGCATTGGGCAGTAAGTTGACGGTCGTGTTGATGCCGCCGTTGCCACTTGGCGCTCCGCAGGTAGCTCCGGCGGAGGCTGTGCAAGTCCAGGTGACATTGGTCAGCTTGGTTGGAACGTTGTCGGTGACAGTCGCTCCATTGACCGTGCTGGGGCCGTTGTTGCGAACGACGATTGTGTAAGCGATCTGATTGCCTGCCACTGAAGTTGTGGCGTTGTCTGTTTTGGTGATTGACAGATCGGCTTGCGGAGTCAGCGTATCGGTGTCGCTGGCGGAATTGTTGGTTGAATTCGGGTCAACCGCTCCATCCGGCATACCGACGGTCGCTGTGTTGGTGATCGTTCCTGTCGCCGAAGCGTTGGGCGTAACCGTCAACGCGAATGTCGCCGTCCCACCGTTTTTCAGGTCAACTTTAGTGCTGATGCTGCCGACGCCGTTAGCCGCCTGACAAGCGGAACCTGACGAAGCCACGCAAGTCCACGTTGAGTTTGTCAAAACTGATGGCAACGTGTCGGTGACTGGGACTCCGAAGACATCGTTCGGCCCATTGTTACGAACGACGATTTGATAAGTCGTCGGAGCGCCGGGAACAGCGGTCGTTTGATTGTTCGTTTTCGTGATCGAAAGGTCTGTGGTCGTTGAGCAGAAGGGAATTGCGCCAACCGAGTTGACGATTTGTCCGATTGCGCCTCGCGTCGCGCCGTTTGGCGTGAATTCGGCAACAGAAGGAGCGGCGCTTGTGCCGTTCGCTCCGCCGATGATTTGAGTTGCGAGCGTTCCGCCAGAAAAGGCGATGTAACCTCCCGCGCCGCCGCCGCCCGGGCCTTCGGACTCCAAATCAAACGGTGCGACGGGGGCAACCTGGTTGCCGCCATTGCCACCATTGGCCTGAGCGTTCAATCCGTTGTTGAGAATTCTTGCTGCGACAACAACCGTTCCGCCTGCACCTGCACCACCCGCACCGTCACGGCTTTCGCCACGAGTTGCTCCGCCGTTGGAACCGTTCGCTCTCAAAGTTCCGTTGCCGCTGACGGTGTCAGCCATGATGTAAATCAATCCGCCGCCCGCACCACCTGCGCCGCCAGTGTCATTGTTCTGGGCGCCAGCGCCGCCGCCGCCGCCGAAGAAGATTCGACCGGACGTGTCTTGCGTGACAGGACGTCCACCGAGTCCGCCGACTTCACGACGGCAATCGCCACCCCAAAGACAATCTCCGGGAGGTTTTTGCAACGCATCTTGATTGTTGATGGCGTAGCTGTATCCGCCGCGTCCGCCGCCGGATGAATCAGTCAGCTTATTGGCATTGGCGATATAGCCCGGATCGAATGTCCAGGCCGCCTGACCGGCAACTGTGCCATCCATCACGCCTTGTCCTGTCCATGGTTTTCCATTGTTGCCGTTGGCTCCGCCGCCGCCGCCGGAGTTGTGCGATGTTCCACCGCCGCCGCCGTTGGCTGCCGCTCCGCGTCCGTAACGTCCGCCCAGCAGGTCGTAATCGGCTTGATAACCGACAATGCTTTCGCCTTTTTCAGCGCCGAAATCCTGCTGATTCGTGACGTGGTCGGTTCGGAATCCTCCTCCGCCAGCGCCTGACAGAGCGCCACCTCGGAAACCCATTCCGCTGACTTCCACATTTCCATTGATGATGGCGTTGTTCTGAACGTGAACGACGACTATACCGCCGATAACTCCATTCCAGGCCGGAGCGGTCAGAGAAGCTCCGTTATTGATGGTCAAACTCAGGTATTGAGGAACGCGTATGACCTGCACTTTGCCTGAAGCAGTGTAATTGAACCGCAACCCTCCGCAAGGCGGATTGATCGTGATGGTGTTGCCTTGAACTTTGTTGACGGTGACGAATTCGTGGCGACCGGCGTTGTTTAAGTTGGTCACCTGGCCGTAACTCGGCGTGTTGCTGGTATCAATCGAAGCGCCTGACATCTGAACGATCATAATCAAATCGCCTGGCGTCAGCGTGTTGATATCCAAACCGTTTGGCCCGCCGGGATTGTCAACAGCGATCATCGAAGACCCGGCTGGAGCATCAACTGCCAGCTTGCCGTATTTGTTGACGATGGTGTTGGCTGCGGTTACGGTCAAATCGCCGTCTTTGCCGGAAATTTCGGCGTGCGTTGTTGCAGGAGTGCTCATCCAGTTCAGTAACCCGTTAAGTGAACTGCTGAACGCCATCGCAAAGATCAGGAATGTCGAACAAATCAAGGTGAACTTCTTCATACGTTTCTTTTCCTCAAAAAGCGGAGTGAGGCCGCGAGACCTATTATCCGTATTTTGCTGGCTTCGTGATGTGTCTGGGTAAAACGAAGCGCATAACGGATGCCAATGTCCCAAAGAGGCATAGCTCGTTTAGTAAAGAACTGAGCGGGGAGGAACTCAACGGTTCCGGGCACAACGGTCAAAATATAGATTTTGATGAAATCGGAAGGGGCAAAATTCGCTTTTGGGCATTCGCCTGGTGGGCAAATCAAAATAAAACCACTGCCAGCCAAAATAATGCCATTTGTACTGATCGAATTTTGGTGATTGTTTGGACGAACCACGTCAATCCTGAGCAAAGTCTCCGGCGAGCGTGGGGCTTTGAGAGGTCTCGATGCAGGGAATTTGCTTTGTGGATCAACACGCTAGCTTAATGATTAGCGCCCAGTGAGGATCACCACGCGGCGCAAGATACCTTAATTCATTGGTTCTGTCTATCCGTAAATAGGCAGCGGGCTTCGAGTTCAGAGCTTGGCCGGGTATTGCCAGTTACCATCCTTATGCTAATCTCTGCGCCAGCTAATCACCGGGTCGGTGGAAATCGCCGATCATTCAACCCAATAGTTCACCAAGTTAAGGAGAAGCTCGAAGATGAAAAGAAATCTTGTTGCCAAGTTTTTGTATGTCGTCATGGCCATTGTTTTGACCGGCCTGGCAGTTTCTGCCCAGGACAATATGATGAAAGGGAAAACCGCTGATAAAAAAGCTGCGCCTGCGAAAAAAGAAGCCGCACCGGCCAAGAAAGCTGGGGAGTTGCTCGATCTGAACACCTGCACCAAAGAGCAGCTTGTTGCTCTGCCGGGAGTTGGTGAAGCGTATGCCGATGCGATCATCAAGGGACGCCCTTACAAAGCCAAGAATGAATTGGTTTCCAAGAAGATCGTTCCCGAAGCTAATTACAAAAAATTCGTTGGCAAAGTCATCGCCAAGCAGAAATAAACCATTGGCTTGTTGTGCATCTTGAAGGCGGCGGTTTATGATCGCCGCCGTTCAAATTCATCGGTAAACAAATCACTCAAACCCAAAAATCGGAGGAAGAGCAAATGAGTATGGAAGCTCTCGGCATGGTCGAGACGAAAGGCTTTGTCGGCGCGGTTGAAGCCGCAGACGCCATGGTCAAGGCGGCGAATGTTCAGCTTGTCGGTAAAGAATACATTGGCGCGGGTTTCGTGACCGTGTTTGTGCGCGGAGATGTCGGAGCGGTTAAAGCCGCAACTGACGCTGGCGCGGCGGCGGCGCGTCGAGTCGGTGAACTGGTTTCGGTTCACGTCATTCCGCGCCCGCATGCTGAAGTCGAACGAGTATTGCCGCGTGCCGCTGCTGCGTTGGCTGGCAAAGACCAAAAAGCCTTGCCCGAAGGAAAGAAAAAAGACTGAAGCCGGATTGATTTATTGAATTTCCGTTATGGCAGATAAAGACCTGCAATCAATCCAAGCCGCGCGCGATTTGGTTGAAGCCGCTCATCGCGCGCAAGCCGTTGTCGCCACATTCGACCAGGCCAAAATTGATTCGATTTGCGAAGCGATGGCTGTCGCCGCTCAAGCGCAATCGTTTCGGTTGGCGACGCTGGCGCACGAAGAAACCGGTTACGGCAATTCAGCCGACAAAAACGTCAAAAACCTGTTTGCCGCGGTTGATGTTCACAATTACTTCAAGAACCTGAAAACCGTCGGAGTTGTCCGCGACACTGGCTCCGTTGTTGAAATTGCATCGCCGCGCGGAGTCGTTGCGGCAATTGTTCCTTCGACCAATCCAACCTCGACGGCAATTTTCAAAATTCTGATCGCCGTCAAATCCAGAAACACCATTGTGCTCAGCCCGCACCCAAGCGCGACTCGCTGTGTGATGGAAACCGCCAATGTCATGCGCGAAGCGGGAGTGAAAGCCGGTTTGCCGGCCGAAGCCATTGGCTGTGTCGAGTTGACTTCGCTGGAAGGCACAGACGCTCTGATGAAGCACAAATTGACGGCTGTGATTCTGGCGACGGGCGGAATGGGATTGGTGAGAGCGGCTTATTCGTCCGGCAAACCGGCTTTCGGAGTCGGACCCGGCAATGTGCCTGCATTGATCGAACGAACCGCTGACGTTGCCAAAGCCGTCCGCGATATTTTGGCCGGAACCTGTTTTGACTTTGGAACGATTTGCGCTTCCGAACAAGCCATCGTCGCCGATGCGCCTGTGGACAAACAAATCCGCGAACAGCTTGCCGCACAAGGCGCTTACTTTCTGAACGCCGCGCAAGCCGATCAACTCGGCAAGTTGGTCGTCACGCCGAACCGCACCTTGAATCCAAAGATTGTCGGCAAACCGGCAACGACATTGGCGGAATGGGCAGGAATCAGCGTTCCGCCGAACACTCGCTGTTTGATTGCCGAAGCCGGTGGCGTTGGTCGTGACTTTCCGCTGTCCATCGAAAAGCTTTCGCCGATCCTTGCTTACTACGTGGCGAATGGGCTGGAAGAAGGAAGCAGGTTGTGTGACGAAATTTTGCATTACGGCGGAATGGGGCACACTTCCTCAATTCACACGCAAAGCCGCGAAGTCGCCTTGCGGTATGGTTTGTTGATGCCGACTGCGCGCGTGGTGGTGAATTCGCCTTCGACTCACGGAGCCATCGGTTTTTCGACGGCGCTTGCGCCTTCGATGACGTTGGGCTGCGGTTCGTGGGGAGGCAATGTCACGTCGGACAACATTTCGCCGCTTCATTTGATGGACATCAAGCGTGTTGCTTTTGAAATTCGCCCGGTGACTTCATCCGAACCGGCTCAGGCAATTACCGCAACTTCTCCTGCCAAAACTTCTTCGCAAATTGACCGCGCCGCAATAGCCGAGTTGGTGGACAAATTTCTAAGCGCACGTCCTTCGGCTCCTGCGGTTCAAAGCGCGCCGACTCCGCCGCCTGCCGAAGAAAAAGTTGTTGCGCCACCTGCACCGCCAAAACCAAAAGCCGCCGAGTTCGTTTGCGAAGACGATGTTCGCCAAGCCATTGCCAAAAACGAAAAGATTTTCGTCAACGCCAAAACCATCATTACGCCTTCTGCCCGCGATTTGGGCAATGAGCGTGAAGTTTTTGCCAAAGGGAACTGACGGAGTAAGATACTCGTCAGGAGGTAAACGACAATGGAACAAGTTATAACCATCGGCGAGCTTGCCGAAATGCTGAACACTGAAGAAGTCCTGAAACAGAACGGCGTCAGCCTTGACGACAAAGTCGAAGTCAAAATCGCTAACCGTACGATGACTGTGCGTTCGCTGAATAATGATGAAAGGGCTGAGAAATTAGACGCGCTGGCTAGGACGCTTTTCGAGAAACGACGAGACGCTTACTTGGAGCTAGCAAAAGGGCCTCAATAAGTGGGTGAATGGGGATGGTGTCATGAATTTTGACTTTCTGACCAAAGACGAAATCCTGCGGCTTCACACAAAGGGAATCGAAGAACTGGGCGGTAGCCATGGTTTGCGCGATGAAGGCGCACTGGAATCGGCCTTACTCGCGGCGGAGAATCGAGCTTATTACGAAAAAGCAAGTTTGGCAGTTTGTGCAGCAACTTATGCGTATCACCTGGCCCAAGCACACGCTTTCATTGACGGCAACAAGCGAATTGCCGCAGTGGTCGCCGAGCTTTTTCTTGAATTCAACGGCGCTCAATTGGAAATGACGAATACCGAAATCGTCGAATTGTTTCTGAAGATTGCCGCCAGCGAACTGACCCGCGACGAAGTTGAACAACTGTTTGAACAGCGGATTGTGATGACGAAATGACCTGTCGTGTTCAAAACTCTTCTCACTAAAACATTCGGCCTGATTTTCCTGCTGGCGCTTGCCGCCTCAATCCTTGCTTTCCAAACTGAACAAACTTCGCCTCCGCAAACTGAACTGCCGCCTGCCGAACCGACTTCGACAATCACAGATTTGGCAACCTTAAATCTGCATCGTTGGGGAGCTGTGACTTTGTTTCATGGTTTGCCTTCTGACAGAGTGAACGCCATTGCCGAAGACGCCAACGGTTTGATGTGGTTCGGCACTGACAACGGATTGGTTCGTTACGATGGGCGCAACGTCGAATCGGTTCCGGGTGAAGCCTTGTTGCCGTCGCGCCGAATTCTGGCGTTGAAATTGGATGAGCGCGGCAGTTTGTGGATCGGTACGGAATCCGGCGCGGCTCGCTGGAGAGAGAGTCACATTCAAGTGCTGGAAGCGACTGCCGGACGAGCCATTACTGCGATTGATGCGGTACAAAACGAAATTCTGATGGTTTCTCAGCGCGGCGAAATTTTTCATTACATCGAATCGAACCCCAGCCAATTGAACAACGGCTCTTCCGAAAACTCACGATTGGCGTCAACGTTAAGTTCGACCCGGCTTGATCCGAGTACAAATCCTGCCCAACTGCGAACTCCAAACCAGGCAGAGGAATCATTGCCTTTGCTGGCAGTTGCCCGGATTTCTTCGGAGCAATGGGCGATAGGTTCCGCCGGTCGTGGGGTGTTGGTGAAACGCGAAAAAGAAATTCAGGAAATTGCAGGTAAATCGCCGCGGCCATTTTTTATTGTTTCGGCTTTTGCCGAAGGCGGAAAGCTTTGGCTGGGCGAATCTGCCAACCAACGAGCAGGCGGGTTGTGGTTGTTTTTCTCGAATACGATCAAACGAATTCCGATCGAAACCGAAGCTGTACGAGCGATTGACGGCGCCAATGAAGAACTTTGGGTGGGTACAAACCGGCGAGGCGTGTTTCTGCTCAAACCTGAAGCCGACAACGCCAGGTTGATCGAACATTTGACGTTTGAAAACACTGCCGGCGGATTGCGGTCGAATCAGATCAATGCAGTGTTTCGTGACCGCGAAGGCGTGGTCTGGTTTGGTACTGATCGCGGCGTGTGCCGATACGACCGCGAAAGTTTTCGTGCGGCTACGCTCAGCGGCGATTCGCAGAGCAATTATGTCCGCGAGCTGTTGCAGGCTTCGAGCGGCGAATTGTGGTGCGGCACGAATCGCGGATTATTCCGCCTGGCTTCGCCGGAAAGCAGCAGCGTGGTGATTGGCGAAATCGAAAACCGTTCGGTCTATTCACTGATTGAAGATGGAGCGGGCGCAATTTGGGCAGGCACCAGCGGCGGATTGTTCGTCAAAGCGAAAGATGCCGCCAGCTTCGTTCGCGTCACCGATGCCCCTGCCACAGAAATCACCATCGAAGGTGAACCCGTTGCTGATTCGCGTGAAACCGCCGCCGCCAATCCGCAATCCGCAATTAACAATCCGCCATTGAGTGCTCCGCAACCGAAAGAAAGCGTTCGAGCTATCGCCAGCTTTCGCGGTCAGATTTATGCCGCGTACTTTGGGCGAGGCATTGAACGCATCGAAGCCGGAGGGCGTGTTTCCACTCAGCCAAAATTGACTGAGATGGCGGCTCAACGAGCGATCTGCCTGGCTGCCGAAGGCGACGAAGCTTTGTGGGTTGGCACTTCCGACGGCGAATTGTGGCGATACGATGGCGCGCAACTCAAACAAGTTGAAACGCCTATCAAGCAGGCAGAAAGCCTTTCCGAAAAAGCGGTTCGCGCAATGGTGTTCGCCGACAAAAAGTTATGGCTGGCTACTTCGATTGGAGTTTTTGTGCGCGACGCCGACACATTTCGTCTGGTTCGCGGCGGCATTGATGCGCAGGATTTGTTGATCAAACGCGATTTGTCCGGGCGGGAAATTATCTGGTGTGCGACGAAAAACACTGGTTTGTTGAAATTGCTGCCGAGCGAAAACATTCTGATTCGCTTCGATACCGAACAGGGACTCTCTTCGCAACAGGCTTTTGCCTTGGCTTCTTTGACGGATTCAGCCGGAATCTGGGTTGGAACCAACCGCGGCATCGTTCGTCATCAGCCGAGTTCCGTTGAGCCGCGTTTGGCGATCAAAAGGCTGGTTGCCGAAAAAATTCATCAACCCGAAGACCTGATTGCCGAACTCGCTTTGCCGCACACTCAACGCAGTTTCGTGCTGGAAGTTGCGGGCATTGCCAGCAAAACCTATCCCAGCCAGTTTCAATACGAATTCATTCTGCAAACTCGCACTGGCCAATTGCTGAAAAAGGTTCAAACGCTCGATCCGCAATTCGCGCCGGGTGAATTGCCATCCGGCGGATACGCCATCGAAGTGCGAAGCGTCAGTCGGGATTTGGTTTATTCCGCGCCGCTGAAACTTAGGCTGCGAATTCAAAGCGCGCCTTTTCCGTGGGGAACGTTGTTTCTGGCGGGACTTGCTTTGGTGGCGATTGCCGCTGCGGTGTGGGCGTTTCGCCAGCAATTGCGGCTGAGCAAAACCAATCGCACGCTGGCTGATACAAACGTTGAATTGCACGAAACAAGATTGCGGCTGGCCAGCGAAACCGAAACCGAACGCAGCCGCATTGCGCGTGATTTGCACGATCAGACGTTGGCCGATTTGCGGCATTTGTTGGTGTTGACCGACCAGCTTCCCGCTGGCAAGGAAGATTCTTTGACGCCTTCGCCGTCTGAGATTCGGCGCAAGATCGAATCAGTGTCCAAAGAAATTCGCCGCATTTGCGAAGACCTCAGCCCGTCGGCACTGCAAAACCTTGGCTTTCTGCCCGCGCTCGAAGGCGCATTGAGCGACGCCGTTGCTCAACTGCCGACTGAAGAAAAATTCGCCTACGAATTCATTTGCGCTTCGGAAATGGAAGACTGGTTGCAGCTTTCGGAAATTGAACAGATTCAGCTTTACCGCATCGTGCAGGAAGCGTTGAACAACGTCTGCCGCCACGCCGAAGCGAAACAGGTTCGACTGATCGTCCGTGTCGAAGGCGACGATTTGCTGATCGAAGTTTGCGACGACGGCAAAGGATTGGTGGGCGTGGTCACAAACCGCAGCGGACACGGACTGGCCAACATACGTTCGCGCGCCAACCTGATTGGCGCTCAAGTTTCCTGGCAAGACGCGCAACCGGGTTGCCGTTTTGAAATCCGCAAACCCTTGGTCGTGCTGACGCGGAATACGGCGATTTGATAAACGCCCGGATGTTCCAAGTCTGATTTTGGGGGCAATTCCTGCGGGCAAGGGGAAGCTATTAGCTCAAGCGTCAAGCGGGCTGCGAACTCCCAAGCCGCCGCGATTCAAAACGTGTGTGTAAATCATCGTCGTGCTGACGTCTTCGTGGCCGAGCAATTCCTGAACCGTGCGAATGTCGTAACCCGATTCCAGCAAATGAGTGGCGAAGCTGTGGCGAAAAGTATGGCAGCTTCCATGTTTGGTAACTCTGGCCTTACGCATGGCTTCCTTGACGGCTTTTTGTAACACGGACGGATCAAGATGATGCCTTCGTTCGATCTTCGTGCGCGGGCAAATCGAACGTTTCGGAGCGACGAATACGTACTGCCATTTCCATTCTTTTTCGGCCTGCGGATATTTCTTGTCCAATGCAAACGGCAATTCGACGTTGCCAAACCCTTCCAACATATCCACATCATAAGCCTGTCTGACCTTTTTCAGGTGTTGGCGCAATGGCTCTTTCAAGCTCAAAGGCAACATGGTCACGCGGTCTTTGTCGCCTTTGCCTTGCCGGACGGTGATTTGGTTTTTCTGGAAATCAATGTCTTTCACCCTCAGCCGCAGCAACTCGTTCAATCGCACCCCTGTCCCATAAAGCAGGCTGGCCATCAACCACTTCTTACCTTCCATCTGCGACAAAATTTTCTGCGCTTCTTCACGAGTGAAAACTTCAGGTAGGCGAGGCTGATTTTTCACTGGCATCAGGCCGATGCGCGGTAATTCAATTAACAAGACTTCGCGGTATAAAAACAAAATCGAGTGCAAAGCCAGATTCTGAGTCGAAGCAGACACTTTTTTGTTGTTGACCAGATCGGCCAGAAAGGCTTCGATTTCCGGCGCGCCCATTTCTTTGGGGTGACGCTTGTTGTGGAATAGGATGAATCGTTTGATCCAATCGCAATAAGTTTGTTCTGTTCGGTAGCTCATCCGCCTCATTCTGATGGCAGTGCTAACTTGATCAAGCAGTCTTGGCGGTTGTGTCGGCTGATCGGACATAAACAAATCTCCGTGTAAATGAGCGGGAAATTGATTGCTTGGGATGGCGGCGCGAATTATACTCCGCGCCGTCTTGCAGTAAAGCCACTCGGCGACATCAACTTCAAAACGAATCAGGAGCCTCAACGATGCAAGCGCGATCGAAGCTCAAACCGGGACAGAAAGGAACCAGAAAGCTGGTCGAGCTTTACGGCTCTCGGCTGGTTTGCGTCCGCTATCGTTACGACGAACAAAGTCGTAAACGTTTCAAGACTGTGGAGTTGATCGTTGAAGAGTCTCAGTGGACGCCACCACCGATCAAACCCGATAAGCTTGTTGGAGTGCGCGTTGAGCTGAACGAGGCTGAACTGCAACGCAAAGTAAAACTCGCAGGCGGCAAGTGGTTTCCGCAGCATAAGGTCTGGCGCTTACGCTACGATCAGGCTGTGGCGCTCGGTCTGGAAGCCCGGATCGAACACCGAAAGGTTTCCAATACTACAAACCAAAGAAAATCGAAAAGTTTGTAATAGTAGAAACCGAATGGTTTCCAGTATTACAAACCAGGTTTCTAGTATTACAAACAAGCATCTAATAGTAGATGCTTCAGGTGCGCCGTCTAATTCATGTTAGGCTTCGAAAAACGTCGTCCCCGTAAGGTACGCAAATACGACTGCGATGAAAGGCTTCGATATTCAAAGGCCGAAATAGAAGAAGCAAACTGCGATCAATGTTCGATGGGCGAATACGATTGCGATGAAAGGCTTCGACATTCAAAGGTTGAAATAGAAGAAGCAAACTGCGATCAATGTTCGATGGGCAGAAAAAGAGAGATCGCAGACGAAAATAGAATCGCAA
The DNA here is from genome assembly GCA_902825875.1 of uncultured Acidobacteriota bacterium. GTDB lineage: Bacteria > Acidobacteriota > Blastocatellia > RBC074 > RBC074 > RBC074. Next base: position 313,354 of record CADECP010000002.1, read on the forward strand.
GGTTCGATGCGCGAATGAATAATGGGGGCAACGATAAAATCCTAACTCACGTTCGACACGGAGCCGCCGCCCGCCTTCTTGAGCGATCCCATGCGGAAGGGCGGCGGCCCGGTCAACTCGATGTTGGGCTTACGCCAGCCGAAGTTGCCTCGCCAGCGTGCGTTCACGTAAGGCAATTCATCAGCTTGCGTAATTCCAGAAATAATTTTCAAGGAGAAAACAAATGCAAGCCCCGATCATTGATCCTCGACTTTATTCAGCCTTGAATTGGCTAATTATTGCATCCGCAATCGGAATGGTTATCAGGCTTATCGCTAAAGCTGCGATAATGCGCGGTGCCAAATTAGGTACAGCTTTGGTAGGAATTATCTTTGCAGGAGTAACAAGTATCATTTCTGCCGCTTGTGCTGTTGGTGCCTTTATTAAATTTGGTGCGATGGGGTTAATTATTTGGTTAGGTCTATCTGCTCTTTGTGCGGCGTACTTTGCGACAAAAGCTAACCAACGCAATGAGCCTGAGCAGTGGATGAGAACAGAGATGGCATTCATTGATGCTGCGACAGCCGTTGGTTGGATAATAGGAAGCGGGGTGACTGCGGCAGCCTTACGATATCTGAAAATATTTTAGGGTCAATCGGACAGGTAGCACAGAACATCCGCTGACTGACAAAGAGTTAAGAAAGACAAGGTTGTCATAACCTACGAAAAGCGTCTGCCATTCGAGGCTGATGATGACGGCGTCTTGTTCTACCGATGTGCCCAACATCTATTCAACCGGAGCGCGCGCAATCGGTCGCCCCAGCAACTCCAATGGGCTTGCGCGCGCCCCGGTTAATGGGTTGTTAGGCATCACAAAATATCTGCCAGTGTGCAATTGAGAAAGAAAGAAAAGAAATGCCCGGATGTATGTTACGTGCAAGCGGCACTGAATTTAATGTGGATCACTTTTTGCGAGCAAGCTCGTTTTCTCCCAATCGCATTTTTAGAAAAGGCGAAAAGAAATTCCCGACGACAAAAACAATCAATGAATTATCCGGGTTTAATTTGGTGGTGAGTGAGGCATCTGGCGATGACATTGAACAACAATTCAAAGAGGCAATTGTTTTTCTCAACCGTCATGAAACCGATCTTAAAAATCTCAAACAGGCATCAGGTCTGGAAGGCATAACCTTAGATTTCGGGGTTAATTTACGAATTGGATATGATGATTGTTATTGGCCGAGCATTCGACTACCCAAAGAACTAATTAGTGCAACGGGCAAATTAGAACTCGAAATAGAGTTTTCATTTTATCCAGATGTAAACCCAACATATCAGGAAACGCCTGATGACAATGCCTAACATTTATTGCACCGGAGCGCGCGAGTCGTGGCGTCTGTTTTCTTTGACGATTACACGCGCGCCCGGTGAACGAGTTGTTATCTGGCTGAGGAATCATCATGAACCTGATTCGCCGTCGCGCAATATTCCGCTGCATTCTGGCCGTCGTTGCAATGTGTCTGAGTTGTTCCTTACCAGCACAAAACGTGCAAAACCCTAAACTGGATCAGGTTGTCGTTGGTCAACTGCAGTTACCGCCTGGTAACGGAGCTCGTGGAGTGCACGTCATCATCGACATCGTCAACGATGGATCGACGACTCGCGAGTGGCTGAATTTAGATGACGCATTTAGGTTTCAAGGTTCCTTCACTGGAGCCCTGACAAGACTCGAAATCGCTACTGGCGTGTCTACCATTGTTCACCGCTTCAACGAACCAGAACTCGCACAACTGAAGAAGCAGAACTCCGTTGACATCGGAATTATCGACTTGCGAAGGCGGCTGCAATCGCACAAGATCACGTTCTTTTCCGAAGGTGCAAAGACACTACGTACGGGAATGTGGCTCGAGAAACCGAACACCGATTTCATGGGCAATCTACCTTCGCTTGGTTCGCGACAGTTTCCGGAAGTAAAGGAAGGCAAGGAGATGGATTTGTTGTTGCCATCCGAATTCGATTCCGCCTATTTTTTGTTGGAAGAGCCAGCCGACGAAAGACGGGGGCGAGAATGGAGGAGTGGGAAACAAAACCTATTTGGTCCATTTCGTTCTACGGAACTTCCTGCCGAACTGCGAATTCAATGAGCCAATACATTTAATCGCCAGATAACCATGCGGTGAACGGGAGCCGCCGATGACGCGGGTTTTGAAATCAAAGTTTCTTGGCGGCGGCCCCGTTACCGCTGCCGTTAGGCACTTGAGGGCGTGAGAAGAAAAGCAGTAATGTAAGGCAAGAAAGCGAGGTCGTCGCCTTCTTGCCTTACATTACGAAGGGAGGAAAGCCATGAGCGAAAGTGACTATAAACGTTTAGTTGAGCGGATGTTGGAAAATACGTCCGTCCCAATGATTTCTAGTGATACTGGTTTGGAAGCGGCGCAGAAAATAGGCCAACTGGCGGCTCAGGAAGAGATTGAATGGGCAGTGGCGGGCGGGCTTGCGATGTACTTTTATGGAAGCCCGCGCATGACGAAAGATGTTGATATTATTGCCTCGCAAAACTTATCGCTGACGCCACAACACAGGCTAGGCTTCGGCGGCAGCAGTTACACACTGGAAGTTGGCAAATATGCCGTTCAGATTGACTGGATTGTAAGAAACGACGGCTACCAGAAGTATTACCGCGCAGCTTTGAAGGACGCAGTTGAAATACCAAACGGTTTACGCGTGGTTACACCTGAGTGGATGGTAATTCTCAAAATCAACGCCGGACGGCAAAAAGACCTTGACGATGTCGTTTTCTTGCTGAAGCAACATGAGTTGGTTGATCGTCCTACCGTTAAGCAAATGCTGATTGAAATCGGGGGAGAAGATGCTTGGTTGATAATGATGCCAAATTTTCGCCGCTTATGCGATTTAGCCGATGGCAGGACAACAGAGCCAGGCAAGTATTACGATCAGGAATCACAACAAGAAGGCAAACAAAGATAGCCATTCAAGCAAGGCCGCGCCTAACATCGGTTCCACTCGGAGCGGCTTCTCGGAGCCAATGGACTTGGTAGCGAAGGCCGTCGCCCGGTCAGCGCGGTATTAGACGGCAACCTGAAAAAAGGAGACACACAGATGAATAAAGTGACACCTTTCTTGATGTTCAATGATCAACTCGAAGCTGCAATCGCGTTCTATACCGCTACGTTTCCAGACTCTGAGATCAGGAATGTTGCCCGTACTGGCGAGGACGGCCCAATCAGTTCTGCCGAGTTCGTCGTCGGTGGTCAGTTCTTCATGGGGTACAACAGTAACGATGGAGGCTCATACTTCAAATTCTCTCAAGGCTTTTCGCTCTTTGTTGACTGCAATGACCAGAACGAGGTTGACGAATACTGGGACAAACTCGTCAGCGCAGGCGCAACCCCATCGCAATGCGGATGGATTACCGATCAATTTGGCATCACCTGGCAAATCGTGCCGAGGCGTTTCATGGAACTCATAGCCGACAAGAATCCAAAAAAGGTACAGGCGGTGATGGAAGCCATGATGACAATGGTGAAGCTCGACGTGGCGGCACTGGAAAAAGCCTATGATGCTGCATAGCAGACAACACGCTGGCAATTGTCGCCAGATAAGAACAAACCCGCAGCCTGCCTCACTCAAGGCGTTGCCGAGCGTTCGGCTATTATTGATCTTCTGAACTGCCGCCTTGCGTTCGTTTCACGTCTTTCTTTTCGTCGGCTTTTTCGTCTTTGACGGTTTTCAGCAGTTCCTGCCAATCCAGCCAGTTTTGTTTGCCGCGAATCCATTTTTCAAACCAGTTGAATTCGGCGACGGCTTTGACCATTTGGTTACGAGGTTCGGTGATGCCGTGCGTGTTACCGGGATAAACCAGAAACTCAGTCGGCACGCCGAGTTTTCGTAATGCCATGTGCAGTTCTTCGCTTTGCGGACGCGGCACGCGCGGGTCGCCGTCTACAACGTGAATCATCGTAGGCGTCTTGGCGTTCTTGATGAATTTCAGCGGAGACACGTCCCAATACTTGGCAAAGTCTCCGTAAGGAGGTTTGCCGCCGTAATAAAACTCGCGGTTGCGTTGCACGTCGCTTTGCGCGTACATCGAAATCCAGTTGACCGCGCCCGCGCCTGAAGAAATCGCTTTGAACCTGTCTGTGTGAGTCAGAATCCAGTTTGACCAGTGACCGCCCGCGCTCCAACCCATTGCGCCCATCTTGTCACCGTCCGCCAAACCAGAAGCGATCAAAGAATCCACACCGGTCATGATGTCGTCGTAACCTTGCCGGAAATAATCGCCGCCGATTTCCATCTTGTGGCGTTCGCCGTAATTGACAGAGCCGCGATAGTTCGGACACAGCACGGCGTATCCGGCTCCGGCGTAAACTTGCGAACCGTAACCGGGATTGAAGCGCAGCACATCCGCTCCTGCCGGGCCTCCGTGAATTTGCACAATCAGCGGATAACGTTTGCCGCGTTCGTAATTGACGGGTTTGACCAGCACGCCTTCGACCATTTTGCCGTCGCTGGATTTCCATTGGACGGCTTCGGTTTCGCCCAGCGCGATGTTTTTGATTTGCGGATTGGCGTCGGTCAGTTGTTTCCAGCTTGAGCGGTTGCCGACGCTGGACAACGAAGCCGCGACAAAGTAATTCGTCGGCGCGTTTGAATCGGAGTAATTGACGATCAATCGTTTGGTGTCGTCGTCCTGCAACACAGTAGCAACGCCTTTTTCGTTGGTGATTTGCGTGACTTTGCCGGTTTCGGTGGAAAGCGCAAACAGTTGATTGGTCGCGCGCCAGCCTTCGTTGAAGTAAATCGTTTTGCCGTCTGCCGACCAGAAATTGACTGACACATCGCCGTCGAATCCGTCGCCGAGTTCTTTCCACTGTCCGCCAGCAACAGGGCGAATGTTGACGCGCCTGTTGCGGAAATACTCGAAATTATCCGAAGCCGAAAAGGCAATCCATTTGCTGTCGGGCGAAAAGCTCAATCCGCTTTCACCAATTTCTTTGTTGTTGGTCAGGCGTTCGATTTTGCCTGTGGCAGCTTCCAGCAAATAAAGGTCAGCGTAAATCCCGGCTTCAGTGACTGTGCGCTGATAACGATCTTTGGGCGTGCCGTTGAATCCGATCCATTTGGCATCGTCGGAAATCGTCACGTTGCCGACGCTGTATTCCGGCGCGGAAGTCAGCCGCGATTCTTTGTTGCCCGCCAGATCAAGCGCCCACAGATGGCTGAGCGGCGATTCTTCGTTGCGAATGCGTACGGTGAATTTTTGCTCGATGCGTTCTTTGTTGGTTTTGTCCGCAGTGTCGGGCGAAGTGAAATAAATGCGGCGGCTGTCCGGTGAAAACTGCCACGAAGAAATAGGCGTCGCGTGTTTGGTCAGTTGCTGCGCTTTGGCGGTTTCGATCTCAGCAATCGGCAAAGCCCAGATTTGTTGTTCGTCAGATTTGCCAGCGGAAAACGCCAGCCATTTGCCGTCTTTGCTGAACGCGAACTGGCCTACGCCGTCTTTGGCTTCTGTGATTTTGCGAGCTTCGCCGCCGTCGGGGCGCATCAGGTAAAGCTGGCTTTGCGTCGGAGCCGAAGCCGGAGCTTCACGGTCGGAAGCGAAGACGAAAAACTTGCCGTCGCGCGACCAGCGAGCATTGCCTTCGTTTTTGTCTTTGGTGAAGGTCATCTGCCGAGTCGAAGCAACGCCGCCATCCAGCGAAACCAAGAAAACGTCTGTGGATCGTTTGGCCGCTTTCCAATCGGGAACGCTCAAACTGTACAACGCCCATTTGCCGTCGGGGCTGATGGCTGGCGCGCCGGGTTGGCGAAGCTCCTGCGAATCCATGAAGGTCATCGGACGTTTGGATTGTGCCGACGTTGAATGGATGGTCTGAGTGAACAGAACCAGCGCAACGGCGATTGCGCTAACAGTGATGAACACAGCGTTTCGATTGAAAAGACGAACGTTTTTCATTTTGCCTCCCGCAGAAAAGGCATCAACCCGCATGGGTTGGTGCAAAACATCATAAACTTAACGCGCTTCTTCCGGCTGCAACCGGACGAAACTCAGAATATGAGATAAGTGGTGATAGCGCGGAAAGTAAATCTTCTTGTTCTGAAGCTCAAGTTCGCTGACCAGTGCGCGAAGAATTTCTGCCGCAGCGATCAGTTCTTTGGTTGTGAAAGCGATTCGAGCTGCCTGTAATCCGTTTTGAACCAACTGCCGCGTTTCTTCGCTTTTGATTCTTGTCAGGTCAGGCGTGAGCAAGGCTTCCGGGTCGTTGACCAGTTGGTTGTAGAGGCTGTTGATGTCGTTGGTGGTCACGGGCACGTAAGTTCGCGTGTCGTCCAGCAAAATGGTTGCGGACATAATTCGCATAATCGGCCCGGCCAGATAGACTTTTTTGCGTGTGGAAAGTCCCAGCTTGCGTTGAGCTTCGGCGCGCAGCGGAGCGCGAATGAATTTTTCTGTCAACGAAGAGGTCGTGCGAGCAAAAGTCGCGCGGTCGGCTTTGTCGCCGACAAGCTTGCTGGCTTCGGCGGCCAAACCAAGTGAGCCTTTGGGGACTTCAAACGTGACGAAATCATACGTGCCGCCTCCGCCAAATTCGCTCAGCCGATTGACCTGATACCCGCCTTGCACCTTGTTGCCCATGACTTCGACCAGCATGGAGATATTGCGGTTTTCGTACCAGCGATTGTTCAGTTTGTAACGGCGCGGGATGCTGCCGGAAATCCCCAATTGCACTGTGGTTTCCACATCCAAAGGCGTCACAGTGCGAGCAGTGCGTGTGCGGATTTCGCTGACAAGTTCAGCGACGTTGGCCGCGATTACGCTCGGCGTGATGGTGATGTAAATCTGTTCCGGTGGAATGCGGTAATCCTGCTGCATGCGGCGAACGTGTTTTTGCGCGGCTGTTGCCATTTCGCGTATGGATTCCGGCGTGAATTTGCCTTCGTTGGTTGCAAGCGGCGACAGGATCAATTCTGTGTAGAGAATCGAAACGTTGAAATTTTCTTCTTCGCCGGAAATTCTCAGGCCGATGGCTTGAGCGCCGCGCAGATTGATTTCAATGCCGCCGTGAAGTTCGCGGCTGGGAATCGAAGCCAATCTGGAGTTTTGGCTAAAAACATTCGATGCGGAAAATTCGACCAGCAACAGCAACAGCAAAAAAGGGAGTCGTTTCATAAAATCACCAGATGAAGTTGAGCAGTCCGATTTACGGATTGCGGGAATGAGTTCAGGAAATTGGCCATCAACGAATGATAGCCAATATCAACGCTCGGCTTGCAAGCGCACGTAGCTCAGAATCCAGGCCAGATGGCCGAAACGAACAAACTGCAAACGCTTGTTGGCGAAGTTCATTTCTGTTGCCACCGCGCGCAGGATTTCGGCTCCGGCAATCAGGTTTTTTGGAGTAAAAGTGTTGCGAACGGATTCGACTTCGCGTTCGGCTTCCTGTCGTAAAGCAGCGTTGGTGATGCGCGACAAATCCGGTTCGAGCAGGGTTTCGGGATTCGCCACCGCTCGCAGGTAAAAATTGTTGATGTCGTCCATCGTCAGCGGCGTGAACGAACGGCGATCTTCCGGGCGCAGTAACGTTGCCATTGCCCAAATGATTCCTCCGCTCAAATAAACTTTGCGGCGATTCAGCAAGCCGGGTTTTCGTGCGATTTCGTTTCGCAGCGGCGCTCGCAGCAAATCGTTGCTCAAGGCTTGAGCGCGGCGGGTGAAGGCTGGGTAATCAGCGGTTTCGCCTGCGGTTTTGCCGACTTCGTTGGTAAAGGTGACGGTTCCTTTTGGAATTCCCCACGTCACAAAATCATATCCGGCGTTGCCGACGGCAATCTGACGCAACTGCTGATAACCGCCTTTGGTGTTGCCGCTGCCGATGTCAATCAGCACGGAAATTCCGCGATTATCTAACCAGTTCTGGCCGGATTTGTAGCGTTTGGGGACGGCTCCGGCGATGGTCAACTGGACTTCGGTGTCCACGTCTAAAATGTCCGGCGTCAGTCCCGTCCGTTTGACGATTTCTGCCGAAAGGTCTTGAGGGTTGTCACCGATCAATCCGCTGCTGACGACAATGTGCATGTTCTCGGCTGGAACTTTGTAGTCTTGCAGCATGCGTTGGCGAAGTCTTTGCACGGCGTTGGCTGTGTCGCGTATGGCTTCTGTTGTGAATTTGCCGTCTTTGGTTTGAACCGGTGTGGTGTTGACGATTTCGGCGTACAGAACTTTGACGCTGTAATCGTCGCCTTCGCCAAAGATTCGCAACGCAATTGCTTTTACGCCTTTCGAGCCGATTTCGATGCCGCCATGCAAATCTTCTGGCAAGGCTGGCGCAGAGGATTTGCTCTGCGCCGAACCGGATGTGATTTCCGCACAGCCAAGAAACAGCAACAGCATGGCCAACAGCGATGATTTACGTGTAACTCGGGGGAGAAACATAAAGTCACCTACTGAATCTTTTCGATTTGTTGTGGCGCAGGTCGGGGCTACGCCGGTTGAATTAACGAGTTCCGTTTAGTTTTTTTCTGAGCGAGCCAACGACATAAACCAACGCGCCAAAAACCAGCAGTGCCGCCGTGCCCAAGAAAATTGGAACTGCGGTAGAACCTGATGATTGAGGCGATGGCGGTGTCGTTGAATTTGAAGATGTGTTTATGGTGTTGGTCGCCGGAACTGCAGGAGATGTTACAGGCGACGGCGTTGCGACGATTCGTTCGGGTGTGGGCGTCGCCGTTGGCGATGGTGTAGGTGTGCTGGTTGGAGATGGAATTGCGCTGGGACGGCGCGTATTGGTTCTGTTGGTTTGTCGCTGGCCACTTTCCTGTTCGCTGGCTCCGGGAAAAGCGTCTTCGGGGCCATACTTGGACAGCGATTTTTTCTTTTCTTGTGAAAGCCCACCTTGTTGGGCTGGTTGTGGTTGCCGCGTATTGGCGGTTGTTTCAGGAGTTTTGACGAACGTGATTTGTCCGATAGCCGACACGGAAAGCCAGCAACCGATCAGAAGAGGCAGCAGAATCCGACCTGTCAAATTTGTTTTCATACAGCACCTGAAATGCTCTGCGCCGTAATCAGGGAAAAACAGCTTAGGAGCCAAATTGCTTCAATAAAGTCACAATCAGATAAAGCAACGCGACCAGCAGCAAAGCGGCTATCGCGGCAGTCATCGCAATCGCTGTGCGATCTTTCTTTACGCCTTTGGCGACTTCTTCGACTTGAGCTTGAGTCTCGGCCAGTTTGTGGGTGTAAGTTTCAGTAACTTCGCGCGCTTGTTGTTCGGCCTGAGCGCGCATTTCCGCTTCGCGGCGGGCCGCTTCTTCGGCTTTCACTCGTCGCTCTTCGACTTCGCGCGCCAACGCTTCGGCTTCGCGTGCTTTGGCCTCAGCTTCGGCTTTGCGGCGTTCGGCTTCCTGTCGTTCAAGTTCCGCGATTTGAGCCAGCCGTTCGGCTTGAGCGCGCGCACTGGCTTCGGCGTCGGCTTTTTGGCGAGCGGCGTCGGCTTCGCGGCGAACGATTTCCGATTCGTAAGAAGATGTTTGCGCCAGGTTCAATTCGTGAGTCGCACGCCTTTCGATTTCCGCAGCTTTCAGTTCCGCCTGACGACGCAATTCGATTTCCTTGCTGGCCGCTTCTTCGGCCAGGCGGCGGCGCTCGTCTGCTTCTCGCGCTTTGGCTTCGGCTTCGGCCAACGCTTTTTGAATTTGACCGTTGGCGTTGGGCGAAGGAGTAGCGGCAACTGTTTGAACGTTTACGCCGCAAAACGCGCATGCCTTTCGCGCTGTGGCCACTTCACATTGCATCGCCTGGCAAAAATGCTTTTGCGGAGTCGAATGGGGAAATTGATGGCAACCGGCACAAGCAGGTTGAGGCGCTCCCCAATCCAGTACCGCATGATGTTTGCGCAGCGTGGAATCGTCGTAATCCACCATCGTCACCGAACAGTTGTCGCAAGTGTACGCGCGCGGATTCAGCGAACTAAGACAGAAAATACATTCTTTCAGCGAAACACCTTCCTGGCTTCCGTCCCAGGCAATGAACGTCTGACAATTGCAGCAATACACCCACGGCCCTTCGACAGGGAAGTTGTTGCTGAGCGTGTGCGTTTCGGCGCCTTCGCGGCAAACCACAACTCGGCTGGTACGCGGCATCGGGAAGTTCGCGTGATGTTTCAGGCAGTGAATTTTGACGATGTCAGCTAGCATTTTGTTTGGGAGTTAGAAGGCAGGAGACGGGAGATGGGCTGGTTGCAATGACCAACTCCTATCTCCCAACCCATGATTAAGCTTTTGCAGCGGCGGCCAGTACTGCGCGTTTGGCGAAGACGCGCGCCAAGTGACGGCGATAATCGCCCGAAGCGTGAATGTCTTCCATCGCGTCATCGGCTTCGGCGTCGGCTTTGGCAGAAGCAGCGTTGATTGCTGCTTCGTCCAGAGTTTTGCCAACAAGCGCAGCTTCGACCGAACTGGCGCGAAAGGCTTTTGGAGCCAGGCCTGTCACGCCAATGCTTGCGGCTTCGCATTTGCCATTGGTGACTTTCAACTGCGCCGCAACGCCTATGACCGCAAAGCCCGAAGCCGATTGCGGAACTTTCAAATACACCGCCGCCGCTGGTTGCTCTGGTTTGGCAATGCGAATTTCAGTGACGATCTCGTCAGATTCAACCGCGCTGGTCATCAAGTCCAAAAAGAAATCAGCGGCTTTGATTGTTCGCGTTCCCTGACTTGAACGCGCGACGATTTCAGCATCCAACGCCAGAATTGCTGCTGGCCAATCTGCCGCCGGATCAGCGTGAGTCAAACTGCCGCCAATAGTGCCTCGATTGCGAACCTGCTGGTCGCCGATTTGCGCGGCGGTTTCTGCCAGCAAAGGGCAATGAGTTTTCAAATCGGCGTTGGCGGCGATCTCCGCGTGAGTCGCGTTGGCTCCGATGCTGATTGTCGAACCATCCACCTTGATGGCTTTCAGTTCGGCAATGCGTCCGATGTCAATCACGACTCCGGGCGAAGCCAGCCTCAGTTTCAAGACCGGAATCAAACTGTGACCGCCGGAAAGAATTTTGGCGTCTTCGCCGTGTTGTTCAAGTAACTGAAGAGCTTCCTCAATCGTTTTTGGTGCGAAGTATTCAAAGTTTGCTGGGATCATATCGGCCTCCTTCAGTTGTTCATCAGTTTCCAGAGTTTTTCAGGGCGCAGCGGGAGATCAACGTGAGTCACACCGAACGGAGCGAGCGCGTCAATCACCGAGTTCGCAGTCGCCGGAGTCGAGCCAATCGTCCCGGCTTCGCCGACGCCTTTGGCTCCGAGCGGGTTCACGTCGGTCGGAGTGACCGTGTGATCCAGTTCAAAGAAAGGCAGTTGATGAGCTTTCGGCACGGCGTAATCCATCAGTTCGCCGGTCAGTAACTGGCCGTTTTCGTCGTACACGACTTCTTCAAACAGAGCCTGCGCCATGCCTTGAGCGATGCCGCCGTGAATCTGGCCTTGCACGATCATCGGATTGATCTGGTTTCCGCAATCGTCAACGGCGATGTAACGCAGGATTTTCACGTCGCCGGTTTCGCGGTCAACTTCAGAAACGCAGATGTGCGTACCTGACGGGAAGGTGAAATTCTTCGGCTCAAAGAAATGTGTGGCAGTCAGTCCCGGCTCGAAGTCTTCGGGCACGTTGTGCGGGATGTAAGCCGCAAGCGCGACTTCCTGAATGGAAACCGATTTGTCGTTTGGTGCGCCGACGAATTTGCCGTTTTCAAAAGTCAAACTGGCTTCGTCGGTTTGCAACAGATGAGCGGCTAGCGTTTTGGCTTTGGCGACAACTTTTTCGGCGGCTTTGACCAGGGCGGCTCCGCCGACGGCCAATCCGCGTGAACCGAACGTGCCTATTCCGTATTGCACAATCGAAGTGTCGCCGTGAATGACCAGCACGTCGTTCATATCAATGCCCAGCATGTCGCCTATGATTTGCGCGAAAGCGGTTTCTTCGCCTTGTCCATGCGGAGAAACTCCGGTCAGCACAGTGACCTTGCCAGTGGGTTCAACGCGAACGGTCGCGCTTTCCCAGCCGCCAGCCGGCAAGGCAATCGAAGGCCCCATCGCGCAAATCTCGACGTAAGTCGAAACTCCAATGCCGATCAGGCGGCCTTGTTTGCGAGCTTCGGCTTGTTCGGCGCGCAGCTTTTGGTAATCGGCCATCGCCAGAGCTTTGTCGAGCGCCTTTTCGTAATCGCCGGAGTCGTAAAACAATCCAGTCGCCGTTGGGAAAGGGAACTCGCTTGGCTTAGGCATGTTCTTTCGGCGAAGCTCGACCGGGTCCATTTTCAATTCCAGAGCTACGCAATCCATCATTCGTTCGACCAGATAAGTTGCTTCGGGGCGACCGGCTCCGCGATAAGCGTCTGTGGACATCTTGTTGGTGAACACTCCAACGCAGTTCATTTGAATCGCCGGAATCTTGTAACAGCCCGACAGCATCAAGCCCGTCAAAGTCGGAATCGCCGGAGTCAGCAATTGCAAGTAAGCTCCCAAATCAGCCGTGACGTTGTAACGTAGCCCCAACAGCGTGCCGTCGTTTTTGACTGCGATTTCGCAAGTTCCAACTTGAGCGCGTCCGTGAATCGTCGCCTGGAAGTTTTCGCGGCGAGATTCGATCCACTTCACTGGCTTATGCACTTGCATGGCAATCCAGCCGAGCAGGGCTTCTTCTGAATAAACGTTCAGCTTGCAACCGAATCCGCCGCCGACTTCGGGCGTAATGACGCGCAATCTGTTTTCGGCCATCCCCAACATAATCGCCACCTGAGTTCGCATCAGGTGAGGAATCTGCGTCGAAGACCACAACGTCATTTGCTCTTCGCCGGGCAGGTAATGCGCCAACACGCCGCGCGGTTCCATCGAAATCGGAGCCAGCCGTTGATGATTCAATTTCTCTTTGACGATTTTGTCCGCCTGCGCAAAGGCTGAGTCAATGTCGCCGGTTCCGGCTTGGTGAGTGAAAGCGACGTTGGTTCCGAACTCTTCGTGAATGACTGGCGAATCGCTCTGCGCGGAGGCTTCGGCGTCGGTGACAACATCCAGCGGATCGTAATCAACTTCGATCAAGTCGGCTGCGTCGCGTGCTTTGTATTTGTCTGTGGCGACGACCGCTGCAATCGGCTGGCCGACAAAAGCGACTTTGCCATCGGCCAACACTGGATATTTCGGCACGTTCAATCCGGGCAGAGCCGCCGCGCAAGGAACGAAACCGACTTTGCCTGCGACATCCGCTCCGGTGTAAACGGCGACGACTCCGGGCGAAGTTTTCGCAGCGTCGGTATTGATCGAAACAATTTTGGCGTGAGCATACTGGCTTCGCAGAATGACGACGTGCAGCGTGTCCGCCAGCTTGATGTCGTCCACGTAATGCCCAATGCCTTTGACCAGACGCGGGTCTTCGGTGCGTTTTACTTTTTGTCCGATGTATTTTGCTAGGAAGGACATGTTTATCTCCTGTCAGTAGACAGTAGGTATTTGCCAAGTCGTTAGTAGTTTGGGGTTGGCTTGTTTCCGAATGAATGAGCAAGAAAATTTCTTCTTCAAAAACCAGAGCCTCAAAATACCTACTGCCTACTGCCTACTGTCTACTGTCTACTGTCTACTTTTGAGCATTCAATTTTTCCGCAGAATATTTCACGGCCTCGACAATGTTCTGGTAGCCGGTGCAACGACAGAGATTGCCTTCGATGCCGTGGCGGATTTGGTCGTCTGTTGGGTTGGGATTGTCTTTCAGCAAGCCGCAGACGGCCATAATCATTCCCGGAGTGCAGTAGCCGCATTGCAAGCCATGCTTTTCCCAGAAGGCTTCCTGAACCGGATGAAGCTGGCCGTCTTGAGCCATGCCTTCGATGGTGGTGACTTCGGCTCCGTCGGCTTGAACGGCCAGCACGCAACAGGATTTTGCAGTCTTACCATTAATCATCACCGTGCAGGCTCCGCAGATCGAAGTTTCGCAGCCGATGTGTGTGCCGGTCAGACCCGCAACGTCGCGGAGCAAGTGAACCAGCAATAAACGCGGTTCGACATCGGTGTCGTAAGAAGTGCCGTTGATGGAGAGAGAAATTTTCACGCGATTACTCCTGAGCGAAGTTCGCAGCGCCGTCTGCCCACGGCGACGCTCAATTGAACGTCAAAGCATTAACCACTGACCATTACGGATTATCCATTAACGGTCAGGGTAGACAGCGTTTTACCTGTCGGTTAATGGCTAATGTCCAATGGCTAATGGTTAATTTCATAGCTGATCCTTTGAGCTTAACGTTATTGGCCCGAAAAGGCCCGCCGCCCGGATGCGTGGCTACGAACTTGATTGGCAAAATTATCGAAATTGTTGATTGAACTTGAGTTGGTCTGTGACCACGACCATTGTAAAGCGTGCGAAATTTAGCACTTGCCCTCTATCCTTTCAACGTAGATTTCTCATTCAGGAAGGATTTTCAAAGTTCGCGGACAAGTTTTTCCAGATGTGATGTGATGTGTGCGGCTTCAGTATCGGGCGAAAACTGAACGGATTCGCCAAAAGTCACTGTTACTGTACCCGGACGGGAAAGGTAACGCCGTTGTTTGGTCAGGTCGAACAAGCCTTCGATTTTGATCGGCACGACGGGCAGGTTCAGGTTTTCGGTCAGCAAGCCTATACCGGACATAAACGGTTTCATTTGGCCGTCGTCGGTGGTGCGGCCTTCAGGGAAAACCAGAACGCTGAAACCACGATCCGCCGCTTCGCCCGCGTAGGCAAAACTGCGACGAAAGCCGCTCTTTTGAGGCAGCGGAAACACGTTAAAGACTGTGACAACCAACAAGTATTTAATCGGGTCAAGCATGCGGCTCAGCCGGTTCGAGCCTTCGCGTTGTTGCCGTAACCCACGCAGCCGCTCGCCAGCCATCGCAATCGCCAGCCGATGTTTGAACCGCCAGGGAAGCGCAAACAAAATCATTCCCGGATCAACCATTGAAATGTGATTGGCGATGAACAGCATCGGCGCGGATTGTTTCGGCAGTCGTTCGCGTCCGTGAACGCGCGGCCAACACATCAAATAAACGAACGGAACGATCAACAGGTAATATGCCGCGACGCGCAGCTAGGTGATTGGCCAGCGAAGCGCCCAACGCGGATAAGGATATTCGATGGCGGATTCGGATTTGTCTGCGCGCGTATGATTTCCGGCAGAAATCATTTTTTCCAGGTCGCTGAGTTTGGTGTCGGGCGTCAGCGCCGCTTCGTCGAGTTCGATCTGGTAGCGGTCTTCAATCGCGCTGAGCAGCGCCACGCGACCGAGCGAATCCAGCTTGCTCAAATCTTCAGCGCCGAGTTTTGCTGCCAGCGCCGCCAGCGAACCAACGCGGGCGTGAGCATCAGAGCCAACCCCGTCGCTATCGCTCCCGGTTCCGTATCGCCCAGTTCCTTGATGGGTGATGAAGTCTTTGATCAACGGCTTGCGAACTTTTTGCGTTGCTGTTCGCGGAAAGTCGGCTTCCGGCCAGACGAACCAGCGGCGAATCTGCTGCGAAGAGTTCAGCCTGTTGTTCGCTCGTTGGACGATTTCGGCTGGATCGTTTTTGTCGTCACGCAAAATCAACGCGGCCATTGGCTCAGGGCCTTGAGCGCCTTCGACGGCAATAACGCAGGCGGCGCGAACTTCCGGTTGATGCGTCAACGCCAGTTCCAAATCGTCTGGGTAAATGTTCAATCCGGCTGAGGTGACAATCACGTCTTTCTGGCGACCTTTGAAAAACAGATTGCCCGATTCGTCCAGCGCAGCCACATCACCGGTTTTCAGCCAGCCTTCTCCGTCCGGCATTTTCTGCACGCCGTCACGCCAGTAACCGGCGGCCACGTTTTCGCCGCGCACCAGAATTTCGCCGCCTTCGCCGAGCTTTACTTGCTGTCCCGGAAGCGTTTTGCCAATCGAACCGCGACTGGCTTTGAAAGGATGATTGACGCTGACCAGCGAAGCCGTTTCGGTCATTCCGTAACCTTGCACGACGGCGAAGCTCAGTCGCTGCCAGAAATTTTCGGTTTGTTCATCCAGCGTGGCTCCGCCGGAAACAAATGCCATGAACTTCCAGCCGAACAAACGATGCACGTCGCGGAATCGCCACCAGCGCATCGCAAAGTGTTTGCCATCAGCTTCGTCAAAACGACGGCGAAAATCGTCCAGCTTGCCGCTGGCTGCGAAGTCGCGTTCGATTTTTTCGCGCAAGGTTTCCAGTTGGCGCGGCACGGCGGCAGCAACCGAAATACGTTCGCGTTTGATGGTGGCGATGATGTCTGCCGGTTTTTGCGAATGACTGAAAAAGACTTCGCCGCCCAACAACAGCGGAACGAACACTCCCATAAATTGACCGAACACATGGCTGAGCGGCAGCAAACATAAAAAACGCAGCGGGTGAAATGACCGCTCCATCCACAAATACTTTTGGATTTCTTTTTCCAGCGTGTTCAGATTCGCCAGCAGATTGCGATGCGTCAGGCAAACGCCTTTCGGTTCGGCGGTCGTGCCCGACGTGAAGATGATTTCCAGCAAATCGTCTTGGGCGATGTTGTCGGGCTGAAATGCCGCGCCGGAATGATGAGCAATGGTTTCGTCTAGTTCATCCAGCCGTAAAGTCGGCAGTTGTTTGGCGAAGGATTGTTGTTGCCCTTGTCCGCAGAGCAACAATTTGGCGCTGACTTGTTGCTGAACTCTTTCGACAAAATCCGATGCGCTTTGTTCGTCGAGCGGAACAACGACGACTCCGCGCAACGCACAGCCAAAAAATGCCGACACCCATTCAGCAGAATTTTCCGCCCAGACCAACACGCGGTCGCCTTTGTTGATGCCGCGCGATTCCAGCTCACGTGCAAACCGATATGCCGTATTCGCCAGCTCTGCATACGTTCGGCGAACCACGCGCAAGCCGTGTTGTTCGGCAAAGGCCGTTTCCTCACCTCTGCCCAAACAATCATCGAGAAATGTATGAATTGAATTCCGCATGTTGATGCCAACAACCAGTTCGAGTTTAACAGAAAAAGCCGATGGAGATTTTACACCTCCATCGGCTTTTGAATTTTTTGAGTGTGACAATTTTTCAAATTGTCACACCGGGAAATTGTGGAAAAGCAGGGTGTGACAAGTTGAAAACTTGTCACACCGTTGCCGAGAGCCTAGCAGCTTGGCGGGAAGACCGGGATGACGTAGCTCATTCCGGAGTTCAGCGTCAGGTGATGCAGGTTGTGGCCTTGATTGAAGGCTCCTGCGCTGCTCGCCGCGTTGGCGTTGAAGTTGATTGCCGCGCCGGTCATGCCGATCGCTCCGGTCTGATTGAACAACTTCAACCAGCCGGTGCGACCCGCCGGGATGAAGGTTTCAAATCGAGGCGTCGTGCGCGGG
>CADECP010000003.1 GCA_902825875.1 uncultured Acidobacteriota bacterium
CTTGAACACCTATCATTACAGGTCAAAGCTAATTTTCAAAACTTGCAACCAGTTCTGTTGTAATCGGCGTTGCCGATGGTGTGGGATTGACCATTTCAGTCTTCGGGGATGGCGAGGCAACTGTTTGTTCGTCCAAAGGTCTTTGTCCTGATGGTGGGATGTACAGCCAACCGACCAGGGTAACGAGCATCAACGCGCCACCAACTCCAATGAACAACCGCCACCAGCGCCTAGAAGACGAAACAGGGCTAGGCATTGTTTTCCCGCTCTGCTTCAGTCCATACTTAATTGCCTTCAAGAGCCGCTGACAGCCATCATTCTCAAACAAATCCACCCATTGAATATCAGAGAGAGCGTCCGGAACTTCGCAATCATCCAGTCGCGCAGGGATCAAATAGACATCATGTTCCAGTTTTTCCTCTGCTTGTTCTAGCGCTTGTTTGATCTCACGTTGTAGAAAGCCGCGTTTGTTGATCGAACTGGCCGAAAGGCAAACGAGCACAAAGTCGGACTCTTTAAGCGCTTTCTTGATCATAGACTGCCAACGCATGCCAGGAATGATGTGCTCGCGGTCGAGCCAGGGCGCAAAGCCAGCCCCCACCAAACACTGGTAAAGCCCTTCCACGCGAGATTGATCCTCGTGGGCATAACTGATGAAGATTCGCACTTTCTCCATAAACGTCTTTCAGCCTTTGAATATAGGAAGTGGGTTGCGCCCGGATATTATCGGGAAACTTTATCACGGTGAAAAGCAGGAGTTCACTTTATCCCACACGCTTGCCTTTGCCTTGCCAAAATTTATCGCGGAGCAGGTTCTTCTGAATCTTGCCGGTCGCCGTTCGTGGCAGCGCGTCAATGAAGCTGACGGATTTCGGGCATTTGTAATGCGCCAGGTTGTCTCGGCAAAACTGGATGATGTCTTCTTCGGTGGATTGTTCACCGGCTTTCAACACGACCAGCGCGGCGGGGACTTCGCCCCATTTTTCGTTCGGGATGCCGATGCAGGCGGCTTCGAGGACTTTGGGATGTTTGTAGAGCATGCCTTCGACTTCAATCGAAGAGATGTTTTCGCCGCCGGAGATAATCAGGTCTTTTTTGCGGTCAACGATTTCAACCATGCCTTCGGCATCCATCGTAGCCATATCGCCAGTGTGAAACCATCCGTCAACGATCACTGCGTCGGTGGCTTCGGGTTGAAGCCAGTAACCTTTCATGACGACGTTGCTGCGGGCAATGATTTCGCCGACGGTTTGATTGTCTGCGGGAACGTCGTTGCCCGCTTCATCAACTACGCGAGTTTCAACGCCGAGCATCGTGTAACCGGTGCGCGTTTGGACTCGGTATTTTTCTTCCTGCGACCAGTCGCGCATGTGAGGTTTGACTTTGCTGACGGTCAGGAACGGCGAAGTTTCGGTCAAGCCGTAAATCTGAATCACTTGCCAGCCGAATTGTTCCTGCATCCCTTTGATCGAAGCCATTGGCGGAGCCGAACCCGCCGTGGCTACGCGAACGCCTTCGCGTGGCAGAGCGGCGCGTTGTTCGTTGGTCATCGGATGGTTCAACGCCAGATTAATCATGATCGGCGGCATACAAGCGAAGCTCATTCGTTCGCGCGTGGCCAGGTCAAAGAAGCTGGTCGGTTCATACTTTTTGACGATGACGTGTTTGGCTCCGACGCCGGTCACAGCGTACGGCAATCCCCATCCGTTGCAATGAAACTGCGCCAGTGTGTGAAAGTAAGTGTCTTCCGGTTTCAAGCCGAATTCGATGATCGAGTTCATGGCGTTGATGTACAGGTTGCGATGCGTGGACATGACGCCTTTTGGACGGCCAGTCGTGCCTGAAGTGTAAAGGATCGTGGCAACGTCGTTTTCATCAACTTCGGCGGGCTGCGGAGCTTCGGCGGAAGCCGCCGCTAATAACTCGTCGTAATTTTGCCAGCCTTCGGGAATCGCTCCACTGTCGGAAAAGGTGATGAAGTGTTCAACGGTTTTCAATTCGCCGCGAATGGATTCGATTGCCGGAACCAGCCAGTCTTCAACAATCAGGATTTTGGCTCCGCCGTGATTGAGGATGTAATTGAAATCGTCAGCAATCAGGCGAAAGTTGATCGGCATGTAAACCGCGCCCGCAAGCGGAGCGCCGAAAAATCCATCCATCAACCGATGATCGTTTTGCGAAATGATGGCGACACGCTCGTTCTGCTGAACGCCAAGCGAGCGCATCAAATTCACCCAGCGGTTCACACGCTCGCCGAGTTGGTTGTACGTCAAACGAAGGTCGCCAGAAACCACAGCCTCTTGGTTGCCATACACAGCCATCGCGCGTTTGAGAAAATCATATTCATTGAGTTGAACAATCACGACTTATTCCTCCTGATTTTTCTTCCACAAAGCGACACGAAGAAGCACGAAGATAATTTCGGCTTCGTGAAACTTCGTGTTGCTTCGTGGATGGTTGTTTGAATGAAAAGACGCGGCGCAGATTATCACAGTCGTTTTTCATCGTCAGCATTGCCAAACTTGATGCTGCGCCGCATTATCCGCGCGCAAAATTTCTGACACAGGACACAAACTCACCCGATGACAACCATTGTTTCTCCGCCGAAATTGAAGCGCGCGTTGCGGCTGCGCGACCTGATTTTGCTGAACATCGTCGCCGTGTATACGCCCAGCACGCTGGCGCAAAGCTTGCCGCTGGGCTGGATCGGGCTGGCAATTTGGGCAGTAGCGATTCTGGCCTTTCTCTTGCCGTATGCGACGGCGATCAGCGAACTTTCTGCGCAGCATCCGCGCGAAGGCGGCGTTTACGCCTGGACGCGAATGGCGCTGGGCGATTTTCATGGCTTTGTGTGCGGCTGGTGTTATTGGGTGAACACGTTTCTGTACGTGCCGACGGTGTTTTTGGCAATGGTTGGTGTGGCGTCAATGCTCGGCGGCGAACGCACTGCGTGGCTGGAAAGCAATCCAATTGTCGTCACTGTCATTGCCGGAGCCGCACTGTGGCTGGCGGCGGCGATGCACATTTTCGGGCTTGGGCAAGGCAAGTGGCTGCAAAACGTCGGCGCGTTCGGCAGATTGGGCGCAGCCGTAGCAATCTTGATCGCCGCCATCTGGAAACTGGCCAGCGGCGAACCGGCGGCAGCGGCTTCGCCCGCTCTTGGATTTTGGCCTTCGCTGGCGTTGTGGCCTTTTGTAATGAATGCGCTGGTCGGACTCGATCTAGGTTCAGCGATGAGCGACGAAGCCGAAACGCCTCAGCGCGAAATTTCGCGTTCGCTGAAAGTCGGTGGAACCGCCGTCGCAGTCTGTTACCTGCTGACATTCGCCGCCGTAGCATTCATTGGCGTCAACGATCCCAGTCCGATTTACGGCCATCTGCAAGCCGTCAATTCAGTCTTTTCGCCAATCGGCAAACTGGCCTGGTTGGCGGCGTTGGTCGTTTTGATCGAATTGATCGGTTTGCTGGGCAGCGGAGCGGCATGGTTGGCGGCTCCGGCGCGCGTGCCGTTTGCGATCGGTATTGATCGGTATTTGCCGAAAGCCTTTGCCGCCGTTCATCCTCGTTACGGCACGCCGTATGTCGCCTTGCTGGTGCAAGCCTCGCTCGCTTCCGTGCTGATTTTTATCAACACTTGGGGAACGACGTTGAAAGATGCCTACATCGCATTGCTCGGCGGTTCGATTGTGCTGGTGATGGTGACGTATGTGTATCTGTTGCTGGCGTGGCGAAAACTGAGCGGCCAACAAACTCCGGTTCGCAATTTACTCAGCGTTGTCGGAATGGCGGCCATCGGCGTAGCCACTGTTGCCTGCTTAATCCCACCGCCAACGGTTGAAAACGTGTTGCAGTTTGAAACCAGCTTGATCGGCTCTGTGCTGTTTTTGCTGGGGGGCGGATTGGTGATTTACCTGTCCTATACAAGGCGCTCAAAAGCCTGAAAAGAAGCTTGCTTTTCAAATCAGCCAAGACTATTTTGCTGGCGTTTTCTCTTCAGTAGTAAAGGCGCTTTGCAGGACTTCATCTCAACGGTTCAACAACCGACCAAAAAACAAAACTGAAATCGCTTCTGGCTTTTACCAATAAGCCTTCAATCCAATTCCGTAAGTACAAACCTTTAAGCCACAGGAGGAAGTTATGCGTAACACTCTTTCGCGCTTCGCAGCCGTTCTGGCTTTGATTTGCGCCGCTTCTGTTTTCGCATTTGCTCAGGCCGACGTGACCTCAGCAACAGTTCGAGGAACCATCACAGATCAACAGGGCGCGGCGGTAGCAGGCGCTACAGTAACTGCCAAAAACCTTGAACAAGGAATCACTCGTTCGGACACGACCAACGCCGACGGCGAATTTCAAATTCTGGCCTTGCGTCCGGGACTGTATGAAATCACTGTGCAGGCACAGGGCTTCGCGCAGTTTCTGATCAAAGACGCTCAGTTGACCGTCGGGCAAGTTGCGACGTACGCCATCAAAATGGACATCGCCAAAGTCACGAACGAAGTGACCGTTACTTCTTCAGCGCCGCTGATCGAAGTCGAACGCACCCAACAATCGAACACGATTGAAACCCGCCAGATTCAAAACCTGCCGAACATCGGGCGCGATTTCACTTCGTATGTGTTCACTCTGCCGGGCGTCGCCAGTTCCAACGCGCCGCGCATTCAAGCCGGTTCGCGCTTTACCTTCGGCACGTCGGGATTTTCCATCGGCGGCAGCAACGGACGCAGCAACCTGATTACCGTTGATGGTGGCGAAAATGAATATGGCAGCGGCCAACTTCGATTCGCCATCAGCCCCGAAGCCGTTCAGGAATTTCAGGTCAATCGCAATTCCTTCAACGCCGAATTCGGTTTTACAGCAGGCACGGCGGTCAACGTCGTCACCAAAGGCGGCGGCAACGAATACCACGGTAGCGTTTATATGTTTTATCGCTCCGACAAAACTTCGGCCCAGGAGCGATTTGTGCCGAGCTTCGTCCCCGCCAGTTCACGAGTTTTCCAGCAACAGGTTTATCCCGGATTCACGTTTGGCGGCCCGCTGGTCAAAAACAAACTATTTTTCTTCACCAACTACGAACGGCAAAAACTCGACCTGCCGCGTTTTCGCAACTACAGCGGCAGCGCGTTATTGCGACCGACGGCGCTGCAAACTGCGCTGCTGAATCGGCTGGACACTTCAACTGACGCCACAGTCAAAGCCGTGTCATCGAGCTTCCGCAACGCATTGACCACCAGCGCCACCAGCAATTCGGCTATTTACAACATGCTTCGCGCCAACGAAGGCGTCATCAATGCTCCGTTCCGGCTGAACAACTGGATCACTCGCGTTGACTGGAACGTCGGCGAACGCGATGTCGTCACCGGACGGTTTTCGCTGGCGCGCAACAAAAACCTGCAACTAGGAGTTGACCCGCTGGAATCTCCCAGCAACACGACCAATTTGGAAGTCGAAGACCAAACAACATTACTTACCTGGACGCACAACTTCGCCAGCAGCGTGGTGAACCAGTTCCGATTCCAGTTTTCGCCCAAAAATTCGGCTCGCACTTTCACTACAACTCCGGGCAGTACGGCGTTGCTGGTCAGCGGTCTGGGCAATTTCAACCGTCACATCTTCGCGCCGTTCAACACCTTGCAAGACCGTTTGCAGTTTGAAAACAACGTCACCTGGATCAAAGGCAATCACTCCATCAAATTCGGCGGATCGTATCGTCCGGTGAAATACAACGTCCGCAACGAACTGTGGTTCGGCGGCGAATGGACGTTTTCGCCTGGAGTGTATCCGCTGACCGTTTTGCTGGCTTCGCAACCGGCAGCGGTTCAAGGCGCAGTCGTCGCGGCGGTTTGCACCACTGCCGGACGCCCGGCAACCGATTGCACCAACGCTCAAACCGGCACGGCAACATTGAATTCACTGCTGGCGGGCACACAACTGAACTCAGTTCAGAGCCTGAATTTCGGTTTGCCGTTCCTGTTCCGACAGGGATTCAACAACCCGGTTTGGGAAGGAACCGTTCATTATCTGGGCGGATTTGTGCAGGATTCGTGGAAGGTCAACAACCGGCTTTCGTTGGATTACGGTTTCCGCATTGATTACGACGGCGAACCAAATCCTGTGCCCAGCACAACCTATTTCTCGCCGCGTTTGGGATTTTCGATTGATGTCACCGGCGACAAAAAAACCATCATTCGTGGCGGTGGCGGATTGTTCGTTTCGCCGATCTATTACCAGATTTCTTATCTGGTGAATTTGTTGAACGACACAGGAAATTTCATCAACCAGGCGTTTCGCACTCCGGCATTTCCGGCAGCGCAAACTCCCGCCGCGATCTGGGGACGCGGGGCTGCCGCTGGCTTGCTGCCGTTCAAAGCGATTACCGCCACCGAACTGGCTGCGCCGACAACCGCCAAACAACCCGGTCGCGTGATTATCGAACTCGGCCCGGATTACAAAGCCAATTACTCCGCTCAGGCGAATCTGGCCATTCAACGCCAACTGACGAATTCGCTGGGCGTAGAAGTGGCGTACAACATGTATCGCGGCGTCAACATTCAACAGCCCGTTCCGGTCAATTACCGCGAAGCTCTGAACCCGACAGCGCGTTGTACCGCGCTTAATCCGGTTCCGACGCTGCAACCGCTGGCTTGTCAAAACCCTGCGTTGGGCGGCCCGATTTACGAACCGATTGACCCGACCATCACTCAGCAAACGTTTTATTCGTCGCGCGGCAATTCGATTTATCACGGCATGACGGCTTCGCTGACGAAACGCTTCGCAGACAATTTTTCGCTCCAGACTTCATACACCTGGAGCAAGACGATTGACGACGTGACGGATTTCAACACGGCGTTTTACGCTCCGTTTCCGACGCGGATATTTCTGGATCGTGGATTGTCGTCATTCGACATCCGCCACAACTTCGTGCTGAGCGGCGTGTTCACCAGCCCCTGGAAAAACTGGTTGCTGCGCGATTCGTCGCTGGCTCCGATCATTTCCATGCGAAGCGGCATTCCGTTCACGCTGACCACCGGAGCCGATTTGAACAGCGACACGCGCGCGTTCAACGACCGGTTGTTTTACATCGGTCGCAATACTGGTTTGGGGCCGAATTTCCGCAGCGTGGATGGACGCTTCACTCGCGCGTTCCGCTTCAACAGTGACAAACCAACTCGCCTGGAATTCACGGTTGAAGTCGTCAATCTGTTCAATCGAACCAACTACGCTTCGGTGCGCGACATCGTCCCGGTCGGTCATCCTGATTACGCCTCCGGCGAAGTCCGTTTGAGCGGTCGCAAAGACCGCAGCGCCACCCTTGGCGAACCTCTCGCCTTCCAGGCAGCGTTCGACCCGCGACGATTCCAGTTCGGCCTGAAATTCGTTCACTGAACCTTTACCTGATTTCGCTGTAAATCAGTAAGCGGCGGGTGCGCCGAGTTTAATCGTGCATCCGCCGCTTCTTTGACCTTGGCCTGCGCAAGTTATTTCGCCAACGCCGAAGCCATCGCCACGCGCGACCGGCTGGCCGGATACGTGAAGCTGTGTTTGCCCAACGCCAACGACGTGAAACATCCGCTGGTGTCGCCGGTGTTTGCCGATTTGCAAGACTTGCCTCCGTTGCTGATCCAGGTCGGCGCAGCCGAACCTTTTTACGACGATTCGATTCAGTTGGAAGCGACGGCCAAAGCCAGCGGCGTGGAAACTACGCTGGAAGTTTGCCAGAGATGATTCACGTCTGGCATTACTTTTATCCGATGTTGACCGAAGGCCGCCAAGCCATCGGTCGCATCGGCGAGTTCGTGAAAGACAAAATCGCTTAAAGCCAAAACACCTGCCGCAGATAAACGCGGACAAACGCTGATCGGCGAACGTCTGCGTTTATCTGCGGCTGAAATCCTGTGGAGCAATCATGCGTAAATTGATTCTTTTGATGATCGTAACGTTGCTGGCGCTTATTTCCGCCGACAATTTCAAACCGTCATCCGCTCAAGACAAACCCATCATCGGACGCACCTACAAAGAATCCAAGCCAGCTTGGGAACCGCAGCCGACTGCTCCCAAAGGCGCGCCGAATGTGATTTATCTGGTGCTGGACGATGTTGGCTACGCGCAGTTGGGTTGTTACGGATCGGAAATCGCTACGCCAAACATTGACCGGCTGGCGGCAAACGGATTGCGTTACACGAACTTTCACACGACGGCGTTGTGTTCGCCTTCGCGCGCGGCGCTGCTGACCGGACACAATCATCACAGCAACCACTTCGGAGTGATTACAGATACCGCGACGGGCTATCCGGGTTATGACGGACGCATGCCGAAAAGCCACGCGACGCTGGCAGAAATCCTGAAGCCGAACGGTTACAGCACCTATTACGTCGGCAAATGGCATCAGGCGAGCTTTGACGAATACAGCAACGCCGGCCCATTTCATCAATGGCCGCTGGGAATGGGCTTCGAGCGGTTTTACGGCTTCGTCGGTGGCGAAACCAATCACTGGTTTCCCCGCCTGGCTTCGGACAATCAAAACATCGAACCGCCACTCAAGCCGGGCTACCATTTGACCGAAGACCTGACCGATCGCGCCATTCAATTCATCCTCGACCAAAAACAAGTCAACGCCGACAAACCGTTTTTCATGAACCTGGCTTACGGCGCAACCCACGCGCCGCTGCACGTCCACAAAAAGTACATCGAAATGTACAAAGGAAAATTCGACAAAGGCTGGGACAAAGTGCGCGAAGAAACACTGGCTCGGCAAAAGCGTCTGGGGATCGTTCCGGCCAACACGCAATTGCCACAGCGCAATCCCGGCATCAAAAGTTGGGACGAATTGACCGCCGATCAGCGACGTTTGTACGCACGTTTGCAGGAAGTCTTCGCCGGATTCCTGACACATACCGACGAACACATCGGACGGTTGATTCAAATGCTGGAAGAGATTGGCCAACTCGACAACACGATCTTCGTGGTCGTTTCCGACAATGGAGCCAGTCAGGAAGGCCGTTTGACCGGCTCGTTCAACGAAATGTTGTACTTCAACCAGATTCCCGAAGACGAAGCCTTGAACCTGAAGATGATTGACGAAATGGGCGGCCCGATGACTTATCCGCATTATCCGATGGGTTGGGCGATGGCGGGCAACACGCCGTTCCGAATGTACAAGCAAAACACTCACGCCGGCGGCAATACCGATCCGTTCATCGTTCACTGGCCAAAAGGCATCAAGGAAAAAGGCGGCATCCGCACGCAGTACCAGCACTTGATTGACGTGACGCCGACAATTCTGGAAGCGATTGACATTCAACAACCCAAAACTCTGAACGGCGTGGATCAAGGAGTGTTTGACGGCACGAGTATGCTGGCGACTTTGCACGACGCCGCGGCTAAAAGCCGCCACGAAACTCAGTATTACGAAATGCTCGGCCACCGCGCGATTTACCACAACGGCTGGAAAGCGATTGCCGTGCATGAACGCGGCAGCGGCGATTGGAACAACGACCGATGGGAGCTTTACAACGTCGCCGAAGATTTCAACGAATTGAACGATCTGGCTGCGAAACATCCCGACAAGTTGCGCGAAATGGTCGAACGCTGGTGGGCGGAAGCCGGTAAATACAACGTTTTGCCGCTGGATGATCGAGGCTTCATTCGGACAGCAGAACAGGTTTCCAACAATCGCCCGCTGGCCAAAGCGATTTATTACCCCGACAGTATTCAGATTCCGCGCAGCAGCATGCCGCGATTCCAAAACCGTTCGTTCAGCCTGACAACTGAAGTCGAAATTCCGTCCGGCGGCGCTGAAGGCGCGTTATTCGCCTTGGGCGGACGTTTTGCGGGCTTCAGTTTCTTCATTCAGAACAACCGACTGCAATTCGTTTACAACTACTTCGGTTTGGAGCGATACACTGTCACGTCCACTGAAACAATGCCGAAGGGCGCAGCTAAATTGCGAATGGAATTCACCAGCACAGGCCAGGACAAAGGCGTTGCGGCGCTATTCATAAACGACCGCAAAGTCGGCGAAGGCGCAATTCCTCGAACAGTTCCAATCGTTTACAGCACCAGCGAAGGCGCGGCTGCCGGACGCGACCCTTCAACGCCTGTGACTGAAAGTTACCAATCGCCGTTTGCCTTCACCGGCAAACTGAAAAAAGTCGTGATGGAAGTGAAGGGAGACGCCAAACCGGCGACACGACAATGATTGACCACGACCAATTGTTCAAAGAATTGCTGCGTGCCTGTTTTGCTGAATTCATCAAAGCTTTTTTGCCGGATGTTTACGCTTATCTGGACACGCGCTCGCTGGAATTCATCGAACAGGAAAGCGCGGATGAAACGACTCAGCACGAAAAACTGGCGGTTGATATTCTGGTCAAGGCTCGTTTCAAAGGCCGCTTGACCTGCTTCCTGATTCACGTCGAAGCTCAGGCCAGCAAAAAGCGTTGGTCCGGTCGCCGCATGTTTATTTACTTCGCGGCGCAATCGAACAAACACGATTTGCCGCTTTATCCGATTGCGCTGCTTTCGTGGGATCGCCCGCGCAAAGCCGAACCGAGCCAATATGTCGTTGATTTTCCGAACCGGCGCGTGCTTGAATTCAATTACGATGTGATTCAACTCAATCGGCTGGACTGGCGGGATTTTTTGAAATCGAATAATCCAGTGGCAATCGCTTTGATGGCCAAGATGAACGTTGAGCCGAAAGAGTTCCCCACGGTCAAAGCGGCTTGTCTAAGGTTGCTGTCCGGGCAGAAATTGCCAGAACGGAAACTGCGGCCAATCAGACGATTCATTGACGCTTATTTGCCGCTGACTACACCGCAACGGCAAAAAGAGTTTGAAGAAGAGATCAATCGGTTATCGCCGCAAGAAAGGAAAAAAGTTATGGAATACTTGACCCCAACAGAACGAGAGGGCTTCAACAGAGGCCTAATCGAAGGCAAGATCGAAGGCAAGATCGAAGGCAAGATCGAACTATCGTTGAAGCTTCTGTCTCAACGGCTGGGCGAATTAAGCGCAGCGATCCAAAAACGGCTTCGCAAACTTTCGGACGATCAAATTGATGCGCTTGCTTTGGCATTGCTCGATTTTCAAACCAAAAGCGAATTGAACCGTTGGTTGAAAGAACATGCAACAACTACACGATCAACCAATCGCCCAACTGAAGCTTCGCAATAACCATTCAAAACTTATGAAACTGATCCGATTGATCCCAACCCTGACGCTGCTTTGCATTGGTGTGCTTTCTGCGCTGGCTCAAACTAAAAACCTGGCTGACGACAAACCTGCTCCGACCGTCAATCCGCGAATGACCGAGCATTCCAGGAAGATGGCGCAGCAGGTTTACAAAGTTTCGGACAACATTTATTCGGCAGTAGGTTTTGGATTGGCCAACGTGATTATGATCGTCGGACGTGACGGCGTCATCATTGTGGACACCACCGAATCAGTTGACGCTGCCAAAGCCGCTTTTGCAGAACTTCGCAAATTCAGCGACAAACCGGTCAAGGCGGTGATTTACACTCATAACCACACCGACCACATCATGGGCGTTAAAGCCTTCACCACCGAAGAAGACGTGAAGGCCGGCAAGGTCGCCATTTACGCCCACGAAACGATGATGAACACGGTCATCAGCAACGCCAGTGTCATCGCTCCGATTCTTGGCTTGCGTTCGGCGTATTCGTTCGGCGTTTTGCTGGAAAGCGGACCGCAAGGAAAGATTCATCAGGGCATAGGGCCGCAGCTTGTCATCGGCCAACGCAGTTTTATCGCTCCAACCAAAACTTTCAAAGACTCGCTGGACGTGGAAATCGCTGGAGTGAAAATGCAGTTGATTTACGCGCCCAGCGAAACCGACGACGAAATCATCGTTTGGTTGCCGGAACAAAAGCTGCTGCAAACCGCCGAAGTCATTCAGGGCGAAACCTTCCCAAACGTTCACACGCTGCGCGGAACTGCCTATCGCGATCCGGTCAAATGGTTCAAGACCATTGATATGATGCGCCGCTTGCAGCCTGAATTCATTGCGCCTTCGCACGGGCGGCCAATGTCCGGCAAAGACAAGATCGAAGAAATGCTGACCGCTTACCGCGACGCAATTCAATACGTTCACGATCAAACCGTGCGGCAAATGAATCGCGGATTAACGCCTGATGAAATTGCCGAAGTCGTTTCGCAGTTGCCGCCGCATCTGGCGAATCATCCGTGGCTGGGCGAGTTTTACGGCACGGTCAAACACTCGGTGCGGCAGATTTATTTCGGCTATTTGGGATGGTTCAACGGAGACCCGACGACGCTCGATCCAATTCCGCACGTTGAGCAAGCCAAACGCTACGTTGAGTTGATGGGCGGGCGCGACGCCGTCGTCAAAGCCGCCAAAACCGCTGCTGACAAAGGCGAGCATCAATGGGCGGCTGAGTTGCTGACTCACGTCATTCGCATGAACAAAGACGACCAGGAAGCTCGCAAGTTGAAAGCCGACGCTCTGCGGCAACTGGCTTACAAAACGGCGAACTCGAACTGGCGCAACTGGTACATCACTTCGGCGCGCGAACTGGATGGAACTATGAACAAGATGGTAGCCGCCGGAACGATGAGCAGTCTGGCCGCGCCGGAAATCATGCGCGAATTGCCGCTGAGCAAATTTTTTGAAGCAATGACCGTGCGACTCGACCCGGTGAAAAGCGCCGACGCGCACATCGTAGTGGCGTTCAAGATCACAGACACCGGAGAAACTTACGCGCTGGAAGTTCGTCGCGGTGTGGCTCAAGTTCACGAAGGCTTGCCTGCGAAAGTTGACGCGACTTTGGCCATTTCGCTGGCAACGATGCAAAAACTGATTGCTCGGCAACTGACTCTGGTTGGCGCATTGCAATCCGGCGAAGTCAAAATTCAGGGCAGCGCGGCTTTGCTGACACGGTTTTACGGATTCTTCGATCCACTGACGACGCCGGAGCCTCCGCCGCTGACTGTTCGCTAGATCAAAGCAGAAAAGATCGGTACAGTACCGCGTGCGTAAGCAAGCGGCTTTGCCTGACAGTGAAAAACTATGGAAAACAATTCACACATTTGTCAGAAAGACCAGGTGGGACAATTTGAAAAATTGTCCCACCTTCTTCGCCGCACTTGGCATATCGCGCGCGCTGTGCTGCGCGGTTACTTAACCGGCCAACCCATCAACGAAGAACGCCCACGCAAAGGCTGTTGCTAACACCTGCCATCTACAACCTAACACCTGACAATGAACACTGACCTGGAAAAACTGATCGAACAAATCACGGATATGATCGTCGCCCGGCTTCAAGCCGAACACGGCGGAGACGCTCACGCGGAATGCAGTCCTCACCACATCGCCTGCGCGTTGCAGGCCGGAGCTTCACGCATCGGCACGTCCTGGGGACAATCGGCTGCGGCTTCGCTGGGAGCGAACGTCGGCCAGTACATTGACCACACTTTGCTGAAGCCCGAAGCCACGCGCGCCGAAATCGAAAAGCTCTGTGACGAAGCGCGCGCGTTCAGCTTCGCTTCGGTCTGCGTGAATCCGACCTGGGTTAAAGAGTGTGCTTTCAGGCTGCACGGTTCGCCGGTCAAAACCTGCACTGTGATTGGCTTTCCGCTTGGGGCGACGACGCCGGATGTAAAGGCTTTTGAAACTCGTCGAGCGATCTTCGACGGTGCGACGGAAATTGATATGGTCATCAACATCGGCGCGCTGAAATCCGGCAACTATGATTTGGTCAAGCGCGACATTTCCGCCGTGGTCGAAGCCGCTCACGAAGCCTGCGCCATCGTCAAAGTCATCATCGAAACTGCGCTGCTGACGGACGATGAAAAAGTCCGCGCCAGCGTTTTGGCCAAAGAATCCGGAGCCGATTTCGTCAAAACTTCGACCGGTTTCAGCAAAGGCGGCGCAACCGTCGCCGACATTGAATTGATGCGAAAAGCCGTCGGCGCGGAACTCGGCGTCAAAGCCGCTGGCGGAGTGAAAGATTTGGCTTCGGCCAAAGAGATGATCGCCGCCGGAGCCACGCGCATCGGAGCCAGCGCAGGCGTCAAAATCGTTCAGGAATCCAAAGGCGTGAAAGTCGCGGGCAGCGGCGCTCCGGGCAATTACTGAAGCAAAAACATCAGTTGCCTCCGTTGACGCTTTCCGAAACCGTTTGCTAGTATGCGCGCTCGCTTGAGGAAGTCACTCAAGCGGGTTTTGAAAATTCGGGCATATAACTCAGCGGTAGAGTGCTGTCTTCACACGGCAGAAGTCACAGGTTCAAATCCTGTTATGCCCATCAACGAGAAAAGGCCGTCAGAAAATTCTGGCGGCCTTTTCGCTATTCAGGAGAATTTATGCCCAATCTGGAAATTGTCACCGCTTATCATCCATCACCCGAACTGACCACAAACTTCAATCACGAAAGCTGGAAACAAGCTCAGCCGTTGACGATCAATCGCAACTGGCAAGGTGACGCCGCACCGCCCGAACTTCATACGACGGCGAGAGTTTTGTGGAATGAATCGGAAATTCTATTCGGCTTTGAGTGCGGCTTCACCGAATTGGATATGGACAAAACCTTCGACGTGAATCAGGAACGTCACGCGCTGTGGGATCGGGATGTCTGCGAAGCCTTCGTTCGTTCGCCGATTGAACCTCACGAAAAGTATTACCGCGAGTTTGAAGTCGCTCCGACCGGGCAATGGTGCGACTTGCTGGTGGATCGTTCGGTGATGTGGCACGACTGGGAATGGAAAAGCGGAATGCGAACTGTCAGCGAAATCATTGAAGCTGAAAAGCTCTGGCGCGTGGCGATGGCCATTCCATTTTCAGCTTTTGGCTGCGCGCCAAAAGCTGGCGACGTATGGTACGGCAATCTGTTTCGCATCAGCCGACTGAACGGCGAACGCCACTACTTGACGCTTTCGCCGACGTTCACCGAACAACCGAACTTCCACGTGTCAGAAAGTTTTGTCGAATTGCGCTTTCTGGCTTGAAGTCATTTCTTTTCGCCGATGTCTTCGACTTTCACGCTGGTGCGAGTTTCGATGGCTGGAATGACTAATTTGCGATTGTCTTTATCCAGTTTCAACACAGCATAATCGTCGCCGGTTTTGATCGTCAGCCAATGCCGTTTGGATTTTGATTTGCCGACAGCAATGCCCGCCGGAATCGCCATCCATGGAACTACGCCTAACAACAACAACGGGCTGATGGCGGCAGCCGCACCGCCGATTGCTACTGCCGTTCCCGTCCCCGACTTCCAACGCGGATGCCTGGAGTGAGAGTATTCGACGGACTTGACCTCATTGTTTTTGAACTTCTTCAGTTGCTCACCAGACTTTTTGGATTCAACAATCAGAAATTCTTCTTCCAACCGAAGCCGAACCGGCAACTGTTCCACCTTCTCTCCGTTCAGCGATAGCAGTTCTACTTTTTCAAAAACTTCGGGCGGTTTGGCAGGTTTGCCCTGAGCGTAGGCTTTCGGAAAAGCATTCAAAGTCAACGCGGCGATCAGCATCAGCGTTATGAGTTTCATACGAGGCTCCTGTGAGTTGAGTTGTTTGGATTGAACTGCTTTGGACGGCGTGCATCGTAACGATGGGCAGCGGTTCAAGCTTCGGTGGCTGTGGCAGTTTTTGACTTTTTGTGGTTTTCGCCGAACTTACACAGTCCGCTTGGTGACGGCAGGCTTGGGGCGATGGTAGACTGCCGCCGCCTCTAAATCGTATTACCCAAAATCCTTTCGGAGATCGTTTGATATGGCTATCGCATCCGGTGTGCGATTCAACCACTACGTGATTCTTTCGCAGCTCGGCAGCGGCGGAATGGGCGAAATTTATCTGGCGCAAGATACCAAGCTCGGACGGCGAGTGGCGTTGAAATTATTGCTGACGCAATTCACCTCTGACGAAGAGCGCGTGCATCGGTTTGAACAGGAAGCACGC
The DNA here is from genome assembly GCA_902825875.1 of uncultured Acidobacteriota bacterium. Classification (GTDB taxonomy): domain Bacteria; phylum Acidobacteriota; class Blastocatellia; order RBC074; family RBC074; genus RBC074. The sequence goes on from CADECP010000003.1 coordinate 15,934, forward strand.
GCGGCTTCGGCGCTCAATCATCCGAACATCATCACCATTTTTGAAATCGGCCACGACAACGAAACGCATTTCATCGCCACCGAATTTGTCGAAGGCCAGACAATCAATCAACGCATCAAGCTGGGGAAACTTGATTTGATTGACGCTCTGGACGTGGCCATTCAATCTGCCAATGCTCTGGTCGCCGCTCACGCCGCCGGAATCGTTCACCGCGACATCAAACCCGAAAACGTCATGCTGCGCCCGGACGGTTACGTCAAAGTTCTGGATTTCGGCCTGGCCAAGCTGACTGAAAAATTCGACTCCGACGAAGACATTGACCCCGAAGCCACAACCAAGCCACTGCGCGACACTTCGCCCGGCGTGATTATGGGAACGGTCAGTTATATGTCGCCGGAACAGGCGCGCGGCCATAAAGTGGATTCGCGCAGTGATTTGTTCAGTCTGGGTTGCGTGATTTACGAAATGGTGACTGGTCAAAAACCGTTTCGCGGCGACACGATGAGCGACGTGATGGCCGCCGTGTTGGAATCCGAACCGGTTCCGATTGCCAACCTGGCGCCCGAAGCTCCGGCGGAATTGCAATGGATCATTTCTAAAGCTCTTTCCAAAAACCGCGAAAGCCGTTACCAGACGGCCAAAGAATTGCTCAACGATCTGAAACGATTGAAACAGCAACTGGAATTCAAAGCCGAGCAGGCGCGACAAAATCGCACCACGCTGATTGGCGAAAATCTCACCAACAGCAGTTTTCGACGCAGCGGCAGTTTGCGAAGAAGCGGCAACAACAGCGGACGAAAAAGCGGCGAGACGTTTAATTCACTCAGTTACGACACCGAAGTCATCGAATCTTCGCGTTCACTGTCCAGCGCCGAATTCCTGTTCAGCAAAGTTCAAGACAACAAACGCACCGCCTTGCTGATTACGATTTTGTTTCTGGCTTTGGCGGCGGCGGCGGGGTATTTCTGGCTGAAACCCGCGCCTGTCGTCACCGATTCGATTGCGGTGCTGCCTTTTGCCCGGCTGAGCGCCGAACCGCTGACCGATTCGTTGGCCGACGGCGTCACTCAAGGGTTGATTCAAAACCTGTCGCGCATTCCCAAACTGAAAGTCCGTTCGATGGTTTCGGTGCAACGTTACAAAGTGACAGGTTCGACTGCCATGCCCAATCCGCGCGATGTCGGTCAGGATTTGCAGGTTCCGTTGGTGTTGACCGGCAGCATCACCAAACGCGAAAACCTGATGGCCGTCAACGTCGAACTGGTTGACGCCAAAGACAACAGCTTCATTTGGGGACAGAAATACGAACGCAAACCCGGCGAATTGCTGGCGCTGCAGGAAGAAATCACGAGCGAGGTTTCGCAAAGGCTGAAACTGGATTTGACACCTGAAGAACAAGTCGTGCGCGAAGCTTATCAGTTGTATTTGCGCGGGCGGTATCACTGGAATCGTCGCACGGTCGCCGATTTGAAACGAGGTGTTGATTCGTTCGAACAGGCGATCAAACGCGCGCCGAAATACGCTCCGGCTTATGCCGGGCTGGCCGATTCGTACAACATGCTGGGAACTTACGGCGCGTTGAGTTCCGCTGAAGCCGGAGCCAAAGCAAAAGAAGCAGCCGAACAGGCATTGGCGCTGGACGGCAATCTGGCCGAAGCCCACAGTTCGTTGGCTTTCGTCAAACATCGTTACGATTGGGATTGGCTGGGAGCCGAAGAAGAATTCAAACGCGCCATCACACTTGATTCCAATTACGCGACGGCTCATCAGTGGTATTCCAGCTACCTGATGGCGGTCGGTCGGCCAGCCGAAGCCATAGAAGAAGCACGGCGCTGTCAGGAAATGGCTCCGCTGTCGTTGATTATCAGTTCGCATCTGGCCTGGATGTTGTACAACGCCGGGCAATATCAGGAAGCCATCGAACAATGCCAGAAGGTGTTGGCCATTGATCCGAACTTTTTCGCCGCCCGACGTTATTTGGGACTGGCTTATGAACAGATCGGCAAAAATCGTGAAGCCATAGAAGAACTGACCAAAGCCCGCGATCTTTCCGGCAATGCTTCGGTTATTTTGGCGGCGCTGATTCACACGCATGTCATCAGCGGCAACAAACCCGAAGCCAGACGATTACTGAACGAAGCTCTGGCCAATCAGTCTCAACGAAAAATTTCCGCTTACGACCAGGCCATAATTCAAACTGCGTTCGGCGACAAACAACAGGCATTTGCGCTGCTGGATAAAGCCTTTGAAGAACGCAGCGAATATCTGCCTTATCTGGTAGTCGAACCGCGACTCGAAACTCTTAGAACCGACGCCCGGTTTACCGCCTTGCTGGATCGGCTGAAACTGCCGCAATAACCCGCTCAGGAAATCGCGGCAACCGGACGATTCACCGATTGAGCCACTTTGATCCCATACCCGGCGGCAAAATCAACCAGTTCACCTTGCAGCAATTTTCTGCCGCGATTCAATCGAGACATCACCGTGCCAATCGGAATTCCGGCGATTTGCGCGACTTCCCTGTACGAAAACTCCTGCACATCGGCCAGCAGAATGACCGCGCGGTAATCCTCCGGCAGTTTGTCGAACGCCGCCAATACATCTTCGTCGCTCAGACGCTGAGGAATTTCGGCTTCGGCGGCCACTTTCATCATCATCTCTTCTTCCTGCTCTGAGTTCTGTTTCAGTCGAAACCATTTGCGGCGATGGTGCGACACGACGTGAAACAGAATCTTGAACAACCACGCGCGGCAATTCGTCCCGGCTTCAAAGCGGTGAAACGACTTCCAGGCTTGCAGCATGGTTTCCTGAACGATGTCTTCGGCTTCGGTGACGTTACCGATAACTCGCCGTGCGGTGCGATACAGATCGTTCACGTGCGGCATTGCCGCTGCTTCAAATTCTTCGACAGAAATGGTTGGGATGATTGTGGGATTCATCGCGTTCCTCCTGTTTTCCTGACGGCCTCTTTCAATTGTTCACTTAGAAACGGCGAGCAGTTGATGAACTCAACTCTAAGCCCGGCCAGTTCCTGCAAAAAAGCGATGCCGTCGCGGTCGGCAAACAACAACTCAGTTACATCCAGCGTCAGCCGAATCCCGGCGGCCAAAAAACTCTTCAAAGCCTGGCGAGCTTCGAGGACATTCTGACCAATCATTTCTCCTTCCAGCCTCAACTTTGCAGCCTCTTCCGACAAACTGATTTCCGAGATTTTCAGCATCACGCCTCCTTTCAAAATTCTTGGTCGAGCTTACTTACTGATTGCAAGCTCTTAGCCACGAAAAGAAGCGCCTGAAAAATTTCCTTTATCTATTTGATTGTTAGTGAGTTATGGCTAAATCGGTAAAGTTTGACGAGCCACCAGCCACTGGTGGCCACGAAATTTGGTGGGACGTTTGTTTGGTGGTTAATGGCAGAGCCACGAAACTTAGTGGGCTGAGAGCGCAAGCGAGGCTCCGGCGCTCCCAATTCAATGCAGTTTAAGAGATTGTTTGGAAATTCCTTTTTCTCTAGCCCAGCCATTTATGGCTGGGAAAATGGCAGATAAATCTAAGTTAGCCCGGTTAACCGGGCTTGATAACAGCTTCAGCCGCCAAATGGATTGGCTAAAGCCATATTAGAAGGACGGTAAACCGCCCTTTTTGTCTTCGATCAATTCACTTCCCAGCCGTGAACGGCTGGGCTACACAAAAGGTCGCAATTCCCAAACAGGCTCTAAGGTCGGCGAATTCCGAGCTTTTTCATTCGTCCGCGCAGTGTGTTGGGATGAAGGTTCAAAACTTTGGCTGCGCCTTTGTCGCCTTCTATAACCCAGCCGGCCTGTTCCAGCACGGTCAGGATGTGGCGGCGCTGAACATCGTCAATCGCCAACGGTTCGGCAGATGGCGGTTGAATCGCAACAACTTGTTCGGGTTTGGCGACAGTCGAAATCGTCTTGCCGGGCAAGGACGAAAACAAATCCTGATCCAGCGTCAGCAGCTTTCCGGTTGCCAGCACAACGCCGCGCTCAATGATGTTTTGCAGTTCGCGGATATTGCCAGGCCAGGAATAACTGGTCAGCAAGGCCATCGTCTCCTGCGAAACACCTTCCAACTCTTTGCCGAATTTGCGCGCGAACCGGGTCAGGAAAAACAGCGCCAGTTGCGGAATGTCCGCCCGGCGTTCGCGCAGCGGCGGCACGGTCATCGGCAACACATTCAACCGGTAAAACAAATCGGAGCGGAATCGGCCTTCGCGGATGGCGTCTTCCAGATTGCGATTGGTGGCCGCGATGATGCGAACGTCCACGCGCTGAGTTCGACTGCTGCCGACAGGCTCGAATTCCTGTTCCTGCAACACGCGCAGCAATTTGACCTGAGTGTCCAACGGCAATTCGCCGACTTCATCCAGAAAGATTGTCCCGCCGTCGGCCAGTTCAAACCGGCCAATGCGCTTGTCGCTGGCTCCTGTGAACGCGCCTTTGACGTGACCGAACAACTCGCTTTCAACCAAACCGGCGGAAATCGCTCCGCAATTGACCTTGACCAACGGACGTTCGCTGCGAGAACTGCGATTGTGGATGGCGCGGGCAATCAATTCCTTGCCGGTTCCGGTTTCGCCCAGAATCAAAACTGTTGAATCGGTCGGCGCAACCAGTTCGACACGACGCAACGTTTCCAACAAAGCTGAACTGCCGCCGACAATTTCTCCGAAGTTATGTTGCTGGCGAATTTCTTCCTGCAAATAAACGTTTTCGGCCTGCAGACGATTTTTCAGGCGTTCGACTTCAGCCAAAGCCAGCCGCAATTCTTCTTCGGCGTGCTGGCGTTCGAGTTCGGCTCCGGCGCGCGCGGCAAAAATCTTCAACAAAGGCAGACGTTCTTGAAAATCCGAAATCGGTTTTTCGTCCATTATCGCCAGATGACCAATCACCGAACCTGAAAAATCTTGCATCGGGATTCCCAGATAACTTTCAGCGTTCAGTTGAACCAAATCCGGATCGTTGGCGAAAAGCTGCTGAAGCCCGGACGGGTAATAGCAAATTTCACCGCCCAGCACGCGATTACACGGCGCATAAGAAATGTCGTATTCGAAATTGTCCACCTGCTTGTCTTTCATCCAGAAAGCCAGCGTTCGCGCCATCTTTTCCGGCGCACCTTTGTAATGAGTGACAAAGGCATAACTGGCATCCAGAGCTTCAGCCAGATGGTGAACCAGCGAAGCGAAAAAATCGCTGCCTGTAACCGCAGCAGTTCCTTCGGCAATCGAACGTAAAATTCTCAGCGAATCATTCGATCTTTCAGCCGAGCGTTCCGCCAAAACGGAACGACTCTCTTCATTCAAGTCTGCGGATTTGGTTGTGTCACCGAAGCCGTTGATGCTCATAAAGTTTTATAGGATTTGGTTCTGTTTGATGCCGCCGTCGCACAAATTGCTGTGGCCTCTGCCGAAATTGATCTTAGTCGCGCCAATTGTGGCTGACAACTGCACTGGAACTCGAAAGCGGAAAACAAAGTTTGACACACCAGACCCGCTACGTTATTTTCCCGAACTTCAAGCATGGCGTCGTTCCGCGTCAATAACCGCTGTTCTTGAAGACCAACCCAATCACAACCCTAACTCAGGAGAAGAAAAAATGGCTATCAAAGTAGGTATAAATGGCTTTGGCCGCATTGGTCGTAACGTGCTGCGGTCTGCGCTGGGAGACAAAGATTTCGACATCGTGGCGGTCAACGATCTGACTGACACAAAAACGCTGGCTCATTTGCTGAAATACGATTCGATACTGGGCAACCTGGATCAGGAAGTCACCGCCACCGAAAACACAATCACCGTCGCAGGCGACACGTTCCGCGTCTTTGCCGAAAAAGACCCGGCGCTGATTCCGTGGGAAGAGGTCGGCGCTGAAATCGTCGTCGAATCCACCGGTCGTTTCACCGACAAGGAAAAAGCTGCGGCTCACCTGCGCGGTTCAGTCAAAAAAGTCATCATCAGCGCCCCCGCCAAAGGCGAAGACCTGACCATCGTCATGGGCGTCAACGAAGGCTCCTACGATCCGGCGAAACATCACGTGCTGTCGAACGCTTCTTGCACGACGAACTGCCTGGCTCCGGTCGCCAAAGTCATCAACGACAAATTCGGCATCAAGAAAGCCCAGATGACGACGATCCATTCGTACACGAACGATCAGGTGATTCTGGACTTCCCGCACAAAGATTTGCGCCGCGCTCGCGCTGGTGCGCTTTCGATGATTCCGACTTCGACCGGCGCGGCCAAAGCCGTTTCGCTGGTGTTGCCCGAACTGAAAGGCAAGTTCGACGGCATCGCCGTCCGCGTTCCCACGCCGAACGTTTCAGTCGTTGACGTGGTCATCGAACTGGAAAAAGAAACTTCGACCGAAGAAGTCAACAAAGCCTTGAGCGACGCAGCGAACGGCGAACTGAAAGGCATTTTGGGCTTTGAAGTTTCCCCGCTGGTGTCGAGCGATTTCCGAGGCAACTCGAATTCTTCGATTGTGGACGCCGAATACACCAAAGTGCTCGGTGGCAATCTGCTGAAAATCCTGTCGTGGTACGACAACGAGTGGGGTTATTCCTGCCGCGTCCGCGACCTGATTAAGTTCATTGCCAAGAAAGGTCTGTAATCATTCCCGGTTCCGCCATCTGGCGGCTGGCACTACTTAAAAAGCCGCAGTATGAGATTCAATCTCCACTGCGGCTTTTTGAATTGTAACTGCTCAGCCACGTAGTGGCTTTTGAATTTAGGCAGGTCGTTTACGGCCTGCAAAGTGTTCGGCAATCAATCGCGTCACGTAGCTCCTTCACAGGCCGTAAACGACCTGCCTAAAATCAGCCGTCACTACGTGACGAAGCCGCCCGATCAGCTACTTTAAATTTCACACCTCTGACGATATTTGATCTATGAAAGAGTGAGAAGTAGAGTGCGCGCGTCAACCACATTTCAACTTTCATTACAGTCAAACAGACTTCAATCTGTCGGAGGCCAGTTATGCGTCACTCAATCACCCGCCGTTTATTGGTATTTGCCTGGATCGCCACTTTGACGTTGATCCCGTCGTTTGTTTCCACCGCTCAAAATCAACAGGCGTTCACCGTTGACGACTTGCTGGATGTGACGAACGTCAGCGTTGCCGACATCAGCGACGATGGGCGCTGGATTGCCGCTACCTCTGCCAGCTTGCGTGACCGCATCGGCATTGATAATTCACGCTTCGGCGATCCGACGTATTTTGCGCCATCGAACACAGACGTGCTGGTGATTGATGCGCAAACAGGAAAGCCCCAAAAACTCCTCAAAGAAAAGCGTCAAGTGCGCCAGATGAAATGGTCACCGGACGGCAATCGTTTGGCGATGTTGGTATTCAATGGCGAACAGTTCGAGCCTGCCATTTGGGAGCGCGCCAGCGCCAAGTTGCAGCCCATCAAATTGCCAGAATCCAAAATGGTCGCCGGAAACACCGAGCTGACTTGGACGCCCGCCGGAGATCAACTGTTGTTGACGTTGCGCCCGGCGGAATGGCGCAAACAAGCTCACGAACGCTTCCTGGCCGAAACCAAAGCCACGGTCGTCGTCCATTCGACGAAAGAACCCTTTCTGGCTTGGGAAGATATGCGGCGGATGGCAGCGTTGCGCTCGCTTGCAGCTTACGATGCAAAGTCGGGCGAGACGCGCGAAGTGGTTGCGCAAACGAAACTCAACTCTTATGACCTCAGCGAAGATGGATCGCTGCTGACCTACCAGGAAGACATCACCAAAAAGACCGATTACGACGTGATCTTCGGTAGCGAGAATCAGGTGATGGCCAAACCCGCCGCCGGAGGCGAAACCCGCACGCTGCTCAAATCCACGAAAGGAATCACACTGATCTGGTCGCGCGACGGGCGGCACTACGCTTACGCCAAAGACGGCAACCTGTTCACGGCTTCGGTGGATGACAAAGAGGTGCGACAGATTACGGGGAAGAAGGACGGGGAGACTGGGGGAAAGGGAGACGCGGAGAAAGAAAAGAAGAATGAGAAGGAGCGATTCAGCACTGTGCGGCTGAGCGCCAAAGGCGATTGGCTGATTGCCTCGAACAAAGAAGGATTGTGGCTGGTGGATGCGGCAACGGGCGCGAAAGAAAACTTCTTGAAGATGAACGAAGAGGACAAAGAAGCTCCGCGTTATCAAGTCATCGAATGGAATGGCGATGACATTTATCTGACTTACGCTTCGCGCACGAAATGGGAGCGCGGCCTGGTCAAATACAACCGCGCCAGCAAACAGATGACCGATCTGGTTAAAGACGCACGCATCTATTCCAACTTCAAACTGTCGAAAGACGGTAAAACCTTCGTCTTCAGCGCCGCCGAAGGCAATCGCCCCGCCGACCTGTTTGTCGCCGATGCCGGGTTCAAAAACATCCGCCGCCTGACCGACGCCAACCCGCAACTGAAAGCCAAACGTTTGAGCAAAACCGAGTTGATTTCCTATCTGGACGTTGACGGCACGCGCAGCTACGGCGTCGTGTATTACCCGACGGATTACGAACCGGGCAAAAAATATCCGACCGTCTTCAACATCTACGAACAGTTTTTCGACGACACGTTTCAGGGAACGATCAACGTGCTGACGAACAATGGCTACGCGGTCGTGCAGCCTTCGGTCAATCTGGAACAGGGCTTTCCCGGCGAAGCCTGGGTCAAAGGCGTCACCGCCGCTGCCAACAAACTTATCGAAATGGGCGTCGCCGACCCCGAACGGTTGGGCGTGCAAGGGACAAGCTACGGCGGCTACGCCACGAACCTGCTGATCACGCAGACCAACCGTTTCAAAGCGGCGATCAACATTTCGGGCAAAGTGAACATGGTCAGCTTCTACACCGACAGCCCGCGCCTGGGCGTGCGCAACATCCACGCGCCCGAAAAGAGCCAGGATCGCATCGGCGCCACCCTGTGGCAGCAGCCGCAAAAATACATCGCGCATTCCGCGATTATGTTCGCCGACCGCATCAAAACGCCTCTACTGCTGATGACCGGTGAACAGGATCACAACGTCCCCGCGCGCCAGGCGATGGAGATGTATTACGCGCTGCGCCGCCTGGGCAAAGAAGTCGCCTGGGTCAGCTACACCAACGGCGGCCACGGCATGCCGACTTCAACCATCGAAGAAGTGAAGGATTACCATCAACGCATCCTGGATTGGTACAACAACCATCTGAAAGGCGATTTGAAGAAAAAGGCCGAAGAGGCGAAGGCGGTGAGCGGGCAACAATAACAAGCCGCAGCCAGATTGCGGCAAAACATTGCGACGAATTATCTGAAGAACTACACTGCCTTTATACAAACAATCGAATAAGGAGGTAGGCAAATGACAGTGACGTTTCCTTTGGAACTTGAGCAACAAGTCAAAATACAGGCAGCCCAAAAGGGGATGGATGTGATGTCTTATCTACTCTCACTCGTGCAAAGGGACATAAATGCCGCCGATCCCGCAATCAGAGTTGGCGGCAATACTGGAGATTACGATCCAGACGCCCTGAATCGAATGATTGCCAAAATGACCAGCCGCACGCCCGAAGAGAAAATGGCAGCGCGTCAGCGAGCGATTCAGGAAAGCCGGCCTCAAATAGAGCTTGCGCCCGATGTCTCGCCATTCGATGTAATGCCTGTAGTCAGAGGCAATGAAACTGATGAGGAAGTCATCGCCGCTCTCAAAGAATTGAGCTAAATGTCGGAACTCTATCTTTTCGATACGAATATCCTGGTTCATCTGGTGCGTGATGACTCGACGGGGCAACAGATCAGGGCGAAGTACAAGCCGTTTTCTCTCGACCCCAAGCCGCGTTTTTGTGTAGTGAGCGAAGGTGAAATTCGCTCCCTTGCGCTTCAATTTCTGTGGGGCGGCCAGAAGCTGAATCAAATGGAATTTGCGCTTGCCCATTTAGGGCGGCTGACGATTGAAAAACTCGAAGTGATGGACGCTTATGCGATGCTCGATGCCTATTCAAAAACACAAGGCATCTCGATGGGCAAAAACGATCTGTGGATTGCCGCCGCAGCCTTTTCCGCCGACGCGCGGCTTGTGACTACGGACAATGACTTTGGCCACCTCACGCCGGGCTTCATCCGGGTTGATAAAATCAGGTACGAGACAGCTTAATAAAAAGAACTTGCAGCATCTTTTTCACCACATCCGGCAAGATGCGGATCAATCAAAGCCGCAGCGAAGTTTGACACTCACGCTGCGGCTTTTTATCGTGACTTCACTATGATGAATTGTTTGCGAATGATTTTTGTGCTCGCCTGTCTGTTGATTTTGGCGTCGGAACTTCCGTCGTCTGCTCAACCGCCGCGCCGTGCCGGTCGTCCGGTGCTGGTGATTTCCGTGGATGGAATGGATTACCGGTACTTGCGCGATCGCGACAAACTCGGATTGAAGATTCCGAACCTGCGCCGCTTGATGCGCGAAGGCGAACTGACCGAAGGCATCGAAGGCGTCTTCCCGACCATCACCTGGCCTTCGCACACAACCATGATTACGGGAGTTGCTCCGCGCCAGCATGGCATTCTGGGCAACCGGCGTCCGCGATCCGAAGGCGGCGATTATTACTGGGATGTGTCGCTGCTGAAAGCGCCGACGCTATGGCAAGCCGCGCGCAAAGCCGGATTGAAAACCGCCGCCATCACCTGGCCTGTGACCGTTGGCGCGCAGATTGATTTCAATTTGCCGGAAGCCTTTGCCAAACGAAACGGCGGCGGAATGGATCTGCATTCCATCGAAGCGAAAGCCACGCCCGGCTTGGTCGAAAAAATTGCGCGTGTCTTCCCTTCCTTCACGCAGGAATGGATGGACGACCGCACGCGCACGCAAGCGACCGTCTATCTGCTCAAATACGAAAAGCCGGATTTGATCTTGCTTCACTTGGTTGACCTGGATTCCGAAGCCCACGAAACCGGCCCGTTTTCGCGCGAAGCCAACGCCAAGCTGGAATACTCCGACGAACTGATTGGCCAGATGCTGCAAGCCGTTCCAGCGTAACTTTACAAACAGCTTCTCAAAACAACGGCTGAAGCGAAAGGGCTGACCATTGCTGATTGGCTACGTTCACTCGCCGAAAATGAAGGTAAGCCGCCGCAAACCTCTTTTTTTGAGACAGCCTCGCCAGAAGAAAGGGCTAAGGCAGTTGAGGAATGGGCCAGCCATCAGCGTTCTGCCGCTCCACCGCTTTCCGGTGAGGCGATCAGCCGCGAAAGCATTTATGCCGAGCAAGAAACCATTCAGTAACATTTATGGCCTCAGTAATCACTCCGCTTCAAGCCGCCAAACAAATCCTCAAAACTCTGAAAACCGCCGGGACTTCTGAACGCGCGGCGCAATCGCGTGTGTATTTCAAAACCGATGAAGATGTGCGGTTTTATGGATTGAAAACGCCGGAAGTCAGGCAAATCGAACAGGAGTTTTTTGCTTCTGTAAAAGGCGTCTGGACTTATGCCGATGCGCTCCAATTTTGCGATTTGATGATTCGGGAATCTCATCTGGAAGCGAAGCAGATCGGTTTTGAATTACTGGCAAGGTTCAAGCGCCAGTTTCCTGTCGCGCTGCTGAAAACAATCAAACAATGGTTGCTGGAAAATCACAGCGCGAATTGGGCGACGACTGATGGGTTGTGTTCCATTGTGGTGACTCCATTGCTGCAAAAACATCCTGAGCTTGTCGAACAATTAAAACCTTGGACGCGCAACAAAAATCTGTGGGTGCGAAGAGTTTCCGCCGTCGCATTGGTTGGTTTGGCGCGTCGCGGAAAGCATCTGGATGACACTTACCAAATTGCCGAAGCCCTGTTTGGCTGGCCGGAGGATTTGATCCACAAAGCCGTCGGCTGGCTGTTGCGCGAAGCCGGAAAAGCCGATGAAAAACGACTGGAAGAGTTTTTGTTGTCGCACGGCGCTCTGATTCCGCGCACGACATTGCGATACGCAATTGAAAGATTTCCTGCCGAAAAACGCTCCGAAATGCTGTTGATAACCAAATCGGCTGAAAAGCCCAAGCTGAAAAATTGACAAGCCATCTCAGCGGTTTTATAGTTCGCCGGTCAAACCAAGTTACAGCGCAAACCAGACTTACACCAATGCGCTGAATCCTGACTGAAAGTCGTCTCTGCCCACAACATCCGCTACAGGAGGATGAATGACCAGTCGTAATTCACACAATTTGACGGCGACAATGGCGCCGATTGATAGAGCTGGGATCACTGAACTCGTTGTCCAACGCATCAAGGAATTGTTGGAACGCGGCGAGTTGAAAGCCGGAAGTCGTTTGCCACCGGAACGAGAACTGGCAGACATGCTGCACATCAGCCGTCCAAGTCTTCGCACTGCGCTGAAGGCTTTGTCCGTGATGGGCATCATCCACGCCAAACCGGGCGCGGGAACTTACATCGCCGATTCGCTGCCGGAAGTGTTCACAGAGCCGATGCGGTTTATGACTCTGATCAACAACACCAGCGATGAAGAAATGTTCGAGACCCGTTTGATTATCGAAGCCGGTCTGGCCGAACTGGCCGCCGAACGCGCCAACGACGAAGACATCAGGGCGCTGAATGCCGAAATCGAAGGCATGCGCTCCAACACAGGCGACCCTGAAAACTTCCTGAAACACGATGTTCGGTTTCATCAGGCCATCGCCAATGCCGCCAACAACAAATTGATGAGCGGAGTGATGGACACTGTCGCGCAATTGCTGTTTAACCTGCGCCGCCAAACCATCGCTCACGCCAGCGATCTGGACGAAGCAATCGAATGGCACGTCAAAATTGTCGAAGCCATCAAAAAGCATGATTCCAAGCGCGCCAAAGAAATGGTGACGGGACATTTGGGAGCTTCTCGTGCGGCCTGGGCGCGCGAAGTTCGTAACGGCTCGCAAGATGAAAAAGCCGAAACAGCTTCAGCAGCCAAACGTCGCGGCAAATAACCGCCTCACAATTTCAATGCTTTCCGCAAATCTGGAAGAAATACGACGTGGTCTGGTTCGCATCGGCGAATGCGTGCGAGACCACGTTCTTGCTGAGCTTCGTCAGCAATCCGCCGAATCGCTTTCTGCCATCGCATTTGAAACCGCCGCCGACAAAATCTATGTCATTGATCGTTCGGTCGAAACCATTCTGCTGCCTGCGCTCACTCAATACTTACAACCGCTCACGTCGTTCGCACTGATTTGCGAAGGCGTCAACGACGAACAACCGCTGGCGTTCCCTGCTGACTTGCCCATCGAACAATGCCAGGCGCGGTTGATCGTTGATCCGATAGACGGCACTCGACCGATCATGTACAACAAACGCAGCGCTTGGTGGCTGGCTGGGATTGCGCCCAATTTGGGCGAACAGACTTCGCTGCAAGACATTGAAATCGCCGTGCAGGTGGAAATTCCAACCACACGAGCCGCGTTGGCAGATACGCTGTGGGCGGTTCGCAGTCGAGGCGCTGCCGGTGAAACGACGAATTTGATTTCCGGCGAACGCACAGAATTTCAGCCGCAACCTTCGCGCGCGGCGACGATTACCGGCGGTTTCGCGTCGTTCTTTCACCCTTTCCCAGGCGGCAAGGAAATCTTTGCCGCAATGGAAGAAGAACTGGCACAAGCGATCATCGGCGGTTTGGAACAAAGCAAAACGGCGATGTTCGACGAACAATATCTTTCGACCGGCGGCCAGCTTTACGAACTGCTGGCCGGACGCGACCGAATGCTGGTGGACGTTCGAGGCCTGCTCTACGAACGCTTCGCGCGCGAAGGCAAACCGGTCGGCCACGCCTGTCACCCGTATGACCTTTGCACCGTGCTGATTGCCGAAGAAGCAGGCGTAGAAATCACGGGCACAGATGGCCAACCGCTCAACGCACCGCTCGACACGACGACGGATGTTTCGTGGATTGGGTACGCCAACGAAGGCATTCGCCGCGAAGTCGAATCAACGCTAATGCAGATTCTTGCCAAACACATTGCTTGACCGAGATGGCAAAAGTTTCGTCAAAAATTTTCGGTTTAATTTTTTTGCTGGCCGCAAGTTGTGCGTGGGCGCAATCGGCCAAGCCTGCGGCTGCTGAGTTTGAAATCATCGAAGGCATTTTTCACGACGGGCTGGGAACTTTTGCCGAATTGAAGCTGGCCAACAAACTGATCGAACTTGGCGGACTCAAGCAACCGTCGTTCAATTTGGAAACCTGCGAAGCCAAAATGCGTGCGGCCATCAGCCGCTTGCCCGCCGATCATCCCGGTCGAAAACAATTTGAAGCCGAAAGCTCCAACATCGCCGCGGCAACCGAACGTGGCGCAACGGAACTGTTGAAGCGTTTTAGCAAAGCTTCGCTGACGCGCGTGCAACATACGGCCAAAGATTTCGCCAACGCCAAAGCCGCCGATCTGGTGTTGGAACTCAGCAACGGCGAGCGCGTGTCGCTTTCCGTCAAAACCGAAAAATCCAACAAGATCGCCGTCGCCGAAGGCCAAACTCCAGACCTGCAAGCGAAATGGGCGGAACGTTATTTCCGCGTTTCGCCGACTGAATTCGGTTCGATGATGAATGAACTTGGCTTTGCTTCGATGGCGGAGTTGAAAGCGAATTACTTGAACGTTTCGGAACTGATCGCGCAAATTCTGATTCGCAAACTCGGTTTGAAAGATTGTCAGCCGGATGATTTCAGTCGCGCTCGTGTCACCGATTTGGAAGCGGCAAAGTTTCTCTTTCGCCAGTTGCTGCGGTTCAAACACGGAAACGACGACAGCAAGGTGATTATTTTTGATCGGGAAAACGGCTCAGTGAATTGGGAATCGCGGCTGGAAGCGATTGATGTCGAACAACTGACGGCGGATAGAATTTCGTTTCGGCCTTCGCGCCCGCGCACCAATCGCATTGCTTCAGAATTCGGCATCAAGATTGACGGTCAGGCCGTTGTCACTTTTCAAATCAAACACAAACGCGGCAAAGCTCGCGGCAGCAATCGCCAGTTCGAGTTTTCAGACATCACCACGCGGCTGATTATTTGACGCAGCGAACGTGATGCACGAACTCGACGGTCGCGTCGCGCTTGTATTCGCGTCCGTTGTCGGCTTTGAAGCGGTTGTATTTTCGTTTGAACGTCTTTGGCCTGCCGCGCAGCTTCAAAATGCGTTTTATCTCTTCCGTGCTCAGCACGCCTTCGTCGTTGTAACTCAGCAAAATGTGGCGCGTTCGCGCGTTGACAACCAAATCTTCCAGAGCTTCGGCTGCCCGTTTCGACTGACAGTAACGGCTTCGCTGATAGTCGCGCATGCCTGTCACACCGGAAACTTTCGGCGCGTCATAAGCCGCAATGGTTTCCAACACGTGATAATTCGCGCCGTATTGCCGATGGTTGTACGGCGGGTCCAGGTAAAGCACGTCGCATTCAATCTCACGAATTAGATCATTGGCGTCTCTCTGATGAACTTCGCAGCCTTTGACGTGGTTTGAAAGCTCCAGCGGCTTCAACGTCAGCGGGCGCAAGGCCGAAGCCTTGAACTGTTTCAAAAAAGCTCCATAGACGCTGGCGGTGTTGGCGACTTGATCTATGGCTTCCAGCAACGACGCGAGCAAATAAAAGTATTCGGCTTCGCTGATGAGTTTTTGTTCGCGCCAACTTTCGATTGCCTGGCGAATGGCGTCGGCCTTTTCGGCGTTGTCCCTCGAATAATAAAATCGCTTGGCCAGCGGGCTGTAATTTTCCGCAATGAATCCCGTCGCGCCTTCCAAACTATTGAGCAGCGCCAAAACTTTCCCTGACGAATTTACGGCTTCAATGTTGGTGAACAATTGATAAGCTTTCAGCAATTGAGCGAAACGCGGCTGATGATTGATCTCGATGTAGGCTTTGTTCAGCGCGAAGGCGTAGTGCTGAAAGTCGTTGGCAATCACTCTCAGCCCAAGCCGTTTGAACATCCGCCCGACAGCTCCCGTCCCGGCAAAAATATCGCACGCCGTTTGCTCGTCGCCATCGCGGACTTCACGCCAGACTTTTTCCAAAAACGGAAGCAGCGAATGTTTGGAGCCGATATAGTTCATTTTCGCTGCTACTCATCTCCAAACGAAATGCCGAGGTCGCGCGCCGATTGAATCACGTCGTAATCCAGCGGGACTTGTTTGCGGTGTTCGATGGCGGTGGCAAGCGGAACGGAAACAATGGACGAAGATTGATAAGCCACCATCACATCGCGTTCGCCGCGTTGTATTGCTCGGACGGCGGCGGCTCCGAATCGAGTGGCGAGCAGCCGATCTGCCGGAGTCGGTTGACCTCCGCGCTGCAAATGGCCGAGCACCAGTGAGCGCGTTTCATAACCGGTCATTTGCCCAAGCTCTTTGGCCAGATGTTCGGCGATGCCGCCGAGCCGACGAGATTCCCCGACAAATTGCGGGTCTTGGAAAATCAAATCGCCGCCGACTTGAACCGCACCTTCTGCCGCAACGACGATGGCGAAATTGCGTTTGCGCCGCCAGCGGTCGTGAAGCTTTTCGGCAATCGCTGTTGGCGTGTATTGAATTTCAGGAATCAGAATGACATCGGCTCCACCGGCAACGCCCGAATAAAGAGCGATCCAACCGGCGTTGCGTCCCATGACTTCGACAATCATCACTCGTTCGTGGGATTCGGCGGTGGCATGTAACTTATCAATCGCGTCGGTGGCCGTGCTGACGGCTGTGCTGAAGCCGAAGGTCATTTCTGTCGCCATCAAATCGTTATCAATCGTTTTCGGAACGCCGATGATCGGGATGCCTTTTTCGGAAAGATGATTGGCGATGGTCAGCGTACCGTCTCCGCCGATGACGACCAAAGCGTCCAGGCTTAAATCACGAAACGCCGCAACGATTTGATCGGAAACATCCGTTTCCGTCGTCTGGCCGTTCTGGTCAATTTTGTGTCTGAATGGATTGCCGCGGTTGGTGGTGCCGAGAATCGTTCCGCCGCGATAAATGATGCCACGCACATCCTGCGTGTTGAGCAGATGAACCCGCTCCGGGTGGAGCAGCCCTTCGAAGCCTTTTTCAATGCCGAAAACTTCCCAACCTTGATTGATCGAACCGATGACGACGGCTCGAATGACTGCATTCAATCCGGGGCAATCGCCGCCGCCGGTAACGACGCCGATCCGTTTTCGCTTTGAGACTGCCTTGTTTTCTTGAGTCATAGCCGAATCAGTTTAGCGATCTTACGCCGGAGGGCAAATTCAAATCACAATTGAATTCGCCCTCTGGCGAAAAATCTGTAAACAAGATCAGCTAGGCGTCGGACAACATCGCCAGATCGTTGATGACGATATGGCGTTCGTTGACATCAATCAGTTCTCGGCGGCGCAAATCGTTCAGGTGCGCGGTGACGGATTCGCGCGTGCTGCCAACCAGGTCAGCGATTTCGCGGTGCGGCAGTTTCAAGTTGATAACCACCGAACCGTTTTCCTGCACGGTTCCATAACGAAATGCCATTTCGGACAGGACTTTCGTCAAACGACCGGGGACGGCTTCGAGCGAAAGATTCAACACGCGATCTTCCGTTCGTTTCAGCCGTTCGCCGATGGTGCGGAACACGTAATCGTACAGCTTCGGGTGTTCGTTGATCATCTGCTGAAAGTCTTCTTTGCTGGTGTAAACAACGGTGACATCTTCGTGCGCCTGCATCGCTCGGTCACGTGGGCCGGTCAAATACAAACCGTCTTCGCCGAAAATGACTCCGGGAGCCAGAATGTCAATCAACGCCTGAGTTCCGTGCCGGTCAACGCGCATGACTTTGACGTAACCTTGAACCAGCCCAAAAATCTGGCTGCGTTCGTCGCCAACGTTGTAAATCATGCTTCGATGCGGATAACGCTTAAAGGTGAACTTGGAAGAAATCCCTTTGAGCGTCATGTAATCAAAGAGATAACTGAATTCCAGTCGAGCCAAAGATTCGATCAAGTCTAAACTGGAGATTGAACGTCTGCGGGGTTTCACCGCTTCAACGGGGCGAGCATTTTCGATGGTTCCCATATTCATAGCTTTATTCTTCCTGGTACTGAAGGGTTTCCGTAAAGAATAACCTTTGCCGAGGTGATGACGCCAAGTAAAAACCTCACTCATTAACGCGAATTTTTGTAATCCGTCGTGTCAGACTCTGATTTTCACTTGTAGTCAAATAACCGGTTATTCCGTGAAATTTCGTTCTCAACAAGAATCGCTTGCGATTCTTGATTTTCAAACTGAAACGACTGTCGCACAGTAGTTTGCCAAAAAAACTCAGCACAGTTCGACCGCTAAACCGTAGACTGCGCTAAGAGTTAGAGTAATCACCGAATTCAACCTTGTGTTAGGGGAGTGTAAGCGACCAAGCGCAAGATAGCACAACTGTATTTATCAATACAACAATCCGGCAGCATTTATTTCATTACTTGTCATCTTTCTTCTTACAATTCACCGTGGACACGAGCACCAAAAAAGTAAGCCTCAGAAAAGTAGTTTATTGGCAGTAGATCAGTTGCCGCCACATATCAATTTCGCTAAGATGCAGGCGCTGAATGAGCACTCATTCAGTCAAATTCCCGAACAAAAAATTCCATGCAAATAAAACGTAAAGCGACAGTTCGAGCTGACGAACTGCCCGATGAAAAAAATCGCAATGGCAAATCCGAAGCAATCCTGCGCGCTGCGGCCAAAGTGTTTGCCCAGTCTGGCTACTTCAACGCCAAAGTTTCCGATGTGGCGCGTACCGCAGGCGTGGCGGACGGAACCGTCTATCTTTATTTCAAAAACAAAGACGATTTGCTGGCGTCGCTCTTCAGTTGGGCAATGGAAGAATTTCTGACTCGTGCCCGCACAGAACTGGCGGGAATCGCCAATGCGAGAGAAAAGCTGCTGAGCTTCACTCGACTTCATTTTTCCCTGTTCGAGCAGGAGCGCGACATCGCAATTGTGTTCCAGGTTGAGTTGCGGCAATCCGCCAAATTCATGGAGCAGTTTTCAACGACTTATCTGGCTGAATACTTGCAGATGCTGCGCGAAATCATCGAAGAAGGTCAAAAAGTCGGCCTGTTTCGCTCGGCGCTAAATTCAAAGTTCGTGGCCAAATTGCTATTCGGATTGCTGGATGAAATGGCAACCAACTGGGTATTAAGTCGCGGAAACCACAATCTGACAGCGATGGCCGAACCGGTTTTGGACGTTTTCTTCAACGGAGTGAGCGCAAACCATGCCTGATGCCGAAATCAAAACTTTGGTGGATTTGTATCGCCACGCTTTGGCCAAACCCAAATCATCGTTGCTGAATTACAAACGCGGCGACACGTGGCAGGCGGTTTCGACTGAAGAACTGGCGGAAAAAGTTCGTCTGGCCGCGATGGGATTATTGGCCCTTGGAGTTCAGCCAGGAACGCACGTTGGGCTGTTGTCGGAAAATCGTATCGAATGGACAATCGCCGATCTGGCAATCATCAATTGCGGAGCAGCAGACGTTCCCATTTACTCCACGCAGGCCCCGAAGCAAGTCGCTTACATATTGAATGACGCTGGCGTCGAAGTGCTGTTCATTTCCAATCAGGCGCAATACGATCGCGTCCGCGATGCGCTGAATTCCTGCCCGAAACTGCGCGTGATGATTTCCTTCGATGCGGTCAACGCTCCCAGCGGCAAGGTGATGAGTTTCGACGAATTGCTCAAATGGGGAGCGGCGGCTTACGACACCGATCCGCATGCGTTTGAAGCCGCGCAAGCGACCGTTAAGCCTGAAACCCTGGCGACATTGATTTACACTTCCGGTACAACCGGCGATCCCAAAGGCGTGATGTTGACGCACACCAATCTGGTCGCCAACGTCCTGAGCACGTCACAGGTGATGACCGTCGCCGAAGACGAAACCGCGCTGAGCTTTCTTCCCTTCTCTCATATCTTTGAACGTGCGGTTATCTATTACTACCTGTTCACGCGCGCCAAAGTCTTTTATGCACGCAGCATCGAATCCGTAGCCGAAGATTTGCGCGATGTGAAGCCAAATTACCTGACCAGCGTTCCGCGCCTGTTCGAGAAAATCCACGCGCGCGCGATGGAAAAAGCCGAAGCAGCCGGTGGCGCGACAGCCAAAATCGCTCGCTGGTCAATCGCCGTCGGTCAGCAGTGGGCTGAAACCGTCAGCAACGGCGGCAAACCTGATTTCCTGCTCGGTTTGAAACACAAATTCGCCGACGCCCTGTTCTTTTCCAAATGGCGCGAAGCGATGGGCGGACGCATACGGTTTTTCGTTGCCGGTGGAGCCGCATTAGCGACCGATCTGGCCAAAACGTTTTACGCCGCCGGAATGCCTATTTTGCAAGGATACGGTCTGACCGAAAGCTCGCCCGGCATCACGTCGTGCTCTGAAAAATTCAACCGGCTTGGTTCTGTTGGCAAAGCAATTCCCGGCGTGACAATCAAAATTGCCGAAGACGGCGAAATCCTCGCCACCGGCAAAAACATCATGCAGGGGTATTACAACAAACCGCAGGAAACCGCCGAGACTCTGGAAACAGACGCTGAAGGTCGCGTTTGGCTGCACACCGGCGATATTGGCATGCTGGATAAAGACGGTTTTCTGTTCATCACAGACCGCAAAAAGGATTTGCTGAAAACCAGCGGCGGTAAATACATCGCTCCGCAGCCGATTGAAAACCTCATCAAGCGCAGCCGCTTCGTCAATCAAGTCGTCGTCATCGGTAACGACCGAAAATTCCCTGCCGCTTTGATCGTTCCGCAAATGGACGTGTTGAAAGCGCAAGCCGAACAACTGGGAATCGTCGCCGCGTCGCCTGCTGAATTGATCGCGCATCCACAAATCATCAGCTTGATCGAAAACGAAATCGCTCAAAACACCGCCGAGCTTTCTCAATACGAAAAGATCAAAGCCGTTTTGCTGCTCGATCATGAACTGACGGTTGAAAGCGGCGAACTGACGCCCACGTTGAAGGTCAAACGTCGTGTCGTCGTCGAAAAACATAAAAAAGCCATTGACCGGCTTTACCACGAAAAAGAACTCGCTCACGCATCGGCTGAGTAAATCAGGCAGGAGGAAACATGGCGGACAAACAACAAGACGTTGAAGTCATTTTGAAACTTTACGAACTACGCCGCGAAGAAAAAATGCGTCGCGCGCGCACTTGGTATTTCAGCGAATTCAATCCGCAAAACGCGCTGGAAATTTCCAAGCTGTTCGCCAGCGGTTACGAAGCCAGCGAAAATTACCGAATGCTGACTTCGTATTGGGACATGGCCGCTTCATTCGTGCTCAATGGCGGCATAGACGAAAAAGTCTTTCTCGACGCCAACACTGAACACATCGGCGTGTTTGCCCGAATCGAACCGTTTCTGGCTGAAATGCGCGAAATCTCCGGCGAAGCAGATTATCTGAGCAACCTGGAACAGTTGGTGATGAAAACTCCCAACGCCAAAGAGCTTTTGGAAAAGCGTCGCAAGCTTTTTGCCCGTTGGGTCAAGGTGAAGGCGTCCGAAAAAATCTGATTTTTCATGATGAACCAACAGCTTCCGATCAGTTTGAACATCACGCGCACTGTCAAACACACTCCCTCGACGTGGAGCTTTTTCATGTCGTCGCCAAATCCGCTGCCGAGCTTTATCGCCGGACAAGTGGCCGTCTTGGAAATTGACGATTACGGAGAATCCTATTTCGCCTTTGCGTCTGCGCCCGGAGAATCCGAGTTTGAATTTTTGGTCAAACACAAACCTGCGTTTGAAATCACGACCGCGCTGTTTGAAAACCGCGCCGAAACCATTGCGCTGAAAAACATCGTCGGCAAGGGGTTCCCAATCGCCGATTACAAAGGCCACGACCTGATTTTTGTGGCAATGGGAACCGGTCTGGCTCCGTTGCGTTCGACGCTGCGCCATCTTTTTTCAAATCGTGAAGACTTCGGACGGCTGTTCGTTTTGTTTGGCGCGCGTACGGTCGAAGATTTTTATTACCAAAACGAAATGGCCGCCGACTGGCGAAAACACGGCGTAGAGCTTCGTCAGGTCATCAGCCAACCCGGCGGCGATTGGGATGGCCCGACCGGTTACGTCCAAAGCCTGCTGGATAACGTCGTGCCGGAAATGAACAACCCCTTGGCACTGGTCTGCGGTTCGCGCGAAATGCAGGAGCAGACCAAAATCCGGCTGGGCGAACTGGGCTTCGCGCCGGAACAGATTTTGACCAACTATTGAAAACTTCATGGCGGCCGAATACGACAACCTGCTGAAATACATCGCCGAAACTCATGCAGCGGCGCTGGCTTCGTGGTTGTTGGGCAGGCCGGTTGGCGACAAAGTAAGGCTGCTGAAAACAGAACTTTCGCTACAACCGATTCGCGCCGATTACATGGCGCAATACGATCTGGAAGACGAAATTCTGCACGCTGAATTCGAGACCGATCCCGGCGACAGCGACCCGCCGTTACCGCTGAGAATGCTGGATTACTTCGTGCGAACTTATCGCCGCGAGCGTAAACTGGTTCGGCAAGTGGTGGTCGTGCTGGCTGAAACTGCGGCGCACATCCCGGACGAATTCCACGTCGGCGAAACGCATCATCGTTACCGCGTCATCAAGATGTGGGAGCAAGACCCTGAGCCGCTGTTGGCTGAGCCGGGCCTAGCTCCGCTGGCTGTGCTGGCGCGCACCGATCAACCGGAAACTCTGATTCGACAAGTCGCCGACGTAGTGCAGAAAATTCCTGACTTCGGCCTTCGCAGCGATTCGACCGCCGCGGCTTTTATGTTGGCCGGATTACGATTCGATCAAACCTTGTTACGAAGTTTGTTCAGGGAGGAAATCATGAAACATTCATCAACCTATCTTGACCTTGTGGAAAGAAGCGAGCAGCGCGGCATTGTTCAGGGCGCGCTGGGCATGTTGAAAGAGTTGCTCAAGCATCATTTCGGTCAATTGCCTGAAGTGGTCGAAGAAAGACTCGCCAAACTCGACGCTCCGACATTGATTCAATTGGGCGTGGAGCAATCCAACCTTTCATCGCTTGATGAAGTGGCGTCCTGGATCGAACAACACACGCCGCAGCTACACAACGGCACAATTCAAAACGGCGCGGCATAAAGTCACGCGCCAAATTTATTTCGAGAGGACATCAAAAATGCAGATCAAAAAAGCCGCAGTGCTGGGCGCAGGAGTGATGGGCGCGCAGATTGCCGCGCATCTGGCCAACGCTGGAATTCCCTGTTTGCTGCTGGACATCGCACCGAAAGAATTGACGCCTGACGAAACGGCCAAAGGTTTGACGCTGGAATCGCGCGCAGTTCGCAACCGCCTTGCTCAAGCCGGTTTCGATGCCGCGCAAAAAGCCAAACCTGCCGCTTTCTTCATTGGCGATGCCGCGAAACTGGTCAGCGTCGGGAACTTTGAAGACGATTTGCCAAAGCTGAAAGATTGCGATTGGGTGCTGGAAGCCATCGTCGAAAAGCTGGACATCAAACGTTCGCTGTACGAACGCATTGAACCGCACTTGAAGCCGGAAGCGATCATCACGTCGAACACTTCAGGCATTCCGCTCGCTCAACTTGCCGAAGGCCGTTCGGACAATTTCCGCCGCCGATTTTTGGGAACGCACTTTTTCAATCCGCCGCGTTATTTGCGCCTGATGGAAATCATCACGCAGCCCGAAACCTCCGGAGAAGTGGCCTGTTTTATGGCTGGCTTTCTCGACAAGACTTTGGGCAAAGGCATTGTCTACGCCAAAGACACGCCCGGCTTCGTCGCCAATCGCATCGGCAATTTTTCGATGCTCAACGCCTTCAACGTCATGGGCGAACTCGGCTTGAGCTTTGAAGAAGTGGACGCGCTGACCGGCTCCGTCATCGGCCACGCCAAGAGCGCGAGTTTCCGCACGCTGGATGTCGTCGGACTCGACACCGCCTACAACGTAGCCAAAAACCTTTACAACAGTTTGCCCAACGACGAAAAACGCGAGTCGTTCAAAGTCCCGGCGTTTATGCAAGCGATGGTCGAACGTCGTTTGCTCGGCGACAAAACCGGCGGCGGCTTTTACAAGAAAGTCGGCAAAGACATTGTCACTCTGGACACGACAACTTTTGAATATCGTCCGCAACAAAAAACGCAGTTCGCTTCGCTGGGCGCGGCCAAACAAATCGAAAGCTTGCCGGAACGTTTGCGCTCGTTGGTTTACGCCGAAGACAAAGCCGGTGAATTCCTGTGGCGCACAATGTCCGAAGCCGCTTGCTATGCCGCCAATCGAATTCCCGAAATCGCCGACAACATCGTTGAAATTGACAACGCCATGAAGTGGGGCTTTGCGCACGAAATGGGGCCATTTGAAAAATGGGACGCCATCGGCGTTGAAAAATCCGTTGCGCGCTTGAAAGAAGAAGGCCGCGCCATTCCGGCCAATGTCGAAAAGATGCTGGCCGCCGGAGCCAAGAGCTTTTACAAAACCGAAAACGGCGAGCGGCAATATTTCGATTTTGCCAGCGGCGAATACAAAGCCATTCGCGTTCCGGCTGGCATCACCGTTCTGAAATCGCTGAAAGACCAAAGCAAAGTCGTCAAGAAAAACGCCGGAGCCAGTTTGATTGACCTCGGCGATGGTGTCGCCTGCGTTGAGTTCCATTCCAAGATGAACGCCCTGGGCAGCGACCAATTGGGAATGATCGGGTTCGCTATTAAAGAGGTCGAAAAGAATTTCGTCGGCTTGGTCATCGGCAATCAGGGCGAGAATTTTTCGGCAGGCGCGAACATCATGATGATGCTGATGGCCGCGCAGGAAGGCGAATGGGACGAAATCAATTTGGGCGTGCGCCAGTTCCAAAACACCACGATGAGCTTGCGGTATTCGGCCAAACCGGTCGTTGTCGCTCCGCATCACCTGACGCTGGGCGGCGGTTGCGAAATGGTTTTGCACTCCGACCGCGCCGTGGCTGCGGTGGAAACTTACATCGGCCTGGTCGAAGTCGGCGTCGGTTTGCTTCCGGGCGGAGGCGGCACAAAAGAAATGGCCGTCCGCGCAGCCGAAGCGGTTGAAGCTTCACCGGGCGTGGATCAGTTTGAAGTCTTGCGCGCCAATTTTGAATTGACCGCGATGGGCAAAGTCGCCACTTCCGCCGTCGAAGCCCGCAAATGGGGCTTGTTGCGAAAGGCCGACCGCGTGGTGATGAACGACCGCCGCGTCATCGCCGAAGCCAAACAAACCGTGCTGACACTGGTCGCCGAAGGCTACACTCCGCCGCAACCACGTCAGGACGTTTTGGTTTTGGGCGAAGCCGCGCTGACCAAATTCAAACTCGGCATGCACATGATGCAACGCGGCGGATACATCTCCGCTCACGATGCGTTGATCGGAACCAAGATTGCGACTGTTATGAGCGGCGGCAACCTGACTCGCCCAACACGCGTCAGCGAACAATACCTGCTTGATCTGGAACGCGAAGCCTTCGTCAGTCTGTGTGGAACCAAAGCCACTCAGGAACGATTGGCGCATATGCTAAAAACTGGCAAACCGTTACGGAATTAAGAAGGAGACATTATGCAAACCAACGAATCTGTTAAGTCACAGATGATTCAGCAAGCTGTCATTGAAAAGTTGGCGCTACTTTCGATGGAAAAGCAGCAGAAAGTTTTGGCCTACGCTGATGAATTGGCTCAACCCAAAACTGACGGCCAAAATTTGTGGGACATGATTCAAGAGTGTACCAAAGATGTTCCGCCTGAAGCTTGGGAGGAATTGCCAACAGATGGCGCGCTCAATCACGATCATTATTTGTACGGCGCACCGAAGCGTTACAACCCCGATGGTAGCCTGATCGAACGATGAAAACTATCTTCGTTGACACATTTTTCTACATTGACGCGATGAGCCAAAACGCCGATTTGCGGCTGAGAGCTGAACAAGCTGTTGCGTCTATTGGCCAAGCTCAGTTTGTAACAACTGAGCTGGTATTGACTGAGTTGCTGAATTATTACGCGAACTACAGGCCGTTCGTCCGAAAAGCCGCTGCCAATTTGGTCAGAACGTTGTTGGCTAATACCAAAACCGAAGTCATACAACTTTCGCATCAAACTTTTCTTGAAGGCTTGGCGCTTTACGAATCACGCCCAGACAAAGGCTACAGCGTGACTGATTGCATCTCGATGAACGTGATGCGTGAACGAGGAATTTCAGAAGTCTTAACTCACGACCGCCACTTCGCACAGGAAGGGTTTGTCGTTTTGATTTGAGGAGAAACAAATGCGTGAAGCAGTTATCGTCAACGCTCTGAGAACCGCCATCGGCAAAGCCGGGCGAGGCGCGTTGAAAGATTCAAGGCCGGATGATCTGGCCGCAGCCGTTTTCAAAAAATTGTTGGTCGATACGCCGCAACTCAATCCGGCGGAAATCGAAGACGTGGTTGTCGGCTGCGCTACGCCCGAAGCGCAGCAAGGCATGAACATGGCTCGGCAAGCGGCGCTGTTGGCTGGCATTCCGAACACGGCTTCGGCGATTACGATCAACCGGTTTTGTTCATCGGGTTTGCAGGCGATTGCTCAGGCCGCCGAACACATCATGGTTGGTTCCGCCGACGTAGCCATAGGAGCCGGAGCCGAATCCATGTCGCTGTTGCCGATGGGCGGGCACAATCTGTCGCCGAATGCGACGTTGGTGGATTCGTACCCGGACACTTATTTGAACATGGGCTTGACGGCTGAAAACCTGGCTCGCAAATACGAAATCACTCGTGAACAGGCCGACGAATTCAGCGTCCGTTCGCATCGCAACGCAGCCGCAGCCATTGAATCAGGCCGGTTCAAAGATGAAATCGTTCCCTTCGCCGTGGCGACGCGCGAACTGGAAACCGATGACAAAGGTCGCGGGCGCATTCGAGTCAAAGAAACCGTCTTTGAAGTTGATGAAGGCGTTCGCCGTGACACCACCGTCGAAGGTTTGGCGAAACTCCGCCCGGCCTTCCACGTCAAAGGCACAGTCACGGCAGGCAATTCGTCGCAGACTTCAGATGGCGCGGCTGCTGCTCTGGTCATGTCCGCCGAGCGCGCGCAGGCTCTGGGTTTGCAACCGATGGCGCGTTTCGTCGCTTTTGCCACGGGCGGCGTAGCCCCCGAAGAAATGGGCATCGGGCCGGTCGTGGCGATTCCGAAAGTCTTGAAGATTGCCGGATTGAAACTGGAAGACATTGATTTGATCGAACTCAACGAAGCCTTCGCGGCTCAGGCCTTGTCAGTCATCAAAGTCTTGAACCTTGATCTGGAACGGTTGAACGTCAACGGCGGAGCGGTCGCGCTTGGTCATCCGCTTGGCTGCACAGGCGCAAAGCTGACGGCGACGTTGCTTTATGAAATGAAGCGCCGAAAGGCGCGCTACGGCATGGTCACGATGTGCGTCGGCGGTGGAATGGGCGCGGCAGGAATTTTTGAAAACTTAATGCGATAAAAAAACTGCCCACGAAGTCACACGAAGAAAACACGATGGAAGAAGGCTTTTTAGACAGGATTTACAAGATTGAACAGGATTGGCAATAACTTGGGGCAATCTGTTTGCTTCTAACTTCCATCCTGTCGAATCCTGTAAATCCTGTCTACCTTTCTTCGTGTCTTCTTCGTGTGTCTTCGTGGGAGAAAATTTTAGGAGATAACCATGGCAAAAGAGATCATCAAAGGCGGCGGCTTTCTGCTTCAGGAAACTTTGCCCGCAACCGTTTACTCACCCGAAGATTTCAATGACGAACAGATTCTGATCGCGCAAACAACCGATGAGTTTGTCGAAAAAGAAATCATGCCGAACTTCGACAAGATCGAAACCAAGGATTACGAAATCCAGCGCGAACTGATCAAAAAAGCCGCTGATCTGGGTTTGATCAATGCTTCGATTCCTGAAGCTTACGGCGGACTTGATCTGGATCACGTTTCGCAGATGTTGATTTACGAACATCTGACCGGCAGCGCGTCATTTTCAACGGGCTTTGGCGGAACGGCGGGTATTGGCTTGTTGCCGATTCTGCTGTTCGGAACTCACGAACAGAAAGAAAAGTATTTGCCGAAACTCGGTTCCGGCGAATGGGTCGGCGCTTATGCCTTGAGCGAATCCAGTTCAGGCTCTGACGCGCTTGGAGCCAAATCCACCGCGCGTTTAAGCGAAGACGGTCAGCATTGGATTTTGAACGGCGAAAAAATGTGGATTACCAACGGCGGTTTTGCCGATGTGATTACGATCTTTGCCAAAGTGGACGGCGAACACTTCACCGGCTTCATTGTCGAAAAGAACGACCCCGGCGTCAGCCACGGCAACGAAGAACACAAGCTGGGCCAGCGCGGTTCATCCACCACGCCGATCATCATGCAGGACGCCAAAATTCCGAAAGACCGTTTGCTGGGCGAAATCGGCAAAGGCCATTTGATCGCTTTCAACGTCTTGAACCACGGCCGCATCAACCTGGGCGCTGGCGGAGTCGGCGGCAGCAAACGTGTCATAGGCCAGTCGGCAAAATACGCCGCGCAACGTCGCCAATTCGGACGCGCCATCGCCAGCTTCGGCGCGATTCAATACAAGATCGCCGAGATGGCTGCGCGCACTTATGCCTGCGATTCCGCAGTCTATCGAACCGCCGGAATGATCGAAGCCCGCGAAGCGACGATTGACCGCACCGATCCGGTCGCCGTCATGAAAGCCATCGAGGAATACGCCATCGAATGCGCCATCGCCAAAGTCGCCGGTTCCGAATTGCTGTTTTATTGCGCCGACGAAAACGTCCAGATTCACGGCGGCAACGGCTTCACCGAAGATTACCCGGCGGAAGGCGCTTACCGCGATTGCCGCGTCAACCGCATCTTCGAAGGCACAAACGAAATCAACCGCTTGCTGATTCCTGGCCAATTGATCAAACGCGCTATGAAAGGCGGCTTGCCGCTCTTCCAAGCCGCGATGAAGTTGCAGGAAGAATTGCTGGCTGGCCCTTCGTTCGATGATGGAGATGACGAATCTCCGCTGACCAACGAAATCAAACTGGCCGCCAACGCCAAGAAAGTTGCCATCGCATTGCTCGGCTCCGCAGCCCAGAAATTCCAGGCGGCTTTGGCCGAACAGCAGATGATTTTAAGCTGGACGGCGGATGTGATTATTGACGCCTTCCAGATTGACAGCGCCGTTGGCCGTACCGCCAAACTGGTCGCTCAGGACGGAGCGGAAAAACACGCTGCTGCGATTGACGCGACGAAGCTTTACACGCACGACGCCATTAACCGCATCGAAGTCGCTGCCAAGAATGCCTTGGCCGCAATTTCCGAAGGCGATGAACTCCGCGTCATGCTGGTGGCTCTGCGCCGATTGACGAAACAGGAGCCACTCAACACGGCTGCGATTCGTGAACGACTGTCCAACAAAGTCGTCGAAGCTGGCGGCTACATTTTCTGATTGTGGATTGCAGATTGCGGATTGCGGATTGCGGAGTTCAACTCTTCAATCCGCAATCCCAAATCCGCACTCCGCAATTCCCGACTATGCCAATCAATCCAAACCTTCCAATCATTGACGCCTGGGCGCAACCGGCTCGGCGTGACGCTTTTGAAAAATTGCCGGAAATCGCTCGGCTGTTCAAACAATCCGGCTCGGCGCATTTGATCGAAAACGGTTTGACGCCCGCGCAGATCGTCGCCGAAATGGATAAGGCAGGCATTCAAACCTTGATGTTGTCAGCGTGGCATCGTCCGGGAGTCAACATTTACAGCAATGACTTGGTTGCCGAAATGATTGCCGAATTCCCTGACCGCTTTGTCGGCGTAGCCGCAGTCAATCTGGAAAAGCCTGTCGAAGCCGTCCGCGAATTGGATCGCGCGGTGAACGAGCTTGGCTTCAAGGCATTGCGCGTCATTCCCTGGCTGTGGAAGTTGCCGCCGAATGACAAGCTGTACTTTCCGCTGTATGTGAAGTGCATCGAACTCGACATTCCCTTTTGCACGCAAGTCGGGCACACAGGCCCGCTGATGCCTTCGGAAACTGGCCGCCCGGTTCCTTACCTTGACGAAGTCGCGCTGGTCTTTCCCGAACTGAAAATCGTAGCCGGTCACATCGGCCATCCATGGACGGATGAAATGATCGGCGTCGCGTGGAAACACGAGAATGTTTACATTGACACCTCGGCTTACCTGCCGCGTTATTACCCGCCGCAACTGCTGCATTACATGAAAACTTACGGGCAGGATAAGGTGATGTTCGGCTCGAACTTTCCGCAGTTGTCGCTGGAAAAATGTGTGCAGCAAGTTGATGAGCTTGGCTTGGCCGATGACGTGAAAGCCAAATTTCTTTTTCAAAACGCGCAGCGCGTCTTTAAGCTTGAAACCAATTGATGCGAATCGAAAAACTGACGATCCCAACACCCTTCCCTGTCGGCCCGATCAACATTTATCTGGTCATTGAAGACCCGTTGACGTTGGTGGACACCGGCCCAAAGACTGACGAAGCTCTGGCGGCGTTGCGCGCGCAGTTGCAACAACTCGGATTCACGCTCAAAGACATTCAGCGCGTCGTCCTCACGCACACCCACGAAGACCATTGCGGATTGGCTGCGACGATTCAGCAGGAATCCGGCGCGCGGGTTTATGTTCACGAATGGGAATATCGCAACATCTCAGAACATCGGCAGACTCGCGTTGATCGCAACCTGCTGATTCCTGCCGGAGTTCCGCCGGAGGAGCTGGAAACGATGGCTGGACGATACGAACTCATCCACCATTACGCCGACGCCGTAGCCGATGTCGAAGCTTTCCGCGATGAACAGGAATTCGTTTTCGCTTCGGGCAGTTTGCGCGTCGTTCACACTCCCGGTCACACACCGGGAAGCTGCTGTCTGCTGCGCGAAGCGACTCGGTTGATGCTGACCGGCGACACGGTGTTGAAGACCATCACGCCGAATCCAGTTTTGAACTCTGACCCGGTTGACCCGCGCCGCCGCTTTCCTTCGCTGGGCGAATATCTGGTTTCGCTGGCTCGCATTCGAGAACTGGCTCCGACTCTGCTGAAAACTTCACACGGCGGAGACGTGACCGATTACGAAGAACACTTTCACCGCTCCGTAAAACAGATTCAGGAACGCCAAAACAAAGTCATAGGCTTTGTCGCCAAACAAGGTGTCACGGCCTGGGAAATGTCCAAACTGCTTTTCCCGAAAGTGGACAACCTGAATCGTTTTCTGGCCACTTCCGAAGCCGTAGCCCATCTTGATCTGGCCGTTGCCGAAGGAAAACTACGCGCGGAAAAGCGCGGCGACGTAGAGTATTTCCTTCGCCATTGATCGCCAAATCACTGCACTCTGCTTGCCAACAATTGCCGTAACTGCCAACGAACAATGGAATATCTTTGAACCGCAAGACGTTATAAATCGTGCGTTCAACCGTTACCGTTGTTCCCAATACAACTTCCCGCAGCAAGATCGCGCCGAAGTTTTTACAAACGATTTACAACTGATTAACAACTGATTGACCTGACAGGCGCATAATCGCATCCTGTCAAAAAAAGGTATTTAGCAGTATTGGCAAAAAATCTGGTTTGCCTGATTGGTTTGGTTGAAACCTTTTGCCAGATTCGACCACCAACATCGTCGAATCTGACAATTCTGCGACAGATTTTATTGAGGCAAAATTTCGGTAAACACTCCCCTCGGAGTTGAAGAGTTCAACAAGGAACCGGGTTTTGCCTTCAGACTTTTGAGTAGACAACTGCCGGAGATCGTTATGGCCAGCAAAGTTTTTATCCGCACAATTCTCATCGTCGTTCTGGTCTTCACAGCGCACACGGTCAAACCGTTTACGTTTGGCAATGTTACGCTTCAAGCGTTGGGAACAGCGCGCTCGCTTTCCCTCGTCATGCCTGAAGCCGCCGCCGAACGCATCGAACACGCTCATCACCTGGCATACATTTATGGCAAAGGCTTGTTTGACGATACCCCTTGGACGCAACAAAACATGCTGCAATCCAATCTGATGGCTTTCGCCAATTCGGTTGAAACCATGATTGATGCCGACATCAAAGATGTGAAACCCGGTGATCTGAATCGCAAACCGACTCCGAAGCGCCCGGTCAAACGCATCAAACGCGATGAAAATCGAGACGAAGATTCGGAATGCACCAAGAACGCCGAAATTGCCAACCTGCCGAATAAGCCTTCGGTCAAAACTATTTCTAGCCTGACACCAAATTATCAGCCACGTATAGTCAAAGCCGGGTTCATTTCCACGGCAGTCAGATCGGAATTGATTAAACCAATGATAATGCGGCTTGATTGCGGCGTGGCCGAATTGAGCGAGATCAAAACCATCGCTTTGATTCATCATCTGCCGAATCTGCACAAGCTGGAAAACCTGAAAGTTCAATTGGTTCTGGTATCTCAACCGGCTTCGCTGACGGCGGTTTGCCGCGACGCCAGCGTCACCAAAGTTGAAACCACCGAAGCAACAGCGGAAATCGTCGTCGGCCCGGAAGAACAATTTGACGAAGCGGCGGCAGAAGAAGAACAGGAAATGGCTCCTGCTCCCCCGCCAGTCGCTTCTATTCCGCGTATGCCGGAATGCATTCGGATTCCATAACAATAGTTCCATCCAAATCAAAAAAGGGAGAGACGGATTTTCAAATCCATCTCTCCCTTTTGGTTTTCAGTCTGTCGCCGTTATTTTTTCTGCGCGCGTTGTTTCATGGCTTTTTCGGCTTCTTCAAACGCCCCGCCTTCCACTTTGCCCAACTTGAGTGCCAGTTCATAAGCGGTGGTGGCGTCGGCTGTCAGCTTTTCCGCCAGCGAAGGATTTGTTTCAGCGATGAAGTCCAGAATCTTTCCGGCGGCGACATAACTGCGTTGCGCCAACCACTTTTCCGATTCCGGCGAAGCCGATTGTGCGGCTCGTTTGTAAAGATCAACGGCGGCGTACAAAGCTTCTTCGACACGGTCGCTGTCGTCCAGCGTGCTGGCTTGCTTGCTGGCGACTTCGGCCAGCCCGAACAGTACACGGGCGTTGTTCGGATTTTCTTTCGACGCTGCGTCTAAAATTGCTTTGGCGTCGTCGTACTTGCGGTTCTTAATCAGGTTGTCGGCTTCGACGATTCGCGCTACCAATTTGTCATCGGCGTTTGCAATCTCCAGTTTCGGAGCCGGAGCAAATGTCGCTTCGGTGCGAAACTGTTTGTAACGCGCCAATCGCTGCTCGAATTCTTTCAATCGCACGGCTTCGCGTTCGTAATCAACATTGCCCAGCATAGAAGAGATGTAATCCCGGATGTTGACACCGACCGGTTCAAACGCCTTCATCTGATCGTAAAAGTGATATACCAGCACGGATCCACGTTCGTAGCCCAAACTGAGTTGGTAAATCGCTTCGTCTTCCGGCGAAACATTGCGCGCAGCCATTCCCAACACATCCATTCGCGCGTTGGTGGCCTGCACCAGCGAATCGGTGATCAAAAAGTATGCGCTGCGTTCGGCGTAATCGCGGTCGAGTTTGTCGCCGCGCGTTTCCATCAGTTTTCGCAGATCAGTGCGAATCGCGGCAACTTCCTTGATTTGCCGTTCGACCAGCGGATCCAACACAAAATTCAAAAACGCACGCCGCATGGATTCGATGCTGGGCGTGCTGCTTGGCCCCAACAATAAAAAGTACGTGTCACGCACCACGCGCAGGTTCGCCGCGTTCGACGCATTGAGCAGGTCTGGGATAATCACGAACCGACGGATGCGATTTGGCGAATCCATCTCTTCTGCAATTTGCGGTAGCTGTGGTTTGTCGGCGGCTTGTGCATCTTTTTTGCCGGAATCTTTCTTGCCCGAATCTTTCTTGTCAGATTTCTTTTGGTCTTTTTTCTCCGGCCTGACTGCCGTAACGGTTCGCCGAATGTTGACCAGCGGCGGCAATTCCAGCACTGGTTCCGTGTGCAAATAAGTCAACACGTTGCCCAGCACCAGACCGGCAGCTTGCGGATACGTTTCGGCGACTTTCAAACTTGCTTCGATGTATTTGGGCAACAACCTGGAAAAGCTCGTCTTCTGGTAAAACTCTTCGACGATGGGAGCGAAGCCGACAATTTCTTTGACATCGTCCGGCAAACGATCTTGCGGAACATCAATGGCGAAAGCCGGAGGTTCCTGCAATGACAGCGCCAGACTCAGATAAGGCGCAACGGCGGCGGCGTCTGTGGTTCCTTTGCGATGAGCCAGGAAAAAGTCACGCAATTTGCGAACGACCTCCGGCGGAGTGTTTTTCAAATCGTCGCGCATCTGCTGGCGCAATGGCGTCAACTGGCGTCCACCGGTTTCGTAATCGTATCCGGCGACATTCAATGCAGCCATCATCACGATGATTCGTTTGTCCGCACCGATGTATGTGTTGACATCATCCAGTGAAAGATTCGGGCGCTGAGCCAACGGGATTTTACGGCGATCAATTTGCGGAGCCTGTTGCGGTTTGGCTTCCTGCGCCGCCGGAGCTTTGGGCGGCTGAGCCGGTTGCTGCCCAGCCTGTTGAGAAAACACATTCAGCGTCAAGGTCAACGCCAGCGCCGACGTTTGAAGGATAGAAAGAGTTTTTTTCATCTTCGGGTTCAACTTAGATTGATGATTAAGTTCAGCCGGAAAGCGGGTCAGCTTTCGGCACAATGTCTTTGGGAAATTTGCGGCGATACGCGCGAATGGCGAACAGCATCAGCGGATAGGAAATCAGCGAGCAAACAATCGCCAGAATCATTGCGCCCACCGCATAAGGCAATAACTGCCGCCACTGAGAAACCAGCGATTGCCAAAACGTCGAAGTCACCAGCGCGCCCAGCGTTACGGTGGGCAATTCCACCTGCGGCGAGCCGATAATCAAATTGCCGATTCCCCATGAAGCCGCAATCGCCGGAGCGAACGTCCACGGATTGGTTATAAACAAGCCGGTAAACAGCGCAACCTTGTTGACTCGCCAAACCAGCAGCAACAATCCGGCGATTACCATGTGCAATCCAACCAGCGGCGTGAATGCAATGAACGTCCCGACAGCAAATGCCAACGCCGTGCGTTCCGGCGGTTCATCCAGGTTGAGCAAATTTCTGAACGCGCGTCTTAACATATCTTGTCTGTGGGATTTTTGCCGCGCGGATTATAGCTGAAGCCGCGCGTCATTCGTAACGAAGAGCTTCAATCGGATCGAGCCTTGCCGCTTTCCACGCAGGCCATAAACCAAAGCTGACTCCCAATCCGACCGACACGACAAAGCCAACCACAGGCGCCCATAATGGAACGAACGTCGGCATCATCAATTTAATGAGTTCGGCCAATCCCCAACCGATCAAAATGCCTACGACGCCGCCCAAACCTGTCAGCGTCGCGGCTTCGATCAAGAATTGCAGCACGATGTCGCGCCGCCGAGCGCCAATGGCTTTGCGAACGCCGATTTCTTTCGTGCGTTCGGTGACGCTGACCAACATGATGTTCATCACGCCGATGCCGCCAATCAGCAAACCGACGCTGGAAATGGCCACCATCAACAAAAAGACTCCGCCGGTGATGGCTTTGAATTGCTGGATGATGCCTTCGGAGGTTTGAATGCCGAAATTATCCGGCTGGCCATAAGCGACTTTGCGCTTTTTCCGCAGCGCCTGACGGATTTCGTCCAGCGCCTGTTCCTGCTTGCCGGGCGCGTATTGCGCCATCACGAAATTTTCTTTGACGTTCGGAAAAACTTTCCGAATCGTCTCGTAAGGAATGTAAACCGCTTTGTTTTCGTTGCCGGGATCGTCGGCGGGAGTGATGAACATCTCGCGTTTTTTCATCACTCCGATGACGCGGTAATTACGCCCGTTAATCATGATTTCTTTTTCGAGCGCCGCAACCGTCGGAAACAGTGTGTTGGCGACATCTCGTCCGATGACGCACACATCGGCGCGCGCCAGGTTTTCGCCATCGGTGAAAAAGCGGCCTTCGGTGACTTCAGTGTTGCCCATTCGAAAATACGCGGGCAAGGTTCCCTGCACCGTGGCGTTGTACATTTCGGTATCCCGAAAGCGAATTTTGACGCGCTCCGCCATCGGCCCCTGCATAAAATCCACCGGAGACATAAACGGCGTGACATCCGTCACCGAAGGGCATTCATCCCGAATCGCCATCGCGTCTTCGTAACTGATCGGCTTGCGCTGCCGCTCTTCCGCCGACGGATTGAAGTTGAAGCCCGGATCGAATTTGAAGATGTAGATGGAATTCGAGCCGAAGGATTCGATCTCTTTGGCGACTTGCGAATCAATGCCCGACACAAACGCGGCAATCACAATCACAGTCGTCGTGCCAATGACGACTCCCAGAATCGTCAAAAACGACCGCAGCTTGTGCTGCCACAAGGTGTCGAACGCCATCCAGATGTTTTCCCGAAAATCCTGATGAGTCATAAATTACGCCAATTGAAATTCCGGCAACGCCAGATTCAAACGCTCCGACAAGCCCAGTTTTTTATCGAAGCCAGCCAAATCAGCAGGGCTGCAATTTCCCAAAAGGTCCGTCACATCGTTCTCATCAAACAAGGTATAAAACCGCTGTGTCGGCCAGTAAAAAACGACGACTTTCTTATCGCGTGTCAGCAAATTCACGACGTTGTTAAGTGTGCCGTTGCTTTTGCCATCCCAAAGCATAAACCCGTGAGTCGCTTCTTCTGCCATCTGCAAATCTTTCAGTGCATAAAACTCAAACCCGCGCTCGCCGTGTTCAGCCGTGACAACGCGCGTTTCCCAGTTTCCAATGTTGTTGCGACATTTATCGTTCATGCAAAACACAACCACATTACGGTGCCCCTTGTCGGCTAAGTATTTTTGAACGGCTTTATCCGCACCGTTGGCATCGCCGATCAAAACCCTGAAGCTGTTGTTGATAATGTTGTCGAGTCGTGCAGTGACCAAATCGTTCAATCTGGTCACATTCCTCGAACCACCAATGAAGATTTTCGTCATAACGCACTCCTGGTTCTGGTCACAGCCAGAGCATAAACGCCAGCAACTTCGCCTTGTTCATTTAAGGCTTTGGTTAAAGCGTCCATCGTTGCGCCCGACCTGAACAGGTCATCGAAAAGCAACACGACTCGTCCCTGCACCTTCGACTTCTTGACGTTGAAAGCATTTTCCAACGCCGCGATGCGCTTATCGTACTCGTAAATGTTCTTCACTTCTGGCGTGCCTCTGACCTTTGTTACACAATCCAGACACAGCGGCAATCCCAGCTTCGCAGCCAATCCATGAGCCAGCAACAGAACCGGCTGAAAGTTCCTCCTCTTTGATGGCGGAACCGGCAAAATCAAATCCGGTTTGATTTTCCAACGACGCACAAAGCTGGCGGCGGCTTCGACAATTTCATTCGCCGCCGAACGATCCGCTTTGTATTTCAGCCTGTACAGCAAGTCGCCAATTTCGCTCCGTTCCGTATCAAAGATCGGATGGCCAAATTCATCGTGGCCAACAAACTGGCTGTGCAGAGTGTGGTAATCAAGTGCAAACCCTAGTCGCCAATTTCCAGGAATCCTGATTGGATTGATACTTGCCATTCTTTACACTTCCCTTCTTCCTCAATCCGCTCGCATTGCCGTCACCGGATCAAGTCCAGCCGCACGCCAAGCCGGATACACTCCGGCAATCAAGCCGACTCCGCCGGAAACTCCGAGCGCCACGGCGACGGCCAACATCGGCAGCGAAGTGGGAATAGGAGTCAGCGTCGAAACCAGTTTGCTCAAGCCCCAGGCGATGCTGACGCCGACGGCTCCTCCGGCCAGAGCCTGAATGGTGGATTCGACCAGAAACTGGCGAAGAATGTCTTTGCGCCGAGCGCCCAGACTTTTGCGGATGCCGATTTCGCGGGTTCGTTCGGTGACGCTGACCAGCATGATGTTCATAATGACGATGCCGCCGACCACCAGTGCAATCGAAGTCACGCCGACGGCGACGACCTGAATCGTGCCGAAGATTTTATCGCGCAGATTGTTCACGGCGCTTGGCGTGATGATGCCGAAGTTGTCTTTTTCATTCGGCGCAAGCTTTCGCCGAGTTCGCATCGCCACACGAGCTTCGTCAACAGCGGCTTCGTAAGTGGCAGGTGAAGTCGAAGCCACCAGCAATTGAAACGACCGCCGCCCGCCGTAAACATTCAGGAAGGTGCTCATCGGAATCGAAACGAATTTATCGCGCGAGACGCCGAACACCGAACCGAGCGATTTGGCGATGCCTACGATTTCAAATGGTCGCCCGTCAATTTTGATTGTTTGACCGATGGCGCTGCGAGTCGGAAAAAAGCGATCGGCCACATCCGCCCCGACAAAACACACAGGGCGGGCGCTGAGTTCTTCGGCCTGAGAAAACGGACGACCTTCGGCAATTTCCTTG
The DNA here is from genome assembly GCA_902825875.1 of uncultured Acidobacteriota bacterium. GTDB lineage: Bacteria > Acidobacteriota > Blastocatellia > RBC074 > RBC074 > RBC074. Next base: position 54,295 of record CADECP010000003.1, read on the forward strand.
TTCTGAATTTCGATGATGTTGCCGGTGATGGCTTGCAGGCTGACGCCGATCAAGGTTTCTTTGCCGGACTTCAGTTCGCACATGGTTTCTTCCTGCGCGCCGACATCTTTGATGACTCCTTGTCCGACACGTGCGCGCAACGCTTCCAGGTCTTCCATGCGGATTTCCTTGTTGTGTTTTCGAGCTTCGTTCAGCGCGTCGAGGCTGGCGAAATCCTCAATCGCAAACTGCTGCACGCTGAAAGCATTTGTGCCGATGTTGGCGATTTTTTCATCCACGTATTTGTTGAAGCCTTCGATCAGCGACACGACGACGATCACCGTCGCCACGCCGAAAATCACGCCGAGCAGCGTCAAAAACGACCGAAGTTTATGCGAATGAATGGATTCGATGGCCAGCTTGATTGCTTCGATGAAGTGCATGTGTGTTCCTCGTGTTTGTTGCGAAGCTGAAACTACGCCCGGCCACACAAAAAGGTTCGGCAGAGTTGGCGATTCATTTGAGGATGCACTGGTAGGAAATTCTGGAAGGATGAATTCAGAATGATGAAGGATGAGTTCGCAACAAAACGCTCTTCTTTCATCCTTCATCACTCATCCTTCATCACTTTGATCTTAATCTTGAATCGTCACTTTCTTCATCACGGCTTTATTGATCATTGTGCTGGTGGGGTCGCCGGGCACAGTAGGTTGAAGCGCGATTTTTTCAACCACCTCAATGCCTTCAATCACTTCGCCGAAAACTGTGTATTGACCAGTCCAGCTTGGATTGTCGCGCAAGCAAACGAAAAACTGGCTGGTGGCACTGTTCACATCATTTCCTCTCCGAGCTGCGCCAAGCACGCCACGTTTGAATGGTTTCTGGCTGAATTCAGCCGCCACTGTCGGTTGGCCGGGAGCGCCCTTTCCCCAAGTGCTTAGATCTCCATTGCGCGTATTCGGGTCGCCGCCTTGGATCAACAACCCAGGAACTGCGCGGTGAAACCCCAAACCATCATAAAATCCTTCGCGCGCCAGTTTCTTGAAATTCTCTACGTGCTTTGGAGCAACTGACGCATCCAACTGGATTTTGATCTGACCGAAGTCCGTATCAATCGTCGCCACACCGCCACTGCCTTTGGAACAGGAACCGGCAACCAACGCCAGCGCCAGCACAATCACAATTCGAGTAAGTTTCATAATCTCCATTACGGGAATGGACAGGATGAGCAGTATTTTTCAGGATTCAATCCTGTTACATCCTGTAACTCCTGTCCGATGTTTTATGCCTCAAGTTTCGCTTTCAAAATTTCATTGACCGCTTTCGGATTGGCTTTGCCGCCGGAAGCTTTCATGACCTGGCCGACAAAGAATCCGATCAGCGCCGCTTTGCCCGAACGATAGCCTTCGACTTCTTTCGGATTGGCGGCGATCACGTCGTCCACGATCTTTTCAATCGCCGAAGTGTCTGTGATCTGCACCAGGCCTTTTTCCTTGACGATCTCCGCCGGAGCTTTGCCGCTGGCGAACATTTCGGCAAACACGTCTTTGGCGATCTTGCCGGAAATCGTCTTGTCGTCAATCAGCCGAATCATCGCGCCTAAGTCTTGGGCTTTGATTTTGCAGCCGCCGATTTCGATTTCGGCGTTTCGCAATTCGCGCAACAACTCCGACAAAATCCAGTTGGCCGCCGCGCGATGATTTCCCGAAGCTTTGACCGCAGTTTCAAAGTAATCGGCCAGCGCGCGTTCGCCCGTCAGCGTGAAAGATTCGTCTGTGTTCAATTCGTAATCACGTATAAACCGTTGCCGCCGAGCTTCGGGCAATTCGGGCATTTCGGCTTTCAACGCTTCAATCCATTCGGCGCTGACTTCCAGCGCGGGCAAATCCGGATCGGGGAAGTAACGGTAATCGTGCGCGTCTTCCTTCGAGCGCATCGTGTAGGTTTTGCCTTCCTTCTCGTTCCACAACCGAGTTTCCTGCACCATCTCGCCGCCAGCTTCGATCAAGGCGATTTGCCGATCAATTTCGTAATCAATCGCTTTCTGCAAAAACCGCAACGAGTTGACGTTTTTGATTTCGGCGCGCGTACCCAGCTTTTCCTGGCCTGCGGGGCGAACCGAGACGTTGGCGTCGCAACGCAAATTTCCTTCTTCCATGTTGCCGTTGCACACGCCTATGTATTGCAGCGTGCGGCGCAAGAAAGCCACGTAATCGTACGCTTCCCAACTGGTGCGAAAGTCCGGCTCGCTGACGATTTCCAAAAGCGGAGTTCCGGCGCGATTCAAATTGACGTGAGTCTTGTCCGGGTCGCCAATGTCGTGAACCGATTTGCCTGCGTCTTCTTCGATGTGAGCGCGCGTCAGTCCAAAACTTTTCAATTGCCATTCGATTGGGCGTCCGCCTTCGTCGCGCTGACTGGTCAAAATCTCGACTTTGCCGAGTTCGGAAAATGGTTTGTCGTATTGAGAAATCTGGTAGCCTTTCGGCAAATCAGGATAGAAATAATTCTTCCGCGCGAAGATGGATTCCGTGTTGACCCGCAGATTCAGAGCCAGCGCGGCTTTGCCAGCATTGACGACAACATCGCGGTTCATGACCGGCAAGGCTCCGGGCAAACCCAGACACACGGCGCAAGTGTTGTCATTCGGCTCCTGCCCGAATTCGGTCGAACAAGTGCAAAAGATTTTGGATTTGGTATTGAGTTGCGCGTGAACTTCCAGACCGATGACGGCCTCCCAACCTGCTTTCACTGCTTTGTCTCCTTCAGATGAGGTCAATCAAGCGGCGGATTATAACGGCTGACTTCAGGCTAAGCCAGACAGCGTTTACGGTTTCTGCCATAATCCGATTCACTCATTTCACTACTGGGAAAATCGCAAAATGACAGCTTTGCTCGAAGCCAGCAATCTGACCAAATCGTACGCCGGAGTTCAGGCGTTGAAATCGGCGTCGTTCGAGTTGCGCGCCGGGGAAGTTCACGCGCTTGTCGGCGAAAACGGCGCTGGCAAATCCACGCTCATAAAAATCATCACCGGAGCCATTCAAGCCGACAACGGCGAAGTCGTGATTGATGGCCAACCGATCACAGACAACTCTCCGCAGTTGGCCAAGTCGCTGGGCATCGCCGCGATTTATCAGCAGCCCGCGCTTTTTCCCGAATTGGCCGTGGCTGAAAACATCGCGCTTGGAGTTGAGCGAATTTCCAGTTGGCAACCAATCAACTGGAAAGCGCGGCACGAACGCGCGGCGGAGTTGCTGGCCGAAGTCGGCGCGAGGATTTCAACCGAAGCATTGGCCGGTGAATTGACGATGCCGCAACAGCAATTGGCCGAAATCGCCCGCGCGCTGGGAGCCAACGCTCGCGTCTTGATTATGGACGAACCGACGGCTTCGCTTTCCGAAGAAGACACGCAAAACCTGTTTCGAGTTATTCGAGAGTTACGGCAACGCGGCGTCGGGATCGTTTACATTTCGCATCGGTTGGACGAATTGCCGCTGATTGCCGACCGAGTCACTGTGCTGCGCGATGGCGTGACGATTGAAACTCGACAAATGGCCGAAGTTGATCGGCAGGAATTGATTCGCTTGATGGTCGGGCGCGAGTTGTCGGCGGTGTTTCCCAAACGCGAAATCGCATTCGGCGAAACCGTTTTGGAAGTTAAAAACCTGACGTGTCGTGAAGCAGGCGTCAGCGAAATCAGCTTTTCCCTTCGCGCCGGAGAAATTCTCGGATTTGCCGGATTGATCGGAGCCGGACGAACGGAACTCGCTCGGACGTTGTTTGGATTGACGCCAGCGGACAGCGGAGAAATTCAGTTGCGAGGCGAAACGCTAAAAATCACGTCACCAGCGCAGGCGGCGGAACTTGGCATCGCGTACGTTCCCGAAGACCGGCGACGACATGGCGTGATTCTGGAACTACCGATCAGCGCCAACACAACGCTGGCTTCTCTGCGAAACCTGGCGAAGTTCGGCTTTTTGGACTTCGCAGTCGAGCGCGAAGTCGCCGCCGATTACGCCTCACGTTTGGGAGTCAAAACTCCTGCGCTGTTTGCTGCGGCTGGAACTTTATCCGGCGGCAACCAGCAAAAAGTCGCGCTCAGTCGTTGGCTGGCGACCAAACCATCGGTGCTGATTCTGGACGAACCGACGCAAGGAATTGATGTCGGCGCAAAGTCGGAAATTCATTCGCTGATGTGCGAACTGGCTGAACAGGGCTTGGCGATTTTGATAATCTCTTCGGAGCTTCCTGAAATTCTTGGGATGAGCGACCGCATCGCCGTGATGCATGCAGGACGAATTGTGGCGACGTTTGACCGCGCCGAGGCTTCGCAGCAAAAGATTCTGGCGGCGGCGCTGGGACATTGACATCAAGGAGCCAGAAAAGAAATTAGCCATTAACCATTCGCCATTAACCACTATCCGACAGGTAGAGATGCTTTTTACCCTGCCTAATAATGGTCAATGCGTAATGGTCAATGGCGAATTTTGGCCGCGTAAATCAGCGCCATTATTACCGCGCAGAGAATTTATAGATTGTCGTCGTTTGATACTTTTCACCGGGTTTCAGCACAGTCGAAGGGAAATTCGGTTTGTTCGGCGAATCCGGGTAATGCTGCGTTTCCAGACAGAATGCGCCGCGACGCAGATACGTCTTGCCGCCTTTGCCGATGATCGTGCCGTCCAGGAAGTTTGCGGTGTACAACTGCACGCCGGGTTGATCGGTGAACACTTCCATCACCCGCCCGGTTGTTGGTTCATAAACTTCCACTGCCTGCGCGTCCAGCTTGCCGCCTGTATCCAACACAAAGTTGTGATCGTATCCGTTGCCGATGACTATCTGTTCGTGCGGATCGTTGATGCGCGCGCCAATCGCCGTCAGCTTGGAAAAGTCGAACGGCGTTCCCGCCACGTCAGCCAGCTTGCCGGTTGGAATCATGGTCTTGTCCACCGGAGTCGTTTGTTTGGAGTTGATCTTCATTTGATGGCCGAGGATGTCGCCGTTGCCAGCGCCCGCCAGATTGAAATAGGAATGATTGGTCAGGTTGACGACGGTTTCCTTGTCGGTGGTCGCAGAGTATTCGATCTTCAATTCGTTCTGATCGGTCAGCGTGTAAGTCACCATCGCTTCCAGATTGCCGGGATAATTTTCTTCGCCGTCTTTGCTCAGGTAAGTCATGCGAACGGCGGCTCCGTCAACGCCACTAACATCCGAAGCTTTCCAGATTTGTTTGAAAAATCCGTTCGGCCCGCCGTGCAGATGGTTGGGGCCGTTGTTTTTGGCCAGAGTGATCGTTTTGCCGCCGAGTTTGAATTCACCTTTGCCGATGCGGTTGGCGTAACGACCGGCCAGCGAACCCATGTGTGGATTCTTGGCCAAATAACCGTCAATGCTGTCGTACCCCAGCGTCACGTCGTCCATTTTGCCACTGCGATCCGGCGCTTTGATCGAAGTCACGGTTGCGCCGTAGTTGGTGATTTTGACTTCGACGCCGTTTTTGTTCGTCAGCGTGTACGAGTCCACTTCAGTGCCGTCAGGCAATTTGCCAAAACTCTCTTTTTTCAATTTCGGTTCTGCTCCTTTAGCTGCCGTTTGCGATTTCTGGGCGTCGGTGTTGCCCGCTTCCGTAGCGTGTTGTCCGCAACCGCTCAAACTGACGCCGAGCGTAATCAGCGACAACAGAGTCCAAGCTCTTTTGAATTGCATCCGTGAATCTCCTGTTTGGGTTGGAAGTGTAATGATCGTGCGGCGGGCATTGTACTTGGCGAAGCTTTGGACGGCTAGCCATTCGGGGCGATCAGAACAATGACTTTTGTTCTATGCCTTTGCTGAGCATTTCGACGCGGCGGCTGTAGGCTTTAACGTCAAACTTTCGTTCGCAACCGCTGCGAGCCATAAACCGAACCATGCCGAAAATCGGTCGCTGAGGCGCCCACGGACGGTCGTGTTTCGCGCCAATCGCCCAGGCGATGCCGGTGTATCCGTTCGGATCGCGGCCATCCAATTCATACCGGTCATTCAGTCGCACCGCAATGTCAAAGGCTTCTTCGGGCGACGGCGACCATTCCAGAATTTTCTTTGCCCAGTACATTCGCAGATACCCGTGCATGCGTCCGGTTGTCACCATTTCCATCTGAGCCGCGTTCCACAAATCGTCGTGAGTTTCGGCGTTTTCAAATTGCGATTCGGTGTACAGGTACGGACGCGGATCAAGCCGATGTTCGTCCAGCGTTTTCAGCGCCCAACCATGACACCCCGCCAGCCGGTCGTATTGCGGATTGCGCGCGACAAAATTGATCGCCACTTCACGACGGACGATCAGTTCTTCCAGATAAGCGTCCTTAGCTGGTTGCGGCGCGTCGGCTTCGCGCACAGCCAGCGCGATAGTCAGCGGGCTGATCTGGCCAAAATGCAAATACGCCGACAACGAACTCGTGCCCGGCAGATGCGGCTGATTGCGCGCCGTGTCGTAACTTTTCAATCCTGAAGCGATGAATTTTTTCAGCAAGTCCAATCCGGCGCTGGTTCCGCCTTTGAAATGGCTGACCGGTTGCACGCTGCGGCCAACGGGCAGTTCGGCTAGCAATCGAGCTTCGTCAATCGGCTGGCTGGTGGGCAAATCGGCTGAAAACCATTTGAACCGAGCTTTCGGGTTTTCGAGCGGCTGAAAGAACACCGGCAACAGCCGATGAATCTTCGGGCGAATGGTGCGCGCGGCATATTCTTCCTTTTCAAAAAATCTGGTCGGCACAATCACGTCGGCGTCCACCGTCCAAAAAGGTACGCGGAGTTTTTCCGTCGCCGCTCGTCGCCAACCTTCGGGTTCGCGCATGGGGTTTTCATCGCCGATAACCAGCGCCGGTTTTACTTCTTCGCAAAATCGAATCAGGTCGTGATTCGGAAAAGGTCGAAAGATGAAAGCGGCTCCGCGCTCTTCAACACGGCGCTTGGTTTCGGCCAGCCCTTCGATCAGGAAGGCGTAATGGCGCAAATTGGCATTCGGATATTTCGGATGCAAACCGAAAAACACCGCCAGAGGTTTTTGCAATTGATTGGCGGCGGCAATCGCCACGTCAAGCGCCGGATTGTCCACGCCGCGTTGAGCGCGCTGCATCCAATAAACGACGCACCGGCCTTCGGTCTTGGGCGAACCGGTCTTGCGTATGGTGACTCGCGGGTTTGCTTGCAATTGCTCAAGTGCGTTCAAGCGGCTTACTCCGTAACAGGTAGGGCAATTTGAAAAAATTGCCCTACGGTTTTTCGATTTCGCCCAACAACTCAGCCGTCACTTTTGCGCGGTAATCGAAGATCGTTTTCAGCGAACGACGCACAAACAGCCAATGCGCCAGCCGCCCCAAAAAACCGAAGGGCATTTCGTACAGCACCTGATCGCGCATCAACGTGCGATTCGGCGCGACTTCTTCAAACGTGTGCGTGTGATGCCAGAGCGCGTACGGCCCTTTTAATTGGCGATCAATAAAAAACTCTTCCGGTCGCCAGCTTTCGATCAGCGTGCGCCAGCGAAATTTGATGCCGTAAAGTTTCAATTCGTAATCAATGATCGCGCCATCGGCCATTTCAATCGGGCGCGGAGTCGTAATGTGAAACTTCAGAAATGGCGGCGTTAGTCGTTCGAGGTTAAAGGCGTCGCAAAAAAACTTGAACGTTTCCGCCCGCGACAATGGAATTAGTTGTTCCTGTTCCAGTGTGTAAATGTGCATTGTGTCACCTCATCAAAGAATCAAGCGCCGGTTGCAACTGCGGATAACGAAACTTGTAGCCGCTTTCCAAAGTGGCTGTCGGATTAACTCGCTGGCTGTCCAACGCGGCATTGGCCATTTCTCCCATCAACACGCGAAGCGCAAATTCCGGCACGGGAAAGATCGTTGGACGATGAAGCGCCGATCCCAGAGCTTTGGTAAATTCGGCATTGGTGGCAGGGTTGGGGGCGACTCCGTTAATCGCACCGCTGATGTGTTCGCCGTAAAGCGCGTGACGAAGAATTCCAACCATGTCGTCAATATGAATCCACGGAAACCATTGGCGACCGCTGCCGAGCGTGCCACCAACTCCCAACTTAAACGGCAACAAAATCTTTTCCAGCATTCCGCCGTCGCCAAGCACAACTCCGATTCTGACCAGCACGACTCGCGTTCCTAATTCTTTGGCTTGTTCGGCTTCGTATTCCCAAGCAGTGCAGATGTCCGGGAAAAAACCTGTGCCGGGAGCAGAACGTTCATCCACCTGTTCATCGCCGCGATTACCGTAAAACCCAACTGCTGAACTGCTGATAAACACTTTCGGCGGAACCGACGCGGCCTTCATTCCTTTCACAAGATTTCTGGTTCCGACGACGCGCGAATCTCGAATGCGACGTTTTTGCTCATCCGTCCAGCGTTTGGCGGCAACCGGTTCTCCGGCCAAGTGAATTACCGCTTCGACTCCTGTCCAGCATTCAGCGGGCGGAGCTTCGGCTTCGGAATTCCAGCGAAAAGCTTTTGCGCCGGGCACGACTTCGGCGGTTTCCGGTCGCCGTGACAATACGATAAGCTGATGCCCATCGTCTGCAAGTGCTTTACTCAGAGCTTTTCCGATAAATCCTGTCGCTCCGGTCATCAGAATTTTCATCACTTATTCTCCGGTTTCGTCGTTACAATTTTTCCGATCGCGCATTAGAATACACCTTGACCACGTTAAGTCAACTAGATTTTGTTCAGATTTTAACTTGACAAAAATGAAGCAAGGCGAGAGATTAGGCACGTTATGACAGATCAACCAATAGATTATTCGACAATTCCCAAATACAAGATCGGAGCGGTTAGCCGATTGACAGGACTTTCCGTTGATGTGGTGCGCGTTTGGCAGCGGCGGTATCAGGCCGTCATTCCGCAAAGAAGCGAAGGTGGTTCGAGGCTTTATTCTGACTTAGACATCGCGCGATTGCGGAAATTGAGGCAGGCGGTCGAGCTTGGACATTCGATCAGTCAGATTGCCGGTTTGCCGGATTCGGAACTTGAAACGCTGGGCAGCAAACAAGCCGCAACCATCGGAGCGTTTTCTCTGGCCGAACAGCCGCCGGATCAATACGCCATCTTGCGCGACCGGTTTTTGTCGTCCATCGAACGTTTCGACGTTGTCGCTGCCGACGAAGAAATCAATCGAGCCGCGACGCTTTATCCGCCGCGAGTGATCGTCAAACACGTGGTGATTCCGTTGCTGATTGAAATCGGCGAACGCTGGGCGCACAAAGATTTCGGCATAGCTCATGAACACGTCGCCACGAATCTGATTCGCAATTTGTTGAGTTCGCTGTTTCGGCTGTATCCGCCCAATGAAGGAGCGGAATCCATCGTGTTGGCAACTCACACCGGAGAGCGACACGAGTTCGGCATTTTGATTGCCGCCTTGATCGCCGCCACGCGAGGTTGGCGTGTGATTTATCTGGGAATTGATTTGCCAGCCGCTGAAATCGTTCGCGCAGTGAAGCTGTCGAAATCGCGCTTGCTGTTGCTGAGCGCCATTCACCACCAAAACGGAGTTACAGCTCAGGAGTTGAATTTCGTTGCCGAACAGGTTCCGCACAATTGTCGTGTCTGGATTGCCGGAGCCGAAGCTTACAACCATCGTCCATTGATCGAACAATTCGATTGGATTCTGGTGCGTGATTTCGACGATTTGGACGACCGATTGAAACGGTGATCTTTGTTTGCCTTGCGTCGAATGCCGACCTGAAACGCTTCAACACATTCCCTCTTCTCAGCTAGAATCCAGCCGCCCGGACATTTGCGGCTGCGATCTGAAAAATCTCTTTCGCGCATTTTGGCAGGCTGACAAAGCCTGCCTCACATTTACTTTCAGGAAAAGCATTCAGCATGAAAAGAAAAACTCTGTACTTCGCCACCTTCGTCGTGATCGTCGGCATTTTTTCTCTGATTTTTACGGTTACGGCGCAACGCCAACCGGAGTCAGTTTCTCAAGCTCAGACTCAGCGCCGCGTTCCGCAACGCCAGGAAGATTTCGACATTCGCGCCGGATTGAATCGCTCGCTGCCGGTTTTGCCCGCCGAAGCCAAAGCCGCTGCAAACGAAGGTCGCCAACTCATCCCGGCGCGCAATTCGCGGTTGCGCCGCGAACGTCCGAGCGTGGAAATGCAGTTCAGCAATCTGACAAACTCGCCCAGCCGTGTGTACAGCTTCACGCAAAACCTGACGCAATCCACCGCCGATGTCGAAGCCGGAGCCAGATTCTTCCTGAAACAAAACAACGATCTTTACCAATTGCGCGATGACGAAGTTGACGGTTTGCGAGTCGCGCGCCGGTACAAAACCGACCACAACGGCGTGACGCATTTGACCTTGCAACAAGAGGTCAACGGCATAGAAGTTTTTGAGGGCGATTACAGCTTTCACTTCGACCGTTTCGGTTCGCTGATTACCGCCGGAGGCGAATTGATTCCAGCCGCTGCGCGTTCGGCAAATCTGGCTCGACCGCGTTTGACGCCGAATGCCGCGTTTCGCCGAGCCGCAGAGTTCGCCGATGTCGAATTGACCGGCGAAGCGACAACTAAAACTCCTGCTGCCGGTCGAGCCTTGAAACAGAAACTTTCGCTCACCGAGAAATTCGGGCGCGACATCGAAGCTCGACTGGTGTATTTCCCTGCGCTGGGCGATCAATTGCGATTGGCGTGGGAATTCGAGATGTGGCTGAACGAAACGCCGGACGTTTATCAAATGGTTGTGGATGCCGACAGCGGCATTTTGTTGTACCGGCGCAATCTGACGGCGTACTGCTTTGACGAAGACGACGTTACAGAACCGGGGGCGGTAGCGACCGGGTCTGCTTTTGTTACTAATCACATTCACCAAAGTGCTCCCCGGTCGCTACCGCTCCCGGTTCCGTACCAGACCCAGCCGAATCCGCGCGGACTGGTTTTTACCAAAGAAAGTCCGCGCCCGAATCTGCCGGTTGCCAGTTTGAATCCGGCAACTGTTCAACGCGAAGAAGTTCCGTTTCGCGCAGCGGCGTTTAACGGCTCGACGATTTATCCGGCGAACGATCCGCGTAACGATTGGTGGAACGGTCAATCGCCCACGACGTTCACAGGCAACAATACGGACACCTACCTCGACCGCGATTCCAACAACTCACCGGACGATGTTCCGCGCCTGACCGTGCCGGACAGTAATTTTTCGTTCCCGCTCGATCTGACAATGGCTCCAACGACGCCCGACAACCAGAAAGCCGCGATGGCCAACGTGTTTTATTGGGTCAATCGCTATCACGACATTTTGTATCTGTTCGGGTTCAACGAAGCCGCCGGAAATTTTCAAACCAGCAATTTCAATGTAATCGGCGGATTGGGCAACGATCCGGTTCGCGCCGAAGTGCAGGATGGCAGCGGAACCAACAACGCCAATTTTTCGACACCGCCGGACGGTTCGCCGGGACGCATGCAGATGTTTTTGTGGACTGGCAATCCGCAACGCGACGGCGATTTCGATCAAGGAGTCATCATTCATGAATTGACGCACGGGCTGAGCATTCGTTTGGTTCGTCCGCTTTCCGGTTTTCAGCAAATGGGCGAAGGCTGGTCGGATTATTTCGGCATCGTTCTGCTGGCTTCGGAATCCGACAACCTGGATGGCAGTTACGCCGTCGGCCAGTTTGCCACTGGAAATTATTCTCGCGGCATTCGGCGATTTCCTTACAGCACGAATCCGTCTGTGTATCCTCTGAATTACGCCGACATCACCACCAGCATCGCTCCGCACGGAGTCGGCGAAATTTGGTGCAACACTTTGCTGGAAGCGCGCGCGCAATTGATTCGCAAACTTGGTTTCACCGAAGGCCAGCGCCAAAGCATTCAATTGGTTGTGGACGGCATGAAGCTGTCTTCGCCGTCGCCTACGTTTTTGGATTCGCGCAATTCGATTTTGCAGGCCGACCGCGTCAACAACGGCGGCGTCAATCAATGCGCTTTGTGGACAGCTTTTGCCAAACGCGGGATGGGATTTTCGGCTTCGACGTTGGATTCGCGCGACACGGTTCCGTCGCAGGCTTTCGACATGCCGCCGTTTTGCAGCGATCTGGGAATAGTTCAATTCGACCAGAAATCTTACCTGCTGGGCGAAACCGTTCGACTGGCTTTGGGTGATCGAAATTCGACCGGAACTCAAACCGTCAAAATTCGCAGTTCGGTCACGGGCGACGAAGAAACTCTGACGATGACCGCCGATGCCAGATATTTGGGCGCGTACAACTCCAACTTGCGCGTCGTTGCCGGAGCGGCGATTCCGGGCGACGGCCAGTTGCAAGCTTCGCTGTCGGCGCGCGACAAAATCATCGTCACTTACGAAGACGCCAACAACGGCAGCGGAGCGACGGCTCAAATCACAGCGCAATCTGAAATCGTCGGCGAAAAAACTTTGTTCGATGATTCGGTTGAAACAGGCAATTTAGGATGGAGCGTGTCCGGCGTTCCAGCCAGCACCTGGGCGATTGCGGAAACCGCGTCGGCGTCTGGTTCGCGTTCGTGGACAGACAGCCCCAACGGAAGTTACGCCGCCGGAACCAATGCTTCGCTGGTGTCGCCTTTGATGGATTTGTCGCAAGCCGTCGGCGTCACGCTGACCTTCGCGCATCGTTATGCGTTCACGAACGGTTCCGATTACGGCAACGTGGAATTTTCGCTGAACGACGGCGCAACCTGGAATCGCGCCACGGCATTCACGGGAACTTCGACGACTTTCAATCAAGTCGTTCTGAAACTGGATGCGCTGGCCGGGCAATCGCGCGTGCGAATTCGATTCCGAACGGCGTCGGTTTCCATCGCCGATGGGTGGACGATTGACGACATTCGCGTCATTGCGCGTTCGTCCGATCCGGCGTTCATTCCTTCGCCGAGCGCGTTGGCTCCGGCGATTGCCGGACTGACTCCGGCATTTGGAGTTCCGGCAGGCAACACGGCTGTGACGATCAGCGGAGTGAATTTCACCGAAACCGGCGATGTCAAAGTTTTCTTCAACGGAGTTGCCGGAGTGAACGTTCGCGCGCTCGGCAGCACTTCAATCGCCGTCAACACTCCGCCGCAAGCCGCCGGCAAAGCCGCTGTGCGCGTCGAAACTCGTTACGGCGCAGTGACTCTGTCGAACGCTTTCACCTATTACACCAACGGCACAACCACCGGAGCGCCCGACGTGATGGGAGTTTCGCCAGCTTCCGGTTCAACGCGCGGCGGAACTGTCGTCACGATCAACGGCTCGGATTTTTCGCCGGAAACGACCGTGCTGTTCGGAACGCAAACCGCGACGCGAACTTTCATCAACGCGAACACTTTGCGAGTTACGGCTCCGGCGGCAACGGCAACCGGCGCGGTTGACGTGACTGTGCGAAATTCGGCGACAGCGGAAAAGAAAGTCACGGGCGGATTCACTTACACAGCGTTGACGCCGCCGACTGTCGCAGTGATTGCGCCGACCGGCGGCGAAAAAATCTTCACCGGTTCGGTAGTTCCTCTGCGCTGGCAATCGTCTGACAATCGCCGAATCGTTCGGCATCGCGTCGCGCTGTATCGCAGCACGACGACTACGCCGCAATTGATAACGAGCATTGCCGATCTGGGCGGGGAATCGTTGTCGTTCAACTGGATGGTTCCGAACAACGCCGCGACAACTGTCGGGCGTTTGCGAGTCGTGGCTGTGGACGACGAAGGCGCGGAAACCGAAGCATTTTCGACCAGCGATTTCGTCGTAGAATCACGCTGGCAATCGCAAACGGCTTTGCCGGGTGGGTTGAATCGCCTGGCCGCTGCCAGCGACAGCAAATACATTTATCAAATCGGCGGGCGAACCTTGGCCAGCAACGCCGCTTCAATCAACACGGTTCAGCGACTTGATCCGGCGGCAGCAACTCCGGCGTGGGAAGCGTTGGCTTCGTTGCCTTCGCCGGTCAATTCCGGCAAAGCCGTCACAGTCGGCGGCAAAATCTACATGCCCGGTGGCATCACTCAAGCCGCCGAAGCCGATCGTAGCCATTACGTGTACGACATTGCCGGAAACAGTTGGTCGAAAATGGCCGAACCGCCTGTCGGAGTTCACGCTTATTCGGTAGCCGCTGACACGGCAAACAACCGGTATTTCATGACCGGCGGCAGCGACGTAGTGATTTCCGGTTTGAACAACGCCCAGACGTACAACATTCAAACCAACACCTGGACTCCGCTGCCCGCGATGAACGCTGCGCGATTTGCTCACGAATCGGCTTTTGTCGGCGGCAAGTTGTACGTTGTTGGCGGACGCGGTCCTTCAGGAATGCTGGTCAGCGGCGAAGTCTTCGATTTCGCCACGCAGCAATGGTCGCCGATTGCCAACGTTCCGCGCGAACGTTGGTACGGCAACAACGCGCTGGCGCAGGATTCATCCGGGAAAATTTACTGGCTGATTATCGGCGGCGAAAACGGCAACAGCGTTCCGATCAACGCTGTGGATGTTTACGATTTTGCAGCCAATCAATGGCTATCGCTGGATGGTTCGTACAACCTGCCGACGAATCGCGCGCGACAGGGCAGCGCAGTGCTTGGCGGATTTGTTTACACCGTCGGCGGCAACACAGGCACAGGTACGACGACCGTCACCACCAACGAACGGTTTTCGGTAAACGGCCTGACGATCATTTCGCCGAATCAACCGCCATTGATGGTTGTGCCTGCCACACAGCAAATCGCTTTGCCCGGACGCGAACTCAGTTTCGTGGTTTCGGCTCAAGATTTGGGGTCGAGCGTGCCAGTGACGATCACGCCTGCGGGAATGCCGAACGGCGCGACGTTCAACGCCACGAACGACACCAACAACAGCGCGCGCGGCACGTTTCGCTGGACGCCGACCGCTGGCGATGTTGGCCGCAACATCAGCGTCAGTTTCACGGCTGCGGACGGTTCGCTCACCGACGTTAAGGTCGTGCAGATCGCCGTAGTGCAAACGGCTCCGGTAGCAGCAGTCAACGCGGCGGATTTCCGCAACGCTCCGCTGGCGGCAGATTCGATTGCGGCGGCTTTCGGATCGAACCTCGCGCCGCGCATAGAAATCGCGCAATCCTTCCCGCTGCCAACGTCGCTGGCCGAAACCATGCTGACCGTGAATGGCATTCCCGCTTCGTTGTTTTTCGTTTCGCCGACGCAGATCAATTTCGTCGTTCCTGCCGGAGTCGAAACAGGTTCGGCGACGATCATCGTCAGCAACGGGCTGGGCAATTATTCGCTCGGCAACATTCAAATCGCCGCAGCGGCTCCGGCGATTTTCACCGCGAACGCTTCGGGAACTGGCGACGCTGCGGCTCAAACGACGATTGACGGCGTCAATTTCCTGCAACCGCCGTTCGATGTGTTGGTCAATGGACGCTCGAACATTCTGGTGATGTATGGCACTGGTTTCCGGCGCGCTCCGGCGACGAACCCGAACGACGGCAATGGCGTCGCCGAATCTGTCACCGTCACGATTGATGGCCGAGCCGCCAACGTGTTGTACGCTGGCGCTCAAGGTAGCTTTGCAGGGCTGGATCAACTCAACGTTGAAATGCCCGCGAGTCTGGCCGGAACCGGCCCGCGTCGCGTCGAAGTTGCCATCAGCGTCAACGGCGTCGCCGCCAATCGCGTAACCATTCAGATCAAGTAATGACAACTCAAGGACGGAGAGAAGGAGAGATAGAGGGACAGAGGGACGAAGAGCGCGCCGAACAATTGGCGTTTACTCCAGCCGTCCCTCAATCCCTCAATCCCACTGTCCCGCCATCCCTCAATCCCGCTGCCCCTCGGTCGTTCGCTCGCCAACTTTGGGACAAAACCTTCGAAGACGACGTGTTTGGCCGAGCCGCGCAACTCGCCTATTACTGGCTGTTTTCGTTGTTTCCGCTGCTGATTTTTTTGACGGCTTTGCTGGCGTATCTGCCAGAACCGATTCCGCGCAAACTGGATTACTGGTTGACGGCGCTGAACAACGTGCTGCCCGCCGACGCTTACAGGTTGATTAACACGACATTCCATCAAGTCACCGCCAAACCGCGCGGCGGTTTGCTCAGCTTCAGCATTTTGATTGCCGTCTGGGCATCGTCCGCCGGAATGGAAGCCATCATCAGTTCGATCAATCGCGCATATCGCACAACGACTTTGCGGTCATGGTGGCGGGAAAAGCTGTTGGCTATTGTATTGACGCTGGGTTTGGCGGGATTTGTGCTGGCAGCGTTGTCGCTGATCTTTTTCGGCGAAAGCATTGGCCTGCAAATCGCACGCGCGTTGGGAATGGGCGCAGCATTCAAAACGGCGTTCGGCGTCGCCCAATGGCCGATTGTCAGCATTCTGATTTTGATCGCGGTGGATTTGATTTATTACTTTGCGCCGAACATCAAAAAACATCGCTGGCAATGGTTCACTTCCGGAGCCGTTTTTGCCGTCGTCTGCTGGCTGCTGATTTCTTTCGGCTTTCGGTATTACGTGTCGCGGTTCGGTAATTACAACGCGACTTACGGCGCGCTGGGCGGAGTGATGGTGCTGATGCTGTGGTTTTACCTGACCGGAGTCGTCATCCTGCTTGGCGGAGAAATCAACGCTCTCAGCAAAAAAATCTGAGCCAATCTTTCCTGACTAATTCCTCTGCCATTACTGGAACAGTGATTGCTTTTCTCACTGTCGAAGCACTTGAACTGCGAGTTTTCACCCAAATCAAGAGAGGAGCAATTGGTTATGAAAAAGTTAGCACTGGTTTTACAGATCGTAGCTGTGGCGTTTTTCGCTGGTTCGTTGTTGGTCGGCGGAGCGGCTTTTTTGGTGACGTTTCTGACCGCCAGCCAGATTGGCGGAGAAATGCCGTTATTCTATTTTGAAAAACTCAATCTGCCGTTGCTGTCCATTGCCTTGCCGATGGCTGGGATAATCGTATTTTTGCTGGCGTTGCCGGGCATTTTGGGACTTCGCAAAGTCAGCGAAGAATCCAATGTCGTCGAGTTTTCTGCCAAACCTGCTGAAGTCACGCGGCGCGCTGAAAATTTCTCGAACCATCTGAAAGCAGCGTAGCAATCAATTTGTGGCAATTTGTGGTCGTTGTTTTCAGGCGGAGATAAACGACGATCACTCAGTAGGGCGGTGGGAGATTTCTCTCACCGCCCTTCGCAAAATTCCTCAAACAAACTCCATCGCCGCAAAACTCACCACAGATTCTTCGTCAATGTTCCATTGTTCGTACCGCAGCAATTCGCCGCGAGCTTCGGGGACGGCATTCAAAAATGTGTACAGCGGCGAAAATCCGCACCACTTCAACCGATCTTCTTCCGGTTTCACCAGTTCAAAAAACTCTTCGCTGTTGCCGCTGCAAACCTGATTGAGCCGTTGCATGTCTTCTTCTTTGACTTCCAGCATTTCGTCTTCGTCGGCGCGTGCGGTCAACTCATCGCCATAACGTCTGCCGACGTGAGCCAGATCAATTCCTAGCACCCAGAACAATTTTGACCGATGCAAATCGGCCATTTCGCCCAATGCATCGAAAAATCGCATCACCTTGTCATCGCTTTCCGGCGCTTCGCCGTAATACAACGCCCTGGCGAACGGCCCGCAAAGAATGGGCAAAATCTTGAAATCCGTGCCGAGCATCTGCTGCAAAAACACGCATTGAAACTCAATCGAATGTTCGATGCTGTGGCAATAATCTTCGTGGACGATGGAGCCATCGGCGTTCTCGGCGAGGAAATTGACCAGTTCCAGATCGGGTTGCAGCGTGCCGAGCGGCGTCACGAATGGTTTTCGCGTCAGCCCGAACTGTTCCGGCTGACCGTAATGCGAAGTCCCCAACACGACAACGGTTTTGCCCGCCGCGTGTTGTTTGGCTGCGCCAGCCAATCGCCCATAAGCCGCCGCGTAAGATTGCCAGCCGCCGAACGGACTCACATGCGGAGCCGCCAATCCGATGATTGGCTTGGCTGTGGGCGACAAACTTCCTGCCAAATAATCGTCAAGTTGCACGCGCAATTCCGCCATTTGATCGGGATAGCCTGACCCGGCGTGCGCCGGTTGCCGATGAGTTGCGGCGGCAAATTCCGCGTGGCGCTGGCGCTTCATTCGCTCGAACTCTTCGGTTTCCAGGTATCCGTTTTGCTGAAGCACTTCGCCCAAAGCTTCAATGACATCGCTCGGCACAAGCTGGCCGACCAGCCGCGTCAAATGCGCCTGACAGTCCAGCACAGTGCTTTCGCCGTCAAAAAAGCTCAGCCCGGCGGCCAGGATAGGAGGAATAATCAACACTTCCTGCGAATATCGAAACGGATCGCGCATCACCAAACCGGGCCGTTCGGGAACCGGCGACGGAAACATATCCAGGCCACGTCTGAGAGAAGGTAGTTGTTTGTCCATAAGTCGTTTAAGATTTGGTTCAAGTTAAGCGTGGGCATGATGCTCGGCGGCGATTCAAACGGCAACGCGAACCAATCGCCGCTGAAACCTTTTTGTGCTTTTTTTCGTCTGTAGGCTTTGGGAAAAATGAAAACAAGCAACCAAACAATTTGGATTCGGCTGGCAATCGCGCTGATGGCGGCAGCCTTGCTTGTTTCAACCGCCTCAGCGCAAAAGCCCAAACGCAAAAAAGCT
This sequence comes from uncultured Acidobacteriota bacterium, assembly GCA_902825875.1. GTDB lineage: Bacteria > Acidobacteriota > Blastocatellia > RBC074 > RBC074 > RBC074. The sequence goes on from CADECP010000003.1 coordinate 72,902, forward strand.
GAACCGGTTCCGCCGCCAGCGCCCACCGTCACTGCCGAAGAACTGAAAGAACTGAGCGACGCCGCCAGCAAATCGCGCGAAAGTTTGATCGCCGCGTCGAACACTTACCGCGAAAGTTTGCAGCGATTGCTGACGCTGCAAAAACAGGACAAAGAGCGCGCCGCCTCCATCGTAGAGAAAAACAAAAAGCTGTTGGATTTGGGCGTGCTGGCCAAAAAAGAAGTCGAAGAAAGCGAGCAAGTCCTGGCGGCTTCCAAAACCAAATCAGCCGAAACCGAAAAACAGCTTGAATCCATTGACCAATTGGTCGCCGAAGTCGAAGCCGCCGAAGAACTGGCCAAACTACCTCCGCCGCCGACCGGCGAATTTCGTTCAAGCGGTGTGCTGGTTCGATTTGTCGGATTCAGTCGCTGGAACCTGAGTGATTTTGGAAAGGTGGATGCGTTTTATCGGCTGAAGTTTGGCAAACCGCTGCCGGTCAGCGCCTTTGGCCAGACGCAAACTCACAATCAACTTGGCTTCGATCACAGCAACGCGCTGGATGTCGCCATTCATCCTGACAGCGCCGAAGGCCAGGCGCTGATCGAATTTCTTCACGGACAAGGAATTTCATTCATCGCCATTCGCGCCGCCATTCACGGTTCGGCCACCGGCGCGCACATTCACATCGGAGCTTCTTCGCGGCGAATCACACCGAAGCAATGACATCTACTTTTTCAATGTCTCGCCTTCTCTGATTTTCAACACTTGATCGGCTTTGACATCTTTCAGCGTATCGGTTTGTCCGTTCGGCCAAAATACGTCAACGCGGTCGGCTTTCGTTTTGTCGCCAAGCCCGAAATGCAGTCGCAAATCATCGTGAGAATAATAGCTGGTCTGGCTGAGCACGGCTTGGGCTTGTTTGCGTTCGCCGATGGTGACGACAACTCGCGCGCCCAAGCCCGTTCGGTTGGATTTCACGCCGGTCAGTTTCACTTTCAACCAGTGATTGTCATTTGCCAGATCGTTTCTGAGCAGCGAAGGCGATTCGTTCATGTTCATCACCAGCACGTCTGTGTCGCCGTCGTTGTCGAAATCGCCGAAAGCGCAGCCTCGACTGGAATGCGGATCGGTCACGCCGGAGCCGCTTTTCGCCGTCACGTCTTCAAAGCGACCATTGCCCAAATTGCGAAATAACTGGCGCGGGCCGCGATGCGGGTATTGTTTGAAGACCTTTTCGACTTCGGGATAAACATTGCCCGTCACCCAAAAAACATCCGGCCAACCGTCGTTGTCTACATCGGGCATTCCGGCGCCCCAACTTATGTATTTCGTCGCGCGGCCAAAACCTGCGGCCAGCGTCACGTCTTCAAACAAGCCTTTGCCGGAGTTTTGGTAAAGCACAGGCGTGTCGTCCATAAAGTGCGTTTTGAAAATATCCAGCCGCCCGTCGCGGTTGAAATCGCCTATGCCGAGTCCCATGCCGGCTTGCGGCTGTCCGTCTTCGTTGTAAGCCACGCCGCTTTCCAGCGCGACATCGGTAAAAGTTCCGTTCGCGTTGTTGCGATACAGAATGCTGGCCGTCGAATCGCAAGCGACGTAAAGATCAACCCAACCGTCTTCATCAAAATCCACCGCCGCAACCGACATCGGATACCGCTCGAAAACTTTGCTGATGCCCGAAGTTTCGGAAACATCGGTGAATGTTCCGTTGCCTTCGTTGCGATAAAGCCAGTTACGCGCAAACGGCAAACCTTTCGGCCCGCAATTGACCGGGACGCCTTTCCAGGCGCAATTCGCGCCTTTGCCGGGTTCGGCAGCGGTTTTCAAATCGAAGCTCAGGTAATTGGCGACGAACAAATCCAGGTCGCCGTCGCGGTCATAATCAATGAAACTACATCCCGATCCCCAGCGAATGCCTTCAAAATCAAGCCCGGCTCGTTTGGTCACGTCGGTGAACGTGCCGTTGCCGTTGTTGCGATACAAAACGTTCGCGCCCCAATACGTGACGAATAAATCATCAAAGCCGTCGCCGTCGTAATCGCCAATGCTCAAACCGGAAGCAAAGCCTGTTTTGGTGAATCCGGCTTTGGCCGTCACGTCGGTGAACGTGCCGTTGCGGTTGTTTTTATAAAGTCGCGTCGTCGGTTTTGAAGATGCCGCTTCCTGACGGTCGCGGTACTGTTCCAGAGTCGTGCCGTTCAACGTCAGCACGTCCATCCAGCCGTCGTTGTCATAATCGTAAAAGGCCAAGCCGCAGCCGTTGGTTTCGATGATGTAGCGTTTGGATTCGACGCCGCCGTAAATGATCGGCTGAGTTAAACCTGCTCGGACGGCGATGTCAGTGAATTGCGGATTGCGGGTTGCGGGTTGCGAATTCGCAGCGGCAAACAAGGTCAGGCCAACAGCAACTGCGGCAACAAAACCAATCTTTCTCCCACTCCTATTGTTATTCGTGCCTCTTCGTGCCTCTTCGTGTATGGAATCATTGCCGAATTTCATTTGTCGGGATTCTCCAGATTGCCTTGCAGCTTGTCGGCGATGGCGAATTCTCGTTTGGCGTCGTCGGTTTTGCCGAGTTGTTGATACGTCTGCCCCAAAATGTAATGCGCGGATTTGTTGTTCGGATCGAATTGGATCGCGCGACGCAACATGGCTTCGGCGTTCGAAAGCTGTTTCTTTTTCAGATACGACTTGCCCAGCAGAATGTACGGCCCGCTGTAAAACGGATTGAGCCAGACTGATTTTTGCAGTTGCGAAATGGCTTCGTCCCATTTCAACTGCCGGGTCAGCGCGTCGCCGATTTTGTAATAGGCCATGGCGTTGTTCGGATTGATGGCCAGTTCTTTTTCGAGCAGCGCGATGCCTTCGTCAAAACGGTTTTTGTAAATCGCGTTTTGCGCCAGCAGGTAATTGGCCTGCGGCAAGCGCGGGTCTTTTTCGAGCGCCGCTTTCAATTCCGCGTCCGCGAAATCTTCCATCTCGACGCGGATCATCATCTGCGCGGTCAGCAAATGGGCGGCGGCGGAATCCGGCGCGACGCGAAACATTCGCCCAAACGCCGCGCGCGCTTTTTCAGGCTGCCGCGTTTGCACCGAGGCCATCCCCAGCGCATAAGCCAGTTCATTGTTGTTCGGCAGCCAGGCGGAGGTTTGCTCCAAAAACGGAACGGCTTCGGCCAGACGACCCAGAATGAAATTCGACAGCCCCAGCAACTGAATGCTTTCCCGCCAGGCGGGCGAATCTTTCGGCAATTTGCCGACAGCGACGGACAACTGTTCGACCGCGCGAACGTGATCGTTGCTGCTGTAATAGGCCACGCCCAGAAGCTGCGCCACGCGCGGATCGTTTTGCTGAGTCAGCGTCGTCAGTTTGGCAATCGCGCCCTTCGGATTGCCGTTGTTGAGCAGCGTTCGCGCCTCGGCCAGCGCAGCCGTTGCATCCGCAGGCTCCTGCGCGAAAGCGGAAAAAGCCGGAAGAACCGCAATCAGAATGCAAATCAGGAATCGCTTCATAAAGTCAGTGAAGATTGGGATCGTCCGTGACAAAGCCTTCGGCTTGGGCAGCCGACAGCAACTGAAGGTCAGCGGAAAGGAAAATCATAGGGGACGAGCCGGGTCGCACGAGTTGGCGCGCTTCAATCGCTGACGCCAATTGCACGGCGTCATAAGCTTTCAGCGGATACCGTTCGACAAGTTGCCTGGCCGATTCCAGCACTTGTCCAGTAGTGGCGATGATCAGGTATTGGGAATTCCAGATTTGGTTGGCAACGAAACTTAAGCGCAAGTACCGAAGCCGGCTAATGGATTTTTTGCGCAATTGCCGATTCAGCGCGCTATACAACTCGACAAAACTGATTTGCGCTGTGCAGATAGTGTTGTTGGTTGCAGGCTTGGTCAGCGATCTGACCCACATTCGCCCCTTTTCCACGAGGTGACGTTTTGCCAGCACACTTGTGTCCGCGTAATAGACCATCACCAACCTTCCTGGCGTTCCTCAATGATGATTTCAGAAAGCGGCTTTTCCCCGGCAAATAGCTGTGCCAACTCTTCCTCTTCCGCTTCGGAAACAATTGATTCAAGGTCGAACGAAAGTGCGGGAGTGTTGGCGAGCAAGCCGGCCTTCGCCAGGGCTTCAATGATTTGTTTACGCTCTTCGTAATTCGCCGCCTGCGCAGTATTGATCGTGCGCACTTCCAACTCGACTTGGGTGTAGTTTTCCAACTCCAGCGGCATGACTGGCCGCAGCACTCCATTGGCATAAACAGCAGTGATTGTTTGGCTCATCTTCGGCCTCCTTGCTTGCCTGATTTATAGGATGCCGGCAGCTTAGCACAAAAAAGAGGAGAAGCCTTGCGAAGGCTCCCCCCTCTCTAAATCGCCAATTTACGCCGAAGTTAGAACTTCAGCCGGAGCGCGAATTGGAAGTTGCGTTGCGGATCGGCACCGAAATAAGCGGTCGAGTTGATGACGCCCGCGCCGCCGCTCGGAACCAGACGCCCGCCGTCAAACCGGCCAATGAAGCTGTCAGGGTTGCCCAGGTTGACGTTGTTGAAGAAGTTCACCGATTCGATGCGGAATTCGAGTTCCTTTGATTCGGTGATCTTGAACTTCTTGAACAGCGAAGCGTCCGTGCGCCAATAACGCGGGCCGCGCAGGGCGTTGCGTTTCTGGTTGCCGAAGCTTCCCACCGCCGGAACGCCGAAAACGCTCAGGTCGGTGAAATGGCGGATCGTGCCGCCGGCATCGCGCGTGACGCCGGTTTTGACATCGCCGCCGACGTTCGGGCGGCAGGTTCCGGTGTCGGAAATTCCGCCCGTGTCAAAGCAGTTGTCGTAAGGCAGACCGCTTTGAATGGTCGTGTTCGAGTTCACTTGCCAGCCGCCGATCAACAAATCCGCCGGACGCGAAAGACCGCCCAATAGTTTCTTGCCTTTGCCAATCGGCAGTTCGTAAACCTGCGAAAAGACAAAGTTGTGATTGCGCTGCCAGCCCGCCGGGCCTCGATTCAAATTGGCGTCGAAGAAGAAATAACCGCCGTCGTCCTGCTCCTGCTTCTGGTAGGTGTAATGCGCCAGCAGCGAATAGCCGTCCGAAAAACGCTTGTCCAGTTTGAGCTGGATGGAGTTGTAGCGGTTGTCGGCGCAGTTGCAGAAGAAAGCTATGTCCTGCGACCAGCCGAACCTTTGGAAGAACGGTCTGGCCAGCGTGCCGTTTCGATTCGGACGATAGCCCGCAATCGGCACTTGATTGACGTTGACGTCCGGGCCGTCGCCGGCAAAGACGTGCGTGCCTTTGTTGCCGACATAGGCCGCTTCGAGCGACATTTTGCTGGTCAACTGGTACTGCACCGTGACGTTGTAAGCGTCCACCGTCGGCAGCCGCATCTTGTCCGGCAACACGCGCGCGAAAACGCCGTCCGACAGGAAGAATTGCCCGCTGGTCGGCAAGGCCGCGTTCGGCGTGCCATTGCGATTCGGCGCATTGTTCAAGCCGAAGAACTGAGTGAACGCCGGCGCGCCCTGCGCCAGATTGAAGACGTTGTTGAAATTGCCGTTGTTCAAACGCTGCACAGCCAGCACCGGCAGGTTTTGCGTCACGGAATGTCCGAAGACCGAGCCGAACACGCCGATGTCGTAACTGCGTCCGTAACCGGCGCGAACCACCAGCTTGTCGGACACTTTGTAAGCCACGCTCAAACGCGGCGCGAAGTTGAAGCTGTTTTCCACGTTGCCCGCGAGATCGGTGGAACCAACGCCCGCCGTGCTGATTTGCCCGGTTTCCAAGCTCAAGAAGCCGCCGTTGCCGGGATTGTTAAGCGTCTGCGGATTGATGACATCCATGCGCAGGCCGTAGTTGATGGTCAGTTTCTGCGTCGCGCGCCAGGAATCCTGACCGTAATAGAAATGCCGCCATTGCCGTTCGCGCGCATCGGTGTTTGAACTGATGTAGCGTCCGAAGTTGGTCACTTCGCCCAGCAGGAAGGTGGCCAGACCGAGTCCGCCGCCGTTGACGCCCGCCGTCCGACCGTTGTTGAAAGTCAGTTCGCCGGAACGATGCACGTCCGAAGGCACGCGCAGGTTAAACGCGCGCCGCACGTCCACGCCGAATTTGAAGGTGTGGTTGCCGACGAATTTCGTGGTGTTGGTGACGAACTGGAATTGATTCTCATCCTGATCCAGCGGGCAGTTGCAACGGTTGACGCCCAGACCCGAACCGAAGTTGGTGTCAGGGATGCCGTTGCCGTTGATGAAGCCGCCAAACAAGCCGGAACTGAAATCATCCAGATTCAATCCGCGAATGCCCGCTTCTTCCGCCGTTTTCTTGCCGAAATCGAAGGGCAGAACGTTGACCTTGTAACGGAAAAATCCAAAGCGGAAATCCGTCACCAGCGTAGACGACCACGCATAGTCAAACCCGTACGCCACGCTCTGGTTGCGCACTTTGGACGTGCCGCCCAGACTGACAAGTTCCGGGCCGCCGCCCGCGCCAAAAGCCGTCGGGCCATTGCGGCTGAAATCAGCGAAGCTGTAACGACCGAACATGCTCAGGTTTTCAGTCGCCCGGTAATCGCTGCGAATGTCAAAGCTGTCTTTATCGAAGCCTTCGATGCCCGACGCGACATAATTGTCAGCCGTGCCGTTCAGGCGTCCCGGTGCGTTCGGCAGCGGAATCAGTCTCAAGACATTCAGGGCTTGCGGCGACAACCGTGCCGTTGGAATGCGATTGCCTGTGAACTGCGTGCGCGCCGTCAAATCGCCGTTGGCATTGAAAACCGAAGTGGCCGGATCGAAAACATTGACGCCGTAAGCGCTTAAATCGCCCGTGCGCGCCGCCGCTGTCGGAACGGTCAGTAATCTGCTGCCGCCGGTTTTGCTGCGGATGCCGTCGTAATCGCCGAAGATGAACCATCGGTCTTTGATAATCGGCCCGCCGACCGCGCCGCCGAATTGATTACGCAACGTGTCAGGAATGAATTTGCCTGTCAGCGAATCGGGCCGAGCTTGCGAAAACGGATTGCGCGCTTGCAGCACGTCGTTTTGCCGGAAGAGGTAAGTCGCGCCGTGAATGTCGTTCGTGCCGGATTTGGTCGAAACTGAAACCACGCCCGCGATGGCCTGGCCGAATTCCGCGTCGTAGTTTTGCGAAGTGATCTTGGTTTCGCCGATGGCTTCAAAGTTGGGATTGACGACGATGATGCCCAGAATCGGATCGCGGTTTTCCGTGCCGTCCAGTTGATAGCCCGTGCCGGCAAAGTGCTGGCCGTTGACCATTGTCTGGGTCGAACCTTGCGGGTTTTCGCTGGCCGCGTGCTGCCATTGCAGTTGCTGAGTTCCGGGCGTCAGCAAAATGAATTTGGTGAAGTTGCGGTCGAGAATCGGCAGATCTGTCACCTGACGAGCTTCAAACGTCACCGCCACATCTGCTCGATCTGTTTTCAGTAATGGAGCATCAGCCGAAATGGTGACTTCTTCGCTGACTGCGCCGGTTTGCAGCGACACATTTGTTTCGCTCGCGCGGTCAACGTTGACGACAACTTCGACGATGGCGGTCTTGAACCCCTGAGCTTCGATCTTGACTCGATAAGCTCCGGGGATCAGCCGGGTTTGGTTGAAATTGCCTGACGAATTGGTTTCGGTCGCTTCGCTCACGTTGGTTCCGGTGTTTGTGATCGTCACTTTGGCTTTGGCCACAGCCGCGCCGGATTGATCGGTCACAGAGCCGAACACGCTGCCGTACACGGCCTGTCCGAAAACCTCAACGGACAGAGACGTGATACACAGCAGCAAGCTCAACGCGAGGAGAGAGAATTTCTCTTTCGTCCTCATGATTAGGTAGCCTCCTATGACAGCCCATGAAAAGCGGTTCAGACAAAACTCCACCCTTCTGGTTCAGTCAAAATTGTTACGTGGTCGTGTAAGCGGCAACAAAAACTGCCCGCTCAAATGATTGAAGTCAGTGGTTTCACCCGGACGCACACTTCGACCTGCCGAAACGGAAGTTCGAGTGCGCATCGGCCTTTTAGAGGCCAGCAAAGCTTTCAATGCAAATCAGTTTTTCTAGTTTTTGGAAATTCGATCCGGCTGTTGGTGCGTGTGATGCCGAGTTGATTGAATCCTGCTCTCAACTCAGGGAATCCAAGTCAGCCAGTTTTATTGTGTCCCAGCAAAGCATCGTCCTGAACTTTGGTAATTCACCAAGTTGAATTTGACGTGGCGGGAGATTAGTTCACCGATGATGGATTTGGGAGTTACGCGGGCGTATGATACGGTTACTGACCATTGATGCCTTATGTTGCATTAAGTTACGCAATTGTTACAGACGGCTTGTAACGTCACAGGTCTGGCAATGATTCCCACAGAAGACAAACTTGCTCAATTGGAAAAAGTTCTCGGCGGACGCACGCTTCACGGTTCTGAAAGCCTGCGAGCTTTTTTGCGCTTCGTCGTGGACAAATCGGCGGGCGGGCAGGAACACCAGCTCAAGGAATATGTCATCGCTACCGAAGTCTTCGGTCGGGGCAGCGATTTCGACCCGAAAATTGATTCGGTCGTCAGGGTTCAGGCAGGAAGACTTCGGAACAAACTTCAGGAGTATTACACCACCGAAGGGAAAGACGATTTGATCGTCATCGAATTGCCGAAAGGACAATACACGCCTGTATTTTCTTTGGCTCAGAAAACCGATAAGCCTGCGGTCAACGGATCGAGTTCATTGTCATCCCAATCTGCGACAAACCTGATTGCCGAAACGGCCTCAATTGCAACAACAGGCTCGGCTTCAGGCGACTTTGCGTCAGGTTCCGTCGAACCAATTGCTGCTGTTCATGAACACAGCCATCCACTTCCCAAAATTTCGCGCAAACGATGGCGAATGACGGCGCTCGTGTTTGGCCTGCTGGCTGCGGTGTTCGGCGTAATGGCTTTCAACTATCGCGCGAAGAACCTGGAACTGGCGGAATCTTTTGGCTCTGATTCGCCCGGAACTGTTAGCTTGATTGATCGCCAAGAAGTCGAGCCGTTGTGGGGGCACATGCTACGTTCCGCCGAACCAGTGCTGGTGGTGTATAGCAACACGCTGTTTCAAGGCTCGGCGGAAACCGGCATGAAGCTGCTCAAGTCACTGGATTCGCCGGGCAGCAGCGTTGGCTCGCCCAGCATTCCCCAAAATGAAACCGGCCAAAGCAAATTGCCGATCCTGGAACATTACACAGGCATCGGCGAAGTGATGGGATCGTATTTTCTGGGTGATTTTCTGGCCCGAGTTCGTCATTCATCGCGCGTCAAACGCAGTTTGTTGCTGACGTGGGAAGACCTGAAAACCGAAAACATCGTCGTGCTGGGTTCGCCTGCCGAAAACCTGTTTCTACGTGACCTGCCGCAAAAACAGGATTTCATCTTCAAACAGATGCTCGACGACCACAACAAACTGGACTTTGGCGTGTTGAACACCAATCTCCAACCCGGCGAACAGCAAAAGTATTTTGCCAAACAGGGCGGCCCATCGCGCAGCCAAATTTCCGAAGATTACGCCGTCGTCAGTTTGTTGCAGGGCGTTTCAGGGAAAAAGCGGTTGCTGATTCTGGCAGGCATCACGACGTTGGGAACTCAGGCCGCAGCCGAATACGTCACCAAATCCGAATACATCGCCGATCTGGTCAATCACCTGAACGTCGCGGCTCCGGGCGCTGAACCGAAACTGCCAATGAATTATCAGGTACTGGTGAAGGTGAAAGTGAACGGCGGTGTGCCCGTGCAGATTTCCTATGTGACTCACCACGCGCTAGGCCAATAACCTTTTCGGCATTCCGCTCCAATCAATCTTTTGCAGTTGCGCCGACCAGCCTTTATATTCTGGCGCGTGATGAACCAATCCAGTTTGCCTCGTTTCGCGTTCCTGTTTTCGGTTTTGTTGGCCGTGTTTTTGTCGGTCAGCCTTTCCGTTGCAACAACACAGGCTCCCGCTCCCGCCGAATTCAAAATCTCTTTCACCAACATCACCAAAGCCGCCGGGCTGACTCACAAAACGATTTACGGCGACGAACAGAAAAACAAATACCTGTTGGAAACCACCGGCAGCGGAGTCGCCTGGTTCGATTATGACAACGACGGCTGGCTGGATTTGTTTTTCGTCAACGGCTCGCGCTTCAGCGGCATTGTCAAAGGCCAGGAACCGACGACAAAGCTTTACAAAAACAACCGCAACGGCACTTTCACAGACGTGACGGCAAAATCCGGTCTGGCCAAAACCGGCTGGGGGCAATCCGTTTGCGTAGGAGATTTCGACAACGACGGCTGGGACGATCTGTTTGTGTCTTACTTCGGCAAAAACTCGCTCTACAAAAACAACGGTAACGGCAGCTTCACCGACGTGACAGACAAAGCCGGAGTCGGCGTCAACAAAACTCGCTGGGGATCGGGCAGCGCATTTTTGGATTTCGACAAAGACGGCGACCTGGATTTGTTCGTCGGCAGTTACATTGACTTCGATGTGAAAACCGCTCCAACGCCTGAAACCGGACCTTGTTTGTACAAAGGCGTGATGGTCGCTTGCGGCCCGCCGGGACTGACTGGAGGCGTCAACACGCTTTACCTGAACAACGGAAACGGAACCTTCACCGACGTTTCAGAAAAATCCGGTATCAGAAAAACCATCGGGACTTACGCGCTGGGAGTTTTAATCGCCGATTTCGACAACGACACCTGGCCGGACATTTACGTCGCCAACGACTCGGCTCCGGCGGCGCTGTATCACAACAATGGAAACGGAACGTTCACAGACATTGGCGTCGAAAGCGGCGCAGCTTACAGCGGAGACGGCAAGCCTCAAGCCGGAATGGGCGTCAGCGCAGGCGATTTCGACGGCGACGGCTGGCTGGATATTTTCAAGACCAATTTTTCCGGCGACACTTCGACGCTGTATCGCAATCTGGGCAAAAACAATTTCGACGACGTGACGTTTGCCGCTGGCATTGGTTTGAACACTCGCTGGCTGGGTTGGGGCTGCGGATTTTTCGATCCCGACAACGACGGCTGGCCGGATATTTTGCTGGTCAACGGCCACGTTTACCCGGAAGTCGGCAAGCTGACCACCGAAGCGGGCTACGCTCAACGCAAGGTGCTTTATCGAAACTTGCGCAACAAGACTTTTCAGGACGTGACGGAAAAAATCGGCGGCGCGTTGCTGGAACCGACCGCCAGTCGAGGCTGCGCGTTTGGCGATTTCGACAACGACGGAGACGTGGATGTGGTCATCAATCCGGTCAACGAACTGCCTGTATTGATGCGGCTGGATTCACCTGCACCCAAAGATGGCGGCAACAATTGGATCGCCGTCAAAGCCGTTGGCGTGACTTCAAACCGCAGCGGCATTGGGGCGCGTGTGACTTGCGTGACGGAAGAGAAAACTCAGTTCAACGAAGTCCGCAGTGGCGGCAGTTACTATTCGCAAAACGACCTGCGCGTGCATTTCGGCATCGGCAAAGCCACGAAAGTGAAAACGATTGAAATCCACTGGCCCAGCGGAAAGGTAAGTAAACTCAGCGATGTCGCGGTCAATCAGGTCGTTGTGGTGAAAGAACAATAGCTGGAGCGCGCATGTTAGCCGGAGCGCGGATGTTCCATCCGCCTGGTCCGCGGACTTCCAGTCCGCCCGTCAATCAGTCCACATTCCCAGACAAGCCAAGCGCCATCTTTCTGATTTCGTAAGCTTGTAACGGGCGGACGGAACGTCCGCGGACCAGGCGGACAAAATGTCCGCGCTCCGGCAAAATGTCCGCGCTCCGGCAAAATGTCCGCGCTCCGGCTTGCGCTCCAGCTACAGCAACAAGTCTTCAGCAACTCGCCCATCGCGCAAACTGATTTTGCGATTCGCCAAGCCTGCCAACTGCTGATCGTGAGTCACCAACAGCAACGTCGTTTGCCGCTCTCGGTTCAGTTTCAGCAACAGCTCAAAAATATGACTGCCGTTTTTGGTGTCCAAATTCCCAGTTGGTTCATCGGCCAGCAAAATCTGCGGATCGTTGGCGAACGCACGAGCGATGGCTACGCGCTGCTGCTCTCCGCCGGAAAGCTGCGAAGGGTAATGATGGCCTCGGTCGTGCAAACCAACTTCGTCCAGCAAGGCTTGAGCTTTATCACTTGCTTTGCTGACGCCCATAATTTCCATCGGCGTCAAGATGTTTTCGTAAGCGGTCAACGACGGAATCAAATGAAACGATTGAAAAATGAATCCTACCAAGCGCCCGCGCAACTCGGCCAGATCGTCTTCGCTCATCGTGGTGATGTCATGGCCATCCAGTTTGATGTTGCCAGTTGTCGGAGCATCCAAACCAGCCAGCAATCCCAGCAAAGTGGATTTGCCGCTGCCCGAAGGCCCAATGACCGAAACGAATTGTCCGCGTGGAATTTCGAGGTCGAGTGAATGAAGAATTGTCAGTTGTTCGCTGCCGCTGGTAACGGTTTTGGAGACGTTGGAAAGTTGAATCATAGTTTGATGGTCGGTAGTCGGTTGTCAGTGATCGGTTGACGGTCTCAGTTGTCGGCTGCTGCTTGTCGGCTTAAGATTGTTTTCCGAAAATGAGTTCAACAAATTCGGGAAAGAACCGACAACCGACCACCAACAACCGATCACCGTTACGAAATATGCCTTTTCACTTTCTCAAATTCAAATCGCGGATTCTGCTTTTGTTGATGCTGACGCTGCTTTCGCTTGGCTGCCAGCAATCATCCCAACCATCTCAATCGGCGCAAAACACCAATCCACTGGCCACGCCCGCTCCGGCAACGATTTCAACTTCGTCGGATGAATTGCCGACCATTGTCGCGTTTGGCGACAGCCTGACCGCCGGGTTCGGGCTGAGCGACGACCAGTCATACACCACGCTGCTGCAACGCAAATTGGATGCGAACGGCTACCGTTACCGCGTGGTCAATGCCGGAGTTTCCGGCGACACTTCGGCAGGCGGCGCACGAAGAATTGATTGGGCGCTGCAATCAGGCAACGTCAAAGTTTTGATTTTGGAGCTTGGCGGCAATGACGGCTTGCGCGGTCTGCCAGTGGAGGAGATGAAAAAGAATCTTGAGCAAGTGATTCAACGTGCTCAAGCGCGTGGCGTGATTGTGTTGCTGGCCGGAATGGAAGCTCCGCCGAATTTCGGAGTCAGCTACACGCAGGAATTTCGCCAGGCGTTTCGTGACCTGGCCAAACAGTACAAAACTCCGTTCATTCCGTTTGTGTTGGACGGCGTCGGCGGCAATCCTCGCATGAATCAACCCGACGGCATTCATCCCAACGCCGAAGGCGAAAAGGTCATGACCGAAACCGTCTGGCGGACGTTGGAACCACTGCTGACGAAATGAGGGATGGCGGGAGTGAGAGATAGAGGGACAGAGGGAATAAAATTGAAAACCCTCTTTCCCGCCATCACTCAATCCCTCTTTCCCAACACGCCTACTTGATCTTCTTCGACAACTCATCGTGGACGCGCTCCAACAATTTCTTGGTCGCTTTGATGCCGTCCGCTTCACTCATCTTGTCGCCTTCGTATTCGATACCAACAAAGCCGCGATAGCCTGCGTCCAACACGATCTTCATCATCTTGTGATAATCGGTGTGAATCTCTTCGCCGCGTTCGTCGAAGTCATGCGATTTGGCGCTGACCGCTTTGGCAAAGGGCATCAACTCCGTCACGCCTTTGTACCTGTCGTAAGTTTCCGTCTGGCTGACGCGGAAGTTGCCAAAATCCGGCAAAGTGCCGCAATACGGGTGATTGACCATTTTCATGACGCCGCTCAGCCACTCGCCGTTTGAAGACAAGCCGCCGTGATTTTCGACGACGACGTGAATTTTGTGCTTCGCGCCGAATTCACTCAGCCGCCGCAATCCATCCGCCGCCAGTTTCTGCTGTTCTTCCGCGCTGCCTTTGCTCTGCGCGTTGACGCGGATGATTTTGCAGCCCAAAAACTTCGCGGCTTCCACCCAGCGGTAATGATTTTCTACCGCCTGAGTTCGCTTGGCGGCGTCGGGATCGCCCAGCGCGCCTTCGCCATCGCACATAATCAACCGATGTTCGACGCCTAAATCTTTGGCGCGTTTGTTCAGTTCGCGCAGGTAATTTGTGTCCTTCGCTTTGTCTTTGAAAAACTGATTGACGAATTCGATGGCGCTGATGCCGAACTGCTGTTTGGCGGTTTTGGCGAAATCCAGATTGTCGAGTTCTTTCTTGAACAACGCTTTGTGCAAAGACCATTGCGCCAGCGAGATTTTGAAAACCTGTTTGGCAGCGGCATTCGCCAGAGTTTCGCCAGCGACAACGGCAATGCCAACCGCAGCCGATTGCTTCAGAAATTCACGCCGCTTGAGCGGTGATTCAATCACTTCGATCATAGTTTTGGGTCCTCTTGGTTTTGGAGTTTGAATAGTTCGGAAATAGACAGTAGCCAGTAGACAGCGGTGCGGTCAACCAAATCCTGAAAAATCCTGTGCATCCTGTCCGCGATTAGCCTGGTGGTCGCAACCTGCGATCAAGCTGCTGCGCGCGTTCAAAAGCCGCTGCCGCACTTTTCTTGTCGCCTTTCTTTCTCAACGCCAAGCCAAGTTGATAAAACGCCGGAGCATAGTTTTCGTCTTTCTTGATCGCCGATTGAAACATGCTGATGGCGGCGGCCAGATTGCCTTGCTTCATTTTCTGAATGCCTGTGTTGGTGTCGAAGGTGGCCGCCTGATTATTGGCTTTCAACTGATTCAATCGAGCGGCTTCGGCGAATTCCAAACGAGCGGCGGGCAAATCGCCTTTCTGTCGCAAAGCATTGCCAAGCGTGTTGTGCGTTTCGGGCGTGAGCGGCGCAATCTTGATTGCCGTTCGGAAGGCTTCAATCGCTGCATCGAGTTCGCCTTTCTGCTGCAAAGCCGTGCCGAGCGTGTAATACGCCTGAGAAAAATCCGGCTTGGCGGCGACGGCTCCGCGAAATGCGGCGATGGCTTCGTCGAGCTTGCTTTGCTGCATCAAGGTGATGCCCAGCGTGTAATGCGATTCGTGAAGCGACGGTTGCAAAGCAATGCTGCGGCCAAGCGCGTCAACGGCTCCGGCAAAATCGTCTTTGTACTTCAGCGCCACGCCCAGGTTGTACCAGGCTTCGGCTTCGTTGGCGTTGGCGGCCAGCAATCGGCGATAAACTTCAATCGCTGCGACGTAATCGGCTTTTTGAATCAGCGCCAGGCCAAGATTGTTCAGCGTCACGGAGTTGTTCGGATCAATTTTCAGCGCAGCTTCAAATTCGGCCACAGCCGCAGCCGCGTCGCGTTTTTGAATCCATGTCAGGCCAAGCTGATTGCGCGCTTCGATGAAATCCGGCTTCAAGCGAATGGCTTCGCGCAACGCGGCGATGGCGTTGTCGGTGTCTTCGTCAACATAAAGCGCCAAACCAAGCGCGTTGAATCCATCGGCGATTTTCGGCCCCAGCTTGACGGCCTGGCGAAGCTCTTCAATCGCTTCTGGAATCGCGCCGGTCTTTTGCAAACACACGCCGAGGTAATACCGCGATTCAAAATGTTTGGGATTGAGTTTCGCCGCTTCGCGCAGCGGCACAATGGCTTCGGCAAATTGCTGGCCGAACCAGCGCGTCACACCGAGCCGAAAAAACGCTTCGTGAAAATCCGGTTTGAGTTTGATGGCGGCTTCAAATTCGGAAATGGCGGCGTCAATGTTCCCCGTCTGGCCGAGCGCAAACCCCAACGCGCTGTGCGCTTCGGCAAAGCTTGGCCGAGCATCAATCGCCGCGCGAAATTCGTTGATGGCTTCGGCGATCTGGCCTTTTTGCTGCAAAGCCAAACCGAGATTGGCGCGCGCTTCGGCAAAATCCGGTCGCAAGCGAATGGCTTCGCGGAAGGAACTGATCGCTTCGTCGCCCTGCCCCAACTGCCCTAGCGCCGTGCCGAGCGCGTTATGCGCTTCAGCAAATTCCGGTTGGAGTTTGATCGCCGCTCGCAACGAAGCGACGGCTTGCGCCGGGTTGTTTCGCTGCAAGGCGGCCAGTCCGAGTTTGTAATTTTGTTCGGCGGTGGCTGGCGATTTTGGCTGCTGGCTTCGTTGAGCAAAAGTCGGCTGAGCACACAAAGCCAGAATTGAAAGAAAGATAATTGCGGGCGATTGAAGGATGTTCATCGCCAAAAACTATAAAGGCTCGCAACAAGGCCTGCAATGATTTGATCAATCCCAAACTTGCGACTTCAATCAACTCTGTCTCTGGCTTACAATCCGGCCTATGGCAACCAAAGGACCACGCATAGTTTTCGCCTGTCAGAATTGCGGCTTTCAGTCGCGCAAATGGATGGGCAAATGTCCCGATTGCGGCGAATGGAATTCTTTTGTTGAAGAGCGCGAACGCCCGGTCGGCAAGGATTCCACCAGCACGGCTCGCGTCGGCATCAGTTGGCGCGACAGCAAGCCCATCGCCTTCACCGAAATCGAGGCGCAGGACGATGCGCGCGAAGTCACGGGCATTGAAGAATTCGACCGCGTGCTCGGCGGAGGCATCGTCCCAGGCTCGTTGGTGCTGATCGGCGGCGAACCGGGCATCGGCAAATCCACGTTGCTCAGTCAGGTGGCGGATAAGCTCAGCGCAGTGTACGGCCACGTCCTGTATGTTTCCGGCGAAGAAAGCGAACGCCAGATCAAACTGCGCGGCGAACGTTTGGGCATCAATCCCGCCGGGTTGTTTTTGCTGGCCGAAACCAGTCTGGAACGCATCTTCGACGAAATCGAACGCTTGCAGCCCAAAGCCGTCATCATTGATTCCGTCCAAACCATTTTTTCTGAAAAGCTGGAAAGCGCGCCCGGTTCGGTTTCCCAAGTCCGTGAAGTTGCCGGGCAGTTTTTGCTGCTGGCCAAAAATCTGGGATTGCCGGTGTTTCTGATCGGCCACGTCACCAAAGAAGGCACGATTGCCGGGCCAAAGGCTCTGGAGCACATTGTGGATACGGTGATTTATTTTGAAGGCGAACGCCATCACAACCATCGCATCTTGCGCGCGGCCAAAAATCGTTTCGGCGCTGCTAACGAACTTGGGATTTTTGAAATGACCGGCGCGGGATTGGTCGGCGTGCCGAATCCTTCGGAAGTGTTTTTGAGCGAACGCCCGATTGGCGCTTCCGGCTCAGCGGTGGTCGCAGCGATAGAAGGCACGCGGCCAATGCTGGTGGAAATCCAGGCGCTGGTCAGTTCGTCGAAATTCGGAACGGGGCGGCGGACGACTTTGGGAGTTGAACCCAACCGCGTGGCTTTGCTGGTGGCCATGCTGGAAAAGCGCGTCGGTTTTCATCTGAGCGGCGACGACATTTTCGTCAATCTGGTCGGAGGCATTGCGCTGAACGAACCGGCGGTGGATTTGGGCATCGTGGCGGCGGTGACGTCCAGCTTTCGCAACATCCCGATCAACGAACACACGATTGTCTTCGGCGAAGTCGGTCTGGCCGGCGAAGTCCGTGCCACCAGCCACGCGGCCATTCGTTTGCGCGAAGCCGCTCGCATGGGATTCAAACGAGTCATCCTGCCGAAAAACAATCTGACCGGTTTGCCCGAAGACGACCGGCTGGAAGTCATCGGCGTACGGTCGGTGGCCGATGCGCTGGACGCGCTGTTTTGAGTCGAGCCGCTTCTTGCAACTTTCGCCTGCCGTCCGTAAACTCGCCCGCGACTTCATAATCCCAAACGACAATTCGCAATTATTCTTGAGGGCATCAACCATGAGTGTGTTTAGCAATTGCAGCCAAACGAAACTCAGCTTGTTTTTTCTACTGGCTGGTTTGTTGTTGGCAAGCGCCTGCTCAGGCTCAAGCCTGTCGAGCGAAAGCGCCTACGTCGTGCCGGAAAAGATTCGGCTGAAAAATTCGACGGCTCAGGCGGCGCGCGGCATAGGCGAACTGAAATCAGGCGACCGCGTAACCATCACCGAACGCAGCAAATCCGAAGACGGAACTCCGTGGGTGAACGTCAAAGCTGGCGACGGTCAGGAAGGTTGGGCGGAAGCCAAGAACTTCATTAAGGAAGACATTGTCGCCAAATCGCGCAAGATGGCCGACGAAATCAAAGACATTCCCACTCAAGCCATCGGCAAATCGAAAGCCACATTGAAACTGCGATTGACGCCGGATCGAACGACGGAAGAAAACGTGGCGGCTCCGCTGCCTTCGGGAACGATCATGGAAATTGTCGCGCGCGAACGAAAACCTCGCCCGGCATCGCTGGATCAAAAAGCAGAAAGCGCAGAAGGAGCGGCTTCGGATTCCAAACAGGAAACAAAATATGACGAATGGCTCCAAGTGCGACTGAGCGGATTGACAGTTTTGCCCGCCGGATGGATTTACGGCGGTTCGGTCGAATTGGATATTCCGGGCGAAATTATCTACTTCGTTTCCAGCGGGCGACGTATCGTCGGTTGGCAAAAACTCGGCACGGTTCACGGCGACGACAGCCGCACCGGAGATCATTTCCTGGTGCTGGAACGAAAAGTAATTGACGCCGATGATCGAGCCGATTTCGACCGCATCAAGGTGCTGGCCTACGACGCGCCGACCAGGAATTACACGACTCCATTCAAAGACGATGTGATTGGTCGCTTCCCCATTTCGGTGAAAATGGATGGTCAGAGTGGCAGTTTCAAAGCAAACGTATTGGACAAAGGCGGCGTAAATCAGGAAGTCGAATACACCGTCGAAATCATGAATAACAAAGTGAAAGTGGCCAGACCTGCTACACCAAAAATGGATAAAAAATAGAGGAGGAGTTTTCGATGGCCGATTCTTCAAATCAGTTAGTCAGTTATTTGAACAAGTTCGATGATGGCGGTTGGGCAAAAATCGTGGCGGAACTTCAAGGCGCAATTCACCCGGTTGACCAGCGAGCCACGCAAATCTGGTTTGCATTCTTTCCGGTCAAACTGAACAAAGCCTTGACCGAATCAGAAGACCCGGAGGCGACGGCGAAAAAGTTGATCTTGAAAGGCGACTATCGCCTGACAGATCAGGTGGATTCGTCGGCGGAGTTTTTGTACGGACATCGTTACTGGCCACAGGTCAAAAAAGCCGTCGCATTGCACGCCGAAACCGGAATGCAAACTCCGCTGGACGCGCAAATCCGCGATGTGGCTCGCAAAGTCGCCGGAGAAGTAAACGCGCCGGTTTCATTGCTGGTCGGAATCACTGCGGTGGCGTTTGGCACGCTGGCTCAGGTTGGGTTGGGCGTGTTTCGTCAACCGGCGGCATCGGGACGATACGGTTCGTCGTGGCGAAAATCCGCCGACCAAATCGTTGCCGACCGTGCGAAAGACGACAGCCAGGGAGTGTTCGGATTTTTGCGTTCGGTGAACAAATCCTTCACGGTGACTTATCGGGAATACGAACCCGGTTGTTCGTTCAAACTCATCAGCCAGCAAGATGTGACGATGGCAGGTCGCCAATACGAACGCGATTATCATGCTGAAGACGCACGCTGCATGCCGGGAGAAGGGCCGATTCCGGTCGAATGTCGCGCAGCATCATGCGGAACTTGCTGGGTGGGTGTGCTGTCGGATGGCGGCAAAATCTCTCCGCCCAATCAGCGCGAAATTGATCGCTGGCGATACTTCGGCTACGAAGGATTCACAGGTGAAGCCGATTCGCCGATCCGGCTGGCTTGCCAAATGAAGGCTCAAGGCAACGTTTCGCTGGTCGTCGCTCCGTGGAATGGGATGATCGGCAGGCTGGACGAAAAAGAAAAAGCGGTTGCCGCTGCCAGCTAAACATTGGCCTAAACATTGGCTTTGATCCGTTTGAGTTGTTCGGTGTGCCATTCTTCGTGTTTGCCGATGAACAGTGCGAACTCGAACAGCGAAAAGCTGCCGAGAATCGGATGCGAGAATTTCAGTTGCTTGAGCCGTGACAAATCAGATCGTTCCAAAGCGGCCAGAGTTTTCGCTCTGGCCGCTTCGCGTTTGGCCCACAAACTGTCGAAGTCGTAAGTTTTGCGACGCGGTTTCAAAAACGCCGGAGCCGTAAATCGCCCGCCAAATGCGCCAGGATTCAACTGCTGAAAACTCTTCGGCAGTTGCTCGCCATTGCTGAGGAAGCTCATCCCGGCCAGTTTGTTCAACGCAACATTCAACCAGTTCAACTGATCCAAAACGGCCTGTGACCGAATCAGCTTCGGCACAAAAGAAAACAACGGATAAAGATACTTCTCGGTTTTAATCAGATGCGCCACAACCTGCCCAGCCGACCAGCCGCCATTGTTTGGGAATTGATTCAAATCCATGTTGCCTAACTCAGCCAACAATTTTGCCTGCGTCGAATCCAGATAAGCCCGAAGTTCGTTCAAATCGTTGTTCATAGTTTTCTCCTGTGACATCGGGTGGATTTTAACCTTCCCGCCAATGCGCGGTCACGGTCGTTTGAACGGCTGCAAACTTTTACAGGAAATACAGCTTTCTTTTTCGAGGCTTAGTATTTAATATCTGCGCCGAAATTCACCGTTGTCTTAATCGAATTCATTATGGGGTTTGCAACACAAGCAATTCACGCGGGACAGGAACCTGACCCGACAACCGGCGCAGTCGCCGTGCCTATCTACCAAACTTCGACGTATGTTCAGGACGCTTTGGGCCAACACAAAGGTTTTGAATACGCTCGAACTCAAAACCCAACGCGAATTGCTTTGGAAAAAAATCTGGCCGCGCTGGAAGGCGGAATTGCCGCTCATTGTTTCGCTTCGGGAATGGCGGCGATTGATACCGTGCTGAAACTGCTGAAAGCCGGCGACCACGTCATCGTTTCCGATAATACTTATGGCGGAACCTACCGTTTATTCGAGCGCGTGATGCGCGGCTTCGGCCTGGATTTCAGCTATGTTGACACGACTGAAGCGATCAATGTCGAAAATGCGCTAAAGCCCAACACGCGCATGATCTTTGTCGAAACTCCAACCAATCCGATTATGGCTGTTGCCGATTTGGAAGGCATTGGCCGTCTGGCCAAAGCCAATGACATTCGTCTGGTGGTGGATAACACCTTTATGAGTCCGTTTTTCCTGCGCCCAATCGAATGGGGAGCGGACATCGTGGTGCATTCGACAACCAAGTATTTGAACGGCCATAGCGACAGCGTCGGCGGCGTGGCAATCACGAGCAAATCCGAAGACGCCGAACAAATCGGTTTTTTGCAAAACGCTGTCGGAGCGATCATTTCACCGTTCGATTCATTTTTAGTGATGCGCGGAACCAAAACACTGGCCGTTCGCATGCGCCAGCACGACGAAAACGGACGCGCGGTCGCCAGTTTCTTAACCGAACACCCGAAAGTTCAAAAAGTCTACTATCCTGGGCTGGTACAGCACCCACAACACGAACGCGCCAAGCGATTAATGTCCGGTTTTGGCGGAATGATTGCGTTTGAAACTGGTTCTCTTGCGGCAGCGCGAGGTGTATTGGATAATGTGCGCCTCTGCGCACTTGCTGAGAGCCTCGGCGGCGTTGAAACCTTGATCTCCCATCCGGCGACAATGACACATGCTTCAGTCCCGGCGGATCAACGCGCAAAGTTGGGCATTTCGGACGGGCTGGTGCGAATTTCTGTCGGAATCGAAGATGTCGAAGACATCATCACGGATTTAGACGCGGCGCTCGAGCGAGCGTAGACACAGTGAAAAAGTGAACCGTGACAAGTGACAAGCAGAAGTAAACTCACTCACTAATCACAAACCGCTCATCACTCATCACAAACTTTATGGCCGAGCTTCCAACCATCAACTTGGCGCTTTATGCTCAGACAGACGTGGGCATGGTGCGCAGCGGCAATGAAGACAACTTCCTGATTCTGGACCTTTCGTCCGGCAAAAGTTGGACGGCCAACGAGGAAGAGCCGCACGAACTGCTTACTTACGCACAAGGCTATTACGGAACTTTGCTGGCTGTTTCAGATGGCATGGGCGGGGCTTTGGCTGGCGAAGTCGCTTCCAGAATCGCCGTCGAAACCGTGCGCGACCGTATGTTGCAACTACAGGCGCATGAAATTTACGGAAACATGCCTTTTCCTGAACGTATGCGGCTGGCCGTCGAAGAAGCCAATCTGGTCATTCACGCCGACGGACAAACCAATCAAGCGCATCGTGGGCTTGGCGCAACATTCACGGCAGCAGGCATTAACAATAACCACTTGTACTTTGGTCAGGTCGGGGACAGCCGAGCGTATCTGATTCGACAGGGTGACATCTGTCGAGTCACCAAAGACCAATCATTGGTTCAACAATTGATTGACGCCGGTCAAATCACCGAAGAAGAAGCCGAAACTCACAGTTATCGTAACGTGATTTTGCAGGCGCTCGGCGCGCACAACAACGTCAACGTGGAAGTCAACGCCATTGCGCTTTGCCAGTTGGACACGCTGGTGCTGTGCAGCGACGGATTGTCCGGCAAAATGCACGCCGATGAAATCGCTGGCATCGTCAATGCAGCAGGAGATTTCAAATCCGCCTGCCAGTCGCTGATCAATCTGGCCAATGAACGCGGCGGAGAAGACAACATCACTGTTGTCATCGCGCAATTTTCAGGTTCGGGTTTGCCGCTGCCGAATGGTTTGATTGAGCCTCAAAGCCTGGCTCGTTCGCCTGATACGCCGACCGAGATCAACTGGAACACAGGAGCTAAAACAGACCCTCTGGACCAGGCTGGAACTCAGGCTAATAATCAGGCGGCGTCGAATACTGACGCCGCCAAACGAGCAACCGAACCGCTGCCTCTCCCGCCCAAGCAAGCCACTCCGTTCACTGCTCCGTTACAACGTGAACTCCCTGAGCGCAAACGAACCAACGACCTGTCTGATCGTGTTGAGCCGATTACTGCCGTTTTCTCGGTTGAAGATTTTGAAACCGACCTGAGCAGTTCTGCTGAACCAATCAACCCCCCAACAGCGCCGCTGAATTCGCGCCACACCAGCCCCCTGACGGCAGAATTGGACGGAGCGCCTGCCAAACGCGATTCATCGGCAAACAGCAATGGTTCGCTGGCAAAGCCGAAAAATTCAAAAACGAATCTGGCGATTTTTATCGGTTTGTTGGTATTGGGAATCACAGGATTGGTGTTTGTCGCCACCACGTATGTCAGCCGCCAGAAAGCCGAATCCGAAGCTCAGCAATTGGAAAGCGTCCGTCAGAACGAAGAAAGCCAGAAGGAACGGCAGGACAACATTGATCAGGTGAGAAAAAAAATCACCAAGCTGCGGAATGAACTTGGCGCAAACACCAAACTTTCGCTTCAAAACAAATTGTCGGATTGGCTGAGCAAACTGAATGACTTTGACCGGCAACTTGATGAACTTGCCAACAAATCGCTTGATGAAACCAAAAACGTCTGCGCTGATATAGAGAACAAAATTCAGAAAATCGAAGAAGAATTCAACAGCGCACAAGGACTGATTCCTCGACGCAACGTCAACCGCTCTCCGGTAAAACTTTAATTCGATTCCTTTTTCGGTTCCTGGTAACAGTCGTCATTGCAAAACACGACGAAAACCGACCGCACACCCGCCACCGTTCTAACTCCTGAAACCAGATTGCTGACATCCACTTTGTTGTTTCGCGGGATCATCAACGTCACCATTCCGTCTTTCACTTCATACTTTACGCCAGTCCATTCGTGATGCTCGAAAAAAACTTCAGCTAGGTCACGAGAAATGCCATCGTCGTTGCGGCGAATCCACGAAACGGTTTTTCGACCGCTCAGCCGCCCGGCACTTTTCACTCCCTTCACCGAAGCCTGCGCGCCTTCTTTGGATTTTGTCGCCGCATAACTGCCCGCATCCCAAGTTTTTTCCAGTCCGTACCGGGTGCCTTCTTTGGTTTTTGAGGCGACATAACCTCCGGTGCGCTGAGCAATGTTCGGGTCGTCGGGATCAGGCGCTGGATACGGCAAGCCTAGTTTTTCGTAAGTCGCCGGATCAATTCTGCCCGTCACCAGCAATGATTTCGCGCTCTGGTATTCGCGGACGGCGCTGCTGGTGGCGTCATCCAGCTTGCCGCTGATGCCGGATTTCAGGAATCCCAAGCGGCGCAATTCGAGTTGAACGGCAATGACTTCGTTTTTGGTGATGCGAGCGTTGGCAGGCAGTTTGGTTCCGGCGGGCTGTTGCGCCGCCACCGAAATCAATAACACTCCAAGCGCAGCCAAAGTGCAGACGCCGCGCCAAAATTTATCCATGATTGCCGGGACTGCCGGAGCGTTGATCTGAATTTTCATCGGCTTTTTTCTCGCGTTTGCGCGTTTCGCGCGGAATCTGGATTCGGTATTTGCGGATTTTGCTGTAAAGGCGTGGGCGATAAATTCCCAACACCTGAGCCGCCGCCTGTTTGTTGCCTTGAGTTCGTTTGAGCGTTTGTTCGATGACGACACGTTCGATTTCTTCCAGCGTCATGTTCGGCGGAATGTAAAACGACTGCGGTTCCATTTCGTCGTTTTGGATTCCGAACGGCAAATCTTCAGGTTCGATGCGCGAACCTTTGGCCAGCAACACGGCGCGTTCGATGGCATTTTGCAATTCGCGGACATTGCCCGGCCAGCGATGCGCGAAAACTCGTTGATAAGCCAGTTGCGTAAAGCCTTGCAACGGGCGGTTGTATTTTTCCTTGAACTTGTTGAAGAAAAAATCAGTCAGCAGTTGCAAATCTTCGGCACGTTCGCGCAGCGGCGGAACATTGATGGTGATGGTCGAAATTCGGTAGAACAAATCTTCGCGCATCAACCCTTCCTTGATCGCTTCGCGCGGTTCGCGGTTTGTCGCGCAGACCAGCCGAAAATCCGCTTCAAAGGTTTCAGTCGCTCCGACCGGGCGAAAGCGCCGCTCTTCCAACACGCGCAGCAGTTTCGGCTGCAATTCAATCGGCATTTCGCCGACTTCGTCCAGCATCAAGCTGCCACCTTTGGCCTGAGCCACCAAACCGGAACGGTTTTGAATCGCGCCGGTAAAAGCTCCTTTGACGTAGCCGAACAGCTCGGCTTCGATCAATTCCTTCGGCAGCGCCGAGCAATTCACCTTGACCAATTCGTTTGACGCGCGCAGCGAATTGAAGTGAATCGCATTGGAAATCAGTTCTTTGCCTGTGCCGGATTCGCCGATGATGAGCACGTTGGCATCGCTTTTGGCGACGCTGGCAATCGTTTCGTAAATCATCTGCATGGCTTTGGAACCGCCGATGATGCTGGAAAATTCCTGCTTCTGAAAATGCTTTCGCAGACTTTCCGATTCGCTCACCAGCCGCTGGCGTTCCAAAGCTTTTTCGACCAGCAGCAGAATTTGCTCCGGCTCGAAAGGTTTTTCAACGAAGTAAAACGCGCCGGACTTGGTCGCTTCGACGGCTTCAGAAACCGTCGCGTGACCGGTGATAACGATGACTTCGGTGTCGGGCGCGCGCTCTTTCACCAACCGCAGCAACGACAAACCGCCTTGCCGATCATCGGGCAATTGCAAATCAGTAATCACCAGATCAGGCGGTTCCGTCGCGTTTCGTTCCAGCGTCGCACGCGCGACGCCGAAACTCGGAGCGGTTTCCACTTTGTAGCCTTCGGCGCCGAGCAGCAACCGCAATCCGTCAGTTATCGAAGGTTCGTCATCAACGACCAGTATTTTGTTGTCACTTTTCAAGGGCAAGCTTCTCCAGCAATCACACCTGTTTCAAATCTTAAATCTTGATCGTCAGCCTGACTTCGGTTCCCGTCAGGCCGGAATTTTCAGCAGCCAGCGCCGTCAGCCGTCCGCCGTGCGCTTCGAAAATCCGTCGAGCCATCACCAGATTCAGCGCGTGTTTGTTCAACCGTTCGCTGGTTGAAAATCGAAACAGCGATTCGCGCTGTTCATCGCTCAGCGGTTCACCGTCGTCAACAAAAGACAGTTCCAATTCATCTGCGCCGCTTCGCACACTCAAACTCACTTGCCCGTTTTCACGCGCGGCTTCAATCCCCCGTGAAAACAAAGCGCCAAGCGCCAACAGCATTTGCTGCGAATCCAACTTGACGCTTTTTTGCTCTGGTGACAATTCGGCCAGATCGGTTTTCATCGTCAAGCCACGTTCGGCGATTCGCGTACTGCATTGGCCGATTGCCTGCTCGATCAACTGAACGAAATCGGTTGCCAGCATCGTCAATTCCAATGGCCGCGTCAGTTTGCCAATCAAGTTGGCGTTTTCCGTCATCTCATTGACGCTCTGAACGATCTTGTCGGCGATTTCCAGTCCATCTGCCAGATCAGGATGCGCGGCAAATCGTTTTTTCAAATAGGCGGTGTAAAGCTTCAAACCGCCCAACTGGTTTTTGAAGTCGTGAATCAATCGCGCAGTGGCGCGCCCAACTTCAGCCAGCATCGCCTGTTCGTTGTTGCTGTCCAAGCTATTCATATTCATCAATCGTTTCACTCATTGAAACGGGGGAGGCTGGAAGGGGAAACTTTTTGCTCACGCGCCGCAACTTCAGCGCGGCGTATGCTAACAAACCGAACTGCCGATGAGAAGCATCGAGCAATTCGGCCTGAAACTACTGACATTCGGGAACCCCGTCTTTGATAAAGCTGCGATGCCAGACGCCTGGTGCATAAGTGTTTTCAGTCAGCACAGGCGTGCGGCCTTCCAGATCAGTGCCGGAAAACGAAAGCCGGAAACGGACTTTGCCATCGCTGGTGATTTCGCGTTCGAAACGTTCGCGGATTCCCTGCTGGCTGTAAGACCGCGTTGCCAGACAAAAACTCTTTTTCTGTTCGTTGTAGTTGGCGTAGCCCGGAATCATTTCGACTGTCAGGTTGTAAGTGATTCCGGCTTTGAACGCGGGCCGACCGCTGAAAAAGATTTGTTGCGGCGATTGCAAACCATCGGGCACAGGCTCGATGTGGCTGCGATACAACTTCAGGTTCATCGCTCCGGTGTAGGTGTTGGGAATACGTTCCGGGAATGCCTGCGGATAAGGCGAATACTGGCCATCCACCGGAAAGCGGATCGAATACTTCACCCGAACTCCAATCGGATTTCCTTTTTCCGAAAGCAGCGGCTCATCCGACCAGTTGGTGATTTGAGCGCGCACGATTTTGTATTCTCCGGCGACGGCGTTTTTGTCCCAGTCCTGCGGCGTAGGTTGCGGCTGCGCTCCGCCGGGAACATCCGGCTGGGCGTTGGCCGGTTCCGACGCCAGTGGGCGCACCAGCCAATAAAACACGCGCTGAAACTGTTTGCCGCTGGTGTCGCGCCCGCGAGCACGGATGCGAAACGGTTGATCCGGCGTTTCCAGCAGCAACGTGAAATTGTAAGGATTGGAATAATCGCTTTGGCGAATTTTGAGCGGCGCAATCAATTCACCTTGTTCACTGATGGCCTGAAATTCCAGAGCTTCGATGTTGAACCCGGACGCATAAACCTGAGCTTGTTGCTTTGATCCGCGAACCGGCTGGAACTTGTCGAGTTGGTGAATCAGGTTGCGCGCAAAAAACTGCATGCAGCAAATGTATAGTTCGCCTTGCGCCCAAGCCGAAGCGGCGAAATCGCCTGAACCGGTGACGCGCATCTTCCACAATCCTGGTC
The DNA here is from genome assembly GCA_902825875.1 of uncultured Acidobacteriota bacterium. GTDB lineage: Bacteria > Acidobacteriota > Blastocatellia > RBC074 > RBC074 > RBC074. The sequence continues at coordinate 100,463 of CADECP010000003.1, forward strand.
GCGGATCCCACATCGCCACTGTTTTTTTGCCATCGGCTTCGGTGACGGAAATGTTCGGTTCGTTCAACGGAATGATTCGGCCTGACGGAGAGACAAGCTCCAATTTGAAATCGCCACTGGCACGCACAGAGAAAAACACTCGCAACACGCCGACTTCAACCGGCGCTTCGATCTCTCGCGCTTCGCCGGAAAGTTTGCCCGACAACAAAGTGATGAATTGCTGATTCGGGTCTTCCTGCGCGTTGGCAGGTCGAGAAACGAAGTAAAACATCGCCGTAACCGGCAATATCGCCAACAAGCTCAACAAGAATCGTCGCACGAATTTCGAAGTCATGATGTTGTTTTCCGAGTAATGTCCAGAAAGTTCAGCCAAGCGTCAAAGACGTAATCAAGGCCGAAGATTACCATTCTTGTTTTGCCGACGCGAGCGCAGCAAAGTGTTCGCCTCTTATTATGTTCGACTTGCGCAACGGCGCTGGCGCGTTCAAGAATCCGGCCAATGGCTCTCTATCTGGTTTCAACTCCGATTGGCAATCTGGAAGACATCACGTTGCGCGCGTTGAATGTGCTCAAATCCGTTGACTTGATCGCCTGCGAAGACACGCGGCACACGCGCCGGTTGCTGGATCATTTCGGCATTCAAAAACCGACCGTCAGTTATCACGAACACAACGAGCAAGCGCGCACCGAAGAACTCGTTCAACGACTGCTCGAAGGAAAATCGGTCGCCATCGTTTCCGACGCGGGAACTCCCGGAATTTCCGATCCGGCTTATCGAATCGTGCTGGCGGCCATCGAACGCGGCATCACGATAGTTCCGATTCCCGGAGCCGCAGCGGTCATCGCCGGATTGATCGCGTCGGGATTGCCGACCGATTCGTTTTTGTTTGTTGGCTTTTTGCCATCGAAGAAAATGGCTCGCCGCGCGCGGTTGGAAGAATTGAAACTCGAACGCGCAACGTTGGTGCTGTATGAAGCTCCGCATCGAATCCGTGAAACGTTGGCCGATGCGTTGGAAGTTTTCGGCGACCGGCAAGCTTCGCTGGCACGCGAACTGACCAAGCTGCATGAACAGTTCATTCGCGGCACGTTATCGCAACTGAAGGAGCATTTCGACGCCACCCAACCGCGCGGAGAAATGACGCTTGTCATCGCCGGAAACGCCAAAGATAATCTGGCTCCGATCGAAACAGGCTTCATCAGTTCACAAGTCGAACGTTTGATGCTCGGCGGATTGAACCGCAACGACGCCATCAAACAAGCCGCCAAATCGCGCGGCCTGTCAAAACGCGACGCCTATCAATTGATGTTGGAGGAAAAACCAACTTATGAAGATGATGAATGTTAAGAGATTACTGCTGACGCTTTTTCTACTGCCTACTGTCTGCTGTCTGCTGTCTACTCAGGCGCAAGCTCAACTTCTGAAACAAAACGATTATGGAGTAGGCGTGACAGTCGCCATTTACCAGTTCGACGATGTGCGCTCGAAAAAGTTTTCTCAGATCAACACGCTGAAAGTCACCGCCAACACGCCCGAAGAAGAGATCGAATACATCCAGCGAAATTTCGGCGTCGAAGACCTGAAATTTCGCTACGTTCGCACCATCGGTTTGCGCGAAAGCGAAGCCTTCACCGATTCGCAACCGATGAACGAAAAGCAGTTCGTGTTCATCATCACGCCGCGCATCATTTCCAAGTCGGAAGTCACGTTCGATTTCGTCGCCAAATACGGCGAACAGGTTTTGCTGGAATCGAAAAGTGTCACCGCCGGAAGTTATGAAACCGTGATGTTGCGCGGCGAACGCGGCGATTTCGGCGTCAAGGAGTTCAAAGGGCCGGACGGAATTGAAACCGTGCCGGAAAAACGTTCGCTGCTTGTGACAATCACGCCTTCTGTGCAAACCGCTCGAAGTTTGCAAAACAAACCGTCGGACATTTCACGGCCTACCGATCAGTTCGGCTCGAAAGTCGAACTCGGCGAAAGCGACACCTTCGTCATTCCGGCGATCATCAATCGCGCGCCGCTGAAATTCACTGTGGGTTCGCGCCCTAAAGGTTCGATCACTTTGCAGTGCATCGTCACTCCCGAAGGCACAGTCAGCAACGTCCGCGTGCTGGATTCGCCCGATCCGGCGCTGAATCCCAAAGCCATCGAAGCTTTCCGGCAATACCGATTCGCGCCTGCGAAGCTGAACGGTCGAGCGACTTACGCGACTTTCCGCGAAACGATCATTCTGAGCAAACCCGACGTTCCATGAAGGAACTTTTTATCAACTACGAATGAACTCGAATGAGCACGAATCACCCAAAAGATTGAATGTGCTTCCCCAACAAACATTCGTGACAATTTGTGAGTATTCGTAGTTGAAGATTATGAATTCCGCATGACCAAGTTTCTGCACATTGCTGACATTCATCTGGGCATTCGCCGCTATCGTTCGGAAGAGCGCGCACAGGATTTTTTCCACGCCTGGCGCGATTGCATTGAACGATACGCGCTGGCCGAACAGGTTTCGTTCGTGCTGATTGCCGGAGATTTTTTCGACGCTCGCAAAATCGAACCGCGAGCAATGAACCAGGCGATGTTTTGTTTAACCAGATTGCGCGACGCCGGCATCCCGGTTGTCGTCATCGAAGGCAATCACGATTCGCACGAAGTCGGCACAAAGTTCAGTTGGCTGCGAAGTTTGTCGCAGTGGGGATACGTCAAACTGCTGGAACCGATTTACGAAGACGGTCTGGCGCGGTTGGAAGCCTGGAACGAACAAACAGGCTCAGGTTCATTCATTGACATCGGCGACATCAGAATTTTCGGTTCGATCTGGTACGGTTCGACGGTGACGCAATCGCTGACGGCGTTGGTTGATCTGTTGCGCGATCATCACGATCCGCAACGGTTCAACGTGATGATGTTGCACACCGATGTCGAAGGCCACGTCAATCATCCCAGCCCGCCGTTGCCTGTCGCCAAACTTAATGAGTTGAAAGATTACATTGATTATCTGGCGCTGGGACACACGCACAAAAACTTTGTGATTGACGGTTGGGCTTACAATCCCGGTTCGCTGGAAGCGTGCAGCGTGGACGAATACGCCAACGAACGCGGCGCGTACATCGTTGAAGTGGAGGGTAAACAGCACACGGCTCGGCTGGTCAACGATTATCGCCAGCGACCAGTCATTCGCGTTGCATTTGACGTGAACGGACAGACAACGCCCGAAGAATTTCATGAAGCCTTGTTTGCGCACTTGCGGCTTGAATTGACTCCGCACAAAGCGGACAACGACACCGCGTTGCCGCCGGTAATCGAACTCGCGCTCAAAGGGCAGCTTGGGTTCAAAAACTCGCTGCTGGAATTGAACCGGCTGCGCGATGAAATCAAAAAGGAGTTCAAACCGTTGCTGGTCATGGTTCGCAATCAGACGGTTCCGGTGGAATACGCCGTCGCCGCCGGGTTGAGCGAAACCGTTTCGCGCGGCGAACGCGAACGCCGTGTAATCGAAGATTTAATTTCGCGCGATGCGCGGTTCCGCGACCGGTCAACCGATTTGGCCGGATTTATTCTGGAAGCCAAGCGGTTGGCGCTAAACGATGAAAGTCCAACGCAAATCACTGAGATGATTGAAAGCAAATTAGCCGATTTTCCAACCTAAACTCCGGGCACTCATTAAAAGTCCGAAGTTTTACAAATTTCCCGCCCCGTTGTAAGAAAATCGTCTGGCATTTCACGTCTCTTTCGAGCAGAATGCAGTCCCCCTCGAATCGGCTTCCCGTTCTGAAGATTCGATACCTAAAAACCAAATTTTGAGTGCGGTGGTTATGGAAACGATCATTATCGTTCTAGGCGTAATTCTTTTTCTGCAAAGTCTTTTATCGCTCGGCGCGGCGATTCGATTCGCCCGTTACGCCTTGCGGCACAGCCATCCGCGCTCCAACCGATACCAGCCCAAAGCGGTGGTCATCGTTCCGTGCAAAGGCCTGGAACACGATTTTGAAGACAACATGCGCGCGCTGTTCGCGCAGGAATACCGCGATTACGAAATCATTTTTGTCACTGAAAACGACGGCGATCCGGCATACGGAGTGCTCTCTCGGTTGATTAAAAACTACAGCCGCCGCCCGGCCTGGCTGGTCGTCGCCGGTGAAGCCCGGATTCGCGGCCAGAAAGTTCACAATCTGCTGGCGGCGATTGATATGTTGAATTCGATTGACCGCCGCGCCGAAGTCATCGTTTTCGCCGATTCCGATGCGCGCCCCAGCAAGTATTGGCTGTCGGAATTGATCGCGCCGCTCGGCGACAAACGCATCGGAGCGACCACAGGGTTTCGCTGGTATTTGCCTGTGCGTGGCGGCCTGTTTTCCAAATTGCTGTCGGTGTGGAATTCCAGTGCGTTGTCTTTGCTGGGCGAACGGTCGTCATTTGCCTGGGGAGGTTCGACGGCAATTCGGCGCGAAAATTTCGAGCGGCTGAATATCAAACAATACTGGCAAGGCACGCTGAGCGACGATTACGCTTTGAGCGCGGCGATTCATCAAGGCGGTCAACGAATCAAATTCGTTCCTCATTGTTTGGTGGCTTCGCACGCCGACGCAACATTTTCCGAACTGCTGGAATTCAGCACGCGGCAAATGCGAATCACGCGCGTGTATTCCCAACGAGTCTGGCAAGTCGCTGCCGTTTCACATTGCCTGTACAACCTGACGTTCTGGGGTGGATTGGCCTGGCTGATTACAACGACTTTCATCGGCCAATTGAGCTTTACGCTGGCGACGTTGTTGACCGGAATCTTCTTGCTGGGAGCGACAACCGGCTGGACTCGCGCCGTCGTCGCTTCGCAATTGCTGCCGGCCAATCGTGCGCGCATTCAAAAAAACTGGTGGGCTTATGTCCTGCTGGGGCCGATGGTGTCGTTGGTTTATTTGTACAACGTGTTTGCGTCGGCCTGGAAAAATCACATCGTCTGGCGCGGAATTGGGTATGAAATGGTTTCGCCGACCGAAACCAACATTTTGCATCGCCCGAAAACGCGCCATCATTCCGAACCGTTGCCACGCTCTCACAGCAAACGTAAAGCCTCCGTCCGCTCTTCTTCCCAAAAGCCTTGAATAAAACCCTACTTATCTGAAGCCTGTGCGAATAAAAGCGGCTTGCCATCAATAATTTGAGCGATGGTACGGAACCGGGAGCGGTAGCGACCGGGTTGGTTTGAAGTACCACTCTCGAAAGTATCCAGTCGCTACTGCTCCTGGTTCCGTACCGAATTACGCACACGCTTCACTTATCTGGCCAAAGCTTTCCAATCTATTCATTTCTTTAAGCCGCCGGGCGCATACGCAGGGTTTCGTTCTGTCGGCAATGGGGCGTTGACGGATTTGAGCCAGGCCAGCAATTCATTCAGCAATTCATCGCGCTTGGCCGTATTTGCGTTTGCCAGATTGGTTCGCTCGCCGATGTCAGCAGCGATGCTGTAAAGCTCGACAGAGTTGTTGGTTGCCAGCTTTTCACGCCCGCCATCCAGCAACCATTCTTCGTGATACAGGTGCAGCTTCCAATCGCCTTTGCGAATGACGCTGACCGGGCGAGTGCGAAAGACCGCATCGCGTCCACGAATCACAGGGTCATCCAGATAACCCGGAAAATGCCAGAACAAAGATTGCCGTTTCAGTTTGCCAGTTTGTTTGAACAGCGGCAGCAAGTTTTCACCATCAAGCTGTTTGCCTTTCGGTGTTGCGGCTCCGGCCACAGCCAGAAAAGTCGGAAACAAATCCACGTTGTGAATCGGCACATCCGAACGCGAACCCGGTTTGATGACGCCTGGCCAGTAAGCGATGAACGGTTCGCGTATGCCGCCTTCGTAATATCCACCTTTGCTGCCGCGCAAAGGTTCCTGCGACGATTGCTGAGTCCCGCCGTTGTCTGACATAAAAATCACCAGCGTATTTTTCTCCAAGCCCAGTTCTTTAAGCCTGGCCAGCAACAACGCTACGCCGTCATCCAGGTCATAAAGACAAGCAGCGTAAAGCGCGTTTTTGTGTTGAACGCCGGGTTTCTTGGCTTTGAATTTTTCCAGCGAAGATGGTCTGGCTTCGAGCGCCGTGTGAATCGCGTGGTGCGCGACATAAGCAAAAAATGGACGCTCTTTGTTCTTTTCGATAAACGTCGTTGCCGCGCGAGTCAGCGAATAAATGCCTTTTGGGTCTTCGGGTTCATCGCGTTTCTGGTTTGGGTTCGGACGTGAATTGAATACAGTGTCAAACCCTTGCGCGGCTGGTTCCGCGCCTTCCTTTCCGCCCAAATGCCATTTTCCAAAAATCCCCGTCGCGTAACCGGCAGCTTTCAGCGCATCGGCCATTGTCACATTCGATTCGGCCAACCCGCTTTTGTTTGGAATGGGAATCATCCGCATCAGGTTTTTCGGGCCACGTGCTGTGTTGTCCACAGCGTACACTCCATGTCTGGGACCGTATTGGCCTGAAAGCATGACGGCTCGACTGGGAGCGCAGTTCCCTGCTCCGGCATAAGCCTGCGAAAAAACCATTCCGGCTCTTGCCAGCCGATCCAGATTCGGCGTTTCGTAAAAATCAGAACCTTGATAGCCGACATCTTTCCATCCCAGATCATCCGCAAAGATCAAGACAATGTTTGGCAACCCAGCCGCGTGTTTTGTCGGGATTCCAATCAACACCAGCAAGCCGATACCAATCGTCAACATCAATGTTCTGACAAATGCGTTCATTTCTTTCCTCGTTTTCTTACTTCGCCTGAGCCTTCAATTCGGCAAAGCGTTTTCGCAATTCGGCCAGCCGTTTTGCCTGAGTCGGATCATTTGCCAGATTGCGCTCTTCACGCGGATCGCGTTTCAAGTCAAAAAGCTCTTCGGTTTTGAAATCCGGCCAGTAAATGTATTTCACGTCGCGCCGCACCAGAGCTTCGGAAGAAGGAATGAAGCTGACGTTATTGATGATCGCGTGTTCGTAAAAATACTCCTGACGCCAGTCCGGTTTCTTCGCCGACAAATACAGCGGAGCAAAATCGCTTCCCTGCATTTGCTGAGGCGCGGCCACTCCGGCAGCCGCCAAAATCGTCGGAGCCAAATCCACGTTCAAGACGAAATCATCATTCGTCGTTCCGCGTCTGGCTTTGGGCATTCGTGGGTCGCGGACGATCAACGGCGTTCGGATGGATTCTTCGTATGGATACCATTTGTCCGCCAGACCGTGTTCGCCATGAAAATATCCATTGTCCGTCGTGAAAATCACCAGCGTGTTTTCATCCAACCCGCGCGCTTTCAATTCAGCCAGCACCTTGCCGACGGTTGAGTCCACTTCGGTCGCCAACCGGTAATAAGCTTTCATGTATTGCTGATACTTTTCCGGCGTGTCGAACCGCCAATGCCAGCGATTGCGACCTTCGTTTTTTTCGTTGGCAATGAACGGCGGCAGGCGTTTGAAAAATTCATCGCCAGCAGTTTTCGGCGTCGGAATCGTCACATCCTGATAAAGCGATTCGCTTTGCGGCTGGTAAAGATACTGCTTCGGATTCTGATCTTCGGCGTGAGTGGCAAAGAAAGCCAGCGTCAAAACGAACGGTTTATCCGTTGGCCGAGTCCGCAAAAACTCCAACGCATCGTTTTCGTTTTTCTGCGTAACGTGAATGGCTGAACCGTCTTTTTCTTTGATGAAATGCGTTCCAGCGTATGACCTGCCGAAGTCGAACTGCTCCGCAGGAAACTTGCCGTTGTGCCATTTGCCGACGTGGCCGACGTGATAGCCATTCGCGCGCAACAATCCCGGATAAGTTTCGCTCCACGGAGTTTTGAACATTTGAAAAGCCGGGTTGCCGTGGCGCGACATCCATTGGCCAGTGAACAGCGTTGCGCGACTGACTCCGCAAATCGAAGTCGTGACGTGATTCTTGGTGAACCGCACGCCTTCAGCCGCCAGCCGATCAATGTTCGGAGTTTTGACAATCGGATGCCCTGCAACTCCCAGCGTGTCGTGCCGCCAATCGTCGGCGTAAAGAATCAGAATATTCCGTTTGGTTTGAGCAGAGTTTTGCTTCGGACTCCACCAGGCATCCAGCTTACGCCGCAAGGCTTCGACTCGGCGCGGCTCCTTGGCAGCAAGGTTTTCGCGTTCATCCGCGTCGGCTGTGATTCGATACAACTCCGTTTGCTGAGGCTGCTCTTCATTCGTTTGCCCCGGAGCCGGAACCAGCAATTTCCAGTCGCCGTCAATCACCCACCGAGTCAACACGTTCGCCGATGGTTCGCGCAGCTTGACCAGATCGTGCGTGAAACTGGCTCCGTACAAAGTTCGACGCGCTTTGACCGTTGCGTCGTTCAGCAGGTTCACTCCCGGCAATCCTTTTGGAGCTTCAATGCCGGTCGCAGCCAACAGCGTCGGAACAATGTCCAAAGAGCTTGCCAGTTGCGATGACACGCGCGGCGTCACCTTGCCCGGCCAGCGAATCAGAATCGGCGTGCGAATGCCAGCGTCATAAGGCGTGCGTTTGGAACGAATGCTGACCGCATCGCCTTTGTCGCTTTGAGTCCAGCCGTTGTCGACGACGTAAACAACAATTGTGTTTGTGTTTTCAATTTGATCCAGCAACTGGCCACAGGTTTCGTCAAACCATTCCACGCTGGCCCAGTAACGCGCCGTTTCCAGATTGGGAGCTTTGTCGCGGTATTTTTCAATCAACCGCTGAGGCGCAGTGTGCGGCGAATGCGGCAGCATCGGCGCATACCAGACAAAAAACGGTTTTTGCTGAGCTTGAGCGCGACTGATGAAATCGTTGATGGGCTGCATGGTTTTGCGGCCAACGTCCAAACCTACGTCGCCGTGTCGTCCGCCACGATCTTTGTCGCCGTGACTCATGCCTTCAGTGAATCCGCCGTTGGCCGGACTGCCCATCCACCACTTGCCGGTTTGCAAACTGACGTAACCTTTCTGCTCCAACAAACGCGGCAAGGTCGGTTGGCGATTGATGAACGAACGCAATTCATTCCAATCGGCCACGTATTGAGGATGATTGCGCCAGTTGCCTTGCTTGCCTCCAGCAGGCGCTGGCGGATCGTTGCCCGTCACCAGATGTTCGTGCGGATAACGCCCGGTGATGATCGAAACCAGACTTGGCGAACAAAGCGCCGTCGGCACATAACCCCGGCGAAACTGCAACGATTGCGAAGCCAGCTTGTCCAAATTCGGCGTTTGAATCTGCGGATGACCCATAAAGCCATAATCGCGCCAACCGTGATCGTCTGAAACTATCAGCACGATGTTCGGCGGCGCGATTTTCTGACTTGCGATTTGCGGCATCGCTGAAGCTGAAACCAGCCATAGGCTGCCAATCAGCAGAATGAGTTTGCGAAAGGAAATCACGGGGAACCTCTCTTTGGTCAATTTACGTCTTATGTCAGTGGAGTGACGGCGACTACAGCATCTTTCTCTTGAACAATGCTGACAGGGTTTCGCAGCGTTCGCCCGAAATCATCAAAGCGAACATTCATCACATCGCCTTCATTCAATCGAACGCCTGCGCCAAAGCTGAAAGCATCGGCTCCGAAAAAGTGAACGTGCAAATCGCCCGGACGACGATGGCCTTCAAATTTGAAGTGATGGTGTTCGATGTTGCTCAGGCTGTGGCACATTTCGGCGTCGCCGGTTTTGATTTCGTGCGACCAAACCGTCTGGCCGTCGCGTTCGATGGAAACCGTGCCCGGCACAGATTGAAAGTCGTGGTCAATCGCCAGTTCCGGCCCGATGGAGCAACAGCGCAACTTCGATCCGGCCAGATACAGGTAATTGTGCTTTTCAAACTGGTGATCGGAAAATTCATTGCCGACGGCAAAGCCAATTCGGTAAGGCTGGCCGTTGGCTCCGATCAAATAAATGCCCGCGACTTCCGGTTCTTCGCCACCGTCTTCGGCGTACTTTGGAACCTCTAACGCTTCGCCGTGTCCGCGCAAAACCGTGCCGTTGCCTTTGTAAAACCATTCGGGCGCAACGCCGATTTCGCCTTCCGCAGGTCGCCCGCCTTCCAATCCCCACTGAAACATTTTCATGCTGTCGGTCAGGTTATCGCTTTTGGCGTGCATGGCGTTACGATTTTTGGCGCTGGCCGTGTGAGTCAATCCGGTTCCCGTCACCAAACACCGAGCCGGTTCTTCGGGATGATCCGCCGCTGGCAAAATTCGCCAAGCCGACGCTCCGGCATAAACCTGATCGTATTCAAGAGTTTCGTCGCTCAAGTGTTGCTGAACCAACTCCGTCAGTTTCGATCCGGTGTTGATGGCTTCAGTCGCCAGTTCGTAGATCGAAGCGAACTTCGTCAGCAATCGAATGTTTGGTTCCTGCACCAAACCGATTTTGCGAATGCTTCCTTGCTGCAATTGAATCAATCGTGTCGTCATTGTGTTCTCACTTTCCTGGTGAATGGTTCTCCTCGAAGAGAAGAAAATTTTTGACAGGATTTACAGGATTCAACAGGATGAAGAATTGAGAAAACCGAACTCAACTGATCTGAAACCAATCCTGAAAAATCCTGACAATCCTGTCTAAAAACTTCGTGCCTTCTTCGTGCTCCTTCGTGGATAAAAAAGATTTTCAGACTACTGCCGCACTTTCCAATTCGGATGGTCAATGTGCGCTTCGTTCATCAGAGCAATTGCTTGTTTCACGATGTCTGGTTTGGCATCTGCGATGTTATTCGTTTCGCCCAGGTCTTTCGACAAATCAAACAGTTCGACCTTGCCCGTCAGCATCGGCTGGCGAATCGCTTTCCAATTGCCGAAGCGCACCGATTGCCTGCCGCCTTGTTCGTAAAACTCGAAGTAAATGTATTTGTGCTGCGCTTGATTCGGTTTGCCAAGCAACGCCGGCAGAAAGCTGATCGAATCCAAACCGCTCGGCAAAGTCTGTCCCGTCAGTTCGCAAACCGTCGCCATCACGTCACCGAAATATCCGATGTGGTCGCTGACACTTCCGGCTTTGATTTTCCCCGGCCAACGCGCAATGAACGGAACGCGAACGCCGCCTTCGTACAAAGCGCGTTTCATCCCACGCAAACCGCCCGAAGGATTGAACATCTCTGGATGATGTTTGCCTTCATTGTGCGGGCCGTTATCAGAGGTGAAAACCACTAACGTGTTTCGATCCAGACCGCGCCGTTTCAACCAGGCCATCATTTTGCCGACTTGCGTGTCCAGCCGAGTAATCATCGCCGCCTGGCCTTTGTCCTGATCCGACCACGGCTTGTCTTTGTAAATGCCGAAGTCAGGGACTTCCTGACCGTTGCCGGTTCCGCGCGAAGCTTCGTTGTTGGCGTGTGGCAAGGTCGTGGCGAAATAGAGGAAGAACGGCTTCGAGCGATTCTGATCCAACCACGTCATCGCTCGGTCGAAAATCACATCCGGCGCGTAATCCACTTTCTCTTTAGCCCAGCCGCTGCCGACTTCCTTGTTTTCTTCGGCGGGAACATTGCGAAGCGGAACTCGTGTTGAGTTATGAACCAGAAACGACGGGTAATAGTTGTGCGCGTGAGACTGGTTCAGAAAGCCGAAGAACTCATCAAAGCCTTTTTTGTTCGGATGCCCTTCGGAGCCAATTTCGCCCAAGCCCCATTTGCCGAACAACGCCGTTTGATAACCAGCGTTTTTGAAAACTTCGGCGACTGTGCGTTCGTCTTTTGGCAAAGTCTGAATCGCCATGTTCCCGGCTCCGGCATTGCCGCGCACGCTGACGTGTCCCATGTGCTTGCCGGTCATCAGCACCGCCCGCGAAGGCGCGCACACGGTTGAACCTGCATACATCTGTGTGAAGCGCATTCCGTCCGCCGCCAATTTATCCAGGTTCGGCGTTTGAATCAGTTTCTGTCCGTAACTGCCTAAATCTCCGTAACCGAGGTCATCGGCCAGAATGAAAATGACATTTGGCGATTGGGCTTTTTGCGCTTGCGACAAATTAAAAGGCGCTGCCCCCAACAGCAGCGCCAACAACAATCCACAAATCAATTTTTTGCGTGGCACGAACACTCCTTCTGGTTCAAACATGTTGATCTATCAGAATCGGGTTTCCATCCGGGTCTACGGCAACGAAGCTGGCCGGCCCAGTGGTCGCTTCATCCGCTTCCTGTTGCAACTGCACGCCCTGCGCCTTGAGTTGGCGCTGCAATTCGCGGATGTCTGTGAATTCGGGCAACGTTTGCGCGTTGCTGTCCCAACCCGGATTGAAGGTCAGAATGTTTTTCTCGAACATCCCCTGAAACAACCCGATGATCGTTTCGCCATTTTTCAGGATCAGGTAATTGTGCTCAGGATTTCCGGCAAAAACCTTGAAGCCAAACTTTTCATAAAAACTGCGCGACACTTCCAGGTCTTTGACCGCCAGACTGATTGAAAAAACTCCGAGTTGCATTTGGTTTTCTCCCCACAAAAAAGTTGGGCAACCTGTCAAAGTTGCCCAATCGGTATTTATCCCAGCATTTCCAGTCCACGCATAGTGCCTGTGCTGCTGGCGAATTTGTCGGCTTCAATGCCCAGCCGTTGCAGGATGTTGACGAACAGATTCGGCAGCGGGTAATTGCGGTCACGGTCGAAAGCCAGATGCTGCCCGTGCTTGAATCCGCCGCCGGCGAACAGCGTCGGCAAATTCGTCGTCACGTGCGTATTGGCGTCGCCCATGTTCGTGCCATACAAAATCATCGTCCGGTCGAGCAAGGTGTCGTCGCCTTCTTTGCGGGCTTTCAAATCCGTAAACAGTTTGTCGAGCGCGCGCATTTGCATACGGTCAGCGATTTCGTGCTGGCGCAGCTTTTCCGGCTTCCTGCCGTGATGCGAAATCGCGTGGTAGCTGTCCGCCATCACTTCGTCGCCAATCGTAATCGCAGGCGAATTCACGCTGTCGAGCATCAACGCCACCAGCCGCGTCGAATCGGTCTCGAAAGCCAACGTGGCGAGGTCGTACATCAACCGAACTTTTTCAAAATAATCACGCGGTTGCGCGGTGTCTGACGGGCATTGCGCGCTGACGACAGGTTTTGGTTTCTGTTCCCATTCGGCAGCTTGCCCCAAACGTTTTTCCAGGTCGCGGACTCCGGTCATGTATTGATCCAGCCGTTCACGGTCGCGCGCGCCGACGTTTCGTTGCAACCGTTTCGTCTGTTCGGCCACCGAATCCATCACGCTTTGCCCTAATGCCAAACGACGAACTTGCGCCTGCACTTCGGCGGGCGAGCCGGTGACGAACATGCGTTTGAAAATTTCGGATGGTTTTTCTTCGGAAGGAATCAACACGCCGCCGCTCGTCCACGAAAGACTGTGCTGACCTTGCTGAATGTTGACGCCAAGCGTCAGCGACGGAAAGCGCGTCTGATTGCCGATGTGTTCCGCCGCGAACTGATCGAGCGAAATCGTATTGCGAAAACCGCCGCTGCTGGGGTGCGGCGCGGCGGTCAGGAAACAATTGTCCGCCGGATGCCCCGCGTCTACGTCCGGGTGCGAAACGCCGCTGAAGACGGTGAGCTGATCGCGGTGCGCCTTGAGTTCTTCCAGATACGGCGAAAGCTGATAGCCGAAACCTTTCGAGTCTGCAGCCGGAAAGAACTTCCACGGCACAACGCCAAGGTTGTTGCAAATCGCAAAGAAGCGGCGCGGCACTTGTGCATTGCTTTCCGCCCGCGCGAAGGCTGGCAGCATGGCATCCAGCAACGGCAACGAAAGTGCAACACCGGTTCCGCGTAAAAAGCTGCGACGGGAAAGTGGGGTTTGTGTCGAAATGTAAGTGGTCTTCATGCGGGTTCTCCTTGCTCAATAAATTTGTCAACCAGGTTATCAACCTATTGTTCTATATTTTGCTTTCGCTGTTTCAATTCGTTCGCCAGTTTGCGCGGTACGATACTTACTAAGGTAGTTATGGAGATTGCCAATGCAAGCGTAGAGATGAACATGGGAGTATTTTTGCGCCAGTAGCCCCCGACGATCCAGGCCAGAACGATGATGCCAAAAATGGCGGCAAATGTGAGTTGAACGGCCTTTGCCGCCTTTAACTTTGCTTGCAACTGTTCATCGCTCAATTCCGGGGATATTTTTTCTGCCATACCTTCCTCCAATGGAAAAAATTATTGAAGCTAAAATGCTATCTGGTGACGACTAATTCACGCGCGAAGCCAGGGGATTTTTAAGTCGGACATTTCGAGTGACCATCTTAAAATATCAGGGTTACTTATGCCGAAACAACCCGCTCTCGACGATAAGTTGAATCAGCGCCTTTACGCCGTAGCCTTTGTTCGCAGCGCGATACAGCAACGATTCGACTTTCGAGCGGTCGCTGAATTGAGCGGATGTTCCGGTTTGAAGCCTTGTTCAAATCCTACCCAAGAACTTCTTGCATCATCACGGCAAAGTCGCGGATTGCGTGTTCGCCGTCGCCGACATACGCAGAACCGTGCATTGGCGCAATCGTGCGAGGTTTCAGTTCCGCCAGGCTCTGCAAAATTCCGTCGGTGTTTTTGGTGTAAGGCATGTAATTGGCCAGCGGGCCGGCTTGGTAATCCACCAGCGTCTTGCGTGCGCGTTCGATCACGTCAGACGTGGTGAACGGTTCGACGACTCCGCTCTGATGAAACAAGTCGGAGCAAAGCAGCGTGCCGTTCGTTTCCTCAAACAGCATTCCGGCTTCCCAGCAATGCGGGACGTGCGGTGTATGAAGAAAGCGGAAACGATATTTGCCGGTGTTGATGACTTCGCCGGTCATCATTCCGCGCGCCGGTCGAATGGCAAAATCGTTGACGCTGACCATTGCGCCGACCAAGCTGCACGCGGCTTGCGCGTTTGGCGCAAGTTGCAGCCATTGATTTAGGGAACCGCATTCGTCTGCTTCAAAGTGACTGAAGCTGATCCAGCGAAGCGTCGCGGGATCAATCAGGCTGGCGACCGCCTCTTGCACGATGGGAAACAAAGCGTTCATGCCAGTATGAAAGAGCAACGGTTCTTCGTCTTTGACCAGAAACTGGTTGAACTGCAAATCCGCTTCAGGGACGTAGGTGACGATTTGATAAACGTCAGGAGCGATTTCGGTAACAGCCATGATTTCCTCCGTAAGTTGGTTGGTTGAAGATCAAAAGCCTGGTTAAATCCACCGTCTAACCTGATTCATATACGCGGCGAATTCCTCACCAAAAAGTTTCAGCAACATTCGCTCTTCGGGGACGATTTGAAACCGTGTCAGGTACGCACAGAAGAGCAACACCGCCGCAAATCCAAACAAATTTGACTGCCAGACGGCTACGCCAAACAGCGCCAGCGCCATTCCCAAGTACATCGGATTCCGGCTCCAGCGGTAAATGCCGGACGACACAACAGCAGCCGTTCGTTCCGGCGAAAACGGACTCATCGTCGTTTTCCGGCGGCGAAATTCAAAGACGCCTGCGCTGACGACTGCCAAACCAAGCAGAATCGAAATCAACGCGATTGTTTGGCGTCCGGGCAACGCAAAGTTGCCAGCCGGAAAATACTTGCCAACTACCCAGAGCGCCACAGCAAAGACGACGAACAGCGCCAGCGGTGGAATTCGAAGTTCAAGGCTCTTCATCATTTATTCCGAAACATCTCGCTTTCGATCAGCAAGTGTATCAACGATTTCACGCCATAACCTTTGCTGGCAGCACGATCCAACAGCGCCTCGACTTTGGGGCGGTCGCTGAATTGCACGGGCGCTCCGGTGGCAAAGACTATTAGTTGATTGGTCAGGTTGCGCGCAATTTGCCGTTCATCTTTCAGCAACAGTTTTTTCAATTCGCGCACATCCTGAAACTTCTGGCCGTCAGGCAGCGAGCCGGAAGCGTCCACCGGTTGAATGTAGCGAAAGGCGAATTTCTGTCCGTTCTTGCCGACGCCGGGAGCTTTTTCGCCTTCGGCCAGAGCGCGGTATTTGTCGCGCCAAGCGCCGAAGACATCGAAGTTTTCCAGCGCAAATCCCGCCGGGTCAATCTTGGAGTGGCAGGTGTTGCAGCTTGGATTGGTGCGATGTTTTTCAAGTTGTTGGCGCAACGTCGTCGCGCCGCGAATATCCGGTTCGACGGCGGGCACACCAGCGGGCGGAGGCGGAACGGGTTTGCCCAGAATGCGTTCCATCATCCATGCGCCGCGCACAACGGGCGAAGTCGTAGTGCCGTTCGCAGTGACTTTCAGCACGCTGGCTTGTGTCAGCAATCCGCCGCGCACGGAATCCGGCGGCAAGGCGACGCGGCGAATCTGTGAGCCTTGCACATTCGGCAAGCCGTAAAGCGCCGCCAGCCGTTCGTTGATCGTTACGAAATCCGAAGCAATGACGTTACGCGCTGGCCAATCTCCGCGAATGAGTTCAGCGAAAAACGCGCGCGTTTCAAACGTTGCCGATTCGACCAGATGGTCGTCCAGATAGTAATCGCAATACATCAACTCATCCGGCGAAGTGATGTTCACCTTTCGCAAATCAAGCCAGTAATCCAGGAAAGCATTGACGAAGCGTTGCGAACGCGGATCGGCGAGCAGGCGATCCACTTGCGCGCGTAAGACGGCGGGTTTGCGTAACGCGCCTTGTTCGCCGAGTTCGCGCAACTTCGCGTCAGGCGCGGAATTCCACAGGAAAAACGACAAGCGCGAAGCCATCGCTAGATCGTCCAACCGCCCCGGCTTTTCTTCCAATGTCGTAAACGCGGGCGAACACAGCACGGCGGCGTATGTCGTAATCATCGCTTCGGTGAAGCTGTCACCGTTTTTGAGTGAAGCATCGGCGAGTTTCAAGAAGCGTTGCGTCTCTTCTTCAATCGGTTGCGGGCGGCGATAAGCGCGTTGCAGAAAGTTCCGCAATAACTTTTCTGCATCTGCACGCGGGTTAGCGGAAACAACTTCGATCTGGCCTTTAGCGTTTTTCTTGACCGGCAAATCGCCGAACATCAACTTGTGGCCTTTGCCCGGCCATTCTGTTTTGGCGTCATAAATCGGGCCGACGACTTCCAGCCAACGAAAAGCTACGCCGGGCTGACCGTCTTTTTCCGCCAGCGGATTGCGCCAGTTCGGCGGGCGCGAACGAAACAGCCGCACGGCGTCTGGCCGAATCGTTTCGTCTTTCAACAAATACACTTCGACCTCTTGCACCGCAGCTTCGGGCGAAACGTCTAAGTTGGCCAGATAACGCATCTGGCGCGGAGGGATTTCGGCGTACAGCGTGATCGGTTCGTGCGTGCGACCGGGAAAGGCTTCGGTGCGGCTGGGATGAAACCATTTGTCGCCGGGCTGCGGCCCAGCCCAAAACGAATGCGCGTTCAGCCGCAATTTGTAACGTCCCGGCACTTTGGCTTTGAATTGATTGAAACGAATTTCCAGCGGTTCGTACGAACTGGCGACGACGCCCATGCTTTCCAGTTCGCGTTTGGCAGGGTCTTTGTCGCCAACGGTCATCGGAGCATTCTTTTCCAACACCGCAACGTCGGCGTCGTTGCCGATCAGCGGAAACGTCGCGCGTTCGGTGTAAGTGTTGAATTGCGAGAACTCGATCTTGTTCGTGAATGCGCGCTGTTCGCGTGCGTAATAGCGTTTGGTGACGGTTTCCGGCTGAGTTTCGCTGCGCGCCATGACTTCGCGCAGAGCATATTCGGCGGCGGTCAGGTAACGGCTGATTTGGACGTGCGACACGCCCAGAGCTTCGCCGGATTTGTTGAAGTGGTATCGCTCGCCGTCTTCGGGCAGCAGTTCTTTGACTTGCAGCCACGGCGCATCGAGCAAATCACGCAACGTGTTTTCGTATTCGTAACGATTCATTCGACGCCACACGGCGCGGCCTTCTTGCCGAATGCGGGCCGCATCCGCAGCAATCATCGGCGCAGCCAACGATTTCAAAAACGCGGCGCGTTCGGCGTCGCCCGGTTGCGGCGCAGCTTTTGGAGGCATCTCTCCGGCTTGGACACGGTCGTGAACCTTGACCCAGATGGCAAACATTTGCGCGTCAGTAAATTCTGGCTTGAGCGCCGTCAAATCCAGATTGCCTTTTTTCGTCGTGGCGTTGTGACAAGCGACGCAATTCGTTTCCAAAAACGACTGGATTGAAACTGCGCCCGCTTTCGGCGAAGCAAGTTGCGCTTGAGGCGTCATCATCCAACCAGCCAACAAGGCTGCGACGACAATCGCTATCCATTTGAATCGTTCCGTCATAATTGCTCCTGTGTTAGCAAGAATTTCGTGGCTGCCAAAAGCTCCTTTGCTCGCTATTGTTGGCGCGCTTTTCTATTTCTTCATCGGTTCTTTTTCAAAATCGGATTCATTCACCCAACCGGCTTTCAGCTTTTCGCCGCGCATAAAGCGTTCGTAAAAGTTGCGCTGCTCAGCGTTGGCGTATACGTAGCGGTCAAAAATGGAACCGTTGCCGAACATTCGCGGATCCCCCTCCGCTTTCAGTTCACGTTCCATATCGGTTTTCAATCTGGCTTTTCGCTGGCGGTAACGCTGATCGCCCGCCAGATTGGTCAAACAGTCCGGGTCGTTGGCAACGTCGTACAATTCTTCGGCTGGACGTTTGCCGAAAGCCATTTGCCAGTGGCTGGTTTCGCGGGCGTCGCGTCGCGCTTGCAGAATGAAAGTCTTTGTCGCGCCGCCGTCGCAGTTCAAATAACCTGTTTCAGGATTCCCGGCAGGCCAGCGGTCAATTTCAAAGTTGCGAATGTACAGCCATTCGTTTTTGTGAATGCCGCGAATCGGATAGCCAGCGTCATTTGGTCGCCCAATGTCGTGGCGCTCTTTGCCGACCAGCACGTGATCGCGCGCAGGATTCACGCGGCCAGATTTTGCCGAATTCAAAATGTCTGTCAGGCTGCGACCAACGGTCGGCTGCATTCCGGTTTGGTTCCAACGCAATCCGGCCAGTTCGATAATCGTCGGCGCAATGTCGGCGAAGCTGACGTAATCATCCACTTTGCGCCCGGCGAACTTCATCCCGCCTTTCCACATCACGGCCAGCGGCACGTGGTTCGAAGCGTCGTAAGCCTGACCTTTTCCGCGCGGGAAAGGCATGCCGTGATCGGAAGTCACAATCACCAACGTGTTTTCCAACAAGCCGCGCTGTTCCAACGAAGCCAGCATTCGCGCCAGATGGCGGTCGAAATGTTCGATCTCGAAAGCGTAATCGAGCATGTCGTTGCGCACGGTTTCGTTGTCCGGCCAAAACTTCGGCACGCGATCAATGTCGCTGAGCCGTTTGCCGCCTTTGGCGACGCCGGAACCGTATTCATAACTGCGATGCGGTTCCAACGCACCGTACCAAAAACTCCAGGGTTGACCTTTAGGGGCCGCGTTCAGAAAGTCTTCAAAGTTGGCGGCGTAATCGTTGGCTTCAATTCCAGAAGTCGGCGCTTGCAGTTTGCGGGCATTGAACGGTTTGCCAGCCATCTGCCGCGCTTTGCCGCCAGCGTCGTTGGCCACACCCGGCGCCCAGCCTTTGGCGGTTAAACCCGCGAAATAGCCACTGTCCTGCAAAGTCTCAACCCAGGTTTTGAACTTCGCCGGAAAGTACGGGATGTGATTTGCGGCTTCTTCCAATTGCCAGGAATTGCGCCCAGTCAGCAAAATCGCCCGCGAAGGCGCGCACTTGGCATTCGGCGTGAAAGCATGCGTGAACAAAATGCCTTCGCGCGCCACGCGATCAAACGCCGGAGTTTTGACGAACTTGCTGCCGTAAGCTCCGGCGTGTCCGTAACCCCAATCGTCCGCGATGGCGAACAGAATGTTTGGGCGACGCGCAGACGTTTTTTGAGAACGGACGGCAGGCGACAAGCTCAGCAATACGACGAACAGCAACGTCAGCCAGACAAACGAAAAATCTCTTGGATTTAATCTCATGGTTTTACCTGTTCGCTGCCTGCGCGGCGGGCAGCATGTTGCGAATGGCAGTGATGCGCCAGGTCTTCCCTTCTCGTTTCAATACCAGCGTAGCCCACATACTGCGAGTCGTGCCGCCGGGCTGACCGGTCAATTCGTAACGGCCATCGGCGATGGCTACGTCTTTGGACACAAACCGCACGGATTCGACCTTGATCGTGCGCGTGCCGCTGGAATTGCGAGAACTGGCCATCGAACCGCTAACGACGGCTTCGCGGCCTTTCCGCCATTCGCCCGACGAAACCAGTTGGTCGGCGTCGGCGGTGAATAACGCTTCTGTCGCTTTCGGATCAATTCGTTCGCGCGCGTCCACGTATTTGGCAACCACTTCGCGGATGGCGGTTTCGTCTTTGCTGCGTTTGTCGGATTTGGCTTGCGCCAAACCAATCGCAGCCAATGTCAGACAGCACAAAAGTGCCGACAGAATTCGCATAAAACCTCCAATGATGTTTTTCGTTATTTGCGCGGCGCGCGCTGCTGTTGAATGTATTTGGCAATCGTCACCACCGGAGCATTCCACAATTTGTTTTCCGGCGCGTTGGCATAAGCCACCAGCTTTTCCAAAGTTTCCAGTCGAGTCGTTTGATTGCCGTCTTTGTTGATTTCGTGCCCCATCAAAATCAACCAGCCGCCCTGTTTTTTGGTTTGCTCCAAAATCGGCAACAACTGGTCGAAAGATTTGGCGTCCATATCGAAGCTGGCCAGTTGAGCGAAATCGCAAAACAGCGGATCGTTTGGCGTTTCGTCGTAGGCGCTGCGCCCGGTCAGAAACAGCGAAGCCACGACAGGAATGTAACTGCGCGCGTCCAGCCCTCGCCCGACGAACGTCTGCCCGCAGGTGTAGGCATAGGAAACCGGCGTGACGCCTAACAGCGCCTTCAACTGGTTGTTGGCTTCGACCAGTTCGTCATTCATTTTTTGCAGCGAGTAATCTTCCAGAGCCTTGTTCCGCGCCCACGGGAAGTTACCGCTGCACGGATGAACAATGGTGTGATTGGCGATTTCGTGACCGGTGGCAGCCATCTTTTTCCAACCATCCAATCTTTTTTCCACGTTGGATGGCTGCACATAAAACGTGGCTTTGGTCTGCAACCGATCCAGCACCGCCATTCCAATGTCCACCTGACTGAGCCGCGCATCATCAAAGGTCAAACTGAGCGCGCCTCGCCGCGCTTCCGGCCAGACAAAACCGGAAGCTTGTTGCGGCGCGGACGAAACGCTCAGCGATTGCCAAATCAAGATCGAAACGGCGGCAATCACCCAAAGCATTTTGTGTTTCAGCATTCGTAACCTCGCTTGAGCGCCTGGTTATGGAGTGCGGACGGCTTGACGCCGCTTTTCGTTCTTAACCAGAGCGGTTCCGTTGACAACCGGGCTTCATTCAAGAACGCCAAAGCTGCCAAGAACGCCAAAGCTGCGCCGGGTCGCAGCACTCCACAAAACCAGACTTGTCAGGTTTTACTGTTTCAGCGGCGGAGTAATCATGATGTGAGCGCCAGCCGTTCCGGCATCCATCAACCAGGGTTCGCCGCGTTTCGGCGTGGCGGACAGTCCCAGCGATTCCGCCGTCGCAAACGGAACGTAAATCACCCAGCGAACCACGCCATCGGTGACTTTCTTCGTCGCCGGGTCGTAACCTTTGCCGGAAAGCACATACAGCATGCGCGGTTCGCGTGGCATTTTCAGTTTGCCTTCTTTGACTTCTTTCCAGCGGTATTCCGCATTGCGGTTGCCGCCGGTGACGCCCTGAGCCGTCAATTCGCGGCCACGCGCCATGAATGGTTCCAGGTCTTTGTGGTAACAGGCTGCGCTGAACCGCGTGTCTTTGGGATCGTCGGCCAGACAGATCAATTCGTTCGTGCCTTTGCGAAGTTCGGTCAATTTGCCGTCGGCTCCATAACCGAGCACCGCAGCTCCAGCACGCATTTCTTCCGGCGCAGCCTGAACCGTCGCGGCAATTTGATCTTCCGCCGACGGAATCGTCGGTGCAGGCGTTTGCGCCATAGCGGTGATCGAAACCAACAACAGAGTCAGCAAAACAGAAGTCTTCATTTTCGTGTCCTCCAATTAGATGGCAATGAATGGTTGGTCGGCGTTACGTTTGGTTTGTAACGCCAGTCAGTTTGCGAATCAGTTCAAAACCAATTCGCGCG
This sequence comes from uncultured Acidobacteriota bacterium, assembly GCA_902825875.1. Classification (GTDB taxonomy): domain Bacteria; phylum Acidobacteriota; class Blastocatellia; order RBC074; family RBC074; genus RBC074. The sequence goes on from CADECP010000003.1 coordinate 122,526, forward strand.
ACAAATCCAGTAACTCGGTTTTGCGCTCCAGGCCGTAACCGAGCGGCAACTGCGCCACGCCGATCAAACGCCGCATGATTTCAATTCCGGCAAGCTGGCTCATCAACGGGCTGGAAAATCCAGGCTGCGGCGTGTACCGATCCACCAAGCGTTCAAACAACTCCAACGGCTGATTGGCCAGATGAAAATGCGCCAGCATCACGCCCAAATCGAATTCCGCAGACCCGGCAAAACAAAATTCAGGATCAATGACGCGCGCGCCTGCCGAAGTGTTCAGCCAGCTTCCTGGAAAAAAATCGCCGTGCAACAACACACGCGAAGCACCGCCCGTCAGATACAACTCGCCGAGTTTGCTCACGGTTTCGACGTACAGCGGATCGTCTTTCAACTGCTCAGCCGCTTGCCGCAATCCCGGCGTGATGGCGTCCAAATCCAGCAAGTCCGCCTGGCGCAATGGAAGGTCAAAGATGTGTTGATGATTCAATTCGCGCATCGCGCGATTGGCAAACACGTCGTCAAAAGTCGTTCCGGCAAACGCCGCGTGCAGATTGGTCAGGTAATCGGCCAGTTGATCGAGCGCCGATTCCGGCAAAACTTCTCCGCGATAAAGCGAAGTGAAGTCGCTGGCTTCGCCCAAATCTTCGAGCGCGACGGTGCAGGACGCGGCGTCAAATCCGATCAAGCCGGGCATCATTGCGGCAACCTTCGCGTGCTGACTGACAAGCTGATAAAAACTTCCTTCGACAATGGCGCGCTGACGCGGAGCGGCAATCTGCGGATATTTTTCAACCCATGGGCGCGCCTGTTTGACGATCAACGTGCGCGCCGAAGTCGTCACGCGCAAGGTGTAATTCATATTGCCTTCACCGGCTTTGCGCGCGGCCAGCAAAGTTTCATCTGCGGCGATCCAGTCTTGCTGGCGCAGGTACGCGGTCAAACCGTTCAAGTCTTCGGCATCCAGAAAAAAACTTTCAGGATGCAGTTTCAAAAACTGTTCTTTGATTGTCATCGGTGGATTGCTCCGAACAAATTGAGAAATGATTCGGCACTTTGCACGAAGCCATGTGAACGATCAAGTTGACTGTCACAATCTTCCGTTCGACACTGTCGCCGCTCAAAAACTTCCCGATCAGGTGCTGACTTATGCTGCCAATTCACGAACAAGCTCCGGCGTTTTCGCTGGCCGACCTCAATGGAAATTCGTTGCAATATGCTGCGGGCAAACCGGCGTTGCTGGTGTTTTTTGAAACCGATTGCCCAACGTGCCGGTTGACGTTTCCCTATTTGAACAAGCTGGCAAAAACTCTCGCACACGGTTCCGCCAACCTCATTGGCGTGTCGCAAGACAGCGAAGCCGCGACGCGCGAATTTGTCCGGCAGATGGAAGTCGCTTTCCCTGTCGTGCTGGATGGCGAGTTGGCGGTGACTCGGCAATACGATCCGTTGGCTGTGCCGACGCTGTTTTTGGTGAATGCGGCGGGCAAAGTCGCGCTGACCGAAATCGCTTTCGACAAAGCCGAGTTAAACGCGATTGCCGCCAGGCTCTGCGAAATGACCGGCGTCGAACCGGTCATCATTGCCGAAGAATTCGACGGCGCTCCGAAATCGAAACCCGGTTGCACTTCGCGGCATCTGGAAGGAGAGGCTGCTGGAGCCGAAGTCGCGGCTGTGGATTTGTATTCGCAACGCGGGCAGCGAGCCTCGCGGATCGAAATCAGCGACGACGAAGACCCGTTCGAGTATTGTTTGAAGTTCGACAATTTGCCGGTTGTGCCGCCCACGGTTGAGCGCGTCGAGCGAATGCTGCGCGCGACGAATTTGCCGCCAGAGGAAATCATCGCTCGCGTGCCGCCGAATTACGGCGAAGCCACCGTCGAAAAGATTGCTGCCAATGCGGTGATGGCTGGGTGTCAGCCGGAAATGATGCGAGTCCTGATTCCGCTGGTTCGCGCGGTGTGTGATGAACGATTCAATTTGCACGGAGTTCAGGCGACAACACACTTTGCCGCGCCGATGATCATCGTCAACGGCCCGATTCGGAATGAACTCGGCTTCGCCTGTGGCAGCAACGTGCTCAGCAATGTCGCTCGCGCCAACAGCACTCTCGGTCGCGCTTTCCAACTCATCATCACCAATCTGGGTGGAGCCAAACCGGGAGTAATTGATATGTCCACGCTGGGCAATCCCGGCAAGTTTTCTTATTGCATTGCTGAAAACGAAGAAGTCAGCGACTGGACGCCGCTGCACGTCCAGCACGGTTTCAAGCCCGACCAAAGCGCCGTCACCTTGTTTGCCGCCGAGCCTCCGCACGGAGTCAGCGAGCATTACGCCCGCGACGGCAAAACGATTTTGAAAGCAATCTCGCGCTCGTTGGCTACGGTTTGGAGTTACAGGATGTGCATGGTGTTTGAAGCTTTTGTGCTGATGTGCCCTGAACACGTCAAAACCTTGCAGCGCGACGGATTCACCAAAGAATCGGCTCGGCAATTTTTGTTTGAAAACACAGGCGTGCCGATTCGGGAATTCGTCGGCGATGGCGGCGAAGGTTCGCAACTAACAAAAATGTATCAGCAAGTGACGATTGACGGCGAAGAGTGTTATCGCAAATTCGCTTCGCCCGAACAGATTCGCATCGTCGTCACAGGCGGAACCGCCGGAAAGTTTTCCGCCGTCGTAGGCAGTTGGGCCGCGGGGCCGCGCGGCAGCCAGGTTGTGACTTATCCGATTGAATGAATTTCTCCCACGAAGTCACACGAAGAAAACACGAAGGGAAGAAAAACTTTTAGACAGGATTTACAGGATTCAACAGGATGAAAAATTTGGGTGAATTGGACTGAGTAGAATTGAAGCCAATCCTGTGCAATCTTGTAAATCCTGTCTATTCTTCCTCTTCTTCGTGATCCTTCGTGTGTCTTCGTGGGAGGAAAAAGAGGAGAAAATTTTATGCCAATTACACTCGTCAATCCGCTAAATGAAACTATCCGCGAAGCTCGCAATGCCGCGTCAAAGCTGGGTACTCTGAGCGGCAAAACCATCGGCTTGTTGGACATCAGCAAGCCCGGCGGCAGCGTGTTTCTGGATCGGTTGGAGTCGTTGCTGCGCGAACGTCACGGCGTGGCTTCGGTCGTTCGAGCGATGAAGCCTACGTTCACCAAACCTGCGCCCGAAGCCGTCATTGGCCAGTTGTTGGCGGCTCGGTGCGACGCGGTGATCGAAGCATTGGCCGATTGAGGGTCTTGCACGACGTGCAGTTTGCACGACACCACGAAGCTGGAAAATCTGGGCATCCCGTCGGTTCCGGTGGCGACGACGGAATTTATGACCGCCGCTCGTGCCCAAGCCAGCGCGCTTGGCCGCAGCGATTTTGACGCGGTTTATGTCGCCCATCCGATTCAGGATCAGACCAAAACCGAAATCGAAGCGCGCGCCGACGCCGTGCTTGCCGAAATTGTCACGCGGCTGACCGGCTGACAATTCTTTACCAAATTCCTGCGGACTTTTTGGCGATGGTTTCGTCTTAAACAGCAAGAGGTAATTCCGATGAAGAAAGTTTTGCTGACCGTTTTTCTGGTGATGGCGACACTTGGAGTTCAGGCTCAGGACAAGCAAACCGTCTCGGACGTTTCGCTGACGATCAAAGACCTGGCCGGGCGTTCGCAGTTGCCATTCAAACTGGAAACCGAAACCGCCGCCGTGTTGTTTTTCATTCAACAGGATTGTCCGATCTCGAACCGTTACGCGCCGGAAATCGCCCGTATCGTGCAGGATTACAAATCGAAGCCTGTGCGGTTCTTTTTGGTTTATGTGGACGCGACGGTTTCGGCCAAAGAGATGGAACAACACGGACGCGAATTCAGCTTGCCGAAGATTCCGGTGATTCACGATGCCAAACATCAATTGGTTGCCGCCGTCGGAGCTTCGGTCACTCCGGAAGTCGCGGTTGTCGGGCAGAAAGGCGCGATTGTTTATCGCGGGCGGATTGATAATTTGTATCAGGCATTGGGCAAAGCGCGCCGCGTCGTCACCGAACGCGATTTGCGAAATGCGCTGGAAGCCTTGCTGCAAAATCGCGCTGTGCCTGTTGCGCGGACTGCGGCGATTGGGTGTTACATTTCCGAGCAGAATTGAAGTCGTAGGCCAATTCTCCAAATTGGCCTTACTTTTTTTGGAAGATGGGGCAATTTGGAAAATTGCCCCACTTCGGTTGGAGGAGCAATTTATGAAAATCAGGATTCTTGTTTCAATCTTTGCGTTGGGCGCATTGAGCCTGGCGCTTTACGGCGGCCAACGCGCCGAAGGTGGTTCGGTCACGTTTGCCGACCACGTTGCGCCGATCATTTTCAACAACTGCACATCGTGCCATCGTCCGGGCGAAGCCGCTCCGTTTGTGTTGATGAATTACGCCGATGTGCAAAAACGCGGCAAGCTGATTGCCGCCGTCACGCAATCTCGGCAGATGCCGCCCTGGAAAGCCGACGCTGGCGACGTGGAATTCAAACACGAACGTCGTTTGACCGCCGCGCAGATCGAAACCATTCAACGCTGGGCGGCCACCGGAATGCACGAAGGCAATCCGGCTAAATTGCCTCCGTTGCCGAAATTCGCCGATGGTTGGCAATTGGGCAAACCCGATTTGATCGTCAAAATGAGCGAAGCTTTCACCGTGCCCGCCGACGGCCCGGACATTTACCAAAACTTCGCGTTGCCGCTGAACCTGCCCGAAGACAAATGGGTTCGCGCGATTGAATTTCGTCCCGGCGCTCGCACCGTAGTCCATCACAGTTTGTTTTTCAGCGACGCCACTGGCGAAGCTCGCAAGCTGGATGCCGCCGATCCGCAACCGGGTTTCAGCGGCGGCATGGCATTCACCGGTCAACGCTTCGCTGCGCGATTCGGGCTGGGCGGCCAGGCCAACGATGCCAGCGCCACAAACCCCGGAGCCAGTCCGACGGGAAGTTTGGGCGGCAGTTTGGGCGGTTGGGCGGTTGGCGCTCAAGCGCGCGTGATGCCCGAAGGCCTGGCGTACTTTTTGCCGAAAGGCTCCGATCTGGTGCTGGCGTCGCACTTTCATCCTTCGGGCAAAGTCGAAAAAGAAATTTCCACCGTCGGCGTTTACTTCGCCGACAAACCACCAACCAAAGCATTCACGGGCATTCAATTGCCGCCGCTGTTCGGCGTTTTTGCCGGATTGGACATTCCCGCCGGAGCGAAGGAATACACGATTGAAGATTCATTCGTGCTGCCGGTGGATGTGAAAGCCTTTGGCACAGGCGCGCACGCCCATTACATCGGCAAGACCATGCACCTGAAAGCGACGCTTCCCAACGGCCAGGAGAAAAAACTGCTGTGGATCAACGACTGGGATTTCGCCTGGCAGGATCAATATCAGTTCAAGGATTTTGTCGCCTTGCCGAAAGGAACCCGGCTGGACGTGAAAATCACTTACGACAACACGGCGGGCAATCCGCGCAATCCAAGTTCGCCGCCGCGTCGCGTCAAATGGGGTGAAGGTTCGTTTGATGAAATGGGAAGCATGAGCTTGATTGTGGTTGCGGCCAACGAAGCCGACATGCCTGCGCTGCAAGGCGCGATTCGCAACCACGTTCGCGGAGCGTTCACCAAACGGCGCAGTTCGGCAAGCCGGTAGGTTTCAACAGTGGTCAACTGTATTTCCCAATCGCCGCCTGCGCTAAACCTAGTGGCGATTTTTTACAGGCGAATCTGCTTTTCCGGCTTCGGAGTTGTAACCCTGCTCCACTGCCAGTCGTCTGAAGAATAGCGATCAAAACACTTCTTTGTTCACAACTGACAACTCGAACAACCCAGGAGAATGATTCGATGAAACGATGGATTGTCTCAGCCAGTTTGTTGCTGGCGATTTTCGTAACTCTGGTTTTCGTAAACAGGACAACTTCTTCGGCGCCTGATCCGGCGCATTGGCCGCAATGGCGCGGGCCGTTTTTCAACGGAATGGCCAAAACCGCCGCGCCGACCGATTTCAGCCAGACCAAAAACATCAAATGGAAAATCGCGCTCGAAGGGCGTGGTTTTTCGACTCCTGTGATTTGGGGCGACAAGATGTTTTTGACGACGGCGATTCCGACCGGCAAAACGGCTGCGTCTGCTCCGGTTGCTGAAAATCGTCCGCAACCACCGGCTGGAGCGCCTGCTGGCGGTCCACCTCCGGGTGGTCGCCGCGGTCAAGGCGGCCCCGGTGGCGGAGGTCCCGGCGGTGGCGCTGCCGGAGGTGAAGAGCACAAATTCGTCGTCATGTGCCTTGATCGCAAAACCGGCAAAACTCTTTGGGAAAAGGTCGTCAAAACCGCCACTCCGCACGAAGGTTATCACCGCCAATACGGCAGCTTCGCGTCGAACGCTCCGCTGACCGACGGCAAGTACGTTTACTTTTCTTTTGGTTCGCGCGGGCTGTATTGCTTTGATTTGAACGGCAAGCTGATTTGGGAAAAAGACATGGGCGTGCAGATGCGTATGCGGCTGCAATTTGGCGAAGGTGGCGCTCCGGCATTGTTCGGCAATTTGCTGATTCACCATTACGACCAGGAAAGCGGTTCGTTTATGGTGGCGTTGGATAAACGCAACGGCAAAGAAGTCTGGCGCGTCAACCGCGACGAAGCCAGTTCGTGGTCAACGCCATTCATCGCCGACGCCAAAGGGCAAAAACAAGTTATCGTCAGCGCCACGAAAAAAACTCGCGCTTATGATCCTTTGAACGGAAAACTGATTTGGGAATGCGCCGGGTTGGGCAGTAACGTCATCCCTCATCCGGTTCAACTGAACGACATCGTAGTGGTGATGAGCGGCCACCGCGATCCGAAATTGATGGCGATTCGTTTGGGCAAACAAGGCGACCTGACGGGAACCGACGCCGTGCTGTGGTCACAAACTCGCGGAACGGCTTACACGCCGTCGCCCGTGCTAAAAGACAACAAGTATTACACTCTGAGCGATAACGGATTGCTGAGCTGTTTCAACGCGACAACCGGCGAACCGTATTACCAGCAAAAACGTTTGCCGCAAACCGACAGCTTCAAGGCTTCGCCGACCGGCGCGGGCGACAAACTGTATCTGGCCAGCGAAAGCGGAGTCGTGACCGTCGTCAAAATGGGTGAGCAAATGGAAGTCGTGCATACGACCACATTCGACGATCACTTTTTCGTCGCTTCGCCTGTCGTTGCCGAAGGCGAACTCTACCTTCGCAGCAAAACGCATCTGTTCTGCATCAATGACGGTAAGACGAAGTAGCCTGGGTACGCAGCCGCCAACGGCTGCTGAAAAAAAAGCGCAAAGCTTCCTTTTCGTAAGTCCTGGAAAGAATGGCAATGAAGAAAAAAACTCTGTCGCGATTGTTGATTATCCTGCTCCCGCTGATTTGGTTTGCCATTGGAGCGCCAACTCAACTGGCGCAAAAATCTCCCACAGCCGATTTCGACAAAACCATTTTGCCGTTTCTGGCAGAAAACTGCATCGCCTGCCACAGCGCCAAAAAAGCTTCGGGCGAATTGAATCTGGAACAATTCAAAAGCTCCGCCGCTGTCGCCGAACAACGCCAGCAATGGGAAGAAGTGTTGCTGAAACTTCGCACAGGAGAAATGCCTCCGAAAGGCGCGCCCAAACCAGACGCCGCGGAATTGAAATCGGTCATCGCGTGGCTGGAAGCTGAATTCGATCGTATTGACCGTTCGGCAAAACCCGATCCCGGCAGAGTCACGGCTCGGCGATTGAATCGAGCCGAATACAACAACACCGTGCGCGATTTGCTGGGAGTGAATTTCAAACCGGCGGATGATTTTCCACAAGACGATTCCGGTTACGGTTTCGACAACATAGGAGACGTGTTGTCGCTGTCGCCAGTGTTGATGGAAAAGTACTTGACCGCAGCCGAAACCGTAGCTCGTACGGCGGTTTTCGGCGTTGCCGAGTTAAAACCCAGAGTCGAACGATTGCGCCCGCCAACCGGCAGAATCAAATCTACAGCCAAACCGATTACTGATTACGACGTGACCGGCTTAGGACTGCCGAACTCTTTGCACACGACTCATCGGTTTCCTGTCGAAGGCGATTACACATTCAAAGTCTTCCTGGGCGGAGTTCGTCCCGCCGGTTCGGAGCCTTTGCCGCTGGCGTTGTGGATTGACGGCAAACAGGTGCAAACCTTTGATTTTGACCCTGACGGCATCGCGTCGTTTTCCGTAGACCGACAGGATTTCGGTTCGATGACTTATGACTTTCGTGTGAGAGTTCCCGCCGGAGATCATTGGCTGGCCGTTTCCATCCAACGAATGTACGAAGGCTTGCCGCCGAGTTATGGCGGCCCAAACCCGTCAAAGCGGCCCGAACCGCCAAAGCCCGAATTCAAACCGCCGCGTCGTGAAATCCCGCCCGAACGCCTGGCCGAGATCAAAAAACAGTTTGAAGCTCGAATGGCCGAAAAAGTCCCGGTCAACGAAGCTCGCGTTACGGGACTGGATGTCATCGGCCCGTACAATCAGGTCAAAGGCGCATCTGCCGACAGCATGAAAAAAGTTTTCGTCTGCGGCCACGATGCTGGAAAGCATCAACCGGCTTGCGCTGAAAAGATTATCGGCAATCTGGTGCATAAAGCTTATCGCCGCCCTGTCACTGCGGAAGAAACGCGCAAGCTGACGGCGTTCGTCACGCTGGCGCAGAAACAGGGCGATTCGTTTGAAGAAGGTTTGGTGCAGGCGATCCAGGCGATGCTGGTTTCTCCACATTTTCTGTTTCGCATTGAGCAAAGTGTCAGTACCCCGACCGTGAGGGAGCGGGTTGCTGATTCGCAGATTGAGCAAGTTGGCCAGCACGAACTGGCTTCGCGGTTGTCATATTTTTTGTGGAGCAGCATGCCCGACGACGAATTGCTGCAACTGGCCGGTCAACGGAAACTGCGTCGCCCTGAAGTGTTGACCGCGCAAGTTCAACGAATGTTGAAAGACCCGAAGTCTTCGGCGCTGGTCGAAAACTTCGCCGGGCAGTGGCTGGAGCTTCGTCGGTTGGAATCGGTCAAACCCGACCGCGAACGCTTTCCGCAATTCGACGAATACTTCCGAATGTCAGTGCGGCGCGAAACGGAATTGTTTTTCGACAACGTCATTCGACAGGATCGTTCGCTGCTGGATTTCATTGACGCCGACTACACGTTTTTGAACGAACGGCTGGCGCGGTTTTACAAAATCCCAGGCGTCAACGGGCCGGAGTTTCGCAAGGTGACATTGCCCGCTGATTGCAATCGCGGAGGCATTTTGACTCAAGCCAGCGTCTTGACGGTTTCGTCGTACGCAACGCGAACTTCGGTGGTGCTGCGCGGCAAATGGATTCTGGAAAACATCTTGAACGCGCCGCCGCCGCCTGCTCCGCCGGGAGTTCCCACGCTGGATGAAAGCAAAACCGGCTCAACCATGTCGCTGCGACAGCAAATGGAACAGCATCGAACAAATCCGACTTGCGCCGCCTGCCACGCGCGACTTGATCCTTTGGGCTTTGGGTTGGAAAATTTCGACGCCATCGGCGGCTGGCGAACGATGGACGGCAAATTCCCGATTGATTCTTCGGGAATCCTGCCCGATGGCCGCAGCTTCAAAGGCGTTGGCGAATTGAAAACAATCTTGAGAGCCGACCGCGACGCTTTTGCCGAAGGCGTGACCGACAAATTGCTGACTTACGCATTGGGGCGAGGACTGGAACGTTACGACCGCCCGACTGTCAGGCAAATTGCCAAGCGCGTGGCCGCGAAGGAATACAAGTTTTCCAGTCTGGTCATGGAAATCGTGAATAGCTTGCCGTTCCAATATCGGCGAAGTGGCTCAACTCAGTAATACAAAAAGGAGATTACTGAACAAACATGAGGTAGCAAAGGCTAAGACAATACTGCTGGCGAACTCAAACCTGATACCTGAGCCCCTTCACCTGATACCTGAAAAACCGGAAAACTTATTCGGTCGAAAGTTATTTGGAGAAAAGTCAGGTTTCGGGTGCTGGGTATCGGGTATCAGGAAGTTTCGCCAGCGATATGCTAAACGACGCCTTTAGCCTCTGTTCATTCTGTTCTGTAATCTTTGCAAACCCAGTTCAAACTCGAATCTGTTTTGGGAGAATGAAATGTTCATTACACGCAAACAACTTCCGCGACGAACTTTCTTGAAAGGCATTGGCACGGCCATCGCGCTGCCGATGCTGGACGCGATGACGCCTGCTTTGGCCGCTGCGCCAAAAGCTCCGGTGCGACTGGCGTTTTTGTACGTTCCCAACGGAGTCGTCAACATTGATTGGTGGCGACCCAAAGGCGAAGGCAGGAGCTTCGAATTTTCGCGTTTGATGAAACCGCTGGAACCAATGCGCGAAGACATTTTGGTTTTGTCGGGTTTGGACGATCACAACGGCAACGCGCTTGGCGACGGACCCGGCGATCACGGCAGAGCCGGAGCTTCTTATTTGTCCGGCGTTCACTGCAAAAAGACCGCCGGAGCGGACATTCAAGCAGGAATTTCAGCCGATCAGGTCGCCGCTCAAATCATCGGTTCGCAAACGCGATTCGCTTCGCTGGAACTCGGCTGCGAAGATTCACGCACCGTTGGCAATTGCGATTCCGGTTATAGCTGCGCTTACACCAACAGCATTTCGTGGCGAACTCCGACGACGCCGAACCCGCCGGAGATCAATCCGCGAATGGCGTTTGAACGATTGTTCGGAACCGCCGATTTGAGCTTGTCCGCCGAAGTTCGCGCTCGCCGCGCCGCTTATCGCAAAAGCATTTTGGATATGGTCAGCGAAGACACCAAAAAACTGACCGGCAAACTCGGCGCAAACGACAAACGCAAACTCGACGAATACTTGTACGCCGTCCGCGAAATCGAACAACGCATCGAAAAAGCCGAAACGGAAAACCGCGACATCACTCCGCCGTTTGAAAAACCCGTCGGCATTCCGGCCAGCTTCAACGAATATGTTCGTTTGATGTGCGACATTCAGATGACTGCGTTTCAAACTGATCTGACGCGCATTTCAACTTTGATCTTCGCCCGCGAAGGCAGCATGCGCGTTTACCCGGAAATCGGCATCAACGACCCGCACCATCCGCTGACTCATCACCGCAACATCGCCGAATGGATTGAAAAAGTCGCTCAAATCAACGTCTACCACGTCAGGCTGTTTACGGAATACCTGCAACGACTGAAAACCATCAAAGAAGGCGACGGCAACTTGCTGGACAATTCGATGATCGTTTACGGCGCTGGCATCAGCGACGGCAATCGCCACAACCACGAAGACCTGCCTACGATTTTGGCCGGACGCGGCGGCGGAGCTTTCAAACCCGGTCGCCACATCTTTTTCAAACCTGGCAAACCGATGACGAATTTGTACCTGACCTTGCTGGATCAAATGGGCGCGCATCCTGAAAAAATCGGCGACAGCACCGGCAGACTCGATCACCTGAACGAACTGTAATCGCATTCGGAGGCAGTTATGTGGACGGCTGAAAAACAAAAACTGTACGACACGCTGCGAGACAAAGAATCATTTACAGTGTTGTCTGTTGATGAACGACAACAGATTGAATTGCTCATTGCTGAATTGGATCAGTCAGAGTTTGAAAGTTTGCGCCCATCATTGGAGCGAATGGCGCAAGAACACGAGCAGGATCAAGCAACCATCAGACAACTGCAAAAAGAAAAAGAGTTGTTGACGACACTGGCCGCACAAGAAGAGCAGTTGGTGCAACGAGCCAAACTTGTCTTGCAAGAAGTGCTACGTGAAAAGGCTCGTCTGCGCGCCGAATACGAACACGCTCTGGCAGGATTATCTCGCGCCGCTTGAACGCATCAACCTTATGATTAGCCGAAAACTCCGCGAATCTGTTCGAACGGCTTACGACTTTTGTTGCGGGTATTGCGGCACACACGAAAACGAAATTGGCAGCGAATTGGAGCTAGATCACTTCTGGCCATCAGCGGCCAATGGGCGAGACAACGCAGACAATTTGGTTTATTGCTGTTCCGCCTGCAATCGCAACAAAAGTGATTACTGGGCGCACGACGAAAGGCAACGCCTGTTACATCCGCAACAGGATGAATGGGCATCGCATTTGCAGGAAGCAGAAGACGGACGTTTGACGGCTCTGACGGAACGTGGAGCGATTCATTTACAACGGTTGCGGCTCAATCGTCCGCAGTTGGTTACAGCCCGGTTGTTGCGGCTACAACGCCAAGAAGATGCACAGGAAATCGCGGCTCTGCGCGCTGAAATTGAACGCATTAACGAACACCGAGCGGAACTCGAAACTCAACTACAAGAAATTTCAAAACAGCTTACGTGAAGCGAAGACGGAACGGAGTGACCGTTTAGACTCTTTTCGCCTGGCTTCCGAGAAGAAAAACTTTATGCCGTTGGAATTCAGGGTTTGGCTATGGAGCTTCGTTGTCTTTCTGATCGTTTCCACAGTCTTATCAAACAGCTACGCCATTGCCCAAACAGCGGCAAAGCTGCCACTGGCGAAAGACGTATCGCCATTCGATTCCGACAAACCCGACGCAATCACAGGTTTCAAAACTTCGTCCAGCCCACTGGCCACGAATGTGAAGCCGCTTTGACCCCAAACACAACTCAATCTCTGGAAAAAAAATCATGAAGCCTACCCGTTTGGTTCTGACCCTGTTTTTTTTGCTGTGCCTGACGCTGACGATTGCCGCTCAACCGCAAGCCCAACCGCAGGAAAGCTATCCGCCGCATCCTGATTCGGTCGAACAGCCCGGTGTGCCCAAAGGCGAAGTGCTGAAGTTCACCTTCGACAAATCGAAAATCTTTCCCGGCGCCTGGCGCGAGTATTGGGTCTACATTCCGAAACAGTATTCGCCGGACAAACCTGCTTGTGTTTACGTCAATCAGGACGGCGTGCAATGGAACGCTCCGATGGTTTTCGACAACCTGATCCACAAAAAAGAGATGCCAGTGACCATTGGCGTGTTCGTCATGCACGGCAAAGTGCTGGCCAAAGACGGCTCGACGGCGCTGGATCGGTTCAACCGCAGTTTTGAATACGACGGGCTGGGCGACAACTACGCGCGGTTCATTGTTGATGAGTTGCTGCCCGAAGTAGAAACCAAAACCGCCGGCGATGGCCGCGCAATTCGTTTGTCGAAAAGCGGCAATGACCGCGCCATCGGCGGGGCTTCTTCGGGAGCGATTGCCGCATTCACGGCGGCGTGGGAACGACCGGATGCGTTCAGCCGAGTGTTTAGCACAATCGGCACTTATGTCGGTTTGCGCGGAGGTCACGAATACTCGACGCTGATTCGCAAATACGAACCGAAACCGATTCGTGTCTTTTTGCAGGACGGTTCAAACGATTTGAACATTTACGGCGGCGATTGGTGGATGGCGAATCAGGCGATGGAACGTTCGCTGGTGTTTGCCGGTTACGAAGTCCAACACGTCTGGGGTGAAGGCGCTCACAACGGGCGACACGGCACGGCGCTTTTTCCCGACGCAATGAAATGGTTGTGGAAAGGCTGGCCTGCTCCGGTCAAAACCGGCGCAAGCAAAAACAATATGCTGAATGATGTCCTGCTGCCCGGAGAGGGCTGGCAACTGGTCAGCGAAGGGCATCGTTTTACCGAAGGTCCCGTCGCCAACGCCAAAGGCGAAGTCTTTTTCACCGACGGAAACAACAACAAGATTTTCAAAGTCGGCCTGGACGGCAAAGTCAGCGAATTCGTCAACGATTCCAACCGCGCCAGCGGACAGGCGTTTGGCCCCGACGGAAGACTGTACGCCGTCAACGGCATCCAGCAAATCGTCGCGTATGACACCACAGGCAAAGCAACCATCATCGCCGAAGACATTCGCGGCAACGACATCGTCGTCGCCAACAACGGCAACATTTACGTTACCGAACCGAACGTCCCCGCCGTTGAACAAAGCAACGTCTGGTTGATTAAACCGAACGGTGAAAAGAAAGTCATAGACACCGGCATCAAATACGCCAACGGTATTACGCTGTCGCCGGATCAAACGCTGCTGTACGTAGACGATTACCGTTCGCATTGGGTGTACAGCTATCAGCTTCAAGCCGACGGCACGCCACAATTCAAACAGCAATACTATTGGCTTCACGTTCCCGACACCGTAGACATCAGCCAGGCCGACGGAATGCGCGTAGATCGTGACGGCCGTCTGTACGTCACCAGCAAAATGGGCATTCAGATTTGCGACCAAGCCGGTCGCGTCAACGTCATCGTACCGACGCCGAACGGCAGAATTTCCAACCTCAGCTTCGGCGGAGCAGACAACGACACGCTGTTTGCGACCTGCGGCGACAAGGTCTACAAACGCAAACTGAAGGTCAAAGGCGCTCACGCCTGGGACAAACCGCTCAAACCCGCTCCGCCCAGGCTCTGAATTGGAGAATCAATTATGGGATTGGCGCTACACAAAACCGAAATCAAAAACGAACCGAAATACACCGCAGCAGAATACCTGGCGCTCGAACGCGAAGCCGACGAGCGCCATGAATATCTGGATGGTGAAATTTACGCTATGGCGGGAGAAAGCCCTAGACATGGCAGAGCCAGTGTGAATTTGGTGCGCTTGATTGGCAACCACCTGCTGGGAAAAGAATGCGATCTTTACACCAAAGACACCAAAGTCCGCAGCGGCCCGTTACCTCAATGGCGCTCCAGCACAAAAGGTCTTTTCTCTTACCCGGATTTGGTAGTCGTTTGTGGCGAGCGAAAGTACCTGGATGAGTATCAGGACGTGCTGGTCAACCCAACCGTCATCATCGAAGTGTTGTCAGATCGAACAGAATGGTTTGACCGCAGGCAAAAGTTTTTGCGGTATCAACAGTATTTGCCTTCGCTGGTGGATTACATTTTGGTTTCTCAGAATGAACCGGCCATTGAACTTTTTCATCGGCCTTCGCCGAAATCCCCGCTGTGGGAATACATTGCCGCCACCGGGTTAAAAAGCCGCCTGCTCATTCCTTCGCTCAAATGCTGGTTGCGATTGGCTGACGTGTATTACCGCGTTAGTTTTGAGTCGGAAGATTCTGTTCAAACAGCCAAGCCGCGTTCGACCAAAAAGACTCGCAAAACCGAGAGGCAATCCGCCACAAAGAAGCCAGCGGCTCCGGCCAAAAAGAAAAAAAGATGACTCTCAGCAGCGTTGCTGATCGCAAGCCAAGATAAAAAGTGACCGAACCAAACACCAGTGCGTCAAGAAGCAGCGAGGAGAAGGATAATGGTCAAATGCAATCGTCTCAAAGTTTTCCTGACGCTTCTGGCGTTGGGCGCTTGTTGGTTATCGCCTGCAAACTCGGCGCAACAATCAACGCAAAACCCGGCAACGCAAAACCCGGCAACGCAAAACCCGGCAACGCAAAACCCGGCAACGCAAAACCCGGCGACTCAAAATCCACCAGCGCAAACTCAGCAGCCGAATCCGGACGCAGTGGTTCGCATCTCGACGCAACTTGTCCAGATTGACGCCGTTGTCACAGACAAAAAAGGAAACCACGTTGAAGACCTGACAGTGGATGATTTCGAGTTGCTGGTTGACGGTAAGAAACAAGACCTGACGCATTTCAAACACATCAGCCTGCCTCCGGTGAAACGCGAATTGCCGCCCGTCAAAAAATCCGATGCGCCGCCTGCTCCGGCGAACATGCCGACCAAACAAATTGACCCCAAAGACGTTCGCCGAACTATCGCCTTCATCGTGGATGATCTGGGATTGGGATTCACCAGCACGGAGCGCGTGCGCGAAACGCTGCGCCAGTTTTTGGACAGGCAAATGCAGCCCGGCGACCTGGTTGCAATCATTCGCACCGGACGCGGACTTGGCATGCTGGAACAATTCACCAGCGACAAACGATTGCTGTACGCCGCTGTCGAAAAGCTGATGTGGAATCCACTCAGCCGCGATATGACTCCAAGCTTTGGCAGCGAAAGCGCGCTGGGCGAATCCGAAGAGAGTCAGGAAGCCGCCAGCGCACAACAATCCATTGACGACGGCATGAGCAGTTTCCGCGACACTATGTTTGCCACAGGCACGCTTGGCGCGATCAATTTTGTCGTCAACGGATTGCGCCCGCTGCCCGGTCGGAAAAGTGTGATTCTGCTTTCCGACGGTTTCAGCATTTACCCTCCAAGCAGCAATCCCAATGATCCTGACGCCATCGCGCAAAGCGAAATGGTGCAACAAGCCCTGAAACAATTGGTGGAAATGGCCAACCGTTCCAGCGTTGTGATTTATTCGATGGATGCGAAAGGTTTGCTGCCGCTGGTTCCCGGCGGAGAAACAGGCGGTCGTCCAAGCGGCGATGCTTACGCCCAAGCCATGCAGGACAATCAGGAATCTCTGGAAGGGCCGGTAAATCTGGCCGCACAAACCGGCGGCTTTGCCGTTTTCAACAACAACGATTTGAATCTGGGAATTCAAGAAGCTCTTTACGACCAGCAAAGTTATTACCTGATCGGATTCGACCCGGACGATGACAAATTCGACCGCAAACAGCACAAGCTCAAAGTGACGATCAAACGTCCGGGCTTGCGCGTCCGCGCCCGGCAAGGGTTTTACGGCTACAACGACGACGAACCGGTTGCAGCCGAAAAAACTCGCAGCCAGCAGATTTTCGGCGCGATGCTGTCTCCGTTGGGAGTCCGCGATCTGTCGTTGAAAATGACGCCGTATTATTTCAACTCCGACAAAGAAGGTTCGCTGGTGCGAACGTTGTTTCATATCGAAAGCTCGAAGCTGACGTTCAAAGATACCGCTGACGGCAAAAAAGCGATCAAACTTGATCTGGCGGCCTTCGCTTTTGACGACAAAGGCGCGGCACTGGATTTGAACGCCAAACACATTGCGCTGACTTTTGACGAAGCTCAGTACAAACAGGTGATGGCCGACGGGCTGACTTATCGCGCTGACTTTCCGTTGAAAAAGCCCGGCGCTTATCAGTTCCGAGCCGTCTTGCGCGATGCCGAAAGCGGACGGTTGGGAACCGCCAGCGAATTCATCAGCGTTCCTGATTTGAGCAAAAGCCGATTGGCAATGTCCGGTCTGGTGTTGACAGTTCCCAAAGTCGAAGGCGAAAAAGAATCTACAGAAGTGAAAACCTCGCCTTACGTTCGCAGCTTCGCCAATACCGGTTGGGTCAAATACGGCGCGGCGATTTACAACGTCACGGTGGACAAGAAAACCAATCAGCCGCAGCTTACGGTCAAAGCTGAAATTTACCGCGACGGAAAATTGCTGAAGCAATTACCTGCCAAGGCAATTGAGCTTCCGGCAAAAACAAACGCCAAACGATTCGATTTCGTCGGGCAAATGTTGTTGAATAATTTTCAGCCTGGCGATTATTTGCTGCGCGTTGTCGTCACTGACGCGCTGGCGAAAAAGAAAGTCGGCCAGGTTGAACAATGGATGGATTTTTCTGTGCGATAACTATGACCACACAAACCAAACCTCGAATTCGCTTTTCAGTGATTGGCCTGAATCACGGCCACATCAACGGACAAACTGAAGCTGTGTTGCGCGGCGGCGGCGAACTGGTGTCTTTCTTTGCCAAAGAAGCCGATCTGGCCGCCGCATTTTCCAAACGCTTTCCGCAGGCGAAACTCGCCCGCAGCGAAAAAGAAATTCTGGAAGACAAAACGATTCAACTGGTCGTGTCGGCTTCGATTCCGGTCGAACGCGCGCCGCTCGGCGTTGAAGTCATGCGGCACGGCAAAGATTTCATGGTGGACAAACCCGGCATCACCACACTGGAACAATTGGCGCAGGTGCGCCGCGTACAGGAACAAACGCATCGCATCTACTCGATTATGTACAGCGAACGTTTTGAAAATCGCGCAACGGTCAAGGCCGCCGAACTGGCTCGCTCCGGAGCCATTGGCAAAGTCATTCAAACCATCGGTCTGGGGCCGCATCGCATGAATCCGAATACTCGCCCGGCATGGTTTTTCGAGCGCGAAAAATACGGCGGCATTTTGTGCGACATTGCTTCGCACCAGTTCGATCAATTTTTGTATTTCACCGGTTCGACCAAAGCCGAAGTCGTCGCTTCGCAAGTCGGCAACGTCAATCATCCGCAATGGCCTGGTCTGGAAGATTTCGGCGATGCGATGCTGCGCGGCGATGGCGGAGCGGGCTACATTCGTGTGGACTGGTTCACGCCCGACGGATTGCCAACGTGGGGCGACACGCGGCTGACTGTGATTGGAACCGAAGGTTATATGGAAGTTCGCAAAAACGTGGACATCGCCGGAAAAGCCGGAGCCAATCACTTGTTCCTGACAGATCACAAAGGCGTTCAGCGAATTGATTGCACCGACGTGCCGCTGACTTACGGCGAAAAACTCATCAACGACATCCTCAATCGCACAGAAACCGCGATGACTCAGACTCACTGTTTTCTGGCAACAGAACTGGCGTTGAAGGCACAGAAACAAGCGCAGCGGTTCAACCTGAAAAAATAAACTGTCGAATGATTCTCTTGCTGACTGCAATCGAACCCCGGCGCTGATATATCTCAGCCGAGCTTCAATTTTCTTTTTGATGGTGTTTTTTTCGTGACCTTAGCTCAGCACGTGTCGTCTTAGACAAACGTGAAGCTTGGTTAGACTAAAAGTCGTAAGATCAGCTTCGCACTATCATCAATAATCAATCCAATCTTACTGATTATTATCAATCTTCCCGCAGGCATTGCCTGTTCGGGAGAAAGGCTGGGCCTGATCTAAGCGGAGGGTCAGGCTCAGTTTCTTCATCTGTTTTTTTAGTTGAACGTAGTTGATGCAAGCGAAAAGCCTTGCGCGTAACTGATCCAAGCTCTTTTTCGTCTACAAAAAACGAAAAGGCCCCCTTAGCCTTATCAGAGTTCTTTCACTAACAAAGTAAACAACTATCGTTTGGTCAATTCGAGCGACATTCGTATCGCTCAATTCCAGCTTTGCAGGATTCCATTCATCTTTCATCCGCAACTGCCATGTTCCGCCATGGCCAATCCGCAAGTTTATCCGCAATCTGACTTCACTCTGGTTTCCGCTACCTGAGCCTGAAAAGCCGTAGAAGGAGCAGTATGTTTTTTCTGTTTTCAACTGACGATCTCTTCATCACCACTTTCTTAGCATTCTTGTACACCGGTCCGGAATCCATCTTGCCGATTGCCTCCACTTTTGCCGCCATCATCGGCTTTGCGCTGATTGTCTGGCGTCGTTTGCTGGCTTTTGCAGCGCGTTTGCTGGCGCTGTTCCAGCGTAAACCGAATCAATCCACACCACGGCAATAAACTCGGCTGGCAGTTATGAAAAAAGTCATCGTGATTGGGCTGGATGGTTTTGAGCCTAAGCTGGTCGAACTGTTGTTTGACCGTGGCGAATTGCCGCATTTGGCAAAGCTCAAAGCTCAAGGCGGTTATGCGCGTCTTTGCACCACTTACCCGGCGCAAACGCCTGTGGCGTGGTCAACGTTTGCGACGGGCACGAATCCGGGCGGACACGGCATTTTTGATTTCATTCGACGCGATCCGAAAACGTATTTGCCGGATTTGTCTTTTAACCGCTACGAACAGAAAAACGCTTTCGTGCCACCGAAAGCCGTCAACCTGCGACGTGGCGAAACCATTTGGGAACGTCTGTCGCACTCAGGAATTCCATCCGTCGTGTTGCGATTTCCCTGCACTTATCCGCCCGACAACATTCGAGGGCGAATGCTTTCCGGCATGGGAGTCCCCGATTTACGCGGCGGTCTGGGTACAGCCACGTTCTTCACTTCGATCAGCGACATTGACGCGCAAGAAGGCGAGCAAATCATCACCGTTGCTCCGACGCCGGACAATCGCATCGAAACTTTCCTGCCCGGCCCGATTGATCCCAAAACAAAAACTCAATCGCGGTTTGCGCTTCAGGTGCAGTTCGATCCTGCCAAACACATGGCGTTGATTCGTTCGGATGGCAATCCCGCTGCGCTCGAATTGCGCGAACGCGAGTGGAGCGATTGGCTGCGCGTGAAATTCAAACTGGGATTGTTTCGCAGTCTGCGAGGAATGGTTCGACTGTATTTGATTCGCACGGCTCCGCATTTCGAATTGTACGTTTCGCCGATTAACTTCGAACCTGAGTCCCCGTTGTTCGACATCAGTTCGCCCGCCGATTACGCGGCAGAACTCAGTCAGAAACTTGGCGCGTTTCACACCGCCGGGATGCCCGAAGATCACAACGGTTTGGACAACGGACGATTTGACGAAGACGCTTATCTGAATCAATGCAACCTGGTATTCGACGAACGCCAGCGAATGATGCTGTATGAACTCAACCGGTTTGACGAAGGTTTTTTCTACTGTCTGTTCGATTCGCCCGACCGGTTGGCACATATGTTCTGGCGCTTCGGCGCTTCGCAAACGACCCACAACGATTCCAACTCGCCACATTTTTCCGAAGTCATTCAGGATCATTACCGGCATTGCGACGCATTGATCGGTGAAGTCATGCGTTTTGCCGACGACCAAATGCTGTTCATCGTGTGCAGCGACCACGGCATGAACAGTTTCGAGCGCGGTTTTCATTTGAATACCTGGTTACACGATCAAGGCTTGCTGACGCTGAAACGCGGCCTGACGCCGGGCGAAGCCGAAGGCGATTTTTTGCGTCACGTGGATTGGGATCGAACGAAAGCTTATGCGTTGGGGCTGAGCGGGATTTACCTGAACCTGAAAGGCCGCGAAGAACGCGGCTGCGTTTCCGCCAACGAAACTGCGTCCTTAAAAACAGCCATCGCCAATCAACTGACAGGCTTGGGGGACGCGGGGCGAAATCGCCTGGCCATTCGCAGCGTGCTGACGCGCGAGCAGGTTTATTCGGGAGCTTATGCCGACGAATCGCCAGACTTGCTGGTGAATTTTGCCGAAGGTTATCGAATGTCTTGGGCGACGACGCTGGGCGGCATTCCTGCCGGTCATTTCGAAGACAATCACAAAAAATGGAGCGGCGATCACATCATTGATCCGGCGCTGGTTCCCGGAGTGTTGTTGATGAACCAGCCTTTCGCCAAACCGTCCGGCTTGCCGAATTTAGTTGATATGGCTCCGACGATTTTGGCTGCTCTGGGCGTCAATCCATCGCCCGCGATGGAAGGAGTTTCTCTGTTGTCATGAAAATTCTTGTTATTGGATTGGACGCCGCCGTCCCCGAATTGCTGTTCGGCGACGAAAAACTGACCAACATTCGCCGGTTGATGGAAGCCGGAAGTTACGGGCGATTGGAAAGCATCATTCCGCCGATCACCGTTCCGGCGTGGATGTGCATGGCCACCAGTCAGGACCCCGGTTCGTTGGGCGTGTACGGATTTCGCAATCGCAGCGACCATTCGTACAACGGACTTGGGTTCGTCAATTCCAAATCCGTTCAGGAA
This sequence comes from uncultured Acidobacteriota bacterium, assembly GCA_902825875.1. GTDB lineage: Bacteria > Acidobacteriota > Blastocatellia > RBC074 > RBC074 > RBC074. The sequence continues at coordinate 143,964 of CADECP010000003.1, forward strand.
TTAAGCATCTGGGATCAAATCGCGCGCGAAGGAAAACGCTCCGTCATCATCGGTGTCCCGCCGTCGTTTCCTCCACGCAAAGTCAACGGCATCTGCGTCGGCTGCTTTCTGACGCCGGACACCAACACCGACAATTACACTCACCCGGCGGCAGTCAGAGATCAAATCCGCGAACTGGTCGGCGAATATCCGGTTGACGTGAAAGGGTTCCGCACCAACAACAAAGCCTGGTTGCTGGATGAAATTTACGCGATGAGTTTGAAGCATTTCCAAAACGTGCGGCACTGGTTGCGAAACTCCGACTGGGATTATTTCCACTTCGTCGAAATCGGCCTGGATCGGTTGCAGCATGGGTTTTGGAAGTTTCACGACTCGCGCCATGTTTTGCACGACCCCGGCAACGAATTCGCCGAAGTCATACGCGAGTATTACCGATACCTGGACACGGAACTCGGCAGCATTCTGGAATTGCTGGACGAGGAAACCGTCGTGGTCGTCGCTTCAGATCACGGAGCGCAACGGCTGGACGGCGGTTTTTGCGTCAACGAATGGCTGGTGCGCGAAGGCTTGTTGGTGTTGAACGAATACCCGAAACAAATCACGCCGTTCAGCCAGCTCGGCGTCAACTGGGACCAAACCAAAGTCTGGAGCGAAGGCGGTTATTACGCTCGCGTGTTTTTCAACGTTCGCGGACGCGAACCGAACGGCGTAATTGATCCGGCGGATTACGAAAAGTTCCGCGACGATCTCAAGGCACGATTGGAAGCAACCACAGACGAAAACGGTCGCGCGTTGGGCACTATGGTTTTTCGCCCGCAGGAAATTTATCGCCACGTTCGCAACGTTGCGCCGGATTTGATCGTGCATTTCGGCGGACTGTATTGGCGCTCGATTGGCGGCGTCGGTTACGACTCGATTCACGTGCAGGAAAACGACACCGGCCCGGACGATTGCAATCATTCGCAATTCGGCAGCTTCATTCTGGCCGGAGCCGGTTTGCCCGCGGTCGGCGAAGTCAGCGGAGTTCATTTGATGGACCTTGCGCCAACGTTGCTGGAAATTGGCGGATACGACATCCCGACTTCAATGCAGGGGCGTTCGCTGGTTGGCGAAATGCCGCAAATTGAAACTGGCTTCGCGCCCGATGGCGAAGAGCTTATCCGCCAACGATTGAGCGGACTTGGCTACATTTAACCGGACTTGCGTCATGAAAACCAAACTGTTGCAGCAGAAATTTACTTCGCTGATCGAGTTGCTGACATTGGCAGCCGTCAGCGGATTGCTGGCCGGATTCATCGAAGTCATTTTGCTTGGCGCGCGGAAATTCATGTTTGGGCATGCGATTTTGCTCGGCGCGCGAATTGTGTGGATGGCGGCAGCGGCTAACCTGTTGCTGTTTGTCGGCGCGGGAATCGTGTTGGCGACGCTGATGCGATTCTGGCCCAAATTACAATCGCCACGGACAAGCTTGACGATGTTCGCGTTTCTGGCAGTAGCAGGCTGGTTACTGCTGTTCCCCAAAATTCAATGGTACGCCTCGCTGGTTCTGGCAGCGGGTTTGGCAGTGCAAATCGGTCAAAGGTTGGCGAAACGCTTACAACCGGCAACCATCAAACTGGTCGCGAAACTTGCCACATCAATTTTGATTTTGCTGGCGCTGGGTTGCGAGGGCTGGTTGCACTGGAGCGAACAACGCGCGCTGGCCGCGTTGCCACCACCCAAAGCCAATGCTCCGAACGTGTTGTTGCTGGTGATGGACACGGTTGGCGCTCGGAACATGTCGCTGTACGGATACCACCGCCCGACCACACCAAAACTGACGGCCTTTGCCAAACGCGGAGCAATGTTTGAGGCCGCCATTTCCACTGCACCGTGGACGGCTCCGTCGCACGCCGGAATGTTCACCGGCCACTATCCTCACGAAGTTTCGAGCGATTGGGAAAAACCGCTGGATCGCCGCTTCCCAACACTCGCCGAAACTTTACGCGGATTCGGATACGCCACTGCCGGCATGGTCGCCAATACTTTGGTTTGCGGTTACGAATCCGGATTGAATCGCGGCTTCGATCATTACGACGATTATTCGCCGTCAGCCAGCGAATTAATCGTCAGCTCTTCCCTGCTGCGTTCTGCCATTCACAGTGCGCCACTGCGCCGAGCAATCGGCAATCAGGAAATCGTCACGCGCAAATCTGCGACTCAAATCAATCAAAGCTTTCTGAACTGGCTGGATGAATCGCCCGAACAGGAAAGGCCGTTTTTCGCATTCCTGAATTACTTCGACGCTCACGAACCGTATTTGCCGCCAGCGCCTTTCGACACCAAATTTGGCGCTACGGTCGCAACTCATTATCGCGCGCGTCATGACTTGCGCCGTTCATTTCGCTACAACCGCGAGCGAATGACCGAGCAGGAAAACCTGGCCGAACAAGCGGCTTACGACGGCGCGATTGCTTACCTGGACGAACAAATCGGCTTGCTGTTGGACGAACTGGAACGGCGCAAAATGCTGGAAAACACGCTGGTCATTGTCACCGCCGATCACGGTGAAAATTTCGGCGAACACGGCCATTTCACACACGGTGACAACTTATATTTGCCTTTGTTGCATGTGCCGTTGTTGATGGTTTATCCGAAACGGATTCCCGCAAACAGCGTCATTTCCACACCGATTTCGTTGCGGGATTTGCCGGCGACAGTCTTCGACCTGTTAGGAATCGGAGAACAGCAACAATTTCCCGGAGCTTCGCTGGCCAGTTTGTTTTATGACGATTCAGAGCCGCTGGTTTCCACTGTACTTTCCGAAGTGAATCTGGCGCCAATTCGCCCTGATAAATATCCAGACAACGCCAAGGCGGTTATGCGCTCGATCGTTCGCCCGCCGTTTCAATTCATCCAATATGCCAATGGCCGCGAAGAACTGTATGACTTTTTTAGTGACCCAAACCAGAAAAACAACATCTTGAACCGTCGGGAACTGAATCGCCTGATCGAAGAACTCCGATGCCAGATTGAAGAGGCGGATTGATGATGTCGTTCGACGACAGAAATTTCTGAGTTCACCTTCAGATTGGTTGTCAGCCTGCAACTTGAATCATAAGATTCGTGCGTTTCAATCCAACCCAACATTTCAATTAGGAGAAATCTGAACAGAAAATCATGGAACCAATCAACCGACGAACTTTTGCCAAAGCAACTTTGGCGGCTGGCGCTGGAACGGCTTTGAGCCGAACAAGAATTTTAGGAGCCAATGACCGGGTCAATTTGGGAATCATAGGGCCCGGTGATCGCGGACATTCGGTTTGGTCGCAGTTTTTGAAACAGCCGGACGTGAATCCGATCGCGGCGGCGGATGTTTTCCAACCTTACCTGGAACGCGCGGCCAAAACAGCTCAAACTGCCCGGTCAGCAAACAGCAAAATCGCGCAGTTTGAAGATTTCCGCCGCGTGCTGGAACTGAAAGACGTAGACGCGGTGATTGTCGGTACGCCGGATCATTGGCATGCGATTCCGACCATTGCCGCCTGTCAGGCAGGCAAAGACGTTTACTGCGAAAAACCGCTGTCGCTATTTGTCCGCGAAGGCCGTCGAATGGTCGCTGCCGCTCGACAGCATAATCGCGTAGTCCAAACCGGTTGCCAGCAACGTTCAGGCGATCATTACCAACAAGCCGTCAAACTCATCCGCGAAGGCGGTATCGGCACGGTTCACAAAATCACTGCCGGATTCACGCGCAATGCGATGCCCGGTTTCAAGCCTGAAGAAATTCTCGGTCCCGGCAAAGAAATTCCGAAAGGATTGAACTGGGATTTCTGGCTCGGCCCGGCTCCGGCGGTTCCGTATGACCCCTTCCGTTGCCACTACCACTTTCGCTGGTTTTGGGATTATTCCGGCGGGCAGATGACCAACTGGGGAGCGCACAATCTGGACATTGCTCGGTGGGCGCTGAACGCCAAAGGCCCGCGCGCGGTGTCGGCTTTCGGTGGCCGTTACGCCATCAAAGACGGCGGCGAAACACCCGACGTGCAAGAAGTGCTTTACGATTTCGGCAACTGCGTCGTCACCTGGTCTGGCCGCGAAGTCAATCGCACGCGCGATGAATACCTGGTTTTTCACGGCACAAAAGGTACGCTGAGCATCCTGCGAAACGGTTTCACCATCGCGCCTGAAACCTGGCGCAAAGCCGACAAACCCGCCGTCGAACCATTGCAGGTCAAAGGCGATGCCAACCAATCGCAGACTTCTCACATTCGCAACTTCCTGGACTGCATCAAGAGCCGCCAACGCCCCATCGCCGACGTGGAAGAAGGTCATCTGACCGCCACGATGTGTCATTTGGGAAATATCGCCACGCGGCTTGGCCGATCGTTCAAATGGGACGCCGACAAGGAAGAAATCATCGGCGACAAAGAAGCCAACCAAATGCTCTCGCGGCCTTATCGTAAACCATGGCGGTTGGAGTAAGTTGCTCTACGTTCGACTATAATCCGCGTTATGGCAGCAAAAGACAAAGTTCATGACCAGGTTGTCAATGCGTTGAAAAAAGACGGTTGGACGATCACACATGATCCGCTCAAGGTTCTCTGGAAAAAAAGAAAGTTATACGTTGACCTTGGCGCCGAGAAGTTAATTGCTGCCCAAAAAGATGAATCCAAAATTGCCGTCGAAATCAAAAGCTTCATTGGAGCTAATGACCTTGATGATCTTTATCAGGCAATCGGACAGTTCATTCTCTACCGCAAGGCAATGAAAATGGCCGCGCCAGAGAGAACTCTCTACCTTGCCATAGATACTTTGGTCTTCAGGCAACTTTTCGACGATGAAGATGGAGAGTCATTGAGAGCCGAAGAATCCATCAACTTGCTTGTTTTCGACAAACATAAAGAAGAGGTAGTTTTATGGAAACAATGACAGGCAAAACCATCAGGTATCGCAAAATCATTCGTGAACTGCTGACTGAACTGGCAGCGGTTCCTCATCTTGAAGAAGGCATCCGGGATCGCCTTCTCTTTGATGAAGACAACGATAGTTATGCGATTATTTCCGAAGGATGGAACGGCGAAGAAAGAATTCATCACATCGTTATTCATCTGGAAATCATCCACGATAAAATTTGGATTCAAGCAGATAACACAGATGTTGTAATTGCCCGCGAACTGGAAGCGCAGGGCATTCCCAAATCTGACATCGTTCTCGGATTCAGGGCGCCCTCGGTGCGCCCGCTAACTCAATACGCCGTCGCTTGAAACGGTAAGCAAGCAGCTTGATCGAATGGAGAATCAAATATGAATTTGTCGGCACGTCTTCTTCGAAGCTCTTTCGTAACTCGCATTGGAAAAATCGTTTGGCTAAGCATTTGCCTTTTGGCGATTTCCACCTCTGTATTTAGTCAGGCGGCGCAACAGCAGACTCCGGCTCAACCGGCCAAACCCGTTGCCCAGCCAGAATCGGCCAAGCCAAAACAGCCGGAAAGTTTTTCCGCCGAAGAGTTTTCAAAACTTAGCCGCGAATTTTCCGAAGAAGGCGGCACGTTCCGCTCGGACAATTTCACCTCCAACGAAACGTCGTACTTGCACGTCGTCCAAAAACTGCGCGAAGCCGGAACCACAGGCGGAGCTTATCTGGGTGTCGGGCCGGAGCAGAATTACACTTACATCGCCAAAACCCGTCCGCAGATCGTGTTTCTGTTCGACATTCGACGACAGGCGATTATCCAGCATTTGATGTACAAAGCCGTCTTTCACACGTCGGAAAATCCGGCGCAATTTCTGGCCAAGCTGCTCAGTCGCCCGCTGCCTGCCAAAGACGCGCCCAAAGAAGTAAAAGACAAAGCTCCGGCGGCGAATGCTTCGATCAACGAATTGCTGAACTATTTCAGCGCAGCGGCGATGGACGAAAAAGCCTATCAAGCCAATCTGGCCGAAATCCGCAAAATGATTCAGGAAGAATTCAAATTTCCGCTGTCGGACAACGACAAATATGCGCTGGAATATGTGTACAAAAGTTTCCGCGACGAAGGCCTGGCGATTTCCTATCGCACGGATGGCGGCGGAGGCTGGGGCGGCTACTTCCCTACACTGCGGGAAATTTTGGCCGGTGAAGACCTCTTCGGAAAACAAGGGAATTTCCTGGCTGTAAAAGAAGATTACGAATTTGTGCGCGGACTGCATCGCAAGAATCTTATCATTCCGGTGGTCGCCGATTTCGCAGGCAAAAAAGGAATCTCTTCGGTCGCCGAGTACCTGAAAAAGAATGGCTACACGGTGACGGCTTTTTACCTGTCGAACGTCGAACAGTATTTGTTCCAAAACGGTGTGTTCGGCGACTTTGCGGAAAATGTTCGCAAATTGCCGCTGACAGACAAAAGTCTGTTCATTCGCGCCATCGCCGGACGTGGCCCGCACCCGGCTCGGCAATCGGGTCATCGGTTGACCACGCTGCTGCAAAAGATGACCGTGTTTTTGAAGGATTACGACGAAAAACTCTATTCCAGCTATTACGAATTGTCGGTGACGAATTACATCGCTCCCTGACGCTGAAGAAAATTTCCATCAACCAAGCCGACTCCGTTCGCGTCTTTACTGGCAACCACGAACAGACAATTGACCGAACAAAACCCTAAGGAGTCGGCTATGTTTTTTTCTTACCGATTGGCGACATCGCTGCTGTTGTTGACGTTGTCGGCAATAGCGCAAACTTCGCAACAACCCGGAACGGCGACGATCACAGGAATGGTCAAACTCGGCGAAGCGCCCGCCGCAGGCATTCCGATGGCATTGATCGCCAACCAGATTACGCAAGCCAACCGCCAAGGCGGCGGCAGACAAGCTCAGCCACAGAATCAGCAACCCAACATCACGCAAACCGTCACAGATGAAAACGGCTTGTATCGCTTCACAGGATTGGCGGCTGGCGGTTATCGAGTGATGCCGATGACGGAAACATTTGTCGTCACCGGCAACGCGCAAGGTTTCGGCGGCGCAGGCAAAGCCGTCAACGTCAGCGAAGGCCAGACCATGTCGCAGATTGATTTCGCGCTGGCTCGCGGCGGAGTCATCACCGGCAAAGTCACGGACAACAATGGGCGTCCGGTGATTGCAGAACGCATCAACCTGACGACGGTCAACGAAACCGGTCAGGCGCGTCCGGCATCCGGCGGCAATCGTTTCGGATTGGAAACCGACGACCGAGGCGTGTATCGCGCTTATGGATTGCCCGCTGGAAAATATCTGGTCAGCGCCGGAAACGACGGCGGCAATCGCATCGCTCCGGGTCAGGTTCGCCGCGCGAATTATCCGCGAACATTTCACCCCGGCGCGACTGAAGAAACCGAAGCGAAAATTGTCGAAGTCACCGCTGGCAGCGAAATCGAAGGCATAGACATTGTGCTGGCCGGGCCGATGAAAGCCTTTGCTGTGACAGGTCGCGCGGTGGATGCTCAAACCGGTCAGCCGGTTCCGTCTTTGCCAATCAGCGTCGCCAAAGTCGCGCGCGGCGGCAGAGGCGGACAACCGCCAACTCCCGCCAACAGCAGTTCGACCAATGAAAAAGGTGAATTCCGAATCACTGGTTTGTTGCCGGGGACATACGCCGCGTCAGTTCCTTCCATGAGTTTTGCCAACGGCACGGCAACCAGCAGCGAATACTTCAGCGAAGCCGCGAGTTTTGAAATCACCAGCGATGACACCACCGGCGTGGAAATTCGAGTCAATCGTGGCGCTTCGATCACAGGCACGGTCGCCATCGAAGGCACAAACGATCCGCCCCTGACCAGCAGACTTTCGCAATTGACGATCTTCGCCAGTTCGCGCGGCGGGCAGGGTCAACAAGGCCAACGACAAGCACCTGGACAAAGCAGCGGTCGAAACAGCATGGCGCAGGTCGGACGCGACGGCATCTTTCGCGTCGGCGGTCTGGCTCCGGGCGTTGTTCGGCTCAGCGTCAACGGCGGCGGTTTCGGCGGCAACGGTTCGTTTCGGTTGCTTCGCATTGAGCGCAACGGCTCGCCCAGCAATGGCGACGTTGAATTGGCTTCGGGCGAAACCGTCACAGGCGTTCGCGTCGTTGTCGCGTTCGCTTCGGCGGTGATTCAGGGTCGCGTGGTCGTCAGCGGCGGAGTTTTGCCCGCAGGAACTCGATTGAACGTTACGGCGCGCGCGACGAATTCAGCGACATCAACTGGCGGCGGGCAAGGCGGTAACAACGCTCGCATCGAAGCCAATGGCCAGTTCCGCATCGAAAATCTGTTGCCGGGAGTCTATGAAGTTCGCGTGACGGCAACCACGTTTGGCGGCGGACAAGGTGGCGGCAGAGGGCAAGGTCGTGCCGGACAAGGTGGACAAGGTGGGCAAACGCCAACTCAACCGCAAACTCGAATTCCCGAAGTTCGCCAAACCGTGACCGTCACCAATGGCGCACCGGCGAACGTAACGCTCACGTTGAATCTGGCGCAATGATGAAAACCAAACTTCTATCCATTTTGTGTTTGTTGGCGTTGGCTGGTTGCGCGGTGAATGCTGTCGCTCAACAACCCGAAGCTCCGAAAACCGGTTCGATCAAAGGGCGCGTGCTCGGCGACGACGGCCAGCCGATGGCGAATGTTCCGGTCACGGCGATTCCGATTGGTCGCAACCTGACGCGCAGACAAACTGCTGCTCCCGCTCAAACCGGCGGCGGTGGCCGAGCCGAACGAGCCGTGCAAACTGTTCAGGTTACGCAAAACATTCAGCCGTTGGCTCCTTCGCAAGTCATCACCGACGGCGAAGGCAATTTTGAATTCAGCAATCTGCCTCCGGCGAATTACGCGATTTCGGCGGCGGCTCCCGGCTTTGTTTCGCCGCTGCCCGAAGATGAAGAAGATTCAGAAGGAAACCGCAACAATTTGTATCGGCTGGGCGATGTCGCCAACATCACATTGGTCAAAGGCGGCGTCATCACGGGCAAAATCGTCAGCGCCAACAACGAACCGCTGACAGGCGTGACGGTCAACGCCGTTCGCATCGGCAATCTGAAAGGCGAACCGGATGAATTGTCTGCCGCGCGCGGTTTTGGGCGAGGCTGGCGAACCGACGACCGAGGCACTTATCGCATCTACGGATTGAATCCCGGAACTTACATCGTGCAAGCCGGACAACTTGGACAAGCAGGCAGACCCGGCGGCGGGCCGGGCAATCCGCTTTCGCCTTTCAACCAGGACGCCCCGACGTACTATCCGTCTTCGTCGCGCGATGCTGCGATTCCATTGCCGGTTTCAGCAGGTGCGGAAATCGCCGGAATAGACATTCGCTACCGCGCGGAAAAAGGCCGTTCGGTTGGCGGCAAAGTCATCACGGCTCAAACCGCAAAACCGGCGGCTTCACAACCCGCGCCAGCGAACTCCGCGACATTGGAAATTCGGTTGTATGTCACCGGAACCGATTCGCTGTTGGCAACTACGTTTCAGAACGAACGCGCAGGCAGTGGCTTTGCGTTTTACAACATCCCGGACGGCGAATACGAAATCTCGGCGCGTCGGCCAGGCTCGGCAAACGAAAGCGATTGGATTTCCGAACGGCGCCCGGTTTCCGTTCGCGGAGCCGATGTTTCCGGTCTTCAGCTAAGCCTGACGCCTTTGGCCTTGCTGAGCGGAAAAATTCTGATTGAAAAAGCGGCGATGTGCCCTTCACCACGCCGGTCTTTCATTGAAGAAATTTTTTTGACGGCACAGCGCGAAGAGAGTATTAATAACACCGCATCGAACCGCAGAGTTTTGGCTCCGCGTTCAACCGTTCCGATGCCCAATGGAGATTTCACACTTCGGAATTTGGAGGCAGGACGTTGGCGATTGCAGACGCAATTGCCCGATGAAAACTGGTACGTCCGCTCCATAAAGTCGGCCACCCCAACTGCTGTCGCCGCTCCGCGCAGGTCGCAAGCGGCGACGGCAGCACCGATTGCCAGTCTGGCTCAAACCGGAGCAACGCTGAAAAACGGCGAAAAGTTGACTGGCGTTCTTGTCACACTTGCCGAAGGCGCTGCCGGACTGAAAGGCAGCCTTGTTGTTCCAGCCAACCAAAAACTTCAAATCCATCTGATTCCAGCCGAAAAAGAAAATGCCGACGATGTTCTGCGCTATTCGCAAACGAACACCACCGGCGAAGGCACATTTCAGTTCAAACACATCGCGCCTGGTCGCTACTTTCTGCTGGCTAAACCCGCCAAAGAAGATTCGGACAAACCGGCTTGGGACAATACGCAACGCGCCGCATTGCGAAAAGAAGCCGAAACCGCTGGCAGCACGATTGAACTGGCGGCTTGCCAGCGCATCAACGATTTCAAACTGAGCGCAAAATCTCCCTGACCTTTTCACCACAGCGATTATTTACGTTGGTTTCGTTTGGTGAAGTTGCCGCGCGAGTGCGAGAAATACCGTTTCGGGGTTGCCGAAAAATCATCGAAGCAGTATTTGTTCTCGCATCATGGTTCCAACAATTCCCACTTCATCATTGCCCTTACGCCGTCGCATCGCCAAGCTGGTCCTGGCTTTTGCGGCGGCAACCACGTTCGTTTCCTTTGGCGCGTCCGGCGCTGAACCTGTGCGATTTGGCAGCGACGTGTTGCCGATTCTGGCGGCGAATTGTTTTGCCTGCCACGGCCCCGATGAAAAGAATCGCAAAGCCAATTTGCGGCTGGACGTGGAATCCGAAGCCAAAGCCAAACGTCGCATCGGTTCGCCCGTCGTTCCCGGCGAGCCTGACAAAAGCTTGATCCTCGCTCGAATGACCAGCAACGATCCCGATATGGTCATGCCTCCGCCAAGCGCGCACAAACAAATCAGCGCCGCGCAGATTGAAACCATTCGCCGCTGGATTGCCGAAGGCGCGAAGTGGGAACGCCATTGGTCGTTTGAACCTGTAGTCAAACCCGTCATTGCGGGAAAGCTGCAACCGATTGATGCGTTGGTCAGTGCGGCGTTGGCGAAAAGGAACCTTGCGCTTCGTGCGAAGGCTTCGCCGCAAACGCTGGTGCGACGCTTGTGGTTGGATTTGATTGGATTGCCGCCGACGCCGGAAATCGCCGACAAGTTTGCGGCTGACGCTTCGCCAGCGGCTTATGAACGAATGGTGGATGAGCTGTTGGCCAGGCCGCAGTTCGGTGAACATTGGGCGCGGACGTGGTTGGATTTGGCGCGTTATGCCGACACCAAAGGCTACGAAAAAGATTTGGGGCGGACGATCTGGCCGTTTCGTGATTGGGTGGTGAATGCGCTAAACGCCGATATGCCGCTCGATCAATTCACGACTGAACAGCTTGCCGGAGACTTGCTGCCTAATCCCACGCAGCAACAAATCATCGCCACGGCGTTTCATCGCAACACTATGACCAACGACGAAGGTGGAACCGACAACGAAGAGTTTCGCGTCGCCGCCGTCAAAGATCGCGTAGACACTACGATGCAAGTCTGGATGGGGCTGACGATGGGTTGCGCCAAATGCCACACGCACAAATACGATCCGATTTCGCACGCGGAGTATTACGGCTTTTACGCGCTGTTCAATCAAACCGAAGACGCTGATCTGTATACCGACGCACCCACACTGGAGTTGTTGACGCCGAAAGAACAGGAACAGCGTCAACGGTTGCAAACCAACATCGAAGCTGTCAGCAAGGCTTTGACCGCGATGGAAGAGGCCGCCGATAAAGCCTACGAAACCGAAGAGCGCAAATGGCGCTTGCCCGCCGTGACTGAAACCCTATCCAAAGATGGAGCAACGCTGACCACCAAAGACGGAACCATCACAGCCAGCGGCAAGGCTCCGCCGGAAGACAACTACATCGTGACGTTGGAATTGTCGGCGGGGACTCACACCGCGTTGCGGTTGGAGGCCTTGACCGAAAAACAAACCAGCGGCGAATTGGCAGTCGGACGTGGCAACGGGTTCGTGTTGTCGGAACTTAGCGCCGAGTTGTTGGAAACGTCCGGCGCGCGTTCGTTGCGATTCGTCAACGCTCGCGCGGACTTTGCCGAAGCGAAAGCTGCGATTGATGGCGATGAAAAAACAGGCTGGTCGGTAAGTTCGCGCCCGCAAGAAAAGCACGAAGCCATCTTTGATTTTGCCGAACCGCTGACGCTTCACGCCGCTGCGAAATTGCGCGTGGTTTTGTCACAGCAGGCAGGCGACACTAAAACGCTGCGCCGCTTTCGATTGATGACCAGCAGTGCTGCGGCGGATTCGTTGCAACCGCGTCATCCGATGCCGGAGCTTCGCAAGCTGCGCGATGAATTGACGGCGGCGTTCAAAGCGCAAAAAGATTTCAACGACAACGTGGTGCGGTTGCCGTTGATGCGCGAACTGGCCAACGACAAACAGCGCCAAACCAAAATCCACATTCGCGGAAACTTCCTGGAACAGGGCGAAGCCGTCGCGCCCGGAGTTCCGGCTGCCTTCGGCAAATTGCCAGCGGGCGCTCCGCTCAATCGTTTGGGAGTAGCGCAATGGTTGGTCAACAAGGAAAACCCGCTGACTCCGCGCGTCTGGGCGAATCGCGTTTGGGCGCGACTGTTCGGCGTTGGCATTGTCGAAACCGAAGAAGATTTCGGCGCGCAAGGCTCCGCTCCGACGAATGCTGAATTGCTGGATTGGTTGGCGGCGGAGTATCGAGACAACGGTTGGTCGTTGAAAAAACTGCTCAAGATCATAGTGATGAGCGAAACGTACAAACAAGTGTCGGACACGACGATTGCCTTGCGCGAAAGCGATCCGCGCAATGTGTTGCAATCACGCGGCACGCGATTTCGTTTGAGCGCCGAAGCCGTGCGCGATCAGGCGTTGTCTGTTTCCGGGTTATTGTCTTCAAAAATGGGCGGCCCGCCAGTCATGCCTCCGCAACCCGCCGGGCTGTGGCGCACGACGTACAACGCCAAAACCTGGATTGATGCCGAAGGCGAAGACCGATTCCGGCGCGGCTTGTACACCTACCTGAAACGCACAACGCCGTATCCGACTATGACTACGTTTGACGGCGGCAGCGGCGAAGTCTGCCAAATTCGTCGCATCCGCACGAATACTCCGTTACAGGCGTTGGTCACTTTGAACGATCCCGTTTATCTGGAAGCCTCTGCGGGTTTGGCTAGGCGTATGGTCACTGAGGCCACTGATTCCCAAACGCGCGCTGAGCGCGGATTGCGATTGGCGCTGATTCGTCCGTTGCGAGCCGGCGAAGCTGCGCCGTTGATTTCGTTGCAGAAAGAGGCTCAACAAACGTTTGAGGCTGCGCCGGAAAAAGCCGAAGCGTTGTTGAAATCGGCTCGCGCGGACTTGCCCGCTGGAATCAGCAAACCGGCATTCGCCGCGTGGATCGTGACGGCGAACGCCATCTTGAACCTGGATGAATTTTTGAGCAGAAACTAAAAACGCTGGCAGAAAAATGGGGGCAAAAAAAAATAATCAAAACTGGAAAATTCGATAACTATCAAATACAAATCAGGCAATGATCACTTTGGGTTAAAAGATTTTTTTGCCCCCATTTTTCTGCCAGCAATTTCCAAAACAATTATGCCAATTATTTGCCGACACCCTTTAACCCAGCTTTCTTATGAAGAATTTGGCACCCGATCCTACGATTTGGTTGGCGCTGTTTTAGAGATTCGCAAGGAACTCGGAAGATTCTTTGATGAGAAGCATTACAAGCGAGCCTTGGCGCTTCGACGCAGCGATGTGACGTTGGAAGTGCCTGTCATCGTCAGCTATCAGACGTTTGAGAAAACCTATTTTCTGGATGTGTTGCTTGCTTCAGGGGCGATCATAGAATTCAAAGCTACCGACTCTTTAACCAGCAGCCACAAGGCTCAACTGATTCATTATCAAATGCTGACAGGTCTGAAGTACGCTATGTTGATCAATGTGCGGCCTGAAAAGGTTTTCACTGAGTATGTAAACTGTCCGCTCAGTCATCATGAGCGATTCCGCTTTCGTGTTGTGACTTCGGACTGGGATGAATCCATACCCGGTGCACAACTATTCGGGAACATTCTCACGCAGATTCTGTCGGATTGGGGCAGTTGTCTGGGGCTGGCTTTGTACGAAGGAGCGTTGACGCACTTTTTCGGTGGTGAAGAAAATGTGTTGCGTCCTGTCACGGTTCATTTCGATGGAGTTGAACTCGGACAGCAACGGTTACGGCTGGCTTCCGAACGAGTCGCATTCAAACTGACTGCGTTTGAAAGTACAGATGCCCAGGAGCGTTTTGTGCATCACGCTAAAAGGTTGATTGCTCATACTGAAATTGATGCTTTGTTATGGGCCAATCTTGGCCGTCACGAAATTACATTGCGGAGTTTGAAAGCTGGCAGAAAAATGGGAGCAAAAAAAACTTAACGCACAATTGCTATCTTTTCTTTTGCGTTACTTCCTGTCAGAGGTCTGCTCAGTTTTAAACATTTTTTTGCCCCCCATTTTTCTGCCAGCTAATCATCTTATGAACGACCAAATACTTTCCATTACGCGCCGTCACTTTTTCAAAAGCAGCGGCTTAGGGCTTGGCGCGCTGGCGTTGCAATCGTTGCTTCAGCGCGAAGCTGTCGCCAAGCCGCAATCCAATAACCCGCTTGCGCCGAAAGCGCCGATGTTTGCGCCCAAGGCGAAGCGCGTCATTTACCTGCACATGCCTGGTTCGCCTTCGCAGTTGGAGCTGTTCGATTACAAACCCGAATTGCAAAAGCTGCACATGAAAGACGCGCCGCCTTCGTTTCTGGAAGGCAAGCGGTTCGCGTTTATCAAAGGCGTGCCGAAGATTCTGGCAGGGCAATTCAAATTCAAACAGCACGGTCAGAGCGGGCAATGGGTCAGCGAATTGTTACCGCACTTTGCCAAAGTCGTTGATAAAACCTGCATCATTCGCACGGTTCACACCGATCAGTTCAATCACGCTCCGGCGCAGCTTTATGTGCAGACGGGTTCGCCGCGATTGGGGAATCCGGCGATGGGGTCGTGGGTGACTTACGGATTGGGCAGCGAGAATCAAAACCTACCCGGATTCGTCGTGCTGCTTTCGGGCGGAAAAACTCCAGACGGCGGCAAGTCGTTGTGGGGTTCCGGCTTTTTGCCCAGCGTTTATCAAGGCGTTCAGTGCCGCACGACTGGCGACCCGGTTTTGTACTTGAGCAATCCCGCCGGACTTGATCGCAACTTGCGTCGTCGCACTTTGGACACTTTGGCGAAGATGAATCAGGCGGAATTTGAACGCAGCGGCGACAGTGAGACGCTGACGCGCATTGCTCAATACGAACTGGCTTATCGTATGCAAACCTCCGTGCCCGAAGTGATGGACATCAGCAAAGAACCGCAGCACATTCTGGATTTGTACGGAGCCAAGCCCGGCTTCGTGGCTCAGTCAGACAGCGCAGACGATCCGCGCGTGTTGTACAAAGGCGATGACCCTACGTTTGCCAACAACTGTTTGCTGGCGCGGCGCTTGGTCGAAAACGGAGTCCGCTTTGTGCAGTTGTACGATTGGGGCTGGGATCATCACGGCTCTTCGCTGGGCGAAAGCATTGACGAAACCTTGCCGATCAAATGCCAGCAGATTGATCAAGCGATTGCCGGATTGCTGATTGATCTGGAACAGCGTGGCTTGCTCGACGAAACGCTGGTTGTTTGGGGAGGCGAATTCGGGCGCACACCGATGATGCAAAACAACGTTCGCACCGAATTGCGAAAAGGTTACGTTGGCCGCGATCATCACACCAACGCTTACACAATGTGGACGGCTGGCGGCGGCGTTAAAGCCGGACTGGCTTATGGGCAAACGGATGAGTTTGGTTACTTCCCAACAGAACATCCGGTCAGCATTCGTGATTTGCAAGCCACGATTCAACACCTGCTTGGC
Organism: uncultured Acidobacteriota bacterium; assembly: GCA_902825875.1. Taxonomy (GTDB): domain Bacteria; phylum Acidobacteriota; class Blastocatellia; order RBC074; family RBC074; genus RBC074. The sequence continues at coordinate 159,831 of CADECP010000003.1, forward strand.
CTTGACCCATACCGGTTCAGTTACGCTTACCAAGGCTTGAACAATCGGCTGATCGGCCCTACTGAAGAAGGCAAAGTGCTAAAAGGAATTTTGGCTTGAAAAAATGGCTCAGACTTATGTCAACGCAGCAAATTCATCGTCGAACGTTTCTTGCCCGGTTGAGCGCCGCCGGAGCCACACTGTTTTTTCAAAGTGGCCGCACCGCCAAACTGAATTCGCCAAATGGCCTGGCGCTCAACGGCAAAGGCGAGTTGTTCATCTCCGACATTGGCGCGCATCAAGTCTTCAAACTGGATTTGCGCGGACGGTTGAGCCTCATTGCCGGAACCGGTGAAGTCGGTTTTGCTGGCGACGGCGGCGCGGCGACAAAAGCCTTGCTTCACGCGCCACACGATTTGCTGTTCGACGCCGAAGGCAATTTGTTGATCGCCGACACTTACAATCAGCGAATTCGTCGCGTAGATCGGTCAGGAGTCATTTCCACCATCGTCGGAAACGGCAAGGCTGAATATGCAGGCGATGGCGGTGCGGCGACGGTGGCTGCGCTCAACAATCCGCAAAGCATGGCGTTTGACCGTGAAGGCCGGTTGCTGATTGCCGACACTTACAACCACGTCATTCGCCGCGTAGATCGCGGCGGCATGATTTCGACCATCGCCGGAACCGTTCCCGGTCACGGCGGCGACGGCGGCGCAGCGACCAAAGCTCAGATCAATTTGACGATGGCGGTGGCGGTCGCCGGCGACGGCAGCATTTTCATCAGCGACGCGGCTAACAGTCGCATTCGGCAGGTTTCACTCAACGGCGCAATTCAAACCATTGCCGGATTTGGCCCGGCGCAAGATACCTACGGCGGAGGCTTTTCGGGTGATGGCGGCCCGCCCGCAAAAGCCAAACTCTTTTCCGCCACCGATTTGAAGTTTGATGCCGCAGGCAATTTGTATATCTGCGACAGCGGCAATCATCGCATTCGCGTCATTCGCAACGGCGTGATAACGACAGTTGCCGGTTCTGGCCGACAAGACGCTGGCGGCGTCGGCGGCGAAGCGATTAAAGCCGGATTGAACACTCCGCAGAAAATCGCTGTTGCCAAAGACGGCGGCATCTTCATCGCCGACCGCGCCAATCGTCGAATTTGCAAAGTGGACGCGCGCGGCATGCTCACCACGATTTTGAAATCCGAGTGACAATTCTCAGGAGGCAAAATGCAACACAAGCATTTCATCAAAGCGGCTTTCTTTTTGGCCTTTTTGGCATGGGTCGCTGTCGCAGTTCAGTTCGGCACTGCTTCGTTGCAAGCGCAGAAACCGGCTTCTGGCAAAGACAAATTCCCCGACCAGCATGCTGGCGAGCCAGGCAGTCCCACGCGCCCCGACAAACAGGTCAGCGATCTGACGCGCAATGTGACTGCAAAACTGCCGCAGCTCGGCTCCAGCGATCAAAAGGTCGTCGTCCGAAATCTGATTGACCAACATCTGTTCGCCGCAATGAAAGCCGATGGCGTGCCGCACGCTCCGCTGACAAACGATTACGAATTTTGCCGCCGAGTTTATCTTGATCTGATTGGCCGCATTCCTACGCCGGAACAGCTTCAAGCCTTCGTCAGCAACAAATCCGCAGACAAGCGCGAACGATTGATTGACACGTTGATTGACAGCGAAGAGTGGGTGCAGCAGTGGGGATACTGGTTCGGCGATTTGTTTCGCGTTTGCGGCAACCGCATCGGCAATCCTACGCTGAAACATTTCGACGCCTGGATTCGCCAGTCGTTGCGCACAGACAAACCTTACGACCGATTCGTGACGGAAATGCTGACGGCCAACGCGCCGAACACCAACTGGATGCCGGACGCCGCCGCCAGCGGATTTTTGACTCGATGGCACGTCACGGGCGTGACGATGTATCACGACAATTACGAAGACACAGCGGACGAAATCATAGTCAACGCTTCGCGGATTTTTCTGGGCATCAATTACCAGTGTATTTCGTGTCACGGCGGCAAAGGCTTTTTGGAAAAAGTCAGCCTGGATTTGACCGGCAAGAAGCGCAGCGATTTTTGGGCGATGGGCGCTTTCTTCGGCAAAACGCGCGTGCGAGTCGTCACCTACCAGGATCGTTACACCGTCACCGAAGACGGCACTGGTTACGACACCAAAGCCACCAGCATGGTTCGATTGCAACGCGATGGCAGCGGCACAATTCAACCAGCGTTTATCCTGACCGGCGAAAAAGCCGACACGACCAAACCTCTGCGCCAGCAGTTCGCGCGAATGCTGACCACGAATCCGCAATTCGCCCGCGCGACAGTCAACCTGGTTTGGAAACAATTTTTCGGACTCGGCATCGTTGACCCTGTGGATTCCTTCGATATGGCAAGGCAAGACCCGCGAGCCAAATTGCCTGAACCCTGGACGTGCCAACCGACGAATGATGATTTGCTGAACGCGCTGGCGGGCGATTTCATCAAGAACAAATTCAGTTTGAAACAGTTGATGCGGACGATGGCTAAATCATCGGCTTATCAATTGTCGTCGCGGTTCGATGGCGATTGGAAAGAAAGCTTCACGCCGTATTTCGCTCGGCATTACGTTCGCCAGATGACTGCTGAGCAATTGCACGATTCGATTTGTCTGGCGACCGAAGTCTTTGGCGATTACAAACGCCGCGACTGGACTTACGAAACGCCAATCGCTCCGGTGAAGTTTTGGACGGAAGCCTCTTCGCCCGAAGACATAGGTAACGGCGAAGCGAAAGGCTTCCTGCGAACCTTCGGCCAGGCCAACCGCGAACAGTTCGACCGTCAGCCAGGCGGTTCCGTTCTTCAGGCGATGTCGTTGATGAACAATCCGTTTGTCACTCGCCGAGTTCAAGCGGCAAACAACAGCCGCGTCGAACAACTGGTGAAGTCGGCAAAATCGAACGCGGAAATTATTGATGAGTTGTATTTGGCTACGCTGTCGCGGCATCCGCTGCCGCAGGAAAAACAGCTTGCGCTGTCGTGGCTGGATCAAGACCGCAAGCAAGGCGCTGAGGATTTGCACTGGAGCCTGCTGAACAAACTCGATTTCGTCTTTAACTATTAACCGAACAGTTCCTGCACCGGTTTGAAACCGACGTACTTCGTTCCCGAAGCCGGTTCGACGTAATGAAACGATCGGCCAGATGGCGTGTTATCAATCGTCTTTGTCCAATCAATGCCCATCGCCGAATAGATCGTGCAGGCAATGTCTTCCATATAAATCGGTCGTTTGGCTGACCAACCGAAATCCACAATCTTGCCGCCGGCGTCGTCGGTTTTGCCGATGACTTGACCACGACGAATGCCTCCGCCGGCCAACATTCCACAACTGACCTGCATGTAATGTTCGCGCCCCAACCGAGTCTCGCTGATCGCGCCGGTCGTCCGGCCAAATTCGCTCATCGCCACGACCAGAGTTTCATCCAGCAAGGTTTTGCCCGGAGTATGTTTGGACGACGTGCTGTCTAAATCTTTAATCAGCGCGGTGAAAGCGGCATTGAGTTCGCGCGCCAGCACGGCGTGGTTGCGCGAACCTTCTTTGTAAATGTTTCCGTGATGATCCCAACCGCCATGGCTGGCCATAATGAATCGAGTTCCGGCGTCGGCTTGAAACAGGTTGCGAGCCAGCGCCAGGGAATTGCCTATGCCGCTGTTGCCATAACGTTTTTTGTCTTCGTCGCTGAGCGTGAAAATTTTCGGCACGCGCGGATCGTTCATAATCGCCCAGGCTCCGCGATAGTATTCGTGGTAATCGCCGAAGCTGCGATCCACAATGCCTTCACCGCTTTTGCCGCCGCGAAGCGTATTATCCAGTTGCTGCAATCGTTCCCATCGCCGCTGCATCGTCGCTTCCATTCCTTTTTGCGGCGACAGATTCGGCGGATCGTTGCCGACCGACAAACTCATCGGCCCGAACTCTGCGGACAAAAAACCGTTGTTAATCAACCCAGCCTGATTGCCGGCCATATTCATGACAATGAACGGCGGCAACGAATCGCTGGCTTTTCGTTGACTGGCCAGTTCGGAACAAACCACAGCTCCGATGGAAGGCACTTCTTTTGACAAAGCCAGATTCAGCGGATGCCCGGTTTGGATGTAATACTGCGCTCGCCCGTGAACCACGTCCCAAGCCGCCATCGAACGCACGACAGTGATTTTGTCGAGCACCGTGGGCAAGTTCGGCATGACTCCAAGCGGCAGTTTCAAATCTCCAACGCTGCGAATGTCGAAATACTTCGGAGTCCACTCGCCCTCTTTGGCATCCAGAGTGTCTATCTGGCTCATGCCGCCATCAATGTTGATGAACAACACCTGCCGAGCCGTCGCCATCGGCTTCGCGTTTTGCGAAGCTCGCACGTTCAACGGGCGAAAGGCGTTCAGGTAGCCGCCAACTAAGCTAAGGCCGCCAACGCGCAACAGTTCGCGGCGGGCCAAAGAAGGAATGTTTCGTGGCGAGTTTTTCATTGTCGAATAATCCTCTCGGTTCGTAGCATCTTCGTCCCAGCGGGACGGTTGAATTTAGCCCGGCAATTTATTGCCGGGATTGGCGAAGAATTCATCCGCGTCCCGTCGGGACGCTTGAAATTTGGTTAGGCCGCTTACGTCTTATGCCTCTTTCCACTGCCGATGAAAGATGAAATCCCGCAGGGCAATATAGCTCTTTGTATTCGGCAGCAATATCGAAGGTATGTCGAAACTGCGCTCATCAGTGGCGATACAAAGAACAGCAGTAAAGGGCAGGCCAACTTCCCAGGCTCTGGTTATATCGGAATATGGAATCCGTGCCATGTGGAACTGGAGGAAACCAGTCGGAAGTAACAACTCATCAGTATCTAACTCAACGAAGCGTCGAAGAGCGAGACGGCGCACAATGGCCAACAATGCCATAACCATCAGTGTGCCTCCCAATACAAGACCAACTGGAAAAGGAAAGAGCGTTAGTACTGTGGCGCTCACTCCGATGAGGAATGCGATAAGCCGCCATTGAAGAGCGTAAGAATATCGGCGTGGTAAATCCATGTGCATAATGCGGTTTAACTTGAATCTTTTGCCAGAACTGGTTCAAGCGTCCCTACAGGACGCGGAGGAATTCGTTGCCAATCCCGGCAATAAATTGCCGGGCTAAACTCAACCGTCCCGCTGGGACGAAGACGCTGTCAACCGAATAGCCTTTTATACCGCTGCCTAACGTCAGTTGTAAGCCAATCTGACGACGGCTGCTATTTGCCTTCGTTAGTCTCTCACCGAGAATTGCTGCTGACCGGCGCGGCTGAACCTTGCAACACGCGCGGTTGATCCAAAACCCAGCGGCGAATGATTTGATAACCGCGCTCAGACGGCGTGTAGCGGCGACCGCCTTGATGGCCGTCTTCTTTGCCGGTTTGAACGTTGAGTGGTTTGCGTAACAGTTTGCTGGTTTCAATGTCGGCGACGTTCACGCGTTCGCGCAGGATCAAATAATTCTTCAGCATGTTTTGAACCGTCCAGAATCCATTGCCGTCCGGCCCGGCCAATTCCATCGAAGGCACTCGACCAGCGACTGCGTGGCACTTCATGCATGACATTTCGTCCATGCGCTGATTGCGGTTGAGTTCCGGCGCGACGTAATCGCTGAAGTATTTGAAGCTGGCGATGAACTGCGGCGACAGATTCTGATCTTTCAAACCAACTGCCAGCGGTTCTTTCTTGACGGCTTCCTGCAATTCGGCCAGCCAGGTTTGCTGGTCTGCGTATTTCAAGGCATTGCGAGCGGCGTTGTTCTTTTCGCTTTCCACCAGTTTCCGCAACGCAGCCTGCACTGTCGGGTCTTGACGAAGCGCGGTTGTGTTCGCCAATCGCAAGGCGATGTTCCGGCTCATGACCGGTGTCGTGGATTGCAGCATCTGCACGAACAGCTCGACGGCGCGAGCACGCGCGGCAGCCAGTTCCGGCGATAAACTTTGTTTCGCGCTTCCGTCAACTTCCGGTATGCCTTCGTCAAACGAAGCCACCCACGCGGCGCTAGGCAGCCAGAAATGCGCGGTCAGCGGATTCTTTGGCGCGCCAGGAACGAAGCGCAGCAGTTCCGGCGTATGCAAATCCGTGTTCGTCGCCAGCATCGCGCCCATTCGATCCGCCACGTACCAATCGGCGTCTGGCAATCCCATTGGACGAACGGCGGCTTCGGCGGCGTCAATGATTTTCTTGAGTTCCGCCGCAGTCGGTTCCGCCGTGTGTTTTGGAATCAGCAAGCTGTAAAGCAGGTTGCGCTGTTCAGCAGTTTTCGGCACAGCCCACTTGGCGCGGCTGAACAAACGCAACACAGGTTGAGCCAGCGATTGGCGGCGGTCGTAATCCGGCGCGGCGCGGATGATTTGTTCAACCAGCGGTTCGACCTTTTCCTGAACGGCGGGCAGAGTCACCGCGCTGGGATCGCTGACGGCTGCGGCGGCCAGCGTTCGCAAAACTTCCGGGCCGTGCGTTGAATAATCAATCACTTTGTCTTGCAGCGGTTGATAGGCGACGTTCGCTGCGCCTTCCATCACCAATCGCAGTTCGGGAATGTTTGCTGCATCGGTCTTGCTCCACAGACGCAGCACGGCTTTGCCCATCATTTCGGTGCTGTTGGCGGTGATGTAACCCATCTGGCCTGGACCGCCATCGCCTCCGGCGGCGGCGTAAAACGTAGCCGAAATCGCCACCAGCCGACGCGCCAGCCGATCTTTCACCGCGTCAGTCAACGCAACGTCATCCAGTTTTTGTTCAAGCGTTTTGAACAGCGCGGCCAATTCTTTGTACTGGTGTTCGTCGCTGCCGTTGGCTTTGTGGCCGTTGACTACAAACAGCGCGTGGCTTTGGTAACGGAAGGAATTTTCAACCAGCGCGTTCGGTTCGGCGGCGAGCAGCTTGCGCGTCCAGCTTTGATTGATTGCCGCGCGAACGGGCTGATTCCAAATCCACCATTGCCAGGCCGCGCGCGCAGCCCAGGCGCGCACCGCCGGATGCTTGTCGTCGTTGATGGCGCGGTCGAGCAACGCCGTCAGCCGCACTTTGCTGAACGCCGGCTTCGGCATCACGGCATCGGCGCGCATTCCCAAAGCCTTCGCAATGCTTTCGCGCGTTAAATCGTTACCGGTATCAAACGCTGTGAAGACCGCGCCAAAGCCTTTGTCATCAAGCAGAGTTTGTTCCATCGCCCAACTTGCCGCGTCGCGCACCATCTTGACCGGATCGCCCATCAACTTCAGCAAAGTCGGAACTCCACGTTCGTCGTGAACTCCGCCCAAAGCCATCGCCGACCAAACGCGGACTTGCGCGCTGTTGTGAAGCGAAGCCTGAATCATCAAATCAATGAACGCCGGATTATCCGTGTGTGACAACGCCCGAACGCGGGCGATGGTCGCCAGCAGCGATTCGCCCGTGCGAGGCGTGAACTGCGCGCGTGTCGGTTTGACAGGCGTTTCAGGGTAAAGCCGCGACAGCGCATGCAGCGCATAGCTTGTCGTGACAAAACCGGTCAGCGCCGCTTTGTTCCAACGGCCATAAGGGTTTTGCATTTGCAGCAAAGCTTTGACGCCGCGCGCCACCGCCGGATCGCTGTCGTTGTAACCCAGCGCGTGAAAGGCAATCAGCGCCAATGCCGTTGGAGCCGGATCGTATTCGCCGTTGGTTTTCCACTTCTCGCTTTCAGAATTGGCTGCTTTGCCGGGATCGAATCCCCACGAACCGTCACTGTTTTGAATCGCGCGCAGCCGCGCTTCGTCTTTCTTGATCGTGTCGGCGATGCGTTCCAGCAGCTTCGCCGCTTCGTCGGCGGATTTCAGTTTGTAAGCGGGAAAGATTGCCGGCGGAAGCTCGACAGGCTTTCCGTCATTAGAAGGAGTCGGCGTCGGCTGCGGTTTCGGGGCGGGCGGCAGCGTCGGGTAAATCGTCCGCGCCTTTTGATTCTGCGCGGCGTAATCCTGCGGGAAGTAGCGTTTGAAAAACTCTATCCGGTTCGACAAATCATCGCTGTAACGCGGCACAACGCCCAGCATCCGGTCGGCCTTTTCTTCCAGCGCAGCCAGATAACGCGGATGCTGGGTGCGATCCCAGGCCGTGCGCAAAATCTCTCCGGCGTAGTTGTAAACGATGGATTGACCGACGTTCGATCCGGGGCCGGCGGCGTTGATGCCGCTGGGATCTGCGGTTTGAATGGTGTGATTGGCGGCGCGAATCGCCTGCATCGAATGCAGTTTGCGCGCGCGCACGACTCGTTCCGCCGTGCAAACGTTGTGACCGGCGACGCGCGTTCCCGCTGGGCCGTCGCCCACGTCGAGCGGTGCCAGGCTGGTGTTGTTCGCGGCGTCTTTCAGGTAATTGGTCGGGCGCAGCGATTCGTACATCACATTCACCAGCCGCCGGAAGTTCTGTTTGTTTTCCAGCACGTAGCCGTTTTCCATAGGCCCCGCCGGCCCCCAAACGCCTGATTGCGTGTGACAGCTCATGCAATGCGTGCCCATCAGATTGCCCGTGTCGCGGATGCGGCGTTCGACCGAAGCTCCGCGCGGACGATTGGTCAGCCACGAATCCACCTGCCCCAGGTGGTCATACATCGCCTGCCGCACGGCCATTCGCGGATCGTCGTAAGGCGCGGGTTTCAGCACGCGCAACTCCAATTCGTAACCCGGCGCGTTGGCTTCGGCGCACACAAAGTACGTTTTGCCAGGCTTCAGCACGCGAACGATGGCCGCGCGATGCTGTTCGTTTTGCTGATGCACGCGCTCGTTTTCGTTGCGGCCTTCGGTGTATTCGCCGAGCGCGCCGCTTTCATCCAATGCATAAAACCGCAATTGCGCCGCCAGCGTGTGATCGGGAATCGCCAGATTCGCGGTCAACAATCGCGGTTCCTTGCCGTTGAACTTCAACCGAAACCAATCGTCGCCGGATTTGCCGACGCGACCATTGTCGAAATATTCGATGTCGTCCGTTCCGCCGTTGATGCGAACGGCTTGAATGCCGTCACCTTCGGGCAGCGTGATTTCCTGAGCCAGTTCCGGCGTGTCGTTCGGTTCGGATTCCACATACGCGCCAACTTTCGCGGCATCTTTCAAATCCAGCGGCTGAATCGCCACCGTCAACGGCACGGTTTTGCCCGCAGGCCACGGAGTTTTGTCGGGGAAGGTCACGGCCAGCGGCGCAATGCCGTCTTCGCGCCAACGCAGACTTTCCGGTTTGGCAAAGGTGGAAACTTCGTCTGTGATCAGCGCAATTTCCAAACGATAGAGTCCGGCGACTGGAGCGCGATAAACCGTGTAAACATCGCTGTCCAGCGCGTGCAAAACTTTTCGCCAATTCGCAGTTGGAGCCGTGTAAATGCCAAAGGCGTCTTCTTTGCGATTGGCAATCGTCGGCAATGCTTCTCCCGCGTCGGCTTTGTCCAATACCCAACGAACTCCGATGCGCCCGTGCTGCGGCAGCGAAGAAGGCGAAGGCAAACTGACCGATAGCTCGAACGCCTCGCCGCGTTTTAGTTGAAGCCGCTTTTCCCACAACGATTGAAACGACAGATTCAACTTGAACGGAGCCAAGCCGGTGACGGTTGTTTGGGCAACTCGGCTGGCCTGGCTGTTGTTCAACCAAAACAACGCGAAAAACAGAGTCAGACAAACGGCAAATAAAATTGCTCGACGACGATTCGTGTACGGCTTCATGGTTTCCTCGCTTACGAAAGAGATGGTTTCGATGATTGAAGACTGCGTTGAGCGGAAGGTACAAAATTTTCGGCGTTTCGTCCATTTTTCAGGCGCAGAAACGGGTTTTCAGGCGCAGAAACGGCCATCCCCAAGATCGCCCAAAAGAAAAGGGGGAACTGAATAAAGCCAGCATAAATCTGCCACAGAGCTAAGCGGGCTGAAGTGAAGTAGAAGATTTGCCGACTGTAGAAGGAAAGCCTGTCAATCCGGTCGGAGTTGTTTTTTAGTAGGTTCAGCGCGCTGAATCAAATTTCCAAAACAACGGGAATAATCATCGGACGGCGTCCGGTTCCGCGTTGAATGTGGCGTTTCAATTCCAGGCGGATTTTTTCCTTGATGACAGCCCAATCCGTGCGTTCCTGATGACTGGCATTGGCAATGGTTTCGGCGACGATGACGCGGGCTTTGACCAAAAACTCCGCGCTGTCTTCGCCCAGCGCCAGACCGCGTTGGATGACTTCGGGTGCGGATTCCAATTCGCCGGAGGTTTTGTTGATCGCCACAATCGGCAACACGATGCCGTCATAAGCCAGATGTTTGCGGTCGCGCAACACCAGTTCGTCAATTCGCCCGGAGCCGGAATCGTCAATCAACGTTCGACCAACTGTAATCTTTTCGGCAATTTCGGCGCTGTCTTCGCCAAAGGCAACCACGTCGCCGCTTTCGGCCAGAACGATCTGACTGCGCGGAACTCCCCAACTGCGAGCGGCTTCAGCGTGGCGGTACAACTGGCGAGTTTCTCCGTGAATCGGAACCAGGAATTTTGGCCGCACGGCGTCGTACATGATTTTCAAATCTTCCTGCCGCCCGTGTCCTGAAACGTGAATGCGCGCGATGCTGGAATCAATCACGCGGGCGTCTTTTTTGAACAGGTGATTCATCATCCGCGAGATCGTTTTTTCGTTGCCGGGAATCTGCCGCGCCGAAATGACTACGGTGTCGTTTTTGATAATGCTGGCGTCTTTGTGCTGATCCACAGACATTCGAGCCAGTGCGGACATTGGTTCGCCCTGACTGCCAGTGACCAGCAAACAAACTTCGTCGCCGGGCATACGTTTGGCCTGATGTGGGCTGACCAGCACGCCGTCATCCACATCCAGATAACCGTATTTCATCGCTACTTCGACGTTGCGAATCATGCTGCGCCCAACCAGAGCGACTGCTCGCCCGGATTCAGCCGCCAGATCGAATACGATCTGCAACCGGTGAATGCTGGTTGAAAAACACGACACAATCAGACGGCCTGTGGCTTCGTTGAAGATTTTTTCGAACGCCGGAATGACGGCTTTTTCCGAACCTGTGCGGCCTTCGCGTTCGACGTTGGTCGAATCGGCCAGCAACGCCAGCACGCCTTTATCGCCGAGTTCATTCAACCGTTTCAGGTCAATGGCATCGCCCATCACCGGAGTCAGGTCAACTTTGAAATCGCCGGTGTGAATGATGACTCCAACCGGCGTGGTAATCGCCAGCGCCACGCAATCCACCAGCGAATGCGACACGCGCACGAATTCGATTTCAAAATGTCCGAGCTTGAACGGTTGTTTGGTGTTGATGGTGTGCGTTTGGGTTTTGTCTATCAGGCCGAATTCCTGCAACTTGCCTTCGATCAGGCCGAGCGTGAATTCAGTGCCGTAAATCGGCACGTTGGCGATTTGCAGCACGAACGGCAATGCGCCGACGTGATCTTCGTGGGCGTGCGTCAGGACGATGGCGGTCAGTTCGTCGCGGTGTTCTTCGATGTAGCTGAGATCGGGAATGGCGATGTCTACGCCAAGCAGGTCTTCATCCGGGAACATCATTCCGCAATCCACGACGATCATCTGGTCTTCGTAACGGAAGACAGTCATGTTCATTCCGAATTGCCCTAAACCGCCGAGAGGTGTGATTTGTAGTTTACTTTCCATTTGTCAATTTTCGCTTTCTGTTGGTGAAGGCGGAGTATAGCCGAACCGTCGCTAGCAGCGATAACGGCTCAAGCCAGTTGTTGAATTTTGTCCGTCAGCCGAGCCAGTTCGGCAATCGTCAAGGTTTCCGCTCTTCGCTGAGGATCGAGTTCCGCCGAATCCAAAACCGGTTTGATCTGCTCTGCCGATGCCAATCCCAACCGAATCCATCCTGCACGCAAATTGTTGTGAATCGTTTTTCGCCGTTGCGCGAACAAGGTTTTCGTCAATTCAATAAAAAGATTTTCGTCGCCAACCGCCGCCGCGGTTTGAGGCCGAACTTTCAGCCGAACGATGCTGGAAACGACTTTCGGCACAGGACGAAATGCGCTGGGTGGCACGTCAAACAAATGTTCAGCTTCGCAATAAAGCTGCACCAGCACGGACAGAAAGCCATATTCTTTGCCGCCCGGCGTGGCCGTGATGCGTTCGACGACCTCGCGTTGCAGCATCAAAGTCATTTCGGTGACGCAGCGCCGGTGTTCGATCAACCGCTGCAAAATCGGCGTGGAAATGTTGTACGGCAAATTGGCGACTACGCGCGCCGTCGAGGCCGGAGCAATAATCTGGCAGAAATCCACTTTCAAAGCGTCGGCTTCGATCAGTTTGAAATTCGCGCGATTGGCAAAACTGACGGTCAGCGGCGCAATCAGATCGCGGTCAACTTCGATGGCGACGATTTGCGAGCCGCTTTCGACCAGCAATTCGGTCAACGCGCCGTAACCCGGCCCGATTTCCAAAATGGTTTCCTCCGGCGTTGGCTTTACCGAAGCGGCAATGCGGTCGCAGTACTGAGATTTGACCAGAAAATTTTGTCCGAAACGGCGTTTGGCTTTTTGATAATTGGACATGGTCAGGCCACTTGGCGAATTCGCTTTCGACCATTGGTTGATGAGGTTTTGGCAGTTGGCGAAGTTCTGGTGCGAGTCTGGTGCCGCGCAGATGGTTTGTTTTCTGCCAGCAATTCAGGCAATCGTTCCATCCATTTTTTCGTCCCGAATCGGCCTTCGAGCAGACCGCCAACAGTGAAATCCACATCCAGCTTTGACCAATGTAACGTTGCGCCGCGCGGCCCAAGCTTCACTTTGGCGATCAACTCCGGCGCTGCGCCGCGCAAACCTTGAATCAAATCGCAAGGCGCAATGAAGGTCGCACCGTTTTTTAGCTCCAGCACCAACCGATTAGCTTTCTGATCGTAGCGCGCCGACGAAGCACGAATTTCCGTCTTCATCGCCTCCTCGCCGCGTCGCGTGGCTTCTTCAATTTCGCGCAGCAATTCGTTTTCATCCACTTCCCATTTACCAAGTTTGATCTTAGCCATGAATTTCTCTCCATTGCTCCAACAAATAGGTTTGATGAGCGGCCGCGATTTGCAGAGCTTTGATAACGTCGGCAGTCGCCATTCCTTTGTTCTCACGGGTTGAGACTCGATGATTTTCGTCGCCAAGATTGATAATAACCTGTTGCCCGCTTTGAAAACATGAGTATGGGGCGGCTCGTGATCGAGCGTAAACACCTGAAATCTGAACCCGTTTTTTCTCAGCACCGTTGGCATCGGCGGTCAGCATACGCCGAAGCGGTTGTTTTTCAAGCTTTCGGATAACCTGTCACTTCCAAATCGTCGCCGAGTTGCCGAACGACCAAATTCTCCAGTTCGACAACATCGCTGAGCCGCGCGAAACCTTCGCCGCCGATGGCCGAAACGGCTTCGCGCCCGCCGATAATTTTCGGCGCAATGAAAAATGTCGCTTTATCAATCAACCGCTGTTCGATGAACGAAGCGGCGACGGTCGCTCCACCTTCGACAATCAAACTCGTCACTTGCCGTTCAGCCAGCGCGCTGAGCACTTGCGGCAAATTCAACTTACCGGATTGCGATTCGACGCTTTCGACGCTGATGACCGTCGCGCCGCGTTCGGTCAATTCCCTGCTGCGTTCCGTCGAATGGTGTTTCTGAGTTGTGAAAATCACCAGAGGAAATTCGTCCGCCGATTGCACCAACTGCGAATTCAGCGGAGTTCGCAAGCTTGCATCCAGCACCACTCTGACCAAAGGCTTTCGGCGCGGTTGGCCGGTTCGTTCCGTCAGCAGCGGATCGTCGGCCAACACGGTTCCAATGCCGACCAGAATCGCATCGTATTCGTGCCGCAACGTTTGCGAAGCCGCACGCGCCGATTCGCCAGTAATCCATTTCGACTCGCCGGTGCGCGTGGCGATGCGGCCATCCAGCGAACAGGCGGTTTTCATAAGAACGAACGGCCACCCGGTGGCGACGAATTTGGAATACTTTTCGTTCAATTGCCGAGCTTCGCGTTCCAACACATTGGTAACGACTTCAATTCCGGCGGCGCGCAATTGCTCGAAGCCTCGCCCGTTGACGCGCGGATTCGGGTCAACCATCGAAGCTACCACTCGCCGCACTCCCGCTTCGATCAACGCTTGCGCACAAGGCGGCGTGCGCTTGCCTTCGCCATGGTGCGCGCACGGTTCCAGATTGACGTAGACCGTCGCGCCGCGCGCGCGTTCGCCTGCTTCTTCCAACGCCCAGATTTCAGCGTGTTTCAGTTCGTCGTACCGGTGAAACCCGCGCCCGACGATTTCACCGTCTTTGACGATGACCGAACCGACCAGCGGATTGGGGCTAACCAGCCCTTTGCCTTGCCTGGCCAATTCAAGCGTTTGCTGAATGAATTCGTAATCGTTCATCGGAAAATCAAAAGGCAAAAGGCAAATATCAAAAAGCAAAAGTCAAAGTAGCAACTTCCGCCCTTTGCCTTTTGACTTTTGATATTTGCCTTTTGATTTTCACTGCTTCGCGGCTATTCAAACAAACCTTCCACGTAAGCCTTCGGATCGAACACGACCAGATCGTCGGCCTGTTCGCCTATGCCGCAGTATCGAATCGGCAAGTTCAATTCCTTGGCGATGGCGACGGCAATCCCACCTTTGGCCGTGCCGTCGAGTTTGGTCAGCACCAGCCCGGTGATGTCGGCGGCTTTCATAAATTCGCGCGCCTGGCTCAATCCGTTTTGCCCAGTGACGGCGTCAACCACCAACAGAACTTCATGCGGGGCGCCGGGGACTTCGCGCCCGGCGATGCGTTTCATTTTTTCGAGTTCAGCCATCAAGTTGGCTTTGTTATGCAACCGTCCGGCGGTGTCAACAATCAGCACATCTGCGTTGCGCGCTTTCGCAGCTTTCAGCGAATCGAACAACACCGCCGCCGGATCGGTTCCCTGCTTTTGTTGGATCAACGGAACTCCGGCGCGTTCCGCCCAGATCGCCAGTTGATCCGAAGCCGCTGCGCGAAAGGTGTCGGCGGCGCAAATCAAAATCTCGTTGCCTTCGGCTTTGATGCGCTGAGCCAGTTTGCCAATCGTAGTGGTTTTGCCGACTCCGTTGACGCCGACGATCATCATCACATAAGGCCGCACGTCGTCAGGCACGGCAAGTTCAGAAGCGACTCCGCGCGCGTGTTCGGCAGCTTCCAGAATGTCCAGCAGATGCTGTTTGATCGTTCGCTTCAGTTCGTCTGTGTCGTTCAGCATTTGACGATCAACCTGCTTGCGGACGTTTTCGATGATTTCCATCGTCGTTTGCACACCGATGTCCGCGCCGATCAAGGCTTCTTCCAATTCTTCCAGCGTCGTGGCGTCAATCTGCTTTTTGCCTTTGACGACGTCTTCCAACCGCGAAGCGATGTTTTCGCGCGTCGAAGAAATTGCTTTGCGGAACCGCTTCATGAATCCTTCGTCTTCGGCAGTTTCTTCAACCGGCGAAGCAACTACAACCGGCGGCGTTTGCGGAGGCGTAGCAGTCACAACCGCAGGAGTTTGCGGTTGCGGCGGTTCAACCGGTTTGACTTCGACGACAACCGGAGTCGGTTCTACCTTCTCAACAGGTTTTTCGACTACTGGCTCGGCAACTTGTTCAACGACAGGTTCGTCCGCGCCGCTTAAATTCAACGAGATGAAATCGCTTTTTTTCCGCTTCCAAAACATAAGTCAATCACTCAATTCAAAATCGAAAATTCAAAAATGGCACTAATCGCCAACCGCCATCGCTTCATGCACGCGCATTCGCGCGACGGTTTCGTCTTTCGGGTAACGCCACAACAACGCAGCCGAAGCCAGTGGCAACACAGACACTGCCAACAACGCATTGAAAAAGCCAACCCGGTCGCTGAGCATTCCGGTCAGCGGAGCCATCAGCGCGCCCGCTCCCCAGGCAAATCCCATCATCAATGCCGACACAGTGCTGGCTCCGCCCGGAACCATTCGCTGAGCCATCACCACGCTGATCGGAATCGGCAAATTCAACATCGTGCCGCCCAGCATCAACAACGAATAACTGGCCAAACCAGTTGTCAAAAACGCCCCGACCAGCAACGGCGTAGCGATCAACATCGCCAGCATCGTCACGCGCCGAGCGCCAAATCGGTCAGCCAACGCTCCGCCGAAAAAGCCTCCGATGCCGCCAAACAAAATGAAACCCGCCAGCACCCAGCTTCGCCCGTTGTCGGTCATGCCGTTGCTTTGCAGCGCGAAAGGCAAAAAAGTCTGCACGCTGACCGATACCGCCGAACGCAACACGACGGCGAAATACAACAACGTCAGCGGCGCCCACACCGCGCGCAAAGATTCTTTCAAACTCGGAGCGTCTTCGGCGCGTTCGATGCGTTCCAGCGGCGGGCAATACTGAAGCATCAACAGCCAGACGGCTACGCCCCAGCCCATCGTGTACCAACTGTTTTCCAGGCCGAACAAACTGACGGCGGCGGCAATCAAAATCGGCCCCATCGCATACCCGACGGTTCCTGCCGACGAAAACACGCTCATCACCATGCCTTGATGCTTTCCAAGTCCGTCTGCCGAAGCCGCCCGCGAAACCATCGCCGCGCTTTGCGGATGAAAAGCTCCAACGCCGATGCCGCCAAGCACGACAAACATCATCAACATCGGCAAGCTGGTCGCCGTTCCCAGCAACGACAAAAACACCGCCGCGACCAGAGGGCCGAACACCGCCATCGAACGTTTCAAATACCGATCTGAAATCATGCCGTAAACCGGTTGCATCAACGACGAGCTAATCATCAACAGCGGCGTCAGCAATCCGGCTTGCGCCGGTTTCAGCCCCAACCGCACGGTCATGATCGGCAACAACTGAAACAGAAAGCTGGAATACGAATCCAGCACGGCGTGAGTCGTCGAAAGCAACACAATAGTGGTTTTGGCTTGTTTGTTCATAAATCACAAAAAGCCGGTACGGAACCGGGAGCGGTAGCGACCGGGCAGAGATCACAAAAAGCCGGTACTGAACCGGGAGGTAGCGACCGGGCAGAGATTTACCCAGTCGCTACCGCTCCCGGTTCCGTACCGCAGTCTCGATAAATGTCTCGAAGATCGCTTGCGATAGTTTGTCCTGTTGCCAGGCGATTTCAGGATGCCATTGCACGCCAAGCACCAACCGATCCGCGCGATCATCAATGACGGCTTCGATCACGCCATCGGGCGAAGTACCGATCACGCGCAAGTTGCGACCGAGTTTGGCGACGGCTTGGTGATGACTGCTGTTGACGCGAACGGTTTCGGTTCCGGCCAATTGCGCCAGCAGCGAATCCGCCTCCAATCGAACGCTATGCGATGGACGATAATAAACCTGCCCTTGTTCGTGTTTGATCGGATTGGCGATTTGCGATTCGATGTCTTGAATCAAAGTTCCTCCGCGCGAAACGTTCAGCGATTGCATGCCGAAACAAATCGCCAGCACAGGCAAAACCCGCGCTTCGGCCAGTTCCAGCAACAACAAATCCGTCTGGTCGCGTTCGGGAAACACCGGACCGAGTTTCGTATGCGGCTCTTCGCCATACAACGCCGGATCGAGATCGCTGTTGCTGCCGGACAAAACCAAACCATCCAACCGATCACACAACGCCGCCAGATATTCGCGGCGAGGAATCAACGGAATATGAATCGGAATTCCGCCCGCCGCCTCGATGGCTTCGGAGTAATACCGCCGAAGATAGAAAGTGTCTTCGGCGTTCAACCGTTCCGTGATGCCGATCAGCGGACGATTTGTCGAATTGTTCGTGGAATTCGCACCCGGCAAGTGGTGTTGACTCCTTCAGCGAGGAAACATTGAGTCAGTAAGCCGGGAGTGTAAGCGTCGGTCTTGAGGCTTGTCAAAAATGGCGGCTGGTTCGTCATAGCCGCCATTTTTTCGGCAAAAGAATCGTTAGGCAATCAGATTCTTTTCGTTGACATAACGCACGCAAGCAACAACGTTGTCGAGTTCGACTTTGGCTCTGGCTTCGGGCGAAAGCTGTTCAACCGTCGGCAGCGGCGAACGGCTGGAATGATCTCGCACCAAACGAAACGTTTGCGCCAGGAATTTGCCGTTGCGTTCCGGGAACGTTTCCCAAAACTGTTTGGTCATGCAAGGCACTTTCAGCGGATCGCGCGTAATCATTTCCAGCGAGAACTTGGTCTTCGGATTGGCCTTTTGAATGATCGAAACGATCTTCGGCAAATCCAGCATTCCCTGCCCCAACACGACTTCGGAAAGCAGAAAACCGTCCTGGTAAGACTGCACAGCCATGTCTTTGATGTGCGTGGATTTCGCATATCTGGCCAAACCTTCGATCAGTTCAATCGGATCGTCGAGCAGTGCGATGTTGTTTCCGAAATCCAGACACACTTGCAGATATTCGCTCTGGTAGGTTCTGAGCAGCCGCAGAAAATCTTCCAGCGTCCAGTCTTTGTGATTTTCCAGCGCAACGACGACTTTGTGCTTTTCGATCACCGGCATTGCCAACCGCAAAGCGTCGTGCGTTTGATCCACCCACTTTTTCCAGTCGGCCAGCGAAGGAAAGGTTTCGTATCGTCGCCCGCTCAACATCGCCGCGCGAACGACGGTGACTCCGGCGGCTTTGGCATCGGAAAGACCTTTTTCCAAAGCAGTCATATCGCCGTTGCGCGGAATCGAAACCATGCCTTCCAGATACATGCCCAGCTCTTCAGCACGAGCGCGCAACTTGGTCAAATCACCATTAAGCGAAGTTTGCACGCCTCCGGCTCCTAGCTGGTGGCATTTTTCCAAAAACTCCAAAGCATCACGTTGGCGAAATCGCCCGCCACCGCCTTGCGCGGCATTTGCGGCCGTCGCCGCGCTGGCCGGGGGAGCCGCGCCAATTTGCGTGCCCATAAACGACGTGGACGCGATGCCCATTTTGCTGAGCGGCGCATTGGCAAACAGTTTTGGCGACAATGCAGCAACCGCCAGCGGCGCGACGGTTTGTTTGAAAAAATCTCTTCGAGAAACGGAGAGAGTCGAATTCATCGGAAATTTCTCCTTTGGTGTAGAGACGCAAAATTTTGCGTCTCTACACTTGTATGACATTCCTGTTCCTACCTTTTGACCTGTTGATCCAGGAATTCATACCGCGCCCGCGTCTTGTCGGCTTCGGCGCGCGTGTTCACGTCAATAATCAGACGCTGGCCTTCGGCGAACTTCGGCCAGGCGGGCAAGCCTTTGCCGTTCGGATTACCTGTCTTGATGAAGTTGGCGAAGTATTCCTGCATCACTTTCGAGACTTTGTAATCGTCCGGCGTCCAGGCGTAAACCTTGTTGGAATCCAGATTGCCCATCGCGTATTCGATTTCCGCCGAATGCACTGCACCACGCGCAGGCGGGCGAGGTGGAGCCGCGTTTGGTTGCGGATTGCGAATGACGCCGCCTGCCAGTCCCGGCTGAGCGTTGCCCATTTCAGGCCGCATCGCCGGGCGCGGACGTTCGTAACGATAGTAATAGGTCGCTTTGCCGCCGGTTTTCGTCGCCACGTCCGTCCACTTCCAGGTGCTGTAGCTGATGAACCGGTCGCTGGCCAAATCCTGCGCGGCGTCCAGCACTTCGGTTTCGTTCGTTGCCGGGTACAGTTTGAACACTTCATCGGCTTTGCCCGGATAGAGCCGCTCCAGCGCCTTGCGGTAATTTTCAACCGTTGGCGTTTCGCGCCCAAGCACACCGAAATAACCCGATTCCGCCGAATTCACTCCGGCCAGCAAAGGCACGCGCGCTTGTTCTCCGGCAGCAAAAATTTCAAACGGCGATTTCGGGAAAAACCATCCGTCCACCGTCGGCGAAAAACGCGGCAAGCCTGGTTTGGCCGTCGCTTCCAGCAATTGATCGGCAGGCATTGCGCGCAAAGCCGCCAGCGATTCTTTGCCAATCGCCTGGCCGAATTTGACGCCGCTCTGTTCGCCTTCGCTCAGAGGAACCGCCGACAGCGCGCCCATAATCGAGCCGCTTTCGCCAATGGCTCCGGCGATCAAATTCCGCGACAACGGCGAAGCCATCTGCGCGCTGACGGAAATCGAACCGGCGGATTCGCCCGCAATGGTCACGCGCTTCGGGTCTCCGCCGAAAGCCGCGATGTTTTGCTGCACCCATTTCAGCGCCGCCGATTGATCCAGCAAGCCGTAATTTCCAGAAGCTTTGTTCGGCGATTCTTTAGTCAATTCGGGATGCGCCATAAAGCCGAACACGCCCAGTCGGTAATTGACTGTCACGGCGACGATGCCTTTGGTGGCCATGCTTTCGCCGTCGTAACGTGGTTCAGAACCGTCGCCCGCGATAAAGCCGCCGCCGTAAAAGTAAACCAGCACTGGCAGCTTGTTGCCTTTTGCAGGTGCCCAAACGTTCAAGTACAGGCAATCTTCGCCCATGCCGTTGGCGCGAAAATTCATATCGCCGAAGACATTGCGTTGCATGCAACGTGCGCCGAACTTGTCGGCTTTGCGAACGCCCGTCCAGTTTTGGACGGCTTGCGGAGCTTTCCAACGATTATCGCCCGTTGCCGGCGCGCCAAACGGAATGCCCTTGAAACTGCGCACGCCGGATTTTTCCGCCACGCCTTCCAGCGAACCGTTGGCAATTTTGAGTTGGGTTTGAGCGAAAACGTTAACGGTAAACATCGCCGCCAGCAGTACTGTGACGAAGAAAATGCTGTGAGCTTTGAGTTTCATTTCAATTCTTTCCTCTGAAAAAGTAGCGCAACCAGCCATGGTTGCATTGTCCACGCAAAATTCGAGTTCAGAAAGCGGCGCAACCATGGCTGGTTGTGCTACTCCGGTCGCGGATTTTGTCACTTGCCAGTCGCCTGGAACAGTTTCTGCGCGTAATCATTCAGATAAATCCGCCAGTTGATCCAGGTATGACCGCCTGCGCTGATGTTCAGCTTATGGTTGATGTTTCGTTTTTTCAGAATCTCGGCCAGATTCTTCGATCCGGCAAAGGCCAGCGTGTCTTTGTCGCCGCAGGTGATTTCAAACAGTTTGATCTGTTTGTTCACCTTGTCGGCGCTGTTCAGAAAGACAGAATTGCGTTGTTCAAAGTCGGCGGTCGTTTGCGGATTGACGCCCATGCTCCAAACGCCGACATAAGCGAACTGGTCGGGATTGCTGGCCACAACGCGCATCGTTTGCCCGCCGCCCATTGAAAGTCCCGCGATGGCGCGGTTCGTGTTGCCGGGCAGAACTCGGTAGGTCTTTTCGACAAACGGAACCACGTCTTTCAGCAATTCGTTGGTGAAGCGATCTTGAAAAGCCGCCATCGCAGCCGGATCAGGCGGCGCTCCGGGAACGACGGGCGGACGCGGCAAACTGCCGTTCGGCATAACCACCAACATCGGTTTGGCTTTTCCGGCGGCGATCAAGTTGTCCAAAATGAATCCGGCACGACCAATCGTGCTCCAACCGGAATCTTCATCGCCACCACCATGCAGCAGGTAAAAGACAGGATATTTGTTTTTCGCGGTGTCGTAACCCGGCGGGAAGTAGACGTGCAATCGCCGCTCTTCGTTCATAGTCGAAGACTTGTACCAAACCTTGCGAATTTCGCCGTGCGGAACTGCCTTGCTGTCTTGAAATGCGGCGGCGGTTCCGGGAACGAAAACCATGTTGTCTACACTGTTGACGCCCTGCTTAATCATCGCGTTTTTCGGATCAAGCGTTCGCACGCCGTCCACCGTCAAAGTGTAGCTGTAAAAATCCGCTGGCAACGGGCCAACGGTGATTGACCAAACACCTTTGTCGTCTTTGGTCAGCTTGCCGCCGGTTCCGAGTCCTTGCGGAATCCAATCGCCGCCGACAGTGACTTCGCTGGCTTTCGGCGCGTAGATGCGAAAGACGACTCGCCCGTCCGAAAGCACTTCGGGCGATTTCAACGTGTCGTTCGGGGTCGGTTGCCGTTGTTGAGCGGGTTGAGCGTAAGCAGAGGAAATACAGGAAAGCGTCAGCAGAATCATTCCTGCTGCGCACAAGATTCTGTTCAATCGTTTGCTCATCGTTTTTCTCCGATTCGTAAAAAAGGCCGGACTCTTTTGGCGAAGAATCCGGCCTGGAAGGTAAAGCGTTGCGCCTTAGAAGTTAAAGCGCAATGACCATTGCAGATTGCGCGGCGGGCGCGTGGAACTGATTGCGCCGAAGCCGTTTCGATTGCCTGTTTCTGACGCCAAATTAGTAGGCGTCGGATTGGTCAAACTGGTCACATTCAAAGTGCTGAACACGCCGTCAAATTGTGTGTGATTCAGCGCGTTGAAAGCGTCCAAACGAGCTTCGAAGCGGAAACGTTCCTTGACGCGCCATTCTTTCGACAGCGCCGCATCCCAACTGTTGACCGCGCCGAAGTTCAGAAAGTTGCGCCCGGATTCAAAGCCCTGACTGCCAACCGCCGAGATGGTGAAGGCAGCGGGATTCAACTGGCGGTAAGGATCACGGCTGTTGCCGCTGCCCGGATCGCCGACCAACCGAATGCGCGCGCCTTCGACCTGCGAAGTGCCAGTCAAACCGTAACCGGACAAGCCTGGAATGTTCACAAAAACGTTGTACGGGCCACCGCTCAGATAGCGGTAAATACCTGACAACTGCCAACCGTTCAGCAAATGGCCCAGACCTTTGTTGTCAGTGGCTTTCGGCAAATCCCACACCCAGTTGACGTTGAAATTGTTACGCCGGTCGAAATCCAGCGGGCCGTAATTGGCTCGGCGGTTGTCCAAAACGTGCGGAGCGCCAAAACCATTAATGCCCGGCAGGTCGTTGGATTGCGTGCCCAGCACTTTCGACCAGGTGTAATTCACGCCGACCAACAGACCTTTGGTGTAACGACGCTGCGCGGAAATTTGCAGCGAGTGGTAGTTCGAACTGACCGAAGGTTCGATGTAGGAAATGTTGCCGAAACCTGGGAACGGACGCAGGAAATCCACAGGCAAAGCCGTAGCTCCGGGCGTCGCGCTGGTAGCCAGCGTCGGGTCTTGATTAGCCGCCTGGAACGCCGCGCCATAAGACGGGGCGTTGATATTGCGGCGTTGCAGTTGATGTTGCGCCGACGTTCCGACGTATGAAACGTCCAATACGACGGAGTAAGGCATCTTGTATTGAATGCCCAGATTATAGGCATAGGTGGTTGGAACTTTGCCTTCCAGGTCAAAAGCGACCAGATTCGGCGGAGCCAACAACACCTGGCCTTGATTGAGTTGCTGCATCAAACCGAAATTGAGCGTCGGCGCGATGGTCGTTGGCGGATTTTGCACCAGGTCGAAAACGGTGTTGCCTTGCGGACGGTCGAAAAACACGCCGCCGCCGCCGCGAATAACAAACGACTGATCGCCGAACAGGTCATAGCCGAATCCGAAACGCGGCGCGAAATGGACTCCGCGATTGTCATAAGTGCCTTTCGGCAATCCGTCCTGGCCTGCCTGTAACACGCCGTTGGTGATTGAGCCGGTGTTCGGAACCAGTCGCCCAATGAAAACATTGGCCAGCGTGTTCGCTGCCGAAGGCACAAAGCCCGAAACCAGCAGACGCGGATCAACCGCACGGCGATTGTTGCCGCTGCACGGATTGGTGTTGCCGATGCAAATCGGACGATATAGCAACGGCGCATTGGAACGGTTGTACCGATCCGGCAGGAAGTTCCCGGTCTGGCCATCTTCGTCAAATTGCGGCTGAATCCAGTAAAAACGCATGCCGTAATCGAAGGTCAGCCGGTTGGTCACTTTCCAGTTGTCCTGGGCGAACCATTCGACGTTGTTGTAACGATACTGGCCGATGACGTAATCCGACGCCTGGTTGAAAGTGTTGTAAACGCCTGTGGCCGCGTTGGCGAAACCAAACTGCGTATCGAAAGGATTCGCTGCGTTGTCCACAAAGTTGTAATCGCCGTTGGCAGCGGCAAAGCTGCTCTGCGGTTTGAAACTGTTTTGCCAAAACCAGCCGAATTTCAGGTTGTGCGAGCCTTTGATCTTGGCCAGGCTCACTGACCAATCGCGGGTCGTGTTGAAATTGAAAAACGGCGCGTTGTTCGATCCGATGTTCGGGCCGTTGGCGATGCGTCCGCCGTTGAAGATAAAGCGCGGCGGCGCATCAATCTGCACTGCGCTGGGGAACAGCAGCGGAATCCCCGTCAGGTTCAATCCGGCGCGACTGAAATTGGAGTTGCCGGGCAAAATATCAATGAAGTTGTGGCTTTGTCCGAAAGTCACTTCCAGCACGGTCGTCGGATTGATTGATCCCGTCACCGTCCCGGTCACGCTGTAACGGTTATTGGGAAATCTGGCCGGATAATCAGGCAGGTTGGTTCCCAACACGAACGAACCATAAGGAAAGGTTGGCGAGCGTTTGTTGTACAAGTATTTGCCCGTCGCACGCCATTTTTCGTTGACGTTCCAATCGCCGCGATACAAATCCTGCCGTTGCGGATCGCTGGTCGGTTCTTGCGTTTCGTAGTTGAAGCCGACTGTTCCCGTGCGATTTGGAAGCGGGTAAATTTTCAGAATGTTCAGGCCCGGCGTGAAAATCCGATTGGCGGGGATTTTTCCCAGCACGCCGCCGTCTTTGAAACAGCCGCTTTGATCGGTCGCGTTGCAGGGCAGATTCAAAGTGTAATCACGAATGTACGGAAACAGGTTTCCGGCGTTGTCGCGCGTTTGCGAAAAATCGCCCGCGCGTTCCAGCGCCGTCGGAACCGTCACGCGCACAGGCGCAGCAGGCGGCGTGAAGCGTTTTTGA
Source organism: uncultured Acidobacteriota bacterium (assembly GCA_902825875.1). Taxonomy (GTDB): domain Bacteria; phylum Acidobacteriota; class Blastocatellia; order RBC074; family RBC074; genus RBC074. The sequence goes on from CADECP010000003.1 coordinate 184,570, forward strand.
TGTTCCTGACTGAAAAAGAAAAAGAATTTGTCTTTGTCTTTATTGAACACGCCGGGAATGTAAACCGGGCCGCCGATGGTGTAACCAATGTCGCGTTGATCCAAACGCGGCTTGTTGATTTGGTTTGTCGGCGTGCTGTTGCGGTTGTTCAACCAGGTGTTGGCGTTCATTCCGTCGTGACGGCGGAATGCGTAAAACGAACCATGAAAATCTTTGCCACCGCCTTTGGTCACGGCGCTGATCTGCGCTCCGGCAGAACGTCCGAACTCAGCTTGATAATTCGAGGTCAACACTTTGAATTCGGCGATGGCGTCCAGATTCACCGAAATCATGGTTCCGTTGTTGCCGGTATCCACGATGGCTACACCGTCCAATTGCAGGTTATTGGCGCTGCGCCGTAATCCATTGGCGGCGACATCCTGTATGTTTTCGTTGTTGGCAGTGTTGTTGGTAAACACGACTCCCGTCGCAATCGAAGCCAGATTGACGAAACCGCGTCCGTTGACGGCGATGTTCTGCACAATCTCGCCTTGAACACCATACGAGCGTTCGGCGCTTTCGGCCTGTACCTGTGTCGCTTCGGCAGTGACGGTGACGGTTTCACTGGTCTGCCCGACTTCCAGCGCAATGTCGCCAAGCGTCATTTTGTCGTTCGCCACCAGCAACAAGCCGGTGCGTTCGGATTTCTTGAAGCCTTTTGCTTCGATGTTCAATGTGTATGTACCGGGTGGCACGGTTGGAAACACGAAACGGCCTTCGCTGTCGGTCGTCGCCGTCAACGTGAAGTTTTTGGCCGCGTCTACCAGTTTAACTGTGGCTCCGCTGATGGCAGCGTTGTTGGGGTCGGCAATGTTCCCCGCAATCGAGCCGCTGGTCGTCTGAGCGATGGCCGAAACGGCAATCGTCAAAACCAGCAGGAAAAGACAACTTAACCTGAAAATTCTCTGCATTTCGTAACCTCCGAAGTTTGGGTTATTGAATTGGACAAGTGCTTTCAAACAAGCGCACGCCAGATTGCAGCGAGGCAAGAAAGACCGCGAATTCAAAGATGAATAGCGGATTTTTGCGTCAGATTTGCCTGGCAACGCCAGGTCGTCTTTTCATTCCAGCAAAGTCAGTTCAAGAAATTTCCGTGCGTGTGAATGGCTGTTTCGTTTTCGCTATCAACCTTAAGAGCTTCACGAAGCGGCTTGCCGCCAATCAGCTTTTCAGTCTTCAGTATTTTTCAGTTGAAATAGGTAATCAGATGGTTTTACCAAGCGAAGATGGGCGCAGTATGCAGATGGATTTAATATGCGTCAAGAAATTACTGACTTGGACAAGATTTTCTCGGCAATTTTTTTGAGCCGTCTTGCCGGTTCTATCTTTTTTGCAAAGTCTGTTAGGATGCGCGCCGCTGACCGCAAATCCCGCAAAACTCGATATTCGATTTTCCAGTTGAAGGAGATTCCAGATTGATTCCTGCTCTCTTCGTCTTCGCGTATCTGGCGACGGTTCTGTACATAGGCATCTTCGCGTTTCGCCGCAAAACCGGCGACCATCCCGCCGAAGATTACTTTCTGGCCAACCGTTCGCTGGGCAACGCCGTGTTCTTGCTGTCGCTGTTCGGCACGAACATGACTGCATTCGCCATTCTGGGTTCTTCGGGACATGCATTTTCCAACGGCATAGTGACTTATGGATTGATGGCTTCGTCGTCGGCGCTGATCGTGCCGCTGTCGCTGTTTTTCATCGGCACGCGAGTCTGGTCGCTGGGCAAACGATTCGGCTTTATGACTCCGGTGCAGATGTTCCGCGACCGTTGGGAATGCAGCCACATTGGAACCGTCATCACCGTAGTGCAAACCGCGCTGCTGCTGCCGTACATCATCATCGGAGTGATGGGCGGAGGCACGACGCTTTACGCCATCAGCGGAGGCCGAATTCCCTTCTGGCTGGGCGGAGCCGTCGTCGCATTGGTCGTCATGAGCTACGTTTTTTTCGGCGGGATGCGCGGAACGGCTTGGGTCAACGCCTTTCAAACGACGCTGTTTCTGATTTTCGGAGCAATTGCTTTGGGCGTGATCGGCGCAGGCATGGGCGGATTTGGCTCAGCGATGAACGAAATGCTGGCGACGCCAACAACGGCTTCGCTGCTGACGCGAGAAAAAATCTCGCCGCTGTATTTTTTCAGCTACACGTTCATTCCGCTGTCTTCGATCAACTTTCCGCACATGATTATTTTCTGCCTGACGGCTCAGCGTGTGCAGCATTTCAAAAAGACGGTCATCCTGTATCCGTTGTGCATGCTGGCGATCTGGCTGCCCGCAGTCTTTCTGGGAGTCGCTGCCAACCGAGCCACCGAAGTCCCCGCCATCCAGGCCAAGCTCGAAGCCAGACAGACTTTGGCGACTCAGGCTCCGACGCTTTCTCCCGAAGAACGAACCGAACTCCGGGCCAAATCCGCCGGAGATGATGTGCTGCTGCGATTGCTGGAAGCTTACGCTCCGCTGTGGCTCGCCGGGTTGCTCGGAGCCGGAATTATGGCCGCAGTGATGGCCAGCGATTCGCAAATTCTGGCGCTTTCGACCATGTTCACCGAAGACATTTTCGCTTTTTATGAAGGCAAAGAACGCTTCGGCGAAAAGGCTCAAGTCATGACCGGTCGTTTGTTTGTCGTAGGTTTGACGCTGCTGGCTTATTTCATCGCGCTGAAATTTCCGCAGCCGATTTTCGACCTGGCCGTGTCGTATGCGTTTTCGGGTTATTCAGCCTTGATGCCGCTGATGATCGCCGCGCTGTTCTGGAAAGGCAGCACCAAATGGGGAGCGTTGGCTTCGACTTTGTGGGCGGCTGGAAGCGTCGCCTCCGTCGCCGTTTTTCAATCTGTCGTAGCGACTCCGAAAGTGATTTGGTCAATTGGCGGCTGGGAAGTTTTGACCAGAACGCCGGGCGGAACTTCGGTTTTTGGCTTGCTGCCGGTCGTGCCGATGACAATCGTCTCGGCGATTCTGATGATTGTGGTTTCAATGCTGACCGCCAAGCCGACCGAAGCAACGGTCAGCCGTTACTTTTCAAAATGAAGCGACTGGCTCAGGCCAATCAAGCTGGCAACGATTCAGCATCGGAAGCAGACACGCCATTGATGGTTGATGCGAATACTCCATTGACCTTTACGATCTCTCTTCAAAGCTTCCAAGCGATTCGATGTAGGCAACCGCAAATCTTCAACGCGAGTCGCGGCATTCAGCCAATAAAACGCGGCAGGGTATAGTTAGGGACAAAGCATGCGGCAAATTTTTCACAGCCAAGCAACGGGTTTTCATTGCTGTTCATCGGTCAGAGTGATGCGTATAATTCGCGGCGTTGTGCCCGTCGGCAAACGTTCTGATGGTTCAATGCTTGCGGCGTGTTTGCTTGCGACCATCGGCTGAGTTCACAATTCATCTCCGCGCCGCCAAATTCGAATCGTGCCCCTTCCGAACTTCAATTTCTGTCATGACCAAACGATTTTCCCAGCACACTCGAATCGGATTTTCTGCCTTGTTGATTGGCTTGCTGACCTGGCTGAGCGCGATTGGCGTGCTCGTTACCGGCGGGCAAACAGATTCGCCGCAACAGCCAACCATCGCCACAGCGTCGCTGACCGCCGCTCCGCAAGCCTTGCTCAATCGGCTGCCGCTGAGTTTTGAAGAAAATCGTGGGCAGGCAAATCGTGACGTTCGTTTTGTGGCTCGGCAACCGGGATATGCCGTGTACCTGGCCGACACCGAAACCCGTTTTGAGTTGCGCGATCAGGCCAGCCACAGCCAAACCGTTTCAATGAAATTTATCGGAGCTTCGACCAACGCAACGGTTGAAGGCCGACAGCCGCTCCCCGGCAAAAGCAATTACTTCATCGGCAACGATCCCGGCGAATGGCAGACCGACGTTCCGACGTTTGCCAGCGTTCGCCAGCAAAAAATCTATCCTGGCATTGACGCGATCTTTTACGGCAACGCCCGCAAGTTTGAATATGACTTTGTCGTTGCTCCGCAAGCCGATCCGCAGCAAATCGCTCTCGCCTTTGACGGCGCGAACAATCTGGAACTCGACAAGCAAGGCGATTTGTTGCTTCGCGCCGACGGACTGAATTTGAAGATGCTCAAGCCGGTGATTTATCAGCAGGTGAACGGCCAACGGCGCTTAATCGAAGGCAGTTATTCAATCCCAACTCCCAACTCCGTCAGGTTTGAAATCGGCGATTACGACCGCAGTCTGCCGCTGGTAATTGACCCGGTAATTGATTATTCGACTTATTTTGGCGGCAGCGGAACCGACATCGGTTACGGAATCGCCGTGGATCGGCAAGGCAACGTGTACATCGTCGGACAGACTTCATCGTTGAACTTCCCGACCAAAAGCCCGCTGCAAAGCATGCGCGATGGAGCAAACGATGCGTTTGTCACCAAACTCAGCGCGAATGGCTCAACGGTCGTGTTTTCGACTTATCTTGGCGGACGCAGCAACGGCGACAAAGCCGCAGGCGTAGCAGTGGACAGGGCAGGCAACATTTACTTCGCAGGCGAAACCAATTCGTCCAACTTTCCGTTGGTGAATTCGGCCCAGCCAATGTACAGAGGAAATACCGATGCCTTCGTTGCCAAACTCAACATTGACGGCAACGTGTTGCTGTATTCGACGCCTTGGGGCGGCGGGCTTCAGGACGTAGCGCATGCAATTGCGATTGACCGGTTTGATAACGCCTACATCACAGGCCGAACCGATTCGACCAACTTCACGACTAAAACTCCGATTCAAGCAACGCTGAAAGGCACGCGCGATGTGTTCGTGGCCAAATTCAATGCGGACGGCGCGAACCTGTATTCGACCTATTTGGGCGGCGAATTGTCGCAAAGCGTTGGGCGCGACGAAGAGGCCGGTTACGGCATTGCCGTTGATGCACTGTCGAATGCTTACATCACGGGCTTCACCACTTCGCCAGGCTTCCCCACAGTCGCCGCTCTGCAACCCAACTTCGGCGGAGTCGAAGACGCATTTGTCGCCAAGCTCAATCCGTCTGGGACGGCATTGGTGTATTCAACGTTCCTGGGCGGAGATCGCGCCGAAGAAGCGCGTGGCATTGCGATTGATCCGCTTGGCAATGTGTACGTCACCGGTTACACATTTTCGCTGAATTTCCCGACGGCCAATGCTCTGCAACGAAATTACGGCGGCAACGTGGATGCTTTCGTAACCAAGTACAACGCCACAGGCTCGGCGCTGATTTATTCAACTTTTCTGGGCGGCAACGGATCGGAAAACACCGGCCTGGTTTCCGACATCACTCCGGTCGGCGGCATCGCCGTGGACAATTTCGGCAACGCTTATGTGACGGGCAAAACCGAATCCACCAATTTTCCTGTGACGCGCTCGTTGCAATCGTCTTTGCGCGGCGACAACGACGCTTTTGTCGCCAAAATTGATCCGGCTGGTTTCGAGCTGATTTATTCGACATATTTGGGCAGCACCTTCACCGGCGATAACGGCTTCGACGAGCGCGGTTTGGACATTGCTGTGGACACGTTTGGCAACGTGTTTATCACAGGGCAGGTGTTGAAAAACGATTTTCAGACAGTGTTGCCTGCTCAGCAAGATTTCGGCGGCGGATTGAGCGATGCCTTCATCACCAAAATTTCGACGCCGGACATTGCCACAATTGCGCTGGTTTCGGCGGCCAGTTTCACAGGCGGTTCGCTCGCGCCCGATGAAATCGTCACCGCCTTCGGAGCCAGCCTGGCCAGCGGAACCGAAGTCGGCACAACCAATCCGTTGCCGACTTCTCTGCTGGGGACTTCCGTCAAGGTGAAAGACAAAGACAACGTCGAACGTCCGGCGCAGTTGTTTTTCGTTTCGCCCAATCAAATCAACTTTCTGGTTCCGCCGGACACTGCTCTGGGCAAAGCCACCGTCACCATCACCAACGCTCAAAACACATCTGTCAGCGCGAACGTGCTGATTGAAAAAACGGCTCCGGGAATTTTCACCGCCAACGCCAGTGGTCAGGATGTTCCGGCGGCTGTGCTGTTGCGAGTCAAAGCAGACGGCACGCAAATCTTTGAGCCGGTCGCGCGGCTAGACCCACTGCAAAACAAATTTGTGCCTCAGCAAATTGATTTCGGCGTGGAAAGCGACCAATTGTTTTTGCTGTTGTTCGGTTCCGGCTGGCGAGGGCGTTCGGCGATGGACAAAGTTTTAGTCCGAATCGGCGATGTGAGCATCCCGATCCAATTCGCTGGCGCGCAAGGAAGCTTCATCGGCGAAGATCAAATGAACCTGCAACTACCCAGAACGCTGATTGGAAGCGGCGAAGTTGTCTTGACGTTGACGGTGGATGGCCAGATGGGAAATCTGGTGACGCTGGCGTTCAAATAAGTGAAGACTGTGCGTAATTCGGTACGGAACCAGGAGCGGTAGCGACTGGATACTTTCGTGAGCGTTACTTCAAGCCAACCCGGTCGCTACCGCTCCCGGTTCCGTACCATAGCTCAAATTATTGATGGCAAGCCACTTTTATTCGCACAGGCTTCAAATAAGTGCATCCGCAAGGTCGCATCATTCCGCAAAATCACCACCCCAGCAGAACCGTAAATTTGAACGTCCGCCCTTCATTCAACGTGTTGGTAATCGCGCCGAAGTTTGGATTGGCAAGTTCAAAACCCGGCTCGGCGAATTGCGGCGTGTTGAACAGATTGTTCGATTCGGCGCGAAAAGTCAGGCGTAAGTCGCGTTTGAACGCCCAAGCGCGCGACAATTGAGCGTTGACATTGCGGATCGGGCCTTTGCGAAAAACGTTGCGGCCAAGCGAGCCGCGTTCGCTGAGCGCGACGATTTCATTCGGCTGCATGAAGCGAAACGCGCTTCGCGGCAACATCTGCCGCGAAGTGTCCGGGTCGGCAATCGTTCGTCCCAGAACCGAAGGATCAAGCAAGATCGGCCGGTCGCCGCCGTTGCCGTCCACATTGCCGAAACCTGGTCCATCCGAACCAGCGGAAAGATTGAAAGGAATTCCAGTCTTGACCAGCACCACTGTCGAAAGATTCCAGCCATCGGCAATCGCTGAAAACGCTCGACTGAATTTCGGAGCTTTGACGGCGTAACTCGTCCGCAGCAAAAACGCATGCGTTTGATCGAAATCGCTGACGCCTTTCATATCGCGGTGAGTTTCAAATTCCGTCTGGCTGCGCGATTTGCGCGAATCGTTTTCGTTGGCGGTGTTGGTGTAACTCGCGCCCAGGTCAATCGCCTTGCTGAACCAATACGAAGAATCCACCGTCAGCCCATGCCAATTCGGCAGCGTCAATGAAACCCTCGCCGCGTCGAAATATCCGCGCGAACCGTTCACCGTCAGCCGGTAATCGGCGATTTCCTGATTCGGGCGACGTTGAGGAATCGTCCGCGTGATCGTTTCGATGCCTGCCACCGGATGCGCGCGATTCAGATACCACAGCACCAGCAGTTTGTGAGACCGGCTGCCGACATAACCGAACTGCAATCGTGCTTTCTGATTCCATTCCGGTTCCCAACTCAGGTTGTACTGATACGAATACGGCGTAGCCAGTTCGGGATCAAGCGCGTAAACCGTCGGTTTGCCGATTTCGCCTTGAAAAGGATTGAGCAAGCTTTGCGGCGCGACGACGACGACTTTGTTGTTGAGCGGCGGGCTGAAACGAATCTGCTGGTAGCTGACGAAAAAGAGTTCGCCGAAATGAATGCCGAAAGCTCCGCGGAAAACGCCTCGCTTGCCCGGCATCCGATAAGCGAAACCGACGGTCGGCGCAAAGTTGTTCAAATCGCTGTCGAAGGGAACGACGTTCAGATTGTTTTTTTCAACCGGTTTGGTCGTCGGTTGCCAGCGCAAACCTAATTGCAGGCTCAGCCGCTGAGTCGCCTGCCAGTTGTCTCCGCCGTAAAACTGCCCTTCCCACTGGCGAAAACGGCGATAGATGTCGCCGATGGAACGAATGTGTTGCGAAGGCCTGCCCAACCGAAAATTGGTGATGGCGTCACTACCGAAATCGTTGTTGAAAGAAAAGAATCCGCGATGCACGTCGGTTTCAATGCTGTTGATCTGACGACGAATCAAGGTCGCGCCAGCCGTCAAATTGTGTTTGCCTTCGGTGCGGCGCAATTGAAAAGCCGTGCGAATCTGATTCTGCACGCGATCAATCGGAATGGTTCCGTCCGGCCCCAACCCCGTCAGCCCTGCGATCAAAATGAACGGCCCGACCGCGTTCTTTTCCGGTTCCAGCAATGAACTGACTCGTTCGTAACTGAGCAGCGCCGTGCTGATGGTTTTCGCGCTCCAACTTCGCGTCCAGCCGATGCGCGCCGTGTGAGATTTGGTGTCAGTGTTCGGATTCTGCCCGGCGACGAACTGAAAAGCGTCCACGTTTTGCGAAGTGAATTGATATTGCAGCGCCAGCGAATCGCGCCGAGTCAGCGTTTGATCCAACCGGAAGTTAGCCTGATTGTTGTTGATCGCCTGCGGTGCGTTGGTGTTCAGGGCGCGTTCGTTGATGTCCGTTCGATTGGGAAGCTCAGCCGGATAAGCCGCCAGAAACTTTGCCACAAGCTGGCGCGTCGCCGGATCGTTCGTAAGCGGCGTTCGTTCGTCCGGCTTCGGAACCAGCACATTGCCATTGACCACGCCACGAATGCGCTGCTGGCTGGCGTCAAAAAAAAACTTCGTGCGTTTGGTCAGATCGAATCCGGCGTTGAAACCATAATCGTTTTCGCGCGCCGGTTTGACTCTGCCGACCTGAAAAAACGACCGCGCCGTGAAAATGCTGTTCAGATGGCCTGAGTAAAGCTGACCGTGAAAGCCCGACCGCAACGCACCCGGCAAAGAAATCGCCGAGCGCGGCGCGTTGCCAAATTCCGAGCCGAAATAGTTACTGACCGGGCTGAATTCTCGAACGATGGTCGCCGTGGTTCCCAAACGAACGTTCAACTCTTTCAACGCGCCGTTGTCCACCAGATTGAATTGCACGTTTTCGTTGCGACGACTTTCGCCCGAAGCCGAATCCGTCTTGCCCAGCATGTTCAATTCAACGCGCTTGCTGGCATCGGCAGGTTTCGCTTCTTCGGCAGCTTGCTTTTCAGGCGGCGGAGCTTTCTCAGCCTGCTGAGCCAGACACACCGTTGAGACAACAGTCAGTAACAAAACGAAGGTAATAAACCGTGACATTTGCGAGTGATTCCATTTCAGATAGTTTTTACGGATTGGAAACCGAGCCTAAGCCACGCAAGCTGCGGCTGCAAGCTCGCCGGTGCTATAATCCGCGCCGTTATGAAAGACAGACCGCCAATCGGCTCACAACAGGAAATTGACGAACTCGTGCTTGAGTATCACCGGCTGATTGCCGCTCGCTTGCAGGATGATCCCGAAACCGTTATCGAACGCGCGCGCAACAATTTGAAACGGTGGATGGCTGCTCACGAAGGAACCGGGTCGGCCTACGCTTTGGAAGAATGGCAAAGCCTTTTGAATAACAAAACGAATCAGGAGTTAATTCAGATCATCACCGAAGAATCAGACAACGGGCAGCGGCTCAGGTCATCAACGCCATTCACCGGGATTCTTTCTGCTCAGGAAAGAAACGAATTGAGGGCAAAACATGAGGAAAGAACCTTTCTTTGATCTCATCCGCCGAGTAAGCGAGCTAACCGGGATCGAAGCGCCAATCATCGTTGGCTCACACGCCATTTACGTTTTGACGGACCAAGTCCCCAGCATCGTCAGGGAATCAATCGAAGCAGATTTTTTAGTGGCAGAAGGCGGCATAGAGGCGATTCGCAACGTCAACCATGACTTGGGCGTTACCAGCGATTTCTTTGACCAAAGCGGTTATTACGCTGACGGGCTGGGCTTTGCGACGGTTGTTCTGCCACGGGGCTGGGATGGGCGACTACAACCGCTAAAAGATGTAACTGGCCGGGTCGTCGCACGCTGTCTTGAAATTCATGACTCTGCGGTCAGCAAGCTGATGGCTGGCAGAGATAAAGATCACGTTTTTCTGAACGAAATTCTGGTCAGCCAATTGATCTCGTTGGAAACGCTGGCTGAGCGAGCGGAATTGATTCTGGAAACGGCTCACGAAGACGCCTTGTTGCCTCGCCTGCAAAAGCTGTTCGATTACCTTCACAAAAGACGAACCATCGCCGACTTGAAACCGCTCTCCGATCTCATCAACCGACTACGCTGACAATTCCTTTGTTAAATGTGCGGCGAAACAGCGTCAGGGCAACCAAAGACTTCTGTTTCGCCGCTCGCTCGGTCTGCATTGAACTAGACGCGAGGTGGTCAGTTGTTGCTCAGCGAAGTCAGTGAAAACCGACTTTCGCGTTGCAACTGCGCTTTCGCGCTAAATCGAACTTGCGTTCGATGTGGTGCATTTTATGGATTCCTGCTGCGATAGAAATACGTGCATTTACTGGTTTTAGACAACTATCAGCGGCGAGGATTGTCAGACAAAGCTGACGGCAAGAGATTAATTCTGCGAGTTTTTCAAGGTTTCCCGCGTAGTTTTACGTGAGCAATCTGCTGTATTGGCGTCGCTGAAACTTGGCTTGACCTGTGAAATCAAAAACAGCATCATAAGCCGCCCTTGCATCCGGGCGCTCTTCAAACGAAGTTTCGCCGATACTTCAGTACGTTTTTGACAGATGGAAAAAAGGGCTAAAGACCGTACCTTGACGAAAAAAATAGGCGCGAACGAATCCTAAACACATCCGAACACTTCTGATGAATCCAATCACCCGCAACGTCTTACAACTCCAGGAATTAACTTTGCTCGTCTGGCGCGTTTTGCGTGGTTTTTTCAAAGCGCCGCGATACGGGGCCGAGATGATTCGGCAAATGGACATCCTTGGGTTTGGGAGTCTGGTGATTATCCTGCTGACCGGCACGTTCACTGGAATGGTGCTGGCGTTGAACTCGGCCAACACACTTCAAAAATTCGGAGTACAGAACGTCACGGGCCAATTGGTTGCCACCAGCTTGATCCGCGAACTTGGCCCCGTGCTGACCAGTTTGATGCTGGCTGGTCGCGTCGGTTCGGGCATCGCTGCGGAATTGGGTTCGATGTTGGTCAGTGAACAAATTGACGCAATGCGTGCGCTCGGCACTGACCCGATTAAAAAGCTGGTCGCACCTCGCATCGTGGCGTTGGTTGTGATGGCTCCTGCGCTGACGGTGGTTTGCGATTTCGTCGGCGCAATGGGCGGATTGCTGATTTCCATCACGATGTTGCACCAAGCTTCATCGGTTTACATTTCATCGGCGATGGAAGCCGTCAACTTCAACGAAATCATCGGCGGATTGATTAAACCGACTGTGTTCGGGTTCATCATCGCTCTGGTCGGCTGTCACAAAGGATTGAGCACAGTCGGCGGAACGGTTGGCGTGGGACGTTCGACAACGGAATCGGTAGTCAATTCTTCGATTCTGGTGATTGCAATGGATTTCCTGTTGTCGAAAGTCATCATCTCTTTGCTGCTCGATCCCCGCTAAAAAGGTGAGAAATCAAATGGCAAATATCAAAAGGCAAAGGTTCGGCAGGCGAGTGACAAAAGTTCGGGGCTTGCCTTTGCCTGTTTTGCACATTTCTCCTCTGACAATTTTTGACTTTTGATATTTGCCTTTTGCCTTTTGATTTTTTATGGCTGCAACTCCTTATGCAATTGAATTCCGCGACGTTTCGCTGGCTTTCGGCGACAACGTAATTCTCGACCGCGTCAATTTCGGTGTTCGGTATGGCGAATCCAAAATCGTCATGGGCGGTTCGGGAACCGGCAAATCAACCTTGCTACGGTTGGTGTTGGGGCTGTTGAAACCGGATTCCGGCAATATCTTTGTGGACGGCGAAGACGTCACCCGTTACAACGAAGAGCAAATGATGGCCGTGCGGAAAAAAATCGGCATGGTCTTTCAGGAAGGCGCGCTGTTCGACAGTTTGTCGGTGTACGACAACGTCGCTTACCGATTGCGCGAACAACGAGTTGCCGAAGCCGAAATCGAAGAAGTGGTTTTGCGAATGTTGCGCTTCGTTGATCTGGAAGACGCGATTGACAAGATGCCCAACCAGCTTTCGGGCGGCATGCGTCGCAGAGTCGGCATTGCTCGCGCGCTGGTCGGCAATCCCAAAATCATTTTGTACGATGAACCTACTGCCGGACTCGATCCGATTACGGCGCGCACGATTTGCGAATTGGCGCTGAAGCTGCGCGATCTGGAAGAAGTTTCTTCGATTTACGTCACTCACCGATTGGAAGACATGGACGTTCTGGCAACCGAATACGTGGTGCGTGACGATTTCGGCGACGTTCATTTTGAACAGGAAGGCGACAAGCTTTGCCTGATTAACACCAAGTTCATCATGCTCAGGGACGGCGACATCATCTTTAACGGCAGCAATCAACAGATGCGCCAGATGTCCAATCCGTACATACAGAAATTTCTCAATCAGAGATAAGCCTTTTTTTTGAGTTGGAGGATTTATGCCGCAGAACAAACCTGCACGTTTGTCCGAATTGCGAGTCGGGCTTTTGGTTTTGCTAGCGTTGGCGATTCTGGTGTTGGTGATTTTCGCCGTCAGCGGCGATTTGAAAATCCCCGGATTCGGCAAAACAACGACCGTTCGCACCGAAATGCCCAGCGTGGATGGATTACGCAAAGGCGCAGAAGTTCGTCTTTCCGGCAAAAAAATCGGCAGCGTCAAGGCGATCAATTTCAGTCGCGCGATTCCCGCTGATGCCAAAACCGCAGCCGAATCGGGCAACATCGAAATCGTCATGGATATTGACGGCACTCTGGACGGTCGTCCGGCCATCGAACGCATTCGCAGCGATTCAGTCGCCACGCTGAAAACCGCAGGCGTTCTGGGCGACAACGTCATTGACATCACGCCCGGCACGCTCAGCGGCAAAGCCATCAACAACGGCGACAAAATCGTCAGCCAGGCGCAAAAAAGCGTCGGCGACATTTTGAACGCCGCCCAAACCGCCGTCACCAACTTGAACACCATCTCCGACGACATCAAGGTGATGACCAAAGACATCCGCGACGGCAAAGGCACTGCCGGAAAGTTCCTGCGCGACGAAGATTTTTACGTCAACCTGAACGACACCATTCTGAAAGCGCAAACTCTGATTGGTGCGCTGAAAGAAGGCGAAGGAACATTCAGTAAACTCATCAACGACCCGCAGCTTTACACACAGGTCAGCGACACTGTCACGCAACTTCGCAGCATCTCGGAACAACTCAACACCCAATTGACAAAAGGCGAAGGCACTTTGGGCAAACTGGTCAAAGACAACGAGCTTTACAACAAAGCCAACGCCTTGATTGCCAAAGCCGACCAGATTTCGGCCAAGCTCGACAACGCGATGGCCAAGATCGAACGCGGCGAAGGCAATCTTGGCAAATTGCTCAACGATGAAAAGCTTTATGCCGATGCGCGCGATACGGTTGAAAAACTGAACGCCATCGCCACTCGGCTGGAAAAAGGCGAAGGCACTGCCGGAATGCTGCTGAAAGACGACAAGCTGTACAACAACGTCAACACGCTGTCGGCTGAAATGACCAAGCTGATTTACGACTTCCGGCAAAATCCGAAAAAGTATCTTTCGATCAAGGTCACGATTTTCTAAAAGGCAAATATCAAAAGGCAAATATCAAAAGGCAAAAGTAGGATTCAGTTTCCCGTTTTTGCCTTTTGATATTTGCCTTTTGATTTTTGATTTATTCCATCGCGTAGCCAGCTTCCCGCCAAGCCTTGATTCCGCCCGCCATCGAAAGCACGTTCGTGTAACCCATCCGTTGCAAATTGTCCGCCGCCAAAGCCGAACGAAATCCGCCGCCGCAATACAACACAATTTCAGATGACTTGTCGGGGACGACTTTTTCAATGTCCCGTTCGATGATGCCGCGTCCGAGGTGTTGCGCACCGGCGGCATGATCCACATCCCATTCATTGTCCTCGCGCACGTCAATGAAAACGAATTGTTCGCCAGCGTCGAGTTTTTGTTTGACCTCGGCGACGGTGATTTCGCGGACGCGCGTTTTGGCGTCATCGCAAAACTGTTCAAAAGCTGTCGAATGTTTCATGAAGTTGTCCTTTCAATTTCAGGGTCAGCTCAACTTACCCAAATTGGTTCGATACCAATCAATCGTTTGGCGCAGACCGTCTTCCAGACTGATTTCCGCTCGCCAGCCGAGCCGCGCTTCGGCTTTGCCGGCGGATAAATACTGAGCATCTATTTCGCGTTCGATTTTGTGATCCAGCAAAACGTGCGGTTTGAGTTGCCCCTCTTTACCAGCCAATCGAATGATGCGGTTGACCAGATCAAGCATCTGCACCGGATCGCCTGCGCCAAAGTTGAATGCTTCGCCAGTAGTGTCTTCGATTTTTTCCGCCAGCAACAAATAGCCGCGCGCCACGTCATCGGCATGAACGAATTCGCGGACAGGAGTTCCGTCGCTGCGAATGATCGGCGCTTCACCGCGAAGCACGGACAAAATCGTTCCCGGAATGATGCGCGACAAATTCATATCACCCGGCCCATAAATGTTGGCAAAGCGCGAAACCGTCACAGGCGTTCCGTAAGTGTGAGCGAACGAGCGCGCCAAAATGTCTTTGCAGGCCTTCGAGGCGTCGTAAGGAAACAAGCCCAACAGCGGATAATGCTCTTCGTAAGGCAGATCGTCGTGCGAACCGTAAGCTTTGTCGCTGGACGCCACGACCACGCGCTTGACGGTTTCCGAACGGCGACAGGCTTCCAGCAAAAAATATGTTCCGCGAATGTTGGCTTCAAACGTCGAAAGCGGCGAACGATTGGCTGCTCCGACAATGGCTTGAGCGGCCAGATGAAACACGGCTTCGATTTCGTATTCGGCCAGAATTCGTTCCATCAAACCGTAATCTTCAATCGTGCCATTGACGACGGTGACTCGGCGACGAAGATCGAAAACATCCAGCGAGTTGGCCTTCACTTCGTCGCGCTGCAAACAAACGACGCGCGCGCCTTGTTCGACAAGCATTCTGGCGACATAAGAGCCGACAAAGCCGGTTGCTCCGGTGACAAAAGCTGTTCGGTTATTCCAAAACATTATTTCAGGTGTTAGGTGACAGGTTGCAGGTGTTAGGTTGGAGACGTTCTATTCGCAACATCAAAAATCCAAAACTCAAAATTATCGCCAGACTTTCCATTCCGCTTGTCCGGCATCCCAGAGCTGGTTGAATTCCAGATTGTCCTTGTAAGTGTCCATGCATTTCCAAAAGCCGGAATGCTGAAACGCGATCAATTGCCGCTCGGCAGCCAATCGTTCCAACGGTTCGCGTTCCAGCACGCAATCGTCGGTCAGGTAATCAAACAGTCGCCGGTTGAACACGAAAAACCCGCCGTTGATCCATTCCTGCATGACCGGCTTTTCTTCAAAATCCGTCACTGCAGATTCACCATCAAGTTTGATGATGCCGAAATTCGAGCGCGGATGTACCGCCGTCAAAGTCGCCGTTCGCCCGTGCGAGCGATGAAAGTCAATCAGCGCGGTCAGATTCACGCTCGACAACCCGTCGCCGTAAGTCACACAAAAAGTTTCGTCGCCACCCAGATACTTTTCGATTTGCTTGATGCGTCCGCCGGTGTTGGTTTCGGCTCCGGTGTCGGCAAAGGTGATGGTCAATTCGTTGCCGTCGGCGTGTTGCCAGCAAAGCTGAAAATCGCCTGCCAAATCCGGCGCAGGCGCGAGGTCAGCGTATTGCGGTTCCCTATCCAGAAAGTAATGCGTGGTGAAATGTCGTTTGATTTCTTCGCCAAGGAATCCCAAACACAGCACAAAATCGTTCAAGCCGTAATGCTGGTAAAGCTTCAGAATGTGCCACAGCACAGGCTGACCGCCGATTTCGATCAACCCTTTCGGCACGGTCGCGCCGTGTTCGCCAAGCCGGGTTCCTTTTCCACCGCAGAGAATGACTGTCTTCATTTGATCAACTTGTTCTTCTTCAAAAACGCCATCACCGTTTCGTTGAATTTTTGCGGTTCGTCCATCATCAAAAAGTGACTGACGCCATCCCATTTTTGATACTCGATGCCGGGTGCGAGTTCGCGGACGTACTTTTCGTATTCCGAAGTCCAGTTACCGCTGGTCGCCATCAACGCCAGCGTCGGCACGGTAATCTTGTCTGTTTTCGCAGGAAAGATGTTCGGGTCGAGCATTCCTTCAAACGCGCTGACCATAGTGTGTTGCGGCGCGTTGACCATTGCAGTTTTGACTTCGGCGCGAACTTTCAGGTCTTTCATTCCCTGCGTCAGGTATTCGACAGATTTTTCGGCGCTGGCTCGATAAGTCGGCAACCGCAGCGGATCGAGGAAGCCTTTCATTGATTCGCGCGTGCCCATCGCTTTCAAACTGCCATCAACAATCACCAAAGCCCGCGTCTTTTCGGGGAAGTTTTTATAAAACTGCCACAACACAGGCGCTCCCATACTGTGACCGACCAGCGTTGCTTTGCTGACTTTGGCATCGCGTAAGACGGCTTCGACGGCCTGAGCGTAAAGCTTCATGGTGTAAGCCAACTCGGACTTTTCGCTCTGGCCGTGACCGGGCAAATCAACTGCGATGACTCGCGCTTGGCCGGTGAAAGCCGGAATGTTCGCTTTCCAAAACGTCAGATTGCACGTCCAGCCGTGAACGAAGACCAACGCCGTGTCGCCTTTGCCGTAATTCTGGTAATGCACCTTCATCGAATCCAGCTTGGCGTATTTGTCTTCAGGCTTGGATTCAGCGGCTTGATAAACGCGCGCAGTGGAAATCGCCGTGATCATCAAAACCAGCATCAGGCAACATCGAAACAGTTTCTTCATGGTCTTCTCTCCAATTTCCGGCTAAGCCGAATCTTCCATTTCGCGCAACGATCGCAGCGTGTACAGGCCGGTGTTGTGGCCGTCGCTCCAACTGATGCTGTATGCGTATCGGCCCACCGGTGCCAGGTCTGTGATGCGAATGTCCGGGAATTGTTCGGCTGTCAGATTCAAACTTTGCGACGGATGATGGCCTTTGCAACTGGCGCAGGGGCATTCCGCCCGCAATACGTTCAATCGCAACCGGCTGACGTGCCCGTCATCCCACGCGATTTGCAACACCGAATCGCCCTCCGTCAACGCCAGCGATTCGGGAAAAACTTCATTGGTCATAAGCTGGTTTGTATCAGTTGATGATGAATGGTTAAATTGCGCGCCTTTTGCAGCTACATGCAACAGGGCGAGGCATTTAACCATCTGAAGCCGCGCTTCAGCAAACGTGCTGAGTTTCAACATTTACTCTAGTGGGAGGAGGAAGATGGAACAAAACAAGATTGTCCGAATTGACGATTACAACAACCGCAAGGAAGCCAAAGGATTTCTGAAGGGCGTCATCATGCTCATTCCGAATTTCCTGAAGCTGCTGTACAGACTGTTCAAGGATTCGCGTGTGCCAATGGCGGAAAAAGCGATGCTCGTCGGCGCGATTGCTTATGTGGTATCGCCGCTTGATCTGTTGCCGGACGTGATTCCGTTCATCGGTCAGGTAGACGATTTGTATCTGATCGGTTTGGTCGTGTTGAGATTGCTGGCGCGAACCGATGACGATGTGATTCAGGAACATTGGGACGGACGCGGCGATCTGGCTTCACTGGTCAACAAAATCGTGCGCGCTGCTCAGTTCGTGTTGCCGAAAAAGATGCAGCGAATCCTGCTTGGCCGCGTAGACATCGCGCCGAAAATCAAAGGCGGTTTGATGTCTTCGCCCGCCGCCGTCGAAGACCTTGACGATGCGCGCGAACGGCAAGCGCGGCGGTAACCTGTCGGCAAACCAACACCAGAAATGGCTGCTCGAAATGTTCGGGCAGCCATTTTCCTTTTCGGCGTCTTGTGACAATCTGCCGCTGTCGTAACTTCACCAAACTCAAAACCAAACAGGAGCCTTCCCCATGACCGAACAGCGCGCGGAGTCGCTGCCTTCAGAACGCCTGATTTCACTGGATGTGTTTCGCGGTTTGACCATTGCCGGAATGGTGTTGGTCAACAACGCCGGAAGCTGGAACGCGGTGTATCCGCCGCTGGCGCACGCAGCATGGCACGGTTGGACGCCAACCGATCTGATCTTTCCGTTTTTCGTCTTCATCATCGGCGTCGCCATTCCGCTGGCCTTCGAGCGGCGCAAAGCTGTAAGCGGCAGCCTGCGCGATCTGTACCTGAAAATTCTTCGCCGGTCGGCCATCATTTTTGGATTGGGCTTGCTGGTGCTGAATGCGTTCCCATACACATTCGACAAGTTCCACCACTTGCGAATTCCCGGTGTGATGCAGCGGCTGGCGTTGTGTTATTTGTTCGCGGCGTTGATCTTTTTGACAACCAAAGTCCGCACGCAAATTCTGATCGCTGTCGGATTGCTGATTGGATATTGGCTGGCGATGAAACTGGTTGCCGCGCCGGGCTACGCGCGCGGCGATTTGTCGCTGGAAGGTTCGCTGGCTTCGTGGCTGGATCGCACGTTGATGCCCGGCCACACGTACAAACCAATGTACGATCCCGAAGGATTGTTCAGCACTGTTCCGGCCATTTCGACCGCGCTGTTCGGCGTGCTGGCCGGACAATGGTTACAGCAGCGCCGCGAAGCCTTTGAAAAAGTCGCCGGATTGTTCGCCGTTGGCGCTTTGTGCGTAATCATTGGCTACGTGTGGGATTGGGCGTTCCCGATCAACAAAGCTCTGTGGACGAGTTCTTATGTGATGTTCACTGGCGGATTGGCGCTGCAACTGTTGGCGTTGTGTTATTGGGTCATTGACCTGAAAGGTTATCGGCGCTGGGCGCAGCCGTTTGTCGTATTCGGCGTCAACGCGCTGGCGCTCTATGTGCTGTCGAGTTTGATGTTCAAAGTGTTGCTGTTCATCAAAGCCACCAAACTGGACGGAACCGAAGGCACTTTGCGCGATTGGATTTACGAACGAGTGTTTGCCACTTGGCTGTCGCCGATGAACGCTTCGCTGGCCTTTGCATTGGCGTATCTGGCACTGTGGTGGTTGTTGATGCTGGTGCTGTACCGGCGCAAGATTTTCATCAAAGTCTAAAACCTGGCTGGGAGCGCAGGCGTCTCGCCGGCGCTCCCAGCATTTCGAGGAAGAACCATGAGAGCAATCGTTGTCGAAACCTGTGGCGGGCCGGAATCGCTGGTGTACCGCGATGCCGAAACGCCTTCGCCCAAAGCAGGCGAAGCCTTAATCAAAGTCGAAGCCATAGGGCTGAATTACATTGACGTGTATCACCGCACCGGTCTCTATCCGTTGCCACGTCCGTTCATTCCCGGCATGGAAGCCGCCGGAATCGTCGAAGCCGTCGGCGAAGGCGTCACCGAAGTTGCTGTCGGCGACCGCGTCGCGTACGCCATGCAAGTCGGCGCTTATGCCGAATATGCCGCCGTGCAATCTTGGCGTTTGGTCAAAGTCCCCGATGGCGTCAGCGCCCAGCAAGCCGCAGCAGCCATGTTGCAAGGCATGACGGCGCATTATCTGGTGACATCAACTTACGCGCTCAAAGCCGGAGACACGGCGTTGATTCACGCGGCAGCGGGCGGCGTAGGATTGTTGTTATGCCAGATGGTCAAAAACATTGGCGCACGCGGCATCGGGACGGTTTCCACCGAAACCAAAGCCGCGCTTGCCCGCGAAGCCGGAGCCGATGAAGTCATTTTGTACACCGAGCAGGATTTTGAAGCGGAAGTGAAACGCTTGACCGACGGCAAAGGCGTGCAGGTCGTTTACGATTCGGTTGGCCAGACGACATTTTTGAAAAGCCTGAACTGTCTGGCTCCGCGCGGAATGCTGGCGCTGTTCGGCCAATCGTCCGGGCCTGTGGCGACGTTCGATCCGGCTTTACTGGCACAAAAAGGTTCGCTGTTTTTGACGCGACCGAGTCTGGCGGCGTACGCGGCAACGCGCGAAGAATTGCTCTGGCGAGCAGGCGATTTGTTCAACTGGATCAACGCCGGAAAGCTGAAACTGCGCATCGAAAAAACATTCCCCTTGGCCGACGCCGCCGAAGCACACCGCCAACTGGAAGGCCGCAAAACTACCGGCAAAGTGCTGCTGATTCCTTGACGAAGTGTGTTGTTACCTGACGTCGCTGCGTTGGGCGTTGCGTCGTTTAACAACGAAGAATAGACTTTCACTGGCATCACACAGACGCGAAGGGCGATTGGACTTTGAGCGATGGCTTTTGATTGGGATAAGAAAAAGGCCGCCGAAAACTTTGTCAAACATGGCGTCTCGTTTGAAGAAGCGGAAACTGTGTTTGACGATCCGCTGTACGTTGATTTCTACGACCCGGATCATTCGCTTGGCGAGCATCGCTTCATCATCATGGGAGAGTCAGCACAAGGCCGCCTGTTAATGGTTTCATACACCGAACGCGGCGATCACATTCGGTTAATCAGTTCCAGAGAACTGACACCGGCAGAACGGAAAAAATATGAAGAAGGATAACGAACAAGAGTCTCAGTCAGAATTGACCGATCTGAACGACGAACTCCGTCCCGAATACGACTTGGGCCAGTTACAGGTGCGGCGTATAGGGCCTGGACGTCACCAGTTTGGCAATCATATCGTCCGGCTGGAGCCGGACGTGGCAGCAGTGTTTCAAGATGCCAATGCTGTCAATGAAGCCTTACGGCTGCTGATTAAAGTCACTCAGTCAAGCAATCAACCTCTTGCGCCAAAATACTCTTCATAGATTTCGCTGAGCTGATCGTGGAATCCCCAACCCATGTTGCTGGTGTCCCTGACGATCTTGCGACAACGCGGTTCAAATTGATCGTGCAACTTGTGCTTGGTGATGTGAATGACCGCTTTCTCAAACATGCTTTCCATGCTGATGTAAAACGGTTCGTCAATGTCGCCGAATTGCGCTGTGAATCTCACACCCGTCTCCACGTAAGCCACCATCAGGTCAGCCAGATCAACTGGTGAATTGCTGACCTTCTTGAAGTCTGAAATCGCTTTTTTGGCAACTGACAGCCTCGCCTTGGGCAATCCGCGTGGAGGGTTGAACTCCTTTTCGATGACGGCTTTGTACTTTTCCAGCACAGCTTTACTGTCTTCCGCGCCAAGTTTGGTCTGGTAATACTCTTTGACCTTGGTGAACTTGTCGAAAAGCATCCCGATTTCGTCCAGCAATTCTTCCCGCGAAAGGTTTTTTAGGTACTGCTTCAGTGTGCGTTGATTGAGTTTAGCCATTGGAATCGTGTTTCGCTGTAGCGTCTTATCGTCAAACGATCTCGCTCAAAACAATCACGTTAAGCGCGGATCGAGTAGCGCAAAATAGTCCGGATGCCGTTCAACCGTGTAAATGACCGGAGCCGTATCAACGTAAATCACGCCGGATGAAGGTAGATTCAGCGATCCCACGAATCACGCTCCTGTTCCAGGTACTCATCTGCTTCGGTTGATGTCTTGAATAATCGCCCGGCAGGCATTTCTCGAACCATTTGCCTGACTGACTGGCGCTGCTCGCTTTTAGGCGCGACATTCGCCAGATTCGTCAAAATCATCGCCGCCAACTTTAGCTTTTCGCTGGCTGGCATTTGAGAGATCGACGTCGAGTAAAGTTCTTGAACATTTTGCATTGATTGGTTCCTCCGGTACTTTGGGTACGGCATTATAACTTTAGACAGCTTACTAAGCGGAAATTTTCCTAACCCGCCCTGTATCGGCAGTTCCTGCACTGCTGTTTCAAGCTTGCGACCAGTCAGCCGATGGGTTTCGATTCAATTGGTCATTTCGGCTTTGGTGACGGTTTCGGCTTCTTCGATGGCTTCGGCCAGGGCGCGCTGGTCTTTTTTGTCGCTGAGTTGCGCCGCCATGACGCGCAGTTGCGGAATTTGGCGATTGGCGGCTTGCTTGAATTTGTGCAAGGCTTTTTTTAGCAAATCGTTTTTCGGTTCGCGGCTGTAAAAATCTTCGAGCTTTTCTTCGGCTTCTTCCAGGATTTTTTTGTAATCGGTCAGCAATTCGGCTTTGGTTCCGGTGGGCAGCGGCCCCCAGGTTTCTTCTTCTTTCGACTTTTGCGTAGCGTTCGGATTGGTCAACACCAGAATGCGACGGTCGGCGGCTTTGACGAACACTTCGATGCGCTGGTCAATCTGCTGCACGTCGCGCACCAGTTCAATTTCCTGTTCCGTCAGATGATCGCGCGTTTTCTTCTGCGCCGAAACTCCCGCCGACACCAACAATCCAACACAAACCACGAAAAACAAGACTCTCGATCTCTTGATAAACGTCATAACGCCTCCTGAAAAAATAACCTCAACTTCTCTCCATCCCTCAATCTCTCCGTCACTCACTCACTTCTTTTTCTTCCCTTTGCCCATTTCGATTTGCCGTTTCAACGGTGGCAATCGCAATTTCACTTTTTCGATTTCCAACTGGTTGTCCGACGAAGCCAACTCCATGAATTGGTTGTAGGCTTTCAAAGCCTGTTCGTAATCGCCAAGTTTGTCCAGACAAATGCCGACGAAATACAGCGTGATTGCAGTTCGTTTTCGGTCTCCGCGTTTGGCTTGAGTATCCAGAATCCAGATGAATTCGCGCGCGGCGTTTGGGAAATCGTCAAGTTCAAAAAGCGCCGTCGCCAGATTCGTTCGCGCGAAGTATTCCACGTCGCCTTTGGGATTGGCTGCCAACACGGGTTTCAACACGTCAACGGCTTCTTGAAACTTTCGCAGCTTGACCAACGCCGAAGCCACGCCGACATGATGGTTGGCGTTTTTCGGATCAAGCTCGGCGGCAGCGCGATATTGCTCCAACGCCTTTTCAGCATTTTTCGGCAACAGCAGTTCGGCCAGTTGAGCGCGCAACACGGCGCGGTTCGGTTCGGCCTTGATAAGCTGTTCGAGTTCGGCGACGGCGGCTTCGGCTTTGCCGGAATCAATCAACGTGGCGGTCAACGCTGTGCGAGCTTCAGCGTTTGCCGGTTCGGCATTGACGACTTCTTGAAACAGCGCAATGGCAGCTTCGAACTGTTTGGATTGCGCCAGCAACGATGCCAGCCGCAATTTCGTTCGCGTGTTTGGTTCGATGGCCAACGCCGAGCGCAAATCGGCGGCGGCTTCGGCAGGTTTGTTTTTGGCGATGAAGATTTCGGCTCGATACAACAACGCCGAAGCATTTTTCGGTTCGCGTTTCAGAGCTTCATCAAGCGCGGGCAAGGCTTCATCGAATTTGTTCGTGACGGTCAGCGTCACGCCAAGCAGGGCGAAAATCGCCGGACGGTCGTCTCCGGCGGCGATGGCGGCTTTGGCGGCGGCGATGGCTTCAGGGAATTTGTTCGCGGAGTAAAAAACTTCAGCCAGGCCGGAGTGCGCGCGCCCGTTTTGAGAATTGGATTGCGGATTCAATTCCAGCGCTTTGCGAAATGCTTTTTCGGCGTCGTCGAATTTCGATTCCGCCAGGGCGATTTCGCCAAAACTGATTTGAACGCGAACGAAAATTTGTTTGAGTTGGTCGCTGACCGGATATTCCGCCAGCAACGCATTGACGCGCGCCAACGAAGCTTTAGCTTCGGCCAACTTGCCCATCGAAAACAACGCCGCACTGCGTTGAAACTCTGCTTGCCACAATTCGGCATCGAGTTCGAGCGCCTTGCCGTAAAACTCGACGGCTTTGGCCAGATCGCCCGCTTCGTGAGCGCGCTGCCCGGCGTCGAACAGCTTCGCCGCCTGTTCGGATTTGTCTTCAGCTTGAGCTTGCGCGGGTTTTGGCGCGGGTTTGGTTTGGCGGGTGGGTTGCGCTGAAACGGCAACCGCCATCAGCAAAACAAACAAACTGGCCAGAATCGGTTTTGACATAATGAACACCTTTCGAGACTTAAAACGCGCGCATCTTAGCAACAATTTTGCGGCGTCCGCGAGGCCTGTTATCATCGCGCTCGCTTTTCCGCACAATCACATTACATCTTTGGAGGCTTTTACCGATGTTGAATCGAAGAACGTTTCTGCGCCAAACGGCTTGCAGCGCGGTGAGCGGCGCTTTGGCGATGAACCTGCTCCACAGTGAAGCTCAGGCCGCCAAACTGTCTAAAATCGGCGTGCAGCTTTACACCGTCCGCAACCAGATGGCGAAAGATTTCGACGGATCGTTGAAGAAAATCGCTGAGCTTGGTTTCAAGGAAGTCGAATTTGCCGGGTATTACAATCGCACGCCGGAACAGATCAAATCTTTGCTTGGACAGCTTGGCTTGGATGCGCCGTCGGCACACGTGCCACTTGCTTCTTTGCAAAAAGAACTCGACAAGACAATTGAAACTGCCAAAGCGATTGGTCATCGGTATCTGATTTGTCCGTATCTGGAAGACCGCGACCGCAAAACGCTGGATCAATACAAACAACACGCCGCACTGTTCAATAAAGCCGGTGAAGCCTGCAAAAAAGCCGGGATTCAGTTTGGATACCACAACCACGATTTCGAGTTTTTCGCCATTGACGGCAAATTGCCGTTTGACGTGTTGCTGGCCGAAACCGACAAAAATCTGGTCAAGATCGAACTGGATTTGTACTGGATCGTTTTCGCCAAACAAGACCCGCTGGCTTATATGGCCAAACAGCCCGACCGCTTTGCGCTGTTCCACGTCAAGGAAATGGACAAAACCGCCAAACGCGGCATCACCGAAGTCGGACGCGGCACAATTGATTTCAAAACCATCTTTGCCAAAGCTCCGAAAGGCGCGATCAAACATTATTTCGTCGAACAGGATGTCACGCCCGGTTCGCCGTTCGACAGTTTGAAAGTCAGCATTGATTACCTGAAGAATCTGGAGTTTTAGTGTCCTCCGTAGAAACCGAACTTCAGGCGGAAAAACTGCCTGAACGCGCTTCGTTATTCGACAAACTTGCCTCTCCCGACCTGACGATGGCGTTCGTCGTCATCATCTGGGGAGGCAATTTTGCAGTGCTGAAAACCGCGTACTCGCAAATTGCGCCGTTTCCATTTGCGGCGTTGCGGTTCACGCTGGCCACGGCGTTGATGATGTTGCTGCTGTGGTGGCGCGAAGGCGATGTCGGATTCCCGGCTGGGAGTTTTTGGAAATTCCTGTGGCTGGGCGTGGTTGGCAACACTGTCTATCAAGCTCTGTTTGCCAACGGATTGGCATTTACGACTTCGGCCAACAGTTCGTTGATTGCTTCGACTTCGCCGGTGGCGGTGGCCATTGCCGGAGGGTTGATCGGACTTGAACGAATCACTCGCTTCACTGTGTTCGGCCTGGCGCTGGCTTTGGGTGGCATTTCGATTGTCGTCGGTTCGCGCGGAGCGACGCTTTCATCGCGCACGATCTTAGGCGATTTGCTGGTGCTGGCTTCGGTATTTTGCTGGGCGGCTTATGTGCTGGGAATGCGAACGGTGAAAGACAATATCTCTTCGCTGCGGGCGACGACGCTGACCATGATTACGGGCGCTCCGGGATTGGTGATTTTCGGCTTGCCGGGGTTGATCGAAATGCACCAAACCCACTGGCAAGGTTTCGGAGCCGCCGGAATCTTCGGAGTCATTTATTCGGCGGCGCTGGCGTTGGTCGCCTGTTATCTGCTTTACAACCGCAACGTGCGGCTGATTGGCGGAGTGAAAACGACGATTTACGGTTGCGTGATTCCGGTGATCGCCGCGCTGATCGCCTGGCCTGTGCTCGGCGAACAACCGACGTGGTTGCAGGCTGCCGGAGCGATTTTGATTATCGCCGGAGTGCTGGTCACGCGCCGAAAGTAACCCGCTGGTAAATCCGTTTACTTTGTTTTTTTGACCGCATAGTATTCCCGCGTTCAACGCGACGAAAAATTCCCAACTCCATCGCCGCCGCTATCTGTTTCAGAATTGAGGCAACGAAGTTTGATGAAAGTCCGTTTTATCTGGATCAGTTTGTTGGTCAGTGCCGCGCTGGTTTGCTCCGTCGCCGCGCAGTCCAAGCCGTCACCAACTCAACCCAAAGCTGCGCCGTCATACGACGAAGCCGTCGCCATTGAAGACCCAGCCGCGCGCATCACTGCGTTGCAACAAATCTTGAAAACTCGCCCGGCTGCCGAACAGGCCGACGCCACACGCGAAGCCATTGTCGCCAGTTGGGCACAACTCGGCGAAGTCGAGCTTGGCGAAAACAACATCGAAAAAGCCGTCGCCAATTTTCGCAAAGCTCTGGGCGCGTTGCCCGAAACCGTCACCGATCAATTTTTTCAGGAAACGGTGATTCGCATTCCGCTGGCAGTTTCGGTTCGCGGATACCGCAACGAAGCCGTTGGCTTGGCTCGGCAATTGGAAACCCGCTTTGCCAAAGACGCCGCTCGGTTGGCGGCTTTGGGCGAATTTTTCATGACCATCGAAGCGCCGACCGACGCCATTCGCGCGCTGGAAGCCGCCGCCAAAACCGGCGAACCTGAAGCTCGGCTGCATCGCGCGCTCGGTTCGGCCTATCGAATTGGTTTGCGGCTGGATGACGCGATTGCCGAATATCAACTCGCCATCGGCGTGGATGCCAAAGACAAGCGCGCGTATTACGAACTGGCCAATCTGTATCGCGCTCACGGCGCTTACCCGGACGCAATCAAGCTCTACCAAAAACAGTTGGAGATCGAACCGAAACACGCGCCTTCGTTCAAAGGATTGGCGCTGGCGTTTCTGGCTTTGGGCGACGAACCGCAAATGACCGCCGCGTTGAATCAAGCGCGCGATTTGCGCGGCGTGGCCGAAGAAATCACAGGCGATTTGTACCTGCAAACTCAGATGGCGCTGTATTACCTGACGCAAAACAAATTGAAACAAGCTCGGCAGGCGTCAGAAACTGCTTTGATGATCGAACCGCGTTACGCCTGGGCGCGCATCGCCGCCGCCGAAGTTGATCTGGCCGAAGGCAAAATTTTCGAAGCCGAACGCAACCTGCTGGCTGCCGGTCGGTATGCCAGCTTCCCTTCTCTGTTTTTCACTTTCGGCAAGTTGTACCTGTCGGTTGAAGATTTCGACGGAGCAGCGGAACAGTTCGCCAAGGCGTTCAACGTTTCGACCAAAGCGAGCAAAGAAATTTTTTCGACGCGGCTGGGCGGTTCGTTGGACGTAAAAGCCGACAGCGTCAAGGAGTTGCTGGCGCGCGAACATCAGGCTTCGTTATTTGTCGCCGTGCTGCCGACTTCGCCGGAACAATACAAGCTGGCCGAATCGCTGACGCGATTTCACACCTGGCTGGGAGAAATCAAAAAGACCGTCGCGGCTGGCAAAGTTTCAGTCACACGAAAGCAAATGGAAGAGCTGGACCGGGCGGCGCTGGATTTTGCCGAAGCAGAATCAATCCGACGTTCGTTCCGTTCGCTGTACGTGGCGCAAAAACTTTCTCAAGCGGGCATTGCGACAGGATTGGCAGTGGAACTTGCTGAACAGGCTTTAGGCTTGGCTGAAGTCGCCACAGAGTCGGACGGTTCCGTGCGCGATTATCCGAATTACGACCGCAACGGGCGATTGCAAATCTTTCGCGGACGCGCGCTGGACGCCAAAGGCTGGGCACTGTTCCAGGCCGGTAAAACCGAAGAAGCAACCGAATCCCTGAACGAAGCGGTCACAGCTTATGGCACTTTGCCCGAAGCCCGTCGCGCTCGATGGCATCTGGCAGTCGTCAAAGAAACTGCTGGCGAATTGGCGGCGGCGCTTGATTTGTATTTGTCCGGTTACGAACCGCCAGAAGCTTCAAGTTTCGATGTGAAACTGGCCGCCATCGAAGCCATTTACCGAAAGATAAACAATTCGACGAATGGGTTGGAAGAACGATTGCGCCAGGCCGGAATCAACGCCACGCTGGTTAGTTCTGTTGCGGCTCCGCCCGAACCTAAAACGTCAAAGAAATCATCCGCCGCTCAAACCCGGCAAAACGCCAAACCGATCAAGCTGCAACCCAAAGCTCCGCCGAGCGCCTTAAAAGATTCGGGCAAAGGAGATGCGGGACTGGAAAGCGGAAAGGCTGATTTGTCGGCGGCTCAAACCGCTGCGGTGAACGAACCGACCAAACCCGAAGAAGCGGCAAAAGATTCAGCCAAAGATGAAAAGGTGGAAGAAACAAAGAAGGAAGGTCGAAAACCGGAACTCGAAATTGCCAAGCCAGTGACGTTGCCGGATGTAGAGATGAATCTAAATCAGCCTGTCTTGCTTGTGCCGATGGTGGATGCGTTGATGTTGATTTCTCAACTGGAAAATCTGAAGCCGGTAATCACTACAGAATCAGAAGAGGTTCCGCCGCCGCCTGCCAAACCCAATACGCGCCCTCGCCGCGTCAACACTCCAACAAAACCAGACAATCAATAACCAGGTCGGGAGATCAGGCAGGTCGTGCTGTGGAAACTTTCTTGCGTCGAGGCGCAGGTTTGCGGCGTTTCTGCCCATTGGAATGATGGCCATTCAGGTGAACGACACCATTGCCATTCACGCCGTTTTCGTATTCGCCGACGCGCTTGCTGAGCGTGTTGCGATGGATGCCGAGTTCATCGGCGGCTTTCGATAAATTGTTGTTGTGGCGACTGACGACTTTCAGGATGAACTTCTTTTCAAACTCTTTGACGGCTTCTTCAAACAAAATGCCGCGAGTAATCATTTGGTCAACCAGGGATTCAAGCTCAGCTTTCATGGCCATGTCCTCGAAGTTCGCTGCCACGATCTTAAAGATAGCTACGCTGTACCGAAAGTTTGAGGCTGGTATCAAACCGTCGGACGGGCGATGGCCTTCGTAAGTGGGGATGTTGCGGAAGGCGTCAAATCTCTTAACGGGCAACGTTATAGTTCAATTGCTCAATCGGTTATTTTCAAACGTCAA
Source organism: uncultured Acidobacteriota bacterium (assembly GCA_902825875.1). GTDB lineage: Bacteria > Acidobacteriota > Blastocatellia > RBC074 > RBC074 > RBC074. The sequence continues at coordinate 213,460 of CADECP010000003.1, forward strand.
TACAGACTGTTCAGACTTTTTTGGCGAACGGTAAATCGCGGCCTGTAATCAGCCTGTAGGCTTCCAGGTACTTGGCGCTCGTAGCTGTGACAACTTCATCGGGGAGTGTCGGTGCAGGCGGGCGTTTGTCCCAGTCCAGGGTCTCAAGGTAATCACGAACAAATTGTTTATCGAACGAAGCCTGCGATTTGCCCGGCGCATAAGCCGACAGCGGCCAAAACCGGGACGAATCCGGGGTCAAGGCTTCGTCAATCCAGACAATCTGTCCGTCTCTCAATCCAAATTCAAACTTCGTGTCGCAAATGATGATTCCGCAATCTGCGGCGTAACGAGCGGCTTCGGTGTACAACGTCAAACTGATCGTTTCCAGCTTCTTCGTCAGGTCTTCGCCGATGGTTGACGCCATCTCCGCAATCGAAACGTTGATGTCGTGTCCCTGTTCCGCTTTTGTTGCCGGAGTGAAAATCGGCTCCGGCAATTTCGCCGATTCAACCAGTTCCACAGGCAATTTGTGACCGCAGACCGCGCCGGTCTGTTGATACTCTTTCCAGCCGGAACCAGCCAGATACCCGCGCACGACGCATTCAAACGAAATGACTTCGGCGCGGCGCGCCAGCATCGAACGTCCGGCCAATTCGGCTTTCGATTCCGGCGAAAGCTTTTCGCCGAAAGCAGCCGGAAACTTGTCAACTTCAGTCGTCACCAAATGATTCGGGACGACATCCGCAAACCGTTCAAACCAAAACCGCGATAACTGAGTCAGCACCTGACCTTTGTGCGGAATCGCATTCGGCAACACACAATCAAAAGCCGAGATGCGATCCGTTGCCACAATCAATAAATGGTCGTCGTCAACGTCGTAAATGTCGCGCACTTTGCCGCTTCGCAGAAAGTTCAATTCCGTCAAGCGACTCGCGGCGGCGCTGGTTGGTACTGCATTCATAAAAACGCAAAAAGTCCCCCACGCAATTGAATTTGCTTAAACGGGTATTCAATCGCCTGAAGAACTGCTTAAACTTTGTTGTGATTTACCACCGAGGTGCTCGCTCCTCATCGAAGCGGAGGCGCATTATTCGCGCGGCTCCTACCTTTGTCAAGATGTTGAAGTGGAAAGAAAGTCGTTTTGAAAAATATATTCGCAGAATTTTTTCAACGTGCTGAAACTCGCCATCGAACGTCACAAATTCGCGTGCTGAGCCTAATGATCTACGGCTTCAAACCGCACGAAAAAGCGGCGACCAGTTGAAAATTGATCGCCGCTTTTGAGTTTTTTTTCGGTTGCTGCAATTCGCTAAAACTTGATATTCGGAATTGGCACTTGGGTGCGCACCAACGTGATTTTAGTTTTGCCATCCTGAGCACGGTCTGGTTCCAATGTGATGATCATCATCGGATGTGTCAACGAGGTGTACACGTATTTTTCTCCTTCATTGACCTGAATGTTGCTGTCCGAGTTTTTGAAGGTTTCAGAAAACTTCTTGTCGTAAAACTCTTTGACCTTCTCGATGTCCTCGCTGGCGGTCATTACCAATGTCTGCATAAATGGAGCTTTGGCTGAAGTCAGAATCGTTCCGCCCGGATATTTGAAACTGTCCAAGGTCACAGCAGTCTCTATTGCCACTGGCGCATCGGGCGGAAAGGGAGCATCCGGCGGCTGAGAGCCATCAATAACGACAGGAGCATTTCGCTGAGCTTCTTCAACCGCCCGCCCGGCTTTTTGGCTGGCCCAGAAAATGATGCCAACGGCAAACATCACGCACAACAAAAAGATTCCGGCGAACGAAATCAACACCCATTTCACCCAATTGCTTTTCTGCGGCGCGACTGGTTGTTCGTATTGAGGCACTGCCGGAGGCTGGTAAAATCGTGATGTGCTGGGCGTTTGTTCCGCCCAAGCTCCGGGCGCATAACCCGAATACCCGGCTTGCGGTTCGGCGAATTGCGGCGGAGCCTGTTGCGCATAATTGCGTGTTGTTGCCGATGTCGCTTCGTTTTCGGCGATAAGCTGAGAACCGCATTGGCGACAAAACCTTGCCGGGCGATCTGAAATATATCCGCAACGTGAACAGGGTTGTTCCATAATTGAACCTCGCTTACTGACTAGCTTGAACCGGTTGTTGAATCGTCAGATTCCAATCGAGACTTACGTTGTCATAAGTTTTTTGTTCTTGTGAACTTGTCTGGCATCATCACGCAACGATTTTGTGAAAGCAAGTTTTGACTTCCAAAGATGAAAGCAAACCCAATTCTGACTAAGGCTCCTGAAGCTTCAATTGATGTCATCGCCGAAAAGCTCTCCAGCCTGCCTTTTGTTCCGGCGGCAATGCTCGATAATCGCCACTTGATGACAATCGTGGGCACAAAACGACCTCGTCGTTTTTCAATTCTGACTCAACCGGCAGAGCGCAGAGAGTTTCAAACCGAGCCTGACACGAAAGTTGTAGCTTACTGCCATTGGCAATCGGATCGTCTGAGTCGCCCGACCATCCTGATCGTTCACGGATTGGAAGGTTCCGCCGACGCCGGTTATGTGCTGGGCACAGCCAGCAAAGCCTTTGCCGCTGGCTTCAACGTGTTGCGTTACAACGTGCGCGGGTGCGGCGGAACGCTGCACCTGTCGCCGAAGCTTTACCATTCCGGGCTGACCGTTGATTTGCACTTCGTCGTCCGCGAATTGATTGAAAGCGACCAATTGCCGGAACTGTTTTTGATCGGCTTTTCGATGGGCGGCAATCAATCGCTGAAGTTCGCCGGAGAACTTGGCGACGAAACTCCCAAACAGCTTCGCGGAGTCTGTGCCATCAGTCCGCCGATTGACCTGGAATCCTGTTCGCGCGCCATCGCCCGCCCGGAAAATTTCATTTACGAAATTCGATTCATACGCAGCCTGTACCGAACTCTGCGCGAAAAGAACTCTCACTTCCCCGGCATTTATGATTTGAGCAAGCTGAACGGAGTTCGGCATTTGTGGCATTGGGACGATGCCATGCAACCGTACAACGGATTTCGAGACGCTGTGGATTATTACAACCACGCCAGTTCCCTGCCGTTCATTCCACAGATTCGCGTGCCGACGTTGCTGATTCATTCCGAAGACGATCCGTTTATTCCCAGCGATCCGTTCAACGATCCGCGCCTCGCCGCCAACTCGCTGGTGCGTGTGTTGCTGACCGGTCGTGGCGGTCACGTGGCGTTTTTCGGTCAGCGCCAGCCAGACGAAGATCGCGCGTGGGCAGAAAATCGCGCTGTCGAATTTTGCCGACTGATTACGAATCACGGAAAGCGTCAGCTATAATCCGCGTCCCGCTTATGACCCTGGTTCTGATCAAAATTCTGGCAGTTCTGGCTCTGGTTTTGGCCAATGGCTTTTTCGTCGCCGTTGAATTCGCGCTGGTCAGCGTTCGCCGTTCGCGGATTGAAACGCTGGCAGCTCGCGGCAAAAACAGCGCCCACGCCGTGCTGCACGCGCTGGATCATCTGGACGCCATGCTGTCGGCCAGTCAGTTCGGCATCACGTTGGCCAGCCTGGCGCTGGGCGCTGTCGGCGAATCCACGCTGGCGCACCTGCTCGAACCGTTGATTCAACAACTGATTCCCGGCGAAACCGCCACGTTGATTTCGCACTCCATTGCCGTTGCCATCGCTCTGGCGGTGATTACTTATTTGCATTTGGTGTTGGGCGAATACGCACCCAAAGCTCTGGCCATCGAAAAAGCCGAAGCGATTTCCCTGGCAACGGCTCGCTCGTTGCAACTGTTTTATCGCACGTTCAAACCGTTTATCTGGTTGATCAATTATTCCGGCATCAAGCTGCTGAAACTGTTCGGCGTGGATTTTCGCCCCGGCCATCACACAGTTTATTCCGAAGAGGAGTTACGTCACTTAATCACGCTCAGCCACCAATCCGGCAATCTGGAAAATGAAGAGCGAGATTTGATCCACAATGTGTTCGAGTTTTCGGAACTGACCGCTCAGGAAATCATGATTCCGCGCACCAAAGTTGTCGCCTTGGAAATAAACGCAGAGTTCGCCGAAGTCGCCCAACAGTTTCAGTTGTCCGGTTATTCGCGGCTGCCAGTGTATGAGGAAAAGTTCGACAACATCATCGGCATCGTCCACAGTAAAGACGTGATGGGTTACATGCTGCGACAGGAAGAATTCGACCTGAAGACGATCATTCGCCCGCCAGTCTTCATCCCCGATTCGGCGCGCTTGGGCAATGTACTCAGCCGCATGCAACGCGATCACATCCATCTGGCTGTCATCGTTGACGAACACGCTGGCGTCGAAGGCATTTTGACGCTCGAAGACCTGCTGGAAGAAATTGTCGGCGAAATCGAGGACGAACACGACGAAACTTTGGCCGAAGCTTCGACAACCAACAACGAAGATTCGTTCACGCTGGACGCAGGACTTTCCGTCCGCGAAGCCAATCGCAAGTTCAACCTGAACCTGCCCGAATCCGACGCTTACACAACCATTGCAGGTTTTTTGATGGCGCGCGCCGGACGTTTGCTGGCGCAGGGAGATTGCGTCGAACACAATGGAGCGCGCTTCATCGTCGAAACCGTCGCCAGTCGCCGCATCACTCAAGTGAAAATGGAACGTCTGCCTTAACCCGAAACTCAATTCACAAACGTTATGAATTACTCTGAAATTGTCGAAGCCGAAGGCCACCTGGTGGATTCGCAAATTTTGTCGAAGGTCATGGATCGCGTCATCGAATGCGGCGCGGTGTATGAAGTCCTGAATTTCAGTCTCGGTCGCACCAACGAACAGTTTTCGCACTTGCAATTGCGCGTCATCGCGCCCAGCGAAGAAGTGTTGAACAAAACGCTCGAAGAGCTGATTGAGCTTGGTTGTTATCAAAAACAGGTTCACGATGTAACGCTCAAACCTGCGCCGATGGATCGAGTCGTGCCTGATGATTTTTACTCGACCACCAATCACCGGACGTTCGTCCGCGTTGCCGGTTCGTGGCTGGAAGTCGGCAAGCAGCGTATGGACGCCGTCATCGTCATCAGCGGTTCGGCTGACGGTACGGAACCGGGAGCGGTAGCGACCGGATCGGCTCAGGGTACGGAACCGGAAGCGACCGGGTCAGGTTTGAAAGTCGAATGCCGCAAACTGCGCGACGTAAAGCAGGGCGACCAGATTGTTTGCGGCGCTCACGGCATACGCATCCAACCGGAGTTCAAAGAACGCGACCGGCATGGTTTTGCGTTTATGGCCAACGACATTTCTTCGGAACGGCGCACCGAAACCGCCGTTCGCAAAATCGCCGAGATGATGCGCCAGATCAAAGCCGATGGCGGACGCATAGTTTTCGTCGCCGGCCCGGTCGTCATTCACACCGGAGGCACGCAAGCGTTTTGCGAAATCATCCGGCGAGGTTTTGCCGATGCCTTGCTGGCTGGAAATGCCATCGCGGTTCATGACATCGAGCACCAACTGTTCGGCACTTCGCTGGGCGTGGACCTGGAACACGGCAACCCCATCGAAGAAGGTCACAAAAACCACATGCGAGCGATCAACACCGTCAACCGTTACGGTTCAATTCGCGGCGCAGTCGAAGCCGGAATCCTGAAAAACGGTGTGATGTATGAATGTGTCAAAAACAATGTGCCGTTTGTGCTGGCCGGTTCCATACGCGACGACGGTCCGCTGCCCGACACCGAAATGGATTTGATTCAGGCGCAAGAAGAATATGCTCGGCAAATTGAAGGTTCGAGGATGGTCATCTGTTTGTCTTCGATGCTGCATTCGATTGGAGCCGGAAACATGACTCCGTCGTGGGTGCGGATGGTTTGCGTAGACATCAACCCGGCGGTCGTCACCAAACTTTCTGATCGCGGCTCCGCGCAAACCGTCGGCGTGGTGACGGATGTCGGCACGTTTTTGAATTTGTTGGCGCAACAGTTGTAGGTGTAAGCGGTGAATATCAAAGCGCGCGGCGAAGGATTCTTTGCCGCAATGAAAACCAAAGCTTACGACCCGCTGGCAACAGTCATAGGTCAGATTCATCCTGACAGTTGTGTCGCTGCCTGCTGTCGAATGTTATTGTCCGATGAAGGTTTGTGGGTTGGCGAAGCGTTCATTCGCGCGGCGTTGATTTCCGACGATCAAGGCTCATTACTTTCTTCTGCGCCCTCCGCGCTTTTGCAGTTTGGATTGACTGGCGATTATATTTACCGGGCAAATTTGACCGTGGCCGAATTACAAGCTTATGTGCTGAACAAACCAGCAGTCGCTTTTCTCAAAATGACAACAGCGATGGCGGGGCACGCGGTTATCGTTGATCGAATTGATGGTGATTGGGTATTCATCCGCGATCCCTGGCCATTGGCTTCCGGTTCGGCTTACTGCGTTAGGCTCGCCGATTTTGAAACGGTCTGGTTACTCAATGACGGGAAAGCCGGACGAGCTGTCGTTGAAAAGTGAGGAGCTATGAATACGATTACTTTTGAACAAGCGCAACAAATCGCCGCCACCGACCTTGAACGGCGACGTAATGCACCTCGTTTCTCCGGTTATGAATTCAGCCCGGTTCAATTGTTCCGCGATGAAGGTGTTTCCTGGATTTTCCTGTCCGGCTCGCAACAGTTGATGAATGAAGGTTGGATTCCCGGAGCCTTGTTTGTCACTGTAGACAAACGCGACGGCCACATTTGGACAGACGACGAAACCGAACAGTATTACACCGCACTGGCCGCGCAGAAAAAAGCGCAGCCTGTTTTGCAGGCCGCCTGAAAATCCAGGCGAACATCTTGCCTGCTGCGATTCACCACTCAGCCACAACTCGTTTTCAAAACTAAGGAGCACATCGTGCAGAAAGCTAATCGAATTTTCCGTATTCGTGTGATTTTGGCGCTGGTTGCATTGTTGGCAACGGCGACTCAAATTTTCGGACAAATCTCAACTGTGCCAAGTGCAGACCGAGTGCGCGAGCGATACACAAAGTATGAGTATCAAGTTCCAATGCGCGATGGCGTCAGACTGTTCACTTCGGTTTACGTACCGAAAGATACTTCAAAGCCGTATCCGTTTTTGCTGACGCGCACGCCGTACAGTGTGGCTCCGTATGGAATTGACCAATATCGCGCTTCGCTTGGCCCGTCTGAGCATTTTGAAAAAGAAGGTTTTATTTTCGTCTACCAGGACGCGCGAGGCCGCTACATGTCCGAAGGCGAGTTTCAGCAAGTCCGCCCGCACGTTCCAGCCAAACGCTCCAACAAAGACATTGACGAAAGCTCCGACGCTTACGACACAATTGAATGGCTGCTGAAAAACGTCCCGAACAACAATGGCAAAGTCGGTATGGTTGGCGTGTCTCAGCCGGGATTTCACGTCGCAGCCAGCATGATTGATTCGCATCCGGCGCTGAAAGCCGCTTCGCCGCAAGCTCCGACAGCGGACTATTACATCAACGACGACGTGTACCATAACGGAGCTTTTATGCTGTCGGCGAACTTTGGCTTTTATGCCAGCTTTCGTCCGCGCAAAGGCGCTTCAGAAACCCCGGCTCAACAACGCACGCGGTTTGATATGGGCACGCCGGACGGTTACGACTATTACTTGAAGCTGCCGCTGCCAATGTCTGAATGGAATCAAAAGCTGTTCGGCGGAGAAGCCACTTACTGGCAGGAAATCATTGACCATCCGAATTACGACGAGTTCTGGCAGAAACGTTCGCTGTGGAAGTTCATGAAAAACGTTCGCTGCGCTGTGCTCAACGTCGGCGGATGGTTCGATGCCGAAGACCCTATGGGTCCGTTTCACATTTACAAAGCCGTCGAGAAAGAAAATCCAACCACCGAAAACCTGTTGGTGATGGGGCCTTGGTCGCACGGAGGTTGGGGCAGAGGCGATGGAGACAAGCTCGGCAACGTGAATTTCGCCGTCAAGACCGGCGCGATTTTCCGCGAACAGATTCAGTTCGAGTTTTTCATGCGCCACCTGAAAGATAAGAAAACCGAATTGCCCGAAGCTTTCATGTTTCAAACCGGATTGAATGAATGGCGGCGTTTGGCTGCCTGGCCTCCGAAAGAAGCCAAAGCGATGACGCTTTATTTTCAGACAAACGGAAAACTGGGAATGGAAGCTCCGCCAGAAAACGGTGGCTTTGACGAATACGTCAGCGATCCGAATCGCCCGGTTCCGCATTTGGGTTACGTCAACGCGGGTTTCACCGGCGATTACATGACCGAAGATCAACGCTTTGCGGCTCAACGCCCGGACGTGTTGGTTTACGAAACCGAACCGCTGACCGAAGACCTGACCATTGCCGGGCCGATCAAAGTCAGCTTGAATGTTTCAACCACCGGCACGGATTCCGATTTCGTCGTCAAAGTGATTGATGTGTATCCCGGCGATTATCCGCAACCCGCGCCGCTTGCTGGCCAACCTGTGCCGTCAAACTCTGTCAAGATGGGCGGTTATCAACAACTCGTACGCGGCGAACCTTTTCGCGGCAAGTTCCGCAACAGCTTTGAAAAACCCGAAGCCTTCACGCCCGGCAAACCGGCTTCGATCAAGTTCGAAATGCCGGACGTTTACCACACCTTCCGCAAAGGGCACCGCGTGATGATTCACGTCCAAAGCAGTTGGTTTCCGTTGGTGGATCGCAACCCGCAAAAGTTCGTGGACATTCCCAAAGCGCGTCAGGAAGATTTCCAGAAAGCGACGCAGCGTGTTTACCGCTCGCGCGAGATGAATTCTTCGGTGACGGTGTTGGTCGAGGGCAAAACGCCGTTTTAATTCTTCGGTTTGCGTTTGAGCGTGAAGGTCAGGCCACCTTTGCCGGCCAGTTCGCCGCCAGTGCCAAGCAAACTGACTTGGCCTTTGGCGCTGATTTCCGCCGTCAGCGTGACGCTGTCCAGCGCAAATTCGCCAAAAGTGTTCGGCACCGTTTCCACAACACTGCTCATCGCACTCAGAAATTTATTCAGCCTGGTTTTCAATTGCTCAGGATCAATTTCCGAACTTCCGTAACGCCATTCATGAAGCTTTTCCAGAATTCCGCCACGATCTTCTTCGCCGCCAGAATCTTCACGGCCAAAGATAATGATTTTGTCTTTTTCCACGATAACCTCCATTTGAAAAGCAGAGAGTTCGTCCGCGAAAAATCGGACGAGTGGTTCAAACCATTTATCGTAAAACCGGCTGGCTGACGACCAAATCCGGGTCTGCATAAACGGTATAAAGAACGCCAAGCGGGTTGTTGTAACGGGTCAACAGCATACGCTTGGCGGCTTGCACGGCGTCACCCAGCGGATAACCGCTGAGCAGTTTGGTATAAAAGTATTTTGAAAATTCGGCAGCCACCTGATCCGGGATGCGGGTTTCAGTGCCGATAAAACCGCGACTGCCGATAGTAAAAAACAGCCGCGGGAATGAAGCCATTTCGCCGGGTTTGATTTTCGATGAGCCGCAGGCGTTGAAGAAAACAAACGGCGGCGGGGAATCGGGGCAACGGTCACCACCTGCGGCCAGTTCACCAAACCGGGCGTTCAGTTTTCCGATGGTCACTTTGCGCCGAGTTTGCGGATCGTGCCCAAGCTCGACGTGATAGTTCGCCGAATCATCGGATTTGGTGTCGCAGTGACAGGAAAAATGATGAATCTGATCGGCGGATTCTCTGTCGTTGCCATCGAATCGGCGACGAAAATGCCAGATGTGATCGGCGAACAGCTTTTCAAACTCCTGAGCAGGATGATGAACATCCGGCCAGGGGCCTTCCAGGTCAATATGCTCTTCCCAGTGTTGAAAGAACTCCATCTCTTTTCTGACACCGGCCAACCCGTCGTAACGGAAAAACTTGATCGGCAATTTGGGCACGTTTTCCAGCATCAGATTCTGTAACTTCGCCGCCCCAAGCCTCGTGTCCGCCCTTTTGACCACCACTGAAAATCCCAAAAAGCTGCTGGCCACTTTGTACAGGTCGGACAGGTTCTTGACCTCTTCCGGCTCGGTCATATTGAAAAGCGGCAGGAATTCCATGGGGATGAAATTTTCCAGCAACGCATTGACTTCGACGCGCGGCAAAGCGTCAGTTTCCGACCAGCCGAAAAAATCCGGGCTGGCCAGTTGCGCCGGATCAGTCACTCTGTGCGGACAATGTTGGCGCAAAAGCTCCGTGATCTTTCTCAGTTCCATGCCGAAAAGCTGAAAAGCAAGCGCGCGACCTTTTTCGTGAAGTTTGCGCAGTGATTGCGAAAGACTCTGCCAATTGGAAACTTCCAGCGCGCTGCCGACTTTGTCTTTGAAATCGTCCAGGTCTTTGCCCAGCGACTCTCTAAGAGTGCCAAGCCCGGTCAGGCTAAGATTACCGGCTATCGGCGGCAAAGGCTGAGCGTTGTGCGGAGTAATCGTTAATTCCGATCCGTTGTTGCTGATCTCCAGGCTGAATTTAAGAACAGCACCCCGTGCAATGGCCATTTTTTATTCTCCTTCGACAGTGATTTGCAAAGGCAATACTTGAATCAAACGGTTTTTCTGAAAAAGCTGCACCCACAATTGATGTTTGGTTTTCGTTTCTCCAACCAGGCAGGAAAAGGTAGTGATCGGAGAAGCTTGCCGAAGCCCGGCAAGGCAATCCTGGTGACGCGGAAAAAAACGTAACGAATCGCTGTCAATTGCGATTTGGAATTTGACCTCGCCTGCATATTGCCCGTCGCTGATTTCAACGCGGTCGAACATCGCCTCGGTCGGTTTGTCAGGAGTCAGCCAGACGCACAATTGATATTCTTTCCCCGAAACCACGCTGACGCTCCGGCCATCCCATTTCAAAGCCTGATTGTTTTCCCCCTCTTTCAGCCCGGCGCAAAGATAGCCATCGTAATTGTCCAGGCGTGGGCCAGCCAGAGCTTCCAACAACTGATTGAGAATTTTCGATTGCTGATTTTCCAAACTCGGCTGGGCATAAGATGCTGGCGACGGCACAGGCGGCGCAATCAAAGCTTCGGCAGGTTCAATCCGCACGTCCGATTCATCCAAACTGCCACGGCTTACGTGAGACGGCAATGGAATCGTGTCAATGCCAGGCAAAGACAAAGAACCTGTGCGGTGGCGCGCTTTTCTGATTGCGTCTTCGATCACGGGACGCAATCCGGGAACAATCTTCAATTTGTTGTTGGCGTTTCTGACCACCAACCCGACAACTTCCAGTTCTTCTACCTGCCTTTCTTCTTCAGAAGTGATTTCAACCGGTTCACCTTCCCTGCCCAGTTTCAACAACAAATCACGCTGATCGGGGTTTTCCTGCAATTCATCCCAAAAATATCGGTAATCCTTACGAGTGTCTTCCGCCAGGTCTCTTTCAAGTTTCTTCCAATCCACTTTCCGTTGATTGACGCGCAAGTCATACAGGAGGTAACAGGCCATGCTCAACACCATGGGAATGCCGCCAGACATTTCGCGCAGCCGTTTGAAATCGTCTTCACCGAAAATCTCTGCTCGTTCATTATCCCGGCCAAAAATCATCTGCGCCATTTCTTCATCGGTGAAATGGCGCAATTTGATGTCATGGAAGATGTTGAAAAACGGCGAAGAAAGCACATTGATGGTTCCGGTCAAATCGTAAAGGCTGTCGCGGCTGGCGGTGACAAAAACCAGATTGGTCAGATTTATCATCGAACGGAAGTAAGTGAAGTGGCGAGCTTCTATGCCCGGAATGTGTCCGACAAAATCGAACTCATCCAGCAAAAAGACTATGCGTTTGTCTGTGACTTCGCTCAACCAGTGGCTGGCGTCCCTTGGGTTGGAAATATCGAACTCAGGCCGCTCCGGCATACGGTCAGCAGCTTTTCTGACCAGATAAGGCAGCAACTCATCTCCGTTGATTAACAGCGCCTGTTTGGCAATATCAACCGGCACGAAGACGAAGGAATCATCAAATCCCCATTCCGCCCAGCGGTCTTTGGCGTAGGCCAGATAATAAAGCAGCGACGATTTTCCTATGGTGCGCTGGCCGAAAACCGAAACCGATTGGCCGAGTTTGATCTTGTCAGCCAGGCCTCGCAATTCGCGTTCGCGCCCATAAAACAAACCAAGGTCGGTTACAGTGCCACGATGACCAAACGGATTCTTTTTCTCTGTTGAATAGTTGGGATTTACCATAACTCGAAAATCCTTTCTTTCGTTTCTCGCGTCGGAATGTACTCTGTCAAATAAGCAGGCAACAAACCCAACGCAAAACGCAATGTGCCGCTTTCGTCAACGATCAACCCGCGTTTTTCCAGTTCATGCGTAACCTGCTGGAATTCGTCTTGCGGGACATTCGGATTGACGGTGCTCATCCATTTCCAGACATCTTCCCAGCGGGCTTGCCGGCTGGCGTTGAGCGTCATTTCCTCGTTGATCGAAGCAATCACAGCGCGCTGAGCGCCCTTCATTTCGTCCCATAAAAACCGAAGTTGCATGGAGCCGCTTTTCACCAGTTGCCGCGTGGCGGCTTCGACAATCGAAACGTTGACCCGACGCTGTCGGCGACGATTCAATTCTTCGACGACTTCGCTGCAAAGCCGCTGCACAAAAAACGGATGATGCCCGGTCAGCCATTCCAGCAGATCAAGCGCAGGGTCGTCGTAATAAACATCAACACCGAGCGGCGACGTCATCACCTGCCTCGCTTCTTCCGAGCTGAGCAGGTCAATTTCCTTCGAGATGGCCGGGTTAAACAATGCCGACCAGATTTCGTGATCGAAATCCTTGGTGGAGCGAGTACCGACAAAGACAAAACTGACATCGCCACGTTGCACCCAGTACCGTAGAAAACTGACAAAGCCCGCTTCCAGATCGCCGCGCTTGATCTTTTCTTCAAACACCTGAAACTCATCAACCGCCAGCACCAGTCTTTTACCGGCCAGCATTCGCTCAAGTTCCGGCAAAAAGACCTGCTCGAACTGAAAAGCAGGGTTTTCCTGATAAGCTTTCAAGTCAACCGCCACCGGATCAGGTTTTTCCGGCAAGGTACGAAAAATGGTGCTGGCCAGATATTGTAGGTGCTGAGCCGCGCCTGAAAGAATTTCAGTCGCCTGCAAGTCAATGTAAACGACGTGATACTGCGTCGGCAATTTGGTCGGCAGCCACATCATCACCGAAGTTTTTCCCATTCGCCGCCGCCCATGTAACACAACCGGGCGAGGCGTTCCGGCTTCAACCAATTGTTTGTACAGAAAATCGAAAATATCCGTTCGCCCGACAAACAGATTGTCGTGCTTTCCGGGTTTCAACGGCGTACCGGCAACATAAGGATTGCGTATGTCTTCCCAAACCTGGGACGGCGAATCGGATTCGACAGTGATTTCGACGCTGTGTTGCAGTTTCAGATTTTCGCGTCGCGGCTCGTTATAACGCAGAATGCATGTGATCGGAAATTTGGGAAGGAACCAGGCCCTTCCCCTGACCAGATAAGTGTGAGCTTGCCCAACGGTCAGCAAAGGCAAAGTCGGCGAAAAAAAATCCTCCGAGACAAACCCTCGCCCGGTAACCTGCAAATGCAGGTTACTAACCGGCGAAGGCCCGTGATTGATGATCTTGACTGTTAGCTCGGTGATTTCGCCCGGAGGCACACGATCCGGAACGATGATTTCCAGTCTGGCCCCACTTTGGCTACGCTGGGATTCTTCGCTGATCAATTCGCGCCAGGCGGTCAGAGCCTGCAACAGAATCGTTCGGTCGGGTTCCCACGCTTCGGCGCTGACCGTTCGTGTAGCTTCTTCCAGGCCGATTGTGCATCGCAACAACAAAAATGTTTTCACGTCCGCAGGAGTGTTGGCATCCAGACTGCGTAAAGGTTCCATCGCCTGACGCAAAGCCTTGCGACTTCGCTCAAGCCATTCGTGATTCCGCTTGGAGCCGGACTGCCCCTGAATCGGGCGAGCCAGCAACAACGGAATTTGCTCCAGAGCCGTCACCGTCAACGCTTCGCGCATCCAGGAAAAACGACCGACGTAAAGATCGCGTTGCCCATCCTGCAACCTGGAACAGCGATTGAGGAATTCATCCAGGGCGTCCGGCAATTGGCCACGTAGTTTCGTTTGCGCCTCGCCTTTGACCAGATTGGCCGATTCGGCCTTTTCCACCAATGAAGCCAGATCGTAACCCAGCCGTGCAATGCGTCTGGTCGCGGGCAGTTGCGCACCGCGATAAAGCGCATAAAACAACAACGGACGCGGCATCAATTGAACCAGCCGTTCGATTTCGCTCAGCGAATAACTTTCGCCATTGGCATATCGCAACAACAATTCGCGCAACCGTCGCTTTAACTCGTGAAGCTGGACTCCTTGCTGTTGCGGCGGAGCCTCGCCGCCGTCGGTCAGCCCACTGCTCATCCTGATTTCTACTTCCGAACGAAACAGCCGTCGAAATAGCCACTTAAAGAATCGTTTGGCCAGTTCCATCGCCTTTGCGCTCAAACCTGGTCGGGTCTGCTCCGACAAAGTAATTGATCCCGAAGGTCGCACCGGCAGTTGTTCAAACGCTTCCGAATCATCAATCAAAAACTCCATTGTCGTTGGCAGCACAACATCGCCCGGCAATCGCTGCACCTGAAAACCGCCTCTCTCTTTCTCAGAATCCAAAGGTTGCGGCACCAGAAGCGATGTCAGGTAATTATCCAGACGGCTTTGCCGATAACGCACAAACCGCGAATGAAACAGCGACTGCGTCGTGACGATTTCACTGCTTTCATCATCGCCCAACCTGGTTTGGTTGGCTTGAAACCCAATCGCATCCCACACCGCGCTGGCGGCAAAAGCGGCGGCAAATTCCCTGTCGTCGGTCAATTGGTTCAGCGACTGAATAATCTTTTTTGGTTTGATCCATCCACGGGCGCCAAGTGCATGGCTGGCAGATTCGCGCACCACCCAATCATCGTCTTTTTCCGCAGAGTACAAAGCGTCCAGCGATTGTTTTTCCAGCACAAACCTCAACTCACCCCAAACACGAACGGCGTCCGCGCGGCTTTCTTCGTCTTCATCCGTCATTTGCCCTTTGAGCAGCGAAACCGCACGCGCGTTTCCGCAAAATGCCGCAATTCCAAGAATGTTCAATCGAGCCGCACGCAAGTGATGACTTTTTTCTATGTCCCAACGCTGGCAAATCCCTAAGGCCTCTTCCGGCATCCATCTGGCCATGTTGATGACGGCGCTTGCCGCAGCCTGCTGCACGTCAATCTCTTTGTCTTTTGCCAGCGATTCGATCAACGGCACGACTTCGATGGAAAAAACATCAGTCGTTTCAGCCAACCCCTGAGCGGTTTTCCACGCCGTCACCCCTTTTCGGCTTTGTACCAAACGCTCCAACACAGGCAACACGATGCCCGGCAAACGATTTGCGAGCATCCCCAAACTGAAAAACGCTGCGTCGCGCGTATCGTTGTCCGCATCGCCAGCCAATCGTTTCAGCGCCTGAAACGGCTTGTCCGTGAAATGTAAGGCTGGCTCGCTTAAAACCAGGGCAACAGTTGCTTTCTTTTCCCACGACTTGTCCACAGCCATTTCGAGCAGAGCCGACAAGGTTTTTTCGGGTGCCTGTCGTGCCTGTTCCTGCAGAGCCTGTGCAACCGCCTGGCGCACAAACCCGTTTGCATCTCCGGCCAGACGCTCCAACAAACCCAAAGTTCGATTCGGATGCAACGGCGCAATCAACTCCAGTGCGCGAGCCGCAGTTCGGCGAATTTCCCAACTGGCAGAATCGTTGTCCTGACGCGAAAGCTGGCTGAGCAAATTCATCGCCGGATCAGGGTGGGAAGCGGCCAATCGAACCAGCGCCGCCACTGCTTCAGTTCGCACTTCAGGATCACGATCCGCTAAAAACTGTTCCAGCAAAGGCAACACAGATTTTTTGTAAGGCGGTTCAGCACCTGTCAGACCCCGCGCGCAAGCCAGACGTTTGAGCGAAGCCGCAAAATCATCCGAAGTGGCAGCGATACGATTGATCACCGACAACGACCATTCGGGATGAACGTAAGTCAGTTGGCCAATAGTTCGAGCAGCAGCCGTGGCGATTCGCAAATTGCTGTCGCTCGCCAGTCGTTCGACAAGCGGTAAAAACCTGCCGGCCTCCTGATATGGCAACTTCGCCAATCCGGGAATTGCCGCTTCGCGCTCTTCCCAGCTTCGATGAGCATCTTCGCCGCGAGCCAGCGGCATTAGCGTTCTCATCGCCAGTTCCGGATAAATGTCCGCCGCCGCCGCCAGCACACGAACGGCTGTTATACGCACCTTCGATTCAGCATCATTCAGCAATCGCGCCATCAAGGCAGCTTCGTCCGGGCTGAGTTCACGAGCTTTTTCCAACAGCGTCAACGCAGAGGTATGCCTGACCTGCCACTCATCTTCCGTTTCAGCGTGATGCGTGGTTTCCGTTTTCACTTTGGGGCTGGCCATTTCGGCAAACACCGGCCAGGCTTTGTCGTTGAAATTACTCAACGCCTGCCGCCAGGCTTCGGCAGCGGCAACGCGAACATCTTCATTGGGATCGGCTGAAAGCGTTTGCAGCGTTCGCAGCATCACCGGCTGGGCGTGGCGTGTACACGCCCAAGCAGCAATCATCCGAGACTTCGGACTGGCGGCTGCCGCCATGTCCTCAATTTCATTCCAAACCTGTCTCTTTCTACCGGCCAGCCCGCCCATTGCCTGTGCCGCAGCTTTTGCCACCGAAATATCGCGGTCAGTCATCAACCAACGCAACACATTCAGGCTTCGCTCTTCATCCAATTGCCAGACGACCAAGCCTGCCGCGACGAACCGCCGCGTCTTCGCTTCGGGAGAAACAGCCAATGCACGAACAAGAGCTTGTCCGTCTGCGCTTTTTAGGAATGTTGAAATGGCGGGCAGCAATTTTGACCACGATGATTCATAGGAATTCCTGGCGGCATCTTCCAGTCCGGCTAATAACGAAATTCGGTCGCCGGCGGCTTCCTTCAAGCGGGCAGGAAAATCGTTCCCAGATTCGACGGTATTGGCTTTCGGCTGATTGGCGGGAGTCATTGGCATCGTTCGCATCCTTCAGGCTTGTTGTCCTAACGGGCTTGTTGTCCTAAAACTTATCCCGCATCGAGTGACTGGCCCCAACGCGGAAACTCAAAGCGTCTTCTACTTGAATTCGACTTTTTATGCCTTTGCCACCATAAATTCCTTTGGCTAAGTGTCTGGCTGAAGACGTCTGTCAACCGTGCGGATTGGCAACTACGCACTAATCATACTTAGGCAATAGTTAAGCGGCAAGCAGTAATTTTGGCCTGTGCCTTTGTGCTCGCCAGAAAATATCTTGTTGACCCGCCGGAAGCCACTTCCCTATACTCCACGCCGTCAAAGGTAGCCAATCAATCAAAACGAAATTCCTCTACGACATCCCATAGGTCGCAGAAATTGATTGAGAAGAATGAGCGGAGAACGTCACTGGAAACCGCCTTCTTTTTTCAAAGCATTTTTCCCGCTCGCCACTTTTTGCGGAAGTCCCCGATCTCTTCCTGGCACGAGCGAAGCCCTAAATTCATGGTGCCTCGTTAAGTTGACCCCGCCGGTTCGTCCTCAAATCGGCTACAAAAAAAGAGAGAGGAGACTTGTATGCGAACCTCCCGCATTTACTCACACGTGTTTTCAGGGTTGGTCGTAATCCTGCTGACGATTTCGATTCAGGCAGCAGACCCAGGCCAACCGATTCCTGTTACTTCAACCGTCAGCGATCAAAAGGCCGGTTCGATTCTGGTGTACAACGTTTACACATCCAGCATCACCAGCTTTTTTATGCAGAATTCCCGCATCTCAATCACCAACACCAGCGATTCGATTCCCGCAAACGTTCACTTGTTTTTCGTGGATGGCGGCAGTTGTTCGGTTGCGGATTCATTCGCCTGTTTAACGCAAAACCAGACCATCAGCTTTCTGGCTTCCGACCTTGATCCGGGAATTACAGGTTATCTGGTGGTGTTGGCCGTCAATCAACTCGGCTGCCCTGTAAGGCATAACTTTCTGATCGGCGACGTGTACGTGAAATTCGCGTCAGGGCACACGGGCAATCTCGCCGCCGTTTCCATCGCCGCGCAATTCGACACCTTTACGGCTTGCACGGCTTCTTCCAACACGGCGGCGTTGGTGTTCGACGCGCCGGGAATTCCGAATAGCTACAACTACCTGCCGCGCACTGTGGCGATCAGCGCCATTGCCGACAAAGCCACAGGCAATGACATGCTGCTGATCTTGAATCGCATCGGCGGCAATCTGGGAACAGGCATCGGCGGGTTGGGCAGTTTGTTTGGGGTTCTATACGACGACGGAGAGAACGCTTTTAGTTATACATTTTCAGGATCGTCGTGCCAGTTTCGCAGTTCGCTGTCGAACAATTTTCCGCGCACTGCGCCGCGCTTTGAAACGATCATCACCGCCGGTCGCACCGGTTGGACGAAACTTTACGCCGACAATCCGAACTTCGGATTGCTGGGCGCAACATTCAACAACAATCCAAACACAGCGGCTGCCGCCAATGCGTTCAAAGGCGCGCACAATATGCACATCGTGACGCTGAACAACACCGGAGCGGCAGTCAGCCTGACCATCCCTGTCTTTCCGCCGTCCTGTTGAAGGCAACGACGATCGGTTTTCATCGCTCACCCTTGATGTTTCTAAAAGGTAAATTTGCCTAGCGACCGGCTTGAGTGATTGTTACAATCGCCACGTTCTCACACCTTTCAATTCCCGGGTCTGGCATAGATGGCACATTGTTCTAGCTGGGCTGATTTCTTTGGGGGAGCGATGTTTACCGATCTGTTTATCAAAAAAAATCGGCTGGGATTCCGGCTTGCTTCGACATTACTGCTGATCCTGATTGGCGTCGCCAACGTGACGGCGTTTCAATCCACTTTTTCCTTGATCGGCAGCGTGCGTAACCAGTCTGGCCAATCCGTCAGCGGGGTACGAGTTTCTGTCATTGATGAAAACTTTCAGCCTATCTACGCCGCATTTGTTGATACTGGTGGCCGTTTCACTCTAAAAGGGCTACGACAGGGCAAATTTACCGTCCGCATTGAAACCACAGGTACACCTTATGAAGAATACTCCCAGCCATTAGAGCTACAAACGCTTCGCCGTTTGGGCGGCAATGAAGACATGATTGTGGACATCGTACTTAAGTACAAAAAAGGCGAAGGGCTGGCTTCACGCAGCGGCTCAGTGTTTGTGCAGGAGGTTCCCAAGGCTGCCCAAAAAGAGATGGAACGCGCCACCAAAGATTTGAAGAGCAATTATTCCGAATTGGGCATCGCTTCGCTGAAAAAAGCCATAGAAGCCTTTCCCGATTACTTTGCTGCCCTGGAACTTCTTGGCTTGGAGTATTTGAAAATTGGGCAATACGATCTGGCAATACAGTCATTGACCCGTGCCATAGATGTTAATAAGCGCGCTTCTCGCAGCATGTATGGACTAGGAGTTTCTTTTATGAAGCTCAGCCGATTGCCGGAAGCAATTGAGTGGTTCAAGAAATCCGAGCAGATTGACTCGAAAAATCCCAACACCTCCATGATGCTTGGGCTGGCTTACGGTAATAGCGGCGACCTTGCCAATTCTGAAGCGGCCTTCAAAAAAGCATTGCAATTAGGTGGCGAAGCGGCAGCAGAAGCGCATTACTATTTGACCGGTTTGTACAATAAGCAGGAACGATACCGCGAGGCCTGGCAGGAGTTGGAGCTTTTCCTAAAAGAAGCGAAAAACGTAAAAGAGCCTTCACAGATCAAGGCGATGATCGCCAGCTTGAAGGAGAAAGAAAAAGCTAAAACCACTCAGACCGCGCCTGTTGCTGGTCCTGCGGCTTCGCCTGACGCCAATCAATCACCGGCCAGTTCTGCCGCACAGACAGAACCGTCTGAAGCACCAGCTAATCTCCCTGTTGTCGAAACCAAACCTGCGGCCTCAACATTGGCGCCGGTTCCTCCATTGCCTGCGGAATATGCCGAATTGCTTCGAGAAACCGACGCGAATGGCACTGTGCTGCACAAACACCTGCTTGATTACACTTACAAGCTGAAGAAAATTCATCGCGTCTTGAACGCCAGTGGGAATTCAGTTCACTCGGAAGAGCAGGTCTTTGAAGCCTACCCCATTCACGGCGAACACGTATTGATTACGCTCAGTCGCAATGGCGTTCAGTCTCGAACCATTTCAGACGAGCGAAAGCGCGCCGCAAAATTGCTGGAAGAGGCGGAGCTAAAGCGCGGTAGCGATAAAACAGAAGATAAAAACAATAATGTGGAACCTGACGGTTATGTGTCTGCCGGAGTAACCGGCGTTTATGCAGGCAAAACCGGTTATGTGTCCATCAACGTTTCGACCATTATGCGTTCGTGTGAGTTCTTTTCGCCGCGTGTCGAAAAAATCGGCGACCGCGATATGGTTGTGCTCAATTATCGGTACCGCCCCGGAGCCAAGCTGGCCACGAATTATGCCTATATCGTTGGATTGGTCGGGACAGTTTGGATTGATCGGGCGGACAAAGTTTTGACTCGACTGGAAGGCTGGCCGGCTTCTGCTGCGGCATTTGATCTGGTGCAATCCACGGCTCCGCACGACGAAGCCGCGTTGATTTACCAGCAAATTCACCAACCGGATGGAACCTGGGTTCCAAACTTGATTCGTATGAACGCGGGCGGACGAACCGATTTATTCGACGGATTGAATTGGGACGTGATTTTCGAATTCAGCAATTACCAGCATTTCAATACCCAAGCTGACGACGCCAAGATCAAAAACCCGATCAAGACGCCTTAAGCTCCCAAATCCGAGGTTGTGCCATGTTTCTTCCTTTCCTTTTGCTGAGCCTGGTTTTCCCGTCGTTCACGTTTCAAAAGTTCGTCATTCTGGGAACCGTCCGCGACACAGCCGGACGCGCTGTGGCCAATGTGCGAGTGTCGGTTTTTGACGAAAACTTTCAACCCATTCGCACGCTCTTCGTAGATTCTAGCGGCCAGTTTTTCGTTCGCGGTTTGAGTCCTGGGCGGTATCAGTTCCGCGTCGAAACCACCGGCACGCCTTATCAGGAATACGACACAGGCTGGATCGAACTGCAGGGAGTGCGTGTGCGTCCGGGCGGCAGCGAAAATTACCCGCTCGACATTGTGCTGAAATTCAAATCGAACAGAACCTCCGAACAACGCCATGAAACAGTCTTCGCGCAAACTGTGCCGCAGGCCGCTCGTAACCATTACGAACGCGCCGCAAAAAGTTTTTCCGAAGGACGGTTTGACGATGGGCAGGAAGCAATCAATCAGGCGTTGAAACTGTTTCCTGATTATTTCCAGGCGTTGGAACTGCTCGGCAAAGAATTGGTGAAAGCCGGAAAGTATGAAGAGGGTTTGCCTGTGCTGGCACGCGCATTGAAAGTCAATTCGCGCGCGGCAGCCAGCCATTATGCGCTCGGCGTGGCTTACCTGAAGTTGGGGCAATTGGATTTGGCCATTGAATCGTTGCAAAAATCCGCCAGCTTCAACCCCATCAACGCCAATGCCCAAATGATGCTCGGTCTGGCTTATCGCCAGCAAAACAAATTTACTGAATCCGTCGCCGCTTTCAAAAAAGCGATTCAATTGGGCGGTTCCGCCGCCGCTGAAGCTCATTTTTATCTGGCCGGAATTTACGAAAAACAAAACCAATTTGCGCTGGCTGCTACTGAATTAGAGCTTTACCTGAAAGAAGGCAAGGACATTACGTCATCAGAAAGCATCCGCGAGATGATACGCAGTCTGAAGGAAAAGGCTGCTGCTGGTAAGTGAATCTGCCAGTCAAAGTTCGACGCTGAACAACTCTTCGGGTTGCAAAGGGCGCGCGGCTTTCGAGTCTTTCACTAGCACACGCAACAGGTACAATCCCGACTTGACCGAATTCAACTGTAATTCGCCGGGCAAAAAGCATTTTGGGCTGCTCCTCAGATTGAGAAGCAGCCCAAATAGTTTTTAGCTTAACTCTTTGCAGAGTAAAGCTTAGAACTGGAGACGCATTCCGAGACGGACATCGCGGATACCTTGATATGCGTTCGGGAATTGGTAGTTGATGTTGCGTGCCGGAGCAGCGCCATTCACCGGATTGACCAGCGTGTTGACATCCCAACCACCTTTGTAGAAATCAGCTTCAGAAATGTTGATGCTGCCGCTACGATTGAAACCTTGGTCGGCGTTAATTACCGCCGCCTGATTGAACAGGTTGGTGATGTTGGCTTCAAACTTCATCTTGACGCGCTCAGACAAATTAACAGTGTGAGCAATCAAGAAATCGGTTTGCGTCAAAGCCGGCGTGCGGCCCAAATCGCCACGTCCGTTGTAAAACACCGGGACGAGGAAACCAACCGTTGATGAAAGCGGGGTTCCGCTGTAAGCAATCTGGTTGATCGAGAACAGCGTTTCGCCAGATTTACCGCCCCAAGGCTGCGAATAGTTCAAGAACAGTTTGAAGGTGTGCGGACGATCGGTCGCCAGCAAACCGTAAACATTCTGTCCTTTGGAATCGAAGTTACCGGTCGAAAGGTCGAATGCACGGCTAACGTTCGGATCGGAACGGCCATTTTCGTCAGAGTTGGCCAGGCCGCCCCAGTTCCCCCACAGACGGCTGTAGGTATAGGAAGCGTTGTAGTTCAAGCGTCTCAAAATGCCTTCGCTGAAACGTCCATCCAGGCGGAATTCGATACCGTCGAAATTACGCACAGCTTTCGGCACCAACGGCACGCCAGCGGCAGTAACAAATTTACTGGCATCCGTTGCGCCAAAGCCTGGGTTGCCAATCGTATAAACTTCGTTCAAATCAGCGTCAAGAACGCCGATGTCTTCGATACCGCGAACCAAACGGCTACGGGTGTAACGAGCGGACAGGATAACTCCAGTCTTCAGTTCATGTTCGAGAGCGACTGAATACTGACGCGACGACATCGGCTTGATGTCCGGATCAATACCGTCAAGTTGTCCCTGAGCGTTGATCGGCACAGTGCGGTTGTCTACTTCCAGTACTCTTGGCGTCCCCCCAGCCAAAGCTGCCGGGTTGGCTAAAGAAAGTTTCGACAGGTCAGGATCGTTCAAACGATAGTAATGATCGTGCCAGTAATCGCCACCGAAGGAGCCACGAGCCAGTTCATACTTCATTAAATCGTAGTACTGACCGTAGCTGGCGCTGACTTTCCATTTGCCATCGCCACGAACGTCCCAAGCACCACCAATCAGAGGAGCAATCTTGTCGCCCCAACCGAAGCTGATCGGGTTCGGAACCTTGTTGCCGTTGACGACTGCGGTATACGGCGGCAGGAATTCGTTTTCGAAGCGGATGCCCGCGTTGATGGTGACGTTTTTCAGCATCTGCCAGGAATCCTGAACGTAGTATCCCTGATTGCGGCTGTTGACCACAGCGTTATGGCGAACGCCATCGCGCCAGATGTAATAACCATAGGTACCACGAACGTTTTGCACCGTGCTGCGGCTGATAGCTTCGCCCCAAACGATTTCAAAACGCCCTTGGGTGTAGTTGTCAAATACATCATTCTTCAAACGGTTCAAAGCATAACCGCCTTTGAAGCTGTGACGCTGACCACCAATACTGGTGATGTAGTTGGCGTTCAAATAAACGTTATGACGAGTGGTGATGTCGCGAACAATACCAAAAGTGTTGGCGACATTCTGGAAACCGCTGGATTGACGGTAAGCAGTCGGAATCGCATCGTACTGAGCCTGTGTCAGCTTGCCTTGAGCCACGATCGAAGGAGCGGCTCCACCTACGCCAGGCGCGGTCGAAGCATTCCAGATGTACCAGGGAGAAGCGGCCAGACCATAGTTGCCGTTCTTGTCGTTCAGGTATTTGTAGCCAAAACGAGCTTCCAAAATCAGGCGCGGCGTGACCGTGTAGGTCGCCGAAGCCGTGTAATTTGAAGCCGGAACATAACCACCGCGAATTGAGAAGTCCGTGCTCGGCGGAGCAACGCGCGGATCAACACCAGAAAGCTGGCCAGTCTGTTTGACCGGATTCCAGAAGTACGAAGTATTGATTTGCAATTTGGACGTCGGAGCGTAGTCAACACGGGCAACGCCGCGATGGCTAATAACGCGCTGAGTCGTGGTCTTGGTTCCAACCAGGAAAGGAGTGGTGCGTTCAACGCGCGCCAAATCTCCAGTGTAACCAGTGAAGAAGTTCAGTCGCTCTTTGATAATCGGCCCGCTGAATGTGTAGCCGGGGAAGAACGTACGATATTCGTCTTCACGTTGACGGAAAAACTCATTCTTGGTCACATCAGCAGCCGTGCGCTGCCAGAACCCACGCGGAGCCGAGTTCAGCGCAGCGCCGTTCATTTGCAACCAGGCATCGCCGTGAAAGTCATTGGAACCGCTTCGGCTGACGACGTTGACCACGCCGCCAAGCGTGCCGCTGTATTCAGCTTCAAAACCGGCGGTCTTGACCTGAACTTCCTGGACGAATTCAAAAGGCAGCGAGTCATTGCTGCGCAACGCGCCGCGACGAACGTCGGAAACGTCAACGCCGTCAACGACGAAAGTGTTTTCCGAACCGGAAGCGCCGTTGATTTGGAAACCGCCGACGCCGAAGTTACCAGATTTCGGTTCCGGGCGAACGCCAGGAGCCACAACCAGCAATGAGTGGAACTGACGGCCTTTCGGAGTTTTGTCAATGAATTCGGGAACGATGTTCGTGGCAGCTTTGCTCGAAGTCACGTCAATGGCTTCGGAGCTGGCGCTAATTGTGACCGATTCGGTGACAGCGCCTGCGGCCAGCGAAACGTCAACTCTGGCAGCCTGGCCGAGCACGACGTTCACATCTTCGTTTTTGACAGTTTTGAAACCAGTCTGAGTGACGGTAACGGTGTAAATCCCAGATGGGACTTTCGGGAAAAAGTAATTGCCTTCCTTATCGCTAGTCGCTTCAAGCGAACGAACCAGCGTTGCGCCGGAAAGCGTAACTTTGGCACCTGGGATGGCAGCGCCAGCAGTATCCTTGACCGTGCCTTGAACGGCGCCCGTATTTTCTTGGGCAAACGCAGAAGAGGTCAGGAGGAGCATGACGACGCTAAACAAAGCGGCAAGAACTCTGTTCACAGATGATCTTGATTTCATGGGATTTCTCCTTCGGTTCGGGTTGATTGAGTAAGCGGAAACCTCATTTGTTGTCGCCGCCCGGATATGTCCACAATTCTGCTTCATCAGGCTCAATAACTTAAATCATTAAGAGCCTAAGCCAATTTCGTAGATGAAATTATGCAATTCAGGATTTGAAGACATAGCCTTTTGGAAAATTAAGATGCAAGCAATTTCAATTGTAATCTCGCAATCAGTATTCCAAGAATGCCAATACCCCAATAAACACCATAAACCTTATTCAAAGTTGAATTTACAGATGCTTGAAGTTTGAACAAAAAGCCAATCTTGTTCAAAAAAATGAATTTCCGTGCAGATTCTCGGATTGAAGATTGTCTAGCCAACAAGATGAGTGATAACGGGAAAGTGAATTTGGAAAGTCTGGCGAGGGAAATGACAAGCGAGGAGCGGGTAAGAGCTTTGTTTATCGAATCGGGTCCTCACCGCACGATATTCAAGCTCTCCCCTACTCCTCATCGAGTGAAAAGCCCGAGGGGCACCTCCAAGCTTCCCACACGATCCGTCAATAAGTGGCTCTATTGAAATTTTGATGAAATGCAAAAACCGAATCTCACACCCAGTCAAATGTGCGCGAACATTAAGCTTTGTCACGCGGAACTGTCAATAATTCAGAGCATGAAATTGAATTCAATTGGCTGAATTCAATTGGCTGAGTATCTGATCGCCGTAGCGGGTTATCTTGGATTCGCCAAGCCCGTAAATTTCGCTCAAAGCTTCGATCCGGCGTGGTTTGGCGATTGCCAGATGTTCCAGCGTTTTGTCCTGGCAAATCATGTAAGCCGGAACGTTTTCGCTGGAAGCCAGTCGGCGTCGCCAATCGCGCAGCTTTTCAACGACGCGGCGCTCTTCGGCGGTCAGTGGTCGCAAATCAATGGTCGGCTCTTTTTTCCTGAACGGTTGAATCCCACGATGACGTTCTGCCGCTTCCTCAGAAGGAAGGATTCGCGCGCGATGCAGTTCCTGTTCAAGTCTGCCATTTGACGCCAGACGTTCGGTCAATTCCTGAAACACCTGCAAAGCGATCTGGGCATCCAGTGCCGCGTAATCCAATTGTTCGCGGCTTAAAGGGCGTTTTCGCCAGTCGCTCAACTGATATGTTTTGTCCAGCCTCATTCCAAACAAATGATCCGAAACCGACGACAGGCTGAATGATTTCAGCCGCAATGTCCGCCTGGAAAGCCTCAGCGTGTCAACCAAACCGGCGACGGCAAATCCGGCTCGTCGCAAAACTCCGTCATCGAATCGCGCGTTGTGAGCCGCCATCATCGCCGTTGGGTCTTCGATCAACCCGCGAGCTTCTTCCAATCCGGCGGCCAGCGCATCAACGACGATGACCTCCCCCGTTGGCGAAGCCAGTTGCAACAGGCTCAGCCGGTTTTGTCGCGTTGAAAAATCCATGAAGGTTTCGGTGTCCAAACCGATGATCGGTTGATTGGCAAAAGCCACCAACGCCGCACGCGCTTCGCCGGAGTCAGTCAGATATTCGTAAGGAAGTGCTCTCATTGTTGAAGGGTCTTTCGTTCGTATCCAGCTTTTCGCGTCGCATCGGCGGCTGGTGTTAACTGCGCGCATACTGACATCCGAGTTTGGTTAAAGCAAGATTCCGCGATTGAATCTTCACAACGCCAATCTTCGGCTCGATGCTTCAACTCGCGTTTTCCTGTAAGCCCTCAGTGCGCGACAACAAAAATCTGACTCGGCTTCAAACCTGTCATTTCACGCCTGTTTTTTCTGCGCGGAAAGCCACTCAACACGCCCATTTGCACGCTTACTCTCGAACTTACGATTTCAGCCAGAAGTAGTACCCGGTGAAGACCTGAATGCTTCGGCGGCATAAATCGCCGCTGGAACCAAGACCAAACAGACGAAACACGAAATATGCGTCACCCCAAAAATGACGCTCACGGAGAAGTCTCAGTAACGTTATGGGAGGAAAAAATGATCAGACACGCCAGTATGAATTTCGTCGGACGCTTTTCACTATTTGCGTTGGTAATCGTCTGCACGTTGTGCGCTCGATTGTCAGCCAACGGAAACAACGCATCGCGTTACCAAAACGGAGTCAGAAACAGCCCAGACCGTCCGCTAAATCCAAAGCAGCTTTCCAGTCTGCTGGAAAATCTTCGCCAAAAATCAGGTTTCCGGGAAATGCACTTTGATCCGCAAGGATTTTTGCGGCTTGGCGACAGGTCGAAAATTGATGGCGGTTCAGCCGCCGCCAGAGAGTTATTGATTGCCGCAGTAGATCGCGCCAAAGCCATTGATCTGGAAAATCACAACCGGACTTCGCAAATTGCTTTTGCCAGATTGGCAATGCCTGTTTCGTTCACCAGCCGTGAAAGCGGCGCTCAGGTCGAGGTTTATCCGGTTCAAATTGATTTCAGCGACTTCGCGCATCTGCGCGGAGATAAAAAAGCGATTGAAGCTTTCGACATTGGCTTTGTCGTCTTGCACGAACTTGGGCATGCGGCTCTGGGTTTGCGCGATGCGCTGGTCAACGGCCAGGAACCGGGCGAGTGCGAAGAATTCATCAACCAAATCCGCCGCGAGCTTGGAGTTCCTGAACGGCAAAGTTACGCCGCGCATACTTTTACTCGAAGAAATCTCCATTCGCAGCCGCCTTCACGCCAGGCTGAATTGCTCTTTATCAATTCGCTTGTCGGCGGCAACAAGAACAAATCGTTTAGTTTGAATTGGGACGCCGGGCAGGTCGGCGCAGTCAGACCGGGCGAATACAAACCGCAAACCATTCCGCAACGCCAACAAGCTTCATTGGCGCCTTGAACTCATTTTCGCCGGGCGTAAAGCCGCATCACGTCGCCGAAATTCAGTCGGATTGTGCGGTCGTCGAAATTGAATTGGCGACTGATCGCGGAAAGAGCGCGCGCAGTCGGTTGGTGATACCGACCTATACGGCTAATCAGCAAGCGCGCGCTCATCGCTTTGCCTGCGTTGCGGAGTTCGACGATCTCAAAACCAGTCTCTTCGCAAAGCCGTCGGATGGTTTGAGGCGTGAAAAAGAAAATGTGATCGGGAATGAATTGTCGCCAGCGCGCTCCGAGCAATCGAAACCAGACATTGGCGATATTTGGAGTTTCAATCGCCAGCCAGCCTCCGGGTTTTAGAACGCGATGCAGTTCAGTCAGTTCAGCGCGAGGGCTGGGGAAATGTTCAATGACGTGATAAAGCGCCGCGACATCGAAACTCGCATCAGCAAGCTTTTCACCGGCAATTTGGGCATCGGCCAGCGCGCCGTTGAAACATTGCACGCCGCGTTCACGGGCGGTTCGACTGCTGATTGCGTCAGCTTCGACGCCGAACGTGTCAAATGAATCTTTCGCCGCCAACAGCATTTCGCCGGTCGAACAGCCTATTTCCAGCAATCGCCCGCCGCCGACAAACCGCTTCAAATCGCCGAGCCGTTCGCGCGCCATCAATTCGCGCCAGGGTTGTTCGCTTTGCTCAACGTGCGGTTCAACCAACGCGAGCTCCTTCGCTCGCTCAGACAGCCGAACCATTTCCGCCGCAACCTGTTCACTGGCAATGGTGGGACAATTTCCCAAATTGTCCCACGCTGCTTCTTTACGATCTCTTGAACCGACAACAACATAAACCAGTTGGCAGTTGCGGCAGCGCACCAAAGGCCCATCCAGTCGGTTGGTCGAAAGAACAAACTCGGCGTCGGTTGCGCCGCACAAATCGCATGCCTGAGGCGTGGAGATTGAAAATGGTAAGTTGGAATTCAAAACGTCAGCGCCTCGATTCAAAGGCTTCTCGATAAAGTTGAAGCGTTTTTTCCGCCGCGCTTTGCCAGGTGAATCGCTTTGCCTGTTCGATTCCCTTCTCTTTCAATCGAGTTCGCAAAATCTGATCGCGGGTGATTTCAAGCAAAGCCGATTCAATCGAATCTTGATCGAGCGGGTCAACCAGCAAAGCCGCTTCGCCAGTGACTTCCGGCAGGCTGGAAACGTTGCTGGTGACAACCGCAGTTCCGCAAGCCATCGCTTCGACTGGCGGCAGCCCAAAACCTTCAAACAAAGAAGGGTAGACAAACGCCGTGGCTTGCCGATAAAGCTTCGGCAAGTCTTCGTCGTTGACGTAGCCTGTCAAAATCACGTCATCTTTCCAGAACTGCCGCCGGACTTCGGCAAAGATGTCATCGGCCAGCCACAACTTACGACCGACGATAACCAGTTGCGGCGTGAAGTTTTCGTTTTCGCTTCGCAACTTTGCATAAGCGCGAATCAGTCGAACCAGATTTTTTCGCGGCTGCAAACTACCGACAGCCAACAGGTAATCGCGCTTGATGCCAAACCGTTGGCGAACGTCTTCGGTTTCGTTTGGCAAAGCTTCGGGCGTGAAATGCGGTTCGACACCGTTGTACGTGACGGCGACTTTTTCCGGCGGCAGTTGGTAAGTTTGCAACAAATCCTGACGCGAGTATTCCGACACGGTAGCGATTCGCACGGCTCTTTGAGCCGTGCGTCGAACGGTCAGCTTCAGTTGGAAAGAACCGCGTCGGGTGAATGTTTCCGGCATGTGCTCGAACGCCAGATCGTGAATCGTCGCCACTACGGGAATTCGGCAAAACGGCGGCGCAGTGTATTGCACGTGCAGCACATCAACTGGTCGTTGCCAAAGCTCATAAGCCAGAAACAGCGGGACTCGAACGATTGGAGTCGGTTTTGGCAACAAGCGAATTTCAAAATTCGGATGCCGCCGCGCAAATCCTTCTCGCCATTCGGCTGCGGCGGCGGGTTCAGCCAGATAAACCGTGTACCGGTTGCGGTCGTCAAGTTCAGCCAACGCCCGAATCACTCCGCGGATATAAGTTTCGTTTCCGCCCTGTTGCGCGCCAATCGCGTGAGCGTCAATTCCAATATGCATCAAATTATTAGTCGTACCGACTCAGATAAAGCGTGTTGTCGTAATCCACAATGGCAATTCTCAGTTGCCGCAACCAGCCTTGCCGGCCAAGCAGATTTCGCCGCACAGGATATTTGGAAAAGTAGACAAAACTGGTGAAAGCCAAATCGCCCGTCTGCAAAAGCACCTCATGGCCAAATGCTTCTATCGTCCCGCCAAGCGAATTAAGTCCAAGCGGGATCCCATCTTCGATAATCAGCCCTAAATCTTCGCCAACTTCACGACTGAACAGACAAACTTCCGATCCTGTATCAACCTTGGCAGACGTAATGTAGCTGAAGCCGCCGTAATGAAGTACGACAGAGAGCGTGATCCCCGATTCCTCATCAGAGTAATGGTAAGCATCCGCAAAAGAGAGGTGTTCAGCCATAAATCAGACTCGCACGAATGGACGCTCTGCCGGCGCTTCAACAAAGGTAATCATCGGCAGGTAAACGCCAGATGCTTTTGCAGCAGCACGAATTTCTTCGTAATCCGCACTGTGAGCAATCAGACGATCACCATCCAAAACAACCCATTGATCCGGGTATTCGTGAGAGTGATCTGCCAACCACTGCATCGCCGGTCGTTGGTCCGGCACAGGAATCGGGTCAACGAACTTAGCCAGCGGCTCTTTCTTTCGCGGTTGTTGATCCAACAATATCCGCAAACGAAATTGCTCTCTGGCAGGCAAGGCGGTGATTTCTTCCAGAATTTGTTCGACTGTAGCAACTGCCATTGTGTGCCTCCTGACCTGTTTTACTTTCTGCTGGTGAGTTTTTCCAGCGCCGCTTGAGCCTCTTCGTATTGGTCAAAGCGGCGTTCGTCGGATCGAAACGCCGCCGAATGATAAATGCGGCGTCCGTTGACGACCTTGGGATTGTGTTTCATGTGCAGCATTTCGTGATACAGCACGAATTCGACCAGCAATTCCGGCACGTCCGGATTGTCCAGCGAACGGCTGATGACAATCGTGTCGTGAACATAATCGTGATGCCCCAAAATCCGTTTGGACTTGCGGGCGCTCCAGGTCAACGTCACAGCAGGCAATTCGCTGTTGAAATAGCGCCGGTTCAATCGCGCAAAAAGCTGATCCAGATTGAACTGGCGACCGGCAGAACTGCTGACAAATTTTCGCCCTCGCTGTTGTTTGGCCAGATCAGAAGCCCGCTGCACGTCGGGATGGTAAGTGTATTGCCGATAAAGGTTCTGGTATTCGGGGCCGATGCGTTTGTTGAACAATTTGCCGACCAGAATGAATGCCAACGCGCGATGCACCTGCGACGGAGCGTCGCGCATGATGTCAGACAATCGCACGTAAATGCTCTGGCGGCGATAACGGATGGTGTGATTCAACCCGGCAAACGGATAAAACGCGATGTGGATTTCTGGCATATCCGTGCGCCGCGTAACCTGCCGAAAGGCTTCGGCAAAATGTAGCTTCAACAAACTTTCGCCCGCTGTCATAACCCACTACCCCTCGAAAAAACGTCCTGCCCACAGTTGGTTTGCTTAAAATAGTTCGGAGCTTCCAGCATGCTAGGGAGTCGGCCAAGCTTGCGTCAACCTTTCAGAAGTCTTGGAAAGTCGAGGCAAGGCCAGGGAAGTCAAACGAAGCTGAGACTTTTCAAGACTTCAACAGACCTCACCAGACTTCCGCAAACTTCGTGTTATTCTTCAGCCATGCCGAGCAAATCTGAAACGAGTCTTTTTCCCGAACTGGAAGCGCCGCTCAAATCTCGCGCGAAGACAACAGACGCGACGGCTCCGCTGGCAGAGCGCATGCGCCCGCGCACGCTGGAAGAATTCGCAGGGCAGGAACATTTGCTGGCTTCGGGGAAACTTTTGCGCCGTTTGATCGAAGAAGATCGGCTGACTTCGCTGGTATTTTGGGGGCCGCCGGGAACGGGCAAAACTACGCTGGCGCAGATCATCGCTCGCCAAACGGCTTCGGATTTCGTTCCATTCAGCGCAGTCACTTCCGGCATCAAGGAAATCAAACAGGTCATGTCCGAGGCCGCCGAGCTAAAAACCAAACTCGGACGCCGCACGGTTCTTTTCGTAGACGAAATCCATCGCTTCAACCGCGCTCAGCAAGACGCTTTTCTGCCTTACGTCGAAAACGGCACGATCATTCTGATCGGAGCGACAACCGAAAATCCTTCGTTTGAAATCAACTCGGCGCTGCTGTCTCGGCTGAAAGTCTTCGTGCTGAACCAACTCACCGAAGACGAAATCCTGCGAATCCTGCAACAAGCCTTGACCGACGCCGAACGCGGGCTTGGCAAACTCAACGCCACAATCAGCGAAGAGCAATTGCGGCAACTGGCCAGCTTCACCGGCGGAGACGCTCGCACCGCGCTGAACACTCTGGAACTGGCGGCGCTTTCGGCCAAGCCTGACGCCGAAAACCGACGATCAATCACTGAAGAAGACTTGAAGGAATCGTTGCAACGCGCTTCGGCGCTGTACGACAAAACCGGCGAACAGCATTACAACCTGATTTCGGCCTTCATCAAATCCATCCGCAATTCCGACGCCAACGCGACGGTTTACTGGCTGGCGCGAATGATCGAAGGCGGCGAAGACCCTATGTACATCGCCCGTCGCATCGTCCATCACGCCAGCGAAGACATCGGCCTGGCCGATCCGCAAGCTTTGGTCATCGCAGTCGCCGCGCAACAAGCTACGCATTTGATCGGTTTGCCCGAAGCCAAATACGCCTTGGCCGAAGCCGCGATTTATCTGGCGCGCGCGCCCAAATCGAACAAGATCGCCATGGCTTACGAAACCGCCGCCGCAGACGCCCGCGCAACTCAAGCCGAACCTGTTCCGCTACATTTGCGAAACGCGCCAACCGGTTTGATGAAAGGCCTGGGTTACGGCAAGGATTACAAATACGCTCACGATTACGAAGACGCGAAGACAGATATGGTTTGTTTGCCGGAGAAGTTGAAAGGCAAAACTTACTACGAAGAGTAGCCGGGAGTCGGTAATCGGAAGCCATCATCGCAGCGGCTACTGACTACCGTCTCCCGACTACCGACTACTCAAAAATTATGGCTGCACAATACGATCTCAGAGGAAAAGTCGCGCTTGTCACCGGAGCCAGTTCTGGCATTGGTGCAGCAACCGCGTTGGCATTGGCTCGCAACGGAGCCGCCGTCATCGTCAACTATCACCGCAACGAACACGGCGCGATGGAAACCGTAGGCTTGATTCAAGCCATGCGACGCAACGCCATCGCCGTCCGGGCTGACGTGTCTCAGCGCGTAGACGTTCTGAGAATGATTGGCGAAGCGGTGGACAACTTCGGCGGCGTGGACATTTTGGTCAACAACGCGGGCAGTTTGGTCAAGCTGGTTCCCATCGAAGATTGCACCGATGAAGTCTGGGACGCGGTGATGGGCGTCAATCTGAAAGGCGTCTTTCTCTGCACGCAAGCCGTCATTCCCTACCTGAAAGAAAAACGGCGAGGTCGCATCATCAACCTTTCTTCCGGCGCGGTCGAATTCGGCGGAATGGCGATGTCGCTGCCTTACGCCGCAGCCAAAGCCGCCGTCAATACCTTCACCAAAGGCCTGTCGAAAGAACTCGGCCAATACAACATCACAGTCAATGCCGTCGCGCCCGGCGTGATTATGACTCCGATCCACGATCAGTTTTCGCGGCCTGAATGGTTGCAACAAGCCATCGCCACCACACCGATGCAACGCGCAGGCGGCCCCGAAGAAGTCGCCGAACTCGTGGCGTTTTTGGCTTCGGACGAAGCCAGTTTTATCACCGGAGAAGTTTTGGGAATTGATGGCGGGCGATAGCCGGGAAATGACTTACCCAAAAAATTTCGGCGAAGCCACTCGCGCAAGCTTCGCCGAAATCGGGAAAAAGATTCGTTCAACAATTAATCGGCTGCCGCAAATTGCATGTTGCGCGGGCGCAGAATCATCACCGAACACTCAGCATTCCTGACAATCTGTTCCGACACCGAGCCAAGCAAAAAACGCTTCCAACCGCGATAGCCATGCGAACCAACGGCAATCAAATCGGCATGCCAGCGTTCGGCTTCTTCCAAAATGACTTCGGCAGCTTCTCCGATCAAAATTTCAGATGTGACTTCAGCGCCTTTGCCAGCTTGAAAATGGGCAGCGGCGGCGCTCAACGTTGTTTCGGCTTCCTGGCGCATTTGTCGTTCGGTTTGAGAATACTCGCTGTCCGGCAAAGCGCGAGTTTCTTCGGTTGGAACAAACGGCAACCTGACAACCGTTACGATTTTGATTTGGTTTGCCTGGCTTCCGAAATGCTCCGCCGCCTCAGCCGCCGCGGCATCGCTGTATTCCGACCCGTCCACTGCCAGCAAAATTTTCATGATAACTCCTTTTGATTTGTGCGATTACCGAATCGCAATCGGGCGCAGCGTGAATCCCGCCGCTGTGCCTTTGATCTTGTTGGTCATTGCGACGTAGCAAAACTCGTACACGCGGTCGCGCGCCAGGTCTTCCATAAAATGAAACTCGCCGATATGAACGCCTTGTTCGATCAGCAGGTAATGATGCACAGGATTGAACGACTGATATTTGTCTCGGTAAGCCTTCGCGTCTTTGTCAGCCGGGCCGTATTCCAATCCGCTGGTGTCGCTGCCGATCATCATCGTGCCGTTTTCTTCCACCAGCCAGCGCGCGGTTTCCAGACTAATTCCGGCGGAATCGTGCGCGGCAATTTTAGGGTGGTCGCTGCCGGTTTCGCCCCAGTGGCGAAGCGTTCCGGTGCGGATCAAAACTACGTCACCGGGTTTCAACTGCGTTTGCTGGCGGCGCAAAGCCTGCTGCAAGTCTTCAATCGTGATGGCGTAATTGCTCGGCAAGGCTTCGACGTTTTTCAAACCGGCGACATCAATCAAAACTCCGCGCGCGATGATTGGCGGAATCGTTGTGGCATCGGCTTTGCGAATGCCGAAGTTGCCGCCCCAGTCGGCTTCCTTGAATCCGTTGTACCAGGAATTGTCGCTACCGGTGGTAATGTGGCCGAGTCCGTCAATTTGGGTGGCGACGTTGTCGTTGATGAACAACGCCGAGCTGTGCCAGCGCGTTTGTTTGCCATTGTCGGCGATTAGCGCGGGAATGTCTTTTTGCCGAGCGACGCCTTCGGGGCTGCGAAAGGTGATGATTTCGCCGGGACTGTGTCCCGGCCATTTGTACGAAGTCCGGTCGTAGGTCACGCCCAGATCATAGGTCTGCCCTTTGGTCGCCAATCGCAATGCCGCCAAACGCGAAGCATCGGTCATTTCGTTCAGCGCGCCGACTTCGTCGTCTTTACCCCAAACCCAGCCCCAGCCTTTGCCTTTCTGCCATTTTTTCAAAGGGCTTTGTTGGCCGAAGACCAGCCAGTTGATTGACAAACCTGCGACGAATGCGAATAAGAGCAGTGTTGCTTTGCGGGACATGATTTCCTCCAAAGTAGTCGGTAGTCGGGAGCGAAGCGTGAAATGATCTTTCTGCAACCAGGTCTTTTTACCGACTCCTGACTACCGACTCCTCAACCAAAGATCAATCCAATCGCCGAACCTGGATGTTTTTGTATTTCACGACGCTTTTCGGATCGTGGGCTTGCAGAGCAAACGAGCCTGAAGACAGGATGCGCGTGAAGTCTTTGCCGGGTTGGCGTCCGGCTTCTTCCGTCCAATCGTTGACGACTTTGTCGTTCAACTTAACGATGATGCGTTTGCCTTCGACGATGATGTTGTATTTGTACCATTCGTTATCTTTGACGTGGACTTCTTTCACATCGTTGACGGAATAAATGCTGGCCGATTTGCGCCAGTCGCCATGCGTCTGGTTGACCTGAATTTCGTAGCCTTTTTTCGGCCAACTGGTTTCCTGCCATTCGGTGTGAATGTAAATGCCGCCGTTGGAAGTCGGGCCGGTCATGACTTCCAATTGCAGTTCAAAATTGACGAAAGGTTTGGGATCACCGACGTAATGCAGGTGGCTGCGCGGGCCTTGAGCAATGAAAACGCCCTCTTCGACCTTCCAACTGTTCTGTTCCGGTTCGGCAATTTTCCAGCCTTTGAAACTTTTGCCGTCGGTCAGTTTCACCCACTTGCCGGGTTTCTTTTTGGCGGCAGTGGCCTGTGCCAATCCGGCGGCAGGCAGAATCAGCAGCAACGCGAACGCTGCGACAAAAAACGCGATGTTGTTTCGTTTCATTTCGATGAGTCTCCTTGGTTTTGTCTGCCGACACGCGAACGTGCGGCATCGGCAATGATTTTGTTGCCTTCGATCATTTTGCGGATGTGCGAAATTCTGTTCAGGATTGAGCGAATAACGATTTCGTCCTTCTCTTTTGCGAATGGCTCGCCTTGTAGCACGCGCCGCAAAAGACGGTCAAGCCAATCAACCGTCAAGCAGGTCAAACAACGATGACTGCGCCGTCGGTCGCCGAAATGTCTTTCGCGGTTCGCGCAATTCGTATTTCCGTTCGTTGAACCCCAGCCGTCGCGCGTGAATTTCAAAACTCTTTTTGACCATTTCCCAAAACGGACCTTCCGCGTGAAAGCGTTCATGAAAACCGCTTTTGTTCAGCACGCCGCCTTTGACCTCCATCACGCGGTTAACGATCTTTTTGGCTTTGAGCGGCAGCTTTTCTTCCAACCGTTCCAGAAAGTATGGGCGCACGCTGCCGGGCAGGCGCAGCAGATTGATGAACGCTTGTTTGGCTCCGGCTTCTTTGGCGCGTTCGAGCAGGCCGGGAATGTCCGATTCATTCAAACCGGGAATGATCGGCGCGATGGCCAGACCGACGTCAATGCCCGCGTCGGCAAATTCCTTCATTGCGGCAAAGCGAGCTTCGGGAAACGGGGCGAAAGGTTCCAACGCGCGATTGATGTCGTGATCCAGAAACGGAATGGTGAAATAGACGTGCGCCGTAGCTTCTTCGGAAAGCTGTTTGATGAGTTGCAAATCGCGGCGGATGAGCGCGGATTTGGTAATCAGGCTGACAGGGTTGCGGAATTCCAGGCAGACTTCCAGACAGCGGCGCGTCAATTCGTAATTGGCTTCGAGCGGAATGTACGGATCGGACGTAAACGAAAAAACCAGCGGATCGCCTTTCCAGCTTTTCTTCATCAATTCTTCGCGGAGCAGTTCCGGCGCGCGGACTTTGGCGACGATTTTTCGCTCGAAGTCCGTGCCCGCGCCGAAGCCCAGATATTCGTGCGTAGGCCGCGAAAAACAGTAAGTGCAGCCGTGCGTGCAGCCGCGATAACAGTTGATCGAATAATCGAAAGGAATGTCCGGGCTGTTGTTGCTGGTGATGATGGATCGCGTGGCGGTTTCTTCAAAAACTTCCAGCCTGGCATCGGGCGGTTCGCCGATCCATTCGTGTTGTTCGGTCAGCCAGGGATTTGGCGGATTGTTAATACTTCGCATCGTCAGCTTTTCACTTTCTGCCCGCTGATGATTTTGTGTTTGCCTGCACCAATTGACTCGCTGTGAATTGCCTGTGTTATAACCGAGCGGCTGTCGAAACTCCAAACTGAGAGGCAAACGAATGAAAATCCGCATCTTTGCGTTGTTGCTGCTGGCGCAGACAATGTTGGTCTTGGCTCTGTCCGTGCAAGCTCAAGAACGCGCGCCCGAAGTTCGCCATCAAGAACTCAAGTTTGAACTGGCCGCCGAACTCACTCAATCATCCGCCGTGACTTCGGAAGTAATCGCAGTGCCGTTGAATCGGGTCGAGCCGTTTTTGGCCATCGGCGCTGCCTGGAAAGCCCGCGGCGAAATTCACCTGCATTTGCGAAGTTCGACCGACGGCGTCATCTGGAGTGAGTGGTTGCCGATGGGCGCTCACGAAGATTTCGCCAACGAACGCGGCGAACAGGTCAGCTCGCTGGCGTTGCTGGATCAACAGACGCGATTTGTCCAATATCGAATCGCGGCAGCCGAACCAGCGCAAGTCAACAGTTTGCGATTGGTGTTTATCAGCCCCGGCGCGACTCCGCGCGAAATGCAGCAGCGAATTCAACAACGAGCGAGCGAAGTTATGAACACAGAGAATTTGCAACAACAGCAACTGGCTAAATACCCCAAACCACCTGTCGTCACTCGCACCGAGTGGGGATGCCCCGACGGACAAATCACCACGCACGGAACCGTTGGTTACACGACCGTCACGCATTTGATCGTGCATCACA
Source organism: uncultured Acidobacteriota bacterium (assembly GCA_902825875.1). Classification (GTDB taxonomy): domain Bacteria; phylum Acidobacteriota; class Blastocatellia; order RBC074; family RBC074; genus RBC074. Next base: position 251,688 of record CADECP010000003.1, read on the forward strand.
CTTTCAGCCCAAGCGGCCCGATCAACGGCGATTGGGCGGCTGCGGTGCGAAGCGTCTGGAACTTCCATGTCTTTTCAAACGGCTGGGCGGACATTGGCTACAATTACGTGATTGACCAGACCGGCGTCATTTACGAAGGCCGATCGGGCGGCGACAACGTCGTCGGCGCGCATTTCAGCGGAGTCAATGGCGGAACGATGGGCGTGGTCGTCATCGGTGATTTCACCAGCGCGACGCCTCCGGCGGCAGCCTTGAACAGTTTGAAAAAGCTGCTGGCTTGGAAAGCCGATCAGCGCGGGATTGATCCGGTGGGACAATCGCGGCACGCGGCTTCGGGGTTGACGATCAACAACATCTCCGGCCACCGCGACGGCCCCGGAGCCACAGAATGTCCGGGCAATGCGTTTTATCCAATGCTGCCCGGCGTTCGCACAGACGTTAAAGCATTGTTGGCGAATTTCGGCACGGTGGCCAGCGTATCGGCGGCAAGTTTCAGCGCGTCAGCATTGGCCAGTTCCGCCATCGTCGCCGCGTTCGGAGACAATCTGGCTTCGTCGGTGCAAGTTGGTTCCAGCTCTCCCCTGCCCGTTTCGTTGGCGGGAACTTCGGTGACGGTTCGTGACAGCGCAAACGCGGAAAAAATCGCGCGTCTGTTTTTCGTCTCTCCAACGCAAATCAACTTTTTGATGCCCGAAGGCTTGGCGACAGGAACGGCAACAGTTCTGGTGGCCAACGGCGAAGGTCGTCTATCAACTGGAACCGTGACAATTGCGTCGGTCGCTCCGGCGTTGTTTGCCGCCAACGCCAACGGCAAAGAGGTTCCAGCGGCAGTCTTATTGAGAATCAAAGCCGACGGTTCGCAGCTTTATGAACCTTTGGCGATCTTCGATTCGGCGCAAAACAGATTCGTCGCCCTGCCGATTGATCTCGGAGCCGAAAGCGATCAGGTGTTTTTTGTCGGCTACGGCACGGGTTTTCGCGGGCGAAGCTCGCTGGGCGCTGTCAGCTTGAAATTTGGCGGAGCCGATTCTGAAGTTTTGTTCGCCGGAGCGGCAGAAGGCTTTTTCGGCTTGGATCAACTCAACGCGCGTATTCCGCGCAGCTTGATCGGCAAAGGTGACATTGATTTGGAATTGACGGTGGATGGCGTGAAGGCCAATGTGCTGAAGCTGAAAATTAAATGAGTGGGACAATTTGAAAAATTGTCCCACGATTTCATCGCCGCGATTGCAGCATATCGAACGGAGAAGCCAAACCGAGCATTTCTAAAAACTGTTTGTTTTCGCGTAACTCGGTGAAATCGGAATCATTCAGCGCCTGCGTTCGGTAACGCGGCTGCAATTGAATCGTGCGTTTCAAATAATCCAGCGCCTGATCGTGCGAACCGGTTTGCGCGTGCGTCGCCGCCAGCGAATACAACAAATGCGGTTCGTCCGGTTTCATTCGCAGAGCTTTTTCAAAAAAGTTTTTCGCCTGGCTGAAATCGCCCAGGTTCAGCGCGTACACGCCTCGATCATACAAGTCGTCGGCATTGCGCGGAGTCGAAGGCGAATGCGCCAGTTTTTGATTGCAGACCTGCAAATACATTTGGGTGCGAGCAGCAATTTCCACTTCGCGCGGGAATTTTTCCAGCAAGGTTTCAAACATCGCCTTGGCGTCTTCAAATTGCCGACGGTTAAAAACGCGCACAGCGTGTTCAAATGCCCGCATTGCGCCTGACGGAGCTTGTCGTCGTGGCGGTTCTGGCGGCGGAGCCGGCGCAACTCGAATCGGCATCACCACTTTGGCAGGCTGTTTTGCCGGAATCTTGCTGACAGATGTTTTCGTTGCCGATTTGCGAACGACCGGTTTGGCAATCACCGCAGATTTGATCGGCGCCTTGCCTTTGGTCGTTTTCGCAATGGCCTTTGGTTGTTTGACCGCAGCTTTTGGCGCAGACGCCATTCGCTTGGTCACTTTTTTAGCCGCAACATTTTTCTTAAGATCAGGTTTGGCTTTTAGCTTTCTCAGCTTGGAAGCAATCTTGCTCGTTTTCACCGTGTCTTTTTTGGCAACCGCTTTCTTTGCAGCAACGACTTTCTTCGCAGATTTGACCGGTTTCAATGCGGCGGATTTCGGTTTCGCCGCCGTTTGCGGTTTTGATTTAGAAGGAATTGTAGATTTCGGCTTCGACGCCGAACTTAACTTGGCTTGGGCGCGATTGCTGGTCAGTTTTGTTCTCACCTGAGCTTTAGGCATCGTCTTCGATGTGGTTTTGGATCGCGCAGAGAGCGTTTCCCTCATACGATCTCCCTTCTAAAAATGTGATTTGAGTTTTTCGGAAACTCAGTCAAAAACTTAATCGGGCACACTGCAAATTGTCGCTAAGTGTTTGCGTTTATAGCTGATTAGCGGGATGTTGTCAAACCCCAGATTGGCTCAGAATTGGCTCAGCCCCCACAGAATGTTAGAAATTTGTCCTCAAATCCGGTTGGCAAACCGGCTAAGTCCTTTTGCGGCGGAGCTTTTGAAAAAACAAAAACATGCCAGGAAATTTTTAGGGAATGAATTTAGACACGATCTAAGGATTAACTGTCAAAACTGAGGCAAGAGATGGTTTAGTCAAATGTTTCCAGCAACTTAACCATCGAATAGCCATCATCACCATTTGAGTAGTATTTCCCCATTCGCTGAGTTGTGATGTAGCCGAGTTGTTCATAAAGTTGCTGGGCGGCATCGTTGTTCGCTCGAACTTCGAGCTTGATGGACGAGATGCCGCGAGCCACCAAACTGCGCTCGATTTCGTGCAACAACAACCGAGCCAGTCCTCGACGACGATATTCCGGCGCGACTCCGATGGCAGTAATGTGTCCTTGACCGGTGTCTTCGATTTGAGCGATGCCAAACGCAGCCATTTCGTCATATTCCGACCGAATTTGCCGCGCGATGACTTTGGGATTGGTCAGTAGAAACCGGAACGTTTCCCGCTCGTAGACTTCGCCATCCAAAAAGACGCGCAAATCCAATTGCCACAACTCATTCAAGTCGGACAGGATAAGCGGTCGCATCAACCCTTTGAACGCTTTGGAATAATGATTGATGGCTTGCATAAAACGGGAGTCAGGAGTCGGGAGTCGGGAGTCGGTTCCAATCACCAATCACCGACCACCGATTAAATCAGAAGCATACAGTCGCCGTAACTGTAAAACCGGTAACGTTGTTCGACGGCATGGCGATACGCCGCTAAAACCAATTCCCGATTCGCAAACGCCGAAACCAACATCAGCAAAGACGATTGCGGCAAATGAAAATTGGTCAGCAACGCATCCACCATTCGGAAGCGGTAGCCGGGATAAATAAACAGCTCAGTCGAATTGTTTCCGGCGATAAGTTGTCCGTTTTCGTTGGTGGCACTTTCCAGCGCCCTGACCGAAGTCGTGCCGATGGAAACCACTCGTTTGCCCGCGAGTTTGGCGGCGTTGATTGTTGCGGCGGCAGATTCGCCGATTTCGTAGCTTTCCGCCGCAATACGATGTTCTTCAACCTGTTCGACGCGAATGGGTTGAAAGGTCGCATAACCGACGTGATGCGTGATTTCAACGACTTGAACACCTCGCGCGCGGAGTTCGCCAAATACGCGCTCAGTAAAGTGCAGCCCGGCAGTTGGAGCAGCAATCGCTCCTCGATTTTTGGCGTAAACGGTTTGATAACGCGGTTCGTCCAGCCTGTGTTGCTCATCCTGTTCGCGCTTTATGTAAGGCGGCAAAGGCGTGTTGCCGATTTCATCAATCACGCGATCAAAATCGTCATCGCAATCGAACCGAATCACGCGCCGCCCTTCTTCGACAATTTCGATAACTTCGCCGCGCAAGCGCCCGTTGCCGAATTCCAGTTCCGCGCCAAGTTTCAGCGCGCGACCGGGTTTGGCCAGCACTTCCCATTGGTCGTCGCCGAGCTTTTTGACTAAAAATGCTTCGACCGAAGCGCCGCGTTCGCCATTGACCATTCGATGGCCAAGCAATCGAGCCGGAAAAACTCGCGTGTTGTTCAGCACAATCACGTCGCCGGATTCAAAGAAAGTCGGGAATTCCACGAAAGCGCCATCGCGGTAGTTTTGAGTTTTCCGATTCACCACCAGCATCCGCGAAGCGTCACGCGGTTCCAGCGGTTGCTGGGCGATCAAATCTTCGGGCAGTTCAAAATCGAATTCGGAAATGTGCATAAACTGGTTGTAGCTCAGTTAGCAGAATGCAACCACGAATTTCACGAATAAACACGAATGGATTTATTCAATCCTGAAAATTCAGTTTACGGTTATTCGTGAAAATTCGTGTTCATTCGTAGTTGATTCCTTTTCTCTCGACTGAGCCAAAGTTACTGGAATAGATCATTTTGCCGGGTGGCCGCCTGATTCGGCAGATCAAATCCCAGATGGTGATAAGCCGCCGCCGTCACCACTCGCCCGCGAGGCGTACGATTTAGAAAGCCAATTTGAATCAAGTACGGTTCGTAAATTTCTTCGATGGCTTCTTTCTCTTCGCTGATCGAAGCCGAAATTGTGCTGACGCCGACCGGCCCTCCGCCGAATTTTTCGATGATCGTCGTCAGCATTTTGCGATCAACTTCATCCAGTCCGAAACGATCCACTTCCATTCGGTTCAGCGCATCGGTGGCCACCGCCGCAGTAATCACTCCGTCGAATTCGACTTCGGCAAAATCGCGGACTCGGCGCAGCAAGCGGTTGGCGATGCGAGGCGTTCCGCGTGAACGCAGCGCAATCGCCTTTGCGCCGCTCTCTTCCATTTGCGCCCCCAAAATCGTGGCCGAGCGTTCGACGATGATTTGCAAATCTTCGACAGGGTAAAAATCCAGGTGGAAGTTGATGCCGAATCGCCCGCGCAACGGAGCCGTAATCAATCCCGGTCTGGTCGTCGCGCCGATCAAGGTAAAACGCGGCAATTCCAGCTTCACCGAACGCGCCGACGGCCCTTGGCCGATGACCAAATCGAGTTCGTAATCTTCCATCGCAGGATAGAGGATTTCTTCGATGGCGGGATGTAGCCGATGAATTTCGTCAATGAACAGCACATCGCCCGCTTCCAGATTCGTCAGCAGCGCAGCCAAATCTCCAGCTTTTTCAATCACCGGACCGGCAGTAACTTTGAGCTTCGATCCCATCTCGCGCGAAATGATTGCCGCCAGCGTTGTTTTCCCTAACCCCGGCGGGCCGTTCAGCAGCACATGATCCAGCGATTCGCTGCGCGCTTTGGCCGCTTTGACGAAGATGTTCAGATTGTCTTTGACCTTTCGCTGGCCAATGTATTCGCGCAAGTATTGCGGACGCAGCGACAGTTCAATCTGCTGATCGTCGTTCATTGAGTTACCGCCAATTAGCCGCGATTCCTCAATAGACCGATTTGTAGTTTGATCGTTGTCGGACATCAAGAAAGAGCCTCTACAAATTTTTTCTCCAAGTGTTCAATCCGATCAGAAGAGAGTCATCAAGCCAGCGGGAAAATCTTTGAATAATTGCTGATTCTTCTTCCCGTAATGAGAATTGGAATACTTCTTTGCAAATACGTTTGGGTGGATCAATCAAACCGTCTTCAACGTTCCGGCTCTCTATCCAAGCAGACACTGCAATCAGTTCTGTAGTTGTTGGTTTGACAGAATGAAAAGAGAAAACAATTGCTGTCTGAGTTTCTTCTCGAATCGTTAGAGACCACCACCTGGAGAACCTTGATATATCTGCGTTGTAACTTAATTCCTCTGCGATCAGGTTAGTTGCGGAATCGAACTTATAACTGTATCCCGCCAAACTATTTTCGACGGTGGCTGAGTAATCCTCGTCCGCACGTCTTAATGCCTCTTCCAAATCAATACTGATCTGAAGAAGCCTCATTTCAACTGATTCAGCAAGTTGATTGACGAATCGAATAGTATCGGGAGAAAGCTCTTTTCTGGTTCTTAATCGCTCTTCGGCGGCAGAGATGACTTGTTTGATTGGGTCAGTCTCAAGAAGCACGCTTTCAGATAAGCCAATTGCCTGATTGAATGCTTTCTTCTGGGTTCTCCCAAACAAATGCACTAGCGATGATAAGTTTCCTAAGTCCGCTTGTTCTAAACAATCAATGTATTCGCCTCGATCATCTCGGTGAACGACAAAAGGAAACCATCCCTCACGTATCAAAATCAAAGATGCTAATGCTCGTGCAACCCTTCCATTGCCATCTTGAAATGGATGAATCTGAGCAAAACGATGATGCAGCCATGCGGCTTCGACTTCTGGTGGAACGCCTTCCTGTAAATGCCTTTGGTGCATTTCTATCAAACGATCCATTTCTGAAGCCACTTGCTCCGGCGGGCAGTATTCGTGAACTAAACCATCTGGGCGAGTTGGGTTGTTTGGCCATTTTTTCCAATCACCTTGAAGAAGTGGGATTTGAGCGCGTTGGCCAAACGAATCTATGCCGGTGGCGGTTTCCTGGTGAGTCGTCAGCGATTGATGAATTTGCTTGATGTACGAAGTTGAAAGCTCGCGCTTTTGGCCGACAAAATCGAACAAGCCTTCGACCACAGCTTCGTGGTCTTTCAGCATTGGGATGATTTCTTCAGCGGGTTTGTTGGCGTCACCGTGAGCGATCAGGCTGGCGTGCAATCCACGTTCGATCAGCGTTCGAGTCACTCCGCGATCAATGTCATAAAGCCCTTCGATAATTCCGGTTTCAATCGCCCATTCGCGGCGCAACCGAGTTTGGAATTCCAGGTAAGCCGGTGAATCTTTCAACGTGACTACGTGTTCTTTCCAGACAGCGAACAGACCTGCCAACTCGCTTGAAGCGAGTTTCTGCCAGTCGTCAGGCAAATCCTCAATTGGCTTCCATTTGTAACCGGTCATGAAATTACTTTGCTAACATTCGCAACGATTGTTTCAGCGCCGTCGTGAAATTCGCGTCCGGCGTTTCTTTCAAAACCGCGCCAATGGCTTTTTCAGCCTGAGCGCGAACGTAGCCCAAGTTGACCAGCGCCGAAATCACATCTTCACGCATGACGTCACCGGTTTGAGCAAGTACCGGCGTCGTAGCGTCTTCCAATCCGGGAGGCAAAATCGCGGCGACCTTGTCTTTCAATTCCACCAGCATGCGTTCAGCAGTTTTTTTGCCTACGCCGGGAATGCCGGTCAGTTTGGTCAGGTTTCCGGCGCGAATCGCCTGAATCAATTCTTCGGTGCTCAAGCCCGACAAGACCGTAATCGCCAGCTTAGGACCAATGCCGGAAACGCTGTTGAGCAGCAAAAACAATTTCTTTTCCGCTTCGGTGCGAAAGCCAAATAGTTGCAGCGCGTCTTCGCGGACGTGCGTGTGAACGCGCAAACCGACAGTCGCGCCAACTTCGCCCAAATCGTAAAACGTCGAAAGCGGGACGTTCAATTCGTAGCCGACTCCGCCTACGTCAACGATGATGGAGTTCGGTTGTTTTTGAATCAGCTTGCCTGAAATATGCGCGATCAAGTCTTGTTCTCCAATGATTTTTGAATGCGGGCGGAGTGTACGAACCCAGTCTGAGGCTGTCAATTTTTGCTTTTTACCAAACTCCGGCGAGAACGGATTGACGCGCCGGAAAGGCGAGACTAAACTCCGCCGTGTTCTCAGAAGTCGGTCGGGTGTACAAGTCAGCAGTACAAAAATCGAAATTCAACAAATGCCCTAGCTCAGCAGTAATCGGAAGATTAGCCGTCTTCCATAGGATCGTATTCATATAAAAGTTCATCTCAGCATTTTGCCGAAGGAGAAACTATGGCAAGAGAAGTCTGGCTTTGGTTTGCTCAAAACGTATCAGCCGAACAGCAGCAACTTGTCTTGTCCGATCTTGGGAAGGTGGAGATAAATTCCTGTCTGGCAAACGAACAAGAGACGACAAATTGTGGAATCATCTGTTTCACCGAAATCACAACGGAGATTCGCGCGTTGTTACGCGAAGCCAGTCGGCATCTTGCTCGGATATTAACTGTGGCCTTAAACCCGTCGGGATTGGCTGGTGGCGGCGCTTGGTCGTTGTTGCGATCGGGCGCGTCAGATGTTTTCGCCTGGAATCAGTCGTTGGAACCGGCCAAAGAAATCGCCGCGCGTTTTGATCGCTGGCAGGAAGTTGACGACATCGTTCAATCCGCATTGGTGCGCGAAAACCTGGTTGGGCAAAGCAAAGCCTGGATTCGGGCGCTACGACAAATTGTCGAAGTCGCCCGCTTCACCGACGCTTCTGTGTTGATTACGGGCGAAAGCGGAACCGGCAAAGAACTGGTCGCGCGGCTGATTCACACGCTCGACACGCGAAAAAACAAACGCGAATTGATCGTGTCGGATTGCACGACCATTGTCCCCGAACTTTCAGGCAGCGAATTTTTCGGACACGAACGCGGAGCCTTCACCGGCGCTGTGGCTGCGCGCGACGGAGCTTTTGCCCTGGCCAACAGCGGCACGTTGTTTCTGGACGAAGTCGGAGAATTGCCGCCGACTCTGCAAGCTGAGTTGTTGCGCGTGGTTCAGGAAAAAACCTTTAAGCGCGTTGGCAGCAATACCTGGCAGAAAACTGATTTCCGTTTGGTCTGCGCTACGAACCGAAACCTGGTCGAAGAACAAATGGCCGCGCGTTTCCGGCGTGATTTGTATTACCGCATCGCCGCGTGCGCCTGCCATTTGCCGCCGCTGCGCGAACGCCGCGAAGACATTTTGCCGCTGGTTCGCCACTTCATCGAAAACCAACGACCGGACAATCCGCCTGATCTGGATGATTCCGTGCGCGATTATTTGCTGGCGCGCGATTATCCTGGGAACGTCCGCGACCTGAAACAACTGGTTACGCGCATGCTGTTGCGCCACGTAGGCCCCGGCCCGATCACCGTCGGCGACATTCCCGACGACGAACGTCCGGCGGAGGATTTTGAAATCCCGGACTGGCGCGGCAATGGTTTCGACCACGCCATTCAACTGGCTTTGCAACAGGGGGTTGGGTTGAAAGAAATTGGCCGCGAAGCCGAAGACGCCGCCGAACGCATCGCGCTGGAAGAAGCAGAAGGAAATCTGCAGCGCGCGGCAGCCAAATTGGGAGTCACCGATAGAGCTTTGCAAATGCGCCGCGCCGCCCGGAAACAAAACGGCCATCACACGGCATAGCTTCTGGAGCGCGGCCGTCCCGTCCGCTTGGTAAAAAGCGCGAAGCTTCCTCATCCCATCTTGATGTAATACAACCGGAAGAAGATAAGGATGCTGCGCGATTTTTTTTTCACAGCGGACGGGACGGCCGCGCTCCGGCTCTCACGCGCGCAATCAATCGCAGAAAGTTTTCGCCCAGAATCAATCGCTCTTCGGCAGGCGGCAATTCCAACGCCCGAATCTTCGCCAGTTCCACGCCCGGATGCAGCCACGGCCCATCGGAACCGAACAGGATTTTGCGCGCGCCTGCTCGCTGCACCGCTTGTTCCAGCAGATCGAATCGCCGCACACCGGCAGTATCGGCGTATATGTTCGGATGCCGCGTCAGCGGATCAATCAAAGCCAGTTGCGCCCGCCAGTCGTCGGCAAAACTGCCCAGATGCGGAATGATGAAGTTCACGTCGGGATATTCTTCAGCCAGCAATTCGCAGACTGAAACCTCGCCCGTCACGTCATACAACACAGGCAACTTGAACTGCCGCGCGACTTCGCAAATTTCACGAGTAATGCGGGCGTCGTGGCGATGCACCTTAATCCCGCAAAAGCCAAAACGAGTGACGGCTTCGCCAACCATCGCTGCCACTCGCCCGCGATCGCGTTCGGCATGCACGAAGGCAAAACCATAAAAACGATCAGGGCGGCTGGCAACAATGCGCGCGACTTCGCGGTTGGCCGCTGAGTAATCGGAATGAAACGCGGCGAGCAACACCGTCCGCTGAATCCCGGCTTTCACCGCTCGTCGCAAGTATTGATGGAGCGGCGCAGCCGTATCCCACGGGCCGGTCAGCCCGTCACCTTTTCCGGCATGACAATGGCAGTCAATGATCATCGGATCACCTCAGCATTAGCCAAAAGGCGTCAGATCGAAAGGAAAGGGTTGATTTCCTTTCTCACGGCCATGTCTCGGCAGCGTTCGTTGACACGGCTTGGCGCTGTGCGGGCGTTGATTTCAAAGACGAACTCCACAATGCAATTAATCCCGCCGAACTTCCCTGCATTTTTCCGATGCTCCGTCACATTTTGGCCGAAATAAATATGAAACGGCTCGTGCATCAAAGTGGAGAGCATAGATTTGGTTCTGCCTGCCTTCATATCCTCCCAAAACGCATCGCCCAGACAAATCACCAGACTGTTTTTCGGAGCTTTACTTTCGTCGCCCCAACTGGAACAGGCATAACCGCTTGCGTCGTTCCCGCAATCTGGGCAATTGGTGGTGTTGACCGTGCAGAAGAATTTGATCTTTCCGCTGGCCAGCAGATCGGCCACGCGCCTGCACCGCGTCGCCACTACATCGCCGCGATCCTTGATAGTCGCAGTGGGTTTCAGCCAGATCGGCACGAACTCTGGCTTAACCCGGAAAATCTTCTGGAAAAGGTTTTTGGTCTTGGTCGAACGGCTTCCGCGTTTGAGGTCGTCCGCCGCCTTGTTAAGCAACTTGATGGCGACGCTGATTTGGTTGTTGATGATCTTCAACGCTTCTGCTTTAGTTTTTCCGGCTTGTTTTAAGGCCGCAGCACATTCTGCCGTCGGACCGGAAAAGTCTTTCACGTAGCGGAAAGAAGCTTTTTGAACGGAGGCGCTTTTTGTTTCGTAAAGCTCGGATTCGACTGCGGGCGGGTTGTATTCCCAATGCCATGGCTCGGCAGGGTAAGGATAAAACCCGAAGCGGTGTGCATTTGCAACCATCCATTTGTACGCCTGTGTTTGCCTCAGCCTTGTTACGTTTTGCCTGCTGTTTCGCATGCCAAGATAAAAATCAATTGCGCGTCCGGTTTGGTGTGCGCTGGAGCCGGGCTTGGCAACCCATTTTCCAATATCTTGCGAACCATGTCTCGCTGCCGAACTACTTCTTAGGTTTGCCTGCTGTTTAGGAGTGCGAAAACCACTTAGGCTGCCTGTCGGAAGTAGTTGTGGATGCTTTATGCCATTGGCACGAGCGGCACAAACCAAGGCATTGAGGGCCTCAGCCGCCAGGCTATGAAGAGGGGTTTTGGCGAAAGCCCCCTGAATAAAAACTATTTCGGAACTAGCGGGAATCCTCTTATTCTTAATACGTTTACCGCCGGGGCTTTCCACAGCCACAGGAATGAAATGCTGACAGGGTGTCGCTTCATATTCGCTTTCGAATTCTTCGCGCGGAAATCCGCATTGCGAGCAGTGACCCGACTCGAATTCGAATGGCATCTCTCGTGTCTCTCTATCTCCAATGGTCTCCCACTCGAATTCAAATTCAGATGCGGAGCCTGTTGCTTGTGAAAAATTCTTGTCGCTGACAGCAATAAGCGCCGCCTCAGTTCTTGGCCCCACGATGCCATCAACAGGCAGGCTCTGACGCGATTGAAAGCTGCGAATTGCGCTACGAGTTTCAACTCCCATTACGCCGTCAACAGGAAGGTTCAATCCCATCGTCTGATTCAAAGTATTCTGCACCCAGCGTATGAATTCGCTGCCTTCGCTTGGCGAATCGTTTTCAGGCGGCGGCGATGGCATTCCTGTAGTCGCGGGAGTCTGGACGGGTGGTTGTCTGGTCGGTTCTTTGCCAGGTTCGACGAACACGCCAGGGAAAACCGCAATTGGCGGAGAACCGCCTCTGCCAAAACCTGGAAATTTGATTACAGGTCGCGGACGTTTTTTCAACTTGCCACCAACGCGGACGCCACCGATTCGGCCTTTGCCGCTTCCGGCTCGGCCTCTAAAAGATGGTTTGCGAGCTTTGGCGGATCGTCTTGATCTGCCGACTTCTTCTTCGTCTTCAAAATAAAACGGCTGTTCGTCGTAAGCTTCAAAATCAAATCGTGAACTCATCTCATCCTCACTTTCCTGAAGTGTTTTTTCGTTTCGCTCGATGGCTGTGTTTGACGCAACGGAAAATTCAGCCGCAGCGAACTACTAACTGATGTTACGCAATGGCAGATCAAATAAAGCATTTGACAGCTTCTTCGTCCCGGCAGGGACGGTTGAAATTAGCGCGGCGTTTCAACGCCGGGTAGCAGAGCCTTTCTCTGCCGCGTCCTGTCAGGACGCTTGAATCCAGTGTTGGCGGAAACTCAAGCGTCCCTACAGGACGCCGATTCATTCGCTGCTTTTCCCGGCAGTGAACTGCCGGGCTAATATCAAACCGTCCCTGCCGGGACGAAAACTGTGTCAAACCCAATGTTCGATTCTTTAGCGCGTAACATCTGCTACTAAGAGTCGCTACGGCTGGTGGAAGTTCTCAAATCCGGTCATTCATTCCCGGCGGGTTTCAGCGCGCGTCGCCGCGTAGCGGGCAATGCCGAGAAGCTGATTGAATTGGCGGCCAATTTGCCAACTGCGCCTGATGGCAATGAACCTTGCGAGCCTTGAGCCGCCAGCCGGTTTTGCAACAGGGTTGCTGGTTGAACGTAACGAACGGCGGCGCGTCTGGTGTCAACGATGTCTTCGGAAAGATCAACGCCAGTGGCTGACAGGTAGGCGTGAATGTAGCCTTGAATTTCCGGTCTCCAATAACGCGCCCAGGTTTTGGCTTCTTCCTGATCGTTGATGTCAACCCAGTCTCCGTATCTGACCGCCAGCAGAAGCTGTTCGCCGTAAACTCCCAGATTGCGAAAGTGGGTGATGGAAGTGTCCGACCATCCTTGCAACTTCTTCATGGTGTCCACCTGCCCCATCCAGCGTTCGTGATAAGGAACCATGGCGCGTCCGCGCAGGAATTCGCGCATTTCGGGGCGGGCAATCAGCCATTCCATCATCAACATCTCGGCGCGAGCAGTCCACGGCAGATCGCCGAACTGATTGTGAGCGCCTTCGGCCAGAAGGATGTGAACTTCTCGCAGCGAATTGAGCAGCGGAAAACCATCGGCAATGATATTCGTATCGGCGTCTTCACGGTAAAACTGCGCCGTTCGATAAAGCAGATTGTGGAATGCCTCGATAAATTTCGAGCGGCTGTCGGCTGAGCGCAGCTCCGGCACGGCTTTGCCGATGATCTTCATTCCGTATTGATGATCGTATTCGTAGGCTCTGCGCTGTATGGTCAGCCGGTTGTATTCGTCCTGAATGTATCCCCAGAGCAGATTATTCAGCGGTCGCAGAGGATCGAGTTCCAGGTTTGCCAAAGGATCGCGATCAGCCGGGCCGCGACGGTTCTGGAATCTCAGGCAGATGGCGTTCATCGTCTGCACCAACATTCCTTCTTCGTGCCAGTAAGACCAGATCAATTCCAGCAAACTCGGACAGGTGAAACGGTGTTGAAGCAATCCTTCGCAGAACGGCGATTTCTGCTGATCTGGGTTATCGTCGCCTAACAAGGCATTGACGATTCTTCGCAGGTATGGAAGCGGTAGATTCCCTGTCGTTCCTGATTTTCCGAGAAAGTCTCCCAGTTCACCCTGTAAACGTTCAGGTGTCAAATCTTCTCTTCCCTGTCTCTCTTCTTCATCAACGATAAATTTGTCGGGTTCGCCAGTCTCTAGCACGCGCGTTTTTTTTATGGCCACTCCCGTCTCGAAAAGCAGAAAAGCCTGCGTCGTCAGTTTGAGCAGGTTGTAAGCGTCAACGCCGTAAATGGTCGGGAAGTTATTGAGCAGGTTGCTTCGCCTATCCTTGACCGACGGGCTACCGACACCTTCCAGCTTGGGCCCGTCGTCGCCTTTGCATACAGCTTTTCCGCCATCGTCATCGCCGCAAAGAACCTTGTCAATCACTTTGGAATAGTTATCGAAGCCGATGGCTTCGGTGCGATTGCGAATCGCCGCCCACAGGCTTTTGCTGTCTCTGAAATCTCCGGGATTTGCTTCGCCGGAGGCTCGCGCCGCTCTGGTCGTAGCCAGAACGTGGGTTATTGGTGGGTTATACACAGCTTGGCTATTTTCAGATTCATTAGAAACTTTCTTCATACGACCTCCAATTTTTAGTTAAAAGGACAATGACGGCGATGTTGACCGTCGTGGCATTGGTTTAGCGCAATTGGTTCTGTAATTCAGCGTGTCGCGCAATGCCCAATGCGTGAGCATTCGTGACAGAATCTGGCTTTCTTCTTCAGGACTAATGCGCGCTTCGATTCGCGCCTGGCCGATGACGGCAAAAACCAGACTTGGCGAAGCGCGATGCATTTGCCTTGGAGAAACGCGCCACGCTTGAAAAAGCCCTGACAGTTGCGTGGGCTGGCGCTGATCCACTTGCAAAGCCTCTTTTAACGAGAGGCCACGAAGCGTTCGGGGCTGATGATTCGCGAGCAGATTCACCAACGCAGGCATGGTCTTTTCGAGCAAAACCAGTGTGCGGCGTTTTTGTTCATCCAGTTCATCCGGCGGGTAATAAGACAGCCAGGTTCTTTCCAGGCTGTCCCATTGCGGATGCGGAAAAAGAGCGCGGCCAATGGCGATGCTCAATCGAACGCGAATCCACGGAACCGGATGCGGATCGTCCAGATTCAACCGAAAGACGAAATATCTGGGCAAAGTGACGACTCCGATCAGCCCCAATGTCGAAGTAATTCCGACTCTGGCGACAGACCAGAAATCAGCCAGAATTTCTGAAATGCAACGATCCCAATAAGCCCACGCCGTTTGCTCTTCGCCGCCGTTGCGTTGCAATTCGCGCAGGACGGGACGGATTGATTCCACCAGATCAAGCAAGGCCGCAGCCTGATGCCCGACTTCGTGAATCAGCGACGAAGCGATTCCGCTGCCGACCATGCGTTCGCGCGGAACGCGAATGATGGCGACAGGGTTGTCTCCGCCGCCCGGCAAACGAGTTCTGGCGCGGCGAATCGCCGCTCCGTGCCCGCGATCCAGGTAACAGATCACTCCCGGCATTGGATAAAAATCGCCTGTCAGAGACAGCGCATCCGCCGCAACGACATCAAGCCCTGCCAGCCAGACGCCGGTTTCCTGTTCGCTGCGCTGCGTCAACGCATCGGCGAAAATGTCCAACTGCGACAACGTTGCATTGAACCGCAATCTGAGCGTGGTAAATCGCCGGTAAGCGCTTTCAACCGTCACAGATTGTCGCGCCGGACTGTGCAGCCAACTCAAAAAGTCCTGCGCCATTCGACGAACTTTCCGCCGCCCGCCAATCAAATAACGATCTATCGCGCTCAACACTGCCGGAGGCAGCGCCGCCGCCGGAACCATTGTTTCGTGCAAGGCAAAAGGTTTTACCTTTTCCAATCGGGTCAACAACGCATGCGCCTCTTGATCGAGCAGCGCAAACGCAGGCGACGATAGTGAATTGGCGGATTGGATTCTCATGCTTCAGGCCCCCAGGATGATGATGGCCTTGCCGCGGCGAATCCATTTCCCGGAGTTTTTGTGGACACATCTGTGCTTCGGCATTGCCATCGAAGTTGCGGCAACTCCACCCAGCAAACCGGGAGCATGTTGTTGGGCTGCGGCGGTCAAAGCCGATTGAGCGACGGTTTGCGGCGGCGCGGCAGGCGTGGCTTGAGCGGCATTGCTTGCCGCGGTTCCAGCCAATCGAACGACTTGTTTGGCCACTTCAAATTCCTGGTCTTCCTGGCTCAAACCTTCCAGTTCCAAACCAAGCATATTGCCTGCGGCTCCGGCCAGTTTTCCGCCGATTACGCCGCCGATACCTGGCGCAAACACATTGCCGACGGCGCTGCCCAACATCGGCAAGGCCTGTTTGGCCACGCTACGCAAAGCTCCGCCCAGCGCGCGTCCGACAGGCGATTTGATAACTCCGCCGACTTTGCGAGCCACTCTCCTGAAGACTTTGCCGAGGAATTGATCCAGTTCGGCTTCGGTCGAAACGCTCAACAATTCAGCCGCCAACTCCATTTCTTCGGCTTCGTTGAATGGGCCTTCCTGTAGGAATTCACCATAAGTTTCAAACTCCTGTTCGTCTTCGAATTCATAGCCGTATTCGTCAGCTTCGAATTCGCCAGCGTATTCGCCGTAGTTTGATTCCAGAACGGTGCGGTCAATGTTATGCATAGAGTCCTCCTCGTAAATTTAGGTTTTGGTTTCATCGCTCTCGGTTGAGCGGCGCTTTGTCAACTGCATTCGCTATGCCAGCCGTAAGTTGTTGATTCTTCATTTGAGTGGGCGAAATGGGCTTCGTTCGAACAGATGAACTGTTCTCATTCGGCGAAGCGATCTTCGGCGAATATGCGTCTCGCGTATTTCCTGCAAACCGTCGCGTTGACAGTCGTCAGAAGCCTAAGCTATCGTGCGTTTCCGTTTGAACAAGGGCGCTCCAACAGTATGAAAACAGAGAAGATTTCAGAACTGACGACCAACCGACTGTCGGTTTATCTGCGGTGTTTGAATGAATTGGCGGCCTCCGGCGTCGAAGCCGTTTCTTCTAAAACTATGGCCGAAAAGTTCAATTTGAACTCGGCTCAGATTCGCAAAGACCTGGCTTACTTCGGCGAATTCGGCGTGCGCGGCGTTGGTTACAACGTCGAAGCGTTGCGCCAGCAGTTGATTGAAATTCTGGGGCTGACCGCCAAACGCAAGGTCGCCATTGTCGGCTTGGGAAATCTGGGAACCGCGCTGGCCAATTATCACGGCTTCAGTCAGGGCAATTTTGAAGTCGTTGGTTTGTTTGACGACGACCCGGCCAAGCTGGGAAATCGCACCCGCGCGGGGTTGCGGATTCAAAGCACTCAGGCGCTGGGCGAAGCCATCCGCCGCGAAGGCATTGAAATCGTCGTCATTGCGGTTCCGGCTGCCGCTGCTGAACGAGTGCTGGAACAAGTCACCGAAGCCGGAGTTCGCGCCGTGCTGAATTTCGCTCCGGTACATTTGAATCCGAAACCAGGCGTGAAGGTCAAAAACGTAGACCTGACCATTTCGCTGGAAAGCCTGTCGTACTTCCTGGCCAATCCCAGCGTGGACGCGATCAACATCGGATATAGAGAGTTTTTGCGGCAGGAAGCTCAGACCAACGGCGCAGTCAGGTAAAAATAAGGAGCGATTGTGGAGTGCTGCGGCTGGATGCAGCTTTTGCTTTCGCAACCGAAGAACTCTGTGCCGTCAGATCGCCTGGATAATGAATGCAAAGCGGTGTCCAGTCACCGCACTCCACACTTGGATGTTAGACGAACAAAAGATCAAAGAGCAGATCGTGCAAATCGCCACGCGATGTTACGACCGAGGGTTGCTGGTAGCAGGTGACGGAAACATCAGCGTGCGAGTTGGCGAAAATCGTTGTATCGCTACGCCGTCGGCGGTCAGCAAAGGTTGGATGACGCCGGAAATGATGGTCACTGTGGATTTGGACGGCAATCCGCTGGAAGCGTCGGACTACAAAGTCTCTTCGGAATGGCCGATGCACAAAGTGATTTACCAGCATCGCCCGGACATTCATGCCGTCGTTCACGCGCATCCGCCGCACGCTACTGGATTCGCAGTCGCCGGTTTGAGCTTGAGCAAGGCAATTCTTTCCGAAGTCGTTTTGACGCTCGGCTGCGTGCCGCTGGCGGCTTACGGGACGCCTTCGACGCGCGAATTGACCGATGCGATTGAGCCGTATCTGGAATTTCACGACGCGCTGTTGATGGCCAATCACGGAGCGGTGGCTTATGCCGGAACTCTGGAACATGCTTTCAACAAGCTGGAAACACTGGAACACACCTGCAAGATCAGCTTCATCGCGCGCTCGCTCGGCAACGAAAACACGATTCCTGACCGAGCGATTCCCAAACTGTTCGAGATTCGGGAACGCAATGGCGTCATGCCTTTTGAAGCCCGCAGCGGTCAGGCGTGCGGGATTGGGGACAGAGGGACAGAGGGACAGAGGGACGGGGAGATTGTTTTGACGCGCGCTGAGTTGGTGGAATTGCTGACTCGGTCGGCGCAGTTGTTGAATCGGTAATTTGAATCTGTACCGCGACTTCAAAGGAGCGGAATCAGCGCCGCGACCGGTAAGGAGCGGATTCTTGACTTAAGGAGCTAGGACAAAATGGAAGCACTCGGAATGATTGAAACAAAAGGTTTGGTGGCGATGATCGAAGCCTCAGACGCGATGGTCAAAGCGGCCAATGTCACGCTGGTTGGCTACGAAAAGATCGGCGGAGGTTTCGTCACCGCCATCGTTCGCGGAGATGTGGCTGCGGTCAAAGCTGCGACTGATGCCGGCGCCGCTGCCGCTCGCCGAATTGGCGAATTGGTCAGCGTTCATGTCATCCCGCGTCCGCATTCGTCGGTGGACGAAGCTATGCCCGTCGCGCCGCAATCCAGAGGTATCAAGTAATTCAAGTAGCGGTAAGCAGTTGGCTCAAAACCTACTGTCTACTGTCTACTGTCTACTCGAAAAATGATTATTGGACGCATCATCGGCAACGTCGTCGCCACGCGCAAAGACCAGCGGCTGGAAGGCTGCAAGCTATTGCTCGTTCGTCCCATCACGCTGACTGGCGAAGACGAAAGCAGCTATCTGGTGGCGATTGATACGGTCGGCGCTGGCTACCGCGAAAAGGTCATCGTCGTTTCCGGCAGCAGCGCCCGCTTGGCCGAAGGCATGAAAGACCGCCCCGTAGACGCCGCCATCGTCGGCATCATTGATACTGTTGAAGTAACGGATTGAACTTCTGGCGGAATAACTGCCTCTGCTTTTAAGCCAATGTCTACCATTCGCATCGCACTCGCGCAGATCAACACCACGGTCGGCGATTTCGCCGGCAACACCGCTAAAATCATTGCCAGCATTGAACAAGCCAAACGCGCCGGAGCCGACATTGTCGCCGTGCCCGAACTGGCCTTGACCGGATACCCGCCCGAAGATTTGTTGCTCAAACCGCAATTCATCGCCGCCAATCGCAAAGCTCTGGACGAAGTCATCGCCGCGTCCAAAGGCATCATCTCGATCATTGGATTCGTGGATCGGACGACCGACATTCACAACGCAGCGGCGGTGATTTGCGATGGCGAATTGAAAGGCGTGTATCGCAAAAACTTTCTGCCGAATTACAGCGTCTTCGATGAGTATCGTTACTTTGACGCCGGGCAAAGCGCGCCGATTTTCGCTTATGGCGATGTGCTGTTCGGCGTGAACATTTGTGAAGACATCTGGTATCCAGGCGGGCCGACTCAGGTGCAGGCGCTGGCCGGAGCGCAGATCATCATCAACATTTCGGCTTCGCCTTATTACGCTGGCAAAGGAAAAGACCGCGAACGTATGTTGGCCACTCGCGCCGAAGACAATGCCGTCGCGCTGGCTTATGTGAACTTGATCGGCGGGCAGGATGAACTGGTTTTCGACGGGCAAAGTCTGGTCATCAACGAACGTGGCCAGATCATCGCTCGCGGCAAATTGTTTGAAGAGGATTTGATCGTCGCCGACATCAACGCCGAGCGAGTGTTCAAAGAGCGATTGCACGATCCGCGCAGACGGCAGGATCGGCTGGATATAGCCAGTCAGGGCATTGATGTTGAATTGGTTGAATTGAGGAAGTCGCTGTTTGACGGGCAGACTGGAAGTCTGCCGACCAGGCGGACGGAAACGTCCGCGCTCCGGCTGACCGAAGAAGTTTATAAAGCCTTGGTCGTCGGCACGCGCGATTACGTTCTGAAAAATGGCTTCAAAAGCGTAGTCATCGGTTTGTCCGGCGGAGTTGATTCGGCGCTGGTTGCTTGTGTTGCTGTTGACGCGCTCGGCGCTGAAAACGTGACCTGCGTGTTTATGCCGACGCGCTATTCATCCAACGAAAGCGCACGCGATGCCGAACAATTGGCAAAGAATCTTGGCGTCGCCTATCACACCATCGCCATCGAAGACGCTTTCAACCAATACCTGACGATGCTTGATCCGGTGTTTGCCGGGACTCCGATGGGAGTCGCCGAAGAAAACATTCAGGCGCGCGTTCGCGGAAACATCCTGATGGCTGTGTCGAATAAATTTGGTTCGATGGTTCTGACCACCGGCAACAAGAGCGAAGTCAGCGTCGGTTACTGCACGCTGTATGGCGATATGTGCGGAGGTTTCGCCGTCATCAAAGACGTGCCGAAGTTGCTGGTTTATGAACTCTGCAATTTCCTGAATCAACGCGACGGCAAAGAACTGATTCCCGAATACATCATCACCCGCCCGCCTTCAGCCGAACTGCGCGAAGACCAGAAAGACAGCGACTCGCTGCCGCCTTACGAAGTGCTGGACGCGATTCTGGATTTTTACGTCGAACAAGACTTGAGCATCGAAGCCATCATCTCTGAAGGGGCCGAAGGCTTTGACGACGCGACTGTTCGCCGCATCGCCCGACTGGTTGACCTGAACGAATACAAACGTCGTCAGGCTGCTCCCGGCGTCAAAATCACTCCGCGAGCCTTTGGCCGTGACCGCCGCATGCCGATTACAAACAAATTCCGCGGTTAGTTCGCAGTTCACAGTTCACGGTTCGCAGTGTAGATTGGCGATGACTGTGAACTGCGAACTGTGAACTGCGAACTGAACATGAACCTGCCTAACCTGCTCACACTCCTGCGAATTTTCATTGTGCCGTTGCTGGTAGTCGTGTTGCTGACGAAGTTTTCCGAAGACTACGTGGGAATGCCGCAACACATTGCAGGCGTCAGCCTGTTTCTGTTTGCGGCTTGCACGGATGCGGTTGATGGTTGGTTGGCGCGAAAACGCGGGCAGGTGTCGAAGTTCGGAACCTTGCTTGATCCGATTGCCGACAAGCTGCTGATTTCGGCTGCATTTATTTCGCTGGTAGAAAACAGCCTGGCTCCGGCGTGGGCTGTGGTGATTGTCGTCGGCAGAGAGTTCGCCGTTTCCGGTTTGCGAGCCGTTGCCGCCGCCGAAGGCTGGACGATTCCGGCGTCGAAAGCCGGTAAGTTCAAAATGTTTTCTCAAGTCGTGACCATTTCGTTTTTGATTACTTCGTCGGTCAACGGCGGCCCTCCGGTCGAAACCAAAGCCTTCCCGATCATTCAATTTTGGACAGTGCCGGAAATGGGCACAGCGTTGAGTCATTTTTTTGGCCCGGTGGAAATGAACTGGCTGGATTGGCGCGTGCTGTTTTATGGAGTCGGGCGCGGGCTGTTGTGGCTGGTGGTCGTGTCTTCATGCTGGTCAATGTACGGCTACTTTCGCGCGTTTTACCTGAATCAGTCAGGACCAGATTCAGAGCAATAACTTTTCCACGAAGAAACACGAAGTTGCACAAAGGAAGAAATAGACAGGATTTACAAGATTGAACAGGATTAGTTTCGGTTGGATTCAATCAAACTTCCATGACTCCTCATCTTGTTGAATCCTGTAAATCCTGTCTAAAGTTTTTTCTTCTCTTCGTGTTTTCTTCGTGCTCCTTCGTGGATGAAATTTTGAGGTTCAGATGATTTTTGAATACAAAGGCAAGAGACCACAGATTGGCCAAAACGTTTTCATTGCTCCGAACGCCACGATCATTGGCGATGTTGAACTCGGCGATGGAGTCAGCATCTGGTATGGCGTAGTCATTCGCGGCGACGAAGGCCGCATCGTCATCGGTCGAGGCTCCAACGTGCAGGACAATTCCGTCATTCACACGACGCCGGAAATTCCCACCATCATCAAAGAAGACGTGACCATCGGTCACGGAGCTTTGCTGGAAGGTTGCACCATCGAAAACGGCGCAGTCGTCGGAATGGGTTCCATCGTCTTGCATCAAGCCGTCGTCGGCGAACAAGCGATGACCGCCGCCGGCAGCGTCGTCACGCCGGGCACGATCATTCCTCCGCGAATGCTGGCCGCCGGTTCACCCGCTACAGTCAAAAAAGAACTGTCCGGCGGTGCGCTGCGTTCGGTTGAACACAGCACAAAGGCTTATCACCATTTGAACGAAGAGTATCTGGCTCAACGCCTGAACGATCCTGCAATGGCGCTGGACAAGTCTTAATCGCCAGAAAATCGAGCGGCCAAATCAGTGTTGAGTCTTTCCAAAAAACAGGCGTTGGCAAGACACAAAAATCTTGCCAATGCCTCTAGCCCAAAATTGGCTCGTATGCTAAATTCTCGCCCTTCTTGAGGCTGGTTAATTCTCAAAATGGCTTTTAAGAGTTCGGCGGCATAGCTCAGCTGGTTAGAGCGAGGGATTCATAACCCCTAGGTCCGTGGTTCGAGTCCACGTGCCGCCATCTTTACTTTTCAACGATTTAGAGCAGGCTTTCGGGCCTGCTCTTTTTCGTTCGTGCCCCAATTGTGCCAATGACCCCTTCCGATTATGCGGCGCGATGCGCGATCAGTCGGTGGCGATGGGATGAACGGTTGGATTGAGTGATGAAAGGCAGGCGGACGCTTTGAGAGCTAAGGAGTTTAGCGTTCCAGCATCATGATGTCGCTTTCCCAACGATCAATGCGCGAGAAAAGCAGAGACGTTTTATCCGGCGACAGCGTCAACCCGGAGCGGTAAAAGAATCGGCTGAGTTTGGTCAGTGCAGTTGCTTTGCGCGTGGCGAGATCGAAGCGCGTCAGCGTCGGTGTTTCCGGCGTTGGACGGCTGATGAAATAAATCGCTTCCGCTGTCAGCAACCAGTTGTCGCGGTCAACCGGATTGAGATTGTCGAGCAATTGCGTTTCCGCGCCGCCTGCCACCGGCATCATCCATAAACCGGATTGCTCGCGGCGCGTGAAGTAAAGCAGTTTGCCGTCAGCGGATTCGCGCGCGACCAAACCACCGTTCTGCGTGACTTGAATTGGCGCGCCGCCCGCAACCGGCAGCTTCCACACTTGCCACGCACCACTCGCGTTCGAGCCGAAATAAATCCAGCGACCATCGCGCGAAAATGACGGCGCGATTTCTTCAGCGGCATTCGTCGTCAAACGGCGTGGTTGCGCGTTGTCCTGTTCGATCAGCCAGAGGTCGGCATTACCGTCCACGCGCGCGTCGAAGACGATTTGCAGTCCGTCGGGCGACCATTGCGGCGCGGTCACGAGCGGCCCGCCGAACGATGTCCGCTGCGCCAGATTCGCGCCGTCCTTGTCCGCCGTCCAGATTTCCGAACTGCCGCGACGATCCGACACGAACGCGATGCGCGCGCCGTCGGGCGAATACGCCGGGTTCCAATCCCAACGCGTCGAAAACAGCAGCTTCGTGGCCTGCGCGTCTGACGGCTGTTTCAGATCGAGCCGGTAAATGTTCGCTTCGTCCTGCCACAATTCATACGCGATGCGTTTGCCGTCCGGCGCGACGGAAGGCGCGTCCGTGTTGCCTCCGCCAACGCCAATGGATTGCGGTTCGCCGCCGTGAATCGCGCTGCGCCACAAACTGAACAGCCCTCCGCGATTCGAGGCGTAAACCAGATGTTTGCCGTCGGGCGTCCAATCCACGCCGTGAACTTTGACGTTGTCGGTCGTCACACGACGCGGTTCGCCGCCCGTCAGCTTGACGATCCAGGCATCTTCAACGCCGGGCACGGGGCTGCGCAAAAACGCCAGCGATTGACTGTCGGGCGCAAACGCCAAATCCAAATCGCCGAGCGTGCCCGCAGGCGGCGCGGTCAACACGCGCTTTTGCGACGATGCCAATTCAAACAACACTATGCGAAACGGCTCGTTCGTTTGCACACGATCCGGCCACGCCAGCCAGCGGCCATCGGGCGACCACGCCAGCGCGGGCACTTCGTTGAATTCGCAGTCAGCCAGTTTGACTTCCGCGCCGCCGAGCGCAGGCACTTGGCGGATTTCGCACTTCCCTTTTTCAAAGCGCGAGAAAGCGACGAACCGGCCATCCGGCGACCACGCCGGATTGAAGTCCACCGCCGTGTTTTCGGTCAGCCGCAGCGGATTGCCGGCGCCGACCACCTGCACGTAAATGTCCCAGTTGTCTTGTTTCGTGCCGCGCCACGCAAACGCAACGCGGTCGCCTGCGCCGGGCGAAAACGCCGGACTGATTTCAATGCCGGGAAAGGATGTGATGGGCAAAGCCGTTTTGCTGACCGGCAACGCACTGTCGCCGCGCAAACGCATTTGCCAGATGAAAGCTGCGACGATCAGCAACATTGTCGCCGCGCCTGCCGCCATCCACCGGCGGCGATTTCCCGGCGGTGCAAGCGGTGTTTCAGGTTGTTGAATTGGGAATGGGATTGAAGCGGCGACCGGCTCGCCGTTGTTTTCGGCTTTGCGTTGCACGGACGCGACCAGCCGGTAGCCGACTTTCGGCACGGTTTCGATGAAGCGAGGTTCTTTGGAATCGTCGCCGAAGGCTTTGCGCAGTTTGGAAATCGCGCTGCTGAGCGAATCGTCGTTGACTATGCAATCCGCCCACGCGCGCGCCAGCAATTCTTCGCGCGTCACCGGTCGCCCGGCGTTTTCCGCCAGACAGAGCAACGCCTGCATTGCGCGCGGTTCCAACCGCACGACATTGCCATTCCGTTTTAGTTCGTTGGCTGCCGGATCAATCAGCCAATCGCCGATCCACAAACCGGCGTGACCATTCGATGCGGCGGCATTGGGCGGTTGCTCAGTTTCCAAGACGTTGAACTCCTTGTTCTCAAAATTAATATACCGCGCACGGTCATAGACTGAACTTTTCAGTCGAAGTTTTTTTGAGATTACGGAACAGACGGAAATAACGGAACAGACTGAAGTCTTTTTCCGCCCAGGTTTTCCGTGTGTTCAGTTATTTCCGTTTGTTCCGTATTCTCCCCTTTGTCTCCGGCAAAAGCTCAATCTGTGCTCGTGTTGGGTATACATCGCCGAAAAGATAGAGATGGTTTCTTGTGCCTTTTACAACTTCACTTGGCAAGCCAAGTTTCTCGAAACTCATCCGTATCCAAATCTTTGTTCTTATCTCGACTTCAAGTTGAATACAGGGCGCTCAAATGAAAGGCAAGCCCCAGGCACGTGTCTTTTAAGAGATTATTGAGAGATTAAAGAGGATTTCCGGGCAGGAGTGTACTAGCTTGCGAGCCTTCCAAAGGAATCTCCTTTTTAATAATTTTGCGAGGAACCATGTCAAATAATTTGCTATTCGTGCGCCGCCTGTTGAGGGGCGGGTTGCTGATCGTCGGCGCGCTCTTGCTGGCTACAGGAGCGGTAGCGCAACCAGCGGGCAACGGCAACAACGCTCCTGCCTCCGTCACACCGGAAATGCGACGGCAGGCCAATGAACATTTCCAGCGCCGTGACTGGGCCAAAGCCGCCGAAGCTTATGCCGCGATCACGCAACACGAACCGCAAAACGCCAACGCCTGGTATCGGCTGGGCGCGGCGCGGGCGGCGCTTGGTCAGCTCGAACCGGCGCGCGGCGCGCTCGAAAAAGCCGTCGTGACGCAACCGAATCCCTATTTCACCTACGACCTGGCTTGTGTGTACGCGCGGTTGAACGAGAAAGAAAAGGCGCTGACCGTGCTCGAACGCGCCGTGCTATCGGGCTACCGGCAAGTCGAGCGGATGCGCGCCGACGAAGATTTGAAAACCATCCGCACGGAACCGCGCTTCGACGAAATCATGCTGAGGGCCAGGCCTTGCGCCGCCCGTCCCGAAGCCGCGCAATTCGACTTCTGGCTCGGCGAATGGGCGGTGACGAATGCGCAGGGCCAGCCCGTCGGCACGAACACGATCAAGCGTGTGCTCGGCCAGTGCGTGGTTTTGGAAGAATACAGCGAACACCTCGGCGGCGGCGGCAAGAGCTTCAATGTTTACGACGCACAGAAAAACCGCTGGCAGCAAACCTGGGTGGATGATCGCGGCGCGATGATCCAGTTCACGGGCGAGTTCAAAGACGGCGCGATGCGGCTGACCGGTATGGGGCGAAATGCTGAAGGCAAGCCGGTCGTTTATCGGATGAGTTACACGCCGCAGCCCGACGGCAGAGTGCGGCAGTTGTGGGAAGGCTCCACCGACGAAGGCAAAACGTGGTCGGTGGCGTTTGATGGCTGGTACACACGCAAGCAGTAAATTCGTTTTGAGGAGCGGTAACTGATGAACTCGCTCGTCATTGACAGAAGCTTCGTCGAACAAATCAACGCGCACGATGTCAACGCACTGACGGCGCTGCGGCAGGCAATCGGAGTCCGCTGGGAAACTCCGATTGCCTGCTGCGCTCAAGTGCGCGATGGGCAGATAGCTGAATGGCGCGTTTACGCCGACAACGAACCGCTGCGGCAGTTGATGAAAGGCTAGCAGTCTGAAGGAGAAACATATGCATTCATCGAACAATACCGGCAAAAACTGGTTTACGCGCAAAAGCGCCTTCCTGAGTTTTACGGCGGCCACGCTTTTTCTGCTCGTTGCCATTTTCAATCAAGGCTGGAACTGGCGCGGTATGTTGTTACTTTCTGCCGGTATTCTTTGGCTCGTCATCGGCTACCGGCAATTCAAAAACGCCCCTCGCAATACGCCGATGAAATAGTGGAGCTGTCATCACGAAAGGAAATCGCATTATGAAAAAAGTTGTTCACGCCTGGATGCTGTGGTTGACGCTTGCGGTCGTCGCTGCGCCGTCTATCCAACAATCGTTGAATGTTGCGGGCGAATGGTCACTGACGTTGACTGGCGTTGGAGGCGCTGGTGAGGGCGGGCTCCAACTCACGCAAACCGGTGCAACCTTAAATGGCAAATACAAGATTCAGGCCGCAGAACTGCCAGTGACGGGTTCACTCGACGGCGACAAGCTCAAGCTCAAGCTCACCTTCAACGTTTCAGGCAGGAATGCCGAAATGATTCTCGACGGCGTCTACGCTGAAGGGAGGCTGAAAGGCACAATTGAAATCGGCGGCAGGAGCATCGGGGAATGGAGCGCCAAACGCCCCACAGAGAAAAAGCCGGAAAGCGCTACAACTGCCGCCACCGCCGTCAATCATCTGGTGCATCCCGCCGGAACGAAGACTGCGCCGTTGGGCAAGCTGGGCGAGGTCGTCAAGGGCGGGCGCGGCCCTGTGGATATGATCTTGCTGCCGAGTGGTGGCTTTGGCGCAAATGAATTCGCCGAATTCATGCAGCAGAACGCCGAGCTTTACACGATGTATGCCGTCACGCCCGCCGGATTCGGGGGCACGCCGCCGCCGCCCATCGCTGCTGCCGATGATTATCCGCAACGCGCCTGGGTCAAAGGCTTGGCGCAAGGCGTCATGCAATTGATCCGCGAACGCAAGCTGAACAAGCCCGTCCTCGTCGGCCATTTTCTGATGGGCGATTACTTCGCGTTGCGGTTGGCGCTCGATCAGCCGGATTTGTTCAGCGCCGTCGTGTTGATCAACGGCAATCCGAATTACCCGCTGCCGCTGCCGAAAGAGGCGGTGACAAACGAAGCCCAGTTGGCAGCGCGCTTGAAATTCGTGCGTGAGCAATTCGTGCCGATCTATCAAACCGTCAGCGATGAGCAATGGACGCAAGGACTGATTGCGCCCGAACGATTTTGCATTGACGCGCAGCGCGCCAAATCGCTTTACGAGCGGGCGAAGGCGACGCCGAAAACGGTGATGATTCGCTACGGGCTGGAATTTTTTACGGACGACCCGCGACTGGAATTGTCGAAGCTGCGTTTGCCGTTGCTGGTCATCAAACCGTTGGCCGATGCCGCCAGCGGTTTGACCGAAGCGCAACGCCGCGCCCAACGCGAACAACATCCCTGGCTCAAGCACGCGGCGGAGATGCCGAATCTGTCGTTGCAGTACGTCGAGAACGCGCGCGCCTTTGCCTGGCTCGATCAACCCGAAGCGGTCAAGCGAGTGTTGCGCGAATTCGTCAGCAACAAGTCAGTCAAAGCCACGCCGACAGCGCAGTCAGCCATTCAAATTCCGCACGGCAATGCCGCTACACCGGACGGTACGTTCAACGAAGCGGAATGGGCGGATGCGTTGCGCGAAAAGCTGTCAGGCGGCGTGGAACTTCGATTCAAAGCGGATGCGGAGTTCTTTTACGTTGGCGTGCGTGGCGGCGGGCAAGGCTGGCCGCAGCTTTATGTGTGGGACGGCAAAGTCGTGCGCGCCCTGCATGCTTCGGCTGCGCTCGGCACTGCCGTTTACAGCAAAGGCGAAGGCAAAGCGTGGAAGCTCGAACAAGGCTTCGCGTGGGAATTGCGCGGCGCGAAAGCCGACGACCCGGCGCGCGCGGCGTTTCTTGGCAAACACGGCTGGCTGGCGAAGACTGTGGGAATGGGCGAAGCGGGCGCGGGCGAATTCAAAATCGCGCGGCGACTGTTCAATGAAAAAGACCTGCGGCTGGCCGTCGTGTACTTCACGATTGGGCGCAGCCTGCCGTCGTGGCCCGCGACGCTCAAGGACGATTGTCTGAAGTCGGAATTGCTGATGGGAACCGCGTCTGCGAGTTTGTCTTTCGATCCGGCGCAATGGGCACAATTCAAATGGAGCGAGGTACGCTGATGCACAAACAATACTGCCAAACGATGTTGCTGATCGGGCTGTTGCTGGTGGCGGTTCCGGCGCAAACGATCAACTACAAAATTGATGTCAACCATTCGACCATCGGGTTTGTCGTGCCGATTATGGGCGGATTGTCGAAAGTGCGCGGCAAGTTTACCGAATTCACGGTGAACCTCGCGCACGATGAATCCGACATCACGAAATCTTCGGTGCAAGTCGTCATCAAAGCCGCCAGCATCAACACAGGCATCGCACAACGTGATGAACATTTGCGGACGGCGGACTTTTTCGAGGTTGGGAAATTTCCTGACATCACCTTTCAAAGCGCGCGCATAGAGCGACGCGGCCAACAACTGATCGCGCACGGCACATTCACGATGCACGGCGTGGCGAAAACGATAGCCTTGCCGTTTTCCCTCACCGGGCGGCACGTCAGCGAAGACAAGGACGGCAAATTCGTCAACGCCGGATACGCCGTGCGCTGGAAACTGAACCGGCGTGATTACGGCATCAACTGGCGTCATTCGCTCGACCCGAATTTCATCGGCGATGAAATCGAAATCGAAATTGATCTGATTACGAAAGCTGCTGCGTTGCCCAAATAAATCGGATGACTCAAATGCGAAAACTTACTGCCGAACAACTCCAACGCCGCGACGCTTTCGCGCTGGCCGCAGCCCTCATCGGCGGAATCATTCTGCTCTGCGATTATGGTCGCGCGGCGTGGCTGGAAGTGCCGACGGCGGGTTGGCTCGGCTTTTTGTGCGGGCCGATCAGCCAGCACAAGCTTTCGGAATTCATCGTTTGCGCGAGTTGGATGTTTGCGGCAGTGATGTTCAATCACCGTCACGCTGGGCAATGGCCGACTTGGATGCCGTCACAGCGCTACAGCAAGATTCTCGTATGGCTTTGCGTAGCGACGATGCTCGCTGTCGTGCCCGCCACTTATGCGTGGACAGTCTTGAATCTCGGCACGAGTCCGTTGACGACCAATGTCGTGCCGCGACAGGAAAACTTATGGGCCTGGCGCGGCTATCTTGGCGTCGTCATTCTCGCGGCGCTGGCGTTCCCTGTGTTGATGGGGCCGAAAGCGGTTCGCCTCGTAAAGCAGACGACTCGCGCCATCAATTGATGGCGAACCTAACTTGAGTTATGCCAACAATGAAACGAATTCATTCGCGACGAGAATTGTTACAAAGCGGATTGGCGTTGGGCGTTGGCGCATTGGCGCTGCAAGCTGAAATGCCGTCCGCCAAAAAATTCAAAACGATCTACGGCAGCCGCATGGCTTATGTTGAACGCGGCAAAGGCGACCCGATTGTCTTTTTGCACGGGAATCCCACGTCGTCGCATTTGTGGCGCAACATCATTCCGCACGTAGAAAAGCTGGGTCGTTGCATCGCGCCGGACCTGATTGGCATGGGCGATTCCGACAAGCTCACGCCGAGCGGGCCGGAGCGTTATTCGTTCGTCGAACATCGCCGTTATCTCGACAAGCTGCTTGCCGAACTCGGCGTGAAAAAGAATGTCGTGCTGGTCATTCACGACTGGGGTTCGGCGCTAGGCTTCGATTGGGCGCGCCGCAATGAACGCGCTGTCAAAGGCATCGCGCACATGGAAGCCTTCGTCGTCGCGCAAACCTCGCAGAACACGCCGAAATTCGCGCTCGATTTCTTTCGCTTCTTTCACACACCGGAAGGCGAACGCGCGGCGCTCGAACAAAATCACTTTGTCGAAAACGTCCTGCTCAAACAGTTCCCACAAATGTCCGAAGCCGACAAGGCCGCGTATCGCAAACCGTTTCTGACGCCGGGCGAGAGTCGCCGTCCGACGCTCACGTGGCCGCGTCAGGTTCCGATTGACGGCGAACCGGCAGCAACGCACGAAGCCTTCACACAATATCTGGCGTGGCTCAAACAAAGTTCGCTTCCCAAACTTTTCATCAACGCCGAGCCGGGCGGTCTGGTCGTCGAGCCGCGCAAAAACATTCCGCGCAGTTGGCCGAATACGACGGAGGTCAGCGTGCCCGGTCGTCATTTCGTGCAGGAAGAATCACCGGACAAAATCGGACAGGCGCTGGCGCAATGGATCAAAAAGTTGTGAGGCCAAGCGCGCATTCCTGCCTTTCGCCCGCAAGAATCAATCCGGCCTGATCTGGCTTAACGTTTCTGAGCGATGCTATATTCCCTCCGCGAGTTCATCAGCAACGTTATGCCGGTCAGCGATTCCGCACAGTATCAGTTCGGCCCGTTCACCCTCGATCCGGTGAACCGATTGCTGATGCAGGAAGACAAGCCCGTCACATTGCCGCCACGCGTGATTGATACCTTGCTGCTGCTGGTCGAAAACGCCGGGCGTGTGCTGACCAAAGAGGAATTGCTGGCTGCCGTCTGGCCGGATTGTTTTGTCGAAGAAGGCAATCTCTCGCAAGCCGTTTTCCAACTGCGCAAAGCGCTCGGCGAAAGCGGATCGAAACAGCAATACATCGAAACCATTCCCAAACGCGGCTACCGTTTCGTGGCGGAGTTGCGCGTCGTGACGGCGGCGGATGAACCGCAGGCGCTCGCTGCCACGGATGCGCCGCTGCCCGCAACGAACGGCACAGTCGCGCACTTCGTCCCCGCGCCCGTCCGTGACACACCAGCAAAGGTCAATTTCATCTCCGGCAAAAAACGGCTCGCGGCAATGCTAGCCGTGCTGGCGCTGGTGCTGGCGGTTTTCGGCTTCTTCCGTTTCAAAAACAAGCTGCCATTTTTCCGTTCGGCCAAACCTTCATTCGCTGAACTGCGCTTCACCAAATTGACGACCTCCGGCACGGCTTCTTTGCCAGCGTTGTCGCCGGATGGCAAATATGTCGCCTATGTCAACATGATGCACGGGCAGCAGAGCTTGTGGATTCAGCCGCTCAGTTCTTCGGACAATGTGCAACTGGTTCCGCCCGCCGCTACCAACTATTACGGCGTCACGTTTGCGCCTGACGGGCAGTTCATTTATTTCGTGCAAGCGCAGCGCGGTCAGGCGGTCGCCGCGCTTTTCAAAATCCCGCTCGTTGGCGGCACGCCGCGCAAAGTGCTGGAAGACGTGAACAGCCCCATCAGCTTTGCGCCCGACGGCAAACGGTTCGCGTTTGTGCGTCGCGTACCGACGCAGCGCGAATTCGTCTTGTTGACGGCGGCTGCCGATGGAACGGATGAACGCCAACTGACCACGCGCCGCGAACCGCAGTTCCTTTCGCTTTATGGCGCGGCGTGGTCGCCGGACGGGCGCACCATCGCCTATCCGGCGGGCGAATGGTCAGCGGGCGTACACCAAGAAGACGTTATGACGCTGGAGGTGGCGAGCGGCAAAGAGACGGCGCTCAGCCGGCAACGCTGGGCCTGGGTTGGGCAAGTCGCTTGGGACAAGGACGGCAGCGGCGTGCTCTTCGATGCGTGGGAACGCGGCGGCAGAGTCTATTCCGATCAATTGCGGCATCTCTCGTTCCCCGACGGCGAACTCAGCCCGGTCACGAACGATCTGCTCAGCTACAACTACGTCAGTGTCGCGGCGCGGACGGGCGCGATGGTCACAACGCGCGCCGAACGTTCATCGCGTTTGTGGATTGGGAACCCGTCACAAACCGAACAGGCTGTCCAACTCAAAAGCGGCTTCGGCGAAAATTACAGCGAAGAATTCGGCCTCAGTTGGACGCCGGACGGGCGCATCATCTACGGCTCACAAGCGGCGGGCAATCCCGACATCTGGATCGTCAAGCCCGACGGGAGCACGCCGACGCAATTGACCTTCGATCCGGCCACCGACATTTTGCCTGCCGCGACAGCGGATGGGCGCTATCTGGTGTTCGTCTCGAATCGCGCCGGACAAAACAACCTTTGGCGGATGAATTTTGACGGCGCGAATCCGAAGCAATTGACGCACGGCGCGGGCGAGGCGTGGTTCAGTTTGTCCGCCGATAGCCAATGGGTGATTTATTCGGCGACGGACAAAGAAGGCAAAGGAGCGTTGTGGCGCGTCTCGATTGACGGCGGCGAACCGGCGCTGTGGCTGGCGCAGGATTGGATCAAACCTGTCATCTCGCCGGATGGACAATGGATCGCGGGGCTTCTCCAGGACAAGGCGAACGGCGGATTGAAATTCGCGCTTGGCACAGTCAGCGGCGGCAACCGTAGTGGGCCGTTACGGTTTTTCGACCCGCGTATGACGCCGCTGCGCGCACTGTTGCAATGGACGCCGGACAGCCGCGCGCTGATTTTGATTGCGGAACGCAACGGCGTCGCCAATCTCTGGCAACAGCCGATGGACGGGAGCGCGCCCCGACGCTTGACTGATTTTCAATCCGACCAAATCTTTCGCTTCGCCTGGTCGCCGGACGGCCAACAACTTGCCTGTGAACGCGGCCTTCACACTTCAGACCTGCTCCTGCTCAATCTCGCTACAAATTGAACCAAATCCAAAAGCTTGAACGCCCTGTCGTCAGAACCACGGCCAAACTGTGTTCTGCCAAGTTGCCAAATTGTCTGAAATGAAAGCTGTCGTAGCAAAAGATCAGAACTCCGTCAGCCTTTCGTCAGGACTTTCTCTCCCCGTCTGCGGTCAGATGGCGCTTCGCAATTCACCACTCTCAAGGAGAAAAATTGATGAAGCTCCGAACCTTGCTTTCACTGTTTTTGATTTGTCTGCCCGGAATCGCCGCCGCACAAACTGCGCCGGAGAAAACCGAGGCGCTGAACAAATCGGTCGAAGAACTTCGTCACGCGCACGGCACGTGGGCGGTGACGACCGAATTCCTGAAACCGGACGGCTCCGTCGCGCGCACAGTCAAAGGTAAGTACCGCTTTTCGTGGGTTGTGCCGGATCGTGTGCTGAGCGGGCAATCGGAAATCCCCGAATTGAAGCAAACCGGCGCGATTCTGTTTTACGTCAGCGAGCCACGCAAAATCATCGAGATGGTTTCAGTCGGCGCGGACGGAAATTTGTGGGTGATGACCGGCACGGCGGGCGGCGACACGCGCCTGACCAAACCCTTTCCCACCGCCGACGGCAAGACTTCGCAACTGCGCTTCACGCGCTACAACGTCAAGCCGGACGGCTTCGAGTCCAAAATGGAATACACCGAAGACGGCGGCAAAACCTGGCTGCCGGGCAATCGCCAGGTCTTTCGCCGCAGCCAATAAACAAAAGGAGATGACCAGATGAATGCAGGTATTTCAGTCGCGTTAACCCTCGCCATTCTGATCGCGATTGCGGTCGGAGTGCTCTGCGCTTTACGAAGCAACAAATAACAATCGAGTCACACAATGAAAATCATCCGAAGCATCGCATCCGTGCTGGCCGGGTATCTGGTCTTCGCGCTCGGCAGTTCGGCTTTCGTTTACGTTTGGTTCATTCAGCGGCGTTCGGCGGCGGGCGTAGCTTCGATTCTGCTGAGCGTGATCTGTCTGGCCGCCATTGGTTTTGCCTGTGGTTATGTGACCAGCCTGCTTGCCGGTCGTCGCTCATTGCTGCATTGCGGCATCGTCGCGGCGCTCGTGGTGCTGGTGACTCTTGGCAATTTGTTGATGGGCGTGGCGGCGGAACCGGTTTGGTACAAGACGCTCGCGTTCGTCGTGCTCGTGCCCGCGCTGTTGTTGCGGGCTTATCTCAAACGCGGAGGAGTTCAATGACACTATTCGTTTTTCTACTCGCGTTCGTTTTGCTCGGCGCGCAACAACAGCCGCCCGCCGAGCGCATCCCGATCAATCGCAGCTTCATCGCCTTCACGATTCCCGAAAAGGATTTGCTGCCGGAAAGCGTCGCTTACGATCCGGTCGAGCAAGCCTTTTACGTCGGCAGCACGCGCAAAGGCAAAATCGTCAAGGTGGACAAACAAGGCAAAATCACCGACTTCATCGCGCCGCGCCAAGACGGGCTTTGGATGGTGATTGGAATCAAGATTGACGCAGCGCGCCGCGTGCTGTGGGTCAATAGTTCGTATGGCGACAACCTCATCGGTTATCAAAAACGCGACGGCAGCCCGGCAGGCGTCTTCAAATTCGATTTGCGCAGCGGCAAGCTCATCAAAAAGTATTTGCTGGACAAGCCGGGCGAAACGCATTTCTGCAACGATCTGGCGATCAATGAGCGAGGCGATGTGTTCCTCTCGCACATGTTCCGCGAATCGGCGATTTATCGCATCACGGCGGAGCGCGACGAATTGGAACTCTTTGCCAGGCCCGACAATTTCACCGAACCGAATGGCCTCGCGCTTTCGGCGGACGGTCGCACGTTGTTTGTCGCCACCGACGAAGGCGTCAGCGCGATTGATGTTACGAGCAAAGCGCGGCATCAACTCACCGCGCCCGCCGACGTGTCGCTCAAGGGCATTGACGGGTTGTACTTTTATCGCAACAGCCTGATTGCCGTGCATCCGGGTCGGCGGATGGTGCGGCGTTACTTTTTGGACGACGCGCTGAAAAGCGTGACGCGCGCCGAAACGCTCGAAGCCAATCATCCGATGATGAACGTGCCGACGACCGGCGTCATCGTCGGCGACCAGTTTTATTACGTCGCCAACGCGCAGTTCGGCAGCTTCGAGAAAGACGGCGCGCTCTTTCCGCTGGAACGGCTGTTCGAGCCGGTCATCCTGAAAGTGAATTTGAGCGACGCGCCGCAGCGCACGTCGTTACGCTTCACGGCCAAACCGGAACTCGTGGCGGCGGGACTTGAAATTCCCTGGGCGATTGATTTCGCGCCGGATGGCCGGATTTTCGTGACTGAGCGTCCGGGGCGAATTCGCGTCATCGAAAACGGCAGGCTGCGCGCGGACCCCTGGGCCACGCTCGAAGTCGTGCATCAGGGCGATGCCGGATTGCGCGGGCTGGCGCTCGCACCGGACTTTGCGCGGACGCGGCAGGTTTTTGTCGCGGGCACGTTTCGCGCAACGGACGGCAACAAAATCACGCGCGTGCTGCGCTTCACCGACCGCAACGGGCGCGGCGTCGAACCGGCGGTGATCGTGGACAACCTGCCTTGTCCCGATGTTCACGCGGGCGGCGCGCTGGCATTCGGCCCCGACGCGATGTTGTATCTGACGATGGGCGATGTGCGGCGGCTCGAAGCCGTGCAGGACGTGAAATCGCCGGTCGGCAAGATTCTGCGCTATCGCGCGGACGGTTCGATTCCGCCGGACAATCCCTTTCCGAATTCGCCTGTGTTTGCGCTCGGCGTGCGCAATCCGCAGGGGCTGGCCTGGCATCCCGCGTCTTCCGCAACTGACGCGCTCTTCGCCACCGAACACGGCCCGACGAATTTTCCCGGCGAAGACGGACGCCGCGATCAAGACGAATTGAACCTCATCACGCGCGGCGCGAATTACGGCTGGCCGCTGGTTTCGGGGACACGCGAAGACAGCCGCTTCGTCAAACCACTGCTGGAATGGACGCCCGCGATTGCGCCTGCCGGGCTGGCGATTTGCAATATCAACGGCTCGCCCTGGTTCGGCGACCTGTTCGTCGGCGGGATGCGCGGGCAACAACTGCGACGCATCAAGATCGAGCAGACAACCGAAGGCTTCCGCGTCGTCGCCGAAGAACCGCTCTTTCTCAATCAATTCGGACGCATTCGTGCGGTGGCGATGGGACGGGACGGCGCGCTGTATTTCGCCACCAGCAACCGCGACGGCGACGGAAAGGATTTGAAGCTGGCGGCAACGAACGATGACCGGCTGTTTCGGCTGAACCTCAACGAAAGGAGCGAGTGATGATGTTTGATAATTCGCGCGGGTATGAGATTACGTTGTCGGCGTTGCGGCTCGGCTTTGGATTTTTGCTGGCGTGGCATCACGGGCGCGGGCAGATTTTGGCGGCGTGGGCGCATTTTTTGCACGGCAAGGATTGGGATTTCATCGCTTACGTCGCGCGCATAGGCTTTCCGCTGCCCAGCTTCTTCGCGCTGTGCGTGGCGGTGGCGGAATTTTTCGGCGGCTTGTTGTTGGGCATCGGATTGTTGACGCGCTACGCGGCGGCGCTGGTGGCGTTCAACATGGGTGTCGCGGTATTCCACCACTTGCGCACGAACACCGAAGGCGAACTGGCCTGGGTTTATTTTCTGCCCGCGCTGTTCTTCATTTTCTCGCCGCCGGGCAAACTGTCTGTGGATGCGTGGTGGCAGCGCCGAAAGTCGGTAAAAAACTGAGAGGAAACAATGACGAAATTTTTGCTTTGTGTTTGTTTGTTGATCGGCGCGAACGGTTTTGTTTTAGCGCAAGGTTCCGCTGACGAGTTGGCGAAAAAGTGGCGCTTGCCCGCTTCGCCGACCGGACAACGCGGCGCGGCTTTGCTGGAAGCCCTGACGCGCCGCGATGAAAACTATCTGCGTGGCTTCATCGAGCAAAACTTTGCGCCGCAGTTCCTGAAGGATTTTTCGGTCGAACAGCACGTCAAACAGCTTGGGCGCATACAAACCATCCTCGGCGAATTCGAGTTGGCGGGCGCGGAAAAGACCGGTGCGCAGGAAGTCGAATTTCTTTTGCAGACGAAAGCCGGTCAGCGATTGAAACTGGCTTGCAAGTTGGAAGCGCAACCGCCGCATCGCATCGCCGGGATCGGTTTGGAAGAAGCCGCCAACGCGCCTTCGTTTTCGTTCACGAATCTGGCTGAGTTGGAGCGTTACCTGACGGAACAAACCGCCGCGAATCGTTTTTCCGGCGTGGTCGTGGTGACACAAAACGGGCAGCCGAAATTTGAACGGGCTTACGGCTTGGCGAACAAAACCAAAGCCGTTCCGAACACCGTCAACACGCGCTTTGATCTGGGTTCGATCACGAAGCTGATGACAAAAGTCGCGGTCTATCAGCTTGCTGAAAAAGGCAAGCTCAAACTTGACGACCCGCTCGGCAAATATCTGCCGCAGTTCCCGCGCGAGATTGCCGACAAGGTGACGATCCGACATTTGCTCGATCATCGGTCGGGTTACGGCGATTTGATGACGCGTGAATTCAGACAGCGCCGCAGCGAAATCCGCACCATCGCCGCGCATCTGGAATTGCTCAAAACCCACAAACTGCAATTCGAGCCGGGCGCGCAGGAACAGTACAGCCCGGCGGGTTACGTCATTCTCGGCGGCGTCATCGAAGCAGCGGGCAAACAGAGCTTTTACGATTACCTGCAACAACACATTTTCAAACCTGCCGGAATGAAGGATTCCAGCTTTCCCGACTTCGACAAACTCGATGACCGCACGGCGGTCGGTTACACGAACGAACGCGGCGGCGCTGACTTTTCCCAAACCAACCAGGGCTTTCACACGATCAAAGGCACGCCCGCCGGACGCAATGTTTCGACCGCCGCAGACCTGATGAAATTCGATCAGGCGTTGCGCGGCGGCAAATTGCTCGGCGCGGAACCCACCAAACAGCTTGCTCCGCCGCGTCGCGCGTATGCAGGCGGGATGGCGGGCGTTTCGGCGGTCTTGCTGGCGGACGATGGTGCCGGGTTGACGGTCGTGGTGCTGTCGAATTACGACGAGCCTTTCGGCGAGCAGTTGGGACAAGCCATCTTCAAAATGTTGCGCCGGTAAGGGCTTCGCTTTTGGGAAAAGCCGATTCCATAAGCGAACACTGCACAGGATTCGTCGAACGCGCCGTCCAAGGAAACAAAAGCCTTAACTGGTCTTTGGCGTCGGCACGTTGATTGATTGCTATCGCTAACCCGCTGCTATTCAACTTTTCGAATTGAGGGAAAACCGATGGAAATGCTGCTGCAAGATATTCGCTATGGCTTTCGTATGTTCGTGAAGCATCCGGGATTCACGCTGGTTGCCGTCTTCACGCTGGCGCTGGGCATTGGCGCGAACACGGCGATTTTCAGCGCGATCAAAGCGGTGCTGTTCGATGCGTTGCCTTACCCTGACGCGGCGCAATTGATGGTCGCCAACGCCAGCAATGTCGAAAAAGGCTTCGCCCGTTTCGGCGCTTCGTATCAAGACCTGGAGGACTGGCAAAAACAGAACACGGTTTTCGCGGGCCTGGCGGCTTATCAAATCAATTCCGCCAACCTGACCGGCGGGGCCGAACCGCGGCGCGTGCAGTATGCGCAAGTGACCGCGAACCTGTTTTCCGTGTTGGGTGTTTCCGCGCTGGCCGGACGCGCGTTTGCGCCCGACGAAGCGCAGCCGGGCAAAGACCGTGTGGTCGTGCTCAGTCACGCTTTCTGGCAGGAGCAGTTTGGCGGCCAGCAAAACGTCGTGGGCAGTTCATTGACGCTGGGCGGAAAGCCCGTGACCGTCATCGGCATCGCGCCGCCGGGTTTTGCGTTTCCGGACGCCGACACGCAGATGTGGAAGCCGATTGGCATGACGCCCGATCAATCAGGTTCGCGCGGAAGCCGCTGGCTGGCGACCATCGCGCGGCTGAAATCCGGCGTGACCGTCGCGCAGGCGCAAACCGAGATGAGCGCCATTGCCGCGCGTTTGGCGGCGCAATACCCGGCCAGCAACAAAGGCTGGGGCGTGCTGATCGAACCGTATCAGGAATTGCTGGTCAGCGACGTGCGGCGGCAGTTGTTGCTGTTGTGGGGGGCCGTCGGGTTGGTGTTGTTGATCGCCTGCGCGAACGTCGCCAACTTGTTGCTGGCGCGTGCCGCTGAACGCACGCGCGAACTGGCGGTGCGTGCGGCGCTGGGGGCCGGGCGGGCGCGGTTGATGCGGCAGTTGCTGGTGGAAAGTTTGCTGCTTTCGCTAGCTGGTTGCGCGCTCGGTTTGGTGTTGGCGGAATTCAGTCTGGACGGCTTGCGCCAATTGCTGTCTGAACTGTTGCCGCGCGCGCAACAACTCACGCTCGATGTTCAAATGTTGAGTTATTCGGTGGGGCTTGCGCTGGCGGCGGGGCTGGGCGTTGGTTTGCTGCCCGCGTTCAAGGCTTCGCGGATTCAGCTTACCGAAGCGATCAAAGACGGCGCGCGCGATTCGACCAACGCGGGTGGGCAGCGATTGCGCGGGGTTTTGGTGGCCGGAGAAGTGGCGCTGGCCGTCGTGGTGTTGGTGGGCGCGGGGCTGTTGATTCGCAGCTTCGTCGCGCTGCTCAACGTGAATCCGGGTTTTGATCCAACCAATGTGTTGACGCTACGCATTGCTCCGCCCTTTGCGCTGAACCCCGCAGGCAAGGACGAAGCGACGATCATCAAAGAAATCATGGCAGAAAAGCTCAAAGCATCTGCGTTTTACCGCGAACTGCTGGAACGGTTGAAAACCTTGCCCGGCGTCGTCTCCGCTGGCGCCGTCAACCGATTGCCGTTGACCGGCAATTGGTGGACGGAAAGCTTCGCCATCGAAGGCCGGCGGCCTGTCAACTCGCAAGACATGCTTTCGGCCAACGGGCGCGCCGTGCTGCCCGGCTATTTTCAAACGATGGGCGTTCCGCTGTTGCAGGGACGCGCGCTCGCTGAAACCGACAACGAGACCGCCGTGCCCGCGGTGGTCATCAATCAAACCGCCGCCCGCCGTTATTGGGGCGAGGCCAATCCCATCGGACAACGGCTGACGCTGGATGAAGCTGGGAACGCGGCTCCGCACTGGTTCACAGTCGTCGGCGTGGTGGGCGATGAACGGCACAATCAGTTGGAAGTGGAACCGCGTCCGCTGCTGTATTTCACGATGGCGCAATCCAGATCGGGATTCGGGTTCGACTGGGGCCTGGATATTGTGATCAAAACCCAGACCGAGCCGCTGGCGCTCAGCAGCGCGGTGCGCCGTCAGGTGTTGGCGCTGAATCCGAACCTGCCGGTGTTCAATGTCAATTCGCTGGAAGAACTGGTCGTGCGCAATCTGGCCCAACGGCGTTCGGTGATGTGGTTATTGGGCGCGCTGGCCGCGACAGCGTTGTTGTTGGCCGCCGTGGGGATTTACGGCGTGCTGTCGTATGCGGTCAGCCGGCGCACGCGCGAAAT
Organism: uncultured Acidobacteriota bacterium; assembly: GCA_902825875.1. Classification (GTDB taxonomy): domain Bacteria; phylum Acidobacteriota; class Blastocatellia; order RBC074; family RBC074; genus RBC074. The sequence goes on from CADECP010000003.1 coordinate 292,050, forward strand.
CGGTATCCGGCTGGCTCTCGGCGCACAGTCGCGCAACATATCGGCGTTGATTATCCGTCAGGGCATGACACTCGTGGCAATCGGCACGGCTTTGGGCGTAGCAGGCGCACTCGCGTTGACGCGCTTGCTCAAGAGCCTTTTGTTTGGCGTGACGGCAACTGACTCGTTGACGTTTGTGCTGGTTACGAGCATTTTGATTTTAGTGGCTTTGTTGGCGTGTTGGCTTCCCACACGACGAGCAACAAAGGTTGATCCGCTGGTTGCGTTGCGTGCGGAATGAGAGCCTGAACCGGGAAATCCTGCGTTCTTCCAACAATGGACACAACTATAAAAACCTGGGGGGAATCCGCATGAAAACAATGTTGCGCATTGGTGCGCTGCTCCCGCTGATTTGGCTGTCAGGCTGTCGTAACGAAGCACCCGTCACGCCGGTCAATGCGATGGAACAAACGCTCGCCACTCCGGCCAGCGCCGCCGCGCTCGAAGTCACCTACCTCGCCAACGAAGGTTTCATGATCGCGGGCGGCGGCAGGAAGGTGTTGATTGACGCGCTGTTTGGCGAAGGGCTGAAAGGCTATGCCGCGGTTTCGCCCGCACAGCGCGCTTTGCTGGAACAGGCGCGCGCGCCTTTTGCTAACGTGGACGCCGTCTTCGCCACGCATTTTCACGGCGATCATTTCAACGCCGAACCCGTCCTGGCGCATCTGACGAACAACCCGCAGGCGTTTTTCTTTTCCACGCCGCAAGCGGCAGACAAGCTGCGCGCGACCGGCAAGTTCGACGCCATCAAAACGCGCGTGATCGCGGCCTTGCCCAAAGAGGGCGAACGCATTCACACGGAACATCGCGGCATAGACGTGCAGTTGCTCAACATTCATCACGGGCGCACCCGCCCCGTGGAAAACCTCGGCTTCATCATCGAACTCGGCGGCAAACGCATCCTGCACATCGGTGATTCCGAAGCCGAACCGGCGGTGTTTCAAAAATACGAAATCGCCATAGCGCGCATTGATGTGGCATTTCTGCCGACCTGGTATTTCGAGAGCGACGGCTGGAGGCGGGCGGTGCGCGAACAGATTCAGCCGCGCCACATCGTCGTGATGCACGTGCCGCCGGATACGACGCTTAACCGCCTGGGCGATGGCGACTTTCAAAAGCAGTGGGCGCGGATCAAAGCCGAGTTTCCCAACGCGGTGTATCTGGCGCAGGAATTGGACAAGAAAGTTTTCGATTAACCATCACGATGCGGCGCAAACTTCTGAACACAATTGGTCTGATTATGTTGTGGACGCTCGCGGTCATCGCGGCGGTGTTGGCGGAGGCGATGTGGTTCGCCGAACCTGCTGTTGAGCGCGGCAATGTGGCGGCTATCGAACATCATCTGCTGCAACGCCTCACCGATGCTGCCGCGCAGCGCAAGTTGGGCTGTGCCAGGCTGGCGCGTTGGTGCAAGGCGGCAAGATCATTGCGATGCGTTTCCTGCGGCGGGCGCATCGCCGCGTTCGCCGTAACGATCAATGGCAGCCGCGCAACTGCCCATACACATCCACCACAACGCGCCGATGAGCAACAATAATTCGACGGCGTAAACACAACGCGCCACGGTCAGATGCCGTTGCCAGCGTTGCCACACGCGCGTCACCGAACGCCAGCGCGGCAGCCGAAATCGCGGAAGAATTCGCATCGTCTTTTCACTCGTGCCGTAAAGCGGTCAACGGTTCTATGCGCGTCGCACGTCGCGCCGGGAAGTAACAAGCCAGCAACGCCACCGCCGTCAACAACACGGCCAGCGCCGCAAACGTCCACGGGTCGCGCGCGCTGATGCCGAACAGGAAGCTCGTCAGCAGGCGCGTCAGGCCATACGCCGCCGCCAGCCCAACCGCGACGCCCGTGCCCGCCAGCACCATGCCGTGCAACAAAATCAGCTTCAACACATCGCGCGCCTGCGCGCCCAGCGCCATGCGGATGCCGATTTCGTGCGTGCTTTGCGAGACCGTGTAAGACATCACGCCGTACAAACCAATCGCCGCCATCAACAAGGCCAGCGCCGCAAAGACCGTCATCAAAACCATGTTGAAGCGTTCCGCCGCCGTCGTCGCGTCCAGCACATCCATCATTGTGCGAATGCGAAACACGGGCGCGTCAGGATTGACTGATTGCAACGCGCGCCGCAACGCATCGCTCAAACTCGCAGGCGCAACGCTCGTGCGCGCGACCAGCGTCACCGTGTCGCCGTAAGGAATCTGCGCGTTCGGAAAGTAGATTTCGGGCGAAGCGTCGCGCCGCAAGCCCCATTGCCGCGCGTCGCCGACGATGCCGACGATCTCACGCGGCTGATCGCCCATCACAAGCAACCGCTTGCCGAGCGCATCGTGATTGGAGAAATAACGTTGCGCCATCGCTTCGTTAATCAGCACTACCGGCGGCGCATCCAGCGTATCGCGCGGGCTGAAGGCGCGGCCCTGTTTCACCGCGATGCCCAGCGCCGCGAAATAATCCGGCGTGATGAACTTGCGTTCGGCCAGCGGCGCTTCGCCGGTATTCGACGGCGTTCGGCCTTCGATTTGAAAACCGCCGTTGACGGCGCTGTTCCCCGTGACCGGCAAATCGTTGATAACGCCGACGGAAAGTACGCCAGGCACGGTCGCGGCCTTCGCTTCCGCCGCGCGCAGGAAGTCCGCGCGCTCCTGCGCTTCCTGCCGCTGCCCGGCGGCGTTCTCAGCGTAAACTTTGCGCGGGTACGAAATATCCGCCGTCAGCAACGGTTGCGGGTCAAAGCCCGGATTGACCGCGAGCAGCCGTTGCATGCTGCCGATCAACAAACCCGCGCTCACCAACAAGACGAGCGAGAGCGCGATTTCAGCGACGACGAGGCCACGCCACAACCACGATTGCGACGGGCTGCCCATCACGCCGCGCGCGCCTTCTTTAAGCGTGTCGTTGAGATTCGCACGGGCGAAGCGCCACGCGGGAGCCAGCCCCGACAGCACGCCCGTCAGCACCGCCGCAAGCAGCGTGAAACCCAGCACCCAGCCGTCAATGCGCACTTCGCCCGCGCGCGGCAGATTGCCCGGCGCCAGCGCGACCAGCAGCTTGATGCCGAGGAAAGCGAGCAATACACCAAGCGCCGCGCCCGCCAAGGCGAGCAGGCTGCTTTCGGTCAGCAACTGCCGCACGATGCGCCACGCGCCCGCGCCCAGCGCCGCGCGCAAGGCGAATTCTTTTTGTCGCGCCGCCGCACGCGCCAGCAACAGGTTGGCGACGTTGGCGCAGGCGATCAACAACACGAAGCCGACCGCGCCGAGCATGATCCACAGCACGTCTTTGACGTTGCGCACTTGCTCTTCGAGCAGCGGCGCGACGGTGATCGTGAGCTTGCCGTGATTCTCAGGATATTGCTGCGCCAGGCGTCCCGCGATTTGATTGAACTGTGCGTGTACTTGTTCGCGCGTGACGCCGTCTTTCAAACGCCCGACCATCATCAGGAAGTTGTTGCCGCGCCCGCGCTGCTCTTCGGCCAAACGCGCGGGCGTCCAGATTTCGACGCGGCGCGGAAACTGAAACGACGCGGGCGCTACGCCGATGATCGTATGCGTAACGCCGTTGAGCGGCACGGTTTTGCCGACGACTTCAGCCTCGCCGCCGAAGCGCCGTTGCCACAGCCCGTGGCTGATGACGGCTACGCGCGCACTGCCCGGCTGATCGTCTTCGGCGGTGAGCCAGCGCCCGCGTTCGGGTTGGCTGCCAAACAGCGCAAAGAAATTCCCCGTCACGCGCCGTCCGATCAAACGCTCGGCTTCGTCTACGCCGGTCAGGTTGTAGGTTTCGCCGAAATGCGCGGCCAGCGGTTCGACGGTGTTTTGCTGCTCGACGAAATCGCGGAAGGCGGGCGGCGAGACGGGGCTGCGGTCAATCGGCGGTTGCGTGCGGAACAGGTACATCAACCGCTCCGGCTCACGATACGGCAGCGGTTGCAACAGCACGGCGTTGACGACGCTGAAAATCGCCGTGTTCGCGCCGATGCCCAGCGCCAACGCCAACACGGCGATGGTGGACAGCGCGGGTTTGCGCAACAGCATCCGTAAACCGAAACGCAGGTCTTGCCATAACGTTTGCATAAATTCTCCTTGTGTAAGTTGGTTGAAATGACAAGGAGTGAGTGGCGCAATACCCGACAAGGTTTCACTGAAACTAACGAAAACCAGTGATTCGTTGCTCGGCGCACAACATCGCTTTCCGCCGCAAGACTTGCGTAAACCCGCTCGCGTCAAAACGGATTTCTCCGCCCGGCGTACAGAGTTCCATCGCCCACACGTAGTAAGACCGATCCAGGCAAACTTTCTGTTCCATCAACCGTTCGCTGTGCAGGTGCGCAATAACCGGCTCGGTCAGCGCAACCTGGTAGGTATCGCCGAAAGACGCGAGCCGCATTTGCAAATCGGTCACGCCGTGAAAGGTCAGCGTGGCCGGCGCGATGCGGTCACGCTTTCCTTGCCGCGCTCTTCGTTGACGACGCGCACAATGCCTTCGCCGTCGGGATAAGGAAGCTGTTGGAGCAGCGTGGCAAGGCTCATCGCCAACCGGTAATCAGTTTGACGATGTTCTTGCGCAGGTCGTCATACGCGCCGTTATTTTGATTGTTGAAGGCGATGAAGGTCAGGTCTTCCGCCGGGAAATACTGAAACGCGAAGTTCGTACCGCGCGCAATGCCGCCGTGGCCGAACGAACGCACTTGACCCTGATTGCCGAGTTCGAAGCCATAGCCGTAATCCGTTTGCGCATCAAGACCGCGCGTCTTCGAGGCGGTCAGCAACGCCAGGGCGTCTTTCGCCACGAGTTTGCCGCTCGTCAAACCACGCGCGAATTTCAGCATCTCGCGCGGCGTGGAAAAGCATCCGCCCGCTGATGTGCCGCGTGCGCCAAGTTCGACCATTTCCCAACCGTTTGCGCCGCGCTTCAACGGCTCGGCTAAATTCGTGACGGAGCCATCGCGTTGGTAAAAATCCGTCATCGTCATGCCCAGCGGCCCGGTGATGTGTTTGCGCACGTATTCGTAGTAGTCCATTCCGCTGACCTTCTCGACAACCAAGCCCGCAAGAATGAAATTGGAATTACTGTAATGAAACTTCGCGCCCGGCTCGAAATCGGTGCCGACTTTGTAAACCCACGGCAACATCTGTTTGTTGTCGCGGATGTTTTGCCAGTTCTTTTCGTATTCTGGCGTCCAGTATTCGTTGACGCCCGACGTGTGCGAGAGCAGGTGATGCACCGTCGCTTTTTTGGCGAAGGCAGCGTTCGGAAAATCAGGAAAGAATTTGCTGAGCGGGTCGGAATACTTGAGCTTGCCCTTTTCGGCGAGTTGCGCGATGGCGAGCGCGGTGAACATCTTGCTGCCGCTCGCCATGCCGAAACGTGTTTCCGGCGTGACTTTGACCGCGCGTTTGGCGTCGGCGAACCCGAAGCTGCGTTCGTAAATCGGCTTGTCGCTCTGCGCGATCAGGATGCTGCCCGACAGGTCGTTGTCGGCGATCAGCTTGTCAATGTAGTTGTTCAGCCAAGCCAGCGTGTTGCGGTCGGTAATCGCGCCGTTTGGCAAGGCAATCGGTTCGGCGACTTCGGCGATGAAGGCGAGTTCTTTGATTTTGTGCGGCGGGTTGTCTTCGATGCGAAGCTGAATGTCCTGCCACATTTTTGCGCCTTTGGCTTTGGCATAGACGTGCAAAATGCGGCTGAGACGTTCGCCGAATTTGGTTTCCACCAACTCCGAATGGTGATATTCCAGCACGCCGAATTGCTGTCGCAGCTTGGCGAACAAAGCGGCGAGCCGCGCTTCGCTGGTGCTTTGGATAAAGCTTTGCGCGAAGACTTCGGGCACGGCTTTCGATTGCGCTTCCGGCGTGTCGGCGTTGATGGCGCGCACGAACTGAGCGCCGTAATTTTCGATGCGTTGGCGGTCAGCCTGGGCCAGCGATTGCGCTGAAACATTGACGACCATGCCGTTCCAACCGGCGCTCAACACGAGCGCGGCAGCAAAGGTGAAGCAGTACGCCCTGCCGTCATGCCAAAGTTTCTTCATAGTGAATTTTTCCTCTTGTGGTGATGAAAACGCCGCCGCCGCTCGTGGGTGCGGGGATGATTTCGCTCGGCGTGTCCGTGCCGATGCCGTAGCGTTATGGCGGAAAGTGTCGGGTCTAAAAGCTCCCGGCCACGTCCGTTGCCGGCTTGCCGTAACTCAGCAGTGTTGCGTGCTTCCATTACAACTTACTCTCCACGATTCAGGGTTGCACAGTGTTTGCGAGCCAGGCAAGGCTAAGAGAAGTAGCGATTAGGTGTCGCGGCTGGGATCGGATGAAGTTCGGATTCTTTTCGGACGAGGCTGAATTTTCAGGGAGTTAGCGGGTTGGCTGAACGCGCCGATGGATAAGTGGCACAGAAATTTGGATCAGGGCTTACGCAAAACTGGGAAAAAGGAAACTTCGCGCTTCAATTCCAGCAAGCAGAGGGCGCTTGTGTACCCGGTGGAAATGAATCGGCAGGCCCAATCAGGAGACAGGCGGCACGGCTTTGAAAAACACTATGTCGCGCGCCTTGCTGCCGCGCTCGCAGATCAATGTGCGGCCGTCAGGGGAAAGCGCGAAACGGAAGATCAGGTCGGTTTGAAAATGAGTCAGTGGCACCGAAGGGCCGCCGTCCAGCGGTTGGCTGCGCAGATTGGTGACGCCGTCTTTCTGGTCCAGGTAATAGATGGAGCGGCTGTCCGGCGACCATTGCATCCACTCCTGTTCAAAAAAGCTGCGCGGCATAAAAACTCGCGGCGGAGTGTTACCGTCCACCGCCAAGACCGTGAGTTGCGTGCGCGCATCGTTGGCGGGATCGGCCATAAATCCGGCGACCCATTTTCCGTCGGGCGAAAGCGCCGGGCGGCTGACGACGTAATGGCCCACTTGTTCGGGCGCACCGCCGGCCAACGACAGCTTTCGCAAATTCCCGTCGCGCCTTCCGCTCGAAAGGTAAAACAGCCAGCGGCCATCCGCCGAAAGCGCGGGCATCGTTTCATCGTGGCCTGCGGTCAACTGTCGCGCATTTTTTCCGTCCGCATCTTTTCTGTCCGCATCCATGCCCCAGATGTGCGGATGGTTGCGGTGAAAGGCGGTATAAACAATCGTTCGTCCATCCGCCGAAGTCGCGGGTTGAATGTCGGCTTCGGGATTGGTCGTCAGCCTTTGTTGATTGCCGCCCGCCAAATCCATCGCCCACAGGTCTGCGTTGCCGCCTACGGTTTTGCCGTAAACGATGCGCCCATCGGCCAGCCAGGCAATGCCCAAATGCGGGCTTTGCGTATCGCCGATGGCTGATAAACCGGGGATGGCGCGCCCGGCTTGCCCGGCAGGTTCCACCCAAAAATACGAAGTGCGCGTTTCCTGAATCGTCGCCAACGTCGAACCGTCGGTGGAAAGACTGACACCTTCGTAATCATTCAAATCGTTGGTCAGCCGCTGCGCTTCACCGGCAGGCCAGGACAAATGCCAAAGCTGGCCGCTGAAAATGCCCGTGGGCGGATCCCAGGCGATGGCGATCACGCCTTTGCCGTCGCCCGTCCAGGCGACCTGTTCGACGCGATACCAGTGCTGCGCGCCGACCGCGATTTCCTTGCCGTCGGCGACTTGCACGGCGACGACGCGCATCCGGCGTTGTTCGGGCGTGGAGTCTTCGACGCCGACCGCCAGATGACGGCCATCAGGCGACCACGACAATCCGTCGTGCGAAAAACGATTGGGCAGTTTGCGCACAGCCAGCGAGCGTTCGCCGCCACCGTCGGCACGCGCCAGCAACAGCGTGCTTTCGCCTTTGCCCGAATCGCGCCGGACAAACGCCATCTGTTTGCCGTCGGGCGAAAGCGCGGGCGCGCTGCCCACGTCATCCAGCAGCTTCACAGGCTGTCCGCCGATGGCTGGGATGCGAAACAGCGGCGCGGTTTGGCCGGGCTTTGTGAAATAGAGATAGTTGCCGTCAGGCGAAAAGGTCAGCGAGCGGTAAGCGCCAGCGGCGGTCGGTATGAGTTGCAAGTTGCTGCCCGTCGCCGTCTGTTGCGCCCATAAACTCTGCCCGGTTTCTTCCTGCATCGCGTAGGCGAGATATTTGCCGTCGGGCGACAGCGTTTGCCGGTACGCCCGGCCTGTGTTGGTCAGTTGCAAAGTTTGCCGCTGCTGGAACGGAGTTGGCGTTGCGGCGCGTTGGCCGGAAAACACGAACGCCAGACAAACCAAGCCAATCAGACCAGCCGCAGCCGCGATCACCGAACGCCCAGTCCAACCAGCGAGCGGGCGGGTTGGTTGAATTTCCTGTGCTTCACTCGCCGGCGGGTTCGCCGGTTTGTGTGTACCGTTGCCGTTGCCATGCATCACGAAAGATTCCGCCGCCACTGGAAAATTGACGGGCAATTCCTGCGGCACGGCGCGCACTTCGGCGACGAAGCGATAGCCGATCTTGGTCACGGTCTCGATGTATTTTTGGCTGGGATCATGCTCTTCGAGCGCCTTGCGCAGGTAGGAGATTTTGCGAGACAGACTGCCGTCTTCGACAAAGCTGTCAGGCCACAGCAGGCGCATCAATTCATCTTTTTCCAGCAAGCGCCCGCTGTTTTCCACCAACACCGCCAACGTATCGAAGACCTTCGGCGGCAGCATCACGGCGGTTTCCCGGCATTGCAAAATGCGCTCCGCCGCGTCCAGCCGGAACGGGCCGAATTCATACGAACGGTTGGTTGGGCAAGCTGGCGCGACGGGCATAATCTATTCGTATCTCCAGTGGAAGATTATAAGCAGGAAGCACAGAGCCTGCCATCCCACGGCTTGAGCTAACCCGCCTCTGATCGCGTATGCGCCCAACTCCGCTGAGTCCCTTATCATTCTGTTCCCAACAAAATCTGATTCGAACTCGGCTTCGGCGTAAGACAATGCCAGGCGGTACGCTTTCAGCAAAACCTGAAAACCAGGCGCGCATTGAACTCAAGCGCGGCAACACAGTCGCGCGCGATGAAGTCATTGCGCGCATTGATCCGTTGCCGATGACGCCGCTCGATCCGCGCCAGATTGCCGAAGCCAAAGCGCGCGTCGCCGCCGCTTCCGAAGTGGAAGTCGCGCGCGGCGTTGCTCGGCGTCGAAGAGCAGCGCGTCAACGTCATCGCCGATTTCGTGGACGCCCCCGGCGTGTTGGGCGATGGGTATCGCGTGGAAGCGCGGTTGGTCGTCTGGGAATCGGAAAACGTATTGCGCGTTCCGGCCAGCGCGCTGTTCCGCAACGGTCAACACTGGAGTGTGTTCGTGATTGAAAACGGCCAGGCTCGTCAACGCCAGGTTGAGATCGGTCATCGAACGGCATTTGACGTTGAAGTGCTGAGCGGATTGAGCGAAGGCGCTGAAGTCATTGTTCATCCCAACAATCAGATCGTTGACGGCGCGCGGGTCACACCGGGCTGAAGATCATCGCTGTTATAAACAATGACGACCATTCCGACGGGGGTCAGTTCGCTGAACTTTTCCGCCGCGAACATCGGAATGCGAACGCAGCCATGGCTGGCCGGTTCGGTGGGCACGGATGGATTGCCGTGAATCGCCACGCCGTTGTGAAAGTAGTTAGGGTAATACAGCAAACCGAGCGGACTTTTGCGCCAGCCTTTGAGTTTCCATTGCACTTTGAATCGTCCCGTAGGCGTGTTGGCCAATCGCGTTCTGCCGCCTTCGGTAAAGCATTTGCCGGAACCGGTCGAAACCGGCAGCACGCGCAAAGGCTTGTCGCCGACTTCCACCAAAAACAGCACCTGCCGACAAAGATCAACTTCGACATGTGCATAGCCGGTTTCACGCGGCTTCGGAGGTTTCGCCGCGCGCAAGGCTTCCAATTCTTCCTGGGTCAGTTTGCCTGTGCGCGGACGGCCGTCCACTTTTTGAAAAGCAATCAGCGCGTGACGCAACGAAGCGTCTTCGCCGGATTCTTCTTCCTTCAACCAATACTCAAGTTCCGCCAACCGCTTGCGAGCTTCAGCGATTTCTTCGGCGCTGAGTGCGGGCGGAGTTTTTCTGGTCTGCTTCGCGGTCGGTTTTACCGCCTTGGTTTGCGCGTGAAGGCTTTCAGTTGCGAACAGGGCAAACACAAAGCCCAAACAGGCCAGGCTAAAAAGTCTGGTGAATAACGCGATTCGGTTTTGCGGTCGTCTGTTCACAGTTGCGCCTTTCCCTTCAGCTTTTCAATTCGCACGGCTGTGACTTTGTATTCGGGCGTGCCGACTCTGACCGGAGTAAGCCGGGACGCTGTCGAAAGATCGTTGCCGTTACAAGCCATCGAACTGACCGAAGGCAATCAAACCAAGGCCGCCGAGTTGCTGCACATTTCCCGCGACCAGTTTCGATACCGTTTGAAGAAAATTGGACACCACGTCACAGCTAATCAAAACGAATAAAACCGGTCGCCGGACTAAAGCTTCGGCGATTATGTGTTTGGTGAACGTCTGATTGAATAATGTTTGGCGGTTTGCATACTCACTCCTCTCTGACGACTTCGACCGAACAGGGAGCGTGTGTGGCGACAAACGAAGAGATGCTGCCAAGCAAAAAACGTTCGACGGCATTCAAGCCTTGTGCGCCGACGAAAATACAGTCCGCTTTCCATGCTACCGCTTCACCAAGCAAAGCCTGACGAGCGTCGTTTTCCTTGATTGTTGTAGAAACTGCCAATCCTGCGCCTTTCAATTTGCCGACAGCTTTTTCCAGCGCGTTTTCCACACGAGCCTTTTCCTCGATCACCCATTGGTTGATCGCAGACGCGGTGAGTTGAGAGCCAATTTGCGGCAATACCGGGAAACCATTGATGATTCGCGCCTCGCTGCCTTTCGGCCAATGGCGCGCCGCAACAGCATTCACCGCCGCTTCTGCTCCTTTGGAACCATCCACTCCGACGATCAGCCGGATTGGCGCAGCCAATTGAAGTTCATGGCCGCGCGCAATTCGTACGGTGCAGTGCGCCGCGTGCAAGACTTTCTGCGACACGCTGCCCAGAAACAGCCGCCCCAACACCGAACGTCCGTGCGAACCGACTACGATCACGTCCGGTTTCAACTCATCGGCTTTTTGCAAAATCGCTTTGGCAGGCGAACCAATGGTGGCATCGGCATGAACGTCCCAATCCGGAAAGGCCGCTTTCACGGTTTCGCGCGCGCGGCGAGCCATCGCCAGAGATTCCATTTCATTTTCGCCGAGATACCGCGTGAAATCGGTTTCGACCATTCCATAACTTCCCGGCGCGATAATCCATTCCGCGTATACCGAAAGCACATGAGCTTCGACTTTTCGCGGAAGCCCAGCCAGCTTCAAATCCGCCAATGCAGCATCGGCGCATTCCGAACCGTCGTAAGCAATCAGGATTTTCATTTTGTCTTTCATAAGCTCTCTCCCCTTCTCGGCTCAGCGAGTTTTGTTGATGAAAAAATGCGTCCAGCCGCAGACCGATTCCCTCTCTTTGCTGCAACTGTGCCTGATGAAACAGGAATCAGCTTCCATTTTGCGTTTTAACCAAGTTTCAGTTCGTTAGGTGCAAAATGTGTGCCGACTGAAATGTTCACTGGCAAGCTGCTGACAAACGTCAGGTTGTTATTGAATGCGAAACAAGTCGGGTGTTTTCACGCTTGGCCAGCGCGGAACTTTTCTCATCGCTCAGCAAAATCGCCCGGTTTCACCACACCCTTGTTTGTGCTTTTCCCGGCATCGGATTTGCCGTGCCGATTTCGGCTCCCTGAAAGGAATGGCTTATGTGGATTTCACCTCATCAACAACGATTGGAAATGCCACTCCAGGTAAATCTCCCTGCTGGTTCAATCTCTTTGGCGGGAGAGTTGAATCTTCCGGCGGTGGTTTCCGGGTTGGTTCTTTTTGCCTACGGCAGCGGCAGCAACCGGTTCAGCCCGCGCAATCAATTTGTGGCCGAAGTCATACGTGAAGCCGGGTTTGGCACGCTACTTTTCGATTTGCTGACGCCGGAAGAAGAAGCGATTGATCTGCAAACACGCCATTTGCGGTTCAACATTCCATTGCTGGCTGAACGGCTGATCGCTGCAACCGATTGGGTGAAAAGCAGGCCGGAAACCTGTTTCCTGCACACAGGGTATTTCGGCTCAAGCACCGGCGGAGCCGCCGCGTTGATCGCCGCCGCTGAATTTGGCGGCGACATCCGTGCAGTCGTTTCGCGCGGAGGCCGCCCCGATCTGGCTGGTGAAGCGTTGTCGAAAGTCACCGCTCCGACACTGTTGATTGTCGGCGAACTGGACGAGGTGGTTCTGCGATTAAATGAGGAAGCTCTGACGCGACTTCAGTGCGTGAAGGAATTGAAGATTGTTCCCAACGCTACTCACCTTTTTGAAGAGCCTGGAAAATTGGAAGAAGCCGCTTATCTGGCTGCGGATTGGTTCCAACGACATTTATGCTAATTGGCTGAGCGAATTCTGCGATGCGGTAGTGAAGTTTCAGGCATTTCTGTTGTGCGGGTACACAAACCAATAAACGGTTCCGAATTCAGACAACACGTCTGTGAGCAATCGCCCAGTTGTTGCATGGAATTTCGCCGACCACATCGTGAAATCGCCCGATTCGCCGGGTTTTAATCGCTTTTGACCGACGGTTGATCGCGGCACATTTCTTGCTGATTCATTCATTGCCAATGGAAAGGCAAAGAATCCGCGCAACTCATTACTTATAAAAAAGGAGAAATCATGAAACGAAAATTGCTTTCGCTGGTAACAGTTGTTTGTGGGACATTGTTTTTGGGCGGTTCAATTGCTCTTTTGCCAACCGTTAGCGGTCAAGGCAGTGACAAAAATGAACGAGGGCGCAAGCTTTATTATCAATACTGCGCGAGTTGTCACGGCACAGACGGGACGGGCAATGGCCCAGCGGCTACTGCGATGAAGAACGCACCGCCGTCATTGAAAAACCTCAAGGACGCCGATGGAAAATATCCTGCTTTGAGAGTCAAAAACATCATCGCAGGCGAAGTTGATGTCACATCTCATGGTTCGCGCGAGATGCCTGTCTGGGGACGATACTTTCGTGAAAAGAAAGGTAGCTCAGAAGCTCAGTTGGACGTTTATGCCCTGACGAAATACCTGGAAGCGTTTCAACCTAAATAAGCGCCTTGCTTATTCAAGGTAAACAAAGGCGGTCGGAAACAGAAGGTTACGTTTCCGACCGCCTTTGTTATGTCTTGAACTTGTGGGCTTCATTTTCAAACGAGTGAGAAAACTTTCGCGGCGTGTCGTCATTTCCCCCTTTTCGGCAGTCAAACACGGCGGCAACGCTTCAGGGCATAAGGTTTGCTTAAACAGTTGGCGAAGGAACAGTAGGAGGAAAAGACAATGTTCGGAAGCAAATCATCTGAAGAGCAAAGCGGCGTGGTTGAGAAGCTGGCTCACGAACTGGGGGTGACAGCCAATGCGACCACGATTTACTCCGCGCCTGTTGAACGTGATGGTGTGACTGTGATTCCAGTCGGACAAGTGGCCTATGGTTTTGGCGGCGGAGGCGGTCAGGAAGACGGTCAGCGCGGCTCCGGCGGCGGAGGCGGCGTTCGCGTTTCGCCTGTGGGGTATATCGAAATCAAAGACGGGAGCGCCGATTTTCATACCATCATCACGCCTCGTGCCTTGCTGGCGGCGCTCGCCGCCGGAACCGGGCTGGGAATCATGGCGATTTACAGCATCAGCAAACTATTCCGCCGGTAACAGTGTTTGTGAAATGGAGTAGAGATGACGAAATCTGCACATTATCTGTTGAAAGGATTTGCCATTTGGTGCGTCATCATTCTGGCTGAAAGCTTGCACGGCACGGCACGCGAGCTTTGGCTGAAGCCACTGGTCGGCGATTTCCGCTCGCGTCAAATCACTTTCTTCACCGGGATGGTTTTGATTCTAGCCGTTGCGTTGCTGTTCGTGCGTTGGTTGCGTGCAGCAAATCGTCAGCAGCTTTTGCAAATCGGCTGTCTATGGATGGCATTAACGCTGGCCGTTGAATTCGCGCTCGGCTTGTTCGTCTTTGGTTATTCGTGGGAGCGGATGTGGGCAGATTACAACTTGCGTGAGGGCGGATTGATGGGGCTAGGTTTGTTATGGCTATTATTTGTGCCGCTGTTGGCAACGCGCTTACGAGGAGTAATGGCGACGAAGCGCGCGGCGGCGGCGCTCTGAAAGGTAGGTCGCGGATGCAGCGAAGAAAATTCATCGGGCTTACCAACGGAGCCTTTGCCGCTGTCGGGGGAATGTATTACCTGGTTGAGCGACAGAAAGAACCTTTCCCGCGCCGGTTTCGCTGCGCCGCCCGGCGGACTGGTTTGTCAGGGAAGCTTGAAAGAGGTTGTGAATGAAAATCGCTCTGGGCATTTTTCTGCTGATGCACAGCATCGCGCATTTGGCTGGTTTCGTTGTGCCGTGGCAACTGATGAACAATACCGAGATGCCATATAAAACCACCTTGTTCGCGGGGCATTGGGATGTAGGCGATGTGGGAATACGTGTGATTGGTGTGTTGTGGCTAGCGGTAGCACTGGCTTTTGCGTGGGCGGGGATGAGCGTGATGCGGATGACGCAGGGGTGGGAAAGCATTACGTTCTATGTTGCGCTTGCTTCGCTGGCGCTATGCATCGTGAGTTGGCCTGAAGCTCGCATCGGCGTGTTCGTCAATCTGGTCGTTCTGTTGATGTTGGTATTCCATAACAACATCAACTTATTGGCCGAAAAATGAAACATTCCATCCGCGGCTATTCGGCTTTGCGAATCGCCTGAGCGACAGTTTTCAGAAGTGTTTCGGTGTTGTAAGGCTTCGATAAAAAGTGTTCGATGCCGAGTTGCCGTGCTTCGGCGACTTTTCTTTCTTCGGCCAGTCCGCTGCTGAGAATGACCTTGATCTGCGGATTGATGTGTAACAAGGCGCGGATCATGCTCAAGCCGTCCATCAGCGGCATCATCATATCGGTCAAGACCAATTTCACTTCGTCCGGGTGTTGCGCATACACGCCGATGGCTTCGGCTCCGTCGGCGGCTGAAAGTACGCGGTATCCGAAGGCTTCGAGAACTGAACGGGTCATTTCGCGGATCGAGGCTTCGTCATCCACGACCAGAATCAACTCGCCTTCTCCGGCGGGGATGCCGCGCTCGACGGTTTCGGAATGGGCGATCTGCAATGTAATTTGAGCAGGAAGATAAATTTTGAACTGCGCGCCTCTGCCCAATTCACTATACACATTGATGAATCCGCCGTGCGCTTTGACAATTCCCGCCACTGTCGCCAATCCCAATCCGGTTCCTTTGCCCGGTTCTTTGGTCGTGAAGAACGGATCGAAGATGCGGTCGAGATGTTCTGCCGGAATGCCTTCGCCCGTATCGGCAACGGTGAGCGCAACGTAATTGCCAGCTTTGGCTTCCGGCCACATCCGTGCGGACAATTCATCAATCGGCTGATTTTCGACGCTGATGCTCAATGTGCCGCCGTGCGGCATGGCGTCGCGGGCATTCACGCAGAGGTTCATCAATACCTGATGGAGTTGTGTCGAATCACCTTCGACCAGCCAGAGTTCCTGGTCGAATTTTTGTTTGATTTCGATCTCTTTCGGAAAGGTTTCGATCATCAACTTGATGGCGTCTTTGACCAGATGCTGCAACTGTAGCGGGATTCGTTCGCCGCCGCCCCCACGCGCAAAGGAAAGGATTTGTTTGATCATCGCCGCGCCGCGTTCAGCGTTTGCCCCCATTACGTTGAGCATCTTCCGGCTGAATTCGTCCGCGTGCTTCATTTGCAACATCTGCACGCCCATCGCAATCGGCGAAAGCACGTTGTTCAAATCGTGCGCAATGCCGCCAGCCAGCGTACCCAGACTTTCCATTCGCTGCGCGCGGAAGAATTGTTGTTCAAGCTTTTTCTTCTCGGTAATGTCGGCATTGATGATGAGGATGGATTTCGGTTCTCCCGCTTCGTCACGCACCAGCGCGAGGCGGCTTTCGACAATGATCTTTCGCCCGTCTTTGGTGTATTGCTGAAACTCGCCCGCCCATTCGCCTTTTTCCATTAACACGCCCCGAGCGGTTTCGCGCGGCTCCTGCTGCTCGCGGAACAACTCTGTCGCCACATTGCGCCCAATCATTTCTTCGGCTGTCCAACCGTACAAACGTTCCGCGCCGGTATTCCAGAAAAGAGTGTTGCTGGAAATATCAACGACGATGATGGCTTCGCGCGCGTGATTGAGCAGCGCGGCTTGTTCGATCAATCGCTTCTCAGCTTCTTTGCGCCGTGTGATGTCGCGCAGGATGACTGTGTAAAGTTTTTGCCCATCCACATCCATTTGTGAGATGGCGGCTTCAGCCGGGAACTCTTCGCCATTTTTACGCACGCCGCTGATTGCGCCGAGCGCCCCCATTGCACGCGAAGTCGTGCCTGCTGTTCCAAAACGGCGAATGTATTCGGCGTGTGCGGCGCGCGCGCTTGTCGGCAGCAAACGCTCCAGCGGTTGTCCCATCATTTCGGCGGCGCTGTAACCGAACATCTTTTCGGCTGCCGGATTGAACAGCACGATTAATTGTTCTTCGTTGACGCTGATGATGGAGTCCATCGCCGAATCCACGATACTGGCGGTGCGGGCTTTCACTTCAAGCATGGCGAGTTCCGCTCGCTTTCGTTCGGTAATGTCTGATGCGACGCCATCCAACCGTAGTGGATTCCCCTGCTCATCGCGTACGTGATAGCCACGATCATGCAACCAGCGAACTTCGCCGTCGGGACGGGTGATGCGGTATTCGACCTCGTAACGTCCTTTATCCGCCAATTCCTGAAAAGCTCGCGCGACTTTGTCACGGTCTTCGAGGTGGATTATCTGCAACCGCAACTGCCCGTTCGTGTGAAAATCTGTGATCGGTCTGCCACACACTCGCTCCGCAGAAGGACTGACGAAATACGGCGTCGCCCCATCAGGAGTCGCCGACCAGACGATTTCCTGGATGGAATTCAGAATGCTATGCAATCTTTCTTCGTGTTCACGCTCGCGCTTGTCTTCGGCCAGTTTGCGTTCGGTGATGTTGCGACCTTCGGGAATGAGAAAGGCAACCGCGCCGCCCTCATCCCGGACAGGCTTGAGCGAGAAATCCACAGTAATATCGTTGCCGCTCAGCCCGCGATGCGTTGCTTCAAAACGAACGAACTCGCCCTGCGCGGCGGTGGCAATCCCCGCCTGCAATTTGGCGCGCCCCTCCGCGTCGTGCGCCCACCATGGAGTTTCCAGGAACGGACGATCTTTCACCTCTGCCAACGTCGCCCCCACGAAATCGAGCGCGGACGGATTGGCGTGGAGTAAGGTTCCATCAGGTCGCAGCAATCCAATAAATTCGTAGGCGCTGTTGAAAATGACGGCGCGCATTTCCGCCACGGAATCTTCCTGCAACGTTTCCGCCGTTTCTTTCGGCGGCCTGATGCTAAGGTCGCGCATAGTCAACGCGAACAGCGTTCGTCCGCCCGCCTGAGTTTGCGTCAGCGAAGCTTCGAGCGGAAAGCATTCGCCCGCCGTGCGTTGCCCTGTGATTTCACTCGACTTGGCGTGCAACAATTCAGTCAGGCGTGCCACTTTTGCTCCTCGCTTGCCCTGTGGACTCGGCTCGGCGGGCGGCAGGAATTGATCCAGCGTTTGTCCGAGCGCATCACCCGCGCTACGGCCAAACATCCGTTCGGCGGCAGGGTTGAAATAGAGAATGTATTCCTGTTCATCCGCGATCAGCACGGCATCATCCGTGACCGCCAGCGAAGCCAAAATGGCTTCCATCGGCACAGATTTACCGGCGGCAGTTTTTTTGCCTTGGGATGCTTTACTGTTCATGACTTCAAAACCTTTCAAGCGCTCAAACAAACCTTGCTCGTCACACACACATATCCGATTGGGCGGGTAGTTGGCATAGATGCGCTACACCTTGACTCGCGGGGCAACGGCTTTCGAAATGTTTATTGACAAATGACCAGTTGAAGAAAGTGAACGAATGGTATGTCTGCCAATTGAATTGCGCAAGCATTTGGCCAATGACTGAAATCAGCGTGCTGCGGTGTTTCAACGGGAGGCGAAAATACTCAGACAGAATGAAGCTCTAAACACGCTTGAGATCGCCTTCGTCTTTGATACGTTCGACGAGATTCGGCAGGGCCGCGTTGACATCCGGCGATTGCGTCGCTGGCACGAAGACGCGATGGCCCAGGTGCATGAATTGATGAGCCGGATGCGCGGGGCAGAGCTAAACTGCTATAGCTTTTATAGCGATTTGTGATTGGCTGCGACCAAAAGAAACTTGCCGGCCTGATGCCAGGGCACTTTTTGGAACGCTGTATGTCTTGGATACCATTGGCGACTTCGAGCCTGATCCCCGTCCCATTCACCTGACACCTGAAAACCAGAAAACCGATTTGGTCAAAAGCTGCTTTTAGTAAAAGTCAGGTTTCGGGCATTGGGTATCAGGAAACTCGACAATGAATTCACCGCAGCATCCCGGAACCGCAATACTCTAAATCTGTCCCGATATCAGCTTGCTGGCATAAAATGAGAACAGAAAAACGATCAAACAGCCGTGGTTTTCTTTTTTTGCCCATATTTTCTGCCGGAAAAATTAGGGCGCAGCCAGGTGCAAACCGCTATAACTTCATTGGAACCCAAAAAAAAAAAACGGGTTCAACTTCATCGCGTTTTCGCGGTCAGTTGAACCCGGATTTTTTTGTGAGGCTTACTGTTTCAAAGCCGTCGTTGTAGTTGTCGCTCCAAAACCCATCACGGCGTTGGCCACTGTTCCGCCGACAGTGTCTATCCAGGCTGCTGTAACCAGCGGATAACTCGGTCTCAGGTTGCTGCTGTAAAACAGCAACCCATTTTTGTAATACCTGGTCACTCCGCCTGAGATGGCGATGCGGAATACGTCGCCGGGTTTGTAAATCAAATCCGTCTTGTAAATACCGCGTTCATACACCGCCGCTTCAGCGCCGAGTCGGATGGCGAAATCCAGGCTGGATACGCTGCTGACGTTTTTCCAGCCGGACATCAATCCAGCCCACCGCACAGTGTTGTTTTCCGCCGCAACAAATTCGACATACCCGTCGCCGGTCGTCAGTGTTTGCTGGGAAACTGCGGTCGCTCGACACCCATCGCAACCGCCAACCTTTCTCAACACCGTGCCAATGACTGTCAGGCCTCGTAGCTTCGTCCAACTGATCGCAGTGCCTGACAACGCCGACGCAGTGACAAACGTGAAGTTGCCGGAAACCGAAAGATTGCCCGCAGCATCGCGCGATTTGACGCGGTAGTTGTAGAGCTTGCCCGAACCCAATCCGCTCAAAGCCATTGAATGATTCACCACGCGCGTGGTGTTGATCGCCGTGGATTGCCCGTAAGTCGTCGTCAAACCGTATTCGATTTGCGAATCCGAAGCTTCGTTGGTCAGCCAGACAATCGTCGCGCCAGACGAAGTAACTGACGTAGTCCCGACTCCGCTGATCGTTGGCGGAGTGACGTCAATCACTGGCGGCGGGGTTGGTGTCGGCGTAGGAGTCGGCATTGGCGTCGGCGTTGGTGTCGGCGTTTTCATCGCCACCGTCCAAAACGTGAAATTCGTCGAAACGGCCTGTGTGCCACTGCTGGTTCGGGATTTGACTCGAAAGTTGTAAAACGTATTCGTCGCCAATCCGCTGATGACCTCGACGTGGCTGGTCAGCAGAGTTGAGTTAAGCGTGGTTTGTTGGCCGTACCCGCTGGTCGTGCCGTATTCAATCTGACTGTCGGTAAATTGATTGGTCGTCCAGGTGATTGTTGCGCTGTTCGTTGTCACAGAACTCACTGCGACATTCGTAATGGCCAAAGCAGGAGTCGGTGTCGGCGTCGGGCTTGGAGTTGGAGTCGGCGAAGGCGGTGGAGGCGCCTGGCCGTTTGACAGCCAGCCAATGTCCAGACCGTCGGTTCCGGCGTTGCGATACGAACTGGTTGTCGCCAGACGATAATCGCCGCCCGCCATATTCACGAACCCCACGTTGTTGAGTGAAGCCGGGAAAAAGTTCCCTGCCGGATAATTTGCCGGATCGGCTCCGGCAATGACGTTTTTCGAAAAGATCGCGCCCGGCAAATACGTGTTGATGGAATCGTTCCCAACTGCGCGATTGTCGCCAATCACTCCATAAGGTCCGTGCGGCATAATGTTGTTGGTGAACACGAAATTCGGGCTGGCCAGATCGTACGCGGTTATCAGGTTGCCGGATTGAATCGCCGTGTTGTGATCCACAATCACATCGGGCGCGTCGCTGAGCTGGAAAAACCTGCCGTGCGTTCCGCCCCAACGTGTTCCGTTGATGTCGTCAAAAAGATTATTGCGAATCAGCAGCCTTCGCATTTGAACGGTCGTCTGGCTCTGATCGCGTCCCAGCAAATTGATGCCTGCTCCGCTGTGGCGAATGATGTTGTTGGTAAAGGTCACGTCGCCGGTTCCAGACCACGGAGCCGTGCCATCCTGGTTGACGCTTTTCAACACAATGGCGAATCCGTCCTGAGCATCCGCCCAGTTGTTTTCCATCGTATTTCCATCCACCAAAACTCGACGCGCGTTTTTCAGTTCAAACAGGTTTTTGACCGACCAGTGAATCCCGGCGTAGCTCGGTTCGCCGACTTTCCAGCGAAGCGGCTTGTACAGGTAATTGCTGCGAAACTCTATGTCCGACGGAACCAGATTGGCGATGAATGGATCGGAACCACCCAGCATAAAGTTTTCCGCAGCGGCTTCCAGATAGTTATTGACGATTTTGAACGGCCCCGGTCCGTTCCATCCGCAAATCGCCTGCGTGTCGAGTCCGACCGCGTGGAATTCGGAAAAAAACGAATCAATCACCGCCGTGCGTCCGCTGTTCAACGCAATGCCGCGCGAAACATCCGCCGTCGCGGTTCCGTGAATGTAACAACGGTCAACGATGATGTCTTGCGGAACCTGGCTGAGCGAATTTTGCGCGCCGGAACCATCGCCCAGTTTGACGATGTCGTACGCCATCCTCACATTGGATTGAATGCCAAGCTCCAATCCGATCAACCGATAATTGTGAGCGCCCGGCGAAGTCGCAAGCGCCGATTCGGCGTTTGGCGACAAAATCTTCGGCAACAAACCGGCGTGTTGCGGCGCAATCCGAGTTCCGGGTTGCGGCAGGTTGGCGTCCGGCGTCGAACTGCGAATGATGATCCAGCCGGTTCCGCTCTTGTTGGGCAGCGTGAAGTTACCGACAAACGTCGCGCCCGCTTGCAATTGAATCGTCGTTCCGGGCTGAGCCTGATTGAGCGCAGCTTGCAGGTCTCCGCCAGCGTTGACCGTAATAACCGGGCCGGACAGCGGCGCGTAAGTCGTGTTCAGATACACGCGCGGCAATTCAGGCGTTGCGGCTGCCGCCGCGGCGACTCGTTCGTTCAAACTGCCGAAACTGCTCAGCAGATTAAAGTTTGATTTGGAATTTAGTGAATTGATTTGAAAAAGAATTGCGATCAGAAAAACCCATTTGATCGTGACTCGTGTCTTGCTTCCGCTTTTCATTGGCACCTCAGTAATACTGATGGGAAGGCAGAACTATATGTCCTTACCCATTTGTTTTTGGATAAGGGGGAACCTTTTGCGATTTTGGGGTCGGATGCTTTTTGTGGCGAGCCTGATTATGTTGGGACACGGCTACGCCAAAGAGAGGGGCGACACGGATAATCAGCGTTGGGCACGCAGACAATTACCGAATCAGGCAACTAAAAATCTCGTGGATAGAGATAGGGGAAAGTTTGTTGGGCGAGAGAGTTTTTTTGTGGCACCACCGGTTCCAGCCATACTCTCAAACGTGAAATGAACTACGGCACGGGGTCGGGAGGGAAGAAAAACCGTTAAGTTCTAAGTGCTATTGATGAGGAATTGGGTTCAACGACGCGCGCATTATACTTAATGAGGATTGTCTGTAAAGACATTCTTTAATTTTCTTGAAAGGATTCTGCCAATAAGTCGCATTTGTTGCACGCCCTTCTCGTCCCTGAATATCGAAGTTCACTAATTCCTAAAAAAAACTGCCCGCCGTTGTTTTCTACAACGAGCGGGCAGCGGTAAATACCCTAATGGCTGAGGGCGTTTTGCTTTTCAAATCTACAGCCAAGACGCAATCAAACAAGGCTTACAGGCTGGCCGAGGAGGCAGAAACAATGGCTGAGTTTTTCCTCTTTAGCCCCATTCGATTGCGTCATAATCGGCTTTCACTGAGGTTAGTAGGAAAAGCTTCGCGCAAGTTTAGTTGCGCGAAAGAAAAATCGAAAAAAACATCCTTAAATTCCCGACAACCAGAGTCGGTGATTGGCTGAATGTGACTGGCTGCATATAATCCCCGCCGTGAACCGTTCTAACCGACTATCCGAAGACGAAATTGCCAAATTGATTGCTGAGATCAAGCAGGGAGTGAATGTTGAAGAAAACTACGGCTTGATCTACAGGGATTTCTACGGTCAGGTGCGGAGTTTTTTTGCTCGCCAAGGAGAAAGTGAAGAAAACGTAAGCGAGCTAACCCAAATGACGTTTATTTCCGTCTTTAGAAATGTAGAAAGTTTTCGTGGCGATTCGAAATTCAAAACCTGGATTTTATCAGTAGCCAGAAATCTTTTAAGTGACGAAATTGATAAACGAACAGCCAAGAGGCGCAAAGCTATAGTTGTTTCTATAGATGGCGATAACCAAGACGGCTCAGAAGAGCGCCCCTCAATTGCCGATATATTGGCCGCCCCGTCCCCTGACCAACTCCAAACAGCTCTTGAAAAAGAACGACTGATGATTGTTCGCAAAGCAATTAATGAGGAGTTGTCGCCAAAACAACGTGAATGCTTGGAATTACACCTCGCCGGGTTAAGTTATAAAGAAATTGCCAAAACGCTGGGGAGTAA
Source organism: uncultured Acidobacteriota bacterium (assembly GCA_902825875.1). Classification (GTDB taxonomy): domain Bacteria; phylum Acidobacteriota; class Blastocatellia; order RBC074; family RBC074; genus RBC074. The sequence goes on from CADECP010000003.1 coordinate 315,036, forward strand.
TGAAAACACAGTTAAAGCCACCATTTTTCAGGCAAAGGCTAAACTGAAAGCCAAGCTGGCCACTTATTTCGAGGATATGAAATCCAGATGACAGAACATGTAAAGGATTACACGACGTGAACGAGTTTGAGAATTACTTAAAAACCGCAGTTCTGACTTCTGCCCGCCAAGCTGATGAGCACGTTGGCGAAGGGCAGATAATCGCTTTTTATGAAGGCGAATTGGCTGAGGCCGAGCGTGAATCTGTGCAAAAACATCTGGTCGGTTGCGCGAACTGCTTACGATTGCTCCGAGAGGTCAGCGACTTTTTTGATCCTTTACGCCAAGACGAAGTGCCGCCGAGTGAAGCGGACATCAGGCGTGATTGGCTTTCGTTGTGGCCGAAAATCAAGCCGGCAGAACCAGCAAAAATTCTCCCTTTTCCCAAGAATGAAACCCGGTTTTCGTTTGCGCGACTGGCGATCGCGGCCAGTTTAGTGGCGTCATTCAGTTCAACCGGGTATTTGGCCTGGCGAGTCCAACAGGAAAAACACGAAAGCGAAACTGCACGAAACTATGCCGCCAAACTTAAAGATGAACAGCAGCAGGCCGACAATCGCTTTGAGCAAACGGTTCGTGACTTAAAGCAGCAAAACGAACAGCTAATTGCCGAACAAACTTTGCTTGCTCAGAGAATTCAATCAACAACTGTGGTTTCATCAATCCCCCATAACATTCAGACAGACTATTTTTCATTCGGAGAAGAGCGCGACAGCGGCGGCGGAAAGTTGTTGGATTTTTCCGATGGGAGCCAGGCCAGATTGCTGGTCATGACCATTAACAACCCGCGCAATTACCCAAGCTACGTGATTGAATTGCAGGATGAAGCGGGGCGACAGGTAATACAGCCTGCCAAACTCAAACCGGTAGGCGAAGATAACACTTTGAACATGGTCATCGCTCGCGCCGGTCTGAAATCCGGGGAATATGTGATGGTTCTTTACGGAGTAAGAGGGCAGGAAAAAAGCAGGCTCGGCCAACAATTAGTGATGGTCAAACTGAACCGTTGATTCTGAAACTGACTACGGTCTGCCTATCAAAACGAAAGGCGCCCACAACTTCGGAGCGTTTCCTTTTGCAATCATTTCCAATTGGGCGCGACGCAAGGCTTCGGAATAACTGAGCTTTTCGCCATTCACCGGCTGTTGAAGATTGCGATAAAACGCGACCATCAAATCTTTTGACGCAGAGTCATTCACTTTCCACAAACTGACAACAACCGAAGGCGCACCCGCATACATAAAAGCGCGAGTCAGACTCATCAAACCTTCGCCTTTGATCTCTTTGCCCAAACCCGTTTCGCAGGCTGACAACACCACAAGATTGGCGTTCAACTTCAGGTTAAAAATTTCGTAAGCCGACAACCAGCCGTCTTCGATTGTTTCCGAAGCCGTTTTGCCTTTTGTCGGCGAAGACATAATCAAACTGGAAAAACGCGGGCGATCTTCGTTCGGCAAACCGTGCGTAGAAAAATGTACGATGCCGTATTGGCTCAACAGGTCTTTGGATTTAGCCTTCTCTTCCGTAGCGTCTTTGCCCAAAAACACGTCAGCCTTATCAGTGGAAAAAAGCTTGGCAATTTCAATCGCCTCTTCGCGGCTGAATGGCAATCGGTCAAATTTCAGCGGCCCTGTTGAAGCTCCGCGAGTTGAGGAACCAAACAGTTTTCGCCAAAAGCCAGGACGTTCAGGTTTAACTGACAAGCCGCGATTGTTTGAGATTGTTGACGCCAGCATTTTGGTTTGATCGTTCATCTGGTCGTCTTTGCCCAAGACAGGATCGCCGAAGGCAATGAAATCTTTCGGCGTGACGCGCTGCGACTGGGTTTTCAGAAATGCCAACACGCTGACCGACGGCGCATAACTGATGGCAAAATCACGAACCAGATAAGGCAACTGCTCCCACTTGCCGTCGGGCTGAGCGGTCAACAATGTCTCGAACGGCAACCGGTGAAGCGATTCGTCGGGGATTACTATCAACTCACTTTTGCCAGCCAGCATTTCCTTCGCCGGTTCGATCAAGGATTGATAAAGCTCGCGCGCTGAAGTTTTGAAAGTGCCAATCGGTGAATTAGCACGGCCTTTTCCCTGAATCGCGCTCAGCAAATCGTCAACGTTTCGCCGAATAGTGGCGGATGATTTCAGTTTGAAGATTCGGTAATCGTTGCGGGTCACGGCAAATAAAAACGATTCCTGCTCGCCCAAACTAAAAGCCAGCATCGCCGACCGTTCATCCAAAAGCTTTTGCGCTTCTGACAGTTTGATCGGCTCAGGGAATTTAATCGCCGCATATCGCGGATCGCTCAGCTTCACATCTCGAATCCAATTGTCCAGTTTTCCGTTGGCGTCATTAAGAGCCTTTTCCAATTGGTTCAGCCTGGCAGAGTCCTGCCTGGGCAATTCTTTGGATCGTTCGGCAACAAGCTCCGAATTGATCCGCGAAATCTCGTTTTCGATGATCTGCCGCTTTTCCAATAACGCCGGTTCCAGGTTTTGATCTAGATTGACCTTCGCTTCCGCCAGCAAATCCAGAAACCCGCGCCCGCGAGCGCGCTCGGCATAATCAAAAGCTTCGGCGTCGTAACCCTTCGCGGCTTCCTTGCCGTGTAACTCAATCAAAGTCGCAATCAGGTCTTTGTAGATTTTGACCTTGTTCTGAAAGAAGCCAGCTTTTTCTTCATCACCCGTAATCTGACGGCGAACAGGTTCCATTGCTTGAATTGCTTCCAAGTACTTTTCTCTGGCTGTGACGTAATCAAACTGCATCTGATTTGCTCTTCCTAAACCAATCAAAGACTTCCAGCGTTCTCGATGGCTTTTTTTATCTGTTGCAATTACCAGGGCGTCTTGAAAAGCTTCGGCAGCAAGCTGAGGAGAATAAAGTTCTAAATAAATTTCCCCGCGCCTATTCAAGAAAAACAATTCGGCTTCAAAAAAATTGCTTTCCCTTGCCATTGCCAACCCGCGATTAATGTAATCTTGAGCTTGTTGGTAATCTCCAATTTGCCGATATGTTTGCGATAGCAAATCATATGACAAGCTTTGATTTAGAGTGTTAGGACGGTTTTTATATGCCTCAACGGCCAAACGGTAATTGGAAATTGCCATTGCAATGTTATTTTGCCTTAAATAGTTATCCCCTAAATAGGTAAGTAGCAGGATTTCCAATAATGCGTCTTTGGCATTGCGAACTATTTTTAGCCCCTCATTAAATAATTGTTCAGCTTTGGAATAGTCATCAAGCAGGTAATGAATTCTACCTATTCTTCCTGGATACACCTTAAGATTGGTAATTCCATAGACACTATCTTTGCGTTGGGCAATTTCAAATCCGCGGTTGTAATAAGAAAGAGCCAAAGAGTATTCATCTTGGCTTTCGCATATTAACCCCAAGTATGCAAGGCTGACCTCTTCGTACTTGGAGTCATTCGTTTTTCTTGACTGATTAAGTATTTGTCGGAACATCGCTGCGCTATTTTCATAGTAGCCTAAATTGAGATAGCTAATTGCTTTAAGAATCTGAAAATCTTGATAAAGATCATTATGCACTGATGCCTTGAGTGACAAAAAACATATATCCTGCACCTTCAAAGCTTCTACGTTTTTAGATATTCTTTGCTGCAAAAGAATTTTGTAGTAGCAAGTTTCTGGCAGACCTGGTGCAAGTTTTTCGACTAAATCCATTGTTTCTATTGCATTGTTAAATTGCTTGTTTTGAAAATAAAAATACCCTATCGCCATCAGAATAATGGGCGAGCCAGGCGAAGCTGCGATAAGCGAATCAAGGTAGGGTTTGGCTTGAGCCAATTTTTCTGAATCTTTCAAGGAGTTTACAATATCAAATAATGGATATGGCGAGTCCCGGCGAACGGCAAAAGATCGTTTATGGTATTCAAGCGCAGACTCGTAATTTTTTTCCACGATATGAGCTATCAAGCCAAGTCCATAATACCCATTTGCAGCAGTAGATTCTGACTGCAGCAATTCTTGAAAGATGTTTTTAACTTCATCTATCTGTCCCGAAACCTGTGCTGCTAAAATTACTCTGGAATATAGCTCCGGGAATTGATTGGTTGTTTTGAAAAGCGTGCGAGCTTCAGCAATAGCCTTAGAATAGTTCGTATCCGAAATATAACTGACGACCAATTGGTATTTTTCTTGTTGCAAACTTTGAGGAGGAAGAGACTGACCACAAGCTACCTCAGTTAGCCCGAAAGAGCATAGGGCCATCAATACCTTTACCATTCCGGCAAGCCGTTTAACTTTAAAGATACAGAAATCTTTATCCATAACCAGGCCTCAAATAAAATTATCAGGGGTTGCCTGGAAAATCTGATGTTTCCATTCAACCCCTGATAATATGCCAAATAGACATCTCTTTTTTAACGTTCCTTTTTGCCAAGGTCATATTCAACAACAAACACAACCCCTTCTCCCGGCCCAAGGTGGCTTTTCAAGCTCGTTGGCATTTCATTGACGGGCTTGGGGGATTCACTATCGACCTTCTGGGCGAAAGAGTAACTTGCTGGAATTGATTGGCGAGACGGCTTAATCGCCATTCCTCCAAATGTACCTCCTGACTCGCTTATCTTTACAGAAATGTCGCAACCATTGTTTAATCTGATTTGAGTTGGCGACAGTAAGGACCCTATATCCATAAAACACTTCATGCTAAATGGAGTTATTATATCCCCGTTTTTCTTCGGACAAGTAATACAGGCAATTTGAGTTTCGTCAGGTTTATGAGCCAGCGTATCTGAAGCGGCTGAAGAAAGAACAAACGGCTGCACGGAAATCTTATACTCACAGTTGACTGGCTGTGGAGTATGTTCAGGATGCGTGGAGACTAGCTTGCCGCCATTAAATTGCACGCCGATTACTCTTTCTTTTGCGTTAAGTTCAGGACAATCAACACAAATTTCCCCATGCTCCTTGGCGCTATACTGAACACTAAAATCGCATTGTGTAGGACAAAATTGGCAGGCATCTCCGGCCGCCTGTGCTGTTGGAAAAAATACCCCATTCAACTTCTGAGAGATTTTGGACGTGGATTTGGGCTTAGAGGCATCAATCGCTCTCAGGTTACCTGCCTGGATCGAAGCATCGGCGCCAGCCAAACTTTGATCGTATTGTAGCTGAATGGCTGTTAGCTTTATTCTTATCGGGTTATTAATTTCCGGATCGTTGGAAATGTTCTGAATAAGCCGGTAAACCTTCAGACGGTTTGTTGAAGGGTCAAGTACGAAATTAGTGTTTACAAGCATTGCATTGTCCGTTGACAAGGCAACAGTTGTTTTTTCATATTCGGATTGCCGTTTTTCGCATTCAGGACAACGAATACTGCTAAGGGTGTAACCGGAAGAAGTTGCTTGAATTATTTTATCAGCGCCTATTGCTTCCTCACCATCATTCTTTAAAACCTGATAGGCGATAAAATACCCTTCGTTTATCGGCTTACCTTCTCCATAAATCACATCACCATCCTTATCCCTTATGAGCGTTAAAGCGCCTGCAGGGTTAGTTTCAAATCGTATTTGCGGAGCTACTGTCGGGTTGCAACATCTCCATACCCATACAACAACTATTATCAGTAACACTGATATCAATAGCACTGACGAAGCGAGTTGATATTTTTTCACAAAAATTTCTCCTTTGCGGCCTTGAATGCATTAGGCTTAGGCTTAAAAGCAGACTAACCCGACTCGCTTGAATATGAGCAAAACGGAGTTAGCGTTCAATGCTGAAATACGTCAACATACATTGACGGGCAAATTTGCTTTTGGTTTAGCTACAACGGCAAAAAAGTGGCAGATAATTGATCTCTGGAACAAACTTATTTTTTGCGTATGTAAGGCTTTGTTGCACGAATCCTGAGTTGCCCTTTCAGCACTGACGAATCAGTCAATCTTGATGGTGTCGGGCATTCCGAGATGAGTCATTCGGTT
>CADECP010000004.1 GCA_902825875.1 uncultured Acidobacteriota bacterium
TGAACACCTATCATTACAGGTCAAAGCTAATTTTCAAAACTTGCAACCAGTTCAGTTTCCTGCGGTGTTTCCGCTTGTCCAGCCGGAACGTTTTGAGCCTTCGCTTTTGCCAGCCAAATCGCGTTTGCCGCAACGATGAACAGCGTTAGCAATCCTGCCGCGCGCAAAAAAATTCTGGAAAAATTGACTGAAGAAACTGAAGACGAGTTCTTAAGGTCGAACATAGCAAGCTCCTGATGTTGGTTTTTGATGCCGTGGATTTCGTGCCGATTGAGGTCAGCGCAGAGAGTAGCTTACCCGTCAGAAAAATTTAAGCAGTCGCGGGCCGTTTTACGAAATTGCTGCGCTATAGAGGGTGAAGACGGCAATGGGTCGTCTTGGCAAACAGAGGGAGAGGTGATTCTGGCAATTTTGCCTCTTCCTGATTTCAAAACAGCGAAGTTTTCATGGAGGCAATTCGCATGATTCAACATTCAATCAATCACTCTATTTTCTCGCGGCTTGGGTTGGCGTTGGTTTGCGCTCTGATGTTGTGCGTGGCGTCTGGCGCTGCGATGGCGCAATCAGTATCCGGTCTGCGCTTCACCACAGATGGTGCAGGCACAAGCAGTTACGGCAATGCAACGTCTTCGGACGGAGCCTTGCGGGGTAACGTCCAGTTCAAATTTAATGGCGGTATCAGCAACGGCGTCCTGAGCATTGGCGACATCGAGGTCAAATTGCCGACGACGCCCAGCGGCACGCGGTTTTACCGCATCAAAGATCAGGGCTATTACGGCGTATACAACCGTGCTTCGGGCAACTATCCGGTGGTCACGTATAGCACGTCTGATCCGAACTTCAACGTTTTGACCATCTCAAACCTGGGCGGGTCAGAGTATTTTTCAAACACTTCGGCTCGCTGGATTGGAAAGATGACGGTGACGTTGAAATTCAGCAAGGTCAGCGGTGTGGCAGATCAATTTCGGATTCGTTTCACTCCGGAAAGAACCAGCGGCTCGCCGCCGCCTGCCGTATCTGGAACAATTGCCAGCGGGCGTATGTCGGCTGGTTCAGGCATTGATCTGATTCGTTAAAAAAAGGCTGGTCAACAAAATAAGCCAGTTCTGCGGGCGGCGGGGTGGGAGTTCGCATTCCGTCAACCTTGTCGCCCGCGTTCATTGGCAATCTTATCTCTCATCTCGCAGGAGGTTTTTATGTTCAGAGCGTTGAAGGCGTTGGTTTTATGCGGAGTGTTTTTATCAGTTTTGTGTATTTCGCAACCGGCGTTGGCGCAATCATCGCCAACTGCACAGTCTACAGTGGCGGCAACGCCCGAAGTGCAACTGCTGCGCGCCATTCTGGAAGAGTTGCGCTTGCAGCGCGCCGTGTTGCAACGCACTTATGTGCAAACTTACAGAGCGCAGAGGTTGACCGAACAACTGGCGCGGCAGCAAGCGCGCGTAGACAGTCTGGGCGAAGAAATCGCGCAACTAAAAGCGATTGCACACCAAGCGCAGGACTCGCGCGACGAAGATGAATTAAAAGATTTGCTGGCGACGATCAACGAAACTACTGAGCCACACCAACGTGCCGCGTTGATGCAGTCTTACAATAGTATGAAACGCGCCTTTGAGCGTCAGCGCGAATATGTTCGGCAAGAAGTCGAACGCAGCCGCGAACGCCAAATGCAACTAGAAAGCCTGCTGCACACAGAGCAAGGCAAGCTGGCTGAAATGCAGGAACAGTTCAATGCGCTGGAACGGGAATTGGAAAAGCAGTTCATTGAGGCGAAGCCCAAAAAGTAAATGTTCAATAAACACAGGACGAGTACCCAATCAGTGACGAGCAACACCACTTTCTAAAATCACTCGCAGCCAACAAAAATAGGGCAATGACGACAGCTTAGCTTTGTCATTGCCCTTAATCTCATTTCCTCTCACAAGCCAAAATTTTACGCTTCGCGCGGGTTTGGCAAAGCCAAAGCCAACAGAAAAATGACGCTTATCAGCGCAAAACAAATCAGCGGCGGCGGAATGCGGTAGTGCCAATACAGTACAGTCAAAGCAATGGCACAAAGCAGGTTGATTACCGTCAAACCGCGCACGAGTCGAGCGGAATCGCCAGCCCAATACAATGTCGCCAGATTCTGTACCGCGAGAAAAACCAGAAAGATGGTCATCGTCAAACTCAGGCTGAGTTGCACAGCCATCAACGAAGGTCGCATTCCCATCCCCAGATCAAGCGTGTATCCGGTCATTGCTTCGATCACGGATTTCAGAGCCGTATCGTTTTCAGGAATTGGCGAAAAGTGCCCGGCGGTATGAGCCGCCGCCGTCAACAACATCAAAATCGAACCGGCAGCAAACAATCGGCAGCCGGGTCTGAAAATTTTTCCGAACATTGATGTCCTCCTGTTTTATTTGACCTTGCCAGGCCCCCACAAAGCGCGACCAGATTTCGTGCCAGTATGTTCGCCATCTTTCAAGACTTGTTGGCCGTTGACGAAGACATGCTGCATGCCGACGGCATACTGGTGCGGTTGTTCAAACGTCGCGCGGTCGGCAATCGTTTTCGGATCGAAAACAACCACGTCGGCATAGTAACCCGATTTCAGCAACCCGCGACGATCCAGACCAAGATTAGCCGCCGGCAACGCTGCCAAACGGCGAATGGCTTCTTCCATCGGAATGACTTTTTCGTCTCGGACGTATTTGCCCAACAACCGTGCGAAATTGCCATACGCGCGAGGGTGCGTGGATGAATTTAGAAAAACGCCTTCGGCAGCCATTGACGCCGCGTCTGAGCCGAACGAAACCCACGGCAGCTTGAGCTGCTTTTTGACGTTTTCTTCCGACATCATGAAATACACCGTATCCACCCGCGAACGGTCTTCGACAATCAAATCCATGATGGTTTCTATCGGGTCTTTGCCGCGCAGCTTCGCCACTTCGCCAATTGTTTTGCCGATGTACTGCCTGAGCGCCGGATTACGGAACCCAACCAACAGAATGCGTTCCGGCGAACCGGCCAGTTGGTACATGTTTTCCCACGAATCGCTTTGGGCCAGGACTTCGGCGGCAATTTTCTTGCGAGTTTCCGGGTCTTGCAGCCGTTTGAACAACGCTTCGAATCCACCGTCGAGCGTCCAGGGCGGCAGCGTCGAATTCAATCCGGTCGAACCAGCGGTGTAGGTGTACATATCGGCTGACACCTTCAAACCCTCGCGGCGGGCTTTTTCCACCATCTTGATGACCTTGTCCATCTTCGGCCAGTTGGCTTCGCCCGAAGCTTTGAGGTGATAAATTTCGGCGGGAATCTTTGCTTCGCGGGCAATGCGGATCAATTCTTCGACGCCTTCGATCAACTGATTGCCTTCGCTTCGCATGTGAGAAATGTATTTGCCTTTGTATTGCGCCGCGACCTTGCACATTTCAATCAACTCTTCGGTCGTAGCGTAAAATGCTGGCGCGTAAATCAACGAAGAACCAATGCCCAAAGCGCCCGCTTCCATTTCCTGCCGCACCAGTTCGCGCATCTGTTTCAACTGTTCCGGCGTAGCCTTTTTGTCTTCCAGGCCAATGACATATTCGCGGATCGTCGTCGCGCCGATGTATGAAGCTACGTTTTGCGAAATGCCTTTCTTTTCTGCGTAGCTCAGATATTCCGCCAGCGTCGTCCAGGCGGTCACGTTTCGCCGCTTCTTCATTTCTTCACTGACCGGTCCCATTGAGCTTCCTTCGCCGAAGATTTGGGTCGTTACGCCTTGACGTAATTCGCCCAGCGAACGTCCGTCGGCCAGAATTGAGTTGTAAGAATGCGACAGCATGTTGATAAAGCCGGGAGCGACTACCATTCCGCTGGCATCAACTACGATTTTCGCTTTCGCGTTTTTTAAATTACCGATTGCCACAATTTGGTCACCGCGAATCGCCACGTCGGCCTGGCGAGCTTTGCCGCCCGTGCCATCGTAAACAGCGCCATTTTTGATAAGCACATCGAATTCGCCGCTTTGCTGCGCCTGGGTGCTAAAACTCAGTTGCAGCGTGAAAACCAAAACCGCCATCAATAGACACAGTTTTCGCATAAATTTCTTTTTTGCCTCCGGTTTTTCAGATGGAGTTGTTACTTCGACTGCCGGTGATAATAGCCAGCAGTTGCGAATTTTGAAAAGCCGACATCGGCAAAGTGCTGATTTTGCTGGCTTGACAGAGATTCGTTGCGTCAGTACCATCCGCCTTCTTTTTTGGCGCACCGGAACCACAATGAACAAGCGTCAACAGGCAACAGCGAGTGAACTGGCTTCGACAGACTCACTCCAGGATTTGAATTCGCTCGATCAGTTTTTTATGGGCTTCGCCCTGGCGGAAGCTCAACGAGCGAGAGATGTTGGCGAAGTTCCGATTGGCGCTATAGTGGTAATTGATAATCAGATTGTTGGAAACGGACACAACCAGCCGATTGCGTTGAATGACCCAACGGCTCACGCGGAAATTCTGGCAATACGGCGAGCGGCGGAACGAATCGGAAATTACCGACTGACCGATGCTACGATGTACGTAACCATTGAACCTTGCGCGATGTGCGCCGGAGCGATGGTCAATGCCAGAGTCAAACGCTTGGTTTACGGTGCTACGGAAATTCGCGCTGGCGCAGTAAATTCTGTCTTCCAAATCTGTAGCAACAGTTCTTTGAATCATCAGGTCGAAGTTACCTCCGGCGTCCGAGACGATGAATGCCGCAAGTTGATGCAGGCATTTTTCAAACAGCGACGAAAGAATAAGGTTGATAATTCAACTGACTCTTTACCGGAGTAACAAGGACAAACAATTTTCTGCGGAGAGGTGCGAGAGTGGCTGAATCGGGCGGTCTCGAAAACCGTTGTACTCGAAAGGGTACCGTGGGTTCGAATCCCACCCTCTCCGCCAGCTTTTCAATCTCAAATTTCCAAATTTGAGATTTGGAGAGGTCGCCTAATGGTATGGCACCGCGTTGGAAGCGCGGCGGGTCGAAAGGCCTGTGGGGGTTCGAGTCCCCCTCTCTCCGTTCCCAACTTTGCAATCTCAATTTATTGAGATGCGTATCAGGCTCCGGCCTCCGTGCAATCTCGAATGCATGAACCCCGCCAGGACCGGAAGGTAGCAACGGTAGTGAAATTCAGATGTGCCGCGGCAGTCACCGGAGCCTGTCCTATTTTTACTGTCAAAACGAATAGCTCCTTCGGGAAACCAGATTTAACTACCAGGTTTTCCGAAGGAGCTATTCGTTTTTGAAGTTGCAATAATGGCTTATTTTTTACCTTCTTTTTCAGCGCGAGCTTTCGCCCAACGAGCTTTGGCTGCTTCCTTGAGCTTCTTTTTGGTGGCGGCAGAAACCACTCGTTTCTTTCTTCTACCGTCGGCGGCAGCAATACCCGCTACTTTCGCCGTTGCGGCAACACTGCCATCTTTGGCAAGCTGTCTACGCTTTTCATTCAACTCGGCAATTTGTGCCTCAAGTCTTTGGATTTGCGTATCAATTCCGACAATCGCCAACTGAACGAGTTCAGAGGGATTCCCACTACCTTTTGGTCTAGGCATATATTCTCCTTGGATTTGGAATGTGACTGACGTGTGAGCTATAGCTTTCAGCATCAGCGGTAACATAAAAACTACTGCGCGGCATTCTAAACTATACCCGCGTAAAAAAGCCAAGCTAAAAAATAAGTACCTTGTTGCTCTATTAGACTGAAATCTCGCATTGGCAAGATAAGCCCTAATTATGCCTTTGCCTGGAACCGAAATGACTTCGTGGCTTCGTGACTTGAGCCGCTGAACCCTGTGGGCTATGCTCTGATTGCTGGTTTCGATCCATTCCCAATTCATTTCCGTTGTCGTCAATTTTCCTGTTTGGAGATCGCTTACGTGAGTTATCAAGTTATCGCGCGAAAATATCGTCCTCAGACATTCTCTGACCTTACCGGTCAGGAACACATCACGCGAACGCTGACTCGCGCATTGGATCAGCAACGACTTCATCACGCTTATTTGTTTGCCGGAGTTCGCGGAACCGGCAAAACGACTTCAGCACGAATTCTGGCCAAAGGATTGAATTGTCACAATGGAATCACCAGCCAGCCGTGTTTGCAGTGTCCATCTTGCGTGGAAATCACCGTTGGCAACTCGTTGGATGTTTTGGAAATTGACGCCGCCTCAAATACTGGCGTGGATAACGTGCGCGATGTCATCATCAACAACATTGCGATGGCTCCGGCGCGCGACCGACACAAGGTATTTGTCATTGACGAAGTCCACATGCTTTCGACCAGCGCGTTCAACGCTTTGTTGAAAACGCTGGAAGAACCTCCGTCGCACGTGGTGTTCATTATGGCGACAACGGAGTTGCACAAACTGCCGGACACGATTCTTTCGCGTTGCCAGCAATTCGAGTTTCGCCAGATTCCTACCGAAAAGATATTTCAACGCCTACGCGAAATCGCCGATAAGGAAAGCATCAAAATCAGCGATGAAGCTTTGCGCGAAATCGCTCGCGCCGGAGCAGGAAGCTTGCGCGATGCTCAATCGGCGTTCGATCAAGTGATTGCGTTCAGCGGATCGGAGATTACCGAAAACGACATCACGGCTTCACTCGGCTTGGTCAGCACAGCTACGTTGGGAAGATTCGCCGAAGCAATCGCCAACCGAGACACTGCGGGAATTATCAACCTGGTCGAAGAGGTATTTTCGCGCGGCTACGATTTACGCAACTTCACGCGCGAACTTATGGCTTATTTGCGTCATTTGTTAGTCGTCAAATCCGGCGTCGCCAGCGGCGAATTGCTCGGCGTGGCGGACGTAGAAGTCGCCAAGCTGGCAAAACTTGCCGCTCAGTTTTCCGAAGAAGACCTGGTGCGTTGTTTTCATTTGTTGGCCGAAACCGAAAAAGAGGTAAAAGACTCTCCGCATCCGAGGTTTCAACTTGAAATCGGTTTGGTGAAACTGGCGCATGCTTCCCGGCTGCGAACGCTTGACGAATTGATCGAACGGCTGGAAAGTCTGGAATCTCAGCTAAGCGGTGGGGCGGGCGGCTCCGTCGCTCATTCAGCACCTGTGGTTCAGCGCAGTGCGGCCAATTATGAACGGCCTGTCAGGCAAGCGCACGCTGAAGCTCCGGTGAAGCCTCAACCGGCAAAGCCGCCAATCGCGGAAAAACCTGTTCAAGTCAAATCAACGATCAACGATTCTTCGGAGCCGCCTGAATTTCCTGACTTCGACCCGGCGGAGTATTTCCCACCATCTGAACTGCCAGATTTTTCTGAGCCTGAAGCTCCACTTTCGCCAGCTTCCCCTAAACGTTCAGTTACCGCCGCTGCTCCCAAAGAAATAGCTCAAGCGACAATTCAAATAATTCCCGGCAGAGAAGTCGAAGCGATTTTGAAAGAAGTTCAGAAACTCAATCGTCCGTTGGTGTTGATGGCGTTGGAAGACGCACAAGGCAAAAGTTACCAGAATGGCGCTCTGACAGTTACATTTAGTAAAGATGATGCCGTCGCCAAACGTTTGCGCGACAGCGCCACGCTGTTTCGCACAATTGGAGAAAAACTGTTCGGACAACCGCTTCGCGTCGAAGTGCAAATCAGCAGCAATGTTGAAACCGAACCAGCCGTTGACCAAACCGCAGTGAAGCGTCAAGAGTTGAAAGAAGCCGCGCTGCAAAATTCCGCCGTGCGGCGCGTGATGGAAGAATTTCGAGGCGAAATCGTCTGGGTTAAAGAATCGGGCGAGGCGAATCAGCCGTCTTGAGCCAATCACCACAGACGGCAAAGCCCGACGGTTTTTGAGCCGACAAGCGCGTGGTATGATGCCCGCGCTTAAATCCAATCCATACAAGTTCTGATTTTAAGGAGACATCGAAATGAAACTTCCAGGTGGCATGAACCTGCAACAAATGATGAAGCAGGCGCAGAAAATGCAAGAACAGATGGCGCAGGAAATGGATGCTTTGCGCGTGGATTCGACGGCGGGCGGCGGCATTGTCCGGGTCGAAATGAACGGCAACAAAGAAGTCCTGGCCATCAAAATTGATCCAGAAGCCGCCAGCGACATCGAAATGTTGCAGGATTTGATCGTCGCCGCCATCAACGAATGCGGACGCAAAGTTGACGAAGTGATGCACAGCAAACTCGGTGGCGCACTTGGCGGAATGAAAATTCCAGGTCTGATGTAATTGCGGAGTGCGGATAGTGGATTGCGGAATCAAGTCACTTTCCGTCAATCCGCATTCCGCAATCCAAAATCCGCTATCTTTATGCTTGATTACGCAGAGCCAGTCACCAAACTGATTGACGAATTCAAACGGCTTCCCGGCGTCGGCCACAAGTCAGCCCAGCGGCTGGCTTTTCATTTGTTGAAAGCGCCAACCGACGAGGCCGAACGGCTGATCGCCGCCATACGCGAAGTCAAAGAAAAAATTATTTTTTGTTCGGTCTGCAACAATCTGACTGATAGCGATCCTTGTCGGTTTTGTGCCAGTCCGACACGCGACCGTTCAGTCATTTGCGTTGTCGAAGAACCGCATAACCTGGTCGCCATCGAAAAGACCCGCGAATATCACGGCCAATACCATGTGTTGCACGGTGCGCTGTCGCCAATTCGTGGTGTAGGGCCGGAAGAATTGCGAATCCGAAATTTGCTGGAACGGCTTCGCCCGGACGAAACCGGCGAAAGCGTCGTCAAGGAAATCATTCTGGCTACCAACCCAAACACAGAAGGCGAAGCAACGGCCAATTACTTGAGCCGGTTGCTAAAACCGTTGGGCTTTCGCATGACTCGTATCGCCATGGGCTTGCCAGTCGGCAGCGACCTGGAATATGCCGACGAAGTCACCATGCACAAGGCACTCACCAATCGCCACGAAATCTGAAATGCAGGAAAAAGATTACGCCGCCGAGTATCTGGCTTTGAAAGCCGCCAACGATCAATTGCGCGAACGCGGCAAAAACTGGTTGCTGGATTCTTTGTCGCAGCTCTGCGCCGAAGCCAATCGCCGATTGACGCTTCAACCCGATCAGGTCGGTATTCAAACCGGCAGCCAGGATTGGCAATTCCAAGTGGAAAACACAACTATGGCTGGGGAACGATTCGGTATCCGATACCGGTTTCGCACCTTAACTGTCGAAGTCGGTTGGCCACGATTGCCGGAACATGGTTTTTTGACCAACAACGCGATGGCGCATGCGCGCGTGAGTTTGAGCCAAAACACCATGCTCGAACCGCAACCCATCGCCGAAATGATTTTGAAAAAAATGACCAATAACGATCCTGTCTGGTTTGCCTTTAATCACAGAGTTCCCGGTGAGCAGATTACTGTGGGACGCTTGAACGAATACCTTTCCTTGATTCTGGCCAGCTAACGTCCCTGCCAGTCTTGCTTAAAAAATAATGAAACATAAATCAGGTTACGGCGTGAAGCAGGCTTGAGTTTGCGATGTGCCTGTTTACGAAGGTCGCACTCACTGGGAGATTTTCGGCAGGCATATCGCATTTAGTTTTCTTCTACGGCTTGCCAGCGAACTTCGGCGAAGCCGTTTTCAAAAATTTGTTGATTGCGTGTAGCCTCACTTCACAGCTTGGCGCACTCGACTCCCTGAAATAATCTCCATTGCAATTAATCCCTGTGTTCAACTGGCATCGCGTCTGATTGGATTGAAGCGGCTTTTTACAGGTTCGGGAAAACATGAACCGGAAATTTGTCAGCGGAATTTTGTTCTTCGCTTTTGTTATGACGCTCAGCCACGAAAAGGCTGAATCGCGCCAGAACATCGTGCAAACAATGTCTTCGCCGGGTGGTTTCAAAACTGTTCCGAAAGTAATACAGGCACGACTGAAATTGGCGGATGGTTCCAGTTCTGTAGTTGCTGGACGCGCGACATTCACCGTCCTGCAAGCCAACGAAAACGATTCTGTTACGGGAATTTTGGTTTACGATCTGCCTGTTGAAGCACGACAAAAAATTGCCAGATATTATGGCGCAGCACTGAACATGGTTCCCGCCAGCGTTAGTGTGAAAGACATGACGGCGAATTTTAAGCGTGGTTCCGCCTGTCCACAGATCAAGTTGATTGTGGCGATACAAAACATTCAGATTTCCGGCGCTCAATTGCTGTTTGACCGGTTGGTTTTGAATATCAACGAAACACCAGAACAGATGAATCAACTCTTTTGCAGTTGGACGCGACAAATCAACGTCAAACGTCAGCGGCAAGGATTGATCGCAGCCATCAATCGGTTGCTGGCTCCGCCTGATGCTGACGAAGAGGCTGTTGAAAATAAACCCGTGAAACCGTAAGCTAACGCTCCCTTGTCGCCCCAGACTCACAATCTTTACCGAATCCGAAGAGCCGATCTGGTTTCGATCTAATCGCTGATACGGCGCTAATCCGGAAAAAACCCCTTGAATCAAAAACACGTTTTGGAGGTAGAAACACAATCTATGAACACCAAATTTACTAAAGTTATTTTCGCCGTTGCTTGTCTGTTGGGGCTGAGTACCGTTGCCAATGCCCAAGCTACACCGAAAGCAGTGGCTTATTCGACAGCCGCCAAGCTTGTCATTGCCAAATTGAAAAGTGGCGATGCCGACGCTTTTGACGTGCGCGGCAAAGTGTCTTTCACGGTCACAGCGGCCAACTCTGACGATACAGTAGCTGGCACTCTTACCTACGCGCTTCCCGAAGATGCGCGTCAGAAGATCGCCGTCATGTCCGGCAAGGCACTGAGCGCCGTTCCAACCAATGTCGTTCGCAAAGACATTCTTGCCTCTTTCCAAAAAGCCACTGAACCGCCTGTGCTGCATCTGGAAATTACGGGCATGGATGTGGATGTTGTCGGCGTCAAAATGCGTTTCAACCGCATCGTGCTTGACATCAACGCGCGCGACAGCCATCCGCAGGATTATTCGGTTCAGGAAATGGAAGCTTTGTTCACCGTTTGGGCCAGACAGATTCTCAATGGCCGTTCGCGTCGCGGCATCATCATGCGAATGAACAAAGTCATCAACGGCGAACCTGAATAAACGCCGGTTTCAATTTCCAAAGTTGTTGGTAATGGCAGTTGGCAACGTTTTCCGATAGGATTTGGACGCAAACCAAATTCCGGCGATAGAACGTAATGTCAACTGCCAATATGTTTTTTATGGTCGCAAAAATCCGCAATTTGATTCTGGCTTTTTCCGCATTGGCGGCAGGATCGCAGCTTGCCGTTTCGCAAACGCTTTATGCCCGGCAAGCTTTATTGCCGAATCAGTCAAAATCTCAGCGCGCTTCGCTGAATGGCTGGCTGGAAAATAATGGCGGACGATTGCGGCTGATTCTGAACAACAACTCGCCTTGGGAGTTTCGCGGCACAGCCAAAATCAGTTTGGGCAACAGCGACGAGCAGAAAGAAATCGGGATGGTTCCGCTGGCGCTTCCGGCACAGGAAATAAACCTGTTGCAAATCACCGGAGCGACACTTACCGGCGACCATTATGCGTTGGCAATTTACGATCAGCGCGGTGCCCGGCTGTTTTTCAGAATCGCTCCGCTGCGAATGGCCGTTGACCCCACGCCAGCAAAAAACGTCGCGCTGATACCGTTACAAACCGTCAAAAGCGCCTCGAACACTTCGACGGCAACCAATCCGGTTTCTGCCAAAGCCAACACAGATGAATTCGCGCGAGTCGCAACCGGCGTTCAAGTCAAAGCCCGCGTGCTGGCTGGCATCGAATCAAGCGAATCTTTCATTCTGTCTTTTGAGTTGCGGGCACAGCGTCCGATTCTCAACGCGACGATTTCAATCGCCGCCGCCAAGCTGAAAGAACAAAAACCCGTTTCGGTCAATTTGCAGTCGCAAGTGGATTTCAAACTTCCGGAATCGCTGGAAAGCAACACCGTTAAGTACACAATCACCGGCAAAGACGGAAATGTGCTGGCCAAAGGCGAACTGGATTTGAATGTGTTGATGGCCGAAGATTCCGTGATGGTCAATGACATTCGCACGGATCGCCAATCGTATCAGCCCGGCGAAACCGCTCGCTTCACGGTCATAACCGAAGGCAAAGCTCAGTCAGGTTATCGCCTGGAAGTTTCTGTACGCGACGCGCAAAGCCAGACCATTTTCAACGATCAAAAAACCATTGGCGCGGACGAAAATACGAACACTTTCGATTTTACGATCACGCTTCCCAACAACCTGTCGGCTCCGGCCATCTTTGAGTTCAGGATTTTCGACGCTGAAACCGGTTTGCTTTTTGATTCCGGCGAGCGCGAAATTCCAATGGCGACCAAACCGCCGAGCCAATAACAACCAACGGATTCGCGTGTCCCGGACGCGCCGCATTTGTTGTAAAAACTTTTTCCGGCTGAGCAGAATGATTGCGCCTACTCCTCACTCTGGTTACAATGCGCCGCGAGTCGTCCCCGCGAGCCAAAATGTCAACTATTCTCAGGCTCCAGTAAGTGAAAGTTCCCGGTTGTTTTGATGCTCTGGTGTCTTTTGTTGCTGGCAAGTATCTGGCCTGAATGAAGTGTCATCTTCCAATTTCCATTTTCCCCGCTTGATGCGGGATGTCTGTAGGGGGTTACGATGTCAAAGAACTCTTTTTCGCGCTTAACGGTTCTGGCGTTCTCCCTCGTGCTGCTTGGTCTGGCGGCAGTTTCCGCTCAGCAAAACCCGCAGCAAGCCGGAGAGAAACAGGGGCAAGAGGCAAAAGCTTCGCCGCAAACTGCGACTCAATCTCAAGGGCAGCAAAATCCGCAACGCCCAACAACCAATTCCGATCAAAAGCAATTTCAGGACGGGCCAATCGTCACTGAACTCGTCTCGCTGACCATTACCGTTACTGACCCATACAGCCGTTTGGTGACCGGACTCAGTAAACAAAACTTCGAAATTTTCGAGGACAAGGTCAAACAGGAAATTACTCACTTCAGTAACGACGACGTTCCCGTCAGTCTGGGCATTGTCTTTGACGTGTCCGGCAGCATGAAAGGCAAACTCGACCGCGCACGCGATGCGTTGAGGGCTTTCATTCAAACCAGCCACAGCGATGACGATTTCTTTCTGGTCGGATTCAATCAGCGAGCCAATCTGCTGGCCGAATTCACCGATGGCGACACGCTGGCGAACAAACTTCATCTGGTTGATCCCAAAGGCCAAACGGCAGTTTATGACGCGGCGTATCTGGGAATCGAAAAGGTAAAACAAGGTCGTCACGACAAACGAGCATTGCTGCTGATTTCCGACGGACAGGATAATTCTTCGCGCTACACCTACGGCGAACTTCGCAAGCTGCTCAAGGAAGCCGGTGTTCAGATTTATTGCATCGGCATTGTTGATCTGGGCGGCGGCGCTGGCGGTTCGCTGGAAATGCAGGGACAGGGCATTCTGGAAGAAATCGCCCAGGTGACAGGCGGCAAGGCGTTTTTCCCGCGCTCAGCGGCTGAGTTGGAAGATGCGACGACTCGAATTGCGCTGGAACTTCGCAATCAATACAGCATTGGCTACATGCCGACGAACATCAAAAAAGACGGCCAGTGGCACAAGATCAAAGTCACAGTGAAACCGCCTCGTGGTTTGCCCAGCCTGAAGGTTCAACACAAGGAAGGTTATTACGCGGTTTCGGCCAAGTAACCTCTGACACTTCTGAATAAAAAAAGCGAAGAGCAAAGCCAGAATGACTTTGCTCTTCGCTTTTTTTATTCACTGAATTTCAAACAGACGGCTATTCGTCTGAATCCTCTTCCGCACTTTCAGAAGCGTCTTCTTCGGCGTCACCTTTTTTCTTTTTGCCTCTGGCCTTCTTTTCTTTGCCAAAACTGGTCAGAGCCTCTTCTTCGGTTTTGTAACTTTCGATCAAATCTAACAACTGTGTGATTTTCAACGCGCCATAAACGCGATCGGTGACTCCGACCAGTTTCAGCACGCCACCCGATTCGCCGACTTTTTTGAAAGCGCGAACGATTTCGCCAATGCCCATACTGTCAATGATGGGCACTTCGGTCAGGTTGAGCAGAATCTTGGTTGTTCCGGCAGACAACACTTTGTCCACCAGCATCTGCAATTGAAAACCGCCCTGCCCTTTGATGAACTTGCCGCGCATATCAAGCGACGCGATAGTCCCAGCGTAATGAATTCCGATAGTCAGCATAATTGGGATTGTTTGTCTGTTTCTGATTTTGCGGATTGCAAACTGCGAGAGAACGGCGTTGAGGGCTAACCAAATCCTGCTTGATTCAAACCTCCAAGCCTGTCGCTGTAATTCCGTAAGAATCGAGAATGACCGCAACTTTCTGTTCGCAATTCAGGAAAAGCACGCGCATTTTACCCGACAACGTCTGAAGTTGCCATCCAGTTTCCGGCAGCGATGAACGAGTTTATTCGAACGGGCAAAACGATCAAAAGAGCAGAATGAAACCACTTGCCTTACTCACAGTTGGCTGCTTAACATGCGCCGCGTTTGAAAATTGCTTATCACCTCTAAAACAATTTACAGTCGTTTTCCCTGACAGACTGGTTGGCGAGCCACAGGCTTTCAATTTTGAACCGAGCCTGGGTGTTCCTGAAACTCTCGACTCAACTTTTGAAATTTTATGAAGCTGCCCTCGATTCTTAACCTGATGACCGACGATCTGGCGATTGATCTCGGAACTTCGCGGACTCGCGTGTTTGCGCGCGGACGCGGAATTGTGGTCAACGAACCTTCGCTGCTGGCTTATGACACGCCGTCGCAGGAAGTCGTCGCCGTCGGACTGGAAGCTCTAGAACTGGAAGGGCGCGCTTCGGGCGACATTCAAATCATCAGCCCGCTCAAAGACGGCGTTGTCGCCGATCCGACCTTTGCCGGAAAGCTGCTGGAACATTACCTCCGCAAAGCCCGCGATGGTCGTTCAACGCTGTCGCGCAAAGTTCTGGTTTCAATTCCGGCGGACGCCAGCACAGTCGAACATCGCGCGCTGTATTACGCCGCCAAAGAAGCCGGAGTCGGCAACGTTCATTTCGTCAACAAAGGCATCGTGGCGATTCTGGGTTCTGGCGTTGACCCGGACGATCAACGAGCGACGCTGGTGGTGGATATTGGCGCAGGCACGACGACCATCGCCGCGATGGTTCACAATCATTTGATTTTCACTCGCACGTTGCGCGTCGGCGGCAATGATATGGATTTGGCGCTGATTGATATGATCAAACAGAATCACAACATTCTGGTCGGGCCGCGCACCGCAGAGCGCGTCAAAATCGAATTGGGTTGCGCCGTGCCGCTCGATCAGGAAAACACCACGATGGTCAAAGGACGTTCGACCATCGGCGGCAATCCTGAAATGGCCGTCGTCAACAGTATCGAAATCCACGAAGCCATCGAACCGCTGGTCAGTCGCATCGTCAACGCCGTGCAGGACGCGCTGGAAGCCCTGCCGCCTGAAGCTTCGGGCGACATTTATGATCGCGGAATGATGCTGGCTGGAGGAGCTTCGCTGCTGGCCGGGCTGGACGAACGATTGTCGAAAGAAACCGAACTATCCGTGCAGTTGACTGAAAGCCCGCAACGAGCAGTCATTCGCGGACTGGGATTGCTGTTCGAAAACCCGTTGGCGTTGCGCCGAGCAATCATCAAATCCGAATCCTGAAGCGCCACAAGATCAGCCAAAATTTTCCCAAACAACGCCACACCAAGAAAAAGAGGGGATTGCATCGTCTGCAATCCCCTCGAAGGTTTCAAACATCCGCAGAGCTTTAGAAGCTCAGACGGAGACCGAAACGGAAAACACGTTCGTCAATACCTTCACGACCGAAGGAACGAACGCCAGTGATTTCCATAAAGCCGTTCAACCGCAGCAACCCAGTGGTCGGATTGGTCAAAATTTGACCAAAGGTCGGGCTGTTGCGATCTGTGTCGCGCGTCGGCGACGAAGCATTTGTGCCAGGTCCGGCAAAATGCGGGGTGTTGGTCGCGTTGAACGCTTCGGCGCGAAATTGGAGTTTGATGCCTTCCGTGATTCTGAATTCGCGGAAGAGACCGAAATCCAAATTCGACGTACCGGGAGTTTGCAGAACGTTAAAACCTGACGTACCGAACCGGACGCTGTTGGCCAGATCGAATTCGACGGGACGAAACGCCGTCGGATCGTAAAACGGATTGCCAACTCCGATGCCGCCTAACTTTTGAACTTCCGGCTTGACCAGGTCAGCGCGCTGAGTGCTACCCGGAGCATTCAGCGATGTACCGCTGGCAGTAATGGTGATCGGCGTACCGGAGAAAGCGCCATACAGCCAGCTCAATTGCCAGCCACTGGTCAGCCCGGAAATCACGGCATTGCTGCCGTTCAACCACTTTTTGCCTTTGCCGAAAGGCAATTCCCAAGCGCCGGAAAACTGGAAATTGTGCGGGATATTGATGCCCAAAACGCCGCGATTCAGGTCGCGGAAATTTGGATCGCGGATGGCCAAAGCACCATCGTTATTGCTGCCGAGTCCTGCCAGCCCGATGCCTTTGCCCCAAGTGTAATTGGCCTGCAATTGCAAACCACCGGAGAAACGACGCTTCAATGACGTTTGCAGCGAATCGTAATGCGAATTCGCCAGACCATCCTGGATGAAGGTCGTTGAGCGACGGCCAAAACGTTGGAAGAGCGGTTGGCTATTGACGCCGCCGCCCACGCGCCCGGCATTGACATCCGTCAAACCCGACTGCCCGATGGTGCGTGTGGCGACATATCCGGCAGAAGCCGAAAAGCCCCAGCCGATATTTTTCTCCAACACCAGATTCCACGATTGAATATACGGACGTTTGAAGGTGTCACCCAACGTCAGCACGCTGACTTCGCTGGGGACGGGAACACGACCGCTGCTGATGTTGGGAACGACAGATGGCGGAATTCCCTGTGCCAATGTGCCAGCAGGCAGAGCCGAATTATCCGGCACAATGTTCAGGTTGATCAGCATCGGGTAATTCGTGCGGAAAGTGCGCGCCAAGCTGATCGGATCCCACGTGATGCCGTAACCGGTTCGCAACACAAACGAATCGCTGATGCGATAAGCAATGCCGAGTCGTGGCGAAAACTGCTTTTTGCTCAGCTTCACGCCACAATCTTCGGGGACGTTGCCAACACCGCACACCAACATTTCATTGGTGTTGAAATCGTAGCGTTCGATGCCGCGCCCTTCGCGTGAAGGCAGAGGGTAGTATTCCCACCGCGTGCCCATCGTTAGTGTCAGCTTTTGATTGACCTGCCAGCCATCGCGGACATAGAAGCTATAGGCTTTGGCGCTAAAGATAATCGGCGGTTCAGGCAGGAAAGTTCGCCCGGAACCCGTGTAATAGCCCAACAGAAAAGTAGCCATCGAATTGGCCTGGGTATTGCCCGCCGTGAAGGTTTGGCATCCTGTGCCCGCGCTGTTGAGCGCCGTGCAAAGCTGCGTTGGGCCTGCGCCGAATTGGAAACCGCCCGAAGTCGGTTCGGTGTTTCCGCCGCCGTTCCATTCCACTTGCAGGTGATTCAGCGTTTGGCGCGCAAAATCGAATCCGAAGCGAATGTTGTGCGTTCCTCTCGTCCAGTTGAAATTACTGACGTATTGCCATTGCGGATCGTTGCGGTAATACGGCATGAAGCTGTCCTGAACGCCCAGATTGGCGAATCCGCCAATGCGGAAACGCGGCCAGCCGTTTTCAAAATCGCGGGTTCCGTTGGTTCCCGGAATTTTCAAAACGTCCAGACCGATTTTCTGATCCAGGAATCCCTGCTCGGAATTGGTTCCCTGTTTGGTGTATCCGATGTTGCCGTCAATGATGAAATTGGAGTTGACCGTGTAAACGCCAGCCACAGTCACGCCGTAAGTTTCGCCGGAACCAGTTCCGGTGTTGCCGCCTTGCGGCGCAGTTCCTACACCATCCAGCGGCCCCAACGCACCGGGATTGAGCTGTTTGTACGTCAGGAAGCTAAAACGACCGTAGGTGGTGAACTTATCGGTGACGTTGTAATTGACCTTGGTGTCTATAGTTTTCCGGTCAAATTGGTAGGGAGCGGTCGCATAATAGTTGTTTGCCGTTCCGGGACGATTGGGCAACGGCAAATCTTTCATAATCAAAGCCGCAATTGGGCTGATGCGATTGCTGGGAATGACAGCGCCATTAAATTGCGCGCGATTGCGTCCAAATTGATCGCCGGTGGCGGTGTCGTAAATTCCAACTCCGGCAAACGACAAATCGCCTCGCCGCATTTCCGCCGTCGGTAAGGTCAGAAATCGGTTGCCAAGTTGGCGGTCATTCGTGCCTTCAAAGCTGGCGAAATAAAACAGCTTGTCTTTGATGATCGGGCCGCCGATGGTTCCGCCCCATTGGTTATAAACCCGTTTTGGTTTGTCCTGTTCGACGCCATTCACGGGAATCAAATTCCACGGACGAGCCTTCGTCAAATGGTTGTCGTGGTATTCAAATGCCGAACCGTGAATCTGATTGGTTCCGCTTTTGATTTGCACGTTGACCGCCGCTCCGCCCGCCAGGCCTTGTTCGGCGTCGAAGTTGTTGGTCACGACATTGACAGTTTCGATGGATTCCAGCGCCGGCACGTAAGCCGTGACGTGCGGCAAAAAGATGTTGTACTGGCTGGCTCCGTCAATGCGAGTGTTGTTCGAACTGGAAGCCGTGCCGTTGACGTTGTATTCCAACGCGCGCGACGGATTGGTCGGAATCGAGTGCGCGTTGTTTGGCGGGTTGATGCCCGGCAATGCACGCAACAAGTTCTGATAATTTCGTCCCGCAGGAATAGGGGTATTGAGCAAGGTCTTGCTGGTCAATTCCGCGCGGACTTCGGCGCGGTCGGTTTGCAGCAATACGGCATCGGCGGTGACCGAAACCGTTTCTGAAACCTGTCCGACTTCCAACGCAACGTCCGAACGAGTGATATTGTTCAACGTCACTTCGAGGTTGCTGCGGGTGAAGGCCTTGAACCCGGTTTTGCTGACCGAAATGTCATAAAACCCGGTTTGGACGGTTGAAAAGTTGTATGCGCCTTCCGGATTGGTCACGGCTTCGCGCGATTGGTTTGTCGCTTTGTTGGTGATTTTGACCGTCGCGCCGGGAACGGCGGCCCCGTTGTTGTCCACAACGTTGCCGACCATTGAACCGTAAAGCACCTGAGCATTGGCCGTTGCCGACAGCATCGCTGCCGCCATCAACACGGCCAATGACAAGCCTAAACGCGAAAGCCACTGAGAGCTTAATCGAAACTTCATGTTGAGCCTCCGAATTGATTGATTGAGTCAGTACCGTGCGCAGTAGCAAGCGAATTGCCTTAGCCTAACGCTCCCTACCAGGCGCGATACTGACTCTGTGTCTAGAAGATTTAGAAAGTGAATCGCAACTGCCCTTCAAGCCAGCGCGGCGTGTTCCATTGAGTCGTCACGCGCCCGAAGTTAGTGCTGTTGATGTCAGTGTTCGGGTTGTCCCACAACACGTGATTCAAGGCGTTAATCATATCCACGCGAATTTCCAACGATTTCTTTTCCGTGATCGAAAACCGCCGCAGGATGTTGGCATCAAGCTGGTTTTTGCCCATGCCGCGCAACCAGTTCAGCGATGTCGGGAAAACGCGACGATGGAAACTGTTCGGTTGGAAATTGACCGGAATCACGTTTTCATACGTGCAGGCCTGATTGCTGGACGAACCACAGATGTTGCCCATTTGCGTCAGGATGGATTGCGGAACCAGCGACCGTATGCGCGCTTCATACGCCGCACGGTTCGATGCGCTGTAATCGCGCGCCGCTCCTGGGAACAGTTGCCAGTTGAACCATTCGCTGACCGTCTGGTCTTTGGTAGGCTTGGCAATCGTTCGCAAATCGGTTCCGTAAAAGAACCAGTTACCCAGCCCATAAACGCGCCCGCTTTGTTTGGTGTAAATGCCGCTGAATTGCCAGCCGCCAAGCACCGCTCCCAGCCATTTGTTGTCGGAGAAAAACTTCTTCCCTTTGCCGAAAGGCAGTTCGTAAATGAAGTTGGCCGTCAAACTGTGCGGAACCGAGTTGTTGGTCGGCGTCCAAACCAGGAAGTTGTCGAATTCGTTCAGGCGAGTCGTCTTCGCCAAATTCGACGCCCACATATACGAAGCCTGGAAACTGTAACCGTTGGACATGCGCTTGGTGACGGTGGCTTCCAGATGGTTATAAACCTGTTCGCCGTCGGGAGCGCGTCCGTTGGTCAACCCGTTCATGTTCGGGTAAGGCCGCAACAGTTGCGATTTGGCGATGTTGGCTCCGGTGAAAAATCCGTTCGTCAGCATGTCGGCATAAACCACCGGATTCGATGTTTGCAGCGCAGTGAAATTGCGAACGTTGAACGGGTTGCCGTTCGGGATTTGGAAATTGAGTTCGTTCGCCAATGCGTTGTTACGAATCAAACCGGTTGCCCAATACTGTTCTGGCAGCGCATCCATCCGCAAACCGACTTGAATTTGATCGGTGCGCGAACCCAGATAAGCAACTTCGACCGCCATCTGGCTGCCGAGTTGGCGTTGCAAACCCAAACGCCAACGATGTTGGCGAGCGCGTTCCCATCCGCGATCAAAGAACGTCAGGCCACGACCTTGCAACGCCATCAAACCCAAAGCATTGCCCAGCGGAGTGTCAAAGCGTGTGTTGTTGGCGTTCGCCCGCGCGGGGAACGGATCGGCCAGCAACGAAACACAAGCCGACAAACTGGCTCGGCACGCCGCCGAAGTCCAATTCGCTCCATTAAAGTTCAATCCGTTGTCGTTGGTGATGACTGTGCTGGTGGCGCGGCTATAACCGGTTTGGTTCAAACCTTCGTTGAGCACGTTGTTCGTATCGAAGAACATGCCCCAACCACCGCGCAACACGGTTTTGTCGTTAAGTTGGTAAGCGAAACCTACGCGCGGCATGTAACCGGGCTGCGATTCGTTGACCGTGTCGGGCGCACCGTCTTTGCCCAAAAACTGCGTGCCGCCTTTGACCACGAACTGGCTGGCCGGCAACAGCGGGAAACGATGCGAGGCGGGCAAAGCAATCGCCAGCGTGTTGGCATAAGCCGCTTGCGCGCCCGCCGAAATCGGCAGAGTGGCATTCAGATCAAAACCCGTCAGCCCGCGATTGAAACGTTCGCGGAACCCGCCTTCCAGTTCGTAACGGAATCCAAGGTTGAGCGTCAGTTTGCGGCTCAACTTCCAATCGTCCTGCACATAACCGGAATAGAATTTATTGGTCAGATACAAACTGTCATTGGTGCTGATGGTGGCGCTAGTCGGCACTCCAAGCATAAACGCCGCCCATTGCAAGCCGATATTGAAAGCGTTGGTCGTGTTTTGCGCTTGACGCACGTAGGTATTGCCGAAACCGAAACTGCCGGAGCTTTGTCCGGGTCCGTTTGAGGCGCGCCAGTTTTCGCGCATATCCACGCCGATTCTCAACGAGTGAGTGCCGATGTATTTCGACAGTTCGCCGCGGGCCGTGCCCACGCTAAATCGAGTGAAGCCCGGATAACCGCGCGTGAAATCGCTGTAAGCGTCAAAGTCAATCGTGGGCAAGTGAATGAAATCGCCTGCCTTCTGATCCAGGTAACTCGGCAAGCCGACTTTGCTGGGCGGGAAGCTGGTCTGCACTGCGTTCGAGGCGTTGCCTTCGATAAATCGGTTCCAGGCGATTGACCAGTTGAAGATCGTCGTCGAATTGAACGTGTAAACGTGGTCGAAAGTCAGACCGATGTTCTTTCGCACCAAACCGGCGATAAGCAAACCGCGCGCGGTTTCATACACCCAATCGCCGCGATCTTCGGGCGCGAAGTTGGTGTAAGTCCATTTGCCGAACATACGGTTTTTGGCAGTCGGCTGGAAATCAATGCGGTTGTTGAACGCCTTGTAATCCCAATTGAAGGCCGTCGCCGAAGCCAGATAGTTGTTCGCACCGTCAGCGGCGACTACGCCGGGAACGTTGTTGGCTCTTGGGTAAAGAGCTTCGTAAAACTTGTACATCGGGTTCAGGATCGGAACCTGATTGTTCGGGAACGGGTCGCGCGTGACTACGCCATTGACCAATCGAGCCGTGCGCGGGTCGTAAATCTGGTAACGAACGGGATCAAGTCTCAACAGGTCGCTGAAATCTCCGCGCCGATGGGCGTCGCTCGGCACGGTGCGGTTGACGTTGGTCGCTTCTTCGGTCTTTACGTCCTTGAAGGCGTTGTAGCTGAAAAAGAAAAACAGTTTGTCGCGTCCGTCATAAAGTTTCGGCACACGAACCGGCCCTCCGCCAGAAGCCGCCCAGTTGTTTGACCGCCCTGTCGGTTGAGGGCTGACGGATTGAAGTTGATTGGCCAGCGCAGTGTTTCCGGCAGCTTCGGCTGCTCGAATGCGCGACCAATAACCGGCATTGGTGGTGGCTTGCGTGGCGTTGTAACGCTGTTGCCAATGTTTGTGCGTCAACACGCCGTGATATTCGTTGCCGCCGCTTTTGGTCGAAAGCGAAATCGTCGCGCTGGTCGTGTGACCTTTGCTGGCGTCAAACGGCGCGGTTTCGACTTTGAATTCGGCGATGGTGTCAGTCACAGGCAAAGAACCAGCGCGACGTCCGCCGGCCATATTCGGAACGCCGTCCAGCGAAAATTCATTGCCGCCGACTCCGCCCGCCGCGCTGACCGCCGAACCACCTACGTTTGAGTGCAAAGCCAGATAATTCGGTTGAGCCGTCCATTGAATGCCCGGCGCGCTACGAGCCAGCAAAATCGCGCTGTTGCTCATCACTGGCAGGTCTGAAATTTGCCGCTGCTCCAACGAAGAGGTTCCGCTGCCGGTCGTCGTTTCCAACAACTGAGCCGCCGCCGTCACGGTAACGGTTTCCGCCGCGCCGCCGACTTCCAGAACAACGTCCAGATTCTGGCGGCTGTTGACCGTCAGCACGTAACCTTGCTGCACGGATTTTTTGAATCCCGTCGCCGTGACTGTAATCCTGTAATTTCCGGGTAGAAGATACGGCGCTTCAAAATAACCACTGCCGTTTGTTTGAACTCTGGCAGTTGTATTGGAATCGGTATTGGTGATTTCGACTGCGGCTCCGGCAACGACTGCACTGCTGGGGTCTTTGACCGTGCCGAGAATTGTACTGCGCGTTTCTTGGGCTAAGGCATTGGCAGAAAACAACAGCGTAACTGCTAAAACCAGTCCATAGAAAAGTCTTGTGCGAAACGTTCGGGTGGATTGCATAGAACCTCTCCAACGGCAGGGCATAAATAAGTTACTGGCTTATTCTGCCAGCCTGGTTAGTGGCGAAAAGAACCCCGGAACAAATCCGCAATTTGCCCCGCCCTTCGCCGATATCCAAGTTGTTTTTGCTGTCTTACGTTTTGTGAAAACTTCCAGGAAAGCAATCTGTCCCAGCAAAGCCAAATCAAGCCGACTCAATTTCAATGTGGAAGTTTCCGATTTGATGAATCAGTGTGGTCAGCTTCGCGGATTATCTTTATGGTTTGACCAAGTGTCAACGCTCCACTATGCTACCGGCGCTTTTGTCACAATCCTCATTTTCCTAACGGAAAACCAATTAACGACAATCCGGAGGTTCAATGGAACAGCAAACCACGTCTGCGGGTGCTGCGGCATCGTCGGCAACCAAGATTAACCATCTGCGCTGGTACATTTGCGCGCTGCTCTTTTTTGCAGCAACGATCAATTACATTGACCGGCAGGTCATAGGCATTTTGAAACCGACGCTGGTCGCGGAATTCGGTTGGCAGGACGAACGCATTTACGCCGCCATCGTCTTCAGTTTTCAACTGGCCTATGCCATCGGATTGTTGTTGGCCGGGCGCGTGATGGATCGGCTGGGGAATTTATTGGGTTTTACGCTGGCAGTCGTGTTGTGGAGCATCGCCGCCATCGGCCACGCCGGAGCCGATTGGTTCCCAGGCCTGAGTTTGCCGACTTTGAATCTGGACGCAACGACCGGACTTTCCGTCGTGATGGTCACCGGAGCGGCAGCCGGGTTCGCCATGATGAGGTTTGCATTGGGATTGGGCGAAGCGGGCAACTTTCCGGCTTCGATCAAAACCGTCGCCGAATGGTTTCCGAAAAAAGAGCGCGCTCTGGCAACGGGAATTTTCAATTCAGGGACGAACATTGGCGCGCTTGTCACTCCGCTGGCCGTGCCTTGGATTACGCTGCATTGGGGATGGAAGTGGGCGTTCATCGTCACTGGCTTGCTTGGTTTTGTGTGGGTTATTTGGTGGTGGCTGATGTATCGCGCGCCCGAACAGCATCCGCGCCTGTCGCAAGCCGAGTTTGAACACATCCGCAGCGATCCGCCCGAAGCCATTTCGCCCATCCCCTGGAGCCGGTTGTTTCCTCACCGACAAACCTGGGCGTTCGCCATTGGCAAATTCATGACAGACCCGATCTGGTGGTTGTATCTGTTCTGGATTCCCGATTTTCTGAACCGCAATCACAACCTTGACTTGAAATCCATCGGCTTGCCGTTGGTGGTCATTTATCTGGTTGCCGACATTGGCAGCATCGGCGGAGGCTGGTTGTCTTCGTCGCTTATCAAACGCGGCTGGACGGTCAATCGAGCGCGCAAACTGGCGATGTTCATCTGTGCCGCTTCGGTCGTTCCGATTATGTTTGCTGCCAAAGCTTCAAATCTGTGGGTGGCCGTCGGATTGGTTTCGCTGGCGGCGGCGGCGCATCAAGGCTGGTCGGCCAATCTGTTCACGCTTGTGTCTGACACTTTTCCGCGCCGAGCCGTTGGTTCTGTCGTCGGGATTGGCGGCATGGCAGGTTCGATTGGCGGGATGCTGATCGCGCTGATCGTCGGCGAAATTCTGCAACGCACCGGCAGTTACGTGCCGATTTTCATCATTGCGGGTTCAGCGTATCTGGTGGCGCTGCTGATCGTTCACCTGCTGGCTCCGAAGTTGGAACCGGCAAACGTGGATTGACGCAAAATCGTGACTGTGAAGGAGCGGCTGCGGTTACTGCTGCTGCGCTCCTTTACAGTCGCGGTTCCGTACCGATTGCCGAACGACATGGCGACCTCCTTGGCGACGAAGCCGCTGCCATCGAACATTTTCGGCACAGCTTGAACCGGACGATGCCGACAATGACTTGCTCGACTTCGACGGGAAGCTCGGTAATTTTTGGTGGATTGTGAGGTTGCGAATATCTCAATTCAGCATAGTCAGATTACTGGCAGGAAAATGCAGGCAGAAAAAGCTTTTAACTCTTTTTCTGCCCCAATTTTCCTGCCAGCTTTTCCCACCTTAACGAACCATGACAGGCACGCTGACGTGCGAAGCGAATTGTTTCGACCGAAGAATGCGATGCGTCGCTTTGATGTAATCGGCGTCCGTCGCTTTGAAAATGTTCGGCACGAATTTTTGCGGATTGCGGTCAATCACCGGAAACCAGGAACTCTGCACCTGAACCATGATCTTGTGGCCTTTTTGGAATCGGTGATTGCAATGGCGCATATCCACAGCGAATTCATTGATCGCGTTCGGCGTCAGCGCCACAGGCTTTTCAAAACTCTTGTGGAATCGTCCGCGAAAGACTTCGTTGGCAACCATCAATTGATACCCGCCCATCTTCACGTCTTTCGGATAATTTTCCGGGTACACGTCAATCAGCTTAACGATCCAATCGGCGTCGCTGCCGGTTGTCGAAGCGAACAAATGGCCGATGACGTTGCCGCTGATGGTCATGTCTTCGGTCAACGGATCGGTTTCCCAAGTCAGCACGTCGGGTCGTCCCTGCGCAAAACGTTGATCGCCAACCAGCCAGGCTCCCCAACCGGAACCGCGCGGATCGTAAGTCGCTTCGACCGGGCGCGGACGATACGGAACCGGATTGGCCGGATCGGAAATATAACTGTCTGCGGCTTGGCGGCTGAGGTCTTTCGGCGCGTCAAACGACAGTTTTCCATTCGCCTGAAAATGCAGCCGCCGCGTATCTGTTTTGTAAGTCGGCGGCCATTGATCGTAACTGCGCCACTGGTTCGACCCGGTTTCAAAGACGTTCGCTTCTTTCCAGGTCGGCGTGCCTTTGTCTTTCAGGTAGTAGGCGAAAAACGGAGCTTCGATTTGCTGGCGGTATTGCAGCGAGATGTTCGCGCCAAATTGGATCTTGCCCAAACTGCTGCCATCCGCTCGCGCCCAGCCGCCGTGATTCCACGGGCCGCCGACAAAGAAGTTCTGTTTCTGCGGATCGTTCTTTTCAAACTCTTCATAGATTTTGACCGGGCCGTAAAAATCTTCCTGATCCCACCAACCGGCAACGTTCAGCGTAGGCACACGCGCCTGTTTCAAATACCGAGCGGCGGCCTGTTCCTGCCAAAACTGGTCGTAGTTCGGATGTTCGACAAAATCATTCCAAGTTGGAATTTTGCCTTTCAGGTATTTTTCGTTGACGTTCGACAGCGCGCCGAGTTTCAGATACCACTCGTAAGTATCGTACTTGTCGAATTCAAACCGAGCCTGTTCCTTGTTGGTTTCCATCATCGTCGCGTACTCGAAACCGTAACTCAGGCGGAAAGCCCCGTTGTGATGGAAGTCATCGCCCATCCACATGTCCGCCGGAGAAGCCTGCGGAGAAGCCGCTCGCAACGCCGGATGCGGCGCAATCGTCGCCATCATCGCCGTCCAGCCCGGATACGAAATGCCTATGATGCCTGCGCGGCCATTGTTGTTCGGAACGTTTTTGACCAGCCATTCAATCGTGTCGTAAGCGTCGGTGACTTCATCTATCAGCTTCGGGTCGTTTTTCAACACCGACACCGGAGCGCGCTGCATGACAAACTGGCCTTCGGATTTGAACCGGCCACGGATGTCCTGAAACACAAAGATGTATCCATCCGCAGCAAGCTCTTTGAATTTGCCCTGCGCCCATCCCTGTCCTGCCGGGGCTTGATACGGCGTGCGTTCCAAGATAATCGGCAACGGCGAAGTTTGATTTTTCGGCGCGAAAATGTGCGTGTTGAGCTTCACGCCATCACGCATCGGAACCATGACGGACGTAAAGTCGAAGGCCGGAACCGGTTGTTGCGTGTGCCCTTGAAAACCCGCCGCCAACACTAGCACGACGATGAAGAACCCGTAAGCAGTGATGCGTTTCATTGGTTGCTCCTGTTGTAGAAGATAGCTGAACCTTGTGCGTAAATCAGTGTCTTCATTGGCTCCTTGGGGGCCAAGCGTTATAGAAACTCAAGCCTTTTCTTAGTGCTAAAAAACATCTGCGCCTTGATGTTGATTCCATAAGACTCTTACGACTCGCCAGCCATTTCCTGCAACCAATCCGGCACGTCTTTTCCCGTTGATTCTCGCCAAGCCGCATCGAACGCCTGCCTGTTCCATCTCTCTCGCAGTGTTTTTAGTGTATTCGCAATGATTTGCGTATCTGGTGACTGCAATTCTATGGACATAGCCAGTGCGTTCAATAGTAAGGCAAATGCCTCATCATAACGTGCTGTTTCCATGAGCAGTATCCCAATTTGACCTCGTGAACTAGCAACGCCAGCACGGTTATTGAATTCTTCACGAATTCGCAGTGACTGCTTGTAGAGTTGCAAGGCTTTATCATTTTCGCCGCGCGTCTGATTTAGGATACCGAGTTGATGCAGAGACGTGGCAACGCCCGCGCGGTCACCTAATTCCTCTTTGATTCGTAATGACTGTTGATAACGCTGTAACGCTTCACCGTAAGCTCCTTGTCGGTAATTAAGATTGCCAATTTGGTGTAACGATCTAGCTACTTGCGCGCGATCTCCGAGTTCTTCTGCGATCCGCATTGACTCCTCATAATGGCGCAACGCCTTACCATACTCGCCGCGTAACTCATGTAGGATGCCAAGTTGATGCAAGGTAATGATCAGACCGGTACGGTCGCCAAGTTCTTCAAAGATACGCAAAGCATGTTCAAACTTGCTTTGCGCCTCTCTGTATGCGCCTTGGGCGTGATATAGGATCCCGATTTGGCCAACCGAATTAGCGATGCCGAGACGATCGTTGAGTTGTTCTAGTATCCGCAGTGACTTATCGTAATACTGTAACGCCTGCTCGTATTCTCCGAGTGCCTGATAAAGAGTGCCGAGTTGGTGTAATGAGGAAGCGACTAGCGAACTATCACTCTGTTCCTCTGCGATCCTCAACGACTGTTTATAACACTGTAAAGCTTTATCGTATTCCCCGATCGCTTGGTATCGCATGCCGAGGCGATGCAGCAAACTAGCGACGCTAGCGCGGTCGCCTAATCCCTCTGCCAATTTGACCGCTCGTTGAAATTGAAGAAGTGCCTCTTTGTAATTCCCTTGAGCAGAAAGAAGAACGCCTAAACGATCAAGTAATCTCATTTCCGTTCGGCGATCTTGTCGTTCGACGGGGAGTGCTTCGTATTCAGTTAGGAGCCCTTTAATGGCTGCCACGCGATGTTGTTTTTCAGATAAGGGAAGGCTTTCAGCTTGCCAATGTTCACCAGCGGAAAGAGCACGAGTAGATTCGGCAAGCTCTTCAGGAGAGGAAGCAAAAGAATAAACTCCTGAACGAATAGAAAAAAAATCCGGAGCGCCTTGAGCAATCGCCATCAGTACATACTCTGGAACCCACAGCACAATCGGACACTGCAAGGTTTGCGGGAACGAGTTGCGCGAAGCATTGAGATTCGCAGTGAAAGATGTGGTTGAAGCTTCGGCGATAGAAGGCAGCGAATGTTCCAACCCGCTGACAAAAATTGCATTCGGCAAAGGCTCTGTCAGTCTTTCGCGCAGTTCATCCAGTAAATGATTGACCGGTTCGTTGAAAATGATTTCTTGAATCGTGAACTGCGGCAGCCGGTTGCACAGTTCGGCCATCAGTTTGCGGCGGTGTGGAGCTTGATTGCATTGGACGAAGAGCAGACTGAAGCCGTTAGCCAATTCCAGCGCGTGCGTTAGCGCGGCAAGCTCTGTTTCCTGGTCGAGAGCACCCGGCGCGAACGGATCAAGTTTAACCACTTGGTCGGTCATGATTCTTTCTCTGCTTCAAGTGATTGATACGCTTCTTTGAATTTCATCAGTTCGCGGACGATTGGGTTGACGGCGTACCACGGCTCTGCTTCCTCAAAAATGTTTTCGTCGCCGCCGTTGATGTATTCCAAGATGCTGAGGTTCTCAAACATCTTCAGGTAATCTTCATCGCCATTTGGAATGCGTTGATCGGCAGAAAGGTCAAGTTGAGCCAGTTTCTGCCAATGCGCTTCCGGGATGCTGGAACTGTAATGGTTGACTGTTTGCCTGATAGATTTTTGGGCCACGCTAAGCGTGATGGGCAGCGCAGTTGTGTAAGCGCAAGCGTTCCGCACGAAGATCATCAGGTTGCGAACGTGGCCTCCGCTGTATTTGAGCAGGAAGTCCAGGGCTTCTGTGGTAAAGACTTCTTCCAGCTTCAACCCGCTCAATCGTTTTTGCAGTATCTGCCGCATTGACTCTATGCCAGCAGCGAAAGGCTTGCGCGTTTCGCGTTCGATGACCTTAACCATTGGCAGCACAAACAACGGCCCGTATCGTTGTTCAAGTTGCGGCCCATCTGTGGAGCGAACCAACCGCAGCGGCACGGTGTAAATGAAATGAGCTTGCATGCTGGTGAGTTGGGCGTAGCGTTCCAGAAAGAGTTCGCGCTGCGAAGCCAGGCCTTCTGCCACCGCGCCGATCTTCCGAATCTTTTCCAGGTTGTCCAGGATGATGACCAGATCGCGGCAAGGCTGTTTAAGCAATCCGGTTGTCGGCTGTTTTTTGAGTTCTAGCCGCGCTTCCTCAAAGACCAGGTTGATTTCTTCCAGCATGGTGGACATTTTCGGCTCAAGAATTGCGCGGACTTTCTGGCGCGCAGTTGGGTCCTTCCTCAACCGCTGAACTTTCAATTTGGCAAAACCGAGTTGCAGTTCGCCTTGGTTGATTTCTACATCGCTCAGAAAATACTGCTTGATCTCGGCCAGCCGCGTGGTGAAACCGCTGTCTTTCAACTCGATGTTGAATTTTTGTCGCAGAGCATCTGCCAGTTCCGTCACGATGGCCAACAAAATATCCGTCATCGAAACATCGTAATCATCCAGGTATTCGCTGACATCCACCAGCACTGGAAAATAGCAATCTTCGGTTGGGGCGGCATCGGTCAGCGCGCGTTGCAGCATGTTCAGTTCAGAGGATTTGCCGCAACCGATGTGACCGGAAAGCAGGAAGCAAAGATGATTGTCGGCAAGCGTCAAATGGCGGCGCACGACTTTGGCGAATGCAGCTTCACCGCGCGCTTCGGCACAGTCAAAGTAATACTGCGACGAAGCGGGCAAATCAGGATCACAGGCGTTGTAGATGTTTTTCAGTGTCTCATTCATTGTTTTTTCTCCCATTGTTGGTGAGTTGAGATGATTCTAGCATTGCCTGAGAACTGCAAGAAACTCTTGGCAACTCAGTAAGCTTCAGGGCAAATGTATGGCCGCAACAGAACGCAAATGTGTTTTGGGCAGATGCCAGACGTTCGTATGGTAGTGACAAGAAAAACAGCGGCGCGCGAACACAGGCACAACACTCCTGTACTTGACCTTACAACACCGTCTACCGTAGTTTGCCGTTCCTGAAGCCCGATGTTTCCCCCTTCAAACGTCTCTACTGAAAATCCGGAGGTGCTATGTTTTTTCGCAATCAACGCGCGGTGAGGTGGTTTGTCACCGCGATGGCTGTTGTTTTGTTTTATGCGTCGCTGATTGTGCTCTCGTCGGCGCAATCAGAAAAGCGATTTGCCGCCAAATTCTCAACAGCCAGTTTCCACGACGATGACGAAGGCAAGAAAAAAGGTCTCAGCCGCGAAGACCGCATACGCGAAGCCTGGGTCTGGCATCTGGCCAACAAACAACGCTTGACCGAACAGTTCGGCGCGGAAAATTTGATGGCTGAAATTCCCGCTCAGGACATTGCGGACATTTCCGTCATTCAAGCCGACAGTCGCATTGCGACTCCGGCCAATTTCTTTGATCTGGCCGGGCGGCAAGTGCAATTCACACCTTCGGGCGGCGGATACACCATCGCCACTTCCAACGGAGGATTCGACACCAATTTCGGCACAAAGTTGAATTTGACCGTCGCTCCGGCGGTGAATCCGAAAACCAATCCTGCGCCT
The DNA here is from genome assembly GCA_902825875.1 of uncultured Acidobacteriota bacterium. Lineage (GTDB taxonomy): Bacteria > Acidobacteriota > Blastocatellia > RBC074 > RBC074 > RBC074. The sequence goes on from CADECP010000004.1 coordinate 31,132, forward strand.
GATCCCGGCGACGATGCTTACATCGCGCAGGACTTGGGATTCAGCTTCAGTTTTTACGGCGCGTCGTTCACCAACGTCGCCATTTCCAGCAATGGCTTTCTGGCGTTTCGTCCGGCAAGCGTTCCGCAGGCGACCTTTGACCTGGAAGCCGTAGATTCAGGCGAAAGTCTGGCCAAGTTTCAAACCAGCGTTCCGCGCATTTCGCCTTACTGGCACGATCTGGACGCCAGCGCCGCCGTGACGCAAGGTTCTGCTGGCATTTACATTCGCAAAGACAGCGACCGCGTGGTCGTCACCTGGAACAACATACGCGATTTTCCGAACGATCCGACGACCGACAACGGAGTGCATCGTTTTCAAGTGACGCTGTTCAACAACGGACGAATCGTGTTTGCTTACGATCAGGCGCAATTGACTTCGCTGGCGTTAGCAGGAATTTCCGGCGGAGGAACCGCGCCCGTGCCGACGCTGGTGAATTTGAACAGTCCGCCGGCAAATGCCATCACGACGCCGATTGCCGAATTTTTCTCGACCAGTTCCAAACTTGACGACATCGCCGCGATTCAGGCGTTTTACGCCGCGCATCCGAACAATGACGTTTACGATTTCATTTATCTGATAACGGACTTTCAGTTCGATCTGGGCGACGCTTTCGCGTTTTATCTGCCGCTGCGGAACGATGCCACAGGCATTGGTTTGCCCGTCGGCCAATCGTCGGAAACGTTGAACATCAACAGCCAGAAAATTCAGGGACTGTTGAACCTGAGCAACATTTCGCAACAGTATCCAGCTTCGCCCGTGACGCGCTTTTTGGGAGCCAACCACGCGCTTTCGATCATGGGGCAGGAGCAAGGCCATCGCTGGTTGTCGTACGTCGGCTTTCCTGGCGGCGACCCGGCGTTGCTGTTGGGGCGCGACGATGCTCACTGGAACTTTTTCATGAACATCGAATCCACGATCAGCAGCCCGGCGGCCAGGCGTTCGTCCAGCGCAGAAGGCAGCGTCTGGCGCGACAACGGCAATGGTTCGTTCACGTCGGTAAATCTGATTGACGGATTTTCGCTGCTGGATCAATACCTGATGGGATTGCGACCGGCTTCGGACGTGCCGGATACCTTCGTCATCACCAACACGTCAGGAACCGTTCGCACGCGCGAATCCAATCCTTTCCCGAACGTCAACGTGTTCGGAACCAAACAAACCGTGACGATGAATCAGATTTTGCAAGCCAACGGAAATCGCGCGCCGAATTCGACCGCGTCGCAGAAAACTTTTCGCGCAGCGGTGGTTTTGCTGGTTCAAGCGGGTACGCAGGCTTCGCAGGCGACTTTGGACAAGGTCACGCTGTATCGGTTGGCGTGGGAAAGTTATTTCTTCCAATCCACGTCGGGACTGGCCAGCATCAACACAGGTTTGGCCGATCTGACCACGCCGCGATTGATTGCGGCGGCTTCGGCGGCAAGCTTCAAATCCACTCTGGCTCCCGGAGAAATTGCCGCAATGTTTGGCGTAGGAATGGCGAGCAGCGTAGCCGTTGCAACCTCTCAACCTTTGCCGACGACATTGGCGAACGTTCAGGTTCGCGTCAACGGAACTCCCGCCGGGTTGTTTTTCGTTTCGCCGGATCAAATCAATTTCCAGATTCCGCGAACGACTACGGCTACGACCGGCAGTTTGAACGTGCCGTCTTCGACCGCGTTGATTGAAGTGTTCAGCAACGGGCAATTGATTCGCGCCGGAGCTTTCCAAATCGCCCCGGCGATTCCGGGCATTTTCACCCAGAACCAAAGCGGAACCGGCGCAGCCGTCGCGCTGGATGCTTTCACATTCACGCCCGGCCCGTTTAACGCCAAACAGTCGAACGGTCAGCCGAACATCATCGCTGTGTTCGGAACCGGTTTGGGTTCTGACGTGACCGACGTAGATGGCAACGCGGCAGGTTCGACAACGGCGACGATTGACGGCAACGCAGTGGCAGTTGGGTACGCTGGCCGAGCGCCGGGTTTTGCCGGATTGAATCAATTCAACATCACGTTCCCGGCAACGATCACCGCCGGAACTCATACGTTGGTGATTTCGCGCAACGGAATCGCCGCGCGCGAAGTAACGATTGCCGTGAAGTAATTACTTCTTCGCCGCGTAGCGGCGGCTGACTTTAGCCCGGCGTTTCAACGCCGGGTAAGCCAAAAGAATCTTCTCGTCGCGTTAGCGACGACTGAGTTCAGCCGTCGCTAACGCGACGAAGAGCCTGAAGAGCAACCAACATCAAAACAGCTTATCTTGGTTGCTCTTCGTTTCCGCTTCTCGCTCGGCTTGTTTGAACGTCTTGGCCGAGGGCGGCATTTTCACTTCTGCGCCGTTCAACAATTCTTCGATAGTGAGAATCTGCAACCGAGGATAATCTTTTCCCCAGCCTTCTGATTGATAAAACCCCGCCGTAGCCGCTTCTGTTTTCATATCTTTGGTCGCGTTTTCCAGCGTGATGAAAACTCCCATTGCGGCTTTCTCGCGTTCGATGGTTCCTTTCAAATCCCGGATGTCGCCGCTTTTGACCTTGCCACTTTTCACCTGAACCAATAACCGTTTCGGCTTGCCGCTGTTGTCGTCAATGAAGGTGATGACGCCGTCAATGCCTTTGTCGCTGCCTTTTTTGCCTTGCTTGCTTCCGGCGTCACCGCCAAGCGGACGCGCTTTGATCAACGACAAAGCCCACCACTGGAATTGATAGCGGTCATCCAATGCCAGTTGCCGGGCCGAACCAATGTCTTCCGGTTCACCGACGACCTGATAATTTTTCTTCTCTTCCAGATTGAAGGCGTCTTTCAGACGATACTTTTGCAGTGCGATGGCCAGATGCGTGATGTCAATTCCGATCCACCGCCGTCCGAGTTTTTGCGCCGCAGCAATGGTCGTTCCGCATCCGCAAAACGGGTCAAGAACCACATCACCTTCATTGCTGCTGGCTCTCAAAATTCGCTCCAACAAGGCAAGCGGCTTTTGCGTTGGATAACCGAGTCGTTCAGCGGCATGGGTAGCAATTGGCGGTATATCCGAAACGGTGTCTTGTAATGGAGTTCCTTTGTCAGCATTTAGGTATCGTTTGTACTGCGGCACTTTTCCTCGCTGAGGCCAGTGAATGACACCCAAAGAATCAAGAATATCCAGCTTTTCCTGGCAAGTAAGCGATGACTCCTCTTTACCTTTTAGGTCAACTCCATCAGGCAGCTTAGGTACAGCCCAATGCCTTCCAACTGTTGTGGGATTAATGTCTCGCCAAGTTTGCCCTGAATCGCCAGTACGTGTTCCCGCACCCGTTAAATCAGAAAGGCGATAACGTCCTGTCTCATCCTCAAACTTGTAGAAGGTCTTCAGGTAGCTCTCGCTGTACGATTCATACACTGCATTCCAGCAATAAGTGGCTGTCTTCGAATAGAAAAAGATGATGTCATGAACTGGCCCCCATCTTTTGGCGCTGTTGTGGCCACTGGTTCGTTTCCAGACCACTTCGCTCCGATAATTCTCTACCCCAAAGATGGCGTCCAACACTATTTTCAAGTAATGGCTCGCCGCCGGATCGCAGTGCAAATACAAACTTCCTGTCGGTTTCAACACGCGATGCAATTCCACCAAACGTGCGGCCATCATGACCAAATACGCCATCATTTGATTGGTTCCGATGAAATCGTGGAGCGCGCCAATTACTCTGGAAACCTGATGGCTGCCTTCTGTCACCAAAGTCGAATAGGTTTTCTCGGCGTTTTCATTCCAATGCCAGGTGTCCTTGAAAGCGGTGATCTGCGCTTCGGCTTCTTTGCCGCTTTCGTCTTTGAACAGCACGTTGTAATTGCGATTGGAATTGAACGGCGGGTCCAGGTAAATCAAATCCACACTTTCGCGCGGAATGTGTTCGCGCAAGATGTCCAGATTGTCGCCGTAATAAAGGGTGTTTTGTTTGGCGCTCATGGCGCGTGATTATCCGGGCAGCTTTTCAGATTGGCAAGCATTGAGCGAGCAACCATGACGCGACCGACGATTCCGAAACTTCGTTGCCGCCCAGCCCGTATGCTTCGGCACAGTGCGCGTTCACTTATTTCATTTATCAATTCGAGGATTGTTATGACTCAAGATTTCGGTCGAAGCTCCTTACTGGCCAAATATCAAAAACAATTGCCCGTGCTGGCTTCGCTGTCGTTCGCCACGGTGTTCTGTCTGGGGTTGCTGGCGTTGCGCGCGTGGCATTACAACACTTCGCCACAACGATGGTTGGTTTGGAATTTATTCCTGGCGTGGTTGCCTATGCTTGGGGCGTTGGCCGCTTACAACCTGAATCACTGGCCGACTCGATTGCGCTGGCTGCCGATTCTGGGTTTTGCGGGTTTGTGGCTGTTGTTTCTGCCCAACGCGCCATACCTGATTACCGACATCATTCATTTGAAACAAAGTGGCCGCGTTCCGCTGTGGTACGACTTGATTACGCTGGTGGCTTTTGCCTGGACGGGTTCGTTTCTCGGACTGGTGTCGTTGTTTCTGATGCAGGATTTGGTTCGTCGCACGATTGGCCGCGTAACCAGTTGGTTGTTTGTCGTGGGCGTGTTGGTGCTGAATGGTTTCGGAGTGTATTTCGGACGCTTTTTGCGGTGGAACAGTTGGGATGCGCTGTTTCAACCAACCAACCTGATGAATCAATTGGTGGACGGATTACAGAATCCGTCTGATCACATGCAGACGCTGGCTTTCACCGGATTGTTTACTCTGCTGTTCAGCGCCGTGTATTTGATGATGCTGTCGTTCACGCACCTGCATCTGGAACACGAACAGAAATGACAATGAAATTACCCATTGACCATTCGCCATTAACCATTATTCGACAGGTGGAAATCATCTCTACCCATACAATCAATGGATAATGCGTAATGGCCAATGGGTAATTGGTGCGCTGAACATCTTTGGCCAACTTAAGCAGCAGCCTTGAACACTTCGCGCAGTCGTTTGGCGACGATCTCGGCTTCGCCGGGTTGCAACTGCCACAGACCGACGGAAAATTCCTGAGTTTCAGCTTTGGCCTGTGACGATCCCGGAGTGATTTCAATCGCGGGCGTGCCTTCCTTCATTTGTTTGCGAACATCGTCAGCCAGCAACTTCAACGCAGCCTTTTCCCATTTGATGCGAACCGTCGGGACATGATTGGCGACGGGTGGAACGTAAACTTCGCCTCTGGTGGCTTTGCTGGTAGCCGTCACGGTGTCAATGATGAGTTTGGCGCGGCGCTCCCATTCTTTCCATTCGGCGGCTTCGTCGCGTTTCAAATACACTTCCAGCGCGGCCATCATTCCGATCAATTCTTCTTTGTTGACCTTCATGCCGCGCCCGATGGTGTCGCCGTTGGGCGAAGCATTCATTCGGGCGGCTTCGATCAACGCCGTGCGGCCAAGCAACAAACCGGAGCTTTGCGGGCCGCGCAAACCTTTGCCGCCGGAAAACGCTACAAGGTCAAAACCCATCTTCGTGAACTTCCACAGATTTTCGGTCGGCGGAACGTCGGCAGCGCAATCAATCAGCGTCGGGACGTTGTGCTTTTTGGCGAGTTCGACAAATTGCGCGGCTTTGATTTGGCCTTTGGGATCGGCGTCGTTCAGGAAAAACATCATCGCCGTTTTGTCATTGACGGCACTTTCCAATTGCGAAGCGGTTTCGACTTCAATCAACTTGATGCCGCAATTGCGAATCGCGTGGTCGTAACCGACGCGGTGCGTTTTCTGAATCAGGACTTCGCTTTTCATGCCAGCCAGGTTCGGCAGATTCTTGATTCGCTCCGGGTCTTTGCCGGTCAAACAGGCCGCCGTTGCCAGCGTCAGCGCCGAAGCCGCGCCCGACGTAACCATCGCTGCCTCGCTATGAACCAGCGAAGCAATGCGTTTGCCAACGGCATCATGCAGATCGTTCAGCACCACGAATTGTTTGGAAGCGTAATTGATCGCAGCCATCGTTTCAGGGTGCATCAACGAAGCCGTCAAAGCCGTGTAAGTCCCGGCAGCGTTGATGAACGGTTTCACTCCGAGTTCTTTGAAATAGTCTCGGCCATTGGTTTTCGGCGCGACTGCGCTGGCTTCTGCTTCGGTTGCAAAGAATCCGCCAACCAACGGCAGACTGGACACAGCTTGTAGAAAATTGCGACGGTTTGGCATCGGACACCTACCTTTTGAAACTTGGGTTGTTGTGGTTAAAACGAAGGATTGGTTGCGAGCTTTGCTTGTATGCAACTGCCCAATCAAGCACTTTCACAATACTGCCGCTACCGAACAGCGTCAAGAAACGACACAGGAGTGACGAACGGATGCCTGTTGAGGGAATTTATTGCAAGTCGCAAAGCTGCCTGTACTCACGCGGACGCCTAGCTTGAATGAATCCCCAAAGCTCCTGCGTTCGTTTCACCTTCGCCAAATCGCAGTCAGCATAAACAATCTGCTCTTCAGCATTGGCTTCGGCAAGAACGTATCCAATCGGGTCACCTTTCGATTCCTTTGAATTCACCTACGAAACCAACCAAACGCCAAATGCCATCACACAAACCAACAGCAATTTGGTGAGCAAATGATGGCGGGCTTCTTCCTCGCCAAACTTTCTATAAACAGCGTACAAAATCATTGAGATCAGAAAGGCATAAGCCGGAATGGTTCCCTCGACCGCTGAAACAAGCGAAGGGGAACCATAACTTACGGCATATTGGCTTGTGCCAAGAGCGATCAGGTTGGCAATTTCGATGGCCAGCAAAAAACCAAACGCCGGGCGAATACTCCCCCAATTTTGACGAAAAACTTTGAAGCGGCGTGGGCTGAGCAACGGAATCAACCCGGCGCTTGCTATGGACAGGCTGCTCACAAGAAACACCTGGTAAACCGGTGAAAACGCAAAAACCTTTTTCTGAATCAGGAAATAAACCGACATGCAAAACACACCGAAAAGCATCAACCAGAATGCTTGCCAGCGTGATTCAGCATTGCCGTCCAATAGGCAAAATCCGACCGAAGAGAGAATCAGCAAGGCGCAGCCGAGGTATTGATATTGTGTGAGATGTTCATCAAAAAAGAGATAGCCGATTACCAATAACAGCAAGGGAATCAAATTCCAGTAAGCAGCGACAATCCCCGACTCGCTGAATGACAGCGCATAAAAATAAGCAATTTGCCCTGCCATAAAAACCAAACCAGACAAAACACATAACCCAACCACTCCCCAAGTCATTGGGGCTGTTGGAACCCAAAACAGCCCCAAGGCCAGAAACGGCAGCGCCAATAAAGTGCATAGTCCGCTGGTGATTGCTCCGATCCAAGGATGGTCGAAAACCTTGTCAACGCAGTATGCGTCCAGAACGTGAGTGATCCCCCAGAACAATGGACTTGTCATTGCAAATGCGAGCCAAACCGGGAAGTCAGCCATTGTATTTTTCCCACAAGATTAGTTGTTGGCCATGGGCGTTAGACATTTGATCTTCTCTTCGATGTAAGGTTGAAAGTAGGTGCGATAACGCTGCTGCAATTCCGGCAACTGCCAATCTTCGCCGGTGAAACGTCCACGACAATTTGCTGCTCCGCACAGACAATCCATGTCGCCAAAACTTGCGGTTGAGCACATCGCATAATCGAATGTGATTTGTTCGCCTGACTCGATTTCCCGCATTGCTACAATCTCAATCATTCCCCGAAAGCCAGAGTTCGGATCGCAGCTATGATTGAAATAATCGCCTCCTAAACTTTCCCCCCACACACACAACTCCTCCGCCGTGGCGTAGGTGCAAACAAGGTCATCACTGATTTGAAAAGCAGTGTCTTGCGCTTCTTCATCAAGCGTCATCAATTCATCCAAAGTCAGAATATGTCCGCCCAGCACCGCGATGCGTTCATTTTTGGCAAATGGCTCAAGGGCGAAAACTCCCAAGCCATACACACCCGTTTCACCCGTTCCGGCTTTTGGGCTTACCCAACTCAGTCTGCGCTTGTTGGCGGGAAGGCCTGTTCCGCGTTTTCCCTCTCCGCCAGCGACCCGGCCATCCCCAGCCTGGCCAATCCCCCCCCCCCCCAGTTACCAGACAGAGACAAACTGACAGGTTCGTTCGTCTGTACTGCAAATAATTCCATCGGGAGCACTTTGTTGCCGTTGAATGCGACGGTTGGGCCGAGCGTCAGTTCGTGCGTCAGATGGGCTACGCCGGAAAGTCGAACCGCGTTGACCGTTCCTTCGGTCAGGGCATTGGCGCGGATTGTTTTTTGGAAATTGGGATCGTTGTATTTGTTGAACCGAAGATCGAAGACCTGCACGGTTTCTGTCATTGCGTGAAAAGGCAGCACCTGCCAACCGCTGTCGCCATCCAAATCCGGCCAATCGTGGAGCGGGAACGGAACTTGAAATCCGTAACAATCGAAATCCACGTGGCCGAACGTGGCAAAGGCTTCGTAACGTTCCGGGATGATTCGAGTCTTTGCGCCAATGACTCGATTGGCTCGCAGCGCGTTCAAAGCCGGAATTTGCAATTCGTCCAACAGCCAGGTTTCAATCAGTTCGGCAATCAAAACGTCGGCTTGCACAGGCAAACACAATTCGCGGACATCGCCTGCGATGACTTCGATAACTTCGGCAAAGCCGTTCAGCGCAACGTTGCGCTTCAACACCTCAGCCAATCCGGGATCGTATTCAACTGAATAAACCTTGCGCGCGCCTGCCGCTGCTGCAAAGAAAGACAAAATGCCGCTGCCCGCTCCGGCGTCCAGAACTACGTCGCCGGGCTTGACGGTTTGGTTGATAGCCCTGCGAAAAGCTTCGGTGCGCTCCACGTCGCGCAAACACAACGAAGGGACTTCGGATTTGGAAAACAGATCATTCACCATTCATTAACCTCGTGCTGGCGTTCTCTATCTTGCGAAAGAAAAGCCTTGCTCAGCCTTCTTCACCGCGTTAGCGGTGTTTGAGTTTAGCCGTGGGTTTTTAACCCACGGTGGAATACGATATTTCCCCCACGTCGCGTCAGCGACGATTGAGTTCAGGCGTCGCTGACGCGACGCGAAATCCCGCCTTCGCTTCCCGGCGTTGAAACGCCGGGCTAAAGTCAGCCGCCGCTACGCGGCGAAGAGCAGTAGCAATCGCAGAAAACATCGTTCATTGATGAACCTGTCAGCGATTTTTCAGGAACTCCGGGTTCCCCTAGCCAAACACCAAGCGTCTTCGCCGCAAGCAAGGCAACCTCGACGCTTGGCCTGCTGAGTTTGAGGACGCTGCTTTGTGGCCGGGACGCAAACAAAAATGTTTCGTAACTGCTCAGCCGGTGCGGAACGGGAAGCCGTAGCGCCCCGGTTCCTCGTGAGGAGTGAGCTTTGCAAGCAATCCCGTCGCTCCAGGTTCCTCACCGAATTTTGACTACGGGTTGAGCAGTTACAATTTTCTTTCAAATTCTTCGTGGCGAAACAGTGAAGACCGTTGCAGAAAAATTTTGCCGATACTGAAATTTTCTTTTGGCGCAAAGCCGCGACGCAGAACGCCTTGCCAAGCAAATGCGCCGCGAACTTCGCACCTGACAAAGACACTTTTCCCGACTTCGCCAACTGCTCGGACAGGATCAATGCCGGTGTCATTTGCTCGTGTAAAAAAGGATGGGTGCGTTGCAGAAAAATTTTGCTTTTTCTCCGGCTGCTTGGAGAAAAACGGCGTGTTGTGTAAAGTTCGCCCGCCTTGCCAAGGTCAAACAACTTCAATTTCAACAATTTGTGAGGAAGTCATGTCTCAGCGTTCCGCCGCTCGTTTGCATACTTTTTGTTTATCCATTGCAGTCGTGCTGTCAGCCTCATTGATTTGTTTTTTGGCTGCCGGTCGTGGCGTTAGTGGGCAAACCGCCAATTCAAGCGGCTCTCAAGAATTGCCGGTTTTGGAATTGAATAACCCGATAGATCGTCAGATGACGGGCGGGCAGATTCACAATTACCGCATCAAGCTGGAAGCCGGGCAGTACATTAAAGTCGAAATCTTTCAGTATTGGATAAGTGTCTGGCCGCGTTTGTATGACCCGGCTGGCAATTTGGTGCTGGAACTTAAGTTGCACAATGAAAATGCTGAGACTGAGATGCTTTCGGCTATTGTGGAAAAAGGCGGAGACTTCAGGCTTGAAATAGAAACACTTGGGGTTACGGAAATTCGCGGCTCTTATCGTCTGACGTTGGCAACGCAGCAAAAGGCTACGCCCCAGAACCAGTTATTGGTTGAGGCTGACCGCATGCAACTTGAGGCTTATGCGATGGCAAGAAAGGGGAAATGGGAATCGGCAATCCCCCTAAGCGAAAAAGGTATAGCGCAATATGAAAAAGTGTTTGGGGCAAATCATCTGGAATTGGTCGAACCTCTAAAGCTCCTGGCAGTGCTGTTGATGTTTAAGGGGGATTTAGTAAATCGCGAAAAAGTAAGCAAACGCATTTTGCACATTCAGGAACTGGCACTGGGGCGCGACCATCTGAATACTACCGAAGGGTTATTACATCTTGGCACTACTTATCTTGGCGGCCCCCAATGGCTAGAGGGCAAAGAAGTTTTTGCTAAGTCGTTGCTTGAGCGCGCGCTAAGGATGCGTGAAGCGATTTTAAAGCCGAATGATATGCGGATTGCACAAGTGGCAAGCGATCTTGGCATCCTGCATCTTAGTTTAAGCGAGTACACTCAAGCCGAAGCATTGTTACGGCGCGCGATGACGATTGCAGAGCAGGAACTTGGGCCGGCCAGTTATTTTGTCGTCATGAGATGGAATGATTTGGCGGAGGTCAAAGCTGTACAAGGAGAATATGGCGAAGCAGCAGCGCTTTGGGAGCGTGGGGTAGAGAGTGCAGAAAAGCACCACCCTGGTAGCCCAGTGTATGCCGCAATGATGGCTAATCTAGGGCAGTTAAGCATGGATACGGGAAATTACGACCGCGCCAAACAGCAACTTGAACATGCTCTGCCATTGTATGAAAAGTTTTGGGGGCTGGAGTCTAGCAACATGGCGGAGTTGCTGACCTTGTTGGGAAGGCTAAGTTTTGAGCAAAGAGAAATACAGAGCGCGGAACAGTTTCATCGGCGCGCGCTCACCTTACGCGAGAAAATTTTTGGAATGAACCATGCCTTTGTTGCCACATCATTGCTTGGATTGGCGAAAGCTCTGCAGGCCCAGCAAAAGTATGACGAGGCTGAGGCTGCTTATCAGCGTGCATTGCAGATTAACGAAAAGATTTACAGTGAAAAAGATTGGCGATGGGGTGCTGGCATGCGCGATTGGGGCAAGCTTTACCAGGAAAGAGGAGATTATGTCCGGGCGGAGCAATTCATCCGCCGTGCGTTGATGAGCTACGAACAATCGTTGGGGCTAAACCATCCTTACGTGTTTGAAGCGCGTAGTGATTTGATGACTCTTTGTCTGGCACAAGGGCGTGTCAATGATGCGCTGATTGAACAACAACAGGCGGCAAAGATCAGCGAACTCAACCTTAGCCGTAATCTGATGGCCGGTTCTGAGAATCAAAAGTTGCGTTATCTGGAAAAATTCAGACACGAAATAGATGACACCGTTTCTTTGCACGTCAACCATTTACCCAATCAGCCAGAAGCGATGCAACTGGCGTTTCAGACTCTGCTGCGGAGGAAGAGTCGAGCTTTAGACGAAATGGGCGGCGCTCTGCAATTGCTAAGATTGCGCGCCGGAAGTGTTGCTGCAAAAGTTTTCGACAAACTTTCCGATAGATTGGCGCAACTTTCTGTACTTACCACGCGCGGGCCAGAAAATCTCAGTCGCGAGAACTATTTAGCCAAAGTGCATCAGGTCAACGAGGACATTGAAAAACTCCAGTCTGAATTAAGTAAGCATAGCCTGGAGTTTCAGGCTACGGCTGCGCCAACGACATTGGAATCAGTGAGAAAGGCGTTACCTGCCAATGCCGCATTGGTTGAATTCATTCGGTTCAAGCCGTCTGGAAAACAAGGGCTGAAGGATAAAGCAGGAGACCAATATGCTGCTTATATCCTGCTTTCTGATGGCACATTGAGTTGGACTCCGCTTGGCAACGCAGATGAAATAGAGAGCTTGGTTAAGGCTTGGCTGAGGGCGATTGCTCCCAAACAACCCAACGAAACATTTTCGATCTCTCAGGTCAAAAAACTGGCGAGCCAAGTGGACACTTTGGTTATGCAGCCAGTTCGCAAAAAACTGAAAGATGTGCGGCAAATTTTCGTCGCGCCTGATGGTGATCTTCACCTCGTTCCTTTTGCCGCTATGGTTTATAAGCAAGAGCGATATTTGCTGGAAGATTATCAATTTATCTATTTGACCAGCGGACGCGACTTAGTGCGATTGCAAACTAAGCATAAAAGCCAACAGGACAAAATCATTTTCGCCGTTTCCGATTTTGACAAGATTGGTGAGCCTCCTATCGTCGCTTCAGGCAATCAGCCGCGAGCCGTCAGCGATTCGCGCAGCGGGGTTTTGAGCAGCGACACGACGATGGCAACTATAACTTTTGGGCCATTGGGATTTGCGCGAGAAGAGGGAGTGGTCATCAAGAAGCTATTTCCTGAAGCAAAGCTGTACGCCGACGGTCAGGCGACTGAGACTTTGTTGAAACAGGCGCGACGACCTTATTTTTTACACCTGACAACGCACGGATTCTTTTTGCCGAACGACGATAAAAACAAGGAAAACGCTTTGTTGCGTTCTGGGCTGGTCTTTGCCGGAGCCAATCAACGGAAAAGCGGAAAGGACGACGGTATTCTGACTGCTTATGAAGCTGCGGCGCTGGATTTGTGGGGGACTCGGTTGGTCGTTTTGTCGGCTTGCGAAACTGGCAACGGCGAAGTCAAAAATGGCGAAGGCGTTTTCGGTTTGCGACGCGCGCTGGTATTGGCCGGAGTTGAAACTCAGGTTGCCAGTTTGTGGAAGGCCAGCGATCAGGCGACTCGAAAATTGATGGAAAGTTTTTACCGCAAACTGAGCGCCGGAATGGGTCGAGCGCAAGCTTTGCGACAGGCGCAGTTGGAAATGTTACGCAGTGGTTACAACAGCGAGCCTTACAAATGGGCGAATTTCATCTGCGTGGGCGAATGGAAACCGTTGGACTAATGATGGCTGCTTTTAGGGTTTGCCAGCGGGTTGCAACAGAAACGGTCGGCTGATGGAAACTGACTCTTTATTGTCGGAGTCAATTCCGACAAACGTCGCTTGGTATTGACCTGGTTTCAGCAGCGACGGCGCAAAATCTGCCTGAATATAAATCAAGCCTTGCCTGGTTTTTTGTGCCCGCACATTGCGACGCACAAGATTCACGCCATCTGGCGTTTTGAGCGTTACGTCACAGCGCATCGCCACCGGCTCAAATTCCAATTGCAGGCTCAACCTCAATCGGCGTTTGTTCGCTGCGAGTGTGATTGAGGGAATGTCCGATCCTGCTCTAAAACTTGATGGCAGATTGATGGCAAGCAAATCCTCGTTTCGAGAAGGCGACTCAGGGAATTGCGACGGAACTATCGTTGGCTCAGGAGTCGGCATTTTCAGTTGGGCAACTTCCTGCCGTAATTCTTCACTTTGGGATATTGCGGTGTCGCGTTGTTGGCGCGCGACAGAAAGCTCCCGACGTAAGTTTCTATGTTCATAGGCCTGCCACACAAAACCGGCGACGAACGACAGTAACGTCGCAGCCGCCAATCCGAATTCCGGCCAAGACCGCGCGCCGAACAATTCAACCCAACGTGAAGTTTGTGGTTTCGCTGGCGCGGGCTGAGTTTGATTCAGTTTTTCCCGCAGCGCGCTGGCAAAGGCGACTTCCTGTTGGCCGCCCGGAGTGGCCAGAAAATGGCGTTCAAATTTTTCGTGTGTTTCAGCGTCCAGGTGGCGACGGACATAAGCGTCAACCAGTTCGTGTTTGACCATCAGCATGTGGTCAAAGAGTTCATCGTCAGAGAAATATCGCATTTCGAATTCGGTCATCTTGTCTTCGGGCAGGTCGCCCAGCAAATAGCCGACCGTTTCCCGTTCCGACTGGTTGTAATTCCAAAAGCTCATAACTTTAGTGACTGACAGACGATGTGTGTTACAGATTTCTTTGCCTGCGTTCGATGCAGGCGCGAACTTTTCGTTGCAGCGTCAGGCGAATGCGGTGCAAATGAACGCGCAAACTATTTTCTTCCCAGTTTAATCGCTCGGCGGCCTGGCGGCGGTTGGCGGTCTGTTGGCGCAGATCGTCATGATGGCAAGCTCGCATCAAAGATTCGTCTTCCGGCTGCAAAGTTTTCAACGCCGCGTCCATACATTCCAGCCTAAGTTCTTTTTCCTGTCCCTCTTCGCGCAAACCGTCTTTGGCGGCAATTTCAATCAGGTCACGCGGCGACAAATCATCCAGTTGAGTTTCCGCTCCCACGCGGCGTCGTTGCCGTCGCCAGAACTCGCTCAAAACGAACTGAGAGACGCCGAAAGCATAAGCCATCGGTTCGGGATTATGAATCGTTTCGCCTTCGGCCAGTTTGCGACCGATGCGATCCAGCGTTTCGTCCGCCAATTCGTGCCAGAACAAAGTTGGAACTCCGCGACGCGCAAAAAGCTCAACCAATTTTCGGCGCAAACGTTCATAAAGCTGGCCAGCTTGATCTTTGTCGGGCGAAAGCCAGCTCAATAAAGTTTCGAGCACGTCTTGATGGTCAACCATAGTTACTTGTCACGAAATCGCGGCCAAAGTAGCAAAACTATACGGCGACTCCAATTGTACAGGCGCGATCTTTAGTTGGACTCCAGAGTCAGGTTTTGCCACCCATCAACCGAAGCGCGCCAACCGTTGGGAACCAGCGTCGTTGAACCGTATTCGACCACGATGGCCGGAGCGGCGAAGTAGGCTCCGGGCAGCAGGTTTTCGCGGTCAAAGACGGCGGCTTTGCGGCGTTTGTCGCCCAGCCAAATCAAAGTTTCGCGGTCGGGTTTGGCTTTGTAGCGGCGAAAGGATTTTTCCTGTTTCAGTTTCGGTTTGTCTGTCACGCCGATGGCGCGCAAACGAATGCTGACGATTTCGACGGCTCGATGTTCGTCGGCGTGGCCATAACGTTCACGATGCGTTTGATGAAATTGGCTGACAGCATCGGCGTCCGCCGTGACTTCCAATTCAAACGATTGGCCGCGATAACGCATCGCCAGCAATCGAACTAGATTGGTTTGCTCCGGCGCAAAGCCTTCGGCGCGCAAATCCGCTTTGGCCAGTTTTTCCATTGCGGCGAATTCGCGTTCAATGCGGCGAGGTAATTTCGATTGGTCGCCAGACTTAGCTGTTTCAATCGTCAGCATGACTGTGCGCGAATAATCTTTGACCACATCCGCCAGCAAAACTCCCAACGCTGAAAATGCTCCAGGAAAAGACGGAATCAGCACTCGCGGAATCTTCAACGCCGAAGCCAGTGCCGCCGCGTGCAATCCGCCTGCTCCACCAAAACTGACCATCGAAAATCGTCGCGGATCGTGGCCGCGTTCGACCGAAACCAATCGAAGCGCTTGTTCCATGTTGGCGTTGGCGACGCGAATGACGCCGAGCGCCGCTGCTTCGCGCGTGACCAGTTTGGACGAAGCGCGCGACATATCTTCGGCCAGACGATCCAACACGGCAGCGGCTCGAAATTCGTCCAAAGCCATTTCGCCTGCCAGCAATCCGCCTCCGGCGAATCTGCCTAAAACCAAATTGGCATCGGTCACGGTTGGTCTGGTTCCGAAACCGTAACAAGCCGGGCCAGGGTCTGCTCCGGCGGATTCGGGGCCGACGCGCAAAGCTCCGCCTTCGTCCACGTAAGCAATCGAGCCTCCACCAGCGCCGACAGTGTGAATGTCGAGCACAGGCACGGCAACGGGCAAGCCGGTAATTTGAGCTTCGTTGGTAGTGCGGGCTTCGCCTTTGCACAAGGCGACATCGGTTGAAGTCCCGCCCATATCAAAGGTGATGATGTCGCCGATGTCTGCCAGTTCGGCCACTCGCATGGCTGCGACGACTCCGCCAGCCGGGCCAGAAAGGATTGTTCGCACAGGTTCGCGCGCGGCGATTTCGGCGGAAATCGAACCGCCGGACGATTGCATAATTCGCAGCCGCGTTTCGTCCTGACGGCGGAGTTTGCGTTTCAAACCTTCGGTCAATTCGCTCAGGTAATGACTGACTTTCGGAGCCAGATAAGCGTTGATGACGACCGTCGAAGTTCGTTCAAACTCGCGGTATTCGGGCAGGATTTTGTGCGAAACCGACACCGGCACGCCGAGCGGTTCCAGCGCATCGGCGATCCGTTTTTCGTGATCGGCGTTGGCAAAGGAAAACAGCAACGAAACGGCGATGGATTCGACTTCGGCGAGTTTCAGCTTTTTGACCAGCGCAGCCAGTTCGCGTTGTGTCAGTGATTGAATGACGCTGGCGTCGGCGGCGATACGTTCTTTGACTCCGAATCGTAATTCAGTGGGAACCAGCGGCGCGGGACGAACGACCGACAGGTTGTACAAATCCGGTCTGGCCTGCCGACCGATTTCGATGACATCTTCAAAACCGGCGGTCGTCACCAAAGCTGTGCGCGCGCCTTTGCGTTCCAGCAAAGCGTTGGTGGCGACGGTCGTGCCGTGAACGATTTCGGTTTGCGCGTCTTCGATCTGGTCAAGTTGATCCAGCGCGTAATCCAACCCGGTCAAGATGGCTTGGGCTGGCGCGCGCGGCGTCGAAGGAATTTTGAAAGAAATCTGGTGATGTTTGAACGCGACGATGAAGTCGGTGAAGGTTCCGCCCGTGTCCACGCCAATGCGAAGCTGTTGAGGAATCGGCCTGGATCGTCTGGTCATTTCTTCACGTCTCGATGAGTCACGCGCGCCCGAAAGCCTTCGCGGTTCAGGTGTTGGTTCAGTGCGTTGGCTATGGCAACTGAACGGTGTTTGCCGCCCGTGCAGCCGATGGCGACGGTGACGTAGCTTTTGCCCTCGCGTTGGTAAAGCGGCATCAGGTAATCCAGCATTTCGCGGAAGCGGCGAGTGGTTTCAACGGCTTCGTCGTTTTTTTCCAGGTATTCAATGACCGGCTGGTCGTTGCCGGTCAGTTCGCGCAACTCCGGCACGAAATACGGATTTGGTAAAAAGCGAACATCGAACAGCAAATCGGCATCCAGCGGAACTCCGTATTTGAACCCAAAACTGACAACGGTGATGTCCGTCTGGTTTTCGGCGCTTTCCGGCGCGAAACGGGTTTTCAGCCACGAACGCAAGCTGTGAACATTGTGGTCAGAGGTGTCAATTACGACATCGGCCAATGTGCGAATCGGTTCCAGGCGTTTACGTTCTTCGCTGATGGATTCCAGCACGCGGCCTTCGCCGAGCGGATGCGGGCGGCGCGTTTCGCTGTATCGGCGCTGCAAAACCGAATCCGAAGCTTCCAGAAACAACACGGTCGTTTCCAGATCGCCGCGCGCGCGAAGTTGAGCGTACACCTGCGGAAAGTCTTTCAGAAATTCGCCTTCGCGGATGTTCAAACCGAGCGCGGCTCGCGTGACGCCGAATTCCTTGCGTTCGAAAAGCTGGACAAAGCTGGGGATCAACTGCACCGGCAAATTGTCCACGCAAAAATACCCCAGGTCTTCAAAGACGTTCATTGCCGAAGACATTCCGGAGCCGCTTAAACCGGTGATGATGAGGAGTTGAGGAGTCATAAACAGTTCACAGTTCGCCGCTCACAGTTCACAGTTCATTTGTGCGGAAAGCGACAGCACTGTGAACCGTGAACCGTGAACGGCGAACTGTTTTAAGGTTCAATCAAGCCGTAATTGCCGTCTTTGCGTTTGTAAATCACGCCGATGCGGTCGGTTTCGGAATCGCGGAAAACCAGAAATTGGTCAGCTGATTCCTGCACGCTCAGCACGGCTTCTTCGGGCGTCATCGGTTTGATCGAATATCGCCGCGACCGAATGATGCGCGGCGTGTCTTTTTCCGGTTCCACCGGCGGTAACGGACTTGGCGCAACGGCTTTGGCCGGTTTGGCGTGATGCGACCGGTCAATGATCTTGCCTTTGAGTTTGATCGCCTGCTTGTTGATCTTATCAATTGCCTGCAAGGCCGACGCATACATGTCTGTGGTGTCGGCTTTGCTTGTTAAGGAACGTTCGTGCCAGTTGACGACGATTTCGGCAACGTGGCGATGATGTCTGCCCACGGTCAGAATCACGTGTGCCTGACTGGCTCCGTTGAGCAGTGTGTCGAGCTTTTTGAAATGATCGTTGATGTGTTTTTTGATTGCGGGCGAGATGGTGAAATTACGTCCTGTGTATTCTATTTTCATCCCAATGCTCCTTTTTCAAGAATTCAAACTACCTGCCGCCGTTCGCGCGAACCGGCGATTTTCATCTGGTCGCGGTATTTGGCGATGGTGCGACGCGAAAGCTTTTGACCCTCTTTGGCCAGAATGTCGGCAATCTGGTCGTCGGTCATCGGCGAACGCGGGTCTTCGGCTTCGATCATCTTTTTGATTTTCAGTTTGATGATGCGAGTCGAAACTTCTTCGCCGTCGTCATTGGTCATGCCTTCGGTGAAGAATCGGCGGAGTTCGATGACGCCTTGTGGGGTGTGGGCGTACTTTCCATTGACGACACGCGAAATGGTGGACAGGTGCATGCCGATGTCTTCGGAAATATCTTTCAGCATCATCGGTTTGATGTGTTCGACACCTTGGTCCAGAAAATCGCGCTGGCGTTCGACAATTCGTTCGCAAACTTTGTAAATCGTCTGTTTGCGATGTTCGATGTTTTTCAGCAGATCAACCGCAGAACGAACCTTGTCTTTGATGTAATCGCGCGCTTCTTTCGAGGTTTCTTTGTTGTCCAGCATCTGGCGATATTTGCGGCTGATGCGAAGCTGAGGCAGTCCGTCGTCGTTGAAACGGATTATGTAATCGTCGTCGAATTTTTCGATGTAAACCTCCGGTTCGACGTAATGCGTCGAAGGCGGAGCGTATTTGCGGCCGGGTTTCGGTTCCAACTGGCGAATCAGCTTCATTTCCAGGGCGATGTTTTCAACCGTCGTGCTAAGTTCTTTTGCCAGTTCCGGCCATTTGTGATGTTGCAGTTTGTGGAAATGATCGCGGATCAACGTCGCCGCCAGTCGTTCGCCATAACCCAGATAATTCAATTGAATCAGCAAACATTCCTGCAAAGTGCGCGCGCCGACTCCGGTCGGGTCAAGCTGTTGAACAATCTTCAACGCCTGTTCCATCGTTTCTGGCGACCATTCGCCGAACTGAGCTAGTTCCTCCAACGAAATGTCCACCAAAAATCCATCATCATTCAGATTGCCGATGATGGCTTCGGCGGCGGACTCGACTTCGGGCGTGGTGATGGTCGTTCGCAATTGCGCGTTCAGATGTTCGGAAAGGTTTGTGCCGGAAGACAGAAACATTTCGAAGCCGGGTTTGTCGTTACCGACTTCGATTTCGCGGGTGCGATAACCTGGGTCCAGGTAATCTTCAAACGTGGAGCCGAAATCAATTTCGCTGAAAGCATCGCGGTTGCTCAAATCGCCTTCGGGGATTTCGCCGCCTTCAAAATCCATCGTCTCGCCTGTGGCGACTGATGGTACGGTTTCACCAGCAACGGCATTGAAATCTCCGTTTTCCGAAAACGAATCTGGCTGATTGAAAGAGCTTTCGCCGGAACTGAACGAATCGAAACCCGGTTCAAAACTGCTCAAAGGATTTTCCGGCAACTCCGCCGCGCCATTCAGACCGGCACTGGGAGTTTCAGTGTAATCAACGTTCGCCAAATCCGCCGGAATGCTGACTTCTTCGGGTGCCAATTCTTCGAGGATGGGATTTTCGGCCATCTGTTGCGTGACCAGATCGCTTAGTTCCAGCTTGGTCATCTGCAACATCTCAATGCGCTGGCGCAGTTGTGGAGTCAGCACCAGCCGCTGAGACAAATTGACGTTTAATGATTGTTTGAACGACATATCGCTTTCATCGGTAGTCAGTAGTCGGTAATCGGTAGTCGGTAATCGGCGGGTAAATTCCAACAACCGACTTCCGATTACCGACCACCGACTACCGACTACATTCTAAACTTCTCTCCCAAATAAACCCGTCTGACTTCAGGATCATCGGTCAAATCGCGCGGCGTGCCGGAACGGAACAACTTGCCTTCGCTGATGATGTAGGCGCGATTGGTGATTTCCAGAGCTTCGCGCACATTGTGATCTGTAATCAGAATTCCGATTCCGCGCGACCGCAATCGCGCGATGATCTGTTGAATATCGTCAATCGCAATCGGGTCAATTCCCGCAAACGGTTCGTCCAGCAAAACAAACTTTGGTTCCAGCGTCAGCATGCGGGCGATTTCGGTTCGTCGCCGTTCACCGCCCGAAAGTGCAAAGCCTTTGTTACGGCGAACGTGATTCAAATGGAACTCTTCCAGCAATTGTTCTAATCGCTCCTGCCGCTGTTCGCGCGTCAGTTCCAGCGTTTCCAAAATCGCCAGAATGTTCTGTTCGACCGTCAATTTGCGAAAGACCGATGCTTCCTGCGGCAGGTAACTGATTCCCAACCGCGCTCGTTTGTACAAGGGCAACCGAGTGATTTCCTGATTGCCGAACCAGACACGACCTGCATCCGGTTCTTCCAGTCCGACAACCATATAAAACGTAGTCGTTTTGCCCGCTCCGTTCGGCCCCAGCAAACCCACGATTTCGCCGGGTTGAACGTTGATCGAAACGTCGTTGACGACCGTGCGACGGCGATACGACTTTTTCAAATTGTCAGCACGCAAAGCGCCGACACCGGTAACGGAAGCTGCAAGAGGAGATGGTTGGCCAGCGTGTTCGATTTGCGGTTCGACTGCATCGCTTACCATTTCCCGACCTCCTGCTGCATCAGAAACCTTTCCATTGTTGAAACTCGTAAGTGGAACTTCGCTGAACTTCGCGCTGAACTTCGTGTGCCTACGCTCTGAAGAAGCGGATTTGGGTAAGGGGACAGCAGCTCAATTTTGCCCATTCTGTATGCGATGAGTGGTTTTTACACGCTTTTTGCTGCCGCTTTCACTACCGGCTTCGATCCTAGCATCGCGTAAATGCAGAGTCAATTTTTCGCTTTTTGTCACGGCTTCGCGCTCTTTGTCTTCGACAACGGCCAGTTTTCCAGCCGCCGCCGTCAGTATCGCCGTGTCTGTGGCCGCCGTATAAACCACATGATCGCCGGTCGCGCGTCGCGCCGGTTGCGTCATTACCACGTTGTTCGATGCCGTCAGTTGAACCAGTTTGTGTTTGTCGTCCATCAGCGCATCGGCAACGGCGGAATCAATCTGGTCGGTTCCCTGTTTGATTTTGACTGCGCCTTCGTAATGCGCCGTGTGGTTCGCGTCGGAGTAAACGATTTTGTCCGCCGTGGCGAACACCGGCACAACTTCTTTGCGATTCTTTTCGACTTCGCGCTCGAAATCGTAAAACGCCGATTGAGCATTGCCCCAAGCCGTCATCACTTTTTCGCCGTTGTCCAGTTCCATGTTGTCAGCGCGGATGAAATCGCTGTCCTGCCAGGCGCGAACGTTGCCCGTGTATCGAGCCGCGCCTTCGTTGTGTTTGACCGCCGCACGGTCGGAAACAATCGTCACAGGAGCTTTGTCTTTTTTGAACGGAGCCGCGCCGCCTGTTTTTTCGCGGCTGTAATACGTCGTGCGGACGCGACCGCGCAAAAAGCTTTCGCCGGTTTCGACGTTGGCGTCAATTTCGTCGGCGTTGGCGCGCGAAGTCGAATCCCACAACAGCGGTTTGCCGCGCATCGCCACAGTTTGATTCGACGCAGTGTAGATTGCTCGGTCGGCGGTGGCGTTGCGGTCGGATTCCTTCGATCCGGCGGGGAAGATTTCGATGAACTTCGCGCCGCCTTCGACAGTCAGGTCTTCAATGTCTTGAGTCTGTTCGACCAGATTCGCCGTCAGTTTTTTGCCTGTAACTGTTCGTTTGGAGCGTTTGGTTTTCTGTTCCAACGGCTCGAATTCGGCAACGGCATTGCCGTCCGCCAGGAAGGTTTTGATCGCGTTGCCTTTCTGAAAAAAGTCCGCCGTGAATTTTGCCGCGCGAAGTTTTTGCCGGTCGGAAATCGGTTTGACTGTTTTCGGCGTGATGGTCAGCACGGCGTTTCCGCTGGCTTCGGCGCGAGCCATGTTTACTCCGTCTTCGCGGAATGTGGCGTTGACCGCGTCGGCTTCAATCATTCGTTCCGAAACTTCTTTGGAATTCGGCGCGCCTTCGGCGACTTCGATTTTCATCGTGGTGCGACCTTGCGTGACGACTGATTGCAGCAAGCTTTCTTTTTCGCCCGGCGCATAAAAAGCCTCGATTTTCTCGGCCAGGATTTCGCGCGGCGAATCTTTTTCCAGCGATGTGGCGCGCGCTGTTCCGATAGCGACGGCCAGTTTCAGGTGCTGAACTTCGTCAAAGTAAAAATCCATATCGCGCGATTGCAATTCCGAAGTCCGAGTTTTTTCCTGCGACTTCAAAAACGAATTGCCGCGCATTTCCACGCGCTCCAGTTTTTTGGCTTGGGGATTAATGACGCCTGTAATCGAATCGGCGCGGGCGAATTTTTCGCCTTGCGTGATGGTGGCGTTGCCTTCAAACCGTGCGACGCCTTGCTGTTCGGCGTAGCTGGCTTTGTCGCTTCGCATTTCGACAGGCTGCCCATTTTTCTTCTTCGGGTCTTTGGGATTGGGCGTGGTGGCCGGCGTAGCGACAATCCGCGCTTCTTTCCACAAACTCAACAAATGATCTTTGGCCTGGAGTTGAGCGCCAACCGACGAACCGTTGATTTCTCCGTGTTTGAATTGCACGGCGACATCTGTGTTGGCGATTTCGGATTTCTGATCGTAATTGAGCTTTTCGCTGGTGACTTCCAATCCGTCGCTGCTGGTGACGACGACGTTGGTTTCAAACGTCACCAGATTCTGAGCCGGCGTGTATTCGCCGCGTTCGGAAGTGATGCGAACAGTTTTAGGTTTGCTGTCTTTTTGAATTTCGCCAAAAGCCGTCAGGTCAACTTTTTCCATTTCGTGGCGTCCGTCGTCAAACGCCGTGTCCACTGCCGCTCGCAATCTGTATTTTTCGCGGCCTTTGTCGTCCATCACCACGCTTTCATACCCTTCGACGCGCGAAGTCACATTGGCCTTGAGTTTGGCTTCGGCCTTCACAGGGCCGGGCGGAACCGGACGCCTTCGCGCACGAATGAATGCCGTCACGATGACGGCGATGGTGGCCACCAAAAGTATCAGGGAAAGCGCGCGCCCTATCGCAGGAAGTTTCTCTTTCAGCATAATAATGACAACTGCACCTCTCAGAATGATGGCCGGATTATAGCACTCCGACCGGTCGTGATTCCCAACCAACGCCAACTGAACGAGGAGGTCAAAGGTTTATGCAAACAGCGTGATATAGCCTCATCAAATCATCAAAGCCGTCAACGGTGCGATGGCCAGCGAATGGAAAATCGAAAAATACAAACTCAACCCGATTTGAAACCGAAGAAGTTTGAAAAGAAGTAACTCTGCCGGAACGGAAAAACGGCGCGACCGGTGAACAATCTTTGCCGGTCGCGCCGTTTTCTTTTTTCGCAATCGTTCAGCCGTCAATTCGACTTGTCATAAAGACTAAAACTGAACTGAAGTTTGCCACGCACGCTGACCGGTTGGCCGTCTTTCACCGCTGGTTTGAACTGAACGGTTTTCGCGGCTTCAATTGCCGCTTCGGTCAAACCGTGCGGCAAACCGCGCTCGACTCTGATGTCGCGTACGACTCCGTCAGCGCCAAATACCAGACTTAATTCGACAGAGCCTTCGACTTTTTGATCGCGCGCTTCTTTGGTGTATTTCGCGCGTGCGAAGTAAGTAATTTTCGGGCGTGATTCTGCGGTCATCGGTTGGACTGACTGATTTTGATCTTTGTCATCCTGCAGGTTTTGGTTGCGACTGAACGACAACACGAACTTGTCGGGAGCAGTCCATTGCCGGGTCATTTTGGTCAGCTTTCTGTTTTTGTTGTCGCCTTCTTCGACCCAATCCATTGCTGTTTCGCCTTCGAACTGCACGCCAACCAGATAGAGGCGAAAGGCGCTCAAATGATCCGACAGTTCCAGCCCGTTGGATTGTTCGGCGATCGGGAACGCGGAGCGAAGAATCAACATTCGCGGATTGTCGGCAGAAACTTCGGCTTTAGAAAACAGCGCAACCTTTCGATTTCCCCAAAGCGCAACGTTCATGTAGTTAAAGGCGATTTCAGCGATTGGCCGATCACCTTGATTCAGCAGATGCGCTTCCAGCGTTAACTCGCGCCTGCTTTCTGAAACATGACTGGCCAAGTTGGATTGAACTCGACCACCGACGGTCATTTTGGCTTGCGTGATCAAGAGCGGAAATTCCGGCGCGTTTTCAAAAGGCAAATCAAACGTGACCGTATCTTGCTTGGTTGAGGTTGTTGAATTGAGTTTTTGGCTCGATTTCGGAGTCGGCGTCGAAACCGCTTTTGCCAAAAGCTCGGCGGCGGCTTCGGGTGACAATGCCGTAGCCAACGCGCTTTGGAATTCCGGCGGCATTGGCAGCTTGGCGGCTTGAGCGTTTCCACCGGCCAGCCAGCTTCCGACAATCGCTGCGACAAACAATCCGCCGCAGATTACGCCAGTCGTCAATCGGTTGACCATTGATCGTTCGGTTTGGTGTTTGGTGTTCAGCATGAGTTTTATTCTCCTGTTCAGATTGGAGCCGGTAACGCGCGAAACGCCCGCTACCGGCCAGCCCAGGCCGTGTTGCACGACCTTCCACAAACCGGCGGCGTAGCTTTCAGCCGTTCCGCCGTAACGAAGCGCTTTTTCGTCGCACATCAATTCGCTTTCGCTCAGCAGCTTTCGATCAATCAGCCAAACCAGCGGGTGAAACCAGAGCAGGCAACACACGGTCATCTGAATCGTGCTGAGCAAATTGTCGCGCTGTTTGATGTGAATTAGTTCGTGAGCCAGCACCGCCGACAGCTCCTGGTCATTCAGCCGTTCGATCAGACCGAGCGGCAAAACGATTTTTGGTCGCAGAATTCCCAACAAGCCCGGCTCGACGATCTTTGCCGAAACAATCAACGGAATCCGGCTGGAACCCCCTAGCTCACGTTTTAGCTCGGCGAAGATTTCCAACGCTCGTCCTGTTGTTTCAGCCGAATCCGTTTTCAACCGACGAACAAGTCGCCATCGCCGCATTTGCCAGTGCAGGAAAACCAGCATCGCTCCCGCCAGCCAAACCAGCGTCAACAGGCAATAAAGTTCCCCGTGTGTGGTTGCTGAGGCGGTGACGGTCAACGGCTCAACGGTTTCGAGAAGGATCAGCGCGTCAATCGAAAATTCCGCCATCACGGTTTCAGTGCGCGAAAACTGAACGCCGAGTTTGCCAAACGCCCAAGCCAGCAACGTTGCTGGTAACAAAAACTTCAGCATTGCCAGCGACCAGGCGGTATGTCGTGCCAGCGGGGAAGCCTGTCGCAACAGCAGCATCGCCGCCCAAACCAACAATACGAACAGCGTTGCTTGCCAAAGATGGTTGATCGCCAACGGCCAGAACCATTGCGACCATTCAGCCCAAACGTTATGCCAGGTCATAATTTGTGACTCCTTTTTGCCGTCGGTTTCAGGCTTTGCGCGACCGGCGAATCGCCTTGCCGCTCACTGGTTTTTCGTTTTCAACAAACGCTTCGTGGTGTTCGGTCACCAGACTTTCCAATTCCTTCACGTCTTCCAGCGTCAGTTTGCCTGCTTCGGCCAGATGCGCCATCAACGGACGAGCCGAACCGCCGAACAAATCCAACAGTTCATCAATCAACCGCCGATGCGCCGCTTCGCGCGTCACCGCCGGTTCGAAAATGTGCGCGTTGCCAACCTGTTTGGTTTGCACGACAGCGCCTTTTTCTTCCAACCGGCGAATCATCGTCTGCACGGTGGTGTAGGCCGGGCGTTTCTTTTCCGGCAGTTGGTCATGAATTTCGCGGATCGAACCGCTGCCGATTTCCCACAACGCATCCATTATTTCCATCTCGAATTTGGTCAACTTGACCGGGTGTTTGCTTGCCATTGTCAGCCTCCAAAATAGTTATACCAACGACATTAGCAGCCAATATAGCTACATTTGTAGTTAGCCGTCAACGAAAAATTTTTGATGGTAAGTTTTATGCGATAAAGAACCTGGGTTTATAATTGGTTTGCATATCGAAAGGAGGCTGAAATGAATGAATCAGTCGCAACCATTCCTATGGAAAGCTTGAGACTGCCGCTGTTGAACGGTGTTTTGGCAGAAACACACCTTGTTGCCGAACAGTCACAGCGTGTTGAAGAACTGTTTCAACGATTGGCTGATCAGTGGCGAAAAGAGACCGCCCATTTGTCGTTGGTCGTCAAAAAAGTCATGCACCCGGCTTATCAACGAATTATCGGGCTTGGCCCGGCGGCAATTCCTTTGTTGTTACGAGAACTTCAACAGCAACCTGGTCATTGGACCTGGGCGCTGAGAGCCATCACTGGCGAAGACCCTACACAGCCGAACGACACCGTCACGCAAGCCGCGCAAGCCTGGGTGAAATGGGGACAGGAACGAAACTATCTTTAACGATTTCAGCCAATGTCAGCCAAAAACCTTGAAAACCTCTTTCCGAACCTGAAACAGGCGGGTTACAGAATTACCAGCCAGGCGGATGTTGATTACAACTGTGTTGCCTGGGCAGTTGGCGACACTCGGCAGTGGTGGGAACCGTTGCCGGGCTTTTACTGGCCGCCCGGAGTTCAGAAAGAACACTCACTCGCCGCTTACATTCGTATTTTTGTCATTCATGGTTATTCGCCCATGGTTATTCGCCCATGGTTATTCGCCCATGGTTATTCGCCCATGGTTATTCGCCTTGCGACGCGGCAGAACTCGAACCCAATTATCAAAAGATCGCCATTTACGTTGATGCCGACGGCATTCCCAGCCACGTTGCGCGGCAAATCGGCGACGGGAAATGGACAAGCAAGTTTGGCGAGTTGGAAGACATCGAGCACGACACTTTGGGCGCGCTCGAAGGCGAAGCTTACGGAATCGTCTTTCAAATCATGAAACGCAAATCCTCCGCCAATCCGTAGACACCGCTAATCGCTTACGGTAGATTCACGGCGTTTCATTACCCATCAAACCCACTGGAGAATTTGCCATGCAGACATCGAAGCGCAAAGTGTATGACGCCATCGTCGTCGGTTCGGGAGCGACCGGCGGTTGGGCGGCAAAGGTATTGACCGAACGAGGATTGACCGTGCTGGTGCTGGAAGCCGGTCGGCAATTGGATGAAAAGAAAGATTTCCGCGAACACCATTTCCCTTACGATTTGAAATATCGCGGCCTGGTCGGCGGAGCGAAGTACGCGCCGCGCCAGCCGATTCAATCGCGGTGTTATGCCGCCAATGAATACGGCAGCCATTTGTTCGTTGATGACATTGACAACCCGTACACCACGCCCGAAGGCAAACCGTTCTGGTGGATTCGCGGACGCCACGTCGGCGGACGTTCGATCACGTGGGGGCGCCAGTCTTATCGAATGAGCGATTACGATTTCAAATGCGCCAGCCGCGACGGTTACGGCGAAGATTGGCCGATCAGTTACGCCGACCTGGAGCCTTACTACAATCAGGTCGAAGATTTTGTCGGCATCAGCGGTTCTTATGAGAACCTGCCGCAATTGCCCGACAGCAAATTCTTGCCCGCAATGAAACTGACCTGCGGCGAGCATCTGCTAAAAAAAGGCGTCGAATCGAAATGGAACGACCGCAAAGTCATCATCGGACGCGCGGCGATTTTGACTCAGCCGCATCAAGGTCGCGCCGCTTGTCACTGGTGCGGACATTGCGACCGCGGGTGTTCTACGCATTCGTATTACAGCAGTCCTGGTTCGACCCTTCCCGCAGCAGCCAAGACCGGGCGCATGACCTTGAAGCCGAATTCCGTCGTCCGCGAAATCATCGTGGACACCAACACCGGCAAAGCCAAAGGCGTGCGCGTCGTCAATCAAATCACCAAACAGGAACGTGACGAATACGCCAAAGTCGTCGTGCTCTGCGCTTCAACGCTGGAATCCACACGCATCCTGTTGAATTCCAAATCGCGGCAACATCCTGAAGGCTTCGGCAATTCATCGGGCGCGCTGGGGCATTATCTGATGGATCATATGTATTCGATCAGCGCGGGCGGAGTCGTCGAACAACTGTTCGGCAGCGAGTACGATTTTTCCGATGGTCGAGCCAACGGCATTTACGTGCCGCGTTTCCGCAACATCACGGACAAACACAAAGACTTCATTCGCGGGTACGGCATGCAAGGCGGCGTTCGCGTCAGCACCAGCTTTTTCAAGGGTCGCCAGATTCCTGGCTTCGGCGCGGATTTCAAAAAGATGGTGCGCGAAGCCAAAAGCGAAGTCACCTGGGGACTGGGCGCCTGGTGCGAAATGCTGCCGGACAAAAACAACACGGCCAAGATTGACCCGAACAAAGTGGACAAGTGGGGAATTCCCGTACTGCATATTGATTGCAAACACGGCGAAAATGAAAAAGCGATGGCCAAAGACGCGCTGGCGACGATTCTGGAAATGGCCGACGCCGCCAAGTTCAAGGTCAATTACACCAGTTCCACACCTGCGCCTCCAGGATTCTGCATTCACGAAGTCGGCACGGCTCGCATGGGCAACGACGCGAAAACTTCCGTGCTGAACAAATGGAATCAGACTTGGGATGCCAAAAACGTCTTCGTCACCGACGGCGCTTGTTATGCTTCGATTGGCTGCCAGAACCCGACGCTGACGATGATGGCGATTACGGCACGCGCCTGCGATTACATCGTTGAGGAGTTCAAACGCCAGAATTTTTAATTCGATATTGCGCGCGTATTTCCGAAAAATTGAAGCGCCCTTCCGAAATTCTGGATGTTCGGGGAATTCAGGAGTCACGTGTGGCCTTGAGTTTTAGCGTTAAACCAAAGGCTTTTGGGGAGATAAGCTTGAAAACCGACAAGCCGATTTTCGTGGCATCGTGCTTGCTCTATTTGCCGCCGAGTGCGAGTTAGTTCTTGCACCATTGTCTTCCAAGTTTTCATCCCAGCAAAGCTAGCCTTTACAAGGAGAGATCAAAAGTCTCTCCTTATTTTTTTGGTTTCACTGCGATTCAAGCCGCGACACAAGTTGAGCCAGCCCGATTCACAATCGAACTGGCTCTGTTTCAGTCAAATCCGGACCAAACGGATGGGTACTTCTGCAAGGCTTTTGCAAAGTCGAAAACTTAAAGATTGAAAGGGTGAACTGGCCTCTGATTCCTCGTCCCTGACTCCTGGTTTCTCAAGAAAATTAGGAGTCAGGGAACCGGAACCAGAGGCCAGATGACGCCTTCTAGATATTCATTGGTGACTTAGCAAAAAAACTGGCTACTTCTGCTCGTTGAGTGATTTGTTGTAGCTGAAATAGCTGACGCTGATTTCACTGACCGGAGTTTTTTCCAGAACTTCACGCGCCGGGCCGTCCAGATACATGGCGATGTATTGCGAGATGTGCGGTTGAGCGATGCCTTTTTTGTCTTTCAGGTAAGTCAAAAAATCATCTTTGAACCAGTCGAAGATTTTCGACAGTTGCAGCTTCTTAGTCGCCGGGTCGAATTTCACGTTGCGCGGATCGTTGATGAATCGTTTGGCTGATTGATTCAACACGTCCCAAGTTTTGCCTGGAGCGATCGCGCCTTGCCACAGTGGCGGGCAACTGTACGCCGCGCAGTTGATGTAAAAATGAATGCGCGGTTCTTTGTATTTGGCGCGGATGATTTTGTGTTCCAAGTCTTCCAGCGAAGAATCTCTGCCGCCGAGTTTGATGCTGCGGTTGCGAAACGTGCCGATAAAGCTCCAAATCGCGCTTTTGCTCGGATATTCCGACGCGGCGATATACAACACCCAGGCGTTATAAGCCGTCATCCAGAATCGCAATTGTTCGCCACCGTCAGGAAACAATTGCGGATGGCTTTCGGGGCTGACGGCGGAAATCTGATCAATGAAGGTTTTCAGCGCCGGGAGTTCAGATTTCAACCCTTTGTAATCCACCAGCCCCTGCGCGTTGATGTATTTGCGCGTCAGCCGGTCGTATTCCGAATAATTCGTTTGCTGAGCCTGCGCGCTGCTCGCCGTCAGCCACAAAACAGCAATCAAGCCGAAAAGAATTTTGCTCACTTTCATCTTTTGAATCCTCCTGAAGTTGGTTTCACGACTGGAAGTTTAACTGCCAGTTTGATGGCTCACTGTAAGGCAGGCCACGCTGAAGAAGAAATCGTCAGGTTGGGTGACTTCGGCAAACTCTTGCGGCAGAATGCGCGCCATCGCAGTTCAAAATTTTACGACGGGCGGACAGGATGTCCGCAGACCAGTGCG
Organism: uncultured Acidobacteriota bacterium; assembly: GCA_902825875.1. GTDB lineage: Bacteria > Acidobacteriota > Blastocatellia > RBC074 > RBC074 > RBC074. The sequence continues at coordinate 61,615 of CADECP010000004.1, forward strand.
GACGACACGTCCGCGCTCCCGTTTTCGACGGGCGGACAGGATGTCCGCAGACCAGTGCGGACGACACGTCCGCGCTCCCGTTTTTCACGGAGGCTTTTCGATGAACCGAAGAGTGAAGTTTGCTTGTTTGCTGCTGGCAGGCTGTTTCGTCTTTCAGCCGAACACCGAAGCTCAAAAAAAATCCGCCGCTTCTCCAAGACAAAAACCGGCGGCGAAAATTGACGACGCCGCGTTGAAAAATGCCGAAGCTCGCACAGGCGAATGGATCACGCACGGACGCAATTACGCCGAAACGCGGTTCAGCCCGCTGAAGCAAATCAACGACGCCAGCGTCAAAGATTTGGGACTGGCGTGGACGTTCGACACGCAAACGGATCGCGGTCTGGAAGCCACGCCGATTATCGTGGACGGCGTGATGTTCACGACCGGCAGTTGGAGCATCGTTTTTGCCATTGACGCCCGAACCGGCAAACAGTTGTGGACATGGGATCCGAAAGTTCCGCACAGTGCTGGCGCAAAAGCCTGTTGCGACGTGGTTAATCGAGGCGTTGCCGTTTACAAAGGCCGCGTGTATGTCGGAACGCTCGACGGACGTTTGGCGGCGCTGGATGCGGCGACGGGCGCATTGGTCTGGCAAGTCGTCACCGTTGACCAAACCAAACCTTACACAATCACGGCGGCTCCGCGCGTGGTCAAAGGCAAAGTCTTGATCGGCAACGGCGGCGGCGAATACGGCATGCGCGGATACTTTTCGGCTTACGACGCGGCGACTGGAAAGATGGCTTGGCGGTTTTACACCGTGCCGGGCGACCCGAACGAAGTCGTGCCCGCGACGATGAAACCCGCAATGGACAAAGCCGCCCAAACCTGGACGGGCGAATGGTGGAAAGTCGGCGGCGGCGGAACCGTCTGGGATTCGATGGCTTACGATCCCGAATTGGATTTGCTCTACGTCGGAGTAGGCAATGGCTCGCCGTGGAATCAACACGTCCGCAGTCCCGGCGGAGGCGATAACCTGTATCTGTCTTCGATCCTGGCGGTCAGGCCGGAAACGGGCGAATTGGTCTGGCATTACCAGACGACGCCGGGCGACACCTGGGATTTCACCGCAACGCAACACATCGTGCTGGCCGATCTGACCATCAACGGACGGCAGCGCAAAGCGCTGATGCAGGCTCCAAAAAACGGATTCTTTTACGTGCTCGACCGCGCAACGGGCGAACTGATTTCCGCCGAAGCTTACGTCACCGTCACTTGGGCAAAAGGCGTGGACAAGAAAACCGGTCGCCCGATTGAAACCGTTGGAGTTCGTTACAAAGACGCTCCGATTGGCATGCAGCCCGGCCCGCTCGGAGGCCACAACTGGCAACCTATGTCGTTCAATCCGGCGACAGGTCTCGTTTACATTCCGGCTCAGGAAACGATGTTCGGCTATGCCCAGCAGAAGAATTTCAAATTCGACAAAAACGGAAAGTGGAATACCGGCGTTGATTTCGCCATCGTCAAAGACCCGCCGACGGCTTTGCCAACTGGCCATCTGCTGGCCTGGGACCCGGTCACGCAAAAAGAACGCTGGCGGGTTCCGTACATCGTCATGTGGAACGGCGGCACGCTGACCACCGCTGGCAATCTGGTCTTTCAAGGCACGGCGGACGGACGTTTTGTCGCTTACAGCGCGGACAAAGGTGCAAAACTGTGGGAAGTCACCGTCGGCACGGGTGTCATCGCTTCGCCAGTGACGTATGAAATTGACGGCACGCAGTACGTTTCGATTATGGTCGGTTGGGGCGGAGCCTTTGCGTTGACCGGCGGCAGCTTGGGGCTGCCTGTGACGCCTGGACGATTGCTGACCTTCGCCTTGAACGGCAAACAGAAAGTTCCGGTCGCCGTCGCCAAGCCGTTAGCGCCGCCCGCTGTTATCGAATCCAAAGCTTCTGCGGAGCTGATTGGCAAAGGGGGCGATTTGTTCGCTCGAAGCTGCGCGGTTTGTCACGGCATTGCGGCTCTGGGCGGAGGCGGCGTCTTGCCGGATTTGCGGTACTCGTCACCGGCGACGTTCAACAGCTTTCAAAAAATCGTCCTTGATGGCGCGCTGGCCAGCGAAGGCATGCCCGGTTTCAAACAAACGCTGACCGCCGAAGACGTGGATGCGATTCGCGCTTATGTCGTTAGTCGAAGGAATGAACTGGCTGTAAAGAAGTGAGTTTAGGCCAAAGCTGCTCTCAGATTCAGCAATTGTTCCCGCGAAAATCGTTGGACGATGCTTTCGGCGAATTGCGTGACATAACCGAGAGCATCGTCGCAAATCTGATTGATCAGCCCAATCCGAAACGCTTCGTCGGCGTCTATGCGGTCGCCGGTAATCAACAATCGTCGAGCTTCGTCTGCGCCGATCAAACGCGGCAAACGCTGTGTCCCGCCCCAGCCGGTGATGATGCCTCGCCGTACGCCGGGATGCTGGAAGCTGGATCGCGGCGTGGCGTAGCGCAGGTCGCAGCTCATCGCAATATCCAACCCTCCGCCCAGACAATAGCCGTCAATCGCCGCAATCGTCACCGGAGCGGCGTTGCCCAAATCCATCAGCAACTTTTGCCCTCGCCGCGAAAAGTCGTAAGCAGTCGTCGTATCGAGCGCGGCAACTTCATTCAAATCCGCGCCCGCCGAAAACACTCCGCCAGCGCCGGTGACAATCAGCACACACAAGTTTTCGCGTTGTTCCAATCGGGCGACGATTCGGGTGAGTTCGGCCATCATTGCCGAAGTCAGACAATTCAATTGTGCAGGACGATTGAGCGTGAGAACGGCGATCTTCCCACGCTCTTCGAGCAGGATTGGGCGGGTGGAATCAGTCACGCGGCGTGGCGTTTTCGCGGATGTATTTGATGATGTCTTCGGTTGAAGCTCCGGGCAGGAAGACTTCGCCAACGCCGGCAGCTTTCAGTTTGGGAATGTCATCGTCGGGAATGATGCCTCCGCCGAAGAGCAGCACATCGTCCATTCCTTTTTCTTTCATCAACTCCAACACGCGCGGGAAGATGGTCATGTGCGCGCCGGACAAAATCGAAAGCCCCACGATGTTCACGTCTTCCTGCAACGCGGCGTTGACGATTTGCTCAGGCGTTTGGCGCAAGCCGGTGTAAATGACTTCCATACCGGCGTCGCGCAGCGCACGAGCGATGACTTTGACTCCGCGGTCGTGACCATCCAGACCGGGTTTGGCTAACAGGACTCTGATATTTGTTTCTGGCATAAGCTTGATTCTGTGACAGGTAAAATTGCTCGCTTGGGTTTGCGGCGGCGCGGATTGTAACAACACGGCTTCGCTCTCGTAAATCTCCATACAGTTGGCGAAGCCAGGCTTGAAAATCTCAAAGGATTTTTCGCTTGCGACGGTGTTTGACTCAGGGCTATAGTCACGCCCGGCTCTCGGGTCCGATTAATCTTCTCGTTTGACCAGTCATCCCATTTCACAGATTCGGTATTTCCAGGAGTTTGAAGATGCGCGCAAGTTTCAATCTCGGCAAAACCATTTCGGCCATCCCCGTAGCCATTGCGTTTTTAACCGTCGCTATCGTTTCAGTTTTTTTCATCGGCTTTTCGACAACAACCAGCGTTTCCGCCACACCGAATGCCGCCGTCGTCAGCGTCAACGCGGCGAGCTTCGCGCAGATGCTTTCGCCCGGAGCGATTGCCGCAGCGTTTGGCAGTAATTTGGCGACGCGAACCGAATCGGCTCAGTCCGTGCCGCTGCCGACCAATCTGGCCGGAACGACGGTTCGAATCATTGACAGCCGCAACGTCGAACACGCGGCTTCGCTGTTTTTCGTTTCGTCGGGGCAGATCAATTATCTGATTCCTGCTAACGCTGCGCTTGGCGCGGCTCAAATCGTCATCACATCCGGTAGCGGAGAGGTTTCGCGCGGAACATTGCAACTGGTCAATTCCGCTCCGGCGATTTTCACGACTTCGTACACCGGACGCGGGCTGCCTGTGGCGCTGACCACATACGACGGAGTTGTGTACGACAGTGTCACCAACCCGGACGGCTCGGCCAAAACGGTCAATGTCGGCAGTTCGTGGCGACCAAATTATTTGCTGTTGTTCGGAACCGGAATGCGTAACGTGACAGGGTTGCGAGTTCGCATCGGCAACACGGAAATCACGCCGCTGTATGCCGGAGCGCAAGGTTCGTTTGCCGGACTGGATCAGGTCAATTTGATGCTGCCGTCGAACATGTCCGGCGGAATTGCCGAAATCACATTGGTTTCCGACAGTCGCATCAGCAACACCGTTCAATTGCGTATGGCTGGCGAAACTGCTCCGGCGCAAAATTCGCTGACTGTCGCCGACGTTCAACAAATCATTTCGCAAGCTGTGGGACGCGCTCAGCAAATCGGTTTGCCAGTCACGGTCGCTGTGCTCGACAAAGAAGCCAACGTGTTGGGCGTGTTCAAAATGAACGGCGCCCGCAGCGACATCAAAATCGGCGCCACCAATTTGCAAAACGGCGCTCCGGGCAAACCTGCCGACCCGGACGGATTGAATGAATTTGTCATTCCGCTCAGAAACCCGGACGGAACGTTTGTCGCTCCGCCAGGACCGTTGCGCGACGGAGCGGCGCTGGCGGCGATTTCCAAAGCAGGCACGGCGGCGTTTTTCAGCACGCAAGGCAACGCCTTCACCACACGCACGGCCAGTTTCATCATTCAGGAACACTTTCCTCCGCTGGCCAGAAACACACCGGGCGGGCCGTTGTTCGGAGTGCAGTTTTCCCAGCTTCCCTGTTCTGATGTGAAAACGCCCAACCTGCCGTTGGGGTTGTCGGGCGATCCCGGCAGCACGCCGATTTATAAAAACGGTGTGGCCGCAGGCGGCGTAGGCATCGAAGGCGACGGGCTTTATTCAATTGACCTGAACGCTTCGGATCAGGATCAGTCGCCCGAAGAGATCATTGCTGTTGCGGCTACGTTGGGTTTTGAACCTCCGGCGGCGATTCGCGGCGATCAAATTTTGGTGGATGGAAATCGGCTGCCTTACGTCAACGCTCAGCAAACCGGCGGAACGGCTCCGGCGTTCGGCAGTTTGCCAGGAACCGTGCTGGCGGCATTTCCAATTCGGGCGGCGGCGGCTTCGATGTTTACGCCGCTGACTTTGGGCGGAATTCCCGGCAGAGTTGATCCCAGATTTTTCCCTTTCAAAAATGGCGCGCTCAATGGCGGCCAGCAACTGACTGCTGCCGACGTGAACCGCATCATCACTCAAGCCGCGCAACAGGCTTATCGCACACGAGCCGCCATTCGCGTGCCCACAGGGTCTCCCGCTGAAGTGAACATCGCCGTCACCGATCTGACCGGAACCGTGATCGGTTTGTTCAGCACACAGGACGCGCCGATTTTCGGATTTGATGTCAGCGCGCAAAAAGCTCGCACAGCAGCCTTTTTCAGCAAAGCGACCGCCGGAGCCGAACTTCGCGCCGCCGAAGCGGGCAGATTCGCCAAATTTGCCGATGCCGCCGCAGTTGATGGCATTCGACTGGATGGTTCGATTGCGTTCAGCGACCGCGCAAACGGTTTTTTGAGTCGCCCGTTTTTCCCTGACGGAATTGATGGCACGCAAAACGGGCCATTTTCCAAACCGATCAATCTGTGGTCGCCGTTCAACACCGGATTGCAGATTGCGCTGGTCAGATCGTCGCTGGTCAGAATTCTGAGCGGATTGCCTGTGACAAGTTGCACGGCAATCCCAAGTTTGCCGCACGGCATTCAAATCTTCGCGGGTAGCGTGCCGCTGTTCAAAAATGGAATTCTGGTCGGCGCCATCGGCATCAGCGGCGACGGCATAGATCAAGATGACATTATCGCCGCCACCGGCAGCGTAGGTTTTGAAACTCCCGCTGCGATTCGCGCCGATCAGTTTTTAGTGCGCGGCGTTCGTTTGCCCTGGGTGAAGTTCCCCAGACATCCCAACCTGTAACCATGAAACGATTCGTTGCCATTCTTTTCATTGTCGTGATTGCCGTCCTGTGGCGCGCTGTTGCGCTTCTGCCAGAAGCGGAAGCTCAAAGAAAGCGCGCCACACCTGCCCCGAATTACTCCAAATTCCAGCACAAAACCCACAAAGGACAGGTCAAAAGCCTGATCAGCAAAACGCTGACCGCTGATTTGGATTGCGCGTACTGCCATGGTTCAGCAGCGAAAGATAAACTCGGCGTTGGCCAGCACGACATCGAAATCATCGGTTATCCCAGCCACAAAAACGGGCTGAAAGACGCGAAAACGCATTCCGCCTGCATTGAATGCCACGCTTTCACTGGCGCAGGTACAAAGCTGGAAATGTGCGTCATCTGCCACGACAAAACTTCGTTTGATGAAAAGGTGATGGCAACGAACCTTCGCCGTTTGCCGAATCCTGGCGGCGGAGGAGTTTCGCAGTTTTATGACGGCTTTTCTCACGGCAGCCACGTTGATTATTACGATTCGTATGCCACGCAAACTCCGCTGAAAGAACGCATCAAGTTTTACGACGCCAAAGCCGATGCCAAAGCCAACAAGGGTCTGGACAAAAACCGATTTGAATGCGCGGCCTGCCATTCGATGAACGCGGCTCCGGTGACTGTCGCCAAAATCAATTTCGCCGTCGGAGTGAAAATGAGCGCGCCGTCGCACCCTGACTGTTTTGTCTGCCATCTGGATCCGAAAATCGTTTCGCCTCCCAAACCAAACAAACCTGATCCGAAAAACACGTTTGCGACAAACTGCGTCGGTTGCCACGCGGAAACGGGCAAACCGCTGAAAGACAATCGCCCTGTGGCCGGTTCTGAACTGGCGGTTCACTGGTTCGCGCGGCAAATCGTCAACACAGAATTGAATCCGCCGAAAGCTGGCGCAAAAGCTCCGCTGCCGTTCAGTCACAAAACGCATGACGACGCGATTGGCAAAACCGTCAGCGATTGTCTGTCCTGTCACGCAACGGGAAAAACGGCCAATACGCTGAAAGATTTTTATCTGGAAGATCGCAAGACCAAAGAAAAACAGCCGCTGGCTTTGGGCTGCGTGGATTGCCACAAAAAAGACGGAATGCAGACGAAGATCGAAGGCGCGATGACACTGGAAACTTCCAAATGCAATTACTGCCATTCGCTGGCAACGATCAAACAGTTCGGCGCAAAAGGCGTCGCGTTACCGCCGCCAAGTCATTTCGGCAAAAAAGCGACTCAGCCATTGGCGCAAACAACAGCAACTCCGACAACTCAGGCGGGAACCGCAGCGGTTTCAACTCCACAACCTCCGAAACCGACTCCGGTTCCAACGCCGACTCCGACAGTAAAAGAGCCTGCGACACAGCCAACAACAGTAGCGGCAGGTACGCCGAAACCGACACCAACACCGACGCCGCAGCAAACAGCGACGCAAACGTCGCCAGCGGCAGTGGCTACGACAACACCTGTGCCCAAACCTGTAGAAGCTGCGCCAATACCAACTCCACCCAAACCAACGCCAGCGCCAACACCTGCGCCGACTCAACCGGCGGCTTCAGCGGCAAACGGCGCGGTTAAACCTGCGCCAACGGGAATCATTCGATTGGGCGATCCAAAAGAAAGCCCGCACTGGGGACAGCACAACAAATGGGGAGCCGTCGAAAATTTCGATCACGGAACTCACATCAAACCGATGTATTCTGAAAGCTGTCAGGATTGCCACCACACGAACAAGGATTCTCGCGTTGAAGCCGTGCTGAAATGCCTGACCTGCCATAAAGAAGCCGGTCACCCGGACACCGACAGCAAAGGCGGCGGCGTTAATGTCGAAGAGGCTTATCACGGCATTTCCGGCAGCACGAACACCAAAATCAAAGCCGGTTGCATCGAATGCCACAAAACTTTCCGCGACGAGAAAAATGCCGACACCAAAGCTCCGATCAGTCCTTGCTCGGCTTGCCACACCGAAAAACAAGCGGGCATTGATTGGCGACGATGGCAGCCATTTCGTGGTCAGCGCGCTGGTCAAACTGATTTCGCCTGGCGAAGATGGATTTCTGATTTTCGTTCCAGCACGAATACTCTGAGGCGGTAACCGAGCGATTGATGAAGATGGAAAAGATAAAACTTGTGTTAGTTCTTTGCGGGCTGACAGCGTGTTTGGCGTTTTTCAATCCGTTTGCCGCATTGGGGCAGCAATCCAAACCATCGCCTTCGCCAACGGCGACTCCGACGCAAACTGCTCCGATCAACTACGAGAAATTCACACATCAATCGCACTTTGGCGTGGTAAAAGTGCCCGGCACGTTTCAGGCGCACGAATTGAAATGCGATTCCTGTCACGACCAGCGCGATTTGATGAAAGACCTGGTTCCGACAACAGATAACAACAAACAGCGTCGGCTGAAGTTTCCCGGTCATAAAGCCTGTGTCGAATGCCATATCCAGCAATTCATCTCGAAACCGCAGCAGACCTGCACGATTTGCCACGACACTAAACAAGGCTTGATCGCTCGTCCGCCGCAACGCGACTTTCCGCGTCGGTATGATTTCAACGCTTTCTTCGACGCCAAACAGCACGAAACGCACGCGACCTACAATTTGCCTTCGGGTGAAAAAACGAATTGCAATTTCTGCCATCAGCAATCGCCGAAACCGGCACTGCTTGGCATTGCCGCGCACAACGAATGTTACGTGTGCCATTCGCCAGCAAGCAGCGATCAAAAAGCCGCGCAAAAATCCGGCTGCGTCGTTTGCCACACACAACAAACGCTGGATGATCCGGCGGTGTTTTTCAGGGCGAGCAAAGCATTTGCCGCGCAGTTCACACACAAAACTCATGTTGCTTACACCAACAACGATTGCATGGCCTGTCACACGATCAACGGCAGCTATAAACAGAATTCGCCCGCAACGTTGAAAATCACCGCGCACGCTTCGCCCGATCAACGCAACGGCAAAGGCTGTTTCAGTTGCCACGACGGCGGCCAGCATTACGGTCGCACGGTGTTCAGCGGAGAACCAGACAACGCCGGTGGCAGCGCCTGTGCGAAATGCCACACGCGCGACGATTACAAGATCATTCCCAAATCCGGTTTGTAACCGGGGCTTTTACCAACAACCTATTCGGAGAAATCCTGTCATGAGAATTGCCGCCCTGCTTTTCATCGCCACAGTTTTGTCGTTGCCTGCATTTGCCCCGTCGTTGACTCCGGCTGGCGCTCAGGTTGAACCCGCCGACATCGTCTTCAAAAACGGCAATGTCTACACAGTCAACGAAGCGCAGCCGAAAGCCGAAGCCATTGCCATCAAATATGGACGCATCGCTTTTGTTGGCTCCAACGCCGATGTCAAAAAGTACGAAGGCAAAAAAGTCACGAAGGTCATTGATCTGAAAGGCGCGACTATCGTGCCGGGATTGGCCGACGCGCATTACCACTTTGCCGGAGTCGGCTTCCGCGAAATGAATTTGAATCTGGAAGGAACCGTCAGCCTGGATGATTTTCTGGCCAAAGTGAAAGCTCGCGTGGACAAAGCCAAACCCGGCGAATGGGTGACAGGGCGCGGCTGGATCGAAACTTTTTGGAAGCCGCAGATGTTTCCTACGCGCTGGGATTTGGACAAGATCGCTCCGAACAATCCGGTTTACCTGACGCGCGCAGACGGACACGGAGCCGTCGCCAACAGCGCGGCTTTGAAAATTGCCAACGTTAATAAAAACACCGAAAGCCCGTTCGGTGGCGAAATCATGATGGACAAACAGCGCGGCGAACCGAACGGCATGTTGTTGGATCGCGCGCAAGGGTTGGTTGGTCGTCACATTCCGGCTTCGACCAAAGCCGATCTGGAACAGGCGTTGATGCTGGCCGACAAACGCAGCACCTCGCTCGGCTGGACACAGGTGCAAGACGCGGGCGTTGGTTGGGATCAAATCGAACTGGTCAAAAAGCTGTATGGCGAACAGAAATTGAAAATTCGCTTGTACGAAGCGATTCGCGGGCCGGGCGCTGATGCTCAGCGATTGCTGCGCGAAGGGCAACAGGTCGGATTGTACGACGGCAAACTGACGATCCGAACGATCAAAGTCAGCATTGACGGCGCGCTCGGTTCCAAAGGCGCGGCGCTGTTGGAAAATTACGCCGACCACGACACCAACGGCTTTTTGACGTTCAAGGACGAACAGGTTTTGCCGATGCTGGCCGAAGCGTTGAAGAAAACCATTCAAGTCGAAGTTCACGCCATCGGCGACCGCGCCAACCGAACGATCCTGAATTGGTTTGAAACGGCCTACAACGAAGTGCCGATGATTCAGCGCATGGATCGCAATCCGCCGCGTTGGCGCATTGAACACGCTCAGATTTTGCATCCGTCGGACATTCCGCGCTTTGCCAAATTGAGCGTGATTCCTTCGATGCAACCTTCGCACGCGATTGGCGATTTGCACTTTGCGAACAGCCGTCTGGGAACAAAGCGATTGGAAGGCGCATACGCCTGGCAAACGCTGATTAAATCCGGCGTGGTCATTGCCGGAGGTTCCGACGCTCCGGTCGAACGCGGCGAACCGATGATCGAATTTTATGCGGCGGTCGCTCGCAAAGATCAAAAAGGATTTTCCGGCGAAGGCTGGCACCCGGAAGAAAAAGTCACGCGCGAACAGGCGTTGAAAATGTTCACCATCTGGGCGGCTTACGCGGCGTTTGAAGAAAAGAAACGCGGCTCGATTGAGCCGGACAAGTGGGCTGATCTGACGATTCTGTCAGCGGACATCATGCAAATTCCCGAAGCCGACATTCTGAAAACCAAATGCCTGATGACCGTCATCGGCGGCGAAATCGTGTTTGATACTGTCAGCAAAAAGTGAGTTTTACTTCGCCACTTCAGTAAGCTTGAACCCATCGAACAAGGCTCTGCCGGTCAACAGACAAGGCGGATCGGGACAAGGTTGGCGTTGAAATCGAATGGTTACGGCTTCGGTTTTGGCGGTGGAGGTGAATTTAACCTGCTCTTGTTTCCACTCGGTGGTTTTGTTCGGCAGCGGAGCATTGGTCGCGCGCAATCGTCCGGCATCGGCGGCGTCAATTGCTTCCAGCGTCAACATGCTCCAACCAATCAGTTCTTCGGTTTTGACTGAATAGCTCAGTTGATACGTCGTCGAAGGTTTCACGGCAACGGTTTGAGCAAAGAAGGTTTGCGGAACGTTTTCTCGAACGTCGAAGCCGATGCGCAACGCCTGATTGCCGTCGGTTGGAGCTTTGCGATCTACAGACACTTTGACTCCGCCCATCGGGCCAATTCGCCAGGTCAGAAACGGCGTCTTGGCGTCGAGCATAAGCTGGGATTCAAAACTCCCGTTGGAAAGCAACGAACCGGTGTCGGGCGTCGGGCGATCAGGCATCTGCACGGAATTCCAGACTTCGTAAGCCGCAGCCATCTGCCCGGCATAAAACAACGCAATGGAAACCTGCTGCGCTTCGGCGGGAGAATGGTTGGCGGTTTCGCGCCAGATGCTCATGGCGTCGGCGTATCGGTTACGACCAACCAGCAAGGCGATCATTTGCGAACGCGATTCGCCATTCAACTCCAACGCCGAAGCAATCGCTCGCCCGTCGCCGTTGAACGAATCCCAAGCGTAATCAAACACCAACGGCAAAGCCGATTGCCGCCCGGCCAGCGCCTGACGAAAATGTGCAAACGCCGCGTCACGTTCGCCTTTGCGTAACAAATGATTTCCCAACGCCCAGCGCGGTTCGAAATGGCTTGGAGCCAATTTGATAGAGCTTTCCAGCGCCTGTCGAGCTTCATTCTGCAATCCCGCACGATCCAGCGCCCGCCCGAACGCCAGCCACGTTCGATAATCTTCAGGATTCATCTTCGTGGCTTCGCGCAATTCTGCCAACGCCGTCGCCAAAAACTGTTCGTTTTGCTCTTCGGTGGCCACCGACAGATAAGCGCCGCCGCGCCCCAAATGACTTAACGGGTCGCTTTCGGACAAACCGGTCGCCAGATCAGCCCACCGTAATTTGTCTTCAGAGGGAAGATCAGGAGTTCGCGCCACAGCGTTCATCACGGCATCGCCAATGGCCGAACGCACTACAAGCCAGGACAGCGCGCCAAATCCGGCAAGCGCCAGGATTAGTAAAAGAAGGCGAATGATGATTGGTCGAACGGATATTGTGGCCATAACGCGAGTGAGACTACTGAATCAGTCAGCGGCTGGCAAGCAATTACCAGCCGCCGAAACTCAACAAATTCTTGAAGTTAATAAGATTGACAGCTTTTGAGAGCATCGGCGATACTTGCTTTCCCCGTTCGGGAAAATCATCGCTAAGCAATTGAAATCAAGGTTTCCGTCAAATTCGGCCCGGCTTTTTAGCTTTTCGGCAGAAAGATTTTTCAACTTGTTTTTGCCGCACGGAAATCCCAATCCCCCACTAAAACGTCGCTGGTAAAGTTTGACGGTTGGCCACCCCAGACGTTTGGGGGCCGTCAGTTGGTCGCCTGAAAGGAAAAGTAATATGTTGCGGAGAATTTTCAGTTCATTAATGCTCGCTGTGATCGCGTGTCTTCTCTTTCAGGATACGGCTGCTGCCCAGAATCCTGCTCCGGCAACTCAACCGCTCGCGCCTCAATCAGCCAGACCTCAAACGCTGCCAACCGCAATCCCAACAGGCAGTTTGAGCGATCAGGTTTATCGCATCGGCCCCGGAGACGTCTTGGACGTTCGCGTCTTCAACCGCCCGGAACTGAGCGGCGAACGGCGCGTGACTGAAGCCGGACGCATTCGCTTGCCTTTCATCGAAGAATTAAGAGTTGCCTGCCTGACCGAAGCTGAGATTTCTCAAGAAATCATCGCCAAATACAAAAAGTTTCTGCGCGACCCGCAAGTGGACGTTTTCGTCAAGGAATATAAAAGCCTGCCGGTGGCCGTTATCGGCGCAGTCAATCAACCGGCCCGGTTCCAATTGCAACGTCGCGTTCGTTTGTTGGAATTGCTGTCTTATGCCGGTGGACCAAGCAATCGTGCAGGCACGTTCATTCACATTATCCACAGCAATGATTACGATTTCTGCCAAAGCAATCCGGTCATCTCTGCCGCTCCGATGGAAGGAAAAGCCGCAACCGAAACAAATGATCCCGACGGCGGAAAAATTTCAATTTTGACGGCGCTGTCTTCGGTTAGCCTGCGGGACTTGCTCAACGGCAAACTGGATTCCAACGTGTACATACAACCCGGCGACATCGTCAGCGTTCCCGAAGCCGACCAGATTTATGTCACGGGCGCGGTCAATCGTCCCGGAGCGTATGGCTTGACGACCAAGATTACCTTGACCCAGGCAATTGGCCTTGCCGGCGGCATCAACATGGAAGGCGCCAAAGGCCGCGTACGACTGGTTCGTCAGGACCCGAATTCCGATAAACGCACTGAAACCGTTTACAACCTGGGCGACATCACCAAACGCAAAATCGAAGACGTTATTCTGATGCCAAACGATATTGTCGAAGTCCCCAATTCAACGCTGCGAGCCGCTTCTCGCAATATGCTCGGCGTCAGCATCAGCATGCTCAGCGCGTTGCCCTACTTCATCATTCGTTAAAGTGTTTCGGGTTTGAATGCCCGATGGTTTTCCAAGCTATGCAGGAAGAGAACAAGAACAAACTGATTACTGCTGAAGAAGCCGCCGCGTTGATGGATTTGCGGCGAGATTACGCTTACGGGCGAGGAGTGACGGTTGAAACCGAAGAAACTCATTTGCGCGATTACTGGCGCATCATCCGTCGCCGATTGTGGGTTCCAATTGCCATCGTCATTGTCACAGTGACGTTGGCGACGATTTACAACATCCGTTTGCCGGACATTTACGAAGGCGTCGCCCAAATTGTGCTGGAGCGCGAAGACCGTGTCGTCAACGTCAAAGATTTGCAAATCAATATGGCGGGCGGCGACGACACCCAGTACATGAACACGCAATTGAAAATCCTACAAAGCCCGCGAGTTGCATATCTGGTGGCCAAGTCGCTGGATTTGGAAAACAACCCGGACTTTATTGCCGGATTTCGTTCCCCTGGCCAAAATTCTCAGGCGCAACAATCGCTGGACGTCACTCACGGCGAAAGCGATGAACAAGCCGACATGCAGCGGCTGGAAACACAAATAGACGTGTTGCTGGCCAACGTGGAAATTAAACCCGAACGCGAAACGCGGCTCGTCAACATTCATTATCGCCACACCAACAAAGACCTGGCCCGCAAAATTGCCGACATCTGGACTGAAGCCTGTATCCAAAATAATTACGAAACCAAGGAAACATCGAACAAGCAAGCTGGCGAGTTTCTCGGCAAAAGCATTGCGGATTACAAACTGCGGCTGAAAGAATCTGAAGAAAAATTGTTGAATTACCGTCGCACCAATCAGATTTTGGATTTCGGCGAAAAAGAAAACACTGTTTCCGAACGTCTGGTTGCGTTAAACCAATTGCTGTTGCAGGCCGAAACCGACCGCAAAAACGCTCAGCTTGCGTTTGAAATGAGCCGCAGCATCGCGGATGTCACGACATTGCCGGAAATTCAGCGCGATCCCGTCATCCAGGAACTCAACAAAAAAGTCACTGAATTACGCCAACAACGCGAACAGCTTTTGGTTGAATTCACGCCTGAATGGCCTGACGTGAAAAAAGTCGAACAGCAACTTGCCCGGCTCGAAGGCGAAATTCGTGCTTCGCACCAGCGGATTCTGACGACTGCCGAAAATCAATATCGCAGCGCCATGCAAAAAGAAGACTCGCTGCGAAAAGCCTTCGCCCAGCAACGTTCGGAAACTTTGCAGCAAAACGAAGGCGCGATTACCGCCAAGATGTTGCAACAGGAAATTGACACCAACCGTCGAATGCTGGACAACCTGTTGCAAAGCCAGCAAGGCGTCGAGATTTCAGCGACCGGATTGCTGAAACCCACTGTCCGAATTACCAAAGCGGCTTCCATGCCGCGCGCTCCCGTGGGGCCAAAACGCGGGCAGAACATTTTGCTGGCTGCCCTGCTGGCACTGCTTGGCGGAATCGGTTTTGTGTTATTTCTGGATTACATCAACAACAAAATCGAATCGGTGGAAGACATTGATCGTTACCTTCGGCTGCCTGCGCTGGGCGTCATTCCTGTCTTACAAGGCAATGGCAAAACACGCAGAATGATCGGCGGTAAAAGCAATAAAGAGCTTGCTCCTGTCGGCGCAGGAAACTCTCAGGTGATTCTGACTCAGGTCGAAGCCAATTCGTCCATTGCCGAAAGCTATCGTCAGCTTCGCACGGCGTTGCTGCTTTCTTCGGCTGGCCACGCGCCGCGTACGTTGCTGATTACCAGCAGCCAGCCTGCTGAAGGAAAAACCACCACCAGCGTCAACACCGCCATTTCACTGGCTCAAACAGGAGCTTCGGTACTCATCATTGACGCGGATTTGCGCCGCCCCAGAGTGCATAGAATTTTCGGACTGAAAAACAATGCCGGTTTGAGTAATTACCTGGCGGGTGACGGCGAACTGGCTTCCTTAATTCAGATTGCGATTCCCAACTTGTATGTTTTGCCGGTTGGCCCTTTGCCGCCCAACCCTGCGGAATTGCTTGGCTCGGCAAAAATGAAAAATGTCATCGAGACCTTGTCGGCAAACTTCGATTACGTGGTGATTGATTCGCCGCCGGTTTCTTCGTTCGCTGACAGTTTGATTCTGTCTTCTCTGGTTGAAGGAGTGATTATCGTCGTCAAAGGCGGCGTGACTCCGCGAGAAATGGCACAACGCACAAAAGCACATCTGCAATCAGTGGGCGCTAAAATTCTAGGCATCGTCATCAATCAGGTTAAGCTGCAACCCCACGATTATTATTACTATTCGACTTATTACAGCCGGTATTATTACGGCAATGGAAACGGCGAAACCGGCAACAACCTTGATGGAGAAAATTCAAGGTCGGTTGCGTGACTTTGCGGGCGGCAAGCCTTTTGGCAAGATTCCATTCAGGCAATCCATAAACTTCTTTCCTCTCGTGTTTCAATGAAAGTCTGACGCTGCCTCGTCACGAGGTTTCCTTCATGGTTCAGGGAGTTGTTTGCATTTGGCGGGTAGCTTTTCGCTGGTTCGCCATATTCGTTCCGATGATTTTCTGCCGCAACACGCCCGGAGATTTTGACGCGCAATGAAAGCACCGTTTGCGATTCATGTGGAGAGCCTATCCAAATCCTACCGTCTGGGATCAAACAGTGGTCTGGGGCAAACATTGCGGGATACGGTGACGGAGTTTTTCCGTTTTGAAAAAAACAACAACGCGACTGAAGACATTTTTTGGGCAATCAAAAATCTCAATCTGGAAATCAAAGCCGGTGAAGTCGTTGGAGTCATTGGCAGAAATGGCGCCGGTAAAAGCACTCTCTTAAAAATTCTCTCCCGCATTACCGAACCCACAAATGGCACAGTAAAAATTTACGGGCGCGTAGGCAGCCTGCTTGAAGTCGGCACTGGCTTTCATCCTGAATTGAGCGGGCGGGACAACATCTACTTGAACGGTTCGATTCTGGGGATGGGACGCCGTGAAATTGATCGAAAGTTCGATGAAATTGTCAGCTTCGCGGAAATCGAAAAGTTCATTGACACTCCGGTCAAACGATATAGCAGCGGAATGTACGTTCGGTTGGCGTTTGCTGTTGCCGCTCACCTGGAACCCGAAATCCTGTTGATTGATGAAGTGCTTTCAGTCGGCGACGCAGCTTTTCAAAAAAAATGCCTGGGCAAAATCGGCCAGGTTTCCAGCGAAGGGCGAACTGTTTTGTTTGTCAGTCACAACACTTCGGCGTTGCTAGGATTATGTAAACGCGGAATCCTGCTGGAACAGGGCGCGCTTACAGCCGATGGAGCAATTGAATCTGTCGTGCGCGATTACATGAAACGTTCACTTGCAAACGCTTCCGGAGATTTATCGTCATATTCCGACAGACAGGGCAACGGGCGCGTTCGTTTCACTCAGGTTACGTTTGAAGACGCGGCAGGTAATTTCATCGAACACGGCGTTTCTGGCCAACCATTGGTCATCAAGCTCGCCTACAAATCGTCTGGGGCGACTTCTTTGCCGCACTGTCGTTTAGCCGTGACGTTTTACGACAATTTGGGACAGGCTCTGTTTAACTGCTCCAGCGATCTTGTCGAAGAGTCTCCGATCAATCTGGATGCTCAAGGAACAGTAAAGTGCGTAATCCCGCGATTGCCGCTCAGTCAAAGCCACTATCTTCTGACTTTCTTTTTGGAAGCGAATAACGAAATAGAAGACTGGCTGCATCAAGCGGTCGAGTTGAAAGTAATTGATGGAGATTATTACGGCACAGGGCGGTTGTATCCCAAAGGATGGCAAGGAAAAGGCGTTCTAGTTCCTTATACCTGGATCGCTGGCTAACATCTGCCCGCGCCAATGTAATGTTGATTGACCGGGCGCTTCCCGGTTTTTAACTCCACAGCAATTTTGGTTATCTGATGAGTGCTGCACCGGTTCTGATTTTTATTCTTGGTTGTTTCGCCTGGGCGCTCTATTTCCGGCTTCGGAATGCTTTTTTGCGTGTGTACAGCGTGTTCTTTTTGATCCTGGTCGTTTATGCAACCAACAAAGCTTATTACGGAATTTCGCCTGAAATGTCCGAAGGCACATTCAGCCCTTTAAGCCTGGCACGATGGGGAGCACTAATCGTGTTTGCGGTGTTTGCCTGGCGACTAAAAGCTCCCGAAAAGTTCCAATCCGATGTCGCACTTGGATTCATTGTCTTGCTGTTATTGGCTGATATGTTTTTTTCGGCCTTTTACGCGGACAGTTTCAGCTATTCGTTCTTGAGAACCTTGAGCTTTATCCTGCTGGCATACGCTGTGGTGAAAGGCATGACGATTTACTTTTTCAGCAGCGTCAATTGCCTGCACTTTTTCCAACTAAAATACTACGCGGCCTGGATTATGCTGGCTCCGGCGTTGGTGATGTTGGTGTCAGGATTGGGTTATGGAATCACGATCATCATGAATCAGTATGCTGGCTTCTTCGGAAATCAAAATATGTTCGGCACGTTCTCGGCGTTGATTACCCCTTACGTTTTATTCCATTGGCGAGTGGTCGCTCAAAAAAGATGGGAAAAATGGATGGACGGCGGATTGCTGTTAATCATCCTGGCAGGTTTGTGGTTTTCAAATTCCCGAAACGGCATCAGTTCATGCGTAATTGCAGTTTCTACTTATTTCTTTGTCGTCAACCTGCAAAACCGTATCAAAATACTGGCTGCAGCAGTCGTTATGGTAACTGCGCTTGCCATTTCTCCAAGTTTGAAAAGCGACCTGATTACATTCGTTCGCAAAGGAACCGATAAATCGTTTCAGGTGACAGACTTTGCTTCTCAGCTTAACGAAGAACAGCGATTCAAAATGTGGAAAGGCGTTTGGCCGCTATTCTGGAAACAGAAACTTACCGGTTACGGTTTTGCCTCTTCTCACCTGCTTGTTTTCCCGTTTACCAAAGACGAAGAAGCCGGTCGCGCGCTCCACAACAGTTACCTGGAAATTTTTGGCGATCTGGGTTTGCCCGGATTGATTTTGTTGTTGCTGCTTATTTGTCGAGTTGCGGGACAATCCGTAACCTTAACCCAACGCCGAGGAGAGTATCTGGAACGGAACATCAATGCAGTTTTTATTTCCGTCTTTGTCGCTGGCCTGGCAAATGCGTTTTTTGAAAGCTGGATGTTCTCTGTCGGTAATCTGACTTCGCTGATGTTCTGGGTTCCTGTGGCCGGAGTGGTAGCCAGATGGACCTGGCGCACAGACGCGGCAAAGCGTACGCCGCAATTTGCAGAAAATACAACTTACAAATGGCAACTACATCAAGGCACAACGGCTTAAGAAACTCCGACAAACAATTTACCTGGTTGTTGACGTTGGCCATCGTGGCCACGGTCGTTTATCACGCTTACGCCATTGCGCGCATTCCGGCTTTTCCAACCGATGACGACGGCGCGTATGCCGCCGCCGGTTATCAAATCTGGCAGACCGGAAAACCCGGCGTTGCGGGTTATAAAAGCGTGGCCGGAATGGGCGAAGACATTTACGTGCTCGGCCATATTGGCGCAGCGGTTCAAGGCATTTTTACTTACTGGTTTGGCGTTGATGTTAAAAACGCTCTGCTGCCATCTTTCTTGATCGGCGTTGCTTCGCTTATCGCGCTTTTCCTGCTTGGCAAGGAATTGTGGGGACTCAAAGCCGGCTTACTGGCGGCGCTATTGTTTTCGTTATCGGGCATCTTTTTTAACGCATCTCACTCTGCTCGCCCGGATTTGTTGGTCGCATTCTTTTTGTTGGTCGCATTCTGGCTGGTCGCGTCTGCGCTGAACGAAACTCCATTTCAAAAATTATTTCTGGCCGGGTTGATAATGGGAATCAGCGGAGACGCTCATCCCAATGGTTTTCTGCTGGCTCCGTTGCCTTATGTTTTTTGGATTCTGGCGAAACGGCCTGGCTGGAATTTGCTGTGGCGCGGAACGCTGCTTTATGCGCTTGGCGGTTTGTTTGGAGTCACCTATTGGCTGGCAAGACATTACTGGCCTCAGACGGCGGCTTTTCACCGACAAAGTTCAGTGCATGGATTGGCGACCCACGGCATCAAAATACTTGATCGCGGAATCACCGGCGCAATCGGCGCAGAGTTGCAACGCTACCTGAATTGGTTTTGGAACGCGCGAGGTCATCGCCATTTGCTGGAAGGAATCTGTGTACTGGCCAGTGGAGCGTATTTGCTGTGGCGAGGCGGGCGAACTGAAAAAGCCATCGTTTTGACTTGGGTAGCTTTTTTCCTGATTGCGGCTGCGTTGATGAGCAATTCATTCGGCTGGTATCTGATTTTTGCCTGGCCGATGTTTGCGCTCTGGATGGCCAGAGCGTTTGAGATGGTTTCATGGCAATGGGTCAAGCGTGGTGCATTGGCAGCGGTGATCGCAGCCTATTTATTCAACCTGGGCGTTTGGCATTGGAAAGCTCGTCAGGAAACGTCACTGCAAACGCGGTTAAGCGAATTACGCTCCACGATTCCGGCGACTGAGCCAGTTTTTGCCAGCGCCGGATTGTGGTTTGCGTTTTGGGACAGAGATTTTACGCACGAACCTTATCTGCCATTTCGAGAAATCGAAGCGAAGTTATACCCGGAAACGGGACTCACCGGATGGGAAGCCGAGCAGCGCAAATTGGGCTGGCGTTACATTGTCGCGTATGGAAATTTGCGGCGAATGCTGGACCCGGAATTCCCCGTCGAACAAATGCTGGCGGTTGAACCATGGCGCAATCGTAAAGAAGAGGTGATGACCGCACGCAATTTTTCGTTAAAGCGTTGTTCGGTGATCGCTCGACTTCGTTCACAGGATGAAACCATCACCGTATTTCGGGTCAATGACGCCGATCAAACCTCAGCGACAAACCTTCCCTGATTTTTGCCAACCGTGACCAACGTACTTTTCAACGCACTGGCTTCGACTGCCGGAGGCGGCGTGACATATCTGCGAAATGTGTTGCCGCTGCTTGGCCGCACTGACGCAGCGCAACATTACCTGGCGCTTGTGCCGCCATCTCAGTTGAGTGAATTCGCCCCGCTATCGAACGAGCGAATGAAGGTCGAAACTGTGGCAATCGGCGGCGCGCTGAAACGAATGTGGTGGGAACAAACAGGATTGCGACGCTTGCTGAAATCGGAAAGTGTCAACGTGCTGGTTTCGCTTGGCAATTTCGCTTTGCTGGCTTCTCCAGTTTCGCAAATTCTATTCAACCGCAACGATCTGTTCTTTTCAGAAAATTTCGAGAGCGATTTGCAGCGTCGCCGATTGCGGAGTGAACTGCTCGCTCATCGGTTCAAAAGCTGGCTGGCGCGTGAATCCATCAAACAAGCAACAGTCAACGTTACCCCGACAGAAGCTTTTGCTGAACGCATCCGACCTTGTGTGAAGTTGAAACAAGACAACATTGAAACGCTTCGTTTCGGTTTTGATTCAGAACGTTTTGTGGCGAACCAACAACCTTTACCGGAAACGCTGCTTGCCAAATTGGATTTGCGCGACGGTTGCCGCCGTGTGTTGTTTGTCAGCCATTACAATTATTTCCGAAACTTTGAAACCTTGATTCGCGCGTTACCGATTATCAAATCGCGGCTGCGACAACAGACGGGCGAAACCGTGCAATTGGTTTTAACCACTGACATCCGGCGCGGTGCGATTTATGGCGGGTACGATGCGACAGCGGCGGCGGAGTTGATTGACCGGCTGGGCGTGCGCGATGACATAGCCATGTTGGGAGCAGCGGATTACGACCATCTGCATCAACTGTACAAACTCTGTGACGTGTTCGTTTGCCCGTCGTATTCTGAAAGCTTCGGCCATCCGCTGGTCGAAGCGATGGCTTCGGGCGTGCCTGTGGTTTCGGCTGATTTGCCAGTGCATAGAGAAATTTGCGGCGATGCAGCCGTTTACTTCAACGTGTTTGACGAAAGGAATTTGGCTGAACGATGCGTTCAGGTGCTTGCCGATAAAAAACTCAGCGCCCGGTTGAGCGGGCAAGGATTGGAACAAAGCCAGATGTTTTCCTGGAGCGAGCACGTTCGCCAATTGACGGCGTTGATTGCCCGCGTGGCCGAGTCAGTAACTCGCGCGTAAGCAAGTGGTGAATGAAACAAACGATGATTGCCCAACCCAACAAGCTTCCAGTTTCAGTAATCGTTCCCGTCAAAAACGAAGAGCGCAATGTTGCTGCCTGTCTGGAAAGCGTCGCGTGGGCTGACGAAATCTGGCTGGTGGATTCGCACAGCACAGATCGAACCTGCGAAATCGCCGAACTGTTTTGCGCCAAAGTTGTTCAATTCGATTACACCGGCGGTTTTCCGAAAAAGAAAAACTGGGCGCTTCAGAATTTGCCGTTCAAACACGAATGGGTTTTGTTGCTGGATGCCGACGAACGAGTGATGCCGGAACTGCAAACCGAAATTGCAGACGTGTTGAATCGTACGAATACTGCCGACGGGTATTACCTGAATCGGCGGCTGATCTTTCTTGGTCGTTGGATCAAACATTGCGGATGGTATCCAAGCTGGAACTTGCGCTTGTTCAAACACAGGCTTGGGCGTTTTGAACGTCCGCACGCCGAAGACGTGGAAAACGCTGGCGATGTGGAAGTTCACGAACATGTTTTGTTGGACGGACGCGCCGAGTATTTGAAACACGATCTGTTGCACGAAGATTTCAAAAGCATCTATCACTTCATCGAGCGCCATAATCGTTACTCAAACTGGGAAGCGCAGGTTTATTCAAACCTAGCCGCTGGCGATTCGGGCGCAAGCAGCGTGCAAGCTTCGTTGTTCGGTTCGCCAATCGAACGCAAACGATTCATCAAACGATTGTGGGCGCGGCTGCCGTTTCGCCCGATGCTGCGGTTTGTCTGGATGTACTTTATCAAGCTTGGCTTTCTGGACGGACGCGCCGGGCTGATTTTCTGCACGCTGATGACAATGCACGAAGCTGTGATTGCGGCGAAGATTTACGAGCAAAGCCTTTCAGCCAAACACCAACCTCCAACCTCCAACAACCAATAATTATGTGCGGAATCTGCGGCATCACTGGCAATGTTGACCCAAACGTCATCGAACGAATGACGTTCAGTTTGACGCATCGCGGGCCGGATGATGGAGGCACGGAAATCTTTCCAAATCACAAACTGGCGCTTGGCCATCGCCGGTTGAGCATCATTGATCTTTCAACTTCAGGCCGCCAGCCAATGAGTAACGAAGACGGCACGGTCTGGATCAGTTTCAACGGAGAGATTTACAACTACCGCGAATTGAAAGCCGAACTCGATCCGCAACGACACAGTTTCGCTTCGCAAACAGACAGCGAAGTTCTGCTGCACCTTTACGAAGAGCGCGGAGTCGAAAGCTTCAAACTGCTTAACGGCATGTTTGCCTTTGCACTATTTGACGCGCGGCGCGAACGGTTGTTTCTGGTGCGCGACCATCTTGGCGTCAAGCCGCTCTATTACGCCGAAGTCAACGGCCAATTGCTGTTCGGTTCTGAAATCAAAGCGATTCTGGCGGCGGGCGTTTACTCGCCGGAAATTGATTGGCAATCAGCACACGACTTTTTTTCGTTTTTGTATGTGCCTGCGCCACAAACAATCTTTCGCGGAATTCACGCGCTGCCGCCAGCTCATTGGTTGGAATACGATCTGCGCGCGCGGCGTGTGGAGAAGCTGGAACCGTACTGGCAAATTGCCGACTGGAAATTCGGCGACATAAAAACCGACGAGCGCGAATTGCAAGTCGAACTTCGTCGGTTGATGACCGATGCGGTTGAAAAGCAGATGATGGCGGATGTGCCGCTGGGAGCTTTTCTTTCAGGCGGAGTTGATTCCAACGTGATTGTTGGCTTGATGGCTTCACAGTCGAAGCAAGTCAAAACCTTCACCGTGCTGTTCGACGAACCGGAGATGACTTATTACGACGAACGCGCCGAAGCCAAGCGCGTTGCCGACAAGTTCGCAACCGAACACCACGAATTGACGATTGATCTTTCACGCCCGGAAGAGATGTTGGATTTGATCGAACATTTCGATCAGCCGTTTGGCAACACGACGTTCTTTCTGACTTACCTGTTGTCGCAATACACGCGCGAATCTGTGACTGTGGCTTTGTCTGGCGCGGGCGGAGACGAATTGTTCGGCGGTTATCCGCGTTACCGCGCGGTGCAGGCGATGAAGTATTTGCGGTTGATTCCGCGTGTGGCGGCAAAAGCTGCGCTGGCTGCGCTGTCGTTTCAAAAAGATGATTTCAACGACCGGCGGTTGCATCGCGCGCGGGCTTTGCTGGCCGGGCTGGACAGCGATCCGGCGCGGCAATATCTGAAATGGGTTTATTACCTGGACGAAGAGCGCAAAGCGAAGCTGTTCAGCAAAGCAGGCAGCAATCAGGCTTCGCATCGGGTGCTGCAAAATCATTTGAATAACATTCCGGCTAACTGGGACGATGGTAATCGGTTTTCTTATCTGGATGTAGAAACCTTCTTGCCGGACAACCTGCTGGAATACTCCGACAAGATGAGCATGGCCTGGGCGTTGGAATTGCGAGTGCCTTTTCTTGATCCTCGCGTGGTTGAGGTGGCGTTTCAGATTCCGTTTTCGATGAAGCTGAATCGTGCAGGCAGCAAAATGATTTTGCGAAAGACATTTGCCGATTTGATTCCGCCGGAAAACCTGAACGCGCCGAAGAAAGGTTTTAACGTGCCACTGGGCGGTTGGATGCGGACTAAGCTGGATCGTTTTTTCGACGAACTGTTGCCGCGCGATTACGTCCGCCGCGAAGGCATTTTCGATTACAACTACATTCAACAACTGCGCGAAGAACACAGGCGAGGGCGGCGCGACAATGCTTATGAACTGTTTGCCATTCTGATTTTCGACACCTGGTATCGGAAATACATCACTCGAACGCTGCCCATGACGATGTGACAATTTTCCAAATTGTCATGCGCAGACTGAAGAAAAACCATTCAAAACCAATGAAGGTGTGACAATTTGGAAAATTGTCACACGGCAAAAGGATGAAACAAGTAATTCAAAATTTTCGCTCCGGCGTGCTGAAAGTGGACGATGTGCCGGAAACGATTTGTCGCAGCGGCGGCGTGTTGGTCGGTAATGTCGCTTCGCTGGTCAGCGCGGGGACGGAAAAAATGACCGTTGATCTGGCGCAAAAATCGCTGGTTGGCAAAGCGGCAGAACGCCCCGATTTGGTTAAACAGGTTTGGGCGAAGCTTCGCAAAGATGGCTTGATGGCAACCTTGCGAACGGTCAAAGCGAAACTCGATACACCTGTGGCGCTTGGGTACAGTTGCGCTGGCATCGTGCGCGAAGTCGGGCGCGGCGTCGAAAACTTTCAAGTCGGCGACCGCGTGGCCTGCGCTGGAATGAATTACGCTTCGCATGCCGAAACGATCTTTGTGCCGAAAAACCTGGCGGTCAAAATTCCAGACGGAGTTAGTTTTGATGAAGCGGCGTTTGTCACGTTGGGCGCGATAGCTCTGCAAGGCGTGCGAACGGCGGAAGTGAAACTCGGCGATGCAGTGGCGGTTATCGGTCTTGGCTTGCTCGGCCAATTGACCGTGCAGGTTTTGAAAGCCGCCGGTTGTCGAGTGATTGGAATTGATTTGGAAGCGAGCAAAGTTGCGTTGGCGCGCGAGTTCGGTTGCGACGCCGCTGCGCTACGCAGTGAGGACGTTGAAGCAGCGGTCAAACAATTCACCGATTCATTTGGCGCTGACGCTGTGATTGTGACTGCGGCGGCGGACACCAACGATCCGATTGAATTGGCCGGAGTGATTGCTCGTGACCGCGCTGTGGTTTCGATGGTCGGCGCTGTGCGGATGGACGTTCCGCGCAAGGTTTATTACGAAAAGGAATTGCAATTGCGGCTGTCGCGGTCTTACGGACCGGGGCGTTACGACGCCGATTACGAAGAGCGCGGCAAGGATTACCCAATCGGTTATGTGCGCTGGACTGAGCGCCGAAACATGCAGGAGTTCCTGCGGTTGGTCGCGGCCAAATCCGTCAAGCTGGATCGGCTGATTACTCATCGCATTCCGATTGAACAGGCTGAACAGGCTTACGAAATCATCACAGGCAAAACTCGGCAGAGTTATTTGGGAATCCTGCTGACTTATTCCGAAGCCTCTGAACGCAGCGAAAAGCTTCTGAGTTTGCGTTCGTCGGGCAAAGCCGCCGAAGTTCGATTGGGAGTAATCGGCGCGGGCAATTTTGCCAAAAGCGTTTTGCTGCCTCGTCTGGCGAAACTTGGCGGAGTCAGTTTGGTTGGCTTGGCGACGGCAACCGGGCGAACGGCGAAAGCTGTTGGCGAACAATTCGGCTTCGCGTTTTGCACGACCGATTTTCGAGAACTGCTGCAACGCGAAGACATCAACACGGTGTTGATTGCCACGCGGCACGACACGCACGCGGCGATGACCGCCGAAGCCATTCGCGCAGGCAAAACCGTTTTTGTCGAAAAACCTCTGGCTACGACTGAAGAAGCTTTGGCTGAAGTTGTTGCCGCAGTTGAGCAAAATCAAGGCCGGGTGTTGGTTGGATTCAATCGCCGCTTTTCTTCGCTGGCGTCGGAGATGAAACAGTTTTTTGACGACGCTGGATCGTTGGCGATCACTTACCGCATCAACGCCGGAGAGATTCCGAAAGAAAGTTGGATTCAACAGGACGAAGGCGGCGGGCGCATCGTTGGCGAAGTTTGCCACTTCGTGGACTTGCTGCAATTTCTGACTTCATCCGAACCGACGGAAGTTTTTGCTTATCGCAACGCGGTAGGCGCAGACACCTTGAGCATAGTCATCAAATTCAGCGACGGTTCGGTTGGCAACATCAATTACTTTTCAACCGGTGATCGCGGGTTGCCAAAAGAGCGTGTTGAAGTTTTCGGCGGCGGACGCTCAGCGGTGCTGGATGATTTTCGGCTGCTGGAATTGTGGCGCGACGGCAAGCGCAAAACTTCCAAACGAATGTCGCAAGACAAAGGCTTCGATCAGGAGTTGGCGGAATTTGTTGCTGCGGTTCGCTTAGGCGAAGAAATGCCGATTGATTGGCGCAGCTTGGTGATGACGACGCTGGCGACGTTGCGGATTGAAGATTCGCTGCGAAGCGGGAAGCCGGAAGCTGTCAGTTTGGGAGCGCAGACTTGAACCCGTTATTGTTGTTCAGAACGCTGAAGCATTTGCGCTGGGCGCAGTTATTGGTTCGTCCACTGCGAGTGGCGCAATTCAGGCTTTATCGAAACTCGCGGCATCTGGCATTTCGCCCAACCGCGCCGGGAGCGGCGGTTTCTTCTGTGGCTTCGCAGTCGGTTGAAACCATCCGCAAAGTTTTTGCCGAACAGTTCGCGCATTTGAATACGCCGCTGGCGGAGTTCGCTGAAACGCTGGCGGGGCTTCAACAAAACCGGTTCACGTTTTTGAATCGCAGTTTGACGATTCAACCGGCGGTAGACTGGAACCAGCGATACGAAAGCCATTTGTGGAATTACCAGCTTCATTATTTTTCGTTTGCTCCGCTGGCTGCGCGGGCGTTGGTGGAACGCGGCGACGTTGCGAGTTGGCGGGCTTGCCGGGATTTGATTCAAAACTGGATTGTCGCAGCCGAACCGGGCCGCAGCGATGGTTGGGACGCGTACCCTGTTTCGTTGCGCGTGGTGAATTGGATTTATGCTTACGCGCTGGTAGCGGAGCGTGAGGACGAAGAGTTTTTGGCCGTTTGGCGAGCCAGCATTTTTGATCAGCTTGGTTTTTTGCGCCGCCATTTGGAGCATCACTTGTTGGCGAATCACTTGCTGAAAAACGTCAAGGCATTGGTTATCGGCGGGTTATTCTTTCAGCACAAAGGTTGGATGGATGCTGGAACGCGAATGTTGTGGCGCGAATTGAAGGAACAGGTTTTGCCGGACGGTGGGCATTACGAACGTTCGCCGATGTATCACGCTCAGGCGCTGACGGACTTTCTGGAAAGTTATGCGCTGTTGCTGGCGTTTGAGCGGATGGAGCGATACGACAATGTTGAGGCTCAGTTGCGGGAGATGGCTGAATTTTTGGCGGCGATGAGTTACGCCGATGGAACTGTGGCACTCTTTAACGATTCGGCCAACGCGAAAGAGACTCGGCCACAGCCGATACTGGAATCAGCAAAACGTATTGTCGGTTCATCACCACGAGCGGTAGCGAGCGCAAGCATTGAGTTTCCGCAGACTGGTTATTTTGTGTGGGCTTCGGCGGATGAGCGGGAAAAGATGATCGTGGATTGCGGCGCGCCTTCAGTGGATTACAACACAGCACACGCGCATTGTGATTTGCTCAGTTACGAATTGCGGCTTGACGGTCAGCCGTTCATCGTTGATTCGGGAGTTCACGGTTACGGTGGAGATCGGTTCCGCGAATACTGCCGCTCTACGCGGGCGCACAACACTGTGATGTTTGATGGTGTTGAACAGTCGGAAGTGTGGAGCACGTTTCGTATGGCAAGGCGCGCGCAGGTATTGAGCGCCAAAGTTGATGGCGGTGACACGGTTTGGAATTTTGCTGGGAAGTTTCAGCGATACGATAAGCGCGTGATTCATGGGCGGCGTATTTGTCGTGAAGCGAATGGCGATTGGGTGGTGACGGATTTTGCCGAAGGTCAGGCGGTGACGGCTTCCAGCTTTGTTCACTTGCATCCGTCGGTTGATGCTGAACTGATTGATGGCGCGAAGATAATTTGTCGGTTGGGCCAGCGGTGTGTGGTGATAGAGGCGTTTGGAGATTGTGTTGGCACGAAGCTGATTGTCGGCGGCGACAATCCGATTCAAGGTTGGCGCTTTTCTGATTTTGGAATTGCGGAGTCGAGTATGGTGATTCAGTTTGATTATCAGGTTAGTAGTGGAAAAGAGTTTGGGTATCGGTTGAAAAGAGGTTGATGTGATGGGCGGACGGGAACGTCCGCGGACCAGGCGGACAGAATGTCCGCGCTCCGGCAATTATGCGAATAACTTTTTTGTGCCAATACTTTCCACCAGAGATGGGAGCGCCATCGGCACGCACGTTTGAGCATGCGCGGCGTTGGGCGGAACTTGGACACGAAGTCACGGTTGTCACCGGTTTTCCGAATCATCCAACCGGAATCATTCGCCCGGAATATCGCGGGCAGTTCGTCAAACGCGAACAAGTGGCGGGAATCAATCTGTTGCGGACGTGGGTTTATTGCGCTGCCAACAAAGGCTTCTTTCGCCGCGTGCTGAATTTCTTTTCGTTCTTTTTTTCTTCGCTGATTCTGGGCACGTTGATGACCGGGCGGCCTGATGTTGTCATCGGAACTTCGCCTCAGTTTTTTTGCGCGGTCGCGGCTTATTTGCTCAGTCGTGTGAAACGAGTTCCTTTCGTTTTTGAAGTCCGCGACATTTGGCCACAATCGGCTGTGGAAATGGGCGCGCTGAAAAATCGTTGGCTGATCGCTGCGCTGGAAGCGATTGAAATGCACTTGTATCGCCACGCTGCGCTGATAGTTCCGGTCGCCGAATCAACGCGCGAATACTTGCTGGCCAAAGGCATCGCGCCGGAAAAGATCGAAATCATCACCAACGGAATTGATGCCGGTTATCTGGCTTCGGCAAGTGTCGCTCCCGAAGAAGTGCGGCGGCGGTTCGGGCTTGAAGGCAAGTTTGTAGTTTCGTACATCGGCACGCACGGAATGGCTCACGCGCTGAACGTCGTGTTGGAAGCGGCGAAACGATTCGATCAAAGCTCTGGCGTACATTTTCTGTTCGTCGGCGAAGGCGCAGAAAAAGAAAACCTGAAGCAATTGGCCGAGCAATTGTCGTTGACGAACTTGACGTTTTTGAATGAACAGCCGCGCGAACAGTTGCTGGGATTTTATCGAGCCAGCGATGTCAGCCTGGTTCCATTGCGGCGACTGGAGATTTTCAGGAAGGTGTTGCCGTCGAAACTTTTTGAATTGATGGGCGTGGGCTGTCCAATTATTTGCAGCGTCGAAGGTGAAGCGGCTCGGCTGGTCAATACTGCCGAAGCTGGTTTGTGCATCGAACCTGAAAACGCTGACGCTTTGTTTGCCGCGATCAACTGGTTGCGCGCCGAGCCGGAACTGAGAATGCAGATGAGCGCCAACGGCCAGCAGTTCGTCAAAGCGAATTACCTGCGTTCGGTGCTGGCTGAACGGTATTTGTCGGTGGTCTCACAGGTTGCAGGTTGCAGGTTGCAGGTTGCAGGCAGCGCCGTGCATTCCGCGACTTGCTTTCAAAACCAATCACCAACCACCAACCACCAACCACCAACCGCCAACCAATGAGATCATACGTCACACTTTTTTTGCTTTCGTTTGTGGCGGCTTTGGCGCTGACGCCTATTGTTCGCCGCAAAGCCACCGAATGGGGCGCGATTGCCGTGCCGGATGGAGCCGAAGGTGGGCGGCATATTCACGTGCGGCCAACTCCGCGATTGGGCGGCATTGCGATTTATTTGGCGTTTATGACGACGTTGGCTTGTGTGCCGTTGATGCCGAATATGGTCGGCGACATTTTCAGGGCGAACTTGCCTCGGTTGTTGATGCTGCTGGCTCCGGCGACGCTGATTTTCCTGTTTGGCATTTACGACGATTTCCACAACGTAGGCGCGACAGAAAAAGTGATCGTTCAAACCGTAGCTGCTTCCTTGATCTTTGTCGGCGGCTTTCGGATTGAAAACATCTCTTCGCCGTTTGGCGGCCATTGGCATTTGCCGTTGTGGTTGAGCTTCGCGCTGACGGCGATTTGGGTGATAGGAATCACAAACGCTTTCAATCTGATTGATGGCATTGACGGATTGGCGGCTGGCGCTTCGGTGTTTGCGCTGCTTTCGATTCTGGTGTTTTCGGTGGCTCAAGGAAATCCTGAAATCAGTCAACTGGCGATTGTCCTGATCGGAGCCGCGCTGGGCTTTCTGCGGTTCAATTTCAATCCGGCGACCATCTTCCTCGGCGATTCCGGCAGTTTGTTTTTGGGGTTTATGGCTGCGGCTCTCAGCCTGGCAGGTTCGCAAAAGGGGTCAACGATTGTGGCTATCGCCATTCCGCTGGTTTCATTTGGCTTGCCTGTCACCGAAGCCGGGCTTTCGCTAGCGCGGCGATTTGTCAGCGGGCAATCCTTGCTGGCCGGAGATCGCGGCCACATTCATCACAAATTGTTGCAGCACGGATTGACGCAACGACAGGCGGTGATTTTACTGTACGCCGTGTGCGGATTGTTTTCGTTGTTTGGGTTGATGCTGATAAATCCACAACGCAGTTTGGCGGCGCTGGTATTTTTTGTGCTGGGTGTCGGCATTGTGTTTGGTGTGCAGCGACTGCGGTACGCGGAATTCGCCGAACTCGGCAGCCAGATCAAACATGGAGTGACCCAGCGTCGCCGATCGCTGGCCATCAACGTTCGCGTACGCCGAGCCAGCGAAGATTTAAGCAAGGTGCAAACTTCATCGCAGCTTTTCGCCGCGCTCGAAACCATGTTGGAAACCAACGAATTCGATTCCGCCGTGCTGGAGTTGAGCGTCGCTGAATTTTCAATCGGCAAAGGCAGCGCCAGTCATACGATTTGGAGTTGGAAACGCGAAAACGATCAAGCGGATGAAGAACTGTCTGAAGAACTTTTTTTTGCCGATCAAACCACCGCTCGATGGATGCTTAGCCTGCCATTGACCGACGAAACAGGCACCGGAATTGGGCAGATGACGTTTCACCGGAAACTGACAGCCAACGCTTTGACGATTGATTTGAAACACCTGTGCGGAGATTTTCAGCGCGAACTGAGCGCGGCGCTCTTACGAGTTGCCAGCGAACAGTTCAAACTTGCAGCGGGATAAATTCCGGATCGTCCTGATGCTCACGCTCCCACGTCAAAAAATTGTAGTACCCGCAACTCGTTTCTTCGGGAAATTCGCGGCACGTCGTCGGACGATGTTCGTACACTGTGCAGTTCCGGTTTTCCTGATCGAAGAACATGCACATGCTTTTGAAGATGTGATCTTTGCGATGTCGCAGCACGCGCGCTTTGTACTCTTTTTCGTACTTGGTGAATTTCTTTTCGGCTTGTTCAAATGTCAGGCTGAACCGTTTGGCCAACCGGGCGATGTCGCGTTTGTTGATACGTATCCAGTCGTACGAACAACAATAACCAGGACATTTTGAGCAATCGTATTTCAGCTTCGGCTTTTTCGTCGCTGTGGTCCCGTTTTGCAACACGGGCAGTTCTTTTTTTGCCATAGAAGATTGAATTGAATTTGAATGGAGTCGCGGCCAGAGTTTTTATGACCGCGATACATACTTACCATCATCATCCAACAGCGGCAACCTTTTAATCGCTGACAACGCATGAATTTTTAGCTTTATGAGCATAGTCCGATGGAACAGATCAAATTGGGTCAGCTTGATGCCGAATGGCATTGGCCAAGTCAAACCGAATCATTATTTGGACATGGCCAAAATCGTCTGGCGCAACCGCGACCAGTTGCCATTTGCCTGGCGCATTCTGACCAAAGGCGTTTGCGATGGATGCGCGCTGGGCACGGCTGGCATTCACGATTTCACGATGGACGGCGTGCATTTGTGCATGGTTCGGTTGGAGTTAATGCGATTGAACACTGCACCCGCGCTGGACGTGAAGCTGCTGGAAAACGCCGAACAGCTTTCCAAAATGTCAGCAACTGAATTGCGCGAACTTGGCCGATTGCCTTATCCGATGTTGCGCCGAAAAGGCGAACGCGGCTTTCGGCGAATCAGTTGGGACAAAGCTTTATCGCTGGCGGCTGAACGGCTGGCGGGAGTTGATCCACAGCGAATTGCTTTTTATCTGACTTCGCGTGGATTGACGAACGAGTCTTATTACGTAGCCCAAAAAGTCGCGCGCTTCCTGGGCACGAACAACGTGGACAACTCCGCGCGGATTTGCCATGCGCCTTCGACCGTGGCGATGAAACAGAGCATCGGCGTTTCGGCTTCGACCGTGTCGTACAAAGACTGGCTGGGAACTGACCTGCTGGTCTTTTTCGGCAGCAACACTCCGAACAATCAGCCAGTGACAACCAAATACATTTACTACGCCAAACAACAGGGAACTCGCGTTGTCATCATCAACCCTTACCGCGAACCCGGCATGGAGCGTTACTGGATTCCTTCGGTGACGGAAAGCGCGCTGTTCGGTACTAAACTGGCCGATGATTTTTTCCAGGTTCACACCGGCGGCGACAAAGCCTTCATCGCCGGAGTTTTGAAACACCTGATCGAAAACAACTGGACGGACGAAGCTTTTATCCGCCAGCACACGACGGGTTTTGACGAATTGAAAGCCTCGCTTGCCAGACAGTCGTGGGAGTTGATCGAAGCTGCCGCAGGCGCAAACCGCGAAGAAATGCTGCGCTTCGCGCGATTGCTGGCCACGGCGAAGACTGCGATTTTCGTCTGGTCAATGGGCATCACCCAGCATCACGACGGAGTTTCAAACGTCAGAGCAATTGTTGATCTGGCGCTCAGCCGAGGCTTTGTCGGCAAGCCGAAATCCGGCCTGGTTCCGATTCGCGGTCATTCCGGCGTGCAAGGCGGAGCCGAAGTCGGATGCGTTCCGAATCAATTTCCCGGTGGAGTCGCGGTTGATGAAGCCGGAGCTTCCCGAATGAAACAGCTCTGGGATTTTGAAGTTCCAACGGCGCGCGGGTTAAACGCCGTGCAAATGATCGAAGCCGCGCACGAAGGTTTGCTTGATTGGTTTTACGTCAGCGGCGGGAACTTTTTGGAGACCTTGCCGGAACCTGATTTTGTCCGTGCGGCGATTGAACGAATTCCGTTCCGCGTTCATCAGGACATAGTTTTAAGCCCGCAAATGTTTGTTGAACCAGCAGATACGGTTTTGCTGCTGCCCGCCGCAACTCGTTACGAACAGCGCGGCGGAGGAACTGAAACTTCAACCGAGCGACGAATACTGTTCAGCCCTGAAATTCCAGGCCGCCGCATCGGCGAAGCCAAAGCCGAATGGGAAATCCCCATGCTGATTGCCGAACGCGCCAAACCGGAGACGGCCAGACTGATTCACTTTGAAGACGCCCAAGCGATTCGCAACGAAATCTCCCGCGCCGTGCCGAGCTACGAAGGTATTCAACACCTGCGAAAAACCGGCGACCAAGTTCAGTGGGGAGGCGAACGACTGTGCGAAACCAGCGACGCCAGCGGAAAGATCACGCCGAAGTTCGCCACATCCGATAGCCGAGCGAAGTTTTCAATTCTGGAAGTTCAGCCAGAAGCGAGCAACGGCAAGCTGCGGCTTTCGACTCGGCGAGGCAAACAGTTCAACAGCATGATTCAAAACCAACGCGACCCTCTGAACGGCGCTCAGCGCGAAGACGTGTTGATGAACGAAGCCGACGCTCAAAGGCTGGGCTTGGCCGACGGCGACGCGATCAAGCTTCGCAGCGAAGTCGGTGAAATGAATGGCCGCTGCCGCTTGTCTCCCATCGCTCCCGGCAACGTCCAGGTTCACTGGCCCGAAGGAAACGTGCTGCTCCGGCGTGGATTGTGCGACCCCGAATGCGGCATCCCTGATTACAACTCGCTGGTGGAAATCGAACGGATTTGACGAAGCAGCTTTTCAGCATCGAAGTGGGCATTTTGTAAAATTTGTTGTCCCACCGAGAACGACTTAGAATGCCGCAGGTCGCAACACCAACTTTATTTTGTAATGATTTACGAGCAAGGAGACGATTGATTGAACAAAATATCTATGAAACCACGGGTAATTCGTGCGATTGATCTTTTCTGTGGCGCGGGCGGAAGCAGTTGGGGAGCGCAAAAAGCTGGCGTTGAAATTGTCGCTGCCTTTGATTTGTGGGAATTGGCAGGCAAAAACCATCACACAAACTTTCCGAATACGAGGTTTTACCCGACACGCCTTGAAGATGTGAATATAAGCGAGATGAAGAAAGACCTTGGGCAAATTGATTTGATATTGGCCTCACCCGAATGCACAAATCACAGTCCGGCCAAGGGAAACAAGATTCGTTGTGAAGAAAGCAAGAACACTGCATTTCAAGTCACGCGGTTTGCCCGTGAGCTTAAACCTCGATGGATCGTGATTGAGAACGTAGTAAGCATGCGCCGCTGGTCACGGTATCAGGAGTTCAAGAAAGAGTTGGAAGCTGATTACCACGTTCGTGAAGAGGTTCTGGATTCATCGGACTTCGGGGTGCCTCAGAGCCGCCGCCGTCTCTTTTTACTCTGTGATCGCCAACGCCTGCCTGACCCAACCCCGACAATAAGTGGACGCAAAAAGACGATCCAGCCGATCATCAATCTAAATGGAGCTTACCGTTGGTCTCCGTTGAGAACAGAGCGTCGGGCTGCGGCCACGCTGGAACGTGCTGAACGTGGAATCAATGAGGTGGGACCTGGAAAGCCCTTCTTGTTGGTTTATTACGGCTCTGACCATGCTGGCGGCTGGCAAAAATTAACCAGGCCACTAAGGACTATCACAACCCTTGACCGCTTTGCTGTAGTGAAGCCATCGCCGGAAGGTCACTTGATGCGTATGCTTCAAGTGCCAGAACTTCAATTGGCCATGGGAATGGGTGGTATGCAGTTTGAGCATGGCACGCGACGCGAGCAAATCAAGATGATTGGGAATGCTGTTTGCCCTCCTGTAATGCAATCAGTGATTCAGCACCTTACGAGAGCATAATTATGTCCCAGCCTACGAATAAAAATCTGTCGGCAAATAGGTTGAATTTTCAAGTGAAGCCTCGTCTTTTGGCCGTACTTGGCGAGCAGCTAATCAGGGACGCCAGCTTGGCCGTATTTGAACTTGTAAAAAACGCTTACGATGCCGACGCAACAAGCTGCCAAGTGCTACTCGAACACATTGAGAGCAAGGAAAGCGGACGAATTACGGTTGAAGATGATGGATGTGGTATGGACGAAAATGTGTTACGCAATGCCTGGATGACTATTGCAACAGATTTCCGTGCTGAACAGAGAGTGCAGAAGAAACGAACTCCAATTTTCAATCGCTTCCCGCTCGGAGAAAAAGGGCTAGGCCGATTATCTATCCATAAACTTGGGCGGTTCATTCGATTGATAACTCGAATACAGGGCGGAAAAGAGCTTGTGGCAGAATTTGATTGGGATATTCTCGAAAACTCTGACGACTTGAATGCCGATGATGCTGCGGTAATTTTGAATGAACGTGAGCCTGAAACTTTTAAGGGAAAGAGACATGGCACGAGGTTGGAAGTTCGCCGCCTTCGAGATACCTGGACGCGAGGCGATTTGCGTCGCTTGCACAGAGGGGTAAGCAGCTTATGTTCGCCATTCAAAGGCCCAACAGACTTCAATGTCACACTATCTGCTGCAAACAACGAAGATTGGTTGGAAGGCTTGCTCACAGCGGATGATGTTTATAGATGCGCGCTGTATCACGTAACAGGTTACTTTGAATCTGAAACAGGGCACTTTGACTACAGATTTATTCCTCCGGTCGGTACAGAAAAACAGCTAACGAGCCGAAACGAAAAAGTCATAAGTTTTAAGCTGGAGCGTAAAGAAGGGCGAAGAAGCCATTCGCTTGATTTATCTGAGCATAAAATTGGCAAGGTTGAATTTGAGTTTTGGTTATTCGACAGAGATTCATCAGTACTTAAAGCTGTATCAGACGATGTTAAAGGCCTCAAGGACTATCTTGATGAAAATGGAGGGATTCGTATCTATCGTGATGGAATTCGAGTTTATGATTTTGGCGAACCTGGGAATGATTGGCTGAATTTGGATCAACGCCGCTTTCTAAAACCCGTAGCTCGAACCAGTAATAATCAGATTTTAGGAATACTTCGATTGGATGCGATTTCAAGCGGTGCGCTGCTAGAAAAGTCGAATCGAGAAGGATTTATTGAAAATAAAGCATTTGAAAATTTCCGTGATGCAGTGGTCAGTGTACTAACACAGGTTGAAGCAGAAAAAATAAAAGATCAAAAGCGTGTTAGGGAAGTATTTGGAAAAGGCACCGGCCAAAAAGTATTTTCAAAACTGTCTGAACTGAGGGACACTTTGGCATCCAAAGGGATACTGGCAGAAGTTGAACCAAGACTGAAAGAAGT
Source organism: uncultured Acidobacteriota bacterium (assembly GCA_902825875.1). Lineage (GTDB taxonomy): Bacteria > Acidobacteriota > Blastocatellia > RBC074 > RBC074 > RBC074. The sequence goes on from CADECP010000004.1 coordinate 98,318, forward strand.
GGAAAAGGAGTTGGAGATTTACCGAGACCAACTTTTGCACGCCGCAGTTCCTGGCTTGAATCTTGGTACCATGTTGCATGGCGCTGAAAAAGTACTAGAGGAATTGCGTCAAGCCGTAAAGAAAGACCCAGACATATCGAGAATAAGAGAACTTGTAGACCGTCTCTATCGTGCAATGCGCCCTGTAACCAATCTTCTCAAAAATCCAGGGGTTCAAAAAACTTCTGCAAGTGTTTTAGTAAAAGAAGCCATCTTTTCCACAGAATTACGTCTAAAACGACACGGCATAAGACTGGTCAATGGAATGGAATTGGGTTGTCCCGATTTTAAGGCGGAAGGTTCAAAGCAGATGCTTATTGCCTCAATTGTGAACTTGATAGATAACTCCATCCATTGGCTGGAGATAAAAAATCCAACACAAAAGCTCATTTACCTAGCAACCACGAACGATCTTGAAGGCGGACCAGCCATAGTTGTAGCGGACAATGGTCCGGGATTTGGGAATGACGATCCCGAAGATTTGATTACCCCATTCTTTTCCCGCCGAAATGGTGGAATGGGGTTAGGGTTGTATATCGTTAATGAGGTCATGCGTGTTAATCATGGCCGTCTGGTTTTTCCGAGTCCTGGCGATGTTGATTTGCCGCCTGAATTTAGTGGCGCAGTCGTCGCACTTCAATTTTCGGAGGTTTAATGTTTCCTCAGCTTGCTTCTCCCTCAGTTTGCGTTATTGATGATGAAGAACCTGACTATCGTCCTATTCTGAATGCTCTATTACGTTCGGGAATTGGTTGCGTGCATGTGAAAGGTGATATTGAAAATCTTCCTCCCCAGCCATTTAAGGGGCTTCGAGTTGTTTTTACAGACCTGCATCTCAGCACCTTTGTTGGAAAAGATGCTGCTTCACACACTGCCAATGTCTTCAAAAGAGTGGTTTCGTCAGAAACCTCTCCCGTAGTGGTTGTGATCTGGAGCAAATATGCAGGTGATGTTCCCGAAAATGCCGAAGACCTTCTGCCTGATGACCAACTGACAGAAGCAGACCTATTCAAGCAAACACTTTTGACAGAAGTACCACAATTCCAAGATCGTTTGGTTTTCCTCCCAATGCCCAAGCCGAAATTTACGGAGAGGCTTGATGACGAAGAGTGGAAGAATAGCTGGATAACCAATCTCCAAATTGAAATCGAGAACTTGCTAAAGGGATCGGATGCCTTCAACGCGCTCTGGTGTTGGGAAACTTTGGTGCGTGACATCGGCCTGGAGGTAAGCCGCAACCTCACAGACCTAGCACTTTCGATAACCAACCAACCAACTCCACTGTCTCTGAATGAAAGATTGAAGTTATTGCTGAAGCTTTTGGCGCAACAGCAAGGCGGGCCAGATTGCTCAGAATCTACATCACCTCGCCATCTTTTAACGGTTTTGTCTCAAATCGGTCAGGAAAAACTGGAAGTAGTTGCTTCTAAAAGCCAGTTGGGACAGCACGGCAATTGGCTGGCTAAAACACTAGATAAAGAAACTAGAAAGAATTTTCGTTTACCGCAACTCAACGCCACGATCCTGACCACTCCAGTGGAATCCTCTTTCGCCCCATTTCTACCAGGAACTGTTTATGAAATTACCGACAATGCGCGCTTTGCTGAGATATCAGGCTACTCTGTTGAAAGCCTGCAACAAGATTGCTTTACTGAAAGTGATCTGAGCAAAAAGGTTGAAGTACGTAAAGATTTTCAACGACAGACAAGGCCAGTGTTGCTCGAAATCAGCCCTCAATGCGATTTTCATCAAGGTAATCGCCGCTCCGCTATTCTGTTGGCAGGGATTATTTGCCCGAAAGAATTAATGAAGAGTGCTCAATCAAAGGATGCTTGCAAAGCCACTCCTGTTTTTGAAGATAAATCCTCTTCACCTGCAGTTGAAATTGGTCTTGTATTTTGTAGCCGTTATCGCCTGACAATAAACCACGTCAATCATCCTGATTGGCTGCATCCCTGGATTCGTTTAAAGGATAACCTGACTACCGACATTCGGAATTGGCATTCCAGCCAAGCGGCACGGGTCGGTTATCTTTCTTTTTGAAAGACAAAACATTTATCTGACCAGGAGTTCGACGTTTGTCTATTATTGCTAAAGGCCAAACCATTCTGCCCGACATGCTTACTGGGCTGTCCGATGCTGGATTGATACAGTTACGAGCGCAACTTGATGTGGAGATGCGGAAGCGAAAAATTGCCTTCTCCGTTGGGCAAGTAGGAGAACAGCTTGCCATCGCGTATTTCAAAGCCATACCTGGACTTACAACCCTACAATTGGCCCCAACAGGAACCAAGAATGTGGACGCGCTTTCCCGCAATGGCGACCGCTATTCCATCAAGACCATTTGCAATGCCAAGAAAACCGGAACCATTTATCCCGATCCAGAAGACGCCGAGAAGCAACTTTTTGAGTTTCTGCTGATTGTTCGTCTAACTGAAAGCTGGGAACTGAAATCCATTCACCAACTTACCTGGGCAGCCTTTTGCCTAGTTCGTTCCTGGGACAAGCGCATGAACGCCTGGTATGTCGCCATCTCCGGGCGTGCGCTTGCTGCCGCCACAGTTGTCTTTACCGCTGAGAAGATTGCCGATGTCTGACGTTTTCACTCCAGAAAAGCGGTCAGACGTTATGTCGCGCATTCGTGGGCGTGGTAATCGAGACACGGAGCTTGCGCTGGCAAAACTGTTTCGTCAAAACCGGATCACCGGCTGGCGAAGGCATTTGAAGATAAAGCTGGATAAGCCGCGCATCGTTGCGTCGAAATCCACAAAGCAGAATCAGCGAAACAAGCCTAAAACTCGCGCTCAACTTGTCGTACACCCTGACTTCGTCTTTCTTCGACAACGTACAGCAGTTTTTGTAGACGGTTGTTTCTGGCACGGCTGCCCCAAACACTCGAACATGCCAGCGAATAACCAAGCCTTTTGGGAAAAGAAGCTTAATGGGAACAAGGCTCGCGACCGATTCGTCAATCGGGGCTTACGGAAAGCTGGCTGGAAAGTAGTTCGGATATGGGAACACGACATCGCCAAACGGTCTGACGCCTGTCTCAAGCGGATTCAACGGGCGTTAAAAACTGAATCGTGAGTATAGAAGCCCTAAAGACTTTCACGGCTCGGGGCCGAGTTTCGCTCACGACGGGCGCAAAAATAGCACCGTTTTAGAATTTTGCCAAAACATTGCCAGGTTTTGCCGAGCGACACATAATCCGCCTGCGATGAAACTTTTCAGCATTGGCCACAGCAACGCTACGATTCAAGCTTTCCTCGACCTGCTTCGGCGGCAAGAAATTGCCGTGCTGGTGGATACGCGCAGCCAGCCTTACAGCCGCTACAATCCGCATTTCAGCCGCGAAGCTCTGAAACAATCCGTCAACGAACAAGGGATCGAATACGCATATCTGGGCAATCGCATTGGCGGAAAACCAGAAGGCCGGGAGTTTTATTTTCCGAATGGCAAAGTCAATTTTGAAGCTTTGTCACAATCATCGGTCTTTTTGACGGGCATCGAACAATTGTTGAAGCTTGCAGAATTGCGTACCGTAGCGTTCATGTGTGCCGAAGCCGATTACCGGCATTGTCATCGGTATTGGCTGATCACGCGCACGCTGGTTGAACGCGGCATCGAAGTTCAACACATTTTGCATACAGGAGAAATCGTTGGTTCGGTGGCGGCAGAGTTTCAGCCCGCTCAACCGAGCCTGTTCTAAACACTAATGAGCAATCTAAAGCACGTGGTGATTTATACGGACGGAGCCTGTTCAGGGAATCCGGGGACGGGCGGGTATGGCGTAGTGATGCTGTTTGGCGAATATCGCAAAGAGTTGTCGGGTGGCTTTCGGCGAACGACGAACAACCGCATGGAATTGCTCGGCGCGATTGAAGGTTTGCGCGCGTTGAAGGAACGGTGCTCGGTCAAACTGCACACCGATTCGCAATATGTGGTCAATGCGATTGAAAAAGGCTGGGCGGCGAAATGGCGAGCCAATGGTTGGATGCGGAACAAGACAGACAAAGCCGTTAATCCCGATTTGTGGGAGCAATTGCTGAAGCTTTGTCAGCAGCACGACGTTAAATTCATCTGGGTCAAAGGCCACAGTGGAAACAAGGAAAACGAACGTTGCGACGTACTTGCTGTCGCTGCTGCTCAGCGACCGAACTTGCCAGAAGATGAGGGATATTTGCAGTAGTTTGGCTCATCGAACAAAAAAACCGGGTAGCAATGTGCTACCCGGTTTTTTTGTTCGATGAGCCGTGTTGGGCTCGAACCAACGACCCGCAGATTAAGAGTCTGCTGCTCTACCAACTGAGCTAACGGCCCGTGTTGTCATCAGAACTTGCTTGATGCCGCTCAAGCGAGGCGCATTCTTGACGATGGTTCGGCGGATTGTCAAGACACAGTCGGCTGTTATAATCGCGCTTCGACAACGATCTGAAAGGACAATTCATGCCAACAAGAGAAGTAATGATTGAGATGGGATTTTCTTCGGCGCACGCGCTGCGCGGGTATCACGGCAAGTGCGAAAACACGCACGGCCACAATTATCGCGTCGAAGTTTATGTGCGCGGCGAACGGCTGAACGACATCGGTTTGCTGGTTGATTTCAAAGACTTGAAAGCCGCGACGCGAAAAGTCGTGGATTATCTGGATCACAAAAACATCAACGAGTTGCCGCCGTTTGATAAAGAGTTGAATCCTTCGGCTGAAGAAATGGCCGGATACTTTTTCCACGAAGTTTCGCGCGACATCAACGACGACCGCGTACAGGTTTACAAAGTTCGCGTTTGGGAAACTGACACTTGCGCGGCGACTTATTCGATTGATTGAAAATCAGCCCAAAAAATCGTGAGACAATTTTCCAAATTGTCTCACCGTTATGGAGAGCAAGGGCAATTTGAAAAATTGTCCCACCTCTCTTTTTAGGAGTAAGACCATGTTTGAACACGAAAGCGAAGATTTTTTGGATACGACGATTGCTTCGTTCTGGGCTTGTTTGCCAGAAGAAGCCGCCGACAGTTTGGCTACGTTCAAGAAAGATGTGCTGAAAGGTTTTCGTGGCGCAGTTGATTCTTTCGTAGACACCGCCGTCGCCAACACAGACCGTCATCTGGAAGATGCTCGCCGTATGCGCGAAGAGTGGAAAGCCAAATGTGCCACCGAAACGCCTAATGATTTTGGCGACGAAGCTCCGCCCAATCCCGCCTGATACTTTTCAATGTCTGACAATCAAAAACAGTTTGATGCTGCCATTGTTGGCGGCGGAGTGATCGGCTGCGCCATCGCCTGGCGACTGGCTCAAGGTGGAATGCGCGTCGCCGTCATCGAACGCGGCGACATTGGCCGCGAAGCTTCGTTTGCCGCCGGAGGCATGTTGGTTCCGCTGGCCGAAGCCGATGAAGCCGACGATCTGTTTCACATGTGCGTTGCCAGCCGAGCGATGTACGCGGATTTTGCACATGAGCTTCAGCAGGCCAGCGGAATCAATGTCGAATATCGAACCGAAGGCACGTTGTATTTGTCGCTGACCGAACACGACGACGAAGAGCTTGAGCGACGTTGGCAATGGCAACACGCCGCCGGGTTGAACGTGAAGCGATTGAACGCCGATTGCGCCCGTAAACTGGAACCGCAAATCAATCCGCAGCTTCGTTGGGCGCTGAAGTTTCCCGACGATCATCAAATCAACAACCGCTTGCTGATTGCTGCTTTACACACCGCAGCGCGAAACGCCGGAGTCGAATTCCAAACTCAAACCGAAGTCGAAAGCTTGCTGATAGAAAGCTTGCTGATCGAAAGCCGGGCCGGGCGAAAGCAAATTGTCGGCGTCCGCACTTCACGCGGCGAAGTCATCAGCAAAACCGTGATTGTCGCAGCCGGAAGCTGGTCTAGCTTGCTGAAAACCGAAGCCGAAACATCTCTGCCGAACTTAAACGTCGCTCCGGTTCACGGCCAGATGATTGCGGTTGAGATGCCATCGCCCGCAGTTAATCACACGATTTACTCCTGCCGAGCTTATGTCGTTCCGCGACTTGGCGGATTCGTCATTGCCGGTTCCACCAGCGACAAATTTGGGTTTGAAAAGCGCGTGACGGCTGGCGGAATGGCTTCGATCATCGAACGCGCCAAAGAGATTTTGCCGGGCTTCGCGGATTTGGCAGTTACTGAAACCTGGTCGGGATTGCGTCCGCGCGCGGCTGACGGATTGCCTGTAATTGGCGCGGATGATTCAGTTGCCGGATTGGTTTACGCCACCGGCCATTATCGCAACGGCATTTTGTTGACTCCGATCACTGCCCAGGCCGTCAGCGAAATTGTCTTGAAAGGCGAAAGCGGCGTTCAACTTTCAGCGTTCAGTCCACAGCGATTTGCACGCCTTCAGGCCGACGGCTCAAAGCCATAAACAATCCGACCAAAGTCTTGGCGTCACGAATTTTTCCCGCCGCAATCATTGCAGTCAGTTCTTCGCCGCTGAATCCGCGAACCTCGTAAATCACTTCACCGATGTCCAACGATTGTTCGCGCTTGGTCAGTCCGTGCGCGAAAAAGATGTGCATGATTTCGTCGCTGCTGCCGGGCATCGCGTAACATTCGCAAGCCTTTTCCAACTGAGCAGCTTCGTAACCGGTTTCCTCCAGCAGTTCGCGCGCGGCGCACGCTTCCGGCGTTTCAACGGCAATCATCCGAGCGTTTTCTTCCCGCCCGGCCAAAGTTCCGGCGGGCAATTCCCACAAAGCTTCGTTGGCGGCGTAACGATACTGCCGCATCAAGACGATTTGCCCGTCGTCGAGAAACGGAACCATGACGCAAATTCCCGGATGCCGTAGCGCCGCACGAGTCACGGTTTCGCCGGTTGCGCGATTCAAAATCGTTTCGCGGTTAATCAACCAGCGAAGCTCTTCGCCGTGTTTCGACGCGCGGATCTCGCGGAATTCGGTTTTGGTTTCCAGCCATTCAAACTGATTTTCTGTAGCCATTCTTCCTCACGTTGAACACAGTGAAATTGACAGTTGCCAGCAACGCCTTGACAGCTTTGGGGGCGTTCGGCAGAATCCGCCCTCGTTTTTAAGGCACGTTCTTTCAATTTGGCAAACGAGTAGAGGCGCGGTTTTCAAAAGTACCTCATCACCAGAACGCGAAGGTTCAACGACGATGAGCGAAAGGGGTAAACCGCCGAAGCCCGCAGCGACGCTTCGATGGTCGCGGCTGGTTGGCTGTCAGGGCTAAATCCCTGAGGCTGTCATCGCAAACGGCGGTGACGTGCTCTCGGTAACCGCTGTCGTCGTTTCGCGCCGCGTTGTTCACGCGCGCTCCAAAAAGATTACGGGTTAGCAGGCACTGTCACTGCTAACCCGTTTTTATTTTTCCGAGAAGAAGGAGTCAGAACCGCGACCTATAAGGGAGCGGGCAGCAGAAAAACAATGATCGTCATGAAATTTGGCGGCACGTCCGTAGAAAGCGACGTAGCAATTCGCCGACTTATCTCCATCGTCAAAACACAAATTCATCGCCAACCCATAGTCGCGGTTTCGGCGATGGGTAAAACCACCAACGGATTGTTGGAAGCTGCGCGACAGGCCGCTGCCGGAGATTTGGCCGCCGCGCGCGCCAGGCTGGAAACCATCGCCGAGCATCACTTCAAAACGGCGGACGCGCTGGCGCTGGCCGAAGAAAGAAGTTTGCTGCGATTGGCGCTGGCCAATCGGTTCGACGGCATTCGTACAACGCTGGAAGAAATCCATCAGGCGGGCGAAGTCACTCCGCAATTTTCCGACGCGATTTCGGCCAATGGCGAATTGTTGTCTTCACCAATCGTCGCCGCTGCGTTTCGCGCCGAAGGCATCAAAGGCGTTTGGGTGGACGTTCGCCCGTTGATGCGAACCAACGGCGATTTCACACGCGCGGCTGTGCAATTCGACGAAGCCAATCTGAAGTTGAACGAAGGCTTCACGGCGGCGTTGGCCAACGGCGGTTTGCCTGTGACGCAAGGTTTCATCGGTTCGACTGCCGAAGGCGTGACGACGACCATCGGGCGCGGCGGTTCGGATTATTCGGCTGCGATTATCGGCGCGGCGCTCAATGCCGAAGAGATTCAAATCTGGACGGACGTTGACGGAATCCTGACCACCGATCCGCGCATCGTCAGCGAAGCCGCGAAAGTCAAAACCATCTCGTTTGCCGAAGCTTCGGAACTGGCTTACTTCGGCGCGAAGGTTTTGCACCCCAGCACGCTGTTGCCCGCAATGGCCAAAGACATTCCGGTGCGCGTGTGCAATTCGCGCAACCCATCGAACGAAGGCACGGCCATTGTCCGCAACGCTCCGCCGTCGAAGGCTCCGGTCAAAGCCATCGCCTTCAAACGCGGCATCACTGTGGTCAATGTGGCTTCGGACAGAATGTTGATGGCTTACGGATTTTTGGCGCGACTGTTTAATGTGTTCGCTGCGCACCAAACGCCTGTGGATATGGTGGCGACTTCTGAAGTCAGCGTCTCGGTCACGTTGGATGACACGCGAAACCTGGATCAAGCTGTCGCTGATTTACAGCAGCTTGGCGAAGTCACAGTCGAACGCGATCAAGCGTTGATTTGCCTGGTTGGCGAAAACCTGAAGTTCACGCCGGGTCTGGCTTCAAAGATTTTTTCCAGCATCGAAGACGTCAACGTTTCGATGATTTCGCACGGAGCGTCGGCCATCAACGTCAGCTTTATCGTCGCCGACAAAGACGTTGAACGTGCCGTCAAAACCTTGCACAAGGAATTTTTCAGCGAACTGGACGCGGCTACGTTTGAAGCCGTGGCTGTGGCTCGCGCGGCGGCGTAAGGTGACAAAATGAAAATTGCAATTGTCGGTTACGGCAAAATGGGCAAGATCATCGAAGGCATCGCGTTGGAGCGCGGGCATTCGGTCGTCGCTCGCTTCGACATTGATAACAACGTCAACGGCGAAGGTTTGACGGCGAAAAGCCTGGCAGGTGTTGATGCCGCGATTGAATTTTCCACGCCTGAATCTGCGATGAACAACATTCGCCGATTGGTCAGCTTGAAAGTGCCGACGGTGATTGGCACGACCGGTTGGTACGCGCAGCTTGAAGAAGTCGGGCAGCTTGTCGCCGAAAATAACGCCGCGCTGGTGTGGGGAGCGAACTTTTCCATCGGCGTGAACTTGTTTTTCAAACTGGTGCGCGAGGCTTCGGCGTTGTTTGCGCGCTACAATCAGTACGATCCGTTTTTGATCGAATCACATCACAAGTTCAAAAAAGACGCGCCGTCGGGAACGGCTTTGGTCACTGCGCGAATGATGCGCGAAGCTTATGGCGACCGCACGCCTGAAGCTGTGGCTCTGCGCGCGGGGCACATTCCCGGCACACACGAAGTCGGTTTCGATTCCGAAGCCGACACCATCACGCTGACGCACACCGCGCGCAACCGCGAAGGCTTCGCCGCCGGAGCCGTGCTGGCTGCGGAATTGGTCGTCGGCAAACAAGGCATGTACGAATTCCCTGAGCTGCTTTTCGCAGCCGAATAAGGAGAAGCAATGACAAATTTGACTCGACTGAAAGGCTGCGGAACGGCGATCATCACTCCGTTTCACCAGGATGAATCCATTGATGAAGCCGCGTTTCGGCGCTTCATCGAATTCCAAATCAACGGCGGCGTGGATTTTTTGGTCGCCTGCGGCACTACCGGCGAAAGCGTGACGATGAGCGAAGACGAACAAACTCGTGTGGTCGCTCTGACGATTGAATTTGCCGCCGGCAGAGTTCCAGTCGTCGCCGGAGCGGGCGGATACAACACGCGCGAAGTGATCGAAAAGATTCATCGTTACGAAAAGCTCGGCGTGGACGCGATTTTGTCGGTGACACCGTATTACAACAAACCGATGCAGGAAGGGCTGTTTCAGCATTACAAAGCGATTGCGGCGGCGACCGCGCTGCCGATCATTTTGTACAGCGTGCAGGGACGCACCAGCGTCAATCTGGAACCGGTGACGGTGGCCAGGCTGGCGGAATTCAAAAACATCGTGGCGATCAAGGAAGCTTCCGGCAACATTTCTCAGATTGCCGAAATAGCTTCGTTGGTCAGCGAAGACTTCAAGATTTTTGCGGGTGACGACAGTTTAGTATTGCCGGTGGCGGCGCTTGGCGGAGTTGGCGTGATTTCCGTTGCGTCGAATTTGCTGCCGCGCCAGGTCAGCGATTTGTGCCGCGCCAGCGTCGAAGGTCGTTTGGCTGAAGCTCGAAAGTTAAACAATCAACTAATGCCGATCTTCAAGGCGATGTTTATCGAAAGCAATCCGATTCCGGTGAAAGCTGCGCTGGCGATGACCGGCTTGATCGAAGAAGTTTATCGTTTGCCGCTGACTCCAATCAGCGCGGCCAATCGCGTCAAGCTGGAACAGGTGTTGTCTGAATCCGGTTTGTTGACGATGGCGGCGAAGGCTTGATTCTTTGTCTGTGGGAAAGCCAAGAAGTCGTTCAGTACAGGGCAAAAAACCTGAAGTGCCACCATAATAGATTTTAGCCACGCTTTTTGCGGAAAATCATAATCCGTCAAAGATTGGCAGCAACAAACAAAGGCAGCGAAATTGTAAAAGATCGCTGCCTTTGTTTGTTTCAACCCGATGGTTGTCTTTAGTTGTCCGAACCGATTCGCATGCCGTAAAACGAACGGTACACGAAAAAGATCGAAATCAGCGTGAAAACAACGGCCAGCACGTGACTCAAGGTCGTAGTGCTGGGGGAATGTCGCAGCGAGACCGCCAGTTCCACAGCCAGCAAACCGAACAGCGTCGTGAATTTGATGACCGGGTTCAGCGCCACCGACGACGTGTCCTTGAACGGATCGCCGACCGTGTCGCCGACGACGCAGGCATCGTGCAGCGGTGTGCCTTTGGCTTTCAGTTCGACTTCGACAATCTTTTTGGCGTTATCCCACGCGCCGCCCGCGTTGGCCATAAAGATCGCCTGATACAGGCCGAAGATCGCAATCGAAATCAGGTAGCCGATGAAGAAGTATTCTTCGATAAAGGCAAACCCCAGCGCCGAGAAAAAGACCGTCAGGAAGATGTTGAACATCCCTTTCTGCGCGTACTGCGTGCAGATTTCGACGACTTTTTTACTGTCTTCGACCGAGGCTTTTTCAACGCCTTCCAGCTTGATGTTGGCTTTGATGAACTCAACTGCGCGGTATGCGCCTGTGGTCACGGCTTGAGTCGAAGCACCGGTGAACCAGTAAATCACGGCTCCGCCGGAAATCAGCCCCAACACGAACGGAGCGTGAAGCAACGACAATTTGTCCACGTTTGCCGTCAAACCATCAGTCAGCGACATAATGATCGAAAAGATCATGGTCGTTGCGCCGACGACTGCCGTGCCGATCAGCACGGGTTTGGCCGTTGCCTTGAAGGTGTTGCCAGCGCCGTCGTTTTCTTCCAGCAAATGTTTGGCGCGGTCGAAATTGACGGTCACGCCAAAATCTTTTTTGACTTCGGCTTCGACGTTGGGAATCTGTTCGATCAACGACAGTTCGTACACCGATTGCGCGTTGTCAGTGACCGGGCCGTACGAGTCAACAGCGATTGTCACAGGCCCCATTCCCAAAAATCCGAACGCAACCAAACCGAACGCAAACACAGCCGGAGCCGCCATCAGCGTGCCCAAACCTTCCAGACTGAAAGCGTAGGCAATCGCCATCAATGCAACGATGCTGATGCCCAGCCAATACGCCGAAAAGTTTCCGGCAACCAAACCGGACAGAATGTTCAACGATGCCCCGCCTTCTTTGGACGAAGTGACGACTTCGCTGACGTGGCGCGATTCGGTGGAGGTGAAAACCTTGACCAGTTCGGGAATGATCGCTCCGGCGGCAGTTCCGCAGGAAATGATCGCCGACAGTTTCCACCACAACGAACCATCGCCCAGCGTCGGAATCATCAAATACGACACGACGAAAGTCAGGATGATTGAAACCACCGAAGTGATGATGACCAGATTGGTCAGCGGTTTTTCAAAGTTCATCTTGTCGGCGCCAGCATACTTCGCTTTGGTAATGGCTTCGTTGATGAAATACGAACCGGCAGAAGCGATGACCATCATCACGCGCATGACGAAAATCCAGACCAGCAATTGAACTTGAATGGTTTCAAAGTTCGGCCCGGCAATCTTCTGATTGACCGCCAGCAAAATGAACGAAATCAGCGCCACGCCAGTCACGCCGTAGGTTTCAAAACCGTCCGCTGATGGGCCGACCGAATCGCCAGCGTTGTCGCCCGTACAATCGGCGATAACTCCGGGGTTGCGCGCATCATCTTCCTTGATCTTGAAGACAATCTTCATCAGGTCGGAACCAATGTCGGCAATCTTGGTGAAGATACCGCCAGCGATGCGCAGCGCCGCCGCTCCCAAGCTTTCGCCGATGGCAAAACCGATGAAACACGGGCCGGCATAATCGCCCGGAATGAACAGCAGAATGCAAAGCATAATCAGCAGTTCGACCGAAATCAGCATCATGCCGATGCTCATACCGGCTTTCAGCGGAATGGCGTAAATCGGATAAGGCTTGCCGCCGAGCGAAGCGAACGCCGTGCGCGAGTTGGCAAACGTATTCACGCGAATGCCGAACCACGCCACTCCGTAACTGCCGCCAATGCCAATCAAGCTGAAAATCAGAATGATGGCGACTTTGTAAATCGGGAATCCAACCAGGAAGCCAAAGTACAGAATGATGATGACCGCGATGAAGGCTTCCAGAATCAAGATAAATTTGCCCTGCGTTACCAGATAAGTTTTGCAGGTTTCGTAAATCAGCTCGGAAATTTCGAGCATGGATTTATGCACGGGAAGTTTTTTGAGCTGCGTGTAAATCATCAGCCCGAAAATCATGCCGAGCAACGAAACGACGATTCCAACCAACAGCAAGGTTTTGCCACTGGTTCCGCCCATAAATGTGACGGTGGAAAGATCGGGTAATTTCAAATTGGCTTCGCCGCCGGGACGATGTTCCTGAGCAAACGCCGACATCGCGCTGATTGCGACGAAGGCTGCACCTGACGCGATTCGCAAAGCGGCGCGGCCAACTTTCGGCGCGCGTAAAAGACACAGTGACACAAAAATGCCGATGCTTAAGAAAAGGAGCATAGCTGGTGATACCTCGTATTGTTTTGGTTGTTAAACTGCTGGTGAAAACAGGCGCGGATTATAGACGATAGACCATTAACTGCAAGCCAGACGGGCGTTTTCGCGTTTCAGACTTGGTTAAACCAGCTTACTCGTTCCTCAAAATCGCAATCGGCGGAATCACTCCGAAAGGTCTGAAGCCTGTTCGGTTGATTCCGCCGATTGCATTTATTGAGCAAGCTCTATTTCGAATCGAAAGTTACTTGTCATTTTTTTTGGTCAGATTGACGCTGACCTCTCCATCTGCGCTGGCGATCAATTGAATCGGGATTCCATTGACCGGGCGCTGAACCACTTGCAAGGTGGCTTCGCCGTTTTTGACCGTAGCGCGGCCAATGTGGACGAACCCGCTCTTGGTTTGCTGAAACGCGGTGATGGTTGCGTGTTCAAAGGCATACTTCACCTTCAGCGTAAAGAGGTTGGCCCATTGAGCAGCAAAATCCCAAGGCATCACGCGCAACGGACGCCGCGTCCACATTTCCAACGTCGGATCGCCCAGCACGTGCCACATATACAGTTCGCTCGTCACGTTCCACTCGGTCGGAGCTTCGGTCGTTCCGGCGACGCCGATCTGAGTGATCAAATACAGCTTGCCGTGGTTGAGAATGTCGCCCAGGCGACGGTGACGAGTGTTGTCGCCGAAATCGCCGACGGTGTTCGGCCAGACCGCATCAAAAAATCCGCGAGTCAGCGCGCTGTTGGCCCAGGTCGGGCTGTTGCGAGTGTCGCCAAGCATTCCCACTGCGCCACCATTTTCTCGACGCAACAGGCGTTCGGCGAAATACTCGCGGTTGGCCGTTGTGCCGTAATCGCCATTGGCGGTTTCGTTATCGAACAATCCGCTGGCGCAATTGACGCTGAACACCACCGGCAGCAATTCGCCATTGTTCAAATCGTTATTTACGTTCGTCGTCGTAAATTCTGGATGCGCCCAGCCGTCTTCCCAACCGTGGTCGCGGTGCAGGAACAAAAACCGTCCGGCGTTCCAGGCATTGACGATGTCGTCCGTGTCGCCGTCCCAAGCAAATCCGCTATCCGCGTCAAGCTCTTCCGGCAACAACGTACCGTTATAAAACCGACGCGGGGTGCTGCCGCCGCTGCCTTCGACAGTTTTGGTGTAAATGCGGTCAACGTTGTAATTCTGGTTGAGCAGTTCGTTACGCACCAATTCCGAAGTTTCAATGAAGCTGCGCAGGTCGCGGCCTTGTTGGCCGCCACTGCGGCAGCATTGGAATTGCGAAGCGATGCCGACGTTTTTGTAAAACGAATTCTGAGACGGCGGATTCGACTCGTAGTTGATAATCTTGTCCACCACAGTGTTCGCCTGATCCAGCGTGTCCACCGGAATGCGTCCCAACGCGAAATCGGGAACGTCGTCACCATCACCCGACAGCAATGCATAAGGATAATCGGTTCCGGTTGTCGAACTGCCCGAAGTGTTGACGTAAAACGGTTCGATGAATTCCGCATCGCCCAGCAACAACACATACGACGGACGAACGCCGCACCAGTTGAAACGGCCTTCAATGAATTCGTCAATTTCTTCTTTCGTGTCCGGGCCGATTCCGTTGCCATCGTTGACGTTGATGACTGTCGTCGTGATTCCTTTGTCACGCTTCCATTCGGCCAGGCGGACGGCGGCGTCACGAAAATCAGGATGCGTCAGAATCAGGAACTCTTCGCCGCCACAGATGAACTTGCGATTGACGACGATGACGTGTTCAAAAACCGCTTTGTAATTGATGACTGAATTCATCAGCGTGCTCGTTGCAGATTCGAATTGGTTCAATGCGTCTGTCGTGATGAACGCGCCTTTGCCGCCTTCAAAAAACACTTCGAATTCGACCGATTCAAACAGCGTCAATTGCTGCGATTTCGGGTTGTACTGACCGGCGGCAATCGCCAGTTGAACCAACTGCAAATCGCGGGCTTTGCCAAGCGGCGTGACGACGCAGACTTCTTTCGGAAAAGCGGAGTCCGTGGCGTAAATGTCTTTGTTCTTGGTAAATTCAGGTTCCTGGAAACGATCCGCCGGAATTTTCAGTCCATCATTTTTCTGCACGCTGTCCTGCGCTTCGGGCTGAATCGGATACAGGTTCACTTGCATGCTCTGAGAATTGCCGGTTTTGACAGCGACGCGAGCTTTTGCGCCCTGCGGAACGGCAACCAGACGATAAAGCACAGGAACGGACGGAATGCCCGGTTCGCCTACGCCATGTTGGACGCCTGGGATTTCCATTTCGGTGAACTGCTCGCCTCCGGCCTGAACCGTCCACATTTTCGGTTCGCCGAATTTCACTGCGCCGCGTAGACGTTTGTTGTCCGATTCGACGATTTGAACTTCCGGCATTTGGTTGACGCGCGGAGCGTTTTCGCACGGTTTGGCGTCGCGCCGCGTGGATAACAGATCGTGACGCAACGAAGACGCACGATTGCTCAAATCTTCGGCGCTGGCGGTGCGAGCGCCGGATCGCAGGTTGCGGCTTTCAGCAACCAGAGCTTCCAGGAACTTCGCTCCCGCACAGGCATCGTTGGCCGAAAATGCGGTTTTTGCATCCTTGAGTTTGGCATTCAGGCTGTTGCGCGCAGCAGCGGAAAATGTGGCGCTTGGGAGCCTGGTAATATGTCCCTGAAGCTCTTCGAAAGCTTTCAGGATTTCGGTTTCTCTCGACGAAGAAGCCGTAGCTCGACTGGCATTTGGCCAGGTTGGCAATGCGGAAAAGATCATCAACGCAGCCAACAAAGCTGCCATCGTTTGGCGCACAAAATTTTGTTTTGATCCGAATGATTTCATAAATCCTCCTCTTTCCTTTCACTCCCAGTTTGGGGATTTTGTTTTCAACCATTGCGACTGACTTCCCGGAGTTTTGCCGATGTCAGCTTTGACACCATCGTTTTCGCTCCTGTATCGTCCGCCGCGAACACCAACCAAAATTCAATTTCGGTTTGCATTCGTGATTGCTTAGGTCAATCGTTGTGCCAGACGAATTTGCGCTCGGTTCGCAAGCTGTCTGGCGCGATTAAACTGCTTGAAAAGGCAAGACTTAGGTGGTTTTTCGGATTGGCACAAAAGGCAAACGGAAGCGTCGCCGGATCAACCGAAGACTAACAGTTCTGTTAGTCGAGCTAACAACTGCGCTAGCGTTTGAGGGGGCACAGATATGGCAGCCAAACTGATTGTCATCGCCGGATCGTCGGAAGGAATGATTTTTCCGCTGACCGAAGCTGAAGTTTCGGTTGGGCGCGAATCCGACAATCTGATTTGCCTGCCCGACATGTCGGTTTCGCGGCGTCATTGTTCGATCAAACGCAACGACGGAACATTTACGATTTTCGATCTGGACAGCCGCAATTCGACCGCCGTCAACGGAATGCCCATCAAACAGCAGGTTTTGAAAACCGGCGACCGCATTCGTGTCGGCGACACTTTGTTTTTGTTTCTGCTGGATGAAACAGCAGATTCAGGACAATTCATTCAGGTGAATTTCAACGAAGCTCGGATCGTCGCCAACCACACAATGCAGTTGCGAAAAGACACGGTCGTTGATTTCAACACCGCCGAACAGGACGTTGTCGCGCCTTCGCGTTCGACGCGAGATTTGAATGCGTTGTTGAAAATCAGCCTGGCCGTGAATTCGATTCAGAATCTGGAAAGTTATGCTCAGCAACTGCTGCCACTGGTTTTTGAAGTCATTCCGGCTTCGCGCGGAGCGATTTTGGTCGCCGACGAAAGCTCCGATCAATTTGCCTCCGTCTTTGGGCGCCATCGCGCAGCCAATTGCCTAGACCCGATTGAAATCAGCCGAACCGTAACCGAACGAGCCATGCGTGAAGCCGAAGCTTTTTTCAGCAACGATGTTTTGCAGGATGTTGCCTTTCGCGGAGCCAAAAGCCTGGCTGCGGCTCCGATTCAAGCTTTGATGGTTGTTCCGTTGGCGGTTGGTGGCAAAGTGTCGGGCGCGATTTACCTGGATACTTCAGACCAGTCAGTCAGTTTTGACGAAGACCATTTGCAATTGATGCGCGCGATTGCGTCTGTGGCAGCGGTTGCGCTGAGTAACATTCAGCGTGTCAGCAATCTGGAAAACGAAAATCTGCGACTGAAAGCGGAAATCGCCGTTCAGCACGACATGGTCGGCAACAGCCCGCGCATGCGCGATGTTTACCAATTCATTGGCAAAGCAGCGCCGACCAATTCCACAGTGTTGATTCGCGGCGAAAGCGGAACCGGCAAAGAACTGGCCGCGCGCGCCATTCACTTCAACAGCCAACGCTCTGCCAAACCATTTGTGGCCATCAATTGCGCCGCGTTGACCGAAACCTTGCTGGAAAGCGAATTGTTCGGCCACGAAAAAGGCGCCTTCACCGGAGCCGTCGCCACCAAAAAAGGAAAGCTGGAAGTGGCGGAAGGCGGGACTGTGTTTCTGGACGAAATCGGCGAAATGGCCATGTCGCTTCAGGCCAAGCTGTTGCGCGTGTTGCAAGGGCATGAATTCGAGCGTGTGGGTGGCACTCGAACGATCAAGGCCGACATTCGATTGATTGCCGCCACCAATCGCAATCTGGAACAGGCGATCAAGGATGGTATTTTTCGGGAAGATTTGTATTACCGATTGAATGTTCTGCGATTGACCATGCCTGCGTTGCGCGAACGACGCGAAGACATTTTGCCGTTGGCCATGTTCTTTGCCGCAAAATACAGCCAGCAATGCAACCGTCAGGTCAGAGACATTTCCCCGCAAGCGCGCAATTGCCTGATCAATTACGATTGGCCCGGCAACGTACGCGAACTGGAAAATGCCATCGAACGCTCTGTCGTGATGGGAATCGCAGACACGTTGCAAATCGAAGACCTGCCGGAAGACCTGATCTCAACCATTCCGGTTTCGATTGCCTCACCCGGCCAAACAAACCTGAATTTTTACGAAGCATTGAATCAAGCCAAAAAACAATTGATTCTTTCCGCCTTTGACCAGGCTCAGGGAAATTACACAGAGGCGGCGCGTTTGCTGGAAATGCACCCCAATCATTTGCATCGTTTGATTCGCAATTTGGGAATGAAATCCGATCTGAAAAAATAATCTCACTCAACACGAACGACTTTTTGGTCGTTGAGCTTTACCAAAAGTGCAGCCAGAGTTGTTCTGAGGGCGTCGCCGTCCTTCGATTCCAGCGTGACTTTGACTTTGTAATCCGGCGTGGCGAAATTTGGATAAGAGCCGATGGCGACCGACGGATTGGCATCGGCGATTTCGCGCAAGGCTTCGGCAATGTCGAATTCTTCTTCCAGCGTGAAGACGGCGTGCGTGAAAAACGGTTCGACGCGGAAACGTTCGCGCATGGCCAGAAACTTTTTGCGAAACAGTTCCGGCACTCCGGGCAGGATGTAAACGTTGCGGCACACCAGCACCGGCCAGCGCCAGTCGGGCATTTCCAGTAACTCGGCGTTTTCGGGCACGTCGGCCATTCGCAGCTTCGATTCATCTGCATTGTCGCCAAAGTAAGTTTTCAGTCGCCGCTCCAATTCAGAATGGCGAATGACCGGTTTGTCGAACGCCGCCGCGATTCCGCTGATCGTGACATCATCATGCGTAGGGCCGACTCCGCCCGAAGTGAACACGTGATCGAAGCTCGCCGAAAGTTCGCGCACGGCTGCCGCAACATCGGCGATTTCATCCGGCACAACCAGAATGCGACGCAATGCCACGCCCAGTTCGCGCAATTCGCCAATGAGCAAACGCGCGTTGGCGTCTTCGACCTTTCCGCTCAGGATTTCGTCGCCGATGACAAGAATTGCGGCAGTGGGAACTTTCATGCGGCCATCATAGTCAGCACAGATTGAAACTGGCAACTTATCCGGTTCGAAGGCAAAATCGGCAAGGAAAATTTTGCGGATCGTTCGTTCAAGCGGAAAAACTCAGTCCCCTAAACGTTGAATTTTTGACGGTGAACAAGCTGGCGGCTTGTTTTACTTTTCTTGAGGAGTCAGCCAAATGAAATCCAAACTTCGTTTTGAATCGTCGAACTCGCGGTTGATGTTGATGGCTGCGCTGATTGCGTTGACGCTGCCGTTTGTCATCTGGTCTTCGGTCAGCGGACAAGGTCGCCGTCGTCCGGTTCGCCCAATTCAATCCGGCGCGACAACTGACGGATTGAAGTTTCGATTGAGCGAAGGCACAGAGGGCGCAGACCGCCGCGAAGCGCTGCCGTCGCCACAAACTTCGCCGCTGACCGACGAAACCGTCGCCAATCTGCTGAAACGATTGCCGCAGATCAAAACCGATCCAGACGATGAAACGGGCTTTGCGATGCGCGACCGTTCGCTGCCTCCACCAAAAACCGGCCAGACGATCAATTCGCAATTTCCTCCGGCTGACAGCGGCGAAAAGCCCGAACCCACAGCCACCGGCGCGCTGGAAGTCGTGCGATTCGCTCCCGAAGGCGAGCTTGGATTGGCTCCGCATCTGACCGTCACATTTTCGCAACCGATGGTCGCAGTGACTTCGATTGCCGATCTGGCAGCCGCTCAAATTCCCGTCAAGCTGACTCCTCAACCCAAAGGCAAATGGCGATGGTTGGGCACAAAGACTTTGATCTTTGAACCCGAAGGCCGTTTTCCAATGGCGACAAATTACTCAGTTGAAGTTCCAGCCGGCACGAAATCAGCTACGGGCAATGCGCTCGCCAGCGCGAAACGTTGGACGTTTGCGACTCCGCCGGTGAAGGTCAAATCCAGTTATCCAAACGCCGGCCCGCACCAGCGCAACCCAGTCATGTTCATCGAATTCGATCAGCGAATTGATCCGGCAAAAATGCTGAAAGCGATTCGGCTAACAGCCGGAGCAATGACCTGGAAATTACGACTGGCTTTGCCTGAAGAAATCGAAAGCGACGACACCGCTCGCCGTTGGGTGAAAGCCGCCGAGCCGAACCGCTGGCTGGCGTTTCGCGCCGAGCCGTTGCTGAACGGCGCTGCCGATCAACCGCTGCCTGCTGGCACTTCGTTTACCGTTTCTATTCAGACCGGAGCGCCGTCTGCCGAAGGTTCGCGCGTGACGACCGAAGCGCAAAAATTCAGCTTTCGCACTTATGACGCTTTGCAACTGGCCGAAGCTCGCTGTGGCTGGGGCGACGGTTGCCGCCCGTTCACGCCGTTTCAATTTCAATTCAACAACCCGCTCGACGTTAAAGCTTTTCAGCAAACGATGGTCAAAGTGACTCCGGCCATCGAAGGCATGAAAGTCGCCGTGTACGGCAACACAATTCAAATCAACGGAGCAACCAAAGGCCGCACGGCTTACACGGTGACGATTGACGCCGCTTTGCGCGACACGTTTGGCCAGACGCTTGGACGCGCAGCCACGCGCAGCTTCAACGTAGGCGACGCTTATCCAATGCTGTCGGCCAGCGGCAACGGTTACGTCGTGCTGGACCCAAACGGACCGCCGCGCTTTTCGATTTACACGATCAACCAGCCCAGCGTGAAAGTCCGGTTGTTTGCCGTCACGGTTGAACAGTGGCGCGCGTATCAGCAATTCATTCAAACGCGCGGCCAGCGCGGACAATCGCAAACTCCGCCGGGCGAATTGGTCAAATCTCAAACCGTGACGATCAATGGCCGAGCCGACGAAATGACCGAAACGGCGATTGATTTGAGTCCGGCGATGAAAAACGGATTGGGTCACGCCATCCTGACCATCGAACCGACCGTCAAACGTCGTGAATGGGAGCAAGAAATCGTGCTCTGGGTGCAAGCCACGCAAATCGGCCTGGACGCTTTTACCGATCAGACGGAATTGATTGGTTGGGCAACTTCGCTGAAAGACGGCTCGCCCGTTGCGGGCGCGCAACTGGAAATCAGCGGAGCTTCGGCGCTGAATGAATCAAACAAGCTGACTGGCGCTGACGGCCTGGCGCGATTGGCTTTGCCGCCTTCCGGCTCGCAAAAAATGCTGATCGCTCGCAAAGATGGCGATGTGGCGTTTCTGCCCGAAAGTCCGTATTGGTGGGAAGGCGCGCAAAGCAGTTGGAATCGCCGTGCAGTTTCCGATTCGCTGCGCTGGCATGTGTTCGACGACCGCGCGATGTATCGTCCCGGCGAAGAAGTCCACGTCAAAGGCTGGATTCGCCAGATTGGAGCGGGCAAGTTCGGCGATGTCGGAATGGCTGTCAATGCTAGAAACATTAGCTACGTGTTGCGTGATTCGCGCGGCAACGAAGTCGTGAAAGGCGCAGCGCGCATCAACGCTCTGGGCGGATTCGACACGGCATTCAAACTGCCAGCGACAATGAATCTAGGTTATGGCAATTTGGAGTTAACGGCTGATGGTATCTCCTTGCAGAGCAACACTCGCCATAATCACCATTTGCAGGTTCAGGAATTTCGCCGCCCCGAATACGAAGTCAAAGTTTCGGCGAGCAACGGCCCGCATTTGGTCAAAGGTTCAGCGACGGTGACGGCTGCGGCCAGTTATTACGCCGGAGGCGCGCTGTCGAACGCCGAAACCGCGTGGAGCGTGACGGCTACGCCGACCAATTACACGCCGCCGAACCGAGGCGATTTCAATTTCGGCACCTGGACGCCGTGGTGGTGGTATGACCGCCCCGGCGGCAACAGCACTTCGCAAAACTTCGCCGGACGCACGGACGCGGCAGGCAAACACAATCTCCGAATTGATTTCGATTCGGTTTCGCCGATTCGCGCCACCAGCATCACCGCCCAAGCCACAGTGCAGGACGTGAATCGTCAGGCCATCACCGGTTCCACCAGCTTCATTGTTCATCCGTCTGAACTTTACGTAGGCATTCGCAGCCCGCGAATGTTCGTCCAGAAAGGCGAACCGCTGGTGGTCGAAACCATTGCCACGGACATTGACGGCAAGTTGATTGCTCGCCGTGAAATCCGCATGCGAGCCGTGTTGATTGATTGGGCGTTTGAAAACGGCGAATGGAAAGAGCGCGAAACCGCGCCGCAGGATTGCGTCGTTCGATCCGGCAATGCCGCCGTGCAATGCAGTTTTCGGACAAACGAAGGTGGGCGTTATCGCGTGACAGCTTCGGTGATTGACGACCGCGAACGCCGCAACGAAAGCCAGATGACTTTGTGGGTGGCGGGCGGTAAATCCGAGCCGCAACGCGACGTAGCTCAGGAAAAAGTCGAATTGATTCCCAACCAGAAAGAATACGAGTCGGGGCAGACGGCGGAAATTCTTGTCCAAGCTCCGTTCTTCCCAGCAGAAGGCGTCGTCACATTGCGGCGTTCCGGTCTGGTCAGCACCGAACGCTTCACGATGAACTCGGCTTCGCACACGCTGAAAATTCCGATCAACGACGCTTATGTGCCGAACATTCACGTCCAGGTGGATTTGGTTGGCGCAGCCGTTCGCACCGACGACGCAGGCAACGCCAAACCCAGTTTGCCGCGACGACCGGCTTTCGCTGCGGGCGAATTGAATTTGACGATTCCTCCGCTGAAACGAAAGCTGGCGGTGACGGCTACGCCACGCGACAAGGCTTTGGAACCGGGCGGCGAAACTTTTGTGGATGTGGATTTGCGAGATGCGGCTGGCAAACCGGTTGCTGGCGCAGAAGTCGTCGTCGTCGTCGTGGATGAATCCGTGCTGGCGCTGAGCAATTACCAACTGGTCGATCCTCTGGCGACGTTTTATACACAGCGCGGCGGCGATGTGAGTGATCATCATTTGCGGCAGAACGTGGTGCTGGCGAAACCAGACGCTTTGATTGGCCAGGCTCAGCGAGGGCAGCAGGATATTGTCGTTGATGGTTTTTCGGGAGGCCGACTGGCCGCAAACATGGCTCCGCCATCACCAATGGCCACTCCGATGGCAGGAGCCAGAATGAAAGTAAGCGCGGGCGTGTTGAGTGACAAAGAAGAAACACAAGCAGCACCTATTCGCGCTCGCATTGATTTCAATGCGCTGGCGACGTTTGCGCCTGTGTTGCCGACCGATGCCAACGGACGCGCTTCGGTCAAAGTCAAAGTGCCGGACAACCTGACTCGTTACCGAATAATGGCCGTAGCCGTAGCCGGTGAAAAGCAATTCGGTTCTGGCGAATCGGCGATCACGGCTCGGTTGCCGTTGATGGCGCGTCCGTCGGCTCCGCGCTTTTTGAACTTCGGCGACCGGTTTGAATTGCCCGTCGTCGTGCAAAACCAAACAGACAATCCGATGACCGTTGATGTTGCGGTACGAGCGTCAAATGCCACGTTCGTAGTTCCGCCTTCAGGCGGTCAGGCGATAAACCCGCCTAAAGGCGGAACTACGAACGCGATTGCGGCGAATGTGGTTGGCCGTCGAGTCACCGTTCCGGCAAATGATCGAGTCGAAGTTCGATTCCCGACAACGACCAGCAAACCCGGCACGGCGCGATTCCAGATTGCTGTCGCTTCGGGCAAGTGGGCGGATGCGGCGGAAGTGAATTTGCCGGTGTGGACTCCGGCGACGACCGAAGCCTTTGCGACTTACGGCGAAGTGGATGCCGGAGCGATCTTGCAACCGGTTAAAGCTCCATCGGATGCTTATCGCCAATTCGGCGGTTTGGAAATCACGACATCTTCAACGCAGTTGCAGGCGTTGACTGACGCGGTGATCTATTTGACGAACTATCCTTACGATTGCGCCGAACAGGTTTCATCGCGCGTGCTGGCCATCGCCGCATTGAAAGATGTGCTGGGAGCTTTTGACGCCAAAGGTTTGCCTTCGCCGGAGACGCTAATCGCTTCGGTCACGCGAGATATGGAGCGGCTGAAGACTTTGCAGAATGGCGATGGAGGTTTTGGGTTCTGGCGAAACGGTGAAGAGTCCTGGCCGTATGTCAGCATTCACGCCGCCCACGCCATGCAGCGAGCGAAGGAAAAAGGCTTTGCCGTGCCGCCGGAGATGTTGCAAAAATCGCAAAGCTACCTGAAGCAAATCGAAAGCAAATTCCCCAGCTATTACAGCGTCGAAGCTCGCCGAGTGCTGACGGCTTACGCGCTGAACGTTCGCAATCGAATGGGCGACCGCGACGCAGCGAAAGCGCGTTTGTTGATTGTCCAGGCTGGCGGAGTTGAAAAGCTGCCGCTGGAAGCTCTGGGCTGGTTGCTGCCTGTGCTTTCGGGAGAAAGCGAAGCCACAGCGATTCGGCGTCACTTGAGCAATCGCGCCGAAGAAACCGCAGGCACGGCGCACTTCACGACCGCTTACACTGACAGCGCGCATTTGCTGCTGCATTCCAACCGCCGAGCCGACGGCATCATTTTGGAAGCTCTGATTGGCGACGATCTGAAAAGCGATTTGATCCCGAAAGTCGTGCGCGGCTTGTTGGCCAATCGAGTCAAAGGCCGTTGGGAAAACACGCAGGAAAACGCTTTCATCCTGTTGGCGCTGGATCGTTACTTCCAGGTTTACGAAAAAGCGACGCCAAATTTTGTCGCTCGCGCGTGGCTGGGCGACGGCCTGGCTGGAAGCCACGAATATCGTGGACGCACCACAGACAGTCATCAAATCAACGTGCCGATGAATTACCTGATGTCTTCAGCGATGCCTCAGACACAGAACCTGACGCTTGGCAAAGAGGGCACAGGCCGTTTGTATTACCGCATCGGCATGAATTACGCGCCGACCAGTTTGCAGTTGAAACCTTACAACGCGGGGTTCACCGTGTCGCGCAATTACGAAGCCGTTGACGATCCGAATGACGTGCGGCGACTGGAAGACGGTTCGTGGCGCATCAAAGCCGGAACGCGCGTGCGAGTTCGATTGACGATGTACGCGGCAACTCGGCGTTATCACGTGGCATTGGTTGATCCGATGCCCGCCGGGTTTGAAGCCCTGAACCCTGCGCTGGCCGTCACCGGAAATTTGCCGCGCGACGACAAAGACCAAAACGCTCGCGGTTGGTGGTGGTCGTGGCAATGGTTCCAACATCAGAACATGCGCGATGAACGAGTCGAAGCGTTCACGACCATGTTGTGGGAAGGCGTTTATAACTATTCGTACATTGCGCGTGCGACGACTCCGGGCAATTTCGTCGTGCCTCCGACCAAAGCCGAAGAAATGTACCACCCGGAAACTTTTGGCCGCTCGGCGAGCGAGCGCGTGGTGATCGAGTAAAATCATAGGTGGGACAATTTTCCAAATTGTCCCACCAAATTGCTGAAGTCAGGTTGCAAAGTTCATTCGTAAAACTGCGGTGGGACAATTTGAAAAATTGTCCCACTTTTGCGCGCTTGCTAGGCTCAGAACTGGCCGCTATAGTTTCCGCCGGTTGCAGAAAGCACCTGAATTTCCCTGTCACAAAAGAAAAGAGGTAGTTATGGGCTTAGGAATGCCTGAAGTCATTTTGATTCTTGTCGTCGCGCTAATCATTTTCGGCCCGCGCAAATTGCCAGAATTTGGCAAATCGCTGGGCAATGCCATGTCGCAATTTCGCCGCGCTTCGGACGATTTCAAACGCACCTGGGAACAGGAAGTCGAAATGGACAAGTATCGCAGCACCGGCACGGCTGAAAGCAGCAGCGCCAGTTCTGAATACAACCCTTCGAACGATTACAATTCCCAGTACAACCCTTATTCAAGCGAACCCGAAACGGCGGATGCCAACACCGCTCAAGCAACCGACACTCAATCTGCGAATTCGGCTGACGCCAAAGAACCTGCCAAAACCGAAACGGCAGCCGCTGCGACCAGCGACCCGAAACAGCAGCATTGGATTTGAGTGTTGAACGCGAGTTTGAATGTGGTCTAAACCGCAAGTAATTGGTTGTCGTCGAGCCGCTGGCGTTTGCGAACAGCAAGCTCTCTGACGGCAGCCAATTTTTGTTTACGCAGTCATCTATCGAAATGAGCGAAATGAGCAACGTGATGGAACAAGAAGTCGAAGAACAAGAAGGCTTACAAATGTCGTTTCTGGATCACCTGGACGAATTGCGTCGCCGTCTGGTGAATTCTGTGGCGGCGATCATGATCGCTTTCATTGTTTGCTGGCTGGTGTCGGACAGAATCTTCAACTTCCTTTCGATCCCGATCAACGAACAGATTCGCCGGATGCGAATTGCGGCTCAGGCAATCAACGGCTCGCCCGACCTGAGCCAATTGAAAGACGGCGAA
Organism: uncultured Acidobacteriota bacterium; assembly: GCA_902825875.1. Lineage (GTDB taxonomy): Bacteria > Acidobacteriota > Blastocatellia > RBC074 > RBC074 > RBC074. The sequence goes on from CADECP010000004.1 coordinate 124,642, forward strand.
TCAGCGCAATACACCTTTGTTCAGGAATCCGCCGTGGGTGGCGTGAAAGTCCCGCTCGGCACAACCATCGAAGTGAAAAAAGTATCCACCGACGGCAATGCTGATTTGGTGACAGTCAAACCGTGGACTGTAGGCAAAAGCGTCGTGCCTGCCGGTTCATCAATTGCCAAAATTCAATCCGAAACAGGTTCGTCAATTTACTACGACGAAACCAACGGGCTGGTCATCAGCAAAGTCGGCGGCGCGTTCACGTTGTACATGACGATCGCGTTGTACACCGGCATCGCCCTGGCGATTCCGTTTTTGCTGTATCAGGTTTGGGCTTTCATCGCGCCCGGTTTGTACAAACACGAAAAGCGTTACGCCGCGCCGGTGATTTTGATGAGCGCCTTTTTCTTCATTGCCGGAGCCACTTTCGCTTACAGAATTGCTTTCCCGCGAGCCTGTGAATACCTGCTCGGTTTGCAGCAATCCGGCAAATTCCAAACGCTGATTAACGCCGAAGATTATTTCGACCTGATTATTATGATTATGATCGGGTTGGGAGTGGTGTTTCAGATTCCGGCTCTGTCGTTTTTGCTGGGCAGGATCGGATTGCTGACTTCGGGAATGATGCTGAAAACATGGAGGTATGCGGTTGTCATCATTTTGATTATCGCCGCGCTGCTGACGCCGACGCCTGACCCTTACAACCTGATGATCTTCGCGTTGCCGATGCTGGGATTGTATTTTTTCAGCATCGGCATTGTCTGGGTCTTCGGCAAACCTCGCCAGACCGACGAAGAATACGCAGCGACTTCCTGACTTCTTCCCAAGTTGAGAGCGAGCTTTCACTCGCTCTCTTTCTTTTCTTTCTGCACAAAAGGCTGCTTCAAACCTTTTTCTGCTTGCACGCGCGAATCGTAAACATTCGGTCGAGCCAGCACGGCTTTGTATTGGGCGACGGCTTCGGTGCGCTGCCCGGCCTGATCGTTTACCTGAGCCGCGCGCAACAGCGCCAACGTCGCCAGATTCGCTTCGGCGTCTTTCGCCTTTGAAGCAGCCAGAAACTGCTCTGCCGCTTTCTTGTAATCCTTGTCCGCCGTCAACGCTTCGGCGTACTGGTAATGCACCAAATCAATCGCCGGAGCCGTTGTGGAATCTTTAAGCAAGGTTTCAAACGCGGCGTAAGCTTCTTGCTGGCGTTTCATCGTCACTAACAGCGTTGCCGTTTCCAGTTTCAATAAATAACTGGCCGGGTATTTGGTGTTCAGATGTTTCAGCACCGCCAGCGCGTCGTCAAACCGTTTTTCGTTTTTGTAAATCGCCACCAGCAACACGCGGGCATCGTCGGCGGTGACGGTTTCGCTGGCGACGATTTTTTCCAGCCGTTCGATGCCGCGTTGTTTGTTGCCGCGAACTCCGGCCAGCGTCGCAATGACTTTGTACATAAACGGCAAACTGCCCGCGATGTAATCGTACATTCCCACAGACAGGTAAGCGTCGTAATAATCCGGCTTTAACTTCATCACCTTTTCGTGAGCGTCAACGCTGCGCGAACCGTTCCGCATCGCGCCAAAAAACTTGCGCGCGACTGAAGCTTCGTAACCGGCCATCACGCCGTAATACGCGCCGAGGAAATACTGCGCGTCGGCGTCGTTTTTGTTGCGCGCCACCAACGCCATCGCTTTGGTTTTTGCCTGAGCCATACGGTCGCGGAACGCGCGATCAACCGCCGCGTCTACCTGATCGCCTTCGTTGTCTTCTTTGGCGTTTTCTGCTCCGGCGTAAAAACTGGAATCGCCACCATACAGACTGGTTTGCAGCCGCCGACTTTTGTTCAAATGCTCCAGCCAGATCAACATCGCCAGATTGATGTCGCCGATGGGATGTTGAGGCATCAGCTTTTTCATTTCCTCGAATTTCGTTTTGGCTGTGGCGTATTCCAGATTGAAGATCGCTTCTGTGCCAGCACGGCGCAAAGCCATCACCTCCGGCGTCAGGGCAGCATTAACTACAGGCGCAGCAACCGGAGTATTGGCAGTTTCCGCCTGTCCAACGCCGACAATCGGCAACACCAGCATCAGCAACAACGCCATCATCGGCAATGATTTTTGTGACCGGCGAAGTTTCCGAGCAAGTTGATTTTTGCCAGTGCTGACGGTTTGAACGGCGTTTCGCACGTTCGTCGGGTTCAGAAAGTTGGCGGCGTAATACACCGCAAACGCCGTGCTTTCGACATAAGACCAAAAACGATTCATCTCTTTTCTCCTTCTCGAAAACCTGAAACTGTCGGAGCAAAAATTCGCAACGCTTCAGGCACAATTTCAAAATCCATCGGCAAGGTTCCCATCACATCGCCATCAATTTGCACCAGCGCATGATCATTGGAATTGGCATGCGCGTTGCCGGTTTCCTGATACACAACTCCGGGACTGACGGTGTGGCCGCCAATCAAACTCAACGCCGCGTAACCCAGATAAGCCAATCGGCTGCGCGAATTGAACACGCAGACATTCAGCTTGTCGTCGTCAATCGCCGCTCCCGGAGCCAGCGTGAACAAACTGGCGTAATGCGCGGCGTTGGAAATCACCGTGAACGTGCTTTCGTGGTTCTGATCGTTGAACTTGATCGAAAACGGCGTCAGCGGCAGTCGCGCCAGAAATTCCATCCCGGAAGCGAAATAAGCTCCTTTGCCAAACGACTTTTTCAATTCCGGCCTGACGTTTTGCACAATCGTCGCGTCCAACCCAATTCCCGCCATCAACAAAAAATATCGTTGCCATCCTGTTTGGCGTTTTACTGCTTTGCCGACGCTGATCGTGCGAACGCTGTTTTCGGCAATCAACTTCGCCAGACCGTCAAAATCTCTTGGCAGCCGCAATTCTTCCGCCAGCACATTGGCCGTTCCACAAGGCCAGACGGCCATCGCGGTTTCCGTTCCAACCAATGCCTGAGCGACTTCGTTGATGGTTCCGTCTCCGCCACAAACAATGACAGTTGCTGCTTTGTCAGTCGCTGCCTGTGCAGCAAGTTCTGTTGCATGCCCTGCATACCGGGTCGGCGTTGGAACCGCGTCAATCCCTCGCCGGTTCAACGCGGCGGTCAGTTTTTCGATTTGTTGCAAGTCGTGGCGCAATGCGCCAGCCGTCGGGTTGTAAATCAGCACTGTTTTTCTCATCCAATTAACTTCCTGAACTTTGCGTTCAAAAACGCGGGGAGTCCGAACTTGCTCAGCAATCATAATGCCAGCGATTTGGCGTTGAAAAAGTGGGTTGTGGCACTTTTTGATTGCCACTCGATTACCGCAGATTGTCACTTTTGCCGGACGGGTGACGGAATTTGCCGACAGTCAGGCTGTGGCTTATAGTCGCCACCACTAATTTTGCAATCCCGCGCAACAGTTTATGAGCTTGCTCGAAGTCAAAAATCTGAAGACGTATTTTGCCACCCGGCGTGGCGAAGTGCGCTCTGTGGACGATGTTTCGTTTACCGTCGAGCGTGGCGAAACGCTGAGTCTGGTCGGCGAATCCGGCTGCGGTAAATCCGTCACGGCGCTTTCGATCATGCGATTGGTCGCTTCGCCCGGACGAGTGGTCGGCGGCGAAATTCTGTTTGAAGACCGCGACTTGCTGAAATTCGGCGAAGAAGAAATGCGAGCAATTCGCGGCGACGATATTGCGATGATCTTTCAAGACCCGATGACTTCGCTCAATCCGGTTTTCACCGTAGGCGAACAAATCGCCGAAGCCATAAGATTGCATCGCAAAGTCTCCAAACGCGAAGCCTGGAATCAAGCCATCGAAGGCATGCGCGATGTAGCGATTCCTTCGCCGGAAAACCGCGCCAAAAATTACCCTCACGAAATGTCCGGCGGCATGCGCCAACGAGTGATGATCGCCATGGCGCTGGCTTGCGACCCGAAACTGCTGATTGCTGATGAACCGACGACTGCGTTGGATGTGACGATTCAAGCGCAGATTCTGGATTTGCTGAAAGAGCTAAGAGAAAAGCGCAATCTGGCCTTGCTGTTGATTACGCACGATCTGGGCGTGGTCGCTGAAACTTCCGACCGTGTAGCCGTGATGTACGCCGGAAAAATTATCGAAGAGGCTTCGGCCAGTGAATTGTTCCATCGGCCTCGCCACCCATACACAGAAGGTTTGCTGCGCGCCGTGCCTCGTTTGGACGAACGGCGCGAAGGCCGAATGCTGCGATTGCAAACCATTGAAGGCGTCGTGCCAAATCCGCTGGAATTGCCGCCCGGCTGTCGTTTCGCTCCGCGCTGTGAACACGCTGAAAGCCAATGCCGCACTGGCGACATTCCACTGGTTGATCTTGGCGCGGAGCATTTATCACGCTGCGTTCGCGCCAGTGAAATTTACCCAATTTGAAAATTGCCTTCGTTGAATACGAGGCATAGAATTCCGCCTGATTTTCAACATTCGTCAACTTGCCGAAAGGACGTTATGCCTGTTGTCAGCACATCTCCATTGATCAAGACCTACACGCTGGACGAATTCTGGGAACTGCCGGAACCAAAAGACGGCAGCAAACTGGAACTCATCGCAGGAGTTTTGTATATGTCGCCTCCGCCAAATTTCACTCACAGCATCACGGCTTCCGACCTGGTAACACTTTTTGCCAACCACCTGTACAACATCCAGGATCGCGGGCGACTTTTCGTTCCTCGCGCCGCGCTTTGGACTGGCCCAGCAACCTATGTCGAGCCTGATCTTTTTTATGTTTCGGCTCAGACTCTGGCGCAAACAGATCGGCGCAAACCTGATAAAGCCGATTTGGTTGTTGAAATCATCTCTCCAAGCACGGCCATTTATGACCGTAACACTAAAGCCGACACTTACGCTGCACTTGGCGTTCGTGAATTGTGGCTGGTTGATACCTCTAACGAAATCATAGAAGTTCGCAATTTGTTGCCCAACGAAAACTGTTATGACATTGGCGTTGTTTTTAGACGCGGCGAACGAATTGAATCCAAAGTATTGCCAACCTTCACTCCATCTGTTTCTCAAATCTGCGACGCCGCTAAAAGCTGAAAACAATGACGAATCAAACCCTCGTCGAAGTATCGAATCTGACCAAGCATTTTCCCGCCTCGAACAAGCAGCTCGTACGGGCGGTTGACGGAGTTTCGTTTGCCATTCAACGCGGAGAGACGTTGGGTTTGGTGGGTGAATCCGGCTGCGGAAAAACGACTGTGGGACGTTGCCTGCTGAGATTGATTGAACCAACCGGCGGCGAGATTCGTTTTGATGGCCGAAATCTGACAGAACTTAATCGAACCGAACTTCGTGGACTGCGTCGCCGGATGCAGATCATTTTTCAAGACCCGTATTCGTCGCTCAATCCGCGCCTGAAAGTCGGCCAGATCATCGCCGAACCGTTGGCGATTCACGGGACCGGATCGAAGGCCGAACAGCGCGATAAAGTCGCCGAGCTATTGCGCGTGGTTGGACTTGATCCCGATTACGCCAACCGCTATCCGCATCAATTCAGCGGAGGTCAGCGGCAACGCATCGGCATCGCGCGAGCTCTGGCCTTGAACCCGGGCTTTATCGTCGCCGACGAACCTGTTTCGGCTCTGGACGTTTCTGTTCAGGCGCAAGTAGTAAATCTGCTGCAAGACCTGCAAGCGCAGTTCGGGCTGACGTATCTCTTCATTTCGCACGGGCTGGCAGTGGTCAAACACATTTCTTCGCGCGTTGGCGTGATGTATCTGGGCAAGCTGGTTGAACTGGCTTCGGCAGATGACATCTATTCCAAACCTCTGCATCCGTACACACAGGCGTTGCTGGCGGCGATTCCGCTGTCTGACCCGGATGCCAACCGCCGCGAAGTTCATCGGCTGGGCGGAGATGTTCCAACGCCGTTGAATCCGCCTTCGGGATGTCGGTTTCACACACGTTGTCCGCACGCAACCGAAAGATGCAAAGTCGAAGAACCCAAATTTGCAGAAGTGTCTGCCGGTCACTGGGCGGCCTGTCATCTTCACGATTAACCACGTCGAAATTTCACTGGCAGTTTTCCACCAACTCTCAACCCCAAAGGAGTCACCATGAATTCTGAACTTAGCTATGCTTCGCAACCGCAAGATGAAGCCCCGATAGTCGAACCAAAACCGCAAAATCATTTCAGCCGAATTTTCGGCGTGCTGATTTCTCCAGGCGAAACTTTTCAAGAAATTGGCCGCGCGCCCCGCGTGCTGATTCCCATAATTGTGGTTGGTTTGATTATGGGCTTTATGAATTTCATCGTGACGAACCGGCTCGGTGCGGAAAACACCATACGAAAACAGGCAGAGCCGATGATGAGATCAATGGGAGTTCCTGAAGAACAAATCGAACGCGAAGTCCAAAAAGCAGTAGCCGATGCCGGAACCACCTGGGGCAAAATCAAAGGCCCGCTTTTCGCGCTCATCGGATTCGCAGTTTTGCTGCTGGCTGTCGCTGGAATTTTCAAACTGTTCACAATGATGATGGGAGCAACCAATCGGTTTAAGCCTGTGTTGTCGGTTATCACGTATGCCTATCTTGGCATTGGGTTGATTCAGGCTGCGCTGATCACCATTTCGGTTTACCTGCAAAACCCGGAAGACATAGACATTATGAATCCAGTCAGTTCCAACTTGGGTGGATTACTAAATGTGGTTGGCGTCACGTTACCGAAGTTTGTTTCCGGGCTGGCTTCTTTTGTTGACGTGTTTGGAATTTGGCGAATCATTTTGCTGGGGATCGGCTGTGCGGCGGTAACGCACAAAATGAAATCCGGCACGGCGGCAATTCCACACATCGTTCTTTACTGCATTGCGGCGCTGCTGCTTGCGGCTGTGGGTTCGATGTTTGGCTAAAACCTCTTTTGGCGTTTTATGAACGAACTGTCTCAACAAATCGCTCAATTGCGGCGCGATTACGTGTCGCGTCTTTTTGACGAAAGCCAGGTCGCTGGTGATCCTTTCGAGCAATTCAAACTCTGGATTGAAGAAGCGATTCAGGCCGAACAACCCGATGTCGAAGCGATGACGCTTTCGACATCGGCTGACGGTCGTCTTTCCGGTCGGATTGTGTTGCTGAAAGGCTTCGACGCGCGCGGGTTCGTTTTCTTCACCAATTACGAAAGCCGCAAGAGCCGCGAGTTGGACGCTCATCCGCAAGCGGCTTTGACGTTTTACTGGCATACGTTGAATCGGCAGGTGCGAATCGAAGGCGCTGTGGAAAAAGCTTCGCGGCAGGAATCTGAAGATTACTTTCGGACCAGACCACGCGGCAGCCAAATTGGCGCGTGGGCTTCGCCGCAGAGTGATGTAATCGTCAGTCGTGAAATGCTGGAACTGCGCGTGGCTGAAATCGAAGCCCGATTCGGCGACTCTGAAATTCCTTGTCCGCCGTTTTGGGGAGGCTGGCGGCTAAGCCCAATTCAGGTCGAATTTTGGCAAGGCCGCGAAAGCCGTCTTCACGACCGAATCGTTTATCAAAACGAAAACGGCGCTTGGCGAATCGTTCGCCTTGCGCCGTGAATCTCGTTCTTGGTTTCGCTTTCAAGCGGCGTCCAGATCGTAAGCCACTTTCAGCCAGTGCCTGACTTCGTCGTCAATTTCCGCCGGCGAAGAAATCGGTATGCGATGAGTAATCCGATCTTTTTTGGCAAAGCCTCCGGTGTCAATCAGCCGTTCGGGAACCGCCATATTCCCAAGCGCAAATCCCAGATCGAGCCGTGTGCGCGTTGTCGGTTTCAATTGAGCGAAAACATGATTGCGATACAGCGGCACGATGGTTTTGCCCGGACAGGCTTTTACGTCTTTGCCAATGCTCAGGCCGAGTTTCAGCAGCGCGTCATAAATCGGTCGCAAACTGGCTTTGGCTCCAGCGAACATTTCTTCGACGTAAATTTCCGCTTGTTGCAAATAGGCTTCTGGTGAATCTTCTTCCCAGCCTTTGCCTTGAGCGCGTTCGGCCAACCACCAAGCGGTGTTCGTACCGAGCTTGAATTCCTCCTTCAACCAGACGCGACACTGCTTCTCGTCTTTGGGGCCGTTTTTCTTGATGAACTTCATCCATTCATCCAACGAACGACCTGTCTTTTCCGGCAAGGATTCGATCCATTTTTGAACCATCGCCACACCGGGGTGAACGCTGTAAAGTGATTTGAGTTTTGCTGTCATCGAATTTCCCTCGCCATTGCCAACTATCTTATCGCTGGCGTTTCCCCGAACTTGGTCGCCAAAGCTTTCATATACGCCTCCATAGTTGCCGTGTGACCAAAGACGTATTTGGACATAAACCTAAACAACGGGTTAGGAACTTTGCCGTTTTCGGTGATCGTCAACTGACACCCGCCATCAATTGTCGGCGTCAAAACGTATTCCCAGTCGCCGCCAAACCCAAGATCGTCAGCAGCAATTCGCCGAACCAGTTTTTTCGGAGCGTCTTTTTCCAGCGTTTCCAGCGGGATCTTCATGCCGGACATTTCTTCCTGCCAGACTTCGTGCCCGTTACGGTCAGCCAATCGCTCGACGCTTTTCATTTCAGTGTGCCATCTCGGCTGATTGGCAAAATCGGTCACGACTTGCCAGACCGTTTCAGGCCGTTGCCGCAACGTCAGCGTTTTACTGGCGACGTGATTTTCTGGCAGGAAACTGCCAACGACGAACACAACGATTCCGACCAAAATCAGCAGACCGACAATTCCAAGTATCCAGGTCATAATTTTCTTCACAGTGCGCCTCCAGAAAAAGTGATGTTGGACGATTCGTGGCGATTATCTAACGAGAAAACAAAACAGCGAAAGACGTGACGACCGTTGCGGGATGCAGATGCTCGATGACAACGGCTCGGACGCCTTTCGCTATTGAATCGCGGCTGATACCAATCGCCACGAAGATGGATGAATTCGATCAGGAAAAATCGTTGAGCTTGATGACCGCAAAAGCAGCGCCTTGCGGGTCAGTCAGCATGGAAAACCGTCCGACGTTTGGAATATCCATCGGCGGAACATGAGCTTTAGCGCCAAGCGAACTTGCTTTGGCAACAAAGCCATCGCAATCGGCAACCGAAAAATACGGCATCCAGTGCGGAGGAATGCCTTCCATGTGAGGCATCATTTTGTACATCGCTCCACCCATATGAATTGATCCGTCTGCCGCCTTCACAGTGTTTTCGGTGTAAGCCATCGGACTGTCATCCGAAGTTTTCGGCTCCCAGCCAAAGACAATCGAATAAAATTTCTTCGCTCCGTCCAAATCGCGTGTCGCCAGTTCCTGCCAGCACATAGCATTGTTTTCGCTCAGAACGCTGACGCCAATGTGATTGAGCGGTTGCCAGATTTTGAAATGCGCGCCGGTTGGGTCTTGTGCAATCGCCATTCGACCAACATCGAACACATCAAACGGTTCGGCTTCTATTTTGCCGCCTGCGGCACTTATGGCTTGGGCGGCGGCGTCTGCATTTTCAACAGAGATGTACAAGCCCCAATAGGATCGCAAGCCTGCCGCCTGCTCTTCAGGCGTAAGCGTGTAAGCGGCCGCGACGTCACTGCCATTCAGCTTGAACATTGAATAAACACTGTCCGGCCCAATTGGGACATCGTTCACCGTCCAGCTGAACATTTCGCAATAAAACTGTTTTGCGGCGTTTTGGTCACTCGTTCCCAACTCTACCCAGCAAAAAACTCCGGGAACATGTTTTGTAACTTGCATGGTTGATCTCCTTTACGGTTTGAATCGTGAATCAGTAGGGTTTCTCGCAACTCCGCAGTTGTCACGAGATTTCATTGATGTGGAAAATTGACGATTGACCAAACGCCACTCAGTGAATCTTTGTTCCACTCATCAAGCCGCTTTTGCCAGTTCACCTTCTTCCCATGCGCGTTCCGTCCACAGATATTTCATCGCCGGTTGCCCCATTGAAACGAAGTTGCCATCCACACTGCGAATCATCGAAACCTTCGATCCCATGTTGCGGATGTAATCGCTCAAACGTCCGCGATGCAAAACTGTGTGGTCGTGAAGAAAAGTCAAAAACACGACGGCCGGATGCCGGAACACTCCGTAAAACGACACGTAGCTTGTCAATTTCTTGACTGTCAGCTTTCTTATCGCCTCGATGCCTTTCGCAAAACGGTCGTCGTATTCCGCAATCAATTCGGTCATATCCAATTCGGTATCCGGCAAATCGCAGGCACTGCGATTAAAAGTTCCGGTGATAATTCCGTTCAACAACACCAGTTCGGTGTTGATGATGTGACAAGCGACTTCGCGCGCCGACCGCGAACGATGAGTTGGGCGATATTCGCTTTGCGCTTCGGGCAAGGAAGACAACACGCGCAACGTCACCAGATGAGCTTCTTCAACGCGCTGCAACAAAAAGTCTCGCAAAAACATGGCTTGCTCGGTAGTCATAACAATTCCTCCTTTGAATTTTGAGTTTGATTTCTCGACAAGCGGGTCGCTCATCAAAGACAACAACACTGCTCAGCGGTACGCGCGCAGCATTTCGACGATTTGTTCAATGACGTTTGAGGGAACTTCAGTCACCGAAAGATCGGCAGTTCCCAAAACGGTTTTCACCATCACGTCGGCGTGTTTTTCAATGCGCCGAGCGCGATCAACGACATCGCCGCTGGATGATTGCTCCTGAATTTTTCTGGCGTCGGCAATGATTTCGAACACGGCGAAGGGGTCAGCGCCCGCCGTGTCTGCGAAGCTGTTGCCCGATCTGCGCGATAATTTTTTCGTGCTCATGTTCTTTCATTACCTGCCACGCTTGTCGGCTTAAATAACCGGCGTAACGCTCTTTTTTGATTTTCTTCCCCAGCGCCGAATCCTTTTCAGACCAACACCTAATCAAATTCCATCCTCCTTCGGTCTCGCGCCATTCGTGCCCAAGCGGAGTCGGTGGCATGTCTTTTTCTGCCGATTGCTTCAGACTTTTTTTCTTCAACCCAGTGAATGGGCTTTTTGAAACTGGCTTTTTCGGCTTTGCCGCCGATTTTTGCTTGGGGCTTTCATCCCATTCCATACTCCAGTTCACTTCTTCTTCATCAGGTTCTCCATTTGAATCAATCGGCAATGATTGAAACGGTTTTCCCGGAACATAACCGTCATTGCGATTAGCAAAAGATGGTTGCGCCCTTTCGACTTGCGCCACAGGTTCTGCGCTTTTCTGTGGCGCTACGATTTTCCCCGCTTCAAATAACCACGTTGCGGCTGCTGATAAAGCCTGGAACTGCTACCGCGCGGCAGGTTTTGGCGACCAGAGCCGACGATCTGCTCGGCTAATTCCTGAGCTTCGATTTCGGCACGTTCGATCATTGCGACCTGAACGTGTTCGCTGTCCAAACCGTCAGTTTTGGCTTGCAGAATCGTTTCCTGCTGTTTTCCTAAATACCTAAGCTCCAAGCGAATCAGTCGCGTAACCGGGTCAGCAAGAGTTATCAGCAACACAAAAACCAACACGGCTATAAAGACGCTGACCGCGCCCCACGCCAGCCAGGCTTGTTGAAACGGAGCGAGAGGGATGTTTTTGACCATCTGAAAATGGGTGATGATGTTGGTGAGCATGACGCACACCAGAAAGCCCATCCCGGCCAGGCTGATGAGCCGTTCGCTGAACGAGGAAAAGGCTCTGGTGAACCCATATACCAGCCAGATGAAAGCGCCTTCGACAACGATCACCGCAAAAAGGGAAAGCGATTGCTGCACAAACCATGGCGTGTCGGCGAACCCCTCGCGGTAGATCATGAATGACGATACGCAACTCAGTAGAGTGATGCAGACCAGAATCAATCCGCCGCCGATAATGACATTTCTGCGTGCCTGATTGTGCTTGAAGGCGTCTTGAACGCTGCTCATTTTCGTCTCCTGTAAAAGTTATTCACCGTCCACAGGCAACGAAAGGCACACTTCTCCCTGACTCGATTCGAGTCCACGCGCACTTTCGCCTTTTTTCCAAGTGGAAAGTTACGAACAAATGGTTGATGTAAAGAATTTGTTTTTGCCTTCCCACTTGTCTGAAACGATTGCGCGAAACTGCAATGCAGTGTATCTGCAAAGACACTTCGCCCCTGAAAAGGGCGCTGGCTCATCCGGTTTGACGCGGGCTGTCAAACCGGATGAACGCCCCAGGCTGAGTTTATTCGGTTCAAGTGGTGCAGGCGGGTAATCAAAACTGGTGACAGAACGTAACCAGCAATCTTATGATTGCCGCTTGTTGCGACAATGAAACATAAAAGATCAAAATAACCGCGCAGCTATGACAACTGCGCGGAAACAAAAAATGCTTACACAAATTTTCGGATCAGGCCGCGAACGATTCCCTGAATGGTGACTCGTGTTGGAGGGCTGATCAAAATCGGTTGGAATTCATCGTTAGCCGGTTGTAAACGAATCTGCGTCCGTTCATCGTAAAACTTTTTGACGGTGGCTTCGCTATCGTCTATCAAAGCAACCACAGTCTCGCCATTGATCGGTTTGTTGCCGGAAGGTTCGGCAACAATGAAATCCCCATCCGAAATCTGTTCGTCGCGCATGGATTCGCCGCGAACCTTCAACGCAAATCGTTTCGGTGAATACATGTCGGCTGGAACCAGCAATTTTTCAGGCTGCAACACAGCTTCAATCGGCGATCCTGCCTGAATAACTCCAAGCAAAGGAATTTCCAATTTCTGACCGTTGTCGAAATTGGCCAGCACAAACGAAAGAGAGTCGCTATCCCGTTGAGTGATTTCAATGCCGCGATGAATGTTTTTGTGACGGCGAATCACTCCATGACCTTCTAATTCTTTCAGCTTTTCGTGAACGCTCGCCGGAGAACTCAGACGGAAATGATCCTGTATCTCCGAAATCGTCGGCGCATATCCCTGTCTGCCTAGAAAGCTGACAAGAAAATCGAAAATCTCTTTTTGACGAGGGGTTAGCAACATCTTTACTCCAGATTACTCCTGATTTCTCAGAGCAAACCCAGAACAGGTTTTTCTCTGAAATCAAGCGACTTGTTTCTTACTTGCGACAACCGAAACTTTACCGAAAACACCCGAAGTCGTCAAGCGTAAAAATCACTGTCTGAGAAAAAAAATTACCTCCGGGCTTTCGCGCTTTTGTGGCTGCCGGATTTAACCTTCATCAGTCTGATTGCCGGTTGAAACAGGCCATCAACCATTTGTATTGGCACAATCGCAAACACAGTCAGAACTGTTCAAAAACTATGCCTGCTTGCGCGGTAAATTGTTGCTGCTCTATCATTAGTCGGCATTCCGTTCCCTCCTCCGTACAAACAAGCGGAGTCGCTCATCGAAACCAATCGCATCAATAGCGTTAGAGGCTTGCCGTAACTTATGTATTGCCAAAAGTGCAGTTTGCATTATCCCGATCACCTGAATTTTTGCCGACGTTGCGGCCAGACTTTGGTTCGTTCAAATGCTGAAACCGCAACCGAATCGGTTTGCTGCACGCGATGCGGCGCGCGAGGTGTTCGTGGAGAAAATTTTTGTCAGCACTGTGGCAATCGAATCGGCGCCACACAGCAAGAAACTGTAATCGGCGCTTGTTATCACTGCGGAACTTCGTGGCGGAGCGGTTGGCTGTTTTGCAAAACCTGCGGACTTGACCGAAAACGTGCGTTGCTGCTTTCGACTTCGACGCCTTCAGCCGAAAGTTTGGGGGCGGCTGTATCTCAGCAGATCGAAGATTTCCCGGAAGCCAGTGCCATACGTTGCAAATCATGCGGAACGGAAGCCAAACCTTATTCAAAGTTTTGCGAAGTCTGTGGCGGCAAACTTGATGGAGAAAAAAAGAGTCAGCCGACTACAGCGCCGTCTGCAGCAACCGCTCAGGCCACCGCCGAAGCTAAGTTTGCTAGACCGGAGTCCCATCGCTCCTCTCCGACTGTTTTTGAACCGCCGCCGCCGAAATCGCCAGTGCCGGTTGCCGCTCAAACTGAAAAAGCCGAGCCGGCCAGCAATCGTTCTGACAATTTGTTTGCTGACCCAACATTGTTGCCGACATCGCCAATGGCCGAAACAACAACCAATTTTGAACCGAGTACGGCCGCAACCGTCTTGTCAGAAAATTCCATCAATTCAGGCAATTCAGGTCAGTTGAGCAATTCAGCAGGTTTTGGAAATTCATCCGGCAAGTTGTTATCCGACGAAGGCGCGCACGCAAAAACTGTCGTGACTCCACTGCCACCATTTGGCGGCGAATTTCGCCACAAAGATTCGGCGTTGCTCGGCAATAACCAGGCGCGAAACCGCCAAGCGATGATTCAGTCGGCGGTGTTGATCGGATTTGTCGTATTGCTGATTGTCTTTATTTGGTGGTGGTTCAACCGCGATACGACAAGCGGGCTTTCGGGACTGCCTTCGACTTCGCAAACAACTCAACCCAGACAATCGAATTCCATCGGGACGACCGCAACGTCTTCTTTGCCCGAAACCATGATTTTCATTCCTGGCGGCAAGTTTCAGATGGGCAAAACCGGCGGCGACGAATATGAAACTCCTGTTCGCACAGTCACCGTCAGTCCGTTTTACATGGCTCGCACCGAAGTCACCAATCAGGAATACCAACGCTTCGTCAACGAAACCGGACGCAAAGCGCCGACTCATTGGCCGAATGGAAAATTCCCGCCCAATGAAGGCAATTTCCCTGTGGTGAATGTTTCGTGGGATGACGCAAATGATTTTGCCAAATGGGCTGGCAAAAGATTGCCCACCGAAACCGAATGGGAATTTGCCGCACGAGGAACAGAGGGCAGACTGTATCCTTGGGGCAATGCCTGGAATCCATCGGGCGCAAACGCCGGACGTGAAACCGGTGGACGAATTTCCGAAGTTGGCCGATTTCCAAACGGAGCCAGTCCTTTTGGAGTGATGGATATGTGCGGCAATGTGTGGGAATGGACTTCCAGTAATTTACTCAGTTATGCCGACAACAAAATGCTAGCTCCCGGAAAAGTCATTCGTGGCGGTGCTTTCAATGTCCCCAGCGAACGAGCGACCACGACTTATCGAGGCGTGCTTCCGCCCGAACGGTTAGGCGACAAAACCGGTTTTCGTCTGGCACGAGACGCGCAATCAACGCCATAAAAACGCCATAAAATTGAAGCGACTGCCCCGCTGGTTGAATTCGTCAACCGGTCATTTTGAAAATGAAAGGTAAAGAGTATGTTCGGCGTGGGAAACATCTTGAACCAATCTGGTTTTCTCAGGCGCTGCTGGCGCTACGGAATCGTTTTGGCTGTCACGCTGATAGTGGTTGGCAGTGTCACTGCACAGGATTCGACCGGGCGCGAAATCGTCAAACCTGCCGCGAAAAAGCCTGCGGAAAAATCCGAAAAGAAAGCTGCCAAACCGCCCGCCAAAAAAACCAGCGAAGCTCGCCCAACAACGAAGAAAGCTGCTCCAGCCACAAAGCTCATGATTTCGGCTCCGCCGGGCACGTTGATTGAAATTGACAGCACAGTCAAAGGCTTCACCGGCGTTGACGGCAATTTGACAGTTCTTGGCGTTGCCGCGGGCGAACGCAAACTGACCGCCACTGCCGAAGGTTACGAACTCTGGAACGGCTCGTTTTCGATGGGAACAGCTTCAATGCGATTTGAAGTCCCAATGCGGCGAAAACCCGATCCGGGCAAAATCGCTGTAACCATCAACGAACCGGGCGCAGTGGTTATCGTTGACGATCACGAAACCATACGCCCGGCGCTTGGGCAGCCGTATTTGCTGACAGGGCTTGCCACGGGAATTCATCAGGTGCGCGCCACCAAAACGGGGTTCCGTGAATGGCGTGGCGCCGTTTCAGTCGAACCGGGCAAAACCGCTTCGGTCAAAATCGAACTCAAACCGTTGATTGACCCTGTAATGATGCTGATCGAAGAAGGCGTTTTCGAACAGGGCAACAACAATGGTGACAGAGATCAGCGACCGAAACATCAGGTGTTTGTCGCCGCGTTTGAAATTTCGCGCGGTGAAATCACCAATCGGTTATACAAAAAATTCGTGGATGCCGCCGGCCATCCGCCGCCGCAAGGAACCGGTTACGGTTGGCACGCCAATGTTTACCCGGCTGGTCACGACGATTTTCCTGTGGTGTTTGTCAGTTGGGATGACGCTGTCGCTTTTTGCCGATGGCTGTCGGCTGAAACCGGCAACAAATACCGTTTGCCCACCGAAGCTGAATGGGAAAAAGCGGTTTCGACCGAAAACACCAGTGACCGATTTTCTTCCATAGGCAGTGTTTGGGAATGGTGTTCTGATTGGTACGACGCGGATTATTACAAGCTGCGTGACCGCATCAATCCGCAAGGCCCGCTGACCGGAAAGAAAGCCAAGATGATGGGATTTGAAGGCGCGACCAAAGTTTTGCGCGGCGGAGGATTCGGACGCGGACAGGTTCTGTTCCGAGCCAGAGAGCGCAATCACTATTTCCCGAACAAGAGTCGTTTCGACATAGGATTCCGCGTTGTCCGCGAAATCACCAAGTGAGTAAGACCATGCAAAACAAAAACCTGAATCGAATTTCGCCTCTGCTGTCATTGGTGATTGCGACAATGATTTGTCTTACCGCTCAAGCTCAGCAGCGACCGCTCATCACCGAAGACGTGGAAGTCGTCAAACCCGGTTCGGCGCGATTTGAATTCGGCTTTGATTTTTTGCAGGACAAAAACTTTCCGTTATCAGGATTGAACGGAGACCTGACTCGTTTCGGAGTCGTGTCCATTACCTTCGGTCTGGCTCCGAACGTCGAAGTCGAATCGGGCGGCGTTATCCAAAACTTTCTGAGCGTCAATCGTCAATTCCGCCCGTCCTCTGTTCCGTTACAACTCAGCCAGGCGACGAATTCCACTCACGACACCGGAGATTTTTATCTGGCGACGAAAATCAAACTCCGCAACGAATCCAAACGAATGCCTTCGCTCGGTTTTCGGTTTGGCGCGGAACTTCCGAACTCCAATCAATCGCGCGGCATTGGCCTGAACCAGATCAATTTTTTCGCTACAACATTGGCAGCCAAAAACTTCGGCAAACGTGTTCGCGTGGTCGGCAATTTGGGTTTAGGAATTCTGACCGCGCCAATTGACCGCTTCACTCAAAACGATGTCCTGCTGTACGGGTTGGGCGCGAGTTACCAATACAACGATCGCGTCACGCTGGTGGGCGAAGTCAATGGTCGTTACAACACGCGCAAACAATCACCTCTGGGAACCGAATCGGACGGCACAGCGCGTCTGGGCGCTCGCATCCGAGCCGCCGGGTTGATCTGGGATGTTTCCGGCGTCAAAGGTCTTCACGCCAACAGCGTCCGCAGCGGCATCAGTTTCGGCGTCAGTTACGAAGCCAATTTGTTTCAACCGATAAAGTAAGAAGTTCGCTGTACAGCCGGAATCGTTCTGGCTATCATACGCGCGCCTCGAACAACAGCGGGTCAACACTCACAACCCACAACGACCGGCTGCCAATCGCCCCAAACAGTCTTCCCCGAAGCTCCAGCCCCAAATTCCATTCAGTTGGTGCCAATTTGCGACCTCCGTTCTGACCTCCGCAATTTCAAGAAAACGCGGCTGAAGGTTTTTCTCGCCCGCTCAAATCTCGCCGGCTTTCTTCGGAGCACCCGTTATGACAACTCATCGGACGTTCTTTTCATGCCTGTTGTTGATCGGATTCCTGGTGACTGTACTTTTCAATCAAGTTTCAGCTCAAACCTCTCGTTCGTTGCGCGTGCAACAATCGGTCGCCGCTCGCGGACAAAACCAGAATGTCGTGGTGGAAATGGAACCGGTCGGCAATGAAAACGCAGTCGGTTTCAGTTTGAATTTCGACGCGGCTCAGTTGCGATTTGTTTCGGCTTCGACGGTTGGGGCGGCCAGCGGCGCTGCGCTGAATATCAACAACAGTCTGGCTCACGCAGGCAAAATTGGAATCGCTTTTGCAATGCCCGGAGGCCAAAAACTTTCAGCAGGCAAACAGCCTGTCGCGCTGGTCACGTTCGCGGTAATTGCCGCCGAAAACGTCACCAACACATTTCTGAGTTTCGGCGACCAACCGATTCCGCGCGAAGTCGTTGACGTTTCGGCCAATGCGGTTGCCGCCAACTTTTCAGGCGCGATGCTGACATTCGCGCAACCGATGGCCGCCGTGTCCGCGGCGAGTTTCAGCAGCGCACGTTTGGCGCCGGATTCCATCGCCACGGCTTTTGGCGGTCGTCTGGCAACCAAAACACAGGCAGCAGGTTCATTGCCGTTGCCGACTTCGCTGACCGGAGCAAGTCTAAACGTCAAAGACAGTCTTGGTGTGGACCGCAGCGCGCAGTTGTTTTTTGTGTCGCCTACTCAGGTCAATTTCCTGATTCCGGCAGGGACGGCCAACGGCACGGCTTCGATCATTGCCGTCAGCAGCGACAACACGCTTTCAGTCACAAACATGGAAATCAACAACGTCGCTCCGGCGTTGTTTTCCGCCGATGCCACCGGGCGAGGCCTGGCAGTCGCCGTCGTTCAGCGCGTCAAAGCCAACGGTGCAACAAGTTTTGAATCCATTGCGCGATTCGACACTACGCAAGGCAAGTTCGCGCCAATCCCGATTGATCTGAGCCAACCAACGGATCAAGTTTTTCTGGTGTTGTTTTCGACTGGAGTTCGTTACCGCAGCAATTTGAACGGCGTAAACGCCAAGTTCGGCGGCACAGATGTTCCGGTGTTGTTTGCCGGAGCCGCGCCGGATTTTATCGGCCTGGATCAAATCAATTTGCGATTGCCGCAAAACCTGGCCGGTCGCGGTTTGGTCAACATTGCGTTGACGGTAGACGGCCAAACGGCCAACGTCGTCACTGTCAGCATCAAGTGAAATGATGAATTCGGAATGATGAAGGATGAGCCAGCTATTTTGTCATCACTCATCATTCTGAATTCATCGTTCGATCTCTTGCCATCACTCAGCCTCGATAGTAGCATCCGCGCGCATCACAGGCGGTGACGACTCACAGCAGACTTTCTGAGCGTCACTCATCCGCATCACCAGTCCACAACTCAACAAGGAGATCAACCCCATGGCGGTTAGCGTAGCCGACTCTCAACTGCCCGTCGCTGAACGCGCGCGACGGCGTATCACCTGGCGACTGATGCCGTTTTTGTTGCTGCTTTATTTTCTGGCGTACATTGACCGCACCAACGTCAGCATCACCGCCTTGGACATGAAAAAGCCTTTGGGCGGCGGCGGACTCGGATTCAACGATGACATCATCGGCACAGGCGCGGGCATTTTTTTCATCGGATACTTTCTGCTTGAAATTCCCGGCACGCTGATCGTCGAAAAATGGAGCGCCCGCAAATGGATCGCTCGCATCATGATTTCGTGGGGCATCATTGCCACGTTGATGGGCTTCATCGGCACGAAGTGGATGAATTTCGGCGACAACGTCACGCAGTTTTACGTGCTGCGCTTCATTCTGGGCATTGCCGAAGCCGGATTCTTCCCTGGCATCGTCGTCTTCCTGGCGCACTGGTTTCGT
The DNA here is from genome assembly GCA_902825875.1 of uncultured Acidobacteriota bacterium. Classification (GTDB taxonomy): domain Bacteria; phylum Acidobacteriota; class Blastocatellia; order RBC074; family RBC074; genus RBC074. The sequence continues at coordinate 144,140 of CADECP010000004.1, forward strand.
TATGAAGACCGCGCCAAAGCCAAAGCCAATTTCATGATCGGAATTCCGATTGCTTCGATGATCGGTGTGCCGCTGTCGCAATGGATTATGAGTTCCATCAACTGGGGCGGGTACGAAGGCTGGCGCTGGGTATTTATTCTGGAAGGCATTCCGTCTGTGATTCTTGGCTTTGTCACAATTTTCTATTTGACCGATTGGCCGCACGAAGCCAAATGGTTGCCGGAAGACGAAAAGCGATGGATCACCGGCGAACTCGAACGCGAGCGACAGGAAAAACTGGCTTCGGGCAAAGACGATTTGTGGCAAGGAATAAAGGAAGGCTTGCTCAATCCAAAAACGCTGCTGTTATGTTTGATTTACATCAGCATCGTCACAGGCTTTTACGGGTTGACGATGTTTCTGCCTTCGATTGCCGAAAAGATGGTTCCGGGCACTTCGGTTTCGGACGTGATGTTGAAAAAATACGTGATTCCCGCCGTGCCTTATGTGTTTGGCTTGATCGGAATGTTATTGAACAGCTCCCATTCGGACAAAACCGGCGAACGTCGCTGGCATACGGTCTGGCCGCTTTTGTTCGGAGCCGTCACGCTCAGCTTAAGCCTGCTGACGGCCAGCAGCGTGATTTTTGCCTTCACGTTTTTGTGCTTGACCGGCATCGGAGTTCTGGCTTATCTGCCAGTGTTCTGGACGTGGCCGTCGCGTTTTTTGGCGGCATCGGCATCGGCGGCGGCAGTCGGATTAATCAATTCGTTTGGCAATCTTGGCGGTTATCTTGGCCCGAAAGTCGTCGGCTGGTTGAGCGTGAAAACCGGTAATTATGCTTCCGGCCAGTGGTTTTTGGTCGTGTGTATTCTGATCGCCGGATTGTTGGCTTTGTTGCTGAAACAACCGAAGAAAGAAGCGAGTCAGTAAACCCAAATCAGAACAAGCAACATTGAGACATCCTTTTTTTTGACAGGATGAACAAGATTTGCGGCAGGATTTACAGTATCGCCAATTCCAACAAGGCTTTTATCAGATTTGAATCCTGTTCATTCTGCAAAGAATCATGTCAATCCCAGCAATTCTCAGTTTGAACCCAAACAAAGGACTTATGAGCGAGGTGAGCCTGTAAATCTTTTAGATTCGCTCAAACTGAGAATTGCTGTGTCAATCCTGTTTCAAAGCTTTCTGCTTTGATTTAGCTTACCTTTCAGCACTATTTGTCCTTCGTGAAAACCCGCTGCCCGCCGCCTCGTTTGATGGTCATCTGGTTTTTCGCCGCGTCGAATTCAAAAACGATGCCGGCAGCAGTGCCATTATCGAGTTTGAATTTATCCTGCGCCGTTGCTTCGAGAGGAACAGCAGCTCCCGCTCCGGGCGGTTGCGCGTAAAGCGTCGCGCCATTGCGGGTGATCGTAAATTTCACGGGAGCTTCGGGAGTCGAATAAACGCCTACGTATTTATCCAGCACTTCCGTGCTGACAGCGACGGATTCAAAGGCGGGAATCTGAAACGGCTTATTGTAATAAATGTCCATAATGCCTTTCATAATGTCGCCGACCGGGTAAACCTTCGCGTTTGTGGTGTAGGCGATCGCCAGCTTTTCTTCTGGCTGGTACATCAGCCACGCTCCGTAATTGTCCGCACCGCCCGTATGCCCGTAGAAGGTCTTACCGGCGAACGTGAAAGGCTCCATCCCCTGTCCCTCGCCGTCCTTTATCGTTTTCATCTGATCCACACTCGTCTTTGACACAATCCTCCCTTCGAACAGCGCCCGGATGAATTTGGACAGGTCGTTCGGCGTCGAAACAATCGCGCCCGCGCTGAAAAGGATGCTTGGATGTGTTTCGGACACCGGTTTCCATCCGTCACCGAAGTTCATATAAGTAAGAGCTTCGTTTTTGCCCGCATCAATATTTCCGGTCGCCAGGTATGTATTCGCAAGCCCGATCTTTGACGTGATTCTCTCTTTGAGCGATTCCTCGTAGGGTTTGCCGGTTACCTTTTCAAGGATGAGACCTAAAATCTGATAGCCGGAGTTGCTGTAGGATCGCTTTGTGTCCGGTTCGAAATCGGGTGTGGTTTTGACAATCAAGGCGAGCATTTCATCCTTCGTCACGGGAATTGTGTTCACATTTCCTTGAGAATTCTGCTCGCGCCTGACGTTTGGGATACCGCTGCGATGCCAGAGTATTTGCTCGATAGTAATTTTCCTGGCGTTTGGAACCTGCGGGAGGAATTTGTCGAGCGTGTCGGTCGGCTTTAGCTTTCCTTCCTCGACGAGCTGCAAGGTCATCGCGGCGGTGAACATTTTGGTGATCGAACCGATTCGGAATCGGCTCGTTGCTGTCAAAGGTTTCTTTTCGGCTCCGTTGATCTGGCCGTAGCCGATGGCGCGGGAGTACAAAACATCGCCGTCTTTGATGATGACCAAGCTTCCCATCGCCTTGTTCTTTTCAGCGAGCCGATCAAAAAACTGGTCGAGTTTGGCCTTGTCCGGCGCCTGTGCGTAACCAGCCGTAAACAATGCCAGCATCAATAAAGTTGCGTAGAGTGTTTTGATTTTCATAAGGGTTTTCCTGCTTAACCTGACAGAAGCAGGCAGGCTTATATGAAAATTCCTTGCGAGCGTCAAGAGCTTTACAGGAAAAAGCCCAAAATTTACTCTTCAAATTTCACAGATATTGTCGTCTTTGGATTTGCCAGAGACGGTTTATGCCTTTACTCGCGCCAAGCTTGAACAGCCTGGGCGATTCGTTTTTGGAATTCTCGGTTATTCACAAAATAATGTCAGGAAAGTGGATCAACAATGACGATTGATTTCTCAAACCCATCCTGTGTTCATGCGCCGCTTGGTCTTTATTCGCACACGGCAGTCGTGCCTGCCGGGACGGATTTGATCTTCATCTCCGGCCAGCTTGGAGTTTGCCCAGATGGTTCTACTCCAGCCACCATTGCCGAACAGGCAGATCAGGTGTTTGCCAACATCATTGCGCTGCTTAATTCTCATGGCTTACAGGCAACGGACATCATCAAACTCACCACATTTATGGTGATGGGGCAGGACGGCGACTCTGTTCGGGCCGCCAGACTCAAACATCTTGGTTCTCACCGTCCATGTTCGACCGCAGTGTTCGTCTCTCAACTTGTTGATCCTTCATGGTTTGTGGAGGTCGAGGCGATTGCGGCGCGCCCAAAGAGCTCCGGTTGATGCGAACAACCTTCACCTTACATCCTCACCGTCGCGGAAATTGGTCGGGGTTGTCCGTAAACAAAGCATCTACGCCATAGGTAAACAGAAACTGCGTCATCTCTTCGCGCACATCTTTGTAACGTCCGGTTGCGCCGGAGCGAAAGGTGTACGGCGTGACAGTCAGTCCGGCGGTGTGCGCCCAACCGACCAGCTTCGGTTCGCGTTCGATCAAGCTTTTGTTGGGGCCGATGCCGTCGGCAAAGCCTTTGATGGTTTTCAATCCGGTTTCGGTCAGCCATTTGGCTTGCGGGTCGGAGTGAATCAAAAACACCAGCGGCAATTTCAGTTTGTGAACGTCGCGGAGTTTGCGCAGGCTGGCATCGCTGAAGGATTGAATGACGACGGGAGTTTTGGCGTCGGCTCCGGGACGCTCCAGTTTGTTCTTGCGCAAAGAATCCATCAGCAGCTTTTCCATGTCGAATCCGCGACGGCCATACACTTCGGGCGCTTTGGTTTCTGGGTACAGTCCGGCTTTGCCGCGCACAAAATCCACAGCTTCCTGCCAGGTGGGAACGCGCTCACCTTTGAACTGTTCGCCTTTCCACGAACCGGCGTCCAGTCGTTTGATTTCGGCCAAAGTAAAATCCGACACGTACCAATGCTTCGCTTTCTGGGCGCCGGGTTGCTGATCTTCGCTGACATCCTGTTTGAATCGGTCGGGAAAAACTTCCTCAACGTTGGTGGTGCGTTCCAACGTCAGATCGTGCAAACACACCAGCACGCCGTCTTTGGTGATCTGCAAATCCTGTTCGACAAAATCGGCTCGCTGTTCGATGGCCAGTTTGTAAGCGGCGATGGTGTGTTCCGGCGCGTAACTCGAAGCTCCGCGATGTGCAACAAGAATCTTTTTCGTGGGTTGATTGGCTTGCACTACGGCAAGCGCAGCCAAAATGGAAACAACAACGGCAATGAAACGGTGATTGAATTTAGGCATGGTTTTTCCTTTCGACAAATGATGAACTCTGTAAAGCATGTCTTTGTCCCTGACAATTTCGCAATCATGAACAGCTTAAGCTGAAAAATTACCGCTCAGCAAAAATTGCCGCTTGGCCGAACAAAGGTTTGTGCTATTGTTTAGTTTGAAGCCCAAACGAGCAAAAACAGGCAAGAAAGAGCAGTATTCATGAACAACGGAATCGTCATTCGATTGGCGGGAGTTCAACAGCCTGCCACCAGAATCCTCCATCAAGATGTCATCAGCGTAGGCACTGCGCCGGATTGCGACATTGTCGTCGGCACGGAAAGCGATTCGCTGCCGCCGGAATCCGTCTTGTTGACCTTGCGGCGACGCGAAGGAGCTTACCGGTTGACGACGGTCGAACCGATGGCGGGAATCACGCGCGATGGCGAAGCAATTACCATCGGCGAAGCGATCGAAGACGGCGACACCTTTTATTTCGGCGCGACCGGCATACGGCTGCGCTTTTTCGCTCTTTCCGAAGAAACTTCTATAACCGAATCGCTGCGATTGGGAAGCGCCGTGTTGGCAACGGCGCAAACGTCTGCTCCTGCGACAACCGAAACGGCTCGGCGGCGGCGATTGGTTCCGCGTACCGACGTTGCCATCGTGTTCATCAAACAACTGGTGCGCGAACTGGCTGCCGAAATTCCTCGCCGCAAACTGTACGCCATCGCGGGCGTCGCTCTGTTTTTCCTGCTGCTGATTATTTACTTCAATACGCTGAGTTTTTTGGAAGGCCGCCGCAGCAATCGCGCCATCAACGAATTGAAAGAAACCACGCGCAGCGATCTGGACAAAATCCGCGAAGACATCCGGATGATGCGCGAACAGCAATTGTCTTTGCAGCATGCGATGTCGTTGCCTGAAACGGTGGTCAACAGTTACGGGCAAGGCGTGTGTCTGATTTATGGCGTGTACAGTTTCGTTGATCCGCGCGTTGGCCGCGAAGTGAAATTCAGGGAACCGAGTACCACCGAAAATCCAATCGGCCCCGACGGCAATGTCAGTTTGAGCGTTGACGGCAACGGGCGTGTGTACGAAGTCGAATTCATGGGAACAGGTTTTTTGGCCGACAAAGGATTGATCCTGACCAATCGTCACGTGGTGCAGGCGTGGGAAGACGACGATCTGGCGAGTTTGATTCGCATGCGCGGATTTCGTCCGAAGCTGAAAGATTTGCTCGCGTACTTTCCGCAAGCTCCGCAGCCGTTTTCGCTGCGCCCGCTGGAAATGATGCCCGATCAGGACGTGGCAATTTGTTCGTTTGAACAAGGCGAAGCCAATTTGCCTTCGCTGCCGCTGGACGAACAAGGCGAAAGCATTGCCAGCGGTCAGGCGGTGGTATTGCTGGGTTATCCCGCCGGGTTGGAAGGTCTGAAAGCGCGCGTGGACAAAATCAATGGCTCCGGCTACCTGCGAATGGGCAACGTGCCGTATCGAGTTCAACTTAACGAACTGGCAGCCAACAGCAAAATCCGCCCGCAATCCACTCAAGGCCACATCAGCGACATCGCACCGCACCTAACTTATGACGCGCGAACCGACGAGGGCGGTTCCGGCGGCCCGGTGTTCGGCTCCAACGGCAAAGTCATCGGCATCAACCAGGCCATTTTGCTCAACTCTTCAACAACGAATTTCGGCGTGCCGATTCGTTACGGCATCGAACTGGTCAACAAATACAAACAAGCCGTACCAATGCCTACGCCAGGCGCTTGATGGGAAAGAGGGATGGAGGGATTGAGAGATAGTGAGCGATGTCATGTTTTCTCTCCGTCTCTCTGTCTCTCTGTCTCTCCGTCTCTTCCCTCGTCATTCCCGCGAGCCAGTTTTCGCAGCTTCCACACTTTCAGCAAATTCGATGGCGAAAATCCCGCCCAGTCAAATTTCCGCAGCAAATCAAACGGTCGCCGCAGGTAATTCCAGTAAACGCTTTCTTGCTGAGTTTGCCCGTAAAGTTCTGTCAGATGCTGGCGCGAGGTAAACAGCAGTGACGTCAGGTTGCCAAGCTTCGCCATTGGCTGGCGACTGAAATCCAAGTACTCAAACAACCGCGCGGCGTCAGCCAACGGCAGCGTTTCTTCTTCCAATGCTGTTTCCAACACCAGCGCAAAGAGTTCGCTGCTTGCCGCTTCATCCAATTCAACCGATGAAGCTTCAGCCAACAGTTTCACCAACTGATTTGCCAAACATGCTGCTCCGCCAAAACCGAATTCGTCGGCTTGATGAATCATTGCTTCACACGCTTCGGGGTGAGCGGCAAAAATGAAATGCAGATCGGCGATGGTTCGCAAAATCGCTTTGGTCGTTTGCAGGTCAACCAGCGTGTGATGCACCAAATGAAACGCCAGATCAGCAGGCGCGGGCAGCAGTAATTCGGCTCCGGCCACGATGGCGGAGACGGCTCGGCTGTGAACTTCGGCAAAGGTGAAATCGCGTTCGGCTTGAGTGAACTGAAACGCGCGACGATGCAATTCGACGATCAAACCGCTTGGCCCACGTCGCGGCCACAAATGATTAAGCTCGTTGGCCAGCCGCTGGCGTTGCGGGACTGAACGGCGTCCGGGCAAATCTTCGTAACCCAGCGCCGAGATAATTTCATCGGCTTGTTGTTGTTTTTCCGGCGCAACCAGCAAATCCATATCCAGCGCGGCTCGCAACCCGGCTTGCGGATAATATCCGCCGAGCATCAACGCTGCGCCTTTCAGCGGAATCGCCGTGATGCCCGCGACTTTCAATGCTGCAATCAATCGGACGGCTTCGCTGACATAAGCCAGATGTCTGGCCGCCCAGGTTTGGCTGGTGACACGCAACGACTCCTTCCCCGCTTCGGGCAGCAGGTTCAGCGAATCCGACTGGGCAAGGTTGAATCGCAGCAACGACGCGATGGAATGAAACTCGGCTCGACAGAGCGCGGCTGACCAATCAATCTCCGACAACGGTAATTGCCGCAACCTGGCTGCACTGGCTTCGGTTGGCAGCAAACAGTTGAGCAGCAATTTGTCGGTGGCAGTCAGTTGCATATTCGACTCTGACCATCGCAATTATTCGGTGAGCCTTTTCGGAAACCCGGCGCAATGGTCACCAGAACTTATTAGACACGTTGTCGGCTGGCGAAAACACCTGCTAAGTCGTCAACCTTCGATAAATGCCCGGCAGGCGTTCCGGCAGGCTCATCACGTCGTCAATGATCGTGTAGCCGATTTCGCCGTAAAGGTCTTTCAGTTCGGCTTCGGATTCGCGGTCAATGGTGATGCAGAAGGGCGTGATGCCAGCGATTTTGGAATGCCTCAAGGCCATCTTGGTGTCTTCGCGGGCGTAGCGGGAATCGCCGTAATCGTGGTCGTAAGGTCTGCCGTCGCTCAAGACAATCAACAGTTTGGTGCGGGCGTCCTGGCGTTCCAGTTCATCAGACTGCACCCTCCCACTCCTCCAACCCAATGCTACTTATAGTCTGTCGCCTCATAATCGTCACGGATGTTAAATGCGAATATGGATGTAACGCAAGTTTTCGCAATGAACATCAAAAGAATTCGGCTTGCGAAAGGCATTTCCCAAGAGGCGCTGGCAGATCTTGCTGGGTTGCATCGCACTTATATTGGTGCAGTCGAACGCGGTGAGAGAAACATCACGCTAATCAACGCCAATCGGATTGCCGAGGCTTTGGGCGTAAAACTGAGCGATTGTCTAAAGGAGCGTAATGGGCAGGCAAAAGCAAATTGAAATCTCACTGAATGAGATTCTCAGCCAGTATCAGCAGTCATTCATCGCGAAGGTTTACCAGGAAGAAAATGACGATTCCGATTTGCTGATGGAAGCCTTTGCTATGACGCCCGAACTGAAGCGCGAAAATCGGCAATACTGGGGGCGAGAACTTGGAATGTGTTGGCAGCGAGTGGTGACAGAGGTTTGTTCTCAAACTTGCTCGAACTTTGCTTCTGGTTTGCGAACAGGCAGCGACGAGCTTTGTGATTTGATGGTTGGCGAACATGCGATTGACACAAAATACCGCATTGGCTCTGGCGATTCAGGGACGCTCAAAAAGTTCAAAGCGTATGCCAGATTGCTGTCTGAAAAAGGTTATGAGCCTGTGCTGTTGATCGTCAGAGAAGATAACTTGCCAGCCGCGATCAAAGCCTGTTCGTCCGCCGGTTGGAGAGTTTTGGTAGGAAATGAAAGCTACGATTACATCTATGATCTGACAACCTTCGACCTCAGAAAGTATCTTCGTGCCAAAGCAAAGGCGTACGCGGTGAAACGTTACTGACATTCTTCCTGACCGATGGTGGTATCAATTCATTCAGCCGCGTTCTGGCAATTTCGACATACTCCGGCACAATTTCAATTCCGACATAGCTACAGCCCAGTTTCTTTGCCGCCACCAAAGTGGTTCCTGATCCGGCAAACGGGTCAAGAATTAAGTGCTCGCTCGAAGCGGGCACAATCATTTGCACCAGTTTTTCCATCAAAGCCAAAGGCTTTACCGTGCAGTGAACATTTTCTTGCTCACGTTCGTCGCGCGGGATATTTTCGAGAATATTCGATTGAAAAGAGCCGTCTTCGTTGATTGTGTGAAAAAGGCCAATGCCATTTTTGAGCAAGGTTTCGACATAATTGTTCACCAGCGGTTTTTGCACGACAACAATCGCTTCCCATTCGTTGCGTAAACAACTGTGCCAGCCAACCCAATTTTCTGAACCGTCAACGCCTTTCCGTTCCAGCTTGGCCTGTAGGTTCAAGCCCTTCGGAATTCCGCTAGGGCGACGATAGACAATACAATCTCGCGCATAAAAGCCTGCGCGTTCCATCGCTACTTGCAGATGAGCCATTGTCCGTGTGCTGTTGAAAGCCGCGACAACCGCACCTTCTTTGCATACGCGAAAAAGCTCAACCGACCATTCGTAACACCATTGCTCGTAATCAAGAATGTTTTGCCGGACACGCTCATACCATCGCGCATTACGAACCCCGCCAGCCAAACCGCTGCCGTAAGGAATGTTTTTGACTAATGTCTTGCTTCCCTGAACTCGGCTAACCCGCCTTTGGATTTCCGCAGCGTTCCATCTATGGCCGATGAATTCGTAGTTGTAAGGTGGATCAGTAATGCATGCTGAGATTGAACTGTCCGGTAACTCGCGCATCACTTCCTTGCAGTCACCAGTGAAAAGCTGATTTTTGATTTTCATCGGTTCTCACCTTTTCAAGTTACGTCGTCAACCTTCGATAAATGCCCGGCAGGCGTTCCGGCAAACTCATCACGTCGTCAATGATCGTGTAGCCGATTTCGCCGTAAAGGTCTTTCAGTTCGGCTTCGGATTCGCGGTCAATGGTGATGCAGAAGGGCGTGATGCCGGAAGTTTTAGAATGGCGCAGGGCCATCTTGGTGTCTTCGCGGGCGTAGCGGGAATCGCCGTAATCGTGGTCATAAGGGCGACCGTCGCTGAGCACAATCAGCAATTTGGTGCGCGCGTCCTGGTGTTCCAGTTCGGCTACGGCATGGCGAATGGCTGCGCCCAACCGAGTGTTGTTGTGGTAGGTGATGCCGCCGATGCGGCGTTCGACGTCCGGCGTGTATTTTTCGCCGAAGCGTTTGATCGTGAAGTATTTGACGTTGCGGCGACCTTCGCTGGTGAAGCCGGAAATTGAATAAGCATCGCCGACGGCTTCCAGAGCTTCGCCCATCAAGACCAAGCCCTGCTTTTCAATGTCTATGATTTTCTGACCCGGTCGCGTGTACGGCTGATTGGGATGTCGCGTGATGGTGCGCGCCGTCGAAGACGACATATCCAGCAAAAAGCTGACGGCCACGTCGCGTTCGCGGCGGATGCGGCGGATGTAAAGGCGTTCGGACGCTCGGCCTGTAGTTTTTCGGTCAACGAAATGTTCGATCACGGCCTGCAAGTCGAAATCTTCACCGTCGAGTTCGCCTTTGATCTTGCGCAACGATTCCGGTTTCAGCATCTGGAATTGATGCCGAATCGAAGAAATCACGCCGGAATACCGCGCGCGAACCTGTTCGACAAAATCGCGCTGGCCTTTGCGGTTTTCGCGCTGGATGACTCGACACCATTTGGCTCGGTGATCGCCAAGTTCACGATCCCATTCGTCGTAAAAGAAAACTTCATCGCCTTCCTGCAATTCCTGTTCGCTGGTTTCGGCGTTCATCAATTCGTTGAGCAAGTCGGAATCCGTCGGCGAAGTCTCTTCGGTAGATTCAGACCATTGATTGAACAACTCCGGGCGGCGATTCAACTGCTGAGTTTGTTGCTGCTGATCTTCGCCTTTGCCCTCGCTGCTGTCGTCTTTTTCGTCTTCGTTTTCTTTTTCGTCCTGATCGGTTTCGTTGTCGGATTGGTTCTGGTTGCGACGCCCTTCCAGCAGTTCGTAAACCATAAACGTCGCCATCAAAGAGTCGGCGACTGTGGCTTCGTCGCGGCGGACGTAATTGGCAACAATGCTTTCAAATTCGCTGATGATGCCCATGTAAGCGATGCGCGCTTTGTCATCAATGACTCCGCCGCACAGCGTGATTTGAAACAGCATTTCGTAAACAGCTTGTTCGACGGCAAGCTCGTTGATCGGCGGACGACGTTCGATCAAACGCGAACGGACGAAATCCAAATCGCGGCGGATGCCTTTGTAGGCTGAGCGCAAGCGCCAATCTATGCGCCCGTTTTCCAGCGTGGTGAAAACACGCGACGCCAGAGTCGAATTCGGAAACCGCCCAAGCACAGTTTTGTAATCGGCGGCTTCGATTTGAATTTGTTCCAGCGGCGGACGGCGACGAAAACCCAGATGTTCGGTGTTGGAATACTGCGCGTATTCCTTGTCGCTCATTTCCAGATCACGCATCGCGCCGAGTTCCTGCTTTTCTTTGTCAGTGAAGAAACGGTCAATTTCTTTCAGCGCAGCGCGAACGTCAGGCTGGCCGATTTCGCGCGTGCCGAATTCCACCTGGCCGGAAGCGTGTGCGGCCAGAACTTTGTACAGCTTGAAATCTTCGTCTTGCGAATCGAATTCGGCGACGACGGAAGGCAGTTGAATCGTCTGGCCGTCGGTGATGCGCGATTCTTCAGGAATGGAACCCAGCGGCGCGATGGTCATTTCGCGCCCGGTCAGCCCTTCGACGTACAGCCGCAACAAGTGCGACACCGATTCCAGCGCCACGCCTTCGTGCGAACCGCGCAACTGTTCCTGACTGGATTTCGATTCCAGCGCGTAATACGCCTGAGCTTTGCGTCGGTCGTTTCGATAAAGCTCCGCGCCGTCTCGCGCCCACGCCTGAAACTGATCCAACGACGCTGAAGCCAACGCGCGCGGGCTGGATTTGAAACACTCCAGCGCGACGTACACGTTGCGCCCAGCCAATTCTTCGACAATGTCCAGCACGGCGTTGACTCGTTCAGGAGCGCGTTTGCGTTGCGTAACCGACAACGTCGCCAGCACTTTCGGCGTCAGTTTCAAAAAGTCGTAAACAATGGCGTTGCCTTCGTCGGCGACGGTGCGCGTGACGCGGCTCCATTTGTCGAAGCTGGACGCGCCGCCGACTTCGATCACTGATCGCGCAGAGCGGAAGTATTGCAGCGCAGTCGCTCCGCCACGTTCCAGAAAGACAGCAGTTTGATTGCACAACGCGACGACTTCTTCCGGGCGTTGAATGAAGTCCAGACCTTCGCCAACGGCAGAGAGAAATTCCGCCGCCGTCGCTCCAGTGCGCTGCGCGAAGCTTTCGGCCAGATTCAACACGGACTCTGTTGGTGACTGGGAAACGGGCTGACTGGGAGACGGGGCGACGGCTCCTTGTTCGATGCCTTGAAGCGCTGCGAGAGCTTGGGGCGCAGCCGTGAGCACTTCTGTGCTGTGTTTGACGCTGCGGTGAGCGACTTCGACGGCAATGCCGAACAACCGCGTGGCTGAAGCCGGATCGCCGAGCTTCGTAACGGTTTTCGGCGCAGAGCGGAAAGTTTGCAAGGCAGCGGCTGGCGACAGAACAATCTGTTTCGAGCAAAGAGAAATCAGCAGCGAGCGCAAGCTTTCAGGAACGGCTTCGAGCGTAGCCAACGATCCGCGATAAAACTCGCTGGCTTCTTCAATGGAATTGGCGGCGACACGCTTGCCGAGTTCCGCCCAGGCTCGCAGGTCGCCGTTATCCAGCACGGTCGCAACTTCCTGAACGGCTTTGAAAAATTCCATCGCCACTTTGGGCGAATTGCTGACCAGCGACGCGCCAATATCCACAGCCACCCAACCCGGATCGCTCGGTTTCAACCCCATCTTCATCGCCAGCGATTCGACGGTGTTGCGCGTCAACCCTCTCAGCAATGAACCTGTAAAGCTTTTTTTCTCTTCAGACATAGCAGGTGGTAGGTGGTAGGTGTCAGGTTATAGGCGATAAAACATCTCTGCCACCTACAACCTAAAACCTGCAACCTAAATGACGGTAGTCACGATTTCGCGGATGCCTCGTTGCAATTCGGAATCGTCGGTGATGGGGCTGGCGATGGCGATTTCACAGGCGGTGACGGGTTCGACTCCGCTGGCGATCATTTGCGCCGCGTAAACCAGCAAACGAGTCGAAACGCCTTCTTCCAAACCGTGACCTTTCAGGTTACGAACCTTTTCGCCGATCTTGACCAGATCGCGGGCGGTGGATTCATTGATGCCGCCTTCGTGGGCAACGATTTTGGTTTCGGCGTCGGCGCTGGGGTAATCGAATTCCAGCGAAAGGAAACGCTGGCGCGTGGATTGTTTCAAGTCTTTCAACACGCTTTGATAGCCGGGGTTGTAAGAAATCACCAGCATGAAATCATCCGGCGCGCTGAGCAGTTTGCCCAGTTTTTCAATCGGCAGAATGCGGCGGTCGTCGGTCAGCGGGTGAATCAAGACGATGGTGTCTTTGCGAGCTTCGACGATTTCGTCCAGATAACAAATGGCTCCGTGACGAACGGCTGTGGTCAGCGGGCCGTCGTGCCAAACGGTTTCATCGCCTTCGATCAAAAAGCGTCCGACCAGATCGGTGGCCGACAAATCTTCATGGCAGGCGACGGTAATCAGCGGGCGGCCGAGTTTGTAAGCCATCGCTTCGACAAAGCGAGTTTTGCCGCAACCGGTTGGCCCTTTCAGCATCACAGGCAGTTTGGCTTTGTAAGCGGTTTCAAACAGCGCGACTTCGTCTTTGACGTTCAGGTAATACGGCTCTTTGGTGACGCGATACTTTTCGATTGATTGTTCTTTTGCTTTTGCGGTTTCAGTTGCCGATTGAGTCATTGTCTTTGATACATCCCTGCGGTAATGAACTTAGCGTGTTAGAATCGAATCGGCATACTAACATTGACGTTTTGTTTTGTCAGTCTGAAGGAGCTTTATGATTGCAGTTGCCATGAGCGGCGGTGTGGATAGTTCTACCGCTGCGGCTTTACTTAAAAATCAGGGGCACGAACTGGTAGGGTTTTCGATGCAGTTGTGGAACCAACGCCGCATCAACGTCGGGCCAGACGGCGAACCGCTGCCCAGTCGCTGCTGTTCACTGGATGACCTTTACGACGCGCGAGTCGTGGCGCACAAACTCGGCTTTCCGTTTTACGTCGTCAATCTGGAAGACGAATTCGAGCGCGATGTCGTCCGTCCGTTTGTCACCAACTATCTGGACGGCCTGACCCCAAGCCCGTGTGTCGCCTGCAATTCATTTTTGAAGTTCGACAAATTGGTTGAACTGGCTCAAACCGCCGACGCCACAAAAGTCGCCACTGGCCATTACGCCCGCGTCAAATTTGACGAACAGAGTGGCCGCTACGTTTTGTTGCGCGCCGTCAATCGAGCCAAAGACCAATCCTATTTCCTGTTTGAACTGACTCAGGAACAGTTGAGTTACGCGATGTTTCCGCTGGGAGAAATGACCAAACAGGAAGTCCGCGACATTGCTTCAGACGCCGGATTGCCAACGGCGATGAAACCCGAAAGCCAGGAAATCTGTTTTATCCCGGACGGCAATTATTCGCGTTTCATTGATCGGTATTTGGAAGAAGATATCCAACGGCGTCTGAGCGAAAACGATGTTCCGATGTTTCAACCGCTGGTTCAAATTGAAAGTTCAAAACTGAAACAGCCCGAATCCGGTCAAATTGTAACCACTTCCGGCGAAGTCGTCGGCACACATCAAGGCATTCATCGTTACACAGTTGGCCAGCGAAAAGGCTTGGGAATTTCCGCGCCCGATCCGTTGTACGTGGTTCAGGTGGACGCCAAAAACAATCGAGTCGTCGTCGGTTCCAGCGACGATTTGTTGAAACGCGAGATGACGGTAAACCGAGTCAACTGGATCGCCTTTGACGATTTGACCGAACCGATTCACGTCAGCGTCAAGATTCGTTCGCGCGCCGAAGAAGCTCCGGCGACGTTGACAAAAAACGAAGACGGCACAGTTCTGGTGACTTTTGACGAAGCTCAGCGCGCGGTCACGCCCGGTCAGGCAGCGGTGTTTTACGATGGCGATGTCGTTGTCGGCGGCGGATGGATTGTCTAAACTTCGCCGCGTGGCCACCCCGCTAACCAATTTTATGAGGAGAAAAGCCATGTCTGACACTCTTGCGAACCAAACGACTGACCCATTGCCGCAGCTTTCACTGGATGAGCGACTGTCCAAGATCGAAGCTCTGCTTGCCCAAGTGCTCGAAGGCCAAAAAGTGTTGAGCCGTGATATGAAAGATCGGTACGTTGACTTGCGCGAACACATCGAAATCAACAACGATAAACTAAGCGTTGTTCAACGCGAGTTGAATCAGATTGCCAAAGACATTCGCGGCCCGGCTTTCGCATGAAACTTTCCAGATTTGAATGCCTGAAAATCCCAACCTCCAACTGCCTGCTGATGAAATGCGCCGACTCGGTTATCGAGTCGTTGACCAGATCGTAGAGTATTACCAAACCATTGCTGACCAGCCTGTGATGCGGTTATCGCCGCGGACGGAACTCGAAGCCCGATTGCGCGAATCGTTGCCGGAACAGCCTGCCGATCCCAATTCCCTGCTCGACCAATTGCAGCGTGATGTTTGGTCGAACATCGGCAACGTCATCCACCCGCGCTTTTTTGCGTTCATCCCCAGCCCATCGAATTTCGTCAGCGTCATGGCCGATGCTTTGGCCGCCGGATTCAATCCTTTTGCCGGAAACTGGCTGGAAGGTTCCGGCCCGGCAGAGATCGAATTGGTGACGATTGATTGGTTGCGGCAGATGTGCGGTTTGCCGGATTCAGCCGGTGGGCTTTTTGTATCTGGCGGTTCGATGGCGAACCTAACGGCGCTGGCTGCGGCCAAGCAAAACAAGTTGGACAATCGCATTGAAAATGCTGTCGTGTACTTTTCCGATCAAACGCATTCGTCGCTGGAAAAGGCCTTGAGGATTTTGGGTTTCGCGCGCGACCAGGTTCGCAAACTGCCATCGGATGAACAGTTTCGTTTGCTGCTGCCCGATCTTCACCAAGCTGTCGCCACAGACCGAGCAGCCGGCCATCGTCCGTTCTGTGTCATTGCCAACGCCGGAACGACAAACACTGGCGCGGTTGATCCGCTCAGTGACATTGCCGACTTTTGCGAAGCTGAAAATCTGTGGCTGCACATTGACGGAGCTTACGGCGCGGCGGCTTGTTTGACCGAACGCGGCAAACGGTTGATGGCCGGAATTGAGCGAGCCGATTCGCTGTCGCTTGATCCGCACAAATGGCTGTTTCAGCCGTTTGAAATCGGCTGCGTAATTTTGCGAGACGCGCGCGGATTGAAGAAAACTTTCCACACGATGGCCGAATATCTGGAAGACACCAAACGCGCCGAAGAACAGGAAATAAACTTTTACGATTACGGCATTCAATTGACGAGAGGTTTTCGCGCGTTGAAGTTGTGGCTATCGCTAAAAACTTTCGGCGCGGCGGCGTTTCGTCAAGCCATCGAACACAGCTTCGAGTTGGCAGAATTCGCCGAACAACTTGTTCGCCAGTCGAACTGCTGGAAAGTTGTCAGCCCGGCGACGATGGGCATCGTCGCGTTTCGTTTCGTGCCGCCGCATTCGGCTTCGGAAGAAGAAATCAACGAACTCAACCGGCGAATTGTCGAAGCGCAGATCGAAGACGGCTTTGCGTTCGCCAATTCAACTTCGTTGCGTGGGCGCGTGGTTCAACGGCTTTGCACGATCAATCACCGCACGACCAAAGACGATGTTCGCGCGACGATTGAAAAGTTTGAACAGATCGGTTTGAGCTTGAGCCAAGCCTGACCGGGTTTTATGGAGACAAAGATGAACGATGTTCGCGTCAAACTGAATTTGAACGAAGGTTTCCGTTCGACAATTACGGCGGGCAATCACACCTTGATTGCCGACGAACCGGTTTCAGCCGGTGGCAAAAACGCTGGGCTGTCGCCTTATGATTTATTGCTGTCGGCGCTGGGAGCCTGCACGGCGATGACGTTGCGGCTGTACATCGAACGCAAAAAGCTGCCGATCACCGATGTCGAAGTGGTGCTGACGTTCGACCGAATTCACGTGGATGATTGCGAAAGCTGCACGGCGGAAGAAACGGAAGGCAAGAAAGAGATTCAACACATCAGCCGGTTGATTTACGTCACCGGCGACGTGACCGAAGAACAGCGCGAACGACTGCTATACATCGCCGGACGCTGTCCGGTTCACATCACACTGCACAGTAACCCGCACGTCGAAGATGTGGTGATTGTCAAAAAGAATTGAGGCGGGATCAAAAAGAAATCGCCACCGAACCGGCTGCGGTTCGGTGGCAATTGGATTGGTTTAGCAGAATTCGGTCGCGTTAAAGAAATAGCTTAACTCGATCTTGGCGTTTTCCGGCGAATCCGAACCGTGCGAAGCGTTTTCGCCCATCGTGGTTCCGAAATCGCCGCGAATGGTTCCTTTCGGAGCTTTGGTGGAATCGGTCGGCCCCATCAAATCGCGCCAAGCCTGGACGGCGTTTTCTTTTTCCAGCGCCAGCACAACGGTCGGCCCGCTGGTCATGAATTCAACCAGTTCGCCAAAAAACGGGCGCTCACTGTGAACAGCGTAAAAACCTTCAGCCACTTTTTTCGACATGTGAACCAGCTTCATCGCGCGGACTTTGAAACCGTTGTCGGTGATGCGTTGAATAATGTTGCCGATGTTACCCGCGCGAACGGCGTCGGGTTTAATCATCGCAAAAGTCATTTTGGGTGTGTCAGACATAATTCTCCTTGAGCAAGTGAAATTAAGATAAATGTGTTTGCGGGAAATTCGGAATTGATGGCGGATGATAGCAATCGCGTTTTCATACCGTCAAATCTGGCCGAAAACGTCACGGCATTTTGACAAGTTGTCGCTGTAAAATGCTTGAGGGCTGAGTCGAATTCAACATTCGACTCAGCCCTCAGTGTTTTGGAAGCCGCTTACAATATTACGGTCGAGTCGGTGGGCCAGATCGTCCACCACCGCCGGACGCTGCCGGACTTTCAGTTCGCGTCGGCGCAGCCGTGGAAATAGTGCTGACGGAAGACGCAGACGAAGTGGAGATTGCTCGTCCGCCGAAATCGCTGGCTCCACGATCCGCACCAAATCCCGGATTGGTATCAATGCGACGACCTTCGATGGATCGTTGAATCGGCGCTCGGTCGTTACCGGCAATCACGCGGCTCGGCAAGGCAGCAGCCCCACCGCCAGCGGAACCACCGTTACCGTATGGGTTACTCCAGTACGGGTTGTAACCAAACGGGTAGTAATACAGACAGTTGCCGTAAGAGTTGAAGAAGCCAAATCCATAAGGCGAATACCACAATCCACGTCGCGGAATGTAGGTGTAACAATTGTAGAAAGAGTCGTAAATCCAGCCATAGCTCAATGCGCTCATTGTGCGCGAACGGCGCAAGGCAGAAACGTTGGCGGCCATCAGCGTGTTGGCGCGATTGAAGCTCCAGGCGTCAAAACGATCCGAAGCATCTTTGTTGACCTTGGCGATGTCGGAATTGCCAACCGTACCGCCAGTCAATTTAACAGCATTGCCGCGTTTGATCTTGGTCGCTCTGCCAGCCAGAAACTGGTTGCGGTCGCCGATGAACAATTCGCCCTGACGAACTTGCACCAGAGTGTTGGCGTCAATTGTGTCCAGGCGATAAATGCCATCTTTGGCAATGGAAACCGTGCCGTGAGGCGTGACGATTTCCAGAGGGGAATTTTTGTTGATGTTCGAAACCTGCTCATTTGCGGTGGCAACTTCGGCAATGGCTGAACCTTTTACCAGTTCAAACCGAATTTCGCCAAACGCCGTATTGATCGCGCGAGCCTCGCTGTTTTCATTCAATCGCAGGTACGAACCCGGACTGAGCAACAATTCCGCAAAACTGTCGGCTTCGGTAATGACGCTGTCGCCATCGCGCATTTGCGTGCCGAGCGAAGCGCGACCTTTGCTGCCGTCTTCACTGTCAGCGCGCAGGATGAAGACCTTGCCTTCTGTGCGATTGACGAAGCCGGATTTGGTAGAAATCAGGTGTTGAGCCTGGACCGCAATTGACGCCACAGCAAGCAGCGCAAACGCGGCGACGAAAACTTTGACGAATCTTGTCATAACGACCTCCTTAACGACCTCAAAAACATTTCGACTGGGGTATCTGTCACGGCGGATTCTACTCCCGCTGCCAGCGCCAAACAAAGGCAAACCGGGCAAACGGGAAAGTATTTTTCCGCCACCAACGAATGCCAATCGGCGGTTGAATTATTCCGGCAAGTTCAATTTTCCAGAGCCGCAACATGTGCTCTGACCGTTTCGCCCATCGTTTGCAGGTTGTAACCGCCTTCCAAACAGGAAACGATGCGGCCTTTGCCCGAAATGCGAGCGGCTTCTTTCAACCGCCGAGTCATTCGCGCGTAACTGTCATCGGTCAGCACCAATTGCCCCAGCGGATCAGCCACGTGAGCGTCGAACCCTGCTGAAATCATCACCAAATCTGGCGCAAGAGTTTTCATTGCTGTTTCCAAACCTTGCTCAAACAGTTGCAGATAATCTTCTGCCGAAGTCCCGGCTTGAATCGGGACATTCAGCGTGAATCCTTCGCCTTCGCGCACGCCGCGTTCGCGCGCGTCGCCCGTTCCCGGATACCATGGAAATTGATGCAAGCTGTAATAAAAGACCGATGGGTCGCCGTAAAAAATATCCTGAGTGCCGTTGCCGTGATGCACGTCGAAATCCACGATCAAAACCTTTTTGATTTCCGTCGGATACGCCGCCTGAGCGTAGCGCGCCGCGATGGCAACATTGTTGTACAAACAAAAGCCCATTGCCTGCCCGACCGTTGCGTGATGCCCCGGCGGACGACAAGCCACAAAAGCGTTTTCAGCTTCTCCGGCGACGACGGCATCCACCGCTCGGCAAGCTCCTCCGGCGGCCAATCGCGCAGCAACATCGGACTGTTCTGAAACCACTGTGTCGGCATCAAGTTGAACGTGTTCAAACATCATCGCCTGTTCGCAAGCCTGATGAACACGAGCAATCGAACGCGCCGTGTGACAACGTTCCAATTGGTCATCGGTGGCGGCGCGCGGCGGCAATTTAACAAAGCTTTGCCACAGGTCTTCGTCGGCCATCAATCCATTCAGCACCGCGCGGTATCGTTCGCGGCGCTCAGGGTGATGACCTGTGTCGTGCTTCAGGTAATCGTCAGAAAAAATGATCGCGGTGGACATGGCGCGGATCGTAAGCGCGAGAAATTGAATAGGCAACCAGGAATCTCAAAGCCTGGACTTAAGGGATCTGTAAATCCAGCCGAACCAGTAGCTGTGAAAGTCGCTCCAGTCAATTCGCAAACTGGACAGTTCGCGCAACATCACACAGAATGCGCGCGTTTCAATTCCACCATCCAGCGAGAAAAACCATGAAGCAAATGTTCAGGTTCCTGATTCCGGCGTTGTTGATCGTTGTCGCGTTAATCGCCCGCGAACCGATTTCGCAAGCGCAAAAGTCTTCGGCGGCAAAATCCAACTCCAAAAAGTTCAATGTGCTGTTCATCTCCACCGATGATTTGAATAACGATTTAGGCTGTTACGGCCATCCGCTGATCAAATCGCCGAACATTGATCGGCTGGCGGCGCGAGGAGTTCGGTTTGATCGAGCCTACAATCAGTTTCCGTTGTGCAGCCCCAGCCGTACGAGTTTGATGACCGGCCTCAGACCCGACACGACTCAGGTGTACGACCTGCAAAAGCATTTTCGCTCAGTGCTGCCGGACGTGGTCACGTTGCCGCAAGCATTCATGAAAAACGGTTACGTCGCCGCTCGCGTCGGCAAGATTTATCATTACGGCAACCCAGGCCAGATCGGAACCGACGGCCTGGACGATCCGAAATCCTGGAACGCGGTCGTCAATCCGCGCGGCGTGGACAAAGACGAAGAAAAAATTCTGACCAATTACACGCCGACACGCGGACTTGGCAGTTCGTTGTCGTTGTACGCTTCGCCTGCGCCGGACGAAGAACACACCGACGGCAAAGTCGCCACCGAAACCATCAAGTTGCTGGAAGCGAACAAAGATCGTCCGTTTTTCATCGCCGCAGGATTTTATCGCCCGCACTGTCCGTACATCGCTCCGAAGAAGTATTTCGACATGTATCCGATGGAAAAAATCGCCGCTCCGAAGTTTTCGCCCGACGAATGGAAAACCATTCCCGAAGCCGCAACCTGGCTCAAAGACCCGCATTTCGGCGTCAACGAACTACAACAGCGCGAAGCCATTCAGGCGTATTACGCTTCGATCAGTTTTGTGGATGCCAATGTCGGGCGACTGCTGGACGCGCTCGACCGGTTGAAACTGACCGAAAACACCATCGTCGTCTTTTGGAGCGATCACGGTTATTTGCTCGGCCAGCACGGTCAATGGATGAAGCAAAGTTTGTTTGAAGAATCGGCACGCAACCCGTTGATCGTCGCCGGACCCGGCGTTACCAAAGGCAAGGCTTCGCCACGCACTGTGGAATTCGTTGATTTATACCCGACGCTGGCGGATTTGTGCGGCTTGGCGGAAACACCGAAAAACCTGGCTGGTCGCAGCTTCCGCCGGTTGCTCGCCAACCCGAAAGCCACCTGGAATAAACCCGCCGTCACACAGGTGCAACGCGGCGGCGCGCAAAATCGCTTTATGGGTTACAGCGTTCGCACCGAACTCTGGCGTTACACCGAATGGGACGAAGGACGAAAAGGCGCTGAACTTTACGACGAACTCAACGACCCGCGGGAACTGAAAAACCTGGCGAACGATCCGAAATACTCCAAAACCGTCGCCGAGTTGAAACTATTGCTTAAATCAGCATTGTCCGCCAATAGGACCAAATGATGATTGCCACTTCCGACCTGACAACTTACCGAACGCTGATTGCGGCGTGTTCTCTTGCGGTGTTATGGGTGCTGGAGGGGATTGCGCCGATGTATTCCGGGCGCAAACGACGACTGACTCACAACCTGAACAATCTGGGAATGATGGCACTCAATGCAGTATTGGGGGCGTTGTTGTTTAGTGCGCTGACTGTGGCGGTTACTCGTTATCGGTTTGGCCTGCTGCATTGGCTGAACTGGTCAAGCTGGGCGGAAACTGTTCTCGCTGTGGTGTTGTTCGATGCCTGGCAATATCTCTGGCATCTGCTTAATCATCAGATTGATTTCCTGTCGCGGTTTCATTCAGTGCATCACGCTGACGCCGAAATGGACGCCAGCACCGCAATGCGATTTCACCCAGCCGAAATTATTTTGTCTTCCGCAGCGCGGTTGGTGGTATTGCCGATTTTGGGAATGAGTCTGACGCAATTGCTAATTTACGAAACACTTGTCTTGCCAGTGCTACTTTTCCATCACTCGAACGTGCGAATACCAGCCAAGCTGGATCGTGCCTTGCGAATGATAATTCCGACTCCATGGATGCACTGGGTTCATCATTCGCAATTACCCGCTGAGCGAAATTCTAACTATTCGAGCTTGCTGTCCGTGTGGGATCGTATCTTCGGCACGTTCCGGTTGTCATCTCAACCGGAACGAATCAAACTCGGATTGCCCAATTACCCTGAAACTGAGTGGCGACGTGTAGACAGAATGCTGGTTGTGCCATTCCGGTCTCGTTGACACTGTTTGCCAGTAGTAAAACAGCGCCTCCATCAATAGTTTGGGCAGGGTGCCGAAACGCGCAGCATCCCAGCTTGTCAAGCGCCCATGTTCAACTTATCATCCGACTCACTAATCTGTCTTTACCGTCATCTGGTTATTCGGCTATAGCTCCCGCTGGCAATTGCCTGATTTGAAAATCAAGAAGGAGGCAAGTTCATGGAAGTCATTAAAGATAAAAGCTCTGAAATGCAATTTCTCTATTTGAGAGGGCGGCTTGATAACGAAAACGCACAGTTGTTGGAAGAAAACCTGAGCAAGTTGATCGAAAATGGAGCAAGACAGTTAATCATTGATTGTTCGCAGATCGAATTCATCAACAACTCCGGATTGCGTGTGTTGGTCAGTGTGGCCAAAAAGATTCTGGATGTTGAAGGTCGCATCGCGCTTCATTCGCCCAGCCAGCAGGCGAAAGACATTTTCGACCGCACGGGATTTTCCATGGTGTCGCGCATTTACGATACGCGCGAAGAAGCCATTGCCGGAGTTGCCGGTTCCGGCGTGTTTTCCGTCACGCGCGACGACCGGCATATTGTCAGCAAATAATCACCAACACCTTTTCAATCACATCGGAAACAGCGGTTTATGAATCAACCTGAATTGTCCACAATTGTCAGGGAACTGCCCAAAATTGGCATCGTGCTCGGAACCGGCGGGATCAAGGCGATGGCCAGTCTGGCGCTGTTCGAGTTTCTGACCGAACAACGAATCCCAGTGGATTTGATGGTCGGATGCAGCGGCGGCGCTTTGGCCTGCGCGATGATCGGATCGGGCTGCACTCCCGCCGAAGTCCGCGATCTGGGCATGCAAAGATTGCAAAAAAGCCTTTTCACGCAATTCGATTATTCGTCTTTGTTCGGTATCTTCAGTTCGCATCTGGGAAATTTCGACAAGACCTCCGGCATTTTGAAACCTGACCGCTGGCGCGGAGCTTTGCAGGAATACTTCGGCGACAAAAAGCTGGAACAATTGCGCCCTCGCACTTTGCTGCAAACCACTGACATTGACACCGGCGAAGGCGTCGTCCTGACCAAAGGCCCGCTGGCCGACGCCGTTTATGCGTCGTGCGCGTTTTTCCCGGCGTTTCCTCCGGCCAAAATTGACGGGCGGTATCTGGGCGATGGCATTTACAGCGCGCCGGTTCCCGTCGTCGAAGCCATCAAACGCAAGATGGATGTCATCATCGCGCTGGATTTCAAGGAAAAGGTTCGCACTGAACCGAAAGGTTTTTTCAGTTGTTTCTATCGTCACATAGACAACACGATGCGCACGCTGACGCGCAGCCAGATGTTTCTTTCCATCGGCATGCACCATCACGAAATCGTTATCATCGAAGTGGACTTCGATCACACGATCAATCCCTGGGATGTGCAGGAATTGCCGGCAATCGTCGAATGCGGTCACAAAGCCATCGAAATGCACAAAGCCGCGATTCTGTCAGCCATCCTGGATTTTTCCAGAAACAAAAATCCTGTCGCACAGCAACCAGAAATCAATCCGGCAGCAATCAATCCGGCAGCAATCAATCCGGCAGCAATCAGTCCGGCAGCAATCAGTCCGGCAGCAATCAGTCCGGCAACCAATCCTGAAAATTTTACCGATCCGGTTGCCGGTTTTCGCCGAACGACAATTTTGCGAAGTCCCGCTTCGGTCGAAGGCAAGAACTCTGGCTGAGCAAATTCCGAAGCGCGGGCTTTCTCAAACTGCGCTGATCTTCTTGCATTACCAATTTCGGGCAAATTGAAAAATTTGCTTCACACGCAAGGCCGTTTTCAGGAGGCGTGAGTGGTCAAGATATTCGCCCTGTGGTTGATCGTTTTTTTGCCCATTGAAATTCGCTGCCAGGCGACGCAGGTCGCCGCAGGCGAAAAACTCTCGCTTCAACAGGCCGTTGACCTGGCATTGCGGCACAATCGGCTGGTCAATGTCGAACGGCTGGAAGTCGAAAAGGCTTCAGATAAATTGGCCACTATCGCCACGCGCCGATTGCCGGGATTCGATGTGTCCGTGATGGAATTTCAGTGGTTCAAACCGCCGGAGTTTCGTTTTGATCGCGGCGTCTTTGGCCAATTTCCCGGACTTGGGCCGGTTCCGCCGACCAACACGACTGTTACGTCTTCGCACGGCCCCAGCGCCTTCATCATCGCCCGCGCCACTCAACCGCTGACGCAACTTCATCGCATCAATTTGGGCATCAAGATGAGCGAGCTTGGCCGCGAAGTCGCCGACAGCAAGCTGGAACTCAAGAAGCGCGAAATCGCTCATCAAATCAAACGCAGCTATTACGCCATCCTGCAATTGCAAAGCGCGCTCGACGCTTCGGAAGGAACGCTGAAACTGTACCGCGAACTGGATCGCGTCGTCGGCGAATACGTCACGCAACAAGTCGCGCTCGAATCCGACAGCCTGGACGCCAAAACTCAACTGGCCAAAGAAGAGTTCGAGACGTTGAAACTGCAAAACAATCTGGCGGCGGCAAAAGAGTTGCTGAACCATTTGCTGGGGCGCGACATTCGCACCGAATTCACTGTGGACGCGATTTCCGCCAACACCGTTTACGAAGTCGAACTTTCAATGGCGCAAACGCGCGCGCTGGCCGAACGCCCGGAGCTGAAAGAAGCTCAGTTGAAATTGAAGCTGGCCGAATACGACCGGCGATTGAAAAAAGCCGAAGCCATCCCGGACATCAGCGCCACCGCCGGATACTTTTCCGCATTCGGCGTTTCGGTCTTGCCGCAAAACGCTTCGGGCATTGGCTTCACGCTCAGTTGGGAGCCGTTCGATTGGGGACGCCGCAAACACGAGATGGCCGAAAAGCAAAAGACCATCGAACAGGCGCGCGAAGGTTTGCGCGAAGCCGAAAGTCTGATTTTGCGCGAAGTCGGCGACAAGTTTCGGAAACTGCACGAATCGCGCGCTTTGTTGCGCGTCAGTCAACTGGCGCAGGAATCCGCGCGCGAAAAATTGCGCGTCGCCACCAGCAAATACTCGCTGGAAACTGTGCTGTACAAAGAAGTGCTGCAAAAACAGGCCGAACTGGCGACGGCTCAGGATCGGTATCAGCAAGCGTTGCTGGCGTTCTGGACGGCGCGTGCCGATTTTGAAAAAGCTATTGGCGAACTTTAGATGAACTTTCGCTGGGAGCGCAGGCGTCTCGCCTGCCTAAGTTGGAAGTGCAGGCGGGACGCCTGCGCTCCCAGCCATGAGAGCTACGATGAAAACAACTCTTCGCTATGTGATCGGAATATGCATCTGCCTGACTGTGGCGACAGGTTGCCGGAAGGCAGAAAGTTTTGAGAAACCTGTCAAACCCGTTCAGGTGCAGGAAGTGCAAAACTATTCGCCAAGCGGCGCGAGCGCGAACGGCGAGCGATATTCCGCCAACATCCTGCCCGCTTCGCAAAACGAACTGGCGTTCAAGTTCGGCGGTTATGTCAGCGAAATCCATCAAATCAAAGGCGCTGACAAACGTCTGCGTCCGGTTCAGGAAGGCGACACCATCGCCAAAGGAACCGTGCTGGCTCGTTTACGCAGCGATGATTTCGCCGCCAAGGTCAAACAAGCCGAATCGCAAGTGGCCGAAGCTCAATCCACCATCGAAACCAACCGCGCACAATTGACCGAAGCCGAATCCGCGTTAAAACAAGCCGAACGCGATCTGGAACGCGCGACCAAACTGCTGGAAGCCAAAAGCCTGACCAAGCCCGAATACGAAGGCGCCAAAACCAAAGTCGAGATGGCGCAAGCGCGCGTAGAAACCGTTCGCTCGCAAGCCAAAGTCAT
Source organism: uncultured Acidobacteriota bacterium (assembly GCA_902825875.1). Taxonomy (GTDB): domain Bacteria; phylum Acidobacteriota; class Blastocatellia; order RBC074; family RBC074; genus RBC074. Next base: position 170,285 of record CADECP010000004.1, read on the forward strand.
CCAGGCCAAAATCAGCGGCGCTCAGGCGCTGCTCGGCGAAGCGAAACTCGCCGAAAAAGACGCCGCGCTGATTGCTCCGATGGATTGTTACATTCTGAAACGGTTGATCGAACCCGGCGGATTGGCGGCTCCCGGTCGCCCGGTGTTTGTCGTCGCGGACAAAGCTTCGGTTAAAGCCACGTTCGGTTTGCCGGATTTGTCGCTGAAAAACGTAGGCATCGGCGAAGCATTGACCTTCACCACCGAAGCGATTCCCGGCATGGAATTCAAAGGCTGGGTCTCGCGTATTTCGCCAGCCGCCGATCCGAAAAGCCGCGTCTTTGATGTGGAAGCGACGATTCCGCGTCCGCCCAACCAATTGCGTTTGGGCATGATCGCTTCGTTGTCGTTGCCGTCGAGCAATTCCGCCGCGCCCGTTACCGTCATTCCGATCAACGCGATTGTCAGGCCGAAACAAAATCCTGAGAGTTACGCCGTCAACGTCGTCACAGATCAAGGCGGCAAACAATTCGCCAAACAGCGCCTGGTCAAACTGGGCGAAGCCTACGGAAACATGATCGCCGTCACCGAAGGCGTCAGCTTGGGCGAGCGCGTAGTCGTTTCCGGCGCAGCGATGATCGTGGATGGCGAACAGGTCAAAGTCATTCCTTCAACCGAGAAGTAAGATGCAAAACGAAGCGACAATTCATCACCACAATCCGCTCAACTGGCCAATGACCTTGTTTATGGCCTTGTTTCACGTCGGCGCGATTGCCGCTCTGTTTGATTTCAGTTGGGCGGCGTTGGGCGTTGCCGTGTTTCTGTGGTGGTTTGCGGGCAGCCTGGGCATAGGCATCGGCTATCACCGATTGCTGACGCATCGCGGATTCAAAACGCCAAAACTGGTCGAATACTTTTTGACCGTATGCGGCGCGCTGGCTTTGCAGGGAGGTTCGATCCCCTGGTGCGCCAATCACCGCATTCATCACGCCAACACCGAACGTGAAGGCGATCCGCATTCGCCGCGTCACGGATTCTGGTGGTCGCACATGGGCTGGATCACCAACGGCGTTTCCGATCACAACCAGATTCAATTGCACGCCCGCACCGTGCCCGACCTGTACAAAGACCGCTTTCACCAATGGATTTCGCGCTGGAATTATCTGCCGCAATTTCCTCTCGCTGCGCTGTTGTACTGGCTGGGAGGCTGGCAATTCGTGCTGTGGGGAGTGTGCCTGCGCGTGGTGTTTTCCTGGCATGCGACCTGTTTTGTGAATTCGGCGGCGCACGTTTGGGGGAATCGCCGATTCAACACCGCCGACGATTCGCGCAATAACTGGTGGGTGGCGCTGATGACTTTCGGCGAAGGCTGGCACAACAACCATCACGCACATCCGGCGGCAGCGCGACACGGACTGGCTTGGTACGAACTCGACTTCAATTGGTGCGCGATTTGGCTGCTGGAAAAACTCGGCTTGGCCGAAAAAGTTCGTCGAGGCAGTTTGCCTAACAACAACGTCGCCACCGAACAACCGGCAATCATCGAATAGCACTCGCCTATCAAGGAGACATACATGGAAACCCGACTCCCACAAGCACGCTCCGCCGCGACGAAAGAAACTGGCTACGGCATTTACCAAACGCTGTTCAACAAGATTATCGCGCCGTTGCCTGCCGGAAAGCTGCGCGTTGTTTTTCCCGACGGCCAGGAAGCGACCTACGGCCAGAAACTCCCCGGCCCCGAAGCGACGCTGAACATTCTGAATCCGGCGTTTTTCAAAAAGAGCATCTTGTACGGCGAAGTCGGGTTCGGCGAATCGTATGTGGACGGCGATTGGGATTCGGATGATGTTGTTGCCGTGCTGTCGTGGTTCGTCATCAATCTGGGACACGCGGCGTCTTCGGAAAAACGGCGTTTGCCGCTGACGGATGTGTTGCTGGTTTTCAACAAGATTCGCCACAAGCTGCGCGCCAACAATCAGGCCAACGCCAAACGCAACATCTCCGAGCATTACGATCTGGGCAATGATTTTTACAAGCTCTTTCTGGATCGAAGCATGACGTATTCCTGCGGCATTTTCAGTTCGCCCGAAACGTCGCTCGAAGCCGCGCAAGCCGAAAAATACGACCGGCTGTGCCGCAAGCTGAATCTGAAAGCCTCGGATCACGTGCTGGAAATCGGCGGCGGCTGGGGCGGATTCGCCGAACACGCCGCCAAAAATTACGGCTGTCGGATTACTTCCATCACCATTTCGCAGGAACAATTGAACTATGCGAAAGAGCGCATGGCCGCCGCTGGGCTTTCCAATCAGGTCGAATTTCAACTGACCGATTACCGCAACGTCACCGGCAAATTCGACAAGATCGTTTCCATCGAAATGATCGAAGCCGTCGGCCACGAATACCTCAAAAGCTTTTTTCAAAAATGCCACGAACTGCTTGACCGATCCGGCTTGCTGGCAATTCAGGCGATCACCTGTCCCGATTCGCGTTACGAAAGCCACCGGCAAAACGTCACCTGGATGCAGAAACACATCTTTCCCGGCGGGCTGCTGCCTTCGGTCGGCATCATGAACAAATTCATCAACGAAACCGGCGATCTGCATCTGCACAGTTTGGAAGAGATGGGACTGCATTACGCGCGCACAACGGCGACCTGGCGAAACAATTTCAACGAAAAGCTGGAATCGGTTTTGTCGCTCGGCTTCAGCGAAAAATTCATTCGCAAATGGAATTACTACCTGCTGAATTGCGAATCCATTTTTTTGACGCGCAACATCACCGTCGTGCAGGCGATTTATTCCCGCCCCAACAATCTGACGATCTGAACCGAGCTTTGAAGATGAAACGACCCGGATCAAAAGCCAACCGGAATGCCCTCGCTTACAAGGCTTCGTCGCAGACGGAAGCGCAGGATTTCATCGAAGTGGTGGAGCTTATTCACTCTACCCGACAGCGAGCCTTTGCCGCGGTCAACACTGCGCTGATTGATCTTTACTGGCAGGTGGGACAGTACCTGAGTCGCAAGCTGGAAACCGCTGAATGGGGCGAAGGCGTTGTGGAACGACTGGCCGAACACATCACCACTCAGCACCCGGATATCAAAGGCTTTACTCGCCGCAACCTGTTTCGGATGCGGCAGTTTTACGAAACTTATCGCAACGACGAAAAAGTCTCACCACTGGTGAGACAATTGCCATGGACGCACAACCTGCTGATTCTGAGCCGATGCAAACGCCCCGAAGAACGCGAGTTTTATTTGCGTCTTTGCTTGCAGGAGCGCAGGGGAAAGCGCGAACTGGAAAGACAACTCGCAGGGGCGCTTTTTGAACGCGCCATCCTTTCGCCGCCAAAAGTGTCGCCGCTGGTGACACAATTGCACCCCGACGCAAAATCCATCTTCAAAGACACGTACTTGCTTGAGTTCCTCGACTTGCCGGAAGGATATTCCGAAGCTGATTTGCACCGAGGATTGGTCGCCAACCTGCGAAAGTTTCTGATGGAATTGGGCGCAGACTTTGCTTTCGTGGGCGAGCAAGTGCGGTTGCAGGTAGGCGGACGCGACTTTGTACTTGATTTGCTCTTTTTTCATAGAGTGTTGCGCTGTCTGGTTTGCTTTGAATTGAAGATCGAAGAATTTCAGCCAGAGCATCTGGGCAAGCTGGAATTTTATCTGGAGGCACTCGACCGCGACTTTCGCAAACAGCACGAAGGCCCTTCGATAGGAGTCCTGCTTTGCGCCACAAAAGACAGTGAAGTGGTTGAATACTCGCTCAGCCGTGCTCTTTCACCTGCGCTCGTTGCCGAATACGTGACCAAACTTCCCGACAAGAAATTGCTGCAAGCCAAACTTCACGAGTTTTATGCGTTGAGTGAAGCAGGAGCACAACCAGTACGCGTGAAGCGGAAGCCAAAAGGAGGCAAGAAATAAGTCATGCCCAACCCCACTGATCCGAATCTAAAACCGCGCACCAGTCTGACAGCGCGACTGGTGACGGAAACACGCCAGAACACCGCCAAGTTCTTCACCGAAACGCGGCAGGTTTCATGGATGCTGCTGCTTATCACTTTGCTGTGGGGAACGTATGCGTACTTCGCCATGCCCAAACGCAAAGACCCGGAAGTCAAAGTGCGCAAGGCGTTGGCCGTATGCACTTGGCCGGGCGCAAGCGCCGAAGAAGTCGAACAGCAAGTCACGCGCAAGATCGAAGAAAAGATGGCGCAGAATTCGCGCGTCGAAACCGTCGAATCCATTTCGCGCAGTAACGTGTCGGTCGTCTATCTGGCACTGGATGAACAGGTGCAGGACATCGGCAAAGAATTGGACGACGTGCGGCTGAAACTGGACAGCATTCGAGATTTGCCCGAAGGCGCAGGCCCAATCGAGTTCATCAAGGATTTCGGCGACACCTCCGCATTGATGCTGACCGTCGCCAGTCCGAAAGTGAACGACGTTGTAATTCAGGCTCAAACCAAAGCCGTCGAACGCGCCATCACGCAAGCTCGCGCGAAATTCGGCGCAGCCAACCGCGTGACGCTCATCATTGGATTGCCCGCTTCGCTGACCGACAAACAACGCCAATGGGCGCGCGATGAACTGGCGCGACACATCAAACAAACCGCTGCACGTGAAGTCACGCCGCTCGACGGGCAGGATTTCATTGGACTGGACGTTTCCGGCGATGCCGAAGATCAAAGTTTGCTGGCTTCGACGCAACGATTCATCAGCGAACGATTGCAGGCCACAGGCTTTCAAGCCGATGTTCGCCAGCCAATCGTCATTCGAGACACGGCCAAAACCGCCGAACAGTTGCGCGCAGTCGCGGGCGAACGATACAGCTACCGCGAACTGGACGATTTCACAGACTTGATTATGCGCACGCTGCAAACCGTTCCGATGGTGTCGAAAGTTTCTCGTTACGGCGTGCTGAAAGAAAATGTCTTCATCGAATACTCGCAGGAGCGGCTGGCCAGTTATGGCTTGCAGCCGGCCAAGCTTGGACAGTTGCTGCGCGCGCGCAATACCACCTTGCCCGGCGGCCAGTTGGAAGTCGAAGGCAAAAACCTGGGCATCAATCCTTCCGGCGAATTCAAAAGCGAAAAAGAAATCGGCGATGTGATGGTGACAGTTTCGCCCACCGGATCGCCCGTGTATTTGCGCGATCTGGCCGACATCAGTCGCGGGTATCAAACGCCGCCGCGTTATCTGAACTTTTACACCTGGCAAGACTCGCAAGGTCAATGGCAACGTTCGCGCGCCATCACGCTGGCCGTGCAAATGCGCCCCGGCGAACAAATCGCCAAATTCGGCGAAGCTGTAGATAAAGCTTTGGCCGGATTGAAGCCGCTGTTGCCTGACGACCTGATGCTCGAAAAAACTTCCGATCAACCGTTGCAAGTCGCGGAAAACATCGCCCTGTTTTCGCGCAGCTTGATCGAAGCCATTTTGCTGGTGGTGCTGGTCGCGTTCATCGGCTTCCGCGAATGGCGTTCGGCGTTGCTGGTTGCGCTTTCGATTCCCATCACGCTGGCGATGACCTTCGGAATGATGAATTTGATGGGCGTGGATTTGCAGCAGGTTTCGATTGCCTCGTTGATTCTGGCGTTGGGTTTGTTGGTGGACGACCCCGTGGTCGCCAGCGACGCCATTAAGCGCGAAATGGCCGGCGGGCGACCAATCAGCATCGCGGCCTGGCTGGGGCCAAGCAAACTGGCCGAAGCGATTTTGTACGCCACGATCACGAACATCGTCGCGTATCTGCCGCTGTTGCTGGTAACGGGCAGCACGGGCATTTTCATCTGGAGTTTGCCAATTGTCATCACTTGTTCGTTGGTGGCTTCGCGCATCGTTTCGATGTCGTTCATTCCGTTTCTGGCTTATTACCTGCTGCGTCCCAGCAAGAAGAAAGAACCGACGCTGGCCGAAATGCGACAAAAAGGATTCGCCGGGTTGTATTACAAAGTCGGCCTGTGGGCGCTGGAACATCGCTGGAAAACATTGGCGGCTTCGCTGATCTTTTTGGTGCTTGGCGGAGTGTTTGTGCTGCAACTGCGGACGGAATTTTTCCCGAAAGATTTGTCGTATCTGTCATACCTGAACGTCTGGCTGCCAGAAGACGCTCCGCTGTCGGCGACAAACAAAGCCGCGTTGCAAGCCGAAGCCATTGTGCGTCAGGTTGCTGAAAATTACGGCAAACAACATCCCGGCAAAGACGGCAAACCCAAACCGGTGTTGCATTCGATGACGACGTTTACCGGCGGCGGAGGCCCGCGATTCTGGTTTTCGGTCGCGCCCGAACATCGCCAATTGAATTACGCGCAAGTCATCATTCAGATGAACGACAAACGTGACACCAGCAAGCTGGTCGCCGAAATGCAGCGCGAGTTGTCAGCCAAAGTTCCAGGTGCGCGCATTGACGTGCGGCAACTGGAAACCAGCCGCGCAATTGATGCGCCGGTCGAAGTGCGAATTTCCGGTCAGGATTTGGCGACGTTGCGCAATCTGGCCGAACAGGCCAAAGAGATTTTCCGCGCGATTCCCGAAGCCGATCGCGTGCGCGACGATTGGGGAGCCGAAAGTTTCGTCGCCAATCTGCAAGTCGAACAGGATCGCGCCAATCTGGCAGGGCTTTCCAATCTGGATGTGGCGGCTTCGTCGGCGGTCGGCATCAGCGGGTATGAAGTCACCAGTTTGCGCAAAGGCGAATCCGACGTGCCGGTCATCGCCCGGTTGCGTGTCGAAGAGCGCGCGCGGCTTTCCGATATTCAAAACCTGTACGTGTATTCGGTGCAAAGTCCTGCCAAAGCTCCGCTGCGGCAACTGTCGGCAATTGATTACCAACTGCAATCGGAAAAAATTCGTCGCCGCAACCAGTTTCGGACGGTAACGGTTGCAGCCTTTCCAGTGCCCGGAGTTTTGCCTTCGCAAGTTTTCAACGCGGCGCGCGCCAAAATGGATGAATTCGAGCGTTCGTTGCCGCCCGGTTACAGCATCAGCATTGGCGGCGAACGCGAACAGCGGTTGAAAGGATTCCGCGACCTGGCCGTGGTCATGGCGGTGTCTGTGCTGGCGATTTTTTTGGCGCTGGTGATTCAATTCAAACATGCCATCAAACCATTGTTGGTGTTTTCGGCGATTCCGTTTGGAATGGTGGGCGCATTTGCGGCGCTGGCGGTGATGGGCGCGCCGTTCGGTTTCATAGCCTTTCTAGGAATCGCCAGCTTGATCGGCGTGATCGTTTCGCACGTCATCGTGTTGTTCGATTTTGTCGAGGAAAAACGCGAAGAAGGCGAACCTCTGCGCGAAGCCTTGCTCGACGCAGGCATTGCGCGGTTGCGTCCGGTAATGATTACCGTCGGCGCTACGATTTTCGGATTGGTTCCGCTGGCGATGAATGGCGGGCCGTTGTGGGAAGCGTTGTGTTACGCGCAAATCGGCGGTTTGCTGCTGGCGAATTACGTCACCAAACTGCTGGTTCCGGCGCTGTACGCGATCTTCGTGCTCGACCTGAAACTGATCAAATGGGACGGCCACGAATCCGGCAAAGCCACAACGCCGCTGAGCACCAAGCCGCTGACAACCAGACCTCTGTCTTGATTGGAAGGAGCGCCAATGAATTATCAAGCGAAAGCCCGGAAGATTGAGTTTGATCTTTCCGGGCTTTCGCATTTTGGCAACGCTTTAACGCTTTATTGAATGGTTGTCTGTTTGGGGCGTGTGCGCCGCTCAAGCTCGCTTTGCGGAGTGATAGATGGTTTAGGTTGCGGCGATAACAAAAAGATTTGCGACTCTTTTCCAATAGACCGGGACGAATTTGTCTGTGGAACCGGGTTTACAGACTGAGGCCTAATAAGTAATGGGAATTGATCCTCTCTTTGTTCGGGCTGAAGTACGATTGACCAGGTTTCCCCGTTTTGATTCGCAGCCTCAACCATTACGCCTCCCCTCAACCTCAGCACAATTGGAAAGACACCTGCTGCGGTGCGAGGAGATGAAAATGAAATCAGCCCATTGCTGATACCGAATCTGATTCCTTCACACTCCCTGCCACAACCTCGAAATACGACCTGCTCAACAAGGCTCAGTCTGGTTCCTTTGAGGGCAAACGAACCCGCTTCTTTCGTAATGTTGCTCACCGTAGGGAACAGTTTTGACGCCATCTCCGGCAAATAGAATCTGAACTCGCCATTCCTGGATAACGATAAGCGGCTTTGAATTACCGCGTCCAGACTGGTTGCCGGAATCCAAAACTCAATGCCGTTTTGCTCTACCCGGTAATTGGCGTCTGTTCCAAACGTAAGTTGCGATGAGGATTTCACCAAACTTGGACGAGATTTGATTTCAGGCGGAAGCACGCCGAATCCTTGCAACTCATCGTCAGCAGGCTGAAGGTGTTTCGCGGCAACACGAACATGCCAACCGGTGATGTCACCGTTCGCCCTAACAATCGGAGTGACTTCATAACCGCCTGTCAGTTGAGGTTTCGGGGAGGGCGGCTGCGCCTGTAAATCATTCTTGCTGGCAATACCTAGAACCCCATTCCTCGCTGGATGTTCCACGGCAATCCGATCTTTTGTTGGATCGGCGGTACCGTGCCCGCTGCAAGTCAGTTCTCTGTATCCCTGGCATTTCAGAGGGATGTGTACAGGATTCAAGGCCGTTGCGTTTCTGATCAGAACCACCTGGGTGTAATCGTCAAGCGGAACCTGACTGGCCAGCGGTGTACTGCGCGTAATTTTGATGTCATCGCCTTCAATCCAGGCAATGACATCATCCACGTAATCCACAGTTGAAAACAATGGCACGAAAACAGAAGACGGCGGCGTTTTCAACGATGAAGTAGAGTTGAATCTCCATTCATTGATCTGGATGTCCCAGTCAGGAATTCGGCTCGTGGCGGGCCGAATTGGCAAAGTGCGACGCTGTAACAATGTTAGCAACTCCATGCCTGTGTTGCCTGCCGAAAGCAGGCGAATACTCGGAAAGACTTCGCTGCCAACCAGGGACTTAGCCAGTTTGAGCGAGATACTCTTCGTTCCCAATGCAAACCAATGGCTTTCATTGTCATTATCCGTTTCCAGCAAACCGAATGTGGAAGTTTTCGGGCCATTGTTGCCTTCGTTTGTCGTGGCCGATTTTTGGGCGGTTGCGCGCCCGCGCACATCGCGGAGCCGTTTGAGCACTGCCCCGTTGATTGTGATGACCAGATTGGGGTCAATCGTTTCGGCAAAGGTAATCTGTATTGTTCCGAACTCTTCGGCTTTGGGTTGCTCCCCATTGCCATTGCCGCCTTGTTGCAAATTACCGTTATTGCCTTGTTTCAGTTCTCCGGGTGAGTATTTGGTTTGGTAAGCAAGCCGCGTAATGGTCAGTTGCGGATCCGGAATGGTAACCGTCAAAGGAGCCAGTAATTCACCCGACCGATCATCCGCCTTGGTTCGGTGTACCCATTTCACATGAGGGGTAAAGGTCAATTCTTCGATGTTGCTGTTCTTGTCCAGCGCAATCACAGCATAAGCCGTGCGATTGCCGGGCGAGATCAGCTTTTCGAACGGGCTGGGGCCAAAGTACCAGCCGAACTTGGAAGTTCCGGCGCCGAAACCGGAAATATAAACGCTCTGTGTCATGGCGCTGCGAACCTGATCGCGCTGCCGTTTATATTCGGCTCCTAACCCAAAACCGAACAGGAACGATGCACTTCCGGCGATGCCTGTGCCGCGGCTTTTGCCCCAGTATTCAGTCATGTTGTAGGCGCTGACCCCTGGATACAGATCATAAGCCAGCGGCGCATTGGCACCGTTTTCTCGGGAAATGTCGAATTCAACGCGAAGCACATGATTTTCGGAATCCTTCTGCGGATAGATGCCAACATCAAATTGCACCAGATACAATTTTTTCTCGCGTGCATTGTCGTCAAAGCTGATTGAAAGCTGGCGGCTGAGGCGCTCTTGAAGCAGCGTGACGAAATTATCCAGTTGCTTGGTGGCCGGCAAGCTGGGGTCTTTGGCGTTGAATTTTGCCTTCAGCGCGTCTTTCAAATCGCTTGCGTTGATCAGTGGGGTTGGCAGCGCGGTGGGTTGAATGCCTTGTGCATCCCCCAGCTTGGATGTGTCCACAGAGGTCACGGATGGCGCGGCCTGGCTAAGTATGGTGCCGAGTTCCGTCCGCTCCGTCGTCAATGCGGTGATTTTCCCTTCCTCAATGCCCTTATCACGCTCGTAATTCGTAGAGTTCGGGTCAAGTTTCGCAAGTCGGTCTCTGGCCTCAGCCAATTGGCGTTCCACTTCCACGCGCCGCGCTTCTGCCTGCCGCATTCGTTCGTTGAAGACTTGCAGTCGTTGTAATTCTGCAGGACGAACGGCGTTGACTTTCTCCAGTTCAAGTCCGTTGAGCACAGCGGCTCGCTGACTGAAATCAACTTTGATATTCAGTGATGTGCTCAAAAAGTCGAGCAGAGCTTGGTTTGATTCATTTGCATTCAATCCGGTGAGTGATGCTAGTTGTACTGCGTCAATGTCACGCAGCAATCCGTCGAGCGTAGAGTGAATGCGGTCGAAACTCCAGATTTTAGGCTTGCCTACGGTAACGCGCCCATAGTTGGTATCGGATGTTTGTCTAGGGGCTTGTGCAAAGGTCGGCGTCAGCACTGTCCCGGACAGGAGCGTAAAGATCATCAGTCGGCAAATGCAGTTTTTCATAACGTTCTCCTTCAAATGAAATCTTTGCGACGGCCAATTGAGATAAACCTCAATTGGCTTACGTATCCAGTATTTTGAGAACCGCGACTACTGCCTGGCGGAGCGTATTGTCACAAGCCGCTCCGCCGGTGTGATTCAGGGAATTGGCTAAGGCTTTCCCTGTGGCTGAGGACGCTGTAGTGGCTGATGACGCAAGTGTTGTTCTGACATTTTTGATTTTTTCTTCGAGCGATTCGCGGGTTTGTTGCAATTGCTCTTTGGCATATTGGGCGGCGTCGGCTCGCCGAAGCTGGCGCTTGACCTCTTCTTTTAGGCTTCGTTCGTTCAGGCTCGCTGGCAGTCTTCCGAAAAAATATCCAATCACGACAAATATGATTGCCTCCAGATGGGTGATCAACCGGTCGTCTGACAAATGCTTGAAGCTTCCGAAGAGAACAGCCGCATACAGCGCAAAGAAGGCCAGCGTCAATAACAGCATCATCCAGCTTTGAGCGGCGCCGGCAAATTCGCCTTCCTGATGCGCGCCGGAATTGAGGACGTTTTTCATGAGTTTTCTCCATCGGGGGATGAAATATTGATTGCAAAAAAGGCGTCAATCGCCCTATTAATGCTGCGATCAATCACAAAACGATTTTGCCGAGCGACAGAGTCGCCTGGTGAATTTACTGCCTACGAAGTGTGTTTTGCTCCCATCCCTTAACGCACTATCCGGTAAGGGCAACTATCATCACAGGCGAGTATTTTTTTTGAGACCCCATGGATTCTTCTGCAGACATCACGAAACTTCTGATCAATTGGTGTGAGGGCGACCGGGAAGCGTTGGAACGGCTCGTTCCGTTGGTCGAACAGGAGTTGCGCCGAATCGCTCACAATCAAATGCGACGCGAAGGCCCCGGACATACGCTGCAGACCGCTGCGCTGGTCAATGAAGCGTATCTTCGTCTGGTGGATCAAACCCGTGTTCGTTGGCAAAACCGTTCTCACTTTTTCGCCATCGCGGCGAAAATGATGCGTCGCATTCTGCTGAATTACAGCCGCGACCGGGATCGTGAAAAACGCGGAGGAGGGGCGATTCAAGTTTCCCTGACTGAAGCCGACGCCGTCATTGAAGAAAGGGCTGTCGAGATCATCGCCCTTGACGAGGCATTGTCGAAGCTGGAGTCGGTGGATGAACGAAAATGCAAAGTCGTCGAACTGCGATATTTTGCCGGTCTCAGCGTTGAAGAAACTGCAGAAGCGCTGGGAATTTCTACGATTACGGTGCTTCGCGATTGGAAAATGGCGAAGGCCTGGCTCGCACGAGAACTTGCCCATGGAAAATGAGGTCTGGTTACGCATCCAGGAGTTGTTTCACGAAGCTATTGAACTTCCCCCGGCGGAACGCTCGGCGTTTCTAACGCACGCTTGTGGCGAAGACCCCCATTTGCGGTCAGAGTTGGAAACCTACCTTGCCGCATACGAAGCCAAACCCGAACTTATTGAAAACCCTGTCTTCAGTCTCGGCTTACGAACGCTCTGGCAATCGGAATCCAGACCTTCACTGGAAGGAACGGACATCGGCCAATTTCGGATTTTTCAGCAACTCGGCGAGGGAGGAATGGGCGAGGTATATCTGGCAGAGGACACAATACTTGACCGCAAAATCGCCCTAAAGTTTCTTTCCCAGAGATTGGTGAATGATGAATGGGCAAAACGGCAGTTGAAACGGGAAGCCCAGGCTGTGGCCAAACTCAACCATCCAAACATTTGCGCGGTGTATGGATTTGAGGAGCTGGCTGGCCACAGCTTTATCGTCATGCCCTTTGTCGAGGGAGAAACGCTTTTCGCCCTTCTGCAAAACCAACGACTTCCGAAAGAGCGCATCTCACATATTGCCCTCCAGATCGCCAGCGCGCTGGCCGAAGCGCACGCGCACGGAATCATTCATCGAGACATCAAACCGAAAAACATCATGGTCTCGGCGAGCGACCACGTGAAGGTGCTGGATTTCGGGCTGGCGAAATCCGCAGCCCAAAACGTCATGGCTCCGAAAGACGCAGAAAGTCGGGGTTCGAGCCAGGAGTTGGTGGTTGGCACTGTGCGGTACATGTCGCCGGAACAGTTAAAGAATGAAAGATTGGACTCGCGGACAGACATCTTCAGCTTCGGCATCGTGCTGTATGAGATGATTACTGGCTTGAATCCATTTGCTAAAGAAACGGATGTCGAAAGCATGATGGCGATACTCAGTGCCGCCCCGCCCGTTGAAGCGAACAGCCCGCAAGGATTGCTGGAAATTGCGCGCAAGTGCTTGGTCAAAGATCGAGAGCATCGGTATCAATCGGTCAATGAAATTCTTTTCGATCTGGAAGAGCATTTAAGCGGAAGAATGAGGATCAAGCCTCGCCCAATTTTCACCCGGTTACGAACACGAGTCGCTCTTGCCACATTGTTGTTGCTTATCGCTGTGACAGCCATTGCTTATTCCGCCTTGACCCGCGCTCGCACTCTGGCGGTGCTGCCGGTTGTCAATCTCAGCGGCGACCAAAGGATTGATTACCTGGGAGATGGTCTGACGGACACACTCATTCAAGGTCTTTCCCGGTTGCAGCGACTGAAGGTCAAGCCTCGCACTCTTGTTGCCGAATACAAAAACGCTTCGCGCGACCTTGGGGCAATTGGGCGTGCGCTCAATGTGGAACTGGTCTTTGCCAGCCAAATCACCAAGCGCGGCGAGCAGACAGTTTTGGAAACACGCCTCTTCAGGACGAAAGACGGTGCATTGCTCAGGAACGAATCCCACAACCTCAACCCCGCAGAACTCCTCTCTTTACACGAAAGGCTCTGCAACCTGATTGCGGAAGAATCGCTGTTCTTCCTTCGCAATGCCGAACGAAGCCGATTGTTTGCCCTCCAAACTCGAAATCCGGAAGCCTTTCGTCATTATCTACAAGCCAGAAGCTACTGGATTAATCGAAACCGGGAAAACATCCGCTTGGCTATCGAGCATTACCGTAATGCATATGAACTAGACCGACAGTTTTCCCAGGCCTACGCCGGTTTGGCGGACTGCTATGCCATACGCACGACCGTAGCTTATGGGTCGTTTCCGACCGAGGAAAGCATGCCAATTGCGAAAGATTACGCCTTGAGAGCCTTGGAAGGAGACAATACCAGCAGTGAAGCCCATACTTCGCTTGGGGGCGTCAAACTGAGGTTTGACTGGGATTTCCTGGAAGCGGAAAAAGAGCTCAAACTGGCAATCAGCCTGAATCCGAACTATTCCCAAGCCCATTTTTGGTATTCGCACCTGTTGGCATTGACCGGAAGAATAGACGAATCAATCTCGGCCAGCGTAAAAGCCTTTGAATTGGATCCCACATCCGGGCAGGCCGAAATGAATCTTGGGCGCTGCCTTTTTTGGGATCGGCAATATGACCGGGCTCGTGTGCATTTCGAGAAAATGCTCAAAAAAAATCCGTCGGACGAGAACGCAATATACATGATCGGCTTGATTTTGTTGCAGCAGGGAGCCTACGACAAGGTCATCGAAATGTACCTGCCCATGCACGCCGTTGACAAAACCAATGTCGCAGGACCGCTGGGGTTTGCTTATGCCAAATCCGGACGAACTGAAGAGGCGCGAAAAATTCTGATGGAATTGGATGCAATTTCATCTCGGAACAAGGACGGATCGTTGATGCAAGAGAAAGCGATCATTCATATAGCCCTGAAAGAAATGGATCGTGCGGTTAATCTACTTCTGGAAGTTTGCAACGACCGTTTTGCCTCTTTTCCTTTTTTCAAGGTGGAGCCGCTCTTTGATGATTTGCGTTCGCATCCTCGGTATGCAGACCTTCTTCGCTGCGCCCGACTTCAATAATCAGCTTTGATAAGAGGAAAGAATTGCTTTGAGTTGCCTGGAAACTACAGTCGCGCTCGGTCGAAGACGCGGTTCGGGCGCAAGAAGTTTAGAGATGATTGAAAGGAGTTCAGGAGAAAGGTTTCGCCGCCACCTGGTTGCCGGAGCCGGATTGGTTGTTGCGGGGATTCGCCCAGTGAGAAGCAGGTAAAGACTGGCTCCGAGAGCGTAAAGATCGTCCGTAGCGCTTCCCAGCACTCCGGCACCTGTTTCAGGAGGCGTAAAACCGGACGTTCTCCATAGCAACGGTTCGGAGCGACTGCTAGGACAGGCGCTTTCAAAATCTATCGGTCGAAATTGACCTGTGCAAGTCAGAATCAGATTTCCCGGTTTGCAATCCCGCCAAGCCCAGCCTGCCGCGTGAAGTCGCGCCACAATATCAGTAATTTGAACCATGTACTGAAGCGCCTGCGGAATCGGCAAGCGTTTTTGTCTTTTCAGGAGCAACGAATGGAGGCTTTCACCGGGGATGTACTCCATGGCCAGATAGGAATTGCCTTCGACTTCAAAGACGGCGTAAACATCGGGAACTTCGATGCCGCAGTTTTGCAGGCAAAAAAGCGATTGTGCTTCGTGACGTATTCGGTACGAACCATCAAGCCCATCCAACCCGGTTTCGCCGTAGCGGCGCCCTTCTTTCAGAATGCAAAGACGTGGCGGTTGAAAGCGAAGATCAACCGCTTGATAAACTCCTCCACGACCACGCTGCGACAATGCTCGAAAGACTCGAAAGGTTGTTTTGAGTGGGCTGTCAGGCGAAGTTTGCTTCACCACACCAGGCCGCTGCTCGGACGCGACGAACGGATCGGAGAGCCAAAGCAATTCAGATGCCCAGGATTCACGAGAGTCAGGAATCAAGCTCCCTTCAGGATTCCGTATTGCTGGAATTGGATCGCCGTTGTGAGATTGGATATCCAACTCCTTAAAAGCTCCGTACCGATAATAAATGCAGCTTCCAGGTCGGAATTGCCGGTCAAAGGGAACTGCGGGCGCTGCCATTCCAAAAGTTATCCCGCTCAGTTGGTGGGCAAGCCGCACAGCTTCTTCGTTATTTTGTGGATAAACCGTAATCGCCTTGCCCACCTGACTATAACCATAAATCAAACCCGAATTGATGCGACTCAATTCTTCCAGTGAGGCGGGCGCTTTGAACAGCACGCCGCCAGCTTGTAGAACTGGCGCAACCTTTTCCAGCATTTCACCGGCATTGAGCAAGGTAGCTGAAAGATGCAGCTTCCAGCCTTGATCGGGGTCGTCCGGTCGGACCGTCCGACTCAATCTCCACTTGGCATCACCGGAGGCAAAAGGCAGATAACGATGACAAATCTTCGCCCAGTTTTGAATGTATTCGTGGCCTCGATTCACGACGATTTACAGCCCTTGATCCAGTAACCCATCATTCAGGTTTTGGTCGAGTTTGGTTCGAGTGATGGAGCCACAAGCCGCATTTGCAACCAAATAGGCAATCTCTTTTCGCATATAAGGATCACCAGCCGCCAAGTCTTCACCCATTAATCGAGCCAATTGATCAGGGCTATCCGCGTCAACAAAATTTTTCATATAAGTCTTCCAAGCGTCGGAACCAAGTCCACCGATTATTGCCGCGATTGACTGTTCCTGAAGCTCACTCGTGATTTGGCCAGTTGGATCGTTCTGTTGTTCAAGAATTTTACTTTTTATGTTCTTTGCAATTGACATGTTATTTCTTCCTTTCTACCAAGCTCATTACTTACCAGTCGTCTGTCGGACAGCTTTCTTCTTCGAGGGCTTGTTGGCGCGAGCGCCCTCAGCGGAAATCGTGCTTGTTCTACCGGACTGAGCCTCCAATGGATTCAGGTCGTTGACGAAAACCAGCAAGTCGGCCATTCCGAATTCATTGGGCTTGATTTGACCAAGATCAGGCTCCCAATTCGAATCCCCAAGGATGGAGAATTCACTGGCATGAATAAGGCCAACCAACGTTTCCGCGACGATTCGGCTCCCGATTGGACCTAGGCGTTCGCCCTGATTCAAAACCTCAGCCTCCTTTAGGATGTAATACCAGAGAGGCGTTTTTTCGTGAAATCCATATTGAGTGATGATTTGCTTGTGCCTACCTTCAGCAATTTCTTTTGCAGAGAGAATTTTCACCGCAATTTTTTTCTTCCTAAAAGCTTCTGCCACTTCCTGTCCTGTTGGCAGTTTCAAGCTGTCGCCCATCAGCAAATCAAGAACTGCAAGCGAACGCGATTCAACTTGTACACTTTTGGGAAAGCCAGGTAGGTCTTTCAGCCCCAAGCTCAATGAAGTGTCTATTTTCTGTGCTCGATTGGATTTCGGATGATTTACGACATTGGCAAAACCGGAAAAATCGAAAAACCGCGTCCAGTCAATTACCCAGTTGGTCGGCAGGGTTGGCGACCCTTGCATGGTTCCGTTCAACCCCGCGAAAACAAACAGTTGGTGCAACCGGGCTACATCAAGATTTCCATTTTTCGGAGATTGAAAGACTCGATTCCATTCATATTCATCGCGCACCAAGCTATGTCCGAAACGGTAAGCAGCAAAGGCGAACTCGATTGGCAAAAACCGTTCTCCTTTTGATGCCTCCTGCAATGACTGGAAATCATTTGCCATAACATCTTTCAAAACGGATTCTTCAAGGATTTTCGGCAAGTAATCGTGCAGGATAATCCATTGATAGTGCTGGATGACTTTCTTGCGCGCAGCATCAAACAACTCTTTGCCCAGCAGCCCTTCCTTAAGAAGCCGGTCAACGACCGCGTTATGAAATTTCAAGAACGCCAGATGGGTTTGCGCCAGCGCCAGATTCTGATCATTACGCCGTTCAGCGATCAAGGCCTTTCGGAATTCATTACGCGGTAAATCGTTCTGAAGAGACCTGTTCGCATCTCCAAACATGGTCGGTGTTGTCTTGCCAATCTTGAATTTGAGGAGGTCTTTTTCGTAAAGGTGCTGGCTCGATTCTGAAAGCGGCCCCATCCCATACAGGCTATCCAATTCCAGAGAAGGCGAACGTCCCTGCTTAATTTGCGAAGCAGACAACGCTCCAGTCGCAAGACCAGCCGTTCGGTCGAAGGTAATATCATGGGTGATAAATTGACCAAGATAAGTATATCCAGCAGGCAGAAACGGATGATTGTCAGTCGGCGAATTTTGGGCATGCATCGCAAGACCCAACGCCGTCAGTCCATCAAACTGTGAGCGAGAAGTGCTTTTCTTGAACATCCGCCCGTACCGAAACGCCCGTTCAGGCGCTACAGATTCAGAATCCTGTGCGCCATCTATAGTGCGAGTTGAGAGAAGGGGGGCGCCGCTCACCTTAAAAATTACAAGCCCTTCGCCAGCTAGGAACAACTGTCGTTCTGACATGTCGGTTCTCCTTTTGTTTACCTCAAGTTAAATACAAGTGCTTTTCAATGGGTAACGCACTCAATTTGATTTCCGGCTATCATCCGCCACCGTCTTTCTAAAAAACTTGGTCGTTGTTTCTGCAATCGCAACTTACTTTTGATGACCTCTGACTTCTTCCAGCAAATTGCTGATCGAATCTCGAATCTGTTGTGTGAAGCGCGCATATTCCTGATCGAGTTGTTCGCGCGTAAGTTCGGAATCTTTATCGGCGGAAGGCGGCAGCAACGGTTTGCCGAAAGTGATGCTAATGGGTTTGAGCCGAATTCCATCGCCGACTTTTGACCAGGCATCGAATGAACCGTCAATGACTGCCGGGACGATGGGAATTTGCAGTTCGCGCGCCAAAATCGCTACGCCTTTTTTGAAGACCTGCAATTCGCCGTCGCAACTCAACGAGCCTTCGGGAAACAGCAATAAGTTCTGCTTCGCCTTCAATCCGATGGCGCTGATGCGCATGGCGCGTCCCAGATTGGTGTCGGGATCAACCGGCACGATCCTGCCCATCCTGGCAATCACATCCTTGATCCCGCCGCTGAAAAATGGCGTAAAGCCCAAGGTGAACATGTTTCGCAGCACGCGGTATGGCAGCACGGAACTCATCAATGGGCCGTCTGCGTAGCCTTGATGATTCGGACAAATCAGAAACGGACGCTCTTGCGGCAAATTTTCCAAGCCGCGAACTTTCAGCCGAAACAGCAGTTTCCCCAGCAGAAAAATGAATCGCAAAAAAACAAAGTGAACGATTCGAGAAAAAGCGTTCGGTTGCAAAATGTATTTCGCCGCCATGTCGTCCGCGTCGGCGTTGGCGATGATTTCTTTCCAGGTGACGGGAGTTCGTTGCGTCTGGTCGCCGGTTGCGGTTTGGCCTTGTTCGATTTTTTGCGCGACGGTTTTCAACAATTCCCGAACGGTAAAGGTCTGGCTGGCGACTTCATCGCCAAGATGAATGTGCAACAGTTGTTCGATCTGCATCAGCACTTCGATGCGTTGCAATGAATCGAAGCCCAAATCCAGTTCCAGATTCATGTCCGGGTGAATGTCGCCTTCCACCCGCGATTCTCGCCGAAGCACTTCCAGCACCTGCCGCGAACTTTCCAACGCCTGCAATAAATCGTCGCCGTCTGTCGGGACGTAGGCGCTCAAACTCGCTTCCGGCTCCGTTTTGGCAAGCTGTTCGGCAACGATGAACCGCTGAATTTTTTTGCTGGCGGTTCGCGGCAAAGGATCGGTTCGCAATTCATAACTCAGCACTCGTTTGTATTTCGGCAGCGACGCCGAAAACTTTTCTATGCTTTCGCGGATGATTTCCTTTGAATTGACTATGCGCTGTTGCCGCAGGTAATCGAAATCGGGAACGATCACCGCGTGCAATCGCTCAGAGCCGGAGTAGCCGTTGTCGCCCGCCAAACCCAGCACGCACATTTCCTTGATGAAAGGAATCTGTTGGTAATGCAGCTCGACTTCTTCGGGATAAATGTTTTTGCCCGAACTCAAGACAATCATTTCCTTGCGGCGGCCTTTGATGAAGATGTTCCCGGCGTCGTCCTGCGAAGCCAGATCGCCGGTGTAAAACCATCCATCGCGCAAAACTTCCGCTGTCGCTTCGGCGTCGTTCAAATAACCGCGCATGACCGAATCGCCGGAAATCGTGATTTCGCCGACGCCGAGTTCGTCTTTTCCAACCAGCTTGATCGTCGTTCCCGGCAAAGGTTTGCCCGCCGAGCCGATGACGTTGTCGTCAAACGGCGTGAAGGTTCCAGCGCCAAAAGTTTCGGTCAGCGCGTAACCTTGCTGCACGGTGAAACCCAGACTGTACAAATCGCGGATGACGCGCGGATCGAAATACGAACCGGCGCTGACCAACAACCGCAAACGTCCGCCGAAAACTTGATGCACTTTGGCAAAGAGTTTCGGCCCCGGATTCAAGCCGGTCGTTTGCCGAACGCTGCGGCAAAGTCCAAGCAACAGCTTAAAAACAATCCGCACTGTCAGCGGTTTGCTTTGCACTTCGTCAAAGATTTTTTTGTGAAGCAGATAAAACACCTGCGGCACGGCAGGGAAAACAGTGACTTTGGCTTTGGTCATTGTCCGCATCAATTCGACGCTGTTCAGCGCACGCAAGTAAGTGGCGGAACCGCCTTTAAGCAATGGCATCAGGATATTGGCCAGCGTGGCAAAAATGTGATGCGAAGGAATGACTGCCAGGGCTTTGTCTGAAGAAGACACGCGAATGTATTCCAGCAATCCGTGCATGGTGTTGGTGATGCTGCGATGTTCGATGACGACGCCTTTGGGTTTGCCTGTCGTGCCGGAGGTGAAAAAGATCATTCCCACGTCTTCGGCGGAGATTTCCGGCAAAGTTTCGATGACTGAAGATTGCTGAAACAACTCATTGATGCCGAGCGAGTCTTCGTTGGATTGCGCGGCATCCAGTAACACGACGTTTGGCGGTGTAGCCAAAGTCGCGGCAACGCCTTTGATTGCCACAAGCTTTTCTTCGGCTGAGAAAATGAATTTGCTTTGAGTGCGCTCCAGAATCGAAGCGAGGTCGTTGGTCGAGTATTCAAAATCCAGCGGAACGATGACGGCTCCGATTTGAATGACACCGAGGTATGCCACCACCCAGTTGGGCGTTAGCCGCGCCCAAAACGCGACGCGGTCGCCTTTGGCAACTCCGCGTTGGCGCAACGCCTGGCCAAGCTGAGCGGCAAATTCCATCACTTGCCGGTAGGTGTAGCGCGTGTCCGTTTCGTCGCCGAACATTTCAAACGCCAGATTGTCGGGATATTGGCGAGCAGTCTGTTCGATTTCCGCGAAGATATTGGTTGGCATGAAAATCCTCTTTCCCGTTCGCGTTGTTCGTTGTGCCTGATTGCTTCACGCCTTTTTCCCGCGAATCACGCTGATAACGCGAATGAAAAGATGCTGTGCAATCTTGAGAATTGGCTACCTTGCTGAGCTTATCGAAAAGCCTCAACCTGATATTCGCATTTATCTGCGTCATTCGCGGGAGGCCTTTCTTCTGTCTTCATCGTCCGGCTCTGGTTTCCAGATCGCGCAACCAGCCTTCCGCCGTTTCCCACAACTTGCGCGAAGCATGGCGATGGAAAAATCCGAAATGGTCAATGCGTTCCATCTCGTAATCCTGCGGGCGAATGAGTTCACGGCGAACGTCTGCGTTTCGGTACACGCGCGTCAATGCTTCGACGGCGGCGGCGGGCGCGTACAACTCATCGTCGTGAATCGTCACTGCCGTCAATGGGCGAGTGAATTCGGCAAAACGCGGTTCGATGTTCGCGCCGGTGATTTCGGTGAACACGCCACTGCGCCCCCACTTGATCCATTGATTGACTGCCCGGCCCGAACATTCGGTGGGAAAGGTGTACGAAGAAACCGGCAGCCGTCCGAGCAAACCGATCAGCAGCGGAAAAACTGCATAAGCGTATTCAATGCGAATCCGCCCCATGCCTTTGTAAAGTTTGGGAATGCCGCGCTGAGAAGAAAGAAGCAATGCGCCGTGAACGTCGTGGCGAATGGGGCTTTGGCCGATCAACTGGCCGCCGATGCTGTGCGCGATGGCGGCCAGAAATTTCGGGTTGGCGAGCCGTTTCGCTTCCGCGACGGCGGCTGGCAAATCCAGATTCGCCCAATCATCCAGCGTGACTTTTGAATCAGATGCTCCGTCACGCGAACCGCCAACGCTGCGGTAATCAAAAGTCAGCACGCCCCAACCTTGTTTCGCCAGAAACGCTGCAAAAAAGTTCAGGTATTCCTGCGGAGCGGCCAGCGCCGGAACGAACACGACGCTTCGTTCCGCCGCCTGAGTCCCCGGCCACCAACGCGCAGACAACTGCCGGCCATCGGAAGCTTCTATGCTGATATGTTGCCGGGCAATGTTCATGAGTTGAAACCACAAAAAACGCAAAAGGCACAAAACTGAGTTCGACGATTTTGTGTGTTTTGTGGCGGACTAAATCAAAGCAGAAAACTTTGAAACAGGATTGACATGATTCTTTGCAGGATGAATAGGATTCAAACCTGCTGGAACCTTGTCGGGGTAGACGATCTTGTAAATCCTGCCGAAAATCTTGTTCATCCTGTCGAAAAAGAGTGTCTCAATGCTGCTTGTTCTGATTTAGTTTTTGAATCAAACAACCCTGTCTCAGGCCGCCAGTTGAGCCGCTTCCAAACTTGGTTTGGCGGCGGGAAGCTCTTCAGTCGGTTTGGCAGCTTCGCGGTTTTGTTTGCGGCGATAAGCTTTGATCAATTCGGCGCGACTGGTTCCCAGAGCTTTCAACAACGGAAAGACGCCGTGCTGCAAAAAGTATTGCGGCGTGACGCCGACTCCGCTGATTTTCAGTCGTTCGTCATATTCCGGGATCAAGCCGATACCGGGCATGTAAAAGTTGAACACGACGTGCGCCAAATCTTCCATCGCGCCTTCCGGGTCTTCATGCAACTCAAACTGAAGAATCTTTTGGTAAAACCCGCGATGTGCGGCTTCGTCGCGGCTGACCAGAAAGTAAATCTGTTGCAGCAACTCGTTGCCGTTTTCTTTGGCTTTGTCGCGCTGAGTGGCGTAAATCAGATAAGTTGCCGATTCCTGCAACGCGCCATAACAATTCATTTGCCGCCGAGTTTTGAATGGCAATTGCCAGATTTTGCCGAAGATGTGGTCTTCAAAGGCGTTGTATTGCTCTTCGGTTCTGAGGCCGGAACGAATCAGGTATTCTCGATAAACCAGCGCGTGTTTCGATTCTTCGTAACCCCAACTGGCTTCGAACCACGCTGCGCCGAACAGGTCGCGCGTCATTTTGAAAGCGTTCGACGTGTAATCGGGAACGTACAGTTCGACACCGCAGAAAGTTTCCAGACAAACGGCGTCTTCTTCGGTATTGAGGGCGGTGTTCATCTTTTCCCACGCCACGTCGTTGAACGGATTCCAACGGCGTTTTTTCTCCGCCGTGTCGAAATACTCGCAATACGCCCGATACATCTTTTCACGTTGCGAATGGGTTGCGCTCATGTTTCACCTCCTGTTGAAGTTTTAGATTTGTTGGCGAATCAGATTCACCAATCCGCCGATGGTGTTCAGCGGAGCCAGTTCGTCGTCGGGAAGCCGGATATTCAATTTGTCTTCCAGATGGCCGGCGACTTCCAGCGCCGTGATGGAACTGATACCCAGTGCGCTGAGTGTGCTGTCCATCGTCAAAATTGCGCCAGCATGTTGCGGCGAAGATTCCACCAAAGCTTCTTTGATCAAAGCCAAAATTTCGTCGTCGGTCACGGTGATCCTCCAAGTTGAAATTGAGTCCAGGTTGATAGGGGATAAAAAAACGGTCGTTAATCCACGCGCCGCAGCACAAGCTGCGCCAGCGATTGGAAACCTTTTTCAAACACTCCGACACAGCCGTTCAGGTAACGCTCGTAATCGGCAAAGGTTTGGTCGCCCCAGCGTTCACGAATTTCGGCCTCGTGTCGCCGCAACCCTTGCAACCAAGCGGCAGAGGTTTTGGCGTAATGTTCGCGTCGCGTCCATAGCTCCATCACTTCCCAATACGGATTGACGGCGGCCAGAATTGCTTCAGGGCGGGGCGTGATTGCTCCGGGAAAAATCGTGGTAGTTCCCCATTCCAGATCGCGTATGTCTTCGCGTTTGCGCGGCAACAAAGCGCCAATCACGCTTTGCAAACCGAACATCGCGCCGGGATTCGTCCATTGCCAGGCGCGGCGAAAATAATCGCGGTACACGCGAATGTTTTCTCCGTCGCGCACCTGCTGGGGAGTGGCGATGTGTTCAAACATGCCTATGCTGATGATCGTGTCGAATTTTTTCGCCGGTTTGTAATCCAAATACGAAACCAACTCGGCGGAAATTCCCGGCGTGGCTTTTTGCCGGATGGCGGAAAACTGCGCTTCAGAGAGCGTAATGCCGGTCACGTCTTTAACGCCTTTTTCCGCTGCCAGAAATTCCATCAACCCGCCCCAACCGCAGCCAATGTCCAGCACTCGTTTGTCGGGCGTCACTTTGGTTTTGTCGTGAAAAAACTGGAGCTTGTTGAGTTGCGCCTGTTCCAGATCGTCTGTTCCTTCAAACAGCGCGCAGGAATAAATCATCCGCCGGTCGAGCCAGAGGCTGAAAAATTCATTCGACACATCGTAAGTGACGGCAATATCGGCTTTCGTTGACAAAGGTGATTCCTTCCCGTTGGAAAATGGTTTTACAGTTCGGCGATTTCGCCCTGTTCAAACAGTTGTTTCATTTTGCGGCGTTGCAGCTTGCCGCTGGTCGTGCGTTGCAAGGTTCCCCCCGGAGCCAGCACAACGCGAAAGACTTCCAGTCCGACAGCTTCCATAATCTTTACGCGAATCGTCTGCCGCAGGATTTCCGCGTCTTCGCGCGAATCGGCTTCGGCGATGATGACCAATCGTTCATCGGTTCCATCTTGAATACTAAATGCCACAACGTTGCCGCGTTTGATGCCGGGCAAATCGCGCACAGTCCATTCTATGTCTTGCGGATAATAATTTGCGCCGCGAATGATGATGAGTTCTTTGCTGCGTCCGCAAACGAACAATTGCCCGTCGGCCAGATAACCCAGATCGCCTGTGTGCAAACATCCATTGCGCCAGGTTGCGGCGGTCGCCTCGGTGTTTTGAAAATAACCTTTGGTGACGCTGGGGCCGCTGAAAACGATTTCGCCGACTTCGCGTTCAGGCAACTTCTCGCCGTCTTCGTTGACGATGGCCAGTTGATGATCGGCCAGCGGAAATCCGCAGGAAACAAATTCCCGGCCATTGTCGTCGGTTGCCGGAACGGCTTTGCCCAGCTTGAGTTCTTCGGCGTTGATGAACTCCGTGCGAATCGGCGCTCCGGGCGTGTGCAGTGTAATCGCCAGCGTGGATTCGGCCATGCCGTAACTGGGCAAAAACGCTTCGGCGCGAAATCCCGCCGGAGCCAGTCGTTCGGCAAAACTTCTCAACGTCGCGGCTTGAATCGGTTCGGCTCCGCATCCGGCAATTCGCACGCAACTCAAATCCAGATTTTCCAGATCGGAATCGCGCAATCGTTTGACGACCTGGGCGTAAGCGAAATTCGGCGCGTAGGTGATCGTCCCGCGATATTTGTGCAGCGTCTTCAGCCAGATGCGCGGATCGCGCGCGAACGAACTGGTCGCCAGCACGACCACCGGCCCAATGTACACCAACGGCCCCAGAATGAATCCGATCAATCCCATGTCGTGATACAGCGGCAACCAACTAACGCCCACGTCTTCGGAGCCGGGATTCATGCCACGCCCGCCCATAAACCCGCGCATATTCGCCATCAAGTTGGCGTGCGAAACCATCACGCCGCGCGGCAACGTGGTGCTGCCAGAGGTGTACTGCAAAAAACAAATGTCTTCGGGGTGAATGGATGGCGGATCGAATGGCGGAGCAGGTTCGGCAAAAGCCGTTTCCATCGTCAACAAGCGCGTTTCGCCGTTGGCGCGCTCCAGAATCTGTTCGGCAAAAGGTTTCGATGCTTCGGTCGTCAACAAAACTTTTGCTTGAGCATCTTGAACAATACGAGCCGCCGCCGGAGCCAGCGTTTCGCTGCCTTTGGCCATCATCGGCGGAGAAATCGGCGCGGGAATAATTCCAGCCATCACGCAGCCCAAAAAGCTCATGACGAATTCATGCGCTTCGCTGGTCATCAACACCAGCCGGTCGCCTTTGTTCAATCCGAAATTAGTCAGGTGAGCCGCGCGCAGTTTGGCCTCTGCGTACAATTGGCGATAGGTGAAGCAAAGCTCTTCAGCGCCAAAGCCAATAAAACGCATCCACGAATCCGGCGCGTCAGGAATCTTCTCCAGCGCCTCCGCCAGAGTTTTGGCCGTGAAATTCCCTAAACGTGAATCTTCCGCTACGCGATGCAGCATAAGCTTACGGTGAACAAATTGTTGATGTTGAAAGATGTACCCCTGAAACCGCGCGGATTCTACTTTCGCTGTATTGGCCAGTCAATTTCATTGCCAGAAATTTCGATCTAACGTGCGAAATTGAACGGCTTCGGAAATGTACTCGTCGGCGATTTGCTCAGTGCCAGCCAGGTCGGCAATCGTGCGGCTGACTTTCAAAATTCGATCATAAGCGCGCGCCGACAAACCGTATTTGTTGATGGCGCGTTCCAACAACGACTGAGAGCCGGGCGACAACTGGCAATACTTGCGAATCAGTCGCGGAGTCATTTGCGCGTTGGAAAAGACGTGCTCTCCGACAAACCGTCGCTGTTGAATCGCTCTGGCCTGATTCACGCGCTGGCGAATTTCGGCGGAACCTTCGCCAGCTTCTTTGGCTGAAAGCTCGCTGACTTTAACCGCCGGAACGTCAATGTGAATATCAATTCTGTCCAGCAACGGCCCGGAGATTTTTGAAATGTAGCGTTGAATCTGCGGCGGCGAACATTTGCATTCGCGTGTCGGGTCGTTGAAATACCCGCAAGGGCAGGGATTCATCGCCGCCACCAACATAAAACCAGCCGGAAAAGTCAGCGACATCGAAGCCCGGCTGATCGTCACTCGCTGATCTTCCAGCGGCTGGCGAAGCACTTCCAACACGTTGCGTTCAAATTCCGGCAGTTCGTCCAGAAACAACACGCCGTTGTGAGCCAGACTGACTTCGCCAGGTTTGGGAATCGCTCCGCCGCCGATCAAGCCTGCATCGCTGATGGTGTGGTGCGGCGAACGGAAAGGCCGCGTGGTCAGCAAACCATTTGCCCCCGTGAAACCGGCGACACTGTGAATCTTGGTCGTTTCCAGAGCTTCTTCAAACGTGATCGGCGGCAGGATCGAAGGAATGCGCTTGGACAACATGGATTTGCCGGAACCGGGCGGGCCGACCAGCAAAATGTTGTGGCCGCCGGCTGTGGCGATTTCGATGGCGCGTTTGGCGTGCATCTGGCCGCGCACTTCGCGGAAATCCACCGGGTAACGATCCGCTTCGTTCAGCATCTCTTCGACATCCAGCGTCATCGGTGCTGGCATTTCAGGCAGATTGAGCAGCGTCACGACTTCGCGCAAATCGCCGACCGGATACACATCCAATCCGGCGACGACGGCGGCTTCGCGAGCGTTTTCCACCGGCAACAACAATCGCTTCAAGCCTTTTTTCTTCGCCGCGACGGCAATCGGCAAAGCGCCGCGAACCGGACGCACACGACCATCCAGCGCCAGTTCGCCAATCAACAAAGTGTCGCTCAAATCTTCGCGCTGCAATTCGCCATTGGCTCCGAGAATGCCGATGGCAATGGGCAGGTCGAATGCCGAACCTTCTTTCTTCACATCCGCCGGAGCCAGATTGATCGTGATTTTGTAAACCGGAAAAAAGAAACGGCTGTTGTTGATGGCGGCTCGAATGCGTTCGCGGCTTTCGCGCACGGCCAGATCAGGCAATCCGACGACGATCACGGCAGGTTGTTCGTTCATCGAATCGCCTGCGCGCGGCGTCAAATCCACTTCGACTTCGACCAGTTCGGCGTCAATTCCATACACAGCGGCGCTGAGCGTTTTGAAAAGCAAGATAGACCTCCCCCAGAAACACAAGCGGACTGCTTGTGAGAACTTATGGGGTGGCGGCGCGCATCATAACGACAAAGCCTGAGAACGACAAAAGCAACGACCGAAGAATTTCGCCAACTTTTTTCTGCCGTGGTGAGGGAAAGCCGACTTTTGTAAGAACTCAATCTCCCCAGCACGAAGTGGAGTCCCCCGGTTTCCGTGACCGACCTCTTGACGCGCGCTGTCTCCTTTCACCCCGAAAGGCTCGACGTGTGCCAACGCCCGTTGCTTCCACGCCAATGTTTGGCTTCACCTTATTAGGCGCTTATGTAGTAACGGTGGAGCTGAAAGCGAAGACGTTGAAACCAGTCGGTGGATGGATTGGGTTGGGATGAAGTAAGGCAGCCTGAAGGCTGAACTCTGAACAAAAACAAAAGGCGCATCTCACGCAAGAAAAGGAGGGAAACTTTACGTGTAATGCGCCTTTTGGATAACGCTCGAAGGCTTTAACGGCCTGAGCGGATCGGAACTTTAATAACTTGCCCTGCTCTCAGCTTGGCCGAAGCACTCAACCGATTCAGCGTGGCAATGTCACGAACCGAAGTGTTGTAACGTCCGGCAATATCGCCCAGCGATTCGCCTGCGCGGACTTTGTAGCTGACGACTTTGGCCGTGCCGCCACGAACAGGCGAAACCGCTGTCGGGGTCTCCAACGATCCGCCGCGAGTCAGCGCCACTGTGCGAACATTGCCACCGGCAGGAATGATTACTTTCTGACCGGCTTTGATGACGCCGCCGTTGACCTGTTCAATGGCCGCTGCCGAAACGCCTGTTTTGCGGCTGATTGAATCGAAATCGTCACTCGCCTGAGCCGTCAGCATGCGCCAGCTTGCACGTTTTTCCACCGGGACGCGCATCAACGCTGCTTGCAGCACACGACCTTTGCCGGTCGGCACTCGCAACAGATGTTCGACTCCCGGAGGCGTCACGCCGCGTTTCAATTCAGGGTTGAGCGCCTGCAAGTAATCAAACGACACATCAACGGCATCGGCCACCAAATGCAGATCGGTCATGTTGTTCAGCTTGACGTAATCGTAAGTCAGCGGGGCTTCGGGTTTGATGTTCGCAAAACCGTACTGTTCAGGATTCTTGGCGATGATGATCGTCGCCAGAATGTTCGGCACGTAATTGCGCGTTTCCTGCGGAATCAGGCCGCGCTGGTAAATTTCCCAAAAATCCGCGTAACCCGAACGCGCAATCGCCGAATCAATGCGGCCTTCGCCGGAGTTGTACGCAGCCATCGCCAGTTCCCAGTTTCCGTCGTAACGATTGGCCAACCATCTCAAATACCGAGCCGACGCGCGCGTGGCTTTCTCAAAGCTGGAGCGTTCGTCCACGTAATAGTTCTGGTTCAAACCATATCGCGCGCCGGTTCCTGGAATGAATTGCCACAATCCAACCGCCGCCGCCCACGAACGAGCCACCGGCGACCATGCGCTTTCCACCTGACCGAGCCAGGCAATGTCTTGCGGCACGCCTTCTTCCTTGAAGATTTTGCGCGCCATCGTCATGAACCGACCGGAACGACGCAAACCGTTTTCCATCGTCGCGCGGCCACGTCCCTGATAGTAGTTAATGAAACTTTGAATCAGCCCGTTTGGCTTAAAGTTGAAATCCAGCTTGGCCTGAGTCACCGCCGATTCGACCTGCTGTTCGTTGGCGTTCTGAGTTTCGTCCTGCGTCAGTTTGATTTTGGCCAGTTCGTCCAACGGCGAAGGCGTAAAGGTTTGTTGGCCAAATCCGCCGCGGTCGGCTGGTTGTTGATCTTTCTTTTCTTTGTCTGATTGGGATTTCTGGCCGGCCTGGCCAGTTTGACCGGCCTGTTGAAGCTCTTCGCTGAAAGCGGCGGCAGTGTTGGTCGAAGGCATCGCCGTCAGCAAAGTCATCTGGCGGCGGAACACATTGTCCACCAATGCCTGATAGTGCTGCTGAAGACGCGAATCGCTGCGAACGTCAATTCCCGATTCCAGCACGATGTCCAACGCGCGGTCGTATTCGCGGCGAGCTTTTTCAAAGTTTCCATCCTTGAAATTGACTTCGGCGGACTGGAAATAATTTGTCGAACGATCAATCACCCGCTGAATTTCAGTCGAGCGATGGTCAATAGTAAGATCGGTTCCGTTTGATGACGCCCCGCGCCCTTGAGCATAAGAATCAATAAACAGGCACGGGGTTAGGGCTAACGAGAGGAAACTTGCGGATAAAAGACCACCCTTCATCCCACGGGGCAGCTTTCCGTTGCTAAAAATACTCATCGAATTCTTTTCCTCCAAAACTTGGTTCATACCCAGCAATGATATTTTCTGACTTCTTTGTGAGCCAGTTGGCAATCTTTTGTTATTCAGCGTTGGGGTCAAATGGTAGGCGGAAACGCTTTTCAAACTGCCAAACAACGGCGCGGATTGTAACTTTTACACTCTCGGCGAGTCAAACTGGATTTCCAGAGTACATTTTGCCGACTGGAACTTGGTCAAACCAGACTTCTGAACCGCCGATTGACAGCTTTACACCCCCAAAGCTATAAGTCCGGGCGATGAAATCACCTTCCAGATTGGCTTTCTTGGCTCAGTTCGTCGTCGTTTGCGCTCTGATTCTGGCGGCGAAACCTGCTTTTGCCCAGAAAGGAAACTTCCCTGCTTATACAGGCTTCGTCAACGACTTTGCCAACGTCATTGACCCGGCGACGGAAAAGCAGATGAACGACATTCTGTTTGGCTTTGAAAAACAGACCGGGACGCAGGTTGCCGTCGTGACTATGACCACGCTCAACGGCCAGCCGCTGGAAGATTATTCAACAGACCTTTATCGAACCTGGGGCATTGGCGGCAAAAGCGGCCAAAACCGTGATAAAGGCGCGTTGTTGTTGGTCGTTGTTCAAGACAGGCGCACGCGGCTGGAAGTCGGCTACGGCTTGGAAGGCGATCTACCCGACGGAATGGCCGGTCAGATGATTGCCAACATGCGCGGGGATTTGCAGGCAGGAAACCACTCAGCGGCGATGATGAAAGGCATGCGAACCATCGTGGACACGCTGGCCTTGAAATGGAATGTGCCGATTGCTGGCATCGAAGGCTACCAATTTGCCTATCGCGGCGAAGAAATACCTGAAATCAGCGGCAAAACTCTGGCGATTTTCGTCGGCGTTTTTATCCTTTTTATGATTTTGATGTCATTTGCCGCTCGCTCCGCCCGCAGACGAATGGGAAGCACCGCCGGTCGTGCCGCAGGCGAAGCCATCTGGTGGGTGGCTCCGCTGATCTTCAATCGAGGCGGTGGCAGTTTCGGCGGCGGGTCTTCGCACGGCGACAGCGGTTGGAGTAGCGGTGGCAACAGTGGAGGCAGCGATTGGGGCGGATTCGGCGGCGGCGAAAGCGGCGGCGGCGGCGCAAGCGATAGTTGGTGATCTGGGTACGCGCGAGCACCCTGCTCGCTGTAATTAAAGCGCGAAGCTTCCTTTTGATTTGGAGAGCCGGTTTATGGAAATGACTTTTCAGGAATTGATCGCCCGTTTGGTGGCAACCGAGCGCGACAATCTGGTTTCGGTGATTGTTTACGGCTCAGCCATTGCGGCTCCGGGCAATGCGAAAAAATCCGATTACCAGTTGGCCATCGTCACCCGCCACCTGACCGCAGCCGATTTGCGCCACGTTCGTTCGGCTGTGGAATGGTGGGCCGGGCAAGGCTTCACGCTGCCGACGTTTTTCACCGCAGCGGAGTTCACGGCTTCGCTGGATGTGTTTCCGATTGAGTTCCGACAGATGAAGCGCGCTTACCGCGTGCTTTACGGCGAAGACCTGTTGGCCGCCGCAGAGATTTCGATGACCAATTTGCGATTGGAAACCGAATCGGAGCTTCGCGGTAAATTGTTGCGATTGCGTTCGCTGGCAATTCCCGCCAGCCAGTCGGCAAACGACCTGACAAAATTGATGACCGAAAGCATCGTCAGTTTCGTGCGTTACCTGCGCCCAATGCTGGAACTGCTGGGCGAAGAACCACCGCTCGGACGATTGGCGACGGTCAATCAACTCGGCGAACGATTGAAACTGGATGCTTCGCCGCTGATTCGCGTGCTGCACCTGCGCGACGAGCCGAAAGATTTGTTGGAAATCGAAGCACAAGACCTGTTCTCAAGTTACCTGAACTGCCTGACGCGCATCGTCGAGGCAGTGGACAAACTATAAAAACAATTAGACGTGGGACAATTTTCCAAATTGTCCCTGCTTTCCGGCAAACAGGGCAATTTGGAAAATTGCCCCACTTTCCGTTCGGAGGAAACCACCATGGGCAAAGTAGGATTGATCGTTTTAGGCGCGGTGCTGTTGTTCGCGCTGATTTTGGGCGGTTGCGGATTGAGCAGCTACAACGGGCTGGTCGTCAAACGCAACGCTGTTGATTCGCAATGGGCGCAAGTCGAAAACCAGATGCAGCGCCGAGCCGATTTGATTCCGAACCTGGTCAACACCGTCAAAGGCTACGCCAAGATCGAACAAAGCGTGCTGACACAAATTGCGGAATCACAAGCCATCATGAAATCCGGTTCAGCAACGCCGGAACAGAAGATGGACGCCGACAACAAAATGACCGGCGCCATGCGGCAGGGCGGATTTTTCGGAGCAGGCTTGCCGTTTATGACGATGGTGCAAGCCTATCCACAATTGAAATCCGATCAACAATTCCTGAACCTGCAAAACGAACTGGCAGGAACCGAAAACCGCATGTCTCAGGAACGGCGGCTATACAACAAATCCGTTGAGGAATACCAAAACACCAAACAGCAATTTCCGACCGTCGTCGTTGCCAGCTTGACGGGTTTTGCCGACAAACCATTTTTCAAAGCCGACGAAGGCTCGAAAGCCGCGCCAAAAGTCGAATTCTAGGAAAGCTTTTCTCCCACGAAAACACACGAAGAAAGCACGAAGAAAGCACGAAGAGGAGCAAAGGCGATTGGCTCTGATTCTTGCCGCTTGCTGTGATTTCGTGGGAAATGTTTTTTAGGAGACCAAACCATGAACAAGAATCGTTTGTTTGCTCTTTCCGCGTTTTGCTGCGTGCTGACAGTGATTGCCGTTGGCGTCGCCGCGCAAAAACTCCAATACCCGATGACCAGAAAAGTTGACCACGTAGACACTTACCACGGCACGAAAGTCGCTGATCCGTATCGTTGGCTGGAAGACGACAATTCCGCCGAAACTGCCAAATGGGTAGAAGCGCAAAACAAAGTCACCTTTGCTTATCTGGAAAAGATTCCTTATCGCACCAAGATAAAAGAGCGGCTGGAACAGCTTTTCAATTACCCGAAGATCGGCGCGCCTTTTCGCAAAGGCGAACAATTCTTCTTCTATAAAAACGACGGCCTGCAAAACCAAAGCGTGCTTTACGTCCAAAAAGGTTTAAACGGCACGCCCGAAGTCGTGCTTGACCCGAACAAATGGTCGCCGGACGGAACCGTGCGACTGAGTTTCATTCCGTCGAAAGACGCCAAATACGCCGTCATAGGCGTTTCCAAAAGCGGTTCGGACTGGCAGGAATATCAGGTGATGGATGTCGCCACGCGGAAAATGCTGAGCGACAAAGTGGAATGGGTGAAGGTTTCCGGTGCGGCCTGGGCGGGCGACGGATTCTTTTACAGCCGCTACCCCGCGCCAGAAAAAGGCCGCGAGCTTTCGACCAAAAATGAAAACCATCAAGTCTGGTTTCATCGCGTAGGCACGTCTCAAGCACAAGATGAATTGGTTTATGAAGACAAAGCCAATCCGCAGCGCTTCCACTTCGCTGGCACGACTGAAGACGAACGCTTTTTGCTTTTGAACATCTCCGACCGCGGCAAAGGCAAAAAAGGCAACTCGCTTTTCTTCCGCGACTTGACGAAAGTCGAAAAGAAATTCACGCCCATAGTGGCTGAAATCGGCGACGACACTTTCGGCATTGTGGACAATCTGGGCGAGAAGTTCCTGCTCCAAACGGACAAAGGCGCGCCCAACGGCAAAGTCGTGCTTTACGATCCGAAAACCGAAAAATGGTCGGACGTGTTGCCTGAAAAGGCTGAACCGCTGCAAGGCGCGGGCACGGCCGGCGGCAAGCTGTTTGCGACTTATCTGAAAGACGTGACGACCAAAGCCTACGTTTACAGTCTGGACGGCAAACTGGAAAACGAAGTGAAAATGCCTGGTCCCGGAACGGCAGGCGGTTTCGGCGGCAACAACGACGACAAGTTTGTCTTCTACAATTTCACGTCGCTGAATTATCCGCCGACGATTTTCCGCTACGACATCGCCAGCAAAAAATCGTCGGTCTTCCGCGAAGTCAGCATTCCCGGATTCAAGGCCGACGAATACGAAACCAAGCAGGTCTTTTTCAACAGCAAAGATGGCACGCGCGTGCCCATGTTTTTGGTCTACAAAAAAGGCTTGAAGCTCGACGGCACGAATCCGACGCTGATGTACGGTTACGGCGGATTCAACATCACGACTTCACCATCATTCAGCGCGTTGCGTATCGGCTTGCTGGAAAACGGGTTCGTCTACGCTTCGGTGAACATGCGCGGCGGCAGCGAATACGGCGAGAAATGGCACGAAGCCGGTACGAAGTTGAAAAAGCAAAACGTGTTTGACGATTTCATCGCTGCCGCCGAATGGCTGATCGCCAACAAATACACTTCGGCGGACAAGCTGGCGATGAATGGCGGCTCGAACGGAGGTTTGCTGGTCGGCGCAGTGTTGAACCAACGCCCGGATTTGTTCAAAGCCGCCGTGCCGCAAGTCGGCGTGATGGACATGCTGCGCTTCCATAAATTCACCATCGGTTGGAACTGGATCGCCGATTACGGTTCCAGCGACAACGCAGCGGAATTCAAGGCGCTGTTTGCTTATTCGCCGATTCACAACATCCGCGAAATCAAATATCCGGCGACGCTCATCACCACAGCCGATCACGACGACCGAGTCGTTCCGGCACATTCGTTCAAATACGCGGCGACGTTGCAGGAAAAACAGCGCGGCGAAGCTCCCATCCTGATTCGTATCGAAACCAAATCCGGCCACGGAGCCAGCAACACCGCCAAACAGATCGAAGGCACGGCAGATATTTACGCCTTCCTGTTTCAAAACCTGGGCGTGACGCCGAAGTTCGGCAACATGGCCAAAAACTAGCCCAACAAAAACGATGTTCGTAGTTCCGCCTTCAGGCGGCTGAAGCCGCAAAGCCGCCTGAAGGCGGAACTACAAACGTTCAGCAGGAGATCATTCAATGAAACGATTCGCTATCCAACAGACTCTCATCATTTGCTTATTCGCCTTCCCTGCTTTGGCGCAAACCGCAGGCTTTGCCGATGCAGTGCTTGGGCGCTGGGACATCACAGTTCAAGGAGCCGACGGCACGACATACCCTTCGTGGCTGGAAGTCCGGCTGCGAAAAGAAAACGAATTGATGGCCAGCTTTGTGGGACGATTCGGCAGCATGCGCTACGCCAGCCGAGTGCAATACGCCAACGGCCAACTGACCGTCGCCATCCCGGCGCAATACGAAGCCGCGCCGAAAGAATTGGTCTTCACCGGTAAACTCGAAGGCGAAAATCTGGTCGGCACAGTGATTGATGAAAAAGGCAATCCGATTCCCTGGACGGGCAAACGCGCTCCGGCGCTTGCGCCAGCCAAAGTCAGTTGGGGCAAGCCGATTCAACTGTTCAACGGCAAAGACCTTGCGGGTTGGAAACAGCGCAACAACAATCACCCGAATTGCTGGAGCGTGACCGACGGCTTGATGACGAACAAAACACCCTGCGCCGACATCATCAGCGAACAGAAATTCACGGACTTCAAAGCCCGCATCGAGTTCCAAGTTCCGAAAAACGGCAACAGCGGCGTTTATCTGCGAGGCCGGTACGAAGTCCAAATCAGCGACGGGTTCAATCAGGTGCTAGACAGTTTGCGAATGGGTGCGGTGTACGGCTGGCTGAAACCTGCTGTGAGTGCGGCGAAAGCGCCGGGCGAATGGCAAACGCTGGACATCACGTTGGTTGGCCGCAAAGTCACCATCGTGTTCAACGGCCAGACGATCATTGATAACGAAACGATCCCCGGCATCACCGGTGGCGCGCTCGACAGCGACGAAGGCTCTGCCGGCCCGATTATGTTGCAAGGCGACCACACCAAAGTTCAGTACCGTAAAGTCGAAATCACTCCGGCGAAATAACCGGGTTCGCTCGCGCCCCCGCGAGCTATAAGCAAAGCCGCGCAGCCTTCTTGCTTGCAAGAAGGCTGCGCGCTCGTTTTTTCATCAACCAAAACCACCGATAGGACTTACGCTCGTGTCGGTAGCCTGCGCGTAAGCAAGGGCTTTTTTCACCAAACCCAAGCCCTTCCTGATGGTCGGGCTACTGACACAGCAGGTTTTGCGTAAGTCCTGACCGAATTGGCAAATCGGCAATCGGATGGCAGAATGCGCGACTTCCGAAAAGAGGTTTCTATTATGGCTGAACGCATCAATTTCTTTTTGCAGTGGGAAGAGTATTTCGCGGCGCAGGAATTTTTTCGCCGCAGTCGCCAAACCGTCGCGCCTGAATGGCGGGCGGGCGGAGCATTTTTGCTGATCGGGTTGATCTTGCTGTTTGTCGAAGGGATGAGCCTTTTTGCCGTTCTGGCTTTGGTGATTGGCGTGGCGGTGATGATTCTGGCTTCGCAAGTTCGCCGTTGGTCGTCGAAACACAAATGGCAACGCGAACCGCTTTATGAAACCGAACACGAAGTTTCGTTCAGCGACGATGGCGTGTATTTCCGCATGGGCGTGATCGAATCCAACCTGGATTGGAAGTATTACCAGCGCGTGATGGAAAGCCCGAACGGGTTGCTGATGGTTTACGGCAACGATTCGTTCAACCTGCTGCCGAAACGCGCGTTTGCCGATGAAACCCTGTTCTCTCAATTTCGCTCACTAGCGATAAAAAATCTGAAAACACAGTAGCCAGTCAACAGCAAACAGTAGGAAACACAACTACTGTCTACTGTCTACTGTCTACTGTCTACTGTTGAATTATGACAATAGACGAACAAATCGCATTTTTGACCAAAGGCTGCGTGGACGTGATCCCCGCCGAAGAGTTGAAAAAGAAGCTGGAGCAATCGGCGGCCACCGGGCGACCATTGCGCGTCAAACTCGGAGCCGACCCGACTGCGCCGGACATTCATCTTGGCCATTCGGTGGTCATTCGCAAAATGAAAGCCTTTCAGCAACTCGGCCACGACGTGATTTTTCTGATTGGCGATTTCACCGGAATGATCGGCGATCCGACGGGACGCAACACGACTCGCCCGCCGCTCACCCGCGAACAGATTTTGGCGAACGCCGAAACCTACAAGACGCAAATTTTCAAACTGCTTGATCCCGACAAAACAATCATCGAGTTCAACGCGAACTGGCTGAACGCTTTCAAACCGGAAGACTTTGTCCGGCTGACGGCCAAAGTCACGTTGGCGCAGATTCTGGAACGCGACGATTTTTCCAAACGCCTGGCTGCTGGTGTGCCGATCAGTTTGCACGAACTGCTGTATCCGCTGGCGCAAGGTTACGATTCTGTGGCGCTGAAAGCCGACATCGAACTCGGCGGAACGGATCAGAAATTCAATTTGCTGATGGCGCGCGAAATTCAGCGGGCTTACGGCGTCGAAGCTCAGGTCATTATGACCACGCCTTTGCTGGAAGGTCTGGACGGCGTGGAAAAGATGTCGAAGTCGAAAAACAACTACATCGGCATTGCCGAATCGCCCGATGAGATGTTCGGCAAGGTCATGTCCATCAGCGACGATTTGATGTGGCGGTATTACACGTTGGTGACCGATCTGATCCCGGCGGAAGTGGCGCAGTTGAAAGCCAACGTCGAATCCGGCGCAAAACATCCGCGCGACGCCAAAGTCGAACTGGCCAAACACATCATCGCGGATTTTCATTCGCAATCCGCCGCCGCTGAAGCCGAAGCCGAATTCAATCGCCGGTTCCGCGAACATCAGGCTCCAACCGACATTGAAACCCGTTCGATCAAGGCCGCCGGAAGCATCAAGCTGGTGGATTTGCTGACGCAAACCGGTTTGGCAGCTTCAAAAGCCGAAGTTCGCCGGCTGATTCAACAAGGCGGAGTTCGAGTGAACAACGAGCGCATCGGCGATACAGCGGCAGAAATTGACACCGCCGCTGCCAAAGAAGCCTTGCTGCAAGTCGGCAGATTGAAGTTCTTGAAGGTTATGTTTGAGTAATTTTGGGCGGGTGCTTGACCGACTTCAGGTCGGCTCATATAATCGCGCCCGTTTCCGATCAAGGCATAACTCAAATCACTTCAAAGCTTTGGTTGTTGAAAATGTGGGGACGTGGCGGAATTGGTAGACGCGCGGGTCTCAAAAACCCGTTACCTTACGGTAGTGTGGGTTCGATTCCCACCATCCCCACCATTCATTTCTTTCCTTTCGTAATCAGAATCCCAAAACATCGAAAAACCAGTGGTTGACGGTCGCAATTCGGGTCAGTAAAGTTTCGGCTCGGTTGGCAACAGCCGCAAAAACAATTCCCAATCGGCTGTCCTCATCACAATGGCTGGTTGTGACATTCATCAAATCAAGAACGGACAACTGCAATGAGCAATAAAACTGATCGTGCCCTGCCGGTTCGCATCGGGCGTTTGAGCGAACTGGCGAATAATCTTTGGTGGAGTTGGCATCCCGACGCCGACTTGTTGTTTCAGCATCTGGATAAAACTTTGTGGGAGATGATGCACCACAACCCCGTCAAATTTTTGCAGCAGGTGTCGCCTGCCAAACTGGATGGCGCAGCCGCCAACCCGGCCTTTCTGCGACATTACGACGGCATCATGTTGGCGTTCGACAAGGCACGTTCCGCCAAAGGCACGTGGTTTTCCGAAAAGTATCCGCAACTGGCCGACCGACCGATTGCTTATTTTTCGGCGGAGTTCGGATTGCACGTTTCGCTGCCGATTTATTCCGGCGGTTTGGGAATTCTGGCTGGCGATCATTGCAAAGAAGCCAGCGACATCGGCTTGCCGCTGGTCGGCGTAGGGTTTGTTTATCAGCTCGGTTATTTCATACAGCGCATTACCGGCGAAGGGCGTCAGGATTCGATTTACGAACCGCTGGATTATTCGGCGACGCCGCTGGAGCCAGTGATTTCGCGCGACAGCGAAGGCGGTTTGCTGAAAGTCGAAGTCGGCGGGCGTTGCGTTCACGTTGCCGTCTGGCGCGTCAAGCTGGGTTCGATTTCGGTTTATTTGATGGACGCCAACGTCGAAGAAAATCATTCGTGGGATCGGGAACTGACTTCACGGTTGTATGGCGGCGATCAGGAAATGCGTATTCGCCAGGAAATCGTGCTCGGCATTGGCGGCGTGCGGATGCTGGAACGGTTGGGAATTCGCCCAGCAGTGTTTCACGCCAACGAAGGCCACGCTGCTTTTATGATGTTGGAACGAATTCGCGTGCTGGTGCAGGCCGGAAAGAGTTTCAAAGAAGCCGCCGACGCTGTGCGCGAAACAACAGTGTTCACCACGCATACTCCGGTTCCGGCTGGGCACGATGCGTTTCCGTTTCATCTGGTCGAAACGCAATTTGCCGGGTACTGGGAATCGTTGGGACTGGATCGAGAACAGTTTTTCGCGCTCGGCGAACATCCCGATGGCGGAGCGCCCAACTTCAACATGACCGCGCTGGCTTTGCGACTGGCCGCCAGATGTAACGGCGTCAGTTTGCTGCACGGGCGGGTTTCGCGGCAGATGTGGCATTCGATGTGGCCGGAGCGCACAGAAGACGAAGTTCCAATCACGCACATCACCAACGGAGTTCACACGCCGACCTGGATCGCGCCGGAAATGAATCGCCTGTTTGCCAAACATCTCGGCCACGATTGGCTGGCAAAACACGACGACCCGACTTTCTGGGAACGCATTGAAAACATTCCCGACGCCGAAATGTGGCAGGTCAAACAGCAGTTGAAACACAAACTGTTCAACTTCATGCGCGAACGAGTTCGGCAGGATTGGATCACCGAAACCGCAGGGCCGGTCAGAGTTTTGACTGGCGGAACCTTGCTCAACCCCGACGCGCTGACCATTGGCTTTGCCCGACGTTTTGCCACGTACAAACGCGCCGCGCTGATTTTCCGCAGCCTGGATCGGTTGAAGAAAATCTTCCACGACGAATGGCAACCCGTGCAGATCATTTTCGCCGGCAAAGCTCATCCGGCGGATTTGCCCGGACGCAGCTTGATTCACGAGATTTACCAGCTTGCGCGCGATCACAATCTAGGAGGCCGAATCGCCTTTGTCGAAAATTACGACATTCACGTCGCCAAACATCTGGTTCGCGGCGTGGATGTGTGGCTGAACAATCCGCGCGTACCGCTCGAAGCCAGCGGAACCAGTGGCCAAAAAGCTGCGCTCAACGGCGTGCCGCATCTGAGCGTGCTGGATGGTTGGTGGTACGAAGGTTACAAAGGAACCAACGGCTGGGCGATTGAACCCGGCGTGCCCGAAGGCGTCAGCGAAGAGTACCGCGACGAAGCCGACGCCGAAGCTCTGTACCGAGTGCTGGAAACCGAAGTCGTGCCGCTGTATTTCGATCGTGACAGCGACGGCGTTCCGCGCCGTTGGATTCATTTGCTGAAAGAAGCCATTCGCACCGCTGCGCCGACTTTCAGCGCGCGTCGTATGGTCAAGGATTACGCCGAACGCATGTACGTCCCGGCAATGAACGCTTCCAATCAAAATTGACCTGCCAACTGATATAGCATTTGGAGTGCGACGGCTTGACGTTGCTATGGTGTTCTTCTGCAACCGTGTTCTTCTTTGTCGCCGCTCTGACTGCGAATGAAAAGCGGCGTCAAGCTGCCGCACTCACATCTCGCCGCGTTTCGTGATGAAAAAGTACGTCATCAAAACGGACGTTACGCGCCAATCGCTCGTCAATTACCGCGAAGCGTTGAACGACGAACAGCGCGCGGTGGTGATGGCCGGAGCCGGGCCGCTGCTGGTTATCGCCGGAGCCGGTTCGGGCAAAACTCGCGTCGTCACTTATCGCGTTGCTCGGTTGATCGAAGCAGGAATTGCGCCTGCTCGCATCTTGCTGGTGACGTTCACCAACCGAGCCGCGCGCGAAATGCTGGGCAGAGTCGAAAGTTTGCTGGCCGCAGACATTCGCCGCGTTTGGGGCGGGACGTTTCATTCCATAGCCAACCGTTTACTCCGCCGCCACGCCGTCAGCCTGGGTTACGAAAACAATTTTTCGATCCTCGATGCCGAAGACGCCAAAGACCTGATTGATTCCTGCATTGACGAAGCCGCGATTGACACGCGTAGCCGCCGCTTTCCCAAAGGCGAAGTGCTGCGCGAAATGTTCAGCTTTGCCACCAACACTGACACGCCGCTGGATCAATTGATCGTCGCCAAATATCCGCACTTTGAAATGCTGACCAGCCAAATCAAGCGCGTTGATTTGCTTTACCAACAGCGAAAGCTGGAACGCAACGCGATGGATTACGACGATTTGCTGTTGAACTGGAAACGGTTGATGAGCGAAAAGCCGGACATTGCCGCGATTTACCAGGAACAGTTCCAGCACATTCTGGTGGACGAATATCAGGACACGAACACGTTGCAAGCCGAGATTGTTGATCTGGTCGCCGCTAAACATCGCAATTTGATGGTGGTCGGCGACGACGCGCAAAGCATCTTTGGCTGGCGCGGCGCGAACTTCAAAAACATCTTCGAGTTTCAAAAACGCTACGCCGACGCGCAACTCTTTAAGCTGGAAAACAATTACCGTTCGTCACCGGAAATTTTGATGCTGGCCAACGCTTCGGTTTCGATGAATCGCCAGCAGTTCCCAAAACATCTGCAAGCCAAACGTCCAAGCCGCAACTTCACGCCCGCGCTGATTCCGGCGCGCGACGCCGAACAGCAGGCGGCTTTTGTCGCGGCTAGAATTCTGGATTTGCGCGACGAAGGCGTGCCGCTGGACGAAATGGCCGTGCTCTATCGTTCGCACTTTCATTCGCTGGAATTGCAGTTGGAACTGACGCGGCGCGGCATTCCTTACGACGTGCGGTCTGGAGTCAGGTTTTTCGAGCAGGCTCACATCAAAGACGTGACTTCGTATTTGCGACTGGTGACGAATCCGCGCGATGAACTGGCGTGGAAGCGCGTGCTGAAGCTGATTCCGAAAATCGGCAACGCGACGGCTTCGCGCGTCTGGGAACGATTGGCCTTTGCCGAAGAGCCGCTCGCGTTGGTGCGAACCGATGAATTTGCCAAAGCTTTGCCAAAAGGCGCTGCGGTTGGCTGGTGCGAATTTGCCGAACTCATCAAAGAATTGACCGCGCCCGAAACCGTCAACAACCCGGCGAAACAGATCGAACTGGTGCTGGCTCGCGGCTATCTGGAATACCTCCAGGCGAATTATGAAAACTCTGACGCGCGTGAAGAAGACTTGCGGCAACTGGCGAACTTCGCCGGGCGGTACGATACGACTGATGTTTTTTTGAGCGAACTGGCCTTGCTGAACACCGAACGCTTTTCGGCTCCGGGCGCAGTTGTCGGCGAAGACGTGATCGAAGGCGGCGACGAAGATGAACGATTGGCGCTGTCTTCGATTCATCAGGCGAAGGGTTTGGAATGGCGCGCGGTGTTTTTGATTTGGGCAGCCGACGGGCGATTACCTTCCAGCCGCAGCCTGCGCGACATCGAAGGCGAAGAAGAAGAGCGCCGATTGTTTTACGTCGCGCTGACCCGCGCGCAAGATGAACTTTATGTTTGCTTTCCGCTGGTCGAAAGCGACCGTTCGCGGCAAACTGTCCTGCATCGCCCGTCAAGATTCGTCACCGAAGTTCCGCGCGAACTGATGGAAATCTGGAGCGTGGACGAAGAACAACCGCAACTGGAAATGCTGGAAACAACCGAAACGAAGTACATCAATTGAAACTGGAGACCCGACCATGAAACTCACTCGTCAAATTCGCCTGGCAGTCGTTTTGCTGTTGGCGTTCGCGCTTTCGATGCCTGCCGCTCTGGCGCAAGGCAAGCAGGACGAGCAACTCGATTACGCGATGATCGCCAAAATCCGCGAAGAAGGTTTGAACCGTTCGCAAGTGATGGAGCACATCAGTTGGCTGTCGGATGTTTATGGCCCGCGCCTGACCGGTTCGCCCGCCATCAAACAGGCCAGCCAATGGGCGCAAAAGAAATTCAACGAATGGGGCCTGGTCAGCATTCACGAAGAAGAATTCGCGTTTGGCAAAGGCTGGTCGCTGGTGCGGTTCAGCGCACACATGACCGAACCGCAAGTGTCTCCGCTGATCGGTTATCCGAAATCGTGGACGCCGGGGACTGCGGGAACAATCAACGCCGATGTTGTGTACGCGCCGATTCGCACCGAAGCCGACTTTGAAAAGTTTCGCGGCAAGCTGAAAGGCAAAATCGTGCTGGCGCAAACGGCTCGGCAGGTGCGGATGTTGGAAGGCCGCATAGTTTTGAAAATGACGGAAGACGACATCAAAGAAGTCGGCACGACTCCTGTGCCAGCGGCCAGACGCGGCGGAGCGGCTGCTGACGGCGACTTTCGCGCACAAGCGGGTTTTCAAAACAAGCTGCGCGATTTCTTGCTGGCCGAAGGCGTTGCGGCAGTCTTTGATCGTGGCAGCGACGGTGACTTGTCTGCTGGCGGCAGCGAGATGGGTTGGCAAACTCAGCGCGTAGACGGCGGAACGATCTTTGTGCAATCCGGCGGAACGCGCGATCAGAACGCAGGCAAAGTTCCGCCCTCTGTCGTGCTGGCTGTCGAACATTACAACCGCATGATTCGCATTCTGGAAAAAGGCGTTCCGGTCAAAGTCGAACTAAACATCCAGGCTCAGTTTCACGACGAAGCGACGAAAAACGGTTTCAACCTGATTGCCGAAATTCCCGGCACGGATTTGAAAGATGAAGTGGTGATGATCGGCGCGCATTTCGATTCTCATCATTCCGGCACAGGAGCTACCGACAATGCAACCGGTTCGGCGGCGATGATGGAAGCTTTGCGAATTCTGAAAGCCGTCGGCGCGAAACCTCGCCGAACGATTCGCATCGGTTTGTGGGGCGGCGAAGAGCAGGGCTTGCTGGGTTCGCGCGCTTATGCCAGAGAGCATTTTGCGGACGCTTCGACTTTTCAAAGCTCTGGGCAACTCAAACCCGAACACGAAAAGCTGTCGGCGTATTTCAACATTGATAACGGCACGGGACGGATTCGTGGCGTTTGGATGCAAGGCAATCTGGCCGTCAAACGTATCTTTGAACAATGGATCGAACCGCTCGGCGATTTGGGCGTGAACCTGTTGGGGCCGCGTTCGGTCAGCAGCACTGATCACGTTGCGTTTGATTCAATCGGTTTGCCCGCATTTCAGTTCATTCAGGAACGGCTGGAATACAATTCGCGCACGCACCATTCCAACATGGACACGGTTGACCATGTTCAGCGGGATGATATGGTGCAGATGGCGACGGTCGTGGCCGTGTTCGCGTACAATGCGGCCATGCGGAACGAAAAACTTCCGCGCAAAGCTTTGCCCACATCACAACGGCAAGGCCGAAATTAAGAGGGAGGATTTGGCAAGATGAACGATGTTACGGTGAAATTGAATTGGACAGGTGGGCTGGCGTTTACAGCCGTCAATTCCACAGGTCTGGAAACGGTGCTCGATGGCGACCGTAAAGCAGGCGCAAGCCCGGTGGAAATTTTGATGGAAGCTCTGGGCGCGTGCGCGGCGATTGATGTCGTCGTTATTATGGAAAAGGTCAAAACGCCGCTTCAGAAACTGGAAGTCGTCGTGGATGGCGACCGCCGGATAACCGAACCGCGTTATGTCGAAAACGTCCGCGTGGCGTTTGACGCCTGGGGCGAAGGCATCAACCCCGACAAGCTGGCGCGCGCGATCAATCTTTCCATCGGCAAGTATTGCAGCGTCTTTCATTCGCTGCGGACGGATTTGAAACTGGTCGCCAAGTTCCGCGTTCACGCCGTCGGCGCTGCGGTTTCGGGCGATTACCAGGAAGTCGAAATGTCCGTGCCAACCGGCGAACTTCAATGAATCAGTACCGCGCGCGTTAG
Organism: uncultured Acidobacteriota bacterium; assembly: GCA_902825875.1. GTDB lineage: Bacteria > Acidobacteriota > Blastocatellia > RBC074 > RBC074 > RBC074. The sequence goes on from CADECP010000004.1 coordinate 215,008, forward strand.
CAAGCGGTTAGCTGGCGAATCTTCGATTGCTAACGCGCGCGGTACTGAATGGCCAATTCCGCTGCGCGTTTTCCGCTGGCGGCGCTGGCATCTGCCAACCAGCCTTCTGCGCCAACCCAATCTCCGGCGACAAACAAACCTTCAATGCCGGGAACCGCCGGGCCGAATCTTCCCAATAAACCTTCCTGCTCTGCCGTCGCCAAAGCATTCACCACCGTCAACGAAGGCATAAAACGTCGTTCGATCAGCACTCGCTGCCAGCCGGGTTGAACCAGATCGAGCAACTCTTCCAATTCGTGTTCGACAGCTTTGGAATCGTCAGGAGCTTCCGAACCCAAATACTTCAACAGGTGAATAACGGCTTTGCCTTCGGGCGCGAGTTTCGCCGCCGCCGAATGCACTGACAAATACAATGGGCGATCTATGCCAAGCGCAAAAGTCGTTTGCGGCTGAGGCAATCGTTCGAGCGCGATGTCCAGGCAAGCGGCTTTGACCGGAATGGCTTTGGCAGCAAGTTCACCAAGCGATTTACTTTCGACCAGTTCGGCGGCTTCGGTGGGGCTGGCGGCGATGATGACTGCATCAGCGAAACGTTCGGAGCCATCCGCCAACTGAACTCCGTTGGCTTTGCCAGCTTGGACTTGAACCTTGACGACACGGGATTCGGCGACGATGTTCACGCCTGCCAGTTCGGCTTTGGCGCGCAAACCGTTGACCAGCACTTGCCAACCGCCGTCGGGATACAGCACCGACGATTTCAACGCCATCTGGAATTGAGCCAGCGCCAAGCCTGCGCTCTGGCGTTCGGGATCGTTGGCATAAGTTCCAAGCCGGAAAAACGCCTGCATGAATTGGCGCAACTCCGCTGAACGGATTTCCGCGTCCAGCCATTCGCGCACGGTCAGGTGATTGAATTTTGCCGCATCAATTTTGGGCAGCGATTTTAGCAACCGCGCTGCTTCGAGTTTGGCCACCACACCAAACAAACTGGTGGTCAACAGCGAAAGCGGCGTTCCCGGCAGCGTGTGTTTTCGTCCTTCGTTTACGGCCACAGTGCCGCCGACTTTGGGAATGCCGCCGGTTATTTCAACACCCAGTTCGCGCAAAATTTTGTACGCCTGTCCGCTGCGATACAGCGCGTGCGGCCCCAGGTTGAACTGAATGCCGTGTTTTTCAGTTGTCGTCGCTCGCCCGCCTATCAAATGCGATTTTTCAAACAGAGTTACTTCGGCTCCGGCTTTTGCGGCAAAGTTGGCAGCGGTCAATCCGGCCAAGCCTCCGCCAACAACAATCACGTTTTTGCTCATAGTCAGTCTCCTTCTCTGAAAAGTAATTCCGCCGGTATCACGAATCAGCCATCGAAAAGGTTACAGCTACAGCAAAAAACTTCGTGAAAGATGGCTTGCCCGCCAGCCGACGATCAAAGAAGATAGCCGCAATGGTGAATCAGACGGTCGAATACGTTGGAGATCAACACAACCTGACAGCATTGATCGAACGGACGAAATCCGTTTCGGCGCTGGCGCTCGACATTGAAACGATCAACTGGTGGGATCGTGAAGCTGAGCGCGTGGCGTTGGTGCAACTCGGATTTCGTGAAGGCGATATGGCTTCGCCCATTCGCGTGGCGATCATTGATGCGTTGGCGGGATTGGATTTGTCCGGGCTGAGGTTGCCGCTGGAACTGAGCTTGACGCCGAAAGCGATTCACAACGCCAGTTTCGATGCCACGAAACTGGCGCGGCATTTTGGCATTTTCACATCGCCGATTTTTGACACGATGTTGGCCGCTCGGCGCAGCGGGGAAAAAAAATGTTCGTTGAAAGTGCAGGTCGAAACGCATCTCGGTTTTGAGCTGGACAAAACCGAACAACGCAGCGATTGGAGTCGTCGCCCATTGACCCGCGAGCAATTGGAATACGCCGCGCTGGACGCCAGTTGCACGTTGTTGCTGTATGAACGCCAATTGGCGCGCGGGCTTCGCGGCGATTACGAACTTCCGCTGGAACGAAACGGACGCGCGCGCGCCAGCCAGACGGCGCTGCCGCTCAGCGATGGCGCATTGCGAATTCCGTCCGGCGAAAAACAAATCGAACCGGCTCCAACAGTTTTTGGCGAATTGAGCGCGGCTTCGCTGGCATTGTTGGGCATCGTCACCGAACTGAGCGGGCGATACAGCCCCGAACAGTTGGCGGTTTCAGTCGGCAGCGAACGCATCGGAATGGCCGGATGGATTGTGGACAAGGTTCTGCCCGGCGACGAAGACATTGACGAAGCGACGGCCAAACAGGAAATTTCGTCACTCAGCGAACGCGGTTTGATTCACATCAGCGCGTCTCGCCGGTTGGAAAAAACCTCTGGCGGCGTCGAACTTTGGCAACAACACAAACTCGGAATGTGAAATTCTCAGCCAATAGTTTGTCTGCCACGTTTCTCCGAAAATTTTACTGAAAATGATCTTGAATCGGCTCAATCGCGGAAGTAGTATGCGCCCACTTTTGAACCAATGACGGCAGTGATGGTTGCGGAAAACCAAATCATTCAAATCAACGAAAGGGTCGGAACGTTTTATGAGACACCCCAACGCGACATCTTTGGCGAAGCGATTGCTGGATTCACGAATCAAACGATTGGCGATGGCCGACGGCGGAGTGAGTTCGATTGTTCGGATCACTCGTGAAGAAATCGCCTGGGCTGAAAACATTCTGGCGACGCATTTGGACGCATGCCTGAGCGCAGGCATTCACGTTGATCTGTGCAGCGCCGTTGAAGAATCGCTGGAATTTGCCATCCGGCGCGAAAAAGCCTACGAACCGATTCCGCCCGGCGCTCGCTGGCACGGCGCTTTGGTGATGATGGAAGAAAGCTCAGCCGCCTGAAACTCAACTGACCGCGGGCATTTGTTGCGTCACGCAATGAATTGAGCCGAGTCCCCAAATCAAATCCCAGCAATCCATCCCTATGACTTTTCGGTTGGGAAACAGCGATTGCAGAATTTCACATGCCTTTGCGTCATTGGCGTGGCGATACGTTGGCACTAAAATCGCTTTGTTGGCGATGTAAAAGTTAGCGTAACTCATCGGCACTCGCTGGTCGTCAATGTACCGAACGCCGGGCATCGGCATGGTTATTACGCGCAATGGCTGGCCGTCCTGATCTTTCATCGCCAGCAACCGCTCATAGTTTTCCTTCAGCGGTTCGTAGTTTTCATCTTGCGGATCGTCTTCGATGACCGTCACGACGGTGTCGGCGGAAACAAAGCGCGTCAGATCGTCTACGTGACCGTCGGTGTCGTCCCCAACGATTCCATCGCCCAGCCACAGAATGTTCGTCACTCCCAGATAATCTTTCAGATACTGTTCGATCTGCTGGCGGTTGAGTTGCGGGTTGCGATTCGGGTTTAGTAAGCAGGCTTCAGTCGTCAGCAAAGTCCCAAGCCCATTCACGTCAATCGAACCGCCTTCCATGACTATGCTCGGCTGAAACAGGACCTCGCCCATTTCCTGAGCGATGCGAGTCGGAACTACGTCGTCGTTATCGCACGGCAGATACTTTCCGCCCCAGGCGTTATAGCCCCAATCGTTGATGGCGCGTTCGCGTTTGCCGTTATGGTCACGAACGACATAAATCGGGCCGTGGTCACGACACCATGCGTCGTCGGTTGGGTTCAGGTGAAAGCGCACACGGTCAAGATTCACTCCGCCAGCTTTCAATAATTGGCAAACTCGTTCGGCAAACTCTTCGTCGGCGACGTTGATGCGGACGAATTCCGAATCGGTCAGAAGTTTGGTCAGTTCGACAAAAACCGCCGGAATCGGTTCAAAGCGTCCCGGCCAACTGGCTTCCTTGTGCGGCCACGACAGCCACGTTGCTTCGTGCGGTTCCCATTCGGCTGGCATTCGATAGCCGAGTGTTGCAGGAGTTTCGTTGGTAATCAGCATTGGATCTTGAATTGGAAGGAAAAGAGTCTCACAAACTGCTTTGAGCCACTGTAATGAATTCTTTGGCGCGAGCGATTTGTTTTTCAGCATCTGCCAAAGTCAGATTCGGTTCCAGGTCGTAATCACCTGTGTTCCTCTGTTCTCCGGCTTCGATCAAATGGCGATGGAATTCAATCGGCACACGGCCAGTGCGGGCGAAGTGTTGTCCGAATGCGGCAATCACTCCTGAATGTTTTGAGAAAGTCAGTCCATCAACCAGCAGAAAAGCTTGAGCAACATAAAACATTGCGTAATAAGACCGCGAGACGGCGATTTCGTAATAACCTTGTTCGGCCAGCAGTTTTGCCGCCTGCAAACTGGTTTCAGCCTTTTTCAGCAAAGACGTTTGTTCGGCAGTCATACCGCGATTCCTTCTTTGCGAACGTTCAGCAACAAGGGGCTTCGTTCGGTTTCAAACCGTTCGGATGAAATGAACAAACAAGACAGCACAGTGTTGAATTCTAAAGACAAATCCGAAGTAACACCGCCAGCACGTTCGATTTCATCGGCAGCACGAATGTTTCCTGCCAGAACAACCATCACGTCCACGTCTGATTCTGGCTGGGCATCACCGCGAGCTTGAGAACCAAACAGGATCATTCGCTGCAAACGGTCACCGTAAATCTGCTCGAGGCCTTGCCGTAAATCGCCGAGCATCTGGCGTAATTTGTCGTTCATGTTCACGTCCTTGCTTTAGTCAATAAATCGTTTGGTGATGTTTTGATAAGCGTCAATGCGGCGGTCGCGCAGAAACGGCCAGTGAGTTCGCTGCACGTCCAGCTTCCGGAAATCAACTTCGGCCATCAGGATTTCTTCTTCGGCGACGGAGGCTTTGGCAATGATCTGGCCGGACGGGTCGGCGAAAAAGCTCTGTCCCCAGAATTCGATGCCTTGCCCTTCGTTGCCGTGTTGCGCGCTGGGCGGAGTCGGTTCGTGGCCGATGCGATTGGCGACGGCGACGTAGACTCCGTTGGCGATGGCATGCGCGCGTTGAATCGTTTCCCACGAAGCGTGCTGGCGTTCGCCGTATTCTTCCTTTTCCGGCGGCTGCCAGCCGATGGCCGTGGGGTAAAACAGAATTTGCGCTCCGGCCAAAGCCGTCAGCCGAGCGCCTTCGGGATACCACTGATCCCAGCAAATCAGCACGCCGATTTTGCCGAATCTCGTCTCGAACGCTTTGAAACCCAAATCGCCCGGCGTGAAGTAAAACTTTTCGTAAAACAGCGGATCATCCGGGATGTGCATTTTGCGGTAGCTGCCAAGCAGTTGGCCGTCGGCGTCAATCACGACAGCAGTGTTGTGATACAAGCCCGGCGCGCGACGCTCGAACAGCGAACCGACAATGACTATGCCACGCGCCGCAGCCAGCTTCGCCAAAGCATCGGTGCTGGGGCCGGGAATCGGTTCGGCCAGTTCAAAATTGGAATGATCTTCGGTCTGGCAAAAGTATCGTGACCGGAACAGTTCCTGTGTGGAAACAATCTGCGCCCCCTGTTTGGCGGCTTCTTCGATTTTGGCCAACGCCTTTTCCAGGTTTTCGCGTGGGTCTGCGCTGCAACTCATCTGGATCAGAGCCACATTTACTTTGGTTGATGAATTCATAGCGGGCGCGATTATAACGGCTTCTTGCCGGGCTTCAACTTCGTGAGCTAGACTCGGTTTGCTCCTCGAAAAGAAGTTCCGAATTGACAAATCGTTCACTCATCTTTGCCTGAAAGTCATAATGAAAAAGATCGTTCGCCATCGTTTACCTGTAATCTTTGTTTCAGAAATCTTGTCAGACGTTTCGCCGCAAGCTTTTTGCCGCACAGCGGCGACTGACATTAGCCGTGGGTTTCAACCCACAGATGGCGAACGTTGGATGATCGCGTCGCGTCAGCGACGGTTGAATTCAGGCGTCGCTGACGCGACGCGAAGCGAGGCTCAAGCTTTCCCGGCGTTGAAACGCCGGGCTAAATTCAGTCGCCGCTCTGCGGCGAAGAACCGGCGACCGAATCCTAAAAGCGTCTTTGGTGTTCTTTGCCTGGCTTTCATTCTCGCTTTTTCTTTGCTGATTTCCGCGTGCAGTTCACCTAACCAGGAAAAGCTGCAACACATCGCGCGCGGCAAAGGGTATCTGGCCAAAAAACAATTTGCCGAAGCTCGGCTGGAATTTCGCAGCGCGCTGCAAATTGACAAGAAATTGGGCGAAGCACAGTTCGGATTGGGCGAAGCGGCGCTGGCGCTGGGATTCGTGCAGGAAGCCGCCGAAGCGTATTACGAAGCCATGCGGATTGACGCCAACAATCTGGATGCGCGCGTTCGCGTCGGCAGTTTGCTGGTCGAATATGAAACCGAAGAAGGCACAAAAGAAGCCGAACGATTGTCGGGTGAAGTCGCCCAGAAAAATCCCGATCACATTGAAAACCGCGTCTTGATCGCCGACGTGCGCGCTGCGCAAAAACGTTGGGCGGAAGCCGAAACTGAATTCCAAAAAGCGATTTCGCTGGATGCCAATCGCATCGAAACGTATCTACATCTGGCGCGCTATTACGAACGTCGCGCCAAAGCCGATTCCGCGCAAGCTGCCGCGTTCCATGCAAAAGCCGAAAGCGTCTTTCGCCAATTGATTGAGCGCAATCCGAAATCGGTTACGGCGCGATTGGCGTTTGGCGATTTTCTGTTCGCCAACAAACGCGAAGCCGAAGCTGAGCAGCAATTGCTGGCCGCGCATCAAACCGAGCCGACTGACAAACTGGTGTTGGTTGCTTTGCGTCGCTATTACGAAACGCAGCAGCAATTCGACAAAGCCGAACAATTCCTGACGCGATTGGTCGAACTTGATGCCGACAAAACTGCCGGACGAGCGCAGATCATTGATCTGCACGCGCGCACAGGTCGCGTTTATCAAGCCGTCACCGAATATCAGCAACTGTTGAAAGACGATCCGAAATACTTGCGCGGTTATTCGCGGCTGGCGGAATTGTTGTTGGAATTGGGCGACGTGACCGGCGCGACCAAACACGTCGAAATCGCGTTGAAGCAAAATCCCCAAGACACCGATGCGCTGTTGATGCGCGGGCGATTGCGTTCGCTGAACGGCCAACACCGCGAAGCCATCGGCGATCTAGATCAAGTGCTGCGGTTGGAACCGACCTTGCCATCCGCGTTGTATTACGCCGCCGACGCGCATCTGCAAAACAACGACTCCACTCAGGCGCGGTTGTTCGTCAATCGGTTGTTGAGTTTTTATCCGCGCAATCCGATGGGATTGCTGATGCAGGTCAGAATCAATCTGGCAGAAAACAAAGCCGACGCCGCTGAAAAGACTTCAACGCAAATCATCGAAAGCATCGCCGAACTGAAATCGAACCAGACGGCGCTGAAGGCCGCGCGCATTCCCGAAGGCTCACTGCCCGATTGGGAAAGCAAAGCGCATGTGTCGCGCGCCGTTGCTCGCATTCAGCTTCGTAAACTGGCCGAAGCGCAAAGCGATCTGGAACGCGCCGCCGTGATTGACCGCCGCAGTCCCGAACCGCACGTCAATCTGGCGGTGGTGAACATGTTGCGCGGAGATTTGGCCGCGGCCAGCCGCGCCGCCGAACGCGCCGTTGATCTGGCTCCCAGCAGTTTGTCCGCCGCCACCACTGTTGTGAACGTGTACCTGCAACAGAAAAATTATCGCGCGGCACACGATCGGCTGACACAACTCATCAACGAACAACCGGCGCGATTGCAGTTGCAGGAACTGAAAGCTCGCGTCTTGATCGCCGAAGGAAATAGCGCGGCTGCCGAAACGACCTTGCGCGAGATTTTGCAGGCTGATCCGAATTATCTGAACGCTTATTTCATCCTCAGCGATTTTTACCAAAGCTCCCAGCAGCAAACCGAAAAAGCCGTCGCCGAATTGAACCAGTTGATCCAACGGCGTCCCACCAACACGCAGCAAATCGCTCAGGCGCATTTGATGATCGGCATGCTGGAAGAGGGGCGGGGGAATTTCGATGCGGCGGTGTCGAATTACGAACAGATGCTGAGTTACGACAAACGCTCCATCGGCGCGGCCATTGGGTTGAACAATCTGGCATGGATTTACGCCGACAAAGGCAAGGGCAATCTGGACAAAGCCACTGACCACGCGCGCAGCGCCATCACCATTGCGCCGCAGGCGAGCTTCTTCGACACGCTGGGATTCGCTTATTACAAAAAACGCCAGTTCGATGTGGCCATCGAACAATTCCGCAAAGCGATTGACCGCCGTCCCGACAGCCCGGCCTATCACCTGCATTTGGCGCGCGCGTTGCGCGACAACGGCAACACGCAACAAGCGCGAGCTTCCTACGAACACGCGCTGCAACTTGGCGGTGCAGATTTCAACGAAGCCAATCAGGCTCGGCAGGAATTGGCAGCATTGCGAAGGTCTTAAAACTTCGCGCGAATCTTCACCGTGCGTTCCAGTTCATCCATCACTTCCGTCACCTTTAGTTCTAAATCGCGATCCAGATTGTTCGTTCGCAAAAACTCGCGGACTTCATCGAGCGCAGCTTTGTTATGTTGGCCACCAATGAAAGCGTTCAACCACGCCAGCACGAAGAAAATCTTTCGTTCACGCTTAACTTGCGGCAAAGCGGCCAGCGCCGGTTTCAAATAAGGCAATGTCAGCGCGGATTGGTTCGCCGAATTGAACGCGCCCAGACTGGCTTCGATCCAGTCTTCGGCGACGGCTTTGTTGTTGATGTAATCGTTGAAGTAACGGCGTTTGGTTTCGGCGTCGGCGCGAGCGGCTTCGGTCACATAAGCCTGCTTCTTCGCGTCGTCGCTCTTGTCGCGGATGCGCTCAGCTTCGAGCAAAGCCGTCGCTTCGGCGTCATTGTTGGCCAGCAGGACGCGAATGATTTGCCAACGGTCTAGCGGTTTGATGTCTACTCCGGGAATGGCGAGCTTGCCAGCAAGAATGTCTTTCAATTGCCGTCGAGCTTGTGCGGTTGTCGCCACGCTGCGAAACGCGCGGAAGTATGTGATTCGCAGCCCAAGTTCTGCCGCTTTGGTCATTCGGTCGAAACACAAAGCCTCAAGCTGCGGCGCGATGGCGGCTTGCTGCGTTGACGACAAGTAGCGCTGAAAAGCGGTTCCGGTTCGCCCCAGCAAAGTCTGCGTCAATTCTTCGTCATTTTCCGTCGGCAGAGTTTTCAAAACCAAGGCAATGAACTCGTTCGGATTCAACTCGGCTTCGCGGACAGAATCCCACAGCGCGCCCCAGAGCATGGTTTTCAGCAGCACGTCGTCAATTTTGCCGATGCGCTCCATTACGGCTTGGCGGCTGCGCGCGTCCAGCATGAAGCGTCCGTAACCGTAATCGCCGGAATTGGCGAAGACATACGCCGGACATTTCTTGCCGTTGGCTGCGGCAATCACGCTTCGCGCAGTGTCAAAGCTGGCCGGAATTTTCAGCGCCGCTTCGCCGTCGTAAGCCAGCAGCAACTCGGTTTTGATCGGCCAGACGCCGCCTTCGCCAAGCACGTCGCGTTGCGTCAACTCCAGCCTGGCAATCTTTCCATCGTTACAATTCATTGTCACGTCAATTTGCGGCATGCCGCGTCGTTTGATCCAGGCGTCCGCCCACGCCGTCAATTTCTGTCCGGAGGCTTTTTCGCAAGCAGCAATCAAATCACTCCATTCGGCGTTGGCGTAAGCGTGCTGTTTCAAGAACAGTCGGACACCTTCGCGGAACTTTTCTTCGCCGATAACGAACGAAAGCGCACGCAACAGGCTCGGCGCTTTTTGGTAAACAATCGCGCCGTAAGCCGACTTGGCGTCTTTCAGATTGCGGACTTCCTGGTAAATCGGCGTCGTGCCTTTGGTGGAATCAATGCCGTATGCGACCGGTTTGTGCGATTGATAAAAGCGCCGCCACATTTGCGCCGGATCGTAAATCCGCGCCATCGCGTGGTACGCCATCAAATTGGCAAAGCCTTCTTTCAGCCACAAATCATCGAACCAGCGCATCGTCACCAAATCGCCGAACCATTGATGCGCCAGTTCGTGCAGAACCAGCGAAGCCCGACCGTACTTGTCGCTTTGGGTTGGAGTGGTGCGAAACAGGATCGAATCTTCGCGCAGGAAAGTCGCTCCGGCGTGTTCCATTCCGCCGTAAGCAAAGCCGGGCAACAACACTTGATCGTATTTGGTGAACGGAAATTCGTGGCCGAAGAATTCGACAAAGTGCTTCATGCCTTCGTCAGTCAATCGTGCGACTTCCGGCAATTCTTCTTGAGCCCGCTGCCACTTTGACTTCCGAACATAAAACCGCTTCGGAACTGAAGCCTGAATTATCGCCGCGCCAGCTACTTTGAACTCTTTGAAAGGGCCAGCAGCAAATGCAAATTGATACGTACTTATTGGTTTCGTCCATTCAAACAGATGGAGACTTGGAGAGTGGTGCAGAGTGAGCTTACCAATAAAATTACCACTGGAAATCACTCGCCAATCGTATGGTGCGTCGGCAATGAACATAAATCGCGCTTTCAAATCCGGCTGGTCGAAACACGGAAACGCCAGGCTGGCGTCCATTGGCACAAACAGGGTGTAAATGTATTCGCTGCCGTCGTCTTGATCGTTGTACCGAATGACCGGACGGTTTGCTGTGGCAATGCCGGATTCAAACTCCAGCTTGACGGAGTTTTCGCCGACTTTGAACAATTCGGCGGGCAAAATGATGTGGCCGTTCTTTTGGCTGAGGCCAGTCGCCGGTTTGCTGTTGACGGTGACGTTGCGAATCGCGCCTTCGATGATCTTTCCGGCTGCGTCCAGGTCGCGGAAATCCAAAATGACCGGCGCGGCGGTGTCGGCCAACTTCAGCGTGATTTCTTCGCTACCGGTAAAGCGCGGCGAGCCGGGCGTGAGTTCAATCGAAAGCCGATACCGCACATCGGAAATCCGCGCCGCTCGATGGCGGGCCAGTTCACGCGACACGCCTTCGGCAGTCAAAACGTCGTTGGTTTGAGCGTTAGTCATCATCGGAAAAAACTGAATTGCCATCAGCAGCAGCCAGAGTTTGGGAAGTTTGTTGTTCAGCATAATCGAAGCCGTCATTAACCATTGACCATTGTGCATTGGCCATTAACAGTCAGGGTAAGGATGTTTTCTACCCTGTCAGCTAATGGGTAATGGGCAATGGTTACTGGCTAATTTTGTTGAATAGTAATCGGCCAATCGCGTTGGGTGACATTGCCAAAGTAATCCGCCGCCACAACGCGCAAGGTGTAATCGCCCGGCGTGAGTTTTGACGGATCGAAAAACGCTTCGCGGACTTCGCCGCGTTGCAGCACGTTGGTGGCGATGTAATTGAACACCGTCGGCCCTTCGTAACCGGACTGGCTGCCTTCGGCGTAAACTTGCGACACGGTTTGCCAATCCCAAGGCAAACGATCGAATTCCAGGTTGCGGCGCGTTTGGTTGAATTCTGCCAGAGGCGTTCCTGAAGCATTCAAGATTTGAAAACCGGCGCGATAGACGCCCAACCGGCGATGCTTGGCATTGCCATCCATTTGGTCATAAGCGCGCACGAAAATTCGCAATCGCCCGTTCTGCGACAAATTCGTCGCAGGATTTTTCTTCCCTCCAGGATCAAACAAGATGTTTCCTTGTTCATCGGCAATGGCAAACGATTCGATGACGGGCGCAACCGTGTCCGTCAATCCAGGCAATCGCAACACTGAAAGCGCGTTGAATTCGCTGCTCCATTGCCCGGCAATCAGATGCACGTGGTTCAGCCGGTTGAGTGAACCGACGGCGTCGCCTGCTTTGAACACAGTTCCGCGCCGAACGCGAATGCCGACAAGTTGGCCTTCGGCGTTGCGACGAAAACTGACCGAACCATCGGCCAGATTTGGCAACAGTTGATCGTTTTTGTCGCGGCCAATTTTGACGTGAATGTAACCGAAGAGCGGCAAGCGAATGCGTTCGCGCGTGGTTGCTGCGCCTTCGACCGAAAGCGGCAAGGTGACGGGTTCGGTAAACACCGACCGAGCGAGTTCGCCATACGCGCCGGGAACATCCAGGCCGTTGTGAAACCAGGCTTCATCGGTCGGAGAAATGGCTCCGCGAATTTCGCCAAAGGTTCCGGCGATTTCTCTGGGCTTGTCCGGCGGATCAAACGGCCAACGCGGTTCGACCAGTTGGCGCAATCGGTCAGCGGATAACGCGATGGCGTCAGGATCAAACTGAATTCCCAGTTTGGAATTCGCCGGAATCATCGCGCGAATCAAACTCGCTCCGCTTTCGGCAAACGCGAGTTCTCCGGCGGGCAAGACCGCCAAACCGGTTGGCCGATTCAGTCGCAAATCCGGCAATACGGTTTTGATGTTGTGGGGCAATTTTTCAAATTGTCCCGATTGGTTTGTTGATTCGGAAGCTTGGGACAATTTGGAAAATTGTCCCACTTCTGCCAGACGGATCGAACCGCCCGCGTCGGCAACGAAAAATGAATTTTTGTCGCGCACGGCAATGGCGATAGGTTCGTTAAACGATGCGCTCAACAACGCGCCATTGCGTTCGTGAGCTTCGCCGTTACCTGCCAACGTTGTGACGTGACCATTCAGCTCAACGCGACGAATCCGCCGATTGCCTGTGTCGGCGACCAGCAACGAATCATCTGCCGCGACAGCAATTCCGCACGGCGTGTCAAAGCGAGCTTCAGAGCCAGCGCCATCGGCGAATCCGGGTTCGCGGCCTCCGGCAATGGCGCGAACGATTCCTTCGGGCGAAATGGCTCGAATGCAGTCGTTGTAAGTGTCGGCGACGAAAATCGTCCCATCTGCATCAACCGCCACACCCACCGGAGCATTGAACCGAGCTTCAGTCGCTTTGCCATCGGCATTGCCGCTGACGCCGGACTGACCGGCAACAACGCTGACGGTTTTGGTTTTTAGGTCAACGCGAACAATCGTGTGCGCTCCGGTGTTGGCGACGATCAAATTGCCGCTCGGATCAAAAGCGATTGCCGAAGGCGTTTGCAGGTTTTCGGCGATGACGCTGATTTGCAGCGGCGAATCGTTTTCATAACTGCCCGCCGCAATCCGAAAGATGCGCCCGGTGATGCTTTCGCTGAAGTAGATGTTGCCGTCGTCATCTGCCGCCACGCCGAATGGTTCGTAGTATTTTTCAGCGGGCGATTCGACGTAACCAATCGTGGCGATCCGGGCGAAAGTCGGCGGCGGTTGCATCCAACGCCAGACCGCCCACGCCACAACGATCAGCCCAATCGCAGCGGCTGCGAGCAGCAGCTTGGAACTGAGTTTTGGAAATTGCCAGCGGCGTTTGATCGTCGGATTCACACGTCGCAGTGTAGCCGGGCAAGTCGCGTTTTGGCGAGCGTTGATTGCACCTTCCCGCCGCTCTACACTGTGCGACGTAAAAATCACAATCGAGCAAACGTTATGGCCAGAGGCTGGGAAAGCAAATCTGTCGAAGATCAATTGGAAGAACGCGAGCGCGCCAAACGCGAAGCCGTAGCGCCTGTTTCGACCGAAGCGCCCGAATATCGGCAGCGACGCGAAACGTTGCAGCTTACGCGCAGCCAATTGCTGAACCAGATCAAAGCCGCGCGCTCCGATGCTCATCGGCAAATGCTGGAACGCTCGTTGCGCGCAATTGATGAAGAATTGAAGGCTTTGTGAGGGAGCGACCGATTACCGTCTCCCGACTTCCGACTACTGAACAATGAACGAAACTAAAAAAATCGAACCGCCGTTTCCAACCGTTGCTCAACGCTTGAACCAGACGACGCCGCTGGCCGTCGAACCCGAACCGCAAAAGACCAAACGCGGCATCGGTTTTTACGTGCGCGGCAGCGTGCTGTTTTTCAAAAAGATGTGGCCGACAATTGGCGAACTGACAACGACGGAAACTTACGTCAATGCTTCGGCGATTGCGTTCAACGTCATGCTGTCGTTTTTTTCGTTTGTAGTCTTGATGGGCAGCTTCCTGGTCAACATTGTCGGTTCTCAACGCGCGTATGAAACGATGTTTCGGTTGATGAGGTCGTTGATGCCGTTGGAATCCGGCATGTTGCTGAACAGTCTGGACCAGGTGACGCGCGGCCCCAGCGGCAAAGCGACGCTGATGTCGTTCGGCTTGTTGATTTTTTCGGCGTCAGGAGTGTTTCAGCCGTTGGAAGCGGCGCTGAATCGCGCCTGGAAATTCAAGGAGCGCAATTTCGTCAAACAGTATCTGGTTTATATGCTGATGGTGCTGGTCTGTTCGGCAATCATCCTTTGCCCGGTGGCGTTGGGCAGCGCCTACGATTTTGTGCTGGTCAGCATTTTTGGCGATTCGCCCGTGCGGGAATGGTTTTTCAAACTGGTCGGGCCGATCTTGTTGTTGCCGTTTTTGGCATTATTGTTTTTCGTCATTTATTACTTCATCCCGAACGGCAAGGTGAAATTGAACCAAGTCGTTTTCACGTCGCTGGCGATTTCCGTGTTGTGGTTGTTGCTGACCTTCGGGTTTTGGCTGGCGCTGCCTGTGTTTGATTTTGCGGGCAGTTACAAACAACTGGCTTCGTTGATGGCGTTGGTGACGTGGGTGTTTATTTCGTCGTTCGTGTTGATTATGGGAGCCGATTTGTCCGCACGTCAGATCATTCCGCAATCGTGGACAGGTTGGATGCCGCTGAAAGCAACTAAAAAATTGGACGAAGCGCAAGCTTCGCAGGCTTCCGCTTCGCAAGTTCGATAACGCCGAGCGTTCAAATTCGGCGAACCGCTACGTTTACCCCTTTACGCAGCACATCGGAGGTAGTGATGAGAAGTCAGAAATTCGCACGTTTGTTTGTCGTGTTGCTGCTCGTAACCGGACTGTTTGTCGCCAGCGTCCCCCAAGCCGACGCTCAGTCAGGCCGTAAACCCAAAAAAGAAACCGCTGATCCCAAACACAAAACCGTTGATCCGAACTCCGACGACAACCCGGACAAATCCAACAAGGCGCTGCAAGACAACACGCCGGTCGTCGTCAATGACGACGGAACCATTTCGCTGGACACGACGATGGTCACGATTCCGGCGACGGTGCTCGACCACAACGGCAATTTCGTTCCCGGATTGAAGCGCAAAGATTTCGAACTATACGAAGACGACATCAAACAGGAAATCGAACATCTGCGCCCGGTCGAAGAACCGTTTCACGTCGTGTTGCTGCTCGACACTTCGACCAGCACGGCCTTTCGCCACGAAGACATTCAGGCAGCGGCGTTTGAATTCGTCCAGCAGTTGCGCCGCGATGACAAGGTCATGATCGCTTCGTTCGATAGCCAGATCGAAGTCTGGTGCGATTTCACCAATTCGCGCGACACCATTCGCAACGCGATTTACCGTGTAAATCAGGGCGGCAGCACTCGCGTGTACGACGCGCTCGACCTGATCGTCAACGACGCTCTAAACAAAGTGCAGGGACGCAAAGCCATTGTTCTGTTCAGCGACGGCGTTGACACGTCCAGCCGATACACCGCTCGCCGTGCGCTGCAACTGATCGAAGAATCCGATTCGCTGGTTTATTCGGTGTATTACGACACTGGGTACGACAACGCGGGTGGACCAAGAAGCGGACCCGGCGGGACTCCGCCGATTGGCACGCCTGGGCGAACTCCACCGATTGGCCGTCCACGCTGGCCGTTCATCACCTACCAATTGCCAGGGCAAAATCGTTCGCGCGGCAGATTGCCGTCCGCCGAAACCGCTCAAGGCAAACAGTTCATGGATGATGTCGCCAAACGCAGCGGCGGACGTTTTTATGAAGCCACCACATTAAGCACACTGACCCGCGCCTTTGCTCAAATCGCCGAAGAGCTTCGCAAGCAATACGCCGTCAGTTATTACCCAACCAACGCCGCACAAGATGGTTCGTATCGTCGCGTCAAAGTCCGCATCAGCCCGACCAGCCAGCACCAAGGCTTGATCGTTCGCGCGCGCGACGGTTATCGCGCCGGCTCCAAGAACAAACCACAAGATGCGGAACTCAAAAAAGGCAAACGCCCGGTGCTAAAACGACGCGATCAGGAAAAATAAGCTGTTACTTCTGCTGCTTTTCCCATTCTTCGACCTGAGCTTTGGTGCGATTGAGCGAAATCTTTTCCGGCGCAATTTTAGTGATCCAGTCGGCGGCGACTTTCATTGGGTGCGTCAGGATAAAACCGCGCGCGATGACTACGCCGCTCAACCGCCAATCGGGTTCGCTGAACAACACTTCTTGAACTTCGCCGACTTTGTAACCGTCGCTGGATTCGACTGGCAGCCCTCGGCGAATGGCGCTTTCCGATGGCGACAGCAGCGATTCGGTGACACGAACTCCGGGCGGATCGTACGGATCGCCCAGCGCGTGCGCCACCAGTGGAACAACGTAATTGATCCAATCAGATGGTTTGATCTTCGAGCGCGGATGTTCCAGATGTTCCTGATCGAGTTGGTTCAGCCGAACGTAATGCTGCACTTCGAAATTTGGCAGCGCCAGCAAATCCGCTTCCGTCTGTTCGATGTGAACTCGGTTGTGTTCGGAACCAGTCACCCAACCAATCGGCATCAACCGATGTTGCGTCTGAAGCGCATTGCCACATCTGACCACCAAATGCGACGCTTCAAACGATTCGCAATCCAGCACGACTTGTTCAACGCGCCCAATGTCCTGGTTGCCGCTCAACACGACAGCTCCGATGTTGATTTCTTTCATTGAAAACCTCCTTACCAAAACCGATTAACGATTCTTGCCAACCTTTCGCTTTGTATCACGACGCGGTTCTTTTTCTTCGCGTTCATCATCGTCGTCTTCAATCGCGCGAACGAAGGCGCTACGAACCGGCGCGGGCATCGGCGAATCGGCGCCTTTGACCGATTTCCAGATGACTTCGTTGAATTCGATGTCGGGCAAGGTGTCTTCCTTGCTGAAATCCCACATCGCCGATTGGCGAGAGCCGGGAGCGTTCGGTTGATTTTTTTCTGTCAGGTCAACGCGCGCCGGGCGAAGTTTGAACGGCGTCAGGTTCGCTTTGGCCGTGAACGAATTGAACATCGGCGTCGCACCGGCGTCGTATTGGCTCATCGGCGGCAAACCCAGAATCAATTCCATCGTCCGCAACATTCCCGAAGTCGTGTACATCGTCGAATCTACAACTCCGCGTTTGGTGTACGGGCTGGCGACAAAAGCAATCGAACGGTGAGCGTCAACGTGGTCTGGGCCGTTTTGCGCGTCGTCTTCCAGAACGAAAATCGCGGTCGTTGCCCAATACTTGCTGGCGCTGACGGCTTCGACCAAACGACCGAGCGCCAGATCGTTTTCGGCAACCATTGCTCGCGGAGTCGGCACTCCGACGCGCGTGCCTGAAGTGTGATTGTTACCCAGCCGGACAATCTGGAATTGCGGCAACTGGCCGTTCTTTTCAAACTCGCGGAATTCTTCCAGCCAGCGATCAACGCGCGTGTTGTCCGTGATCGAAAGATCGTAAGGCGGATAAGTCGGGCTGAAATGTCCGATCAACGCATCTTCGGTTGTGAAATTTTCTTTGCGCGCTTTGGCGGCTGCCGCAGTGTCGGTTTCATTGCCGCCGCCACCGCCGAATTTGACATCGCGCACGCCGACGAATTCGCCGTAACTGCGATAACTGATTCCGGCGCGTTTGCAATAATCCCAAATGTATCCGGCGGTCGGACGCGAAATCTTCTTGCTGCCTTCGTAATCGTAAGTCCGCCCGCGCTGGGAATAATTCGTCGGCCAGGTCTTTTCGACGTAATCCGTCGCGTAAGCCGCCATTGACCAATTATGACCGTCGGCGGAAACTTCAGCGTCCACGTAAAAGTTATCCAGCAAAACAAACTCACGAGCCAGCGCGTGTTGATTCGGCGTCACGTCTTCGCCAAATAGCGTCAGGTTCGGATCGCCGTTGCCTTCTTTCATATCGCCAAGCACCTGATCGTAAGTGCGGTTTTCTTTGACGACGTAAATGACGTGTTTGATCGGCGAAGCTTCGCCGAGTTTTACCGGAATGGCTGTTTTCTCTTTCGGCGCGCGAGCGGCTTTCAGCAGCGCGTCGGTGTACGGCGAATTCGCGTAGGTTCGTTTGGTCAATTGCGCCAATTTCGCTTTGCCGGGCAGGTCAATCAACGAAACAGTTCCTTTCAACATGCTGCCGATGTATTCGTTGGTGCGACCTTTCAGCGGAGTCGGGCCGTTGGGATTCGCCGCAGAAGCGACGCCTTTGCCGTTGGCGACGAAAATGCGTTTGCCGTCTTTGCTGACGCGCACCGAAGTCGGATACCAGCCGGTCGGGATAAAACCTTCGACTTCGGCGGCTTGACGCTTTTTCACGTCCACGATGGCTACGTTGTTGTTGTCGGCGTTGGCGATGAACAGAGTTTTTTCGTCCGGCGACAGAGCGACCGCGTTCGGAGTGCTGCCCGCAGGCGATTTCGGGTGTAAGGCGGTTGAGATGGCTTCGAGTTCTTTCAGCGTCGCGGTGTCAACGACGGAAACCGTATTGCTGTTGGCATTGGCGACGTAAAGCGTCTTGCCGTCTTTGGTGAGTTCAATGTCGTTCGGATGGTCGCCGACTGGAATCGTAGCCGTCACCGAATTGCTGGCAGTATCAATCACAGCCAGGCTGCGCGATCCCCAGTTGCTGACGTACAACCGTTTGCCGTCGCGCGCCATTTCGCAATCGTAAGGGTGATCGCCGACTTCGATTTTCTTGACGACTTTTTGCGAGGCCAGATCAACAACAGCAACTTTATTCGTCAGGTTTTCAGCGGCGTAAAGCCATTTGCCGTCTGGCGTAACGGCTATGCCTGCCGGGAAAGCGAATTCACCAGTTCCAGCCCGCCGAGCCGCGTCTCGGCCACGGCCATCCAGTTTGTGATAAGCCTCGCTGCCCAGATTGATTTTGCCAGCGGCTGTGGCTTTGCCAGCGGCAAAGTCGTAAACCAAAATTTCGTTATCGTCTCCGCCTGAAACGAAAAAGCGTTTGTTGTCAGGCGAAAGCGCGATGCCCAACCACGATTTGGCAACTTTGATCGTTTGCACGCTTTGACCGGCATCCAGGTCAATGATCTCTACAACCTGGTCGCCATTGCCGTTGGTTGTCACCAGCAAATAACGACCATCGTTGGTCATCACCATATTCATCGGCAAATCGCTGACCGGAATTTGTTTTCCCTCCGGCGTCAGAGTCCATCCGTTGGGCAGCAAAGTTCCGACAGCGGTTTTTCCAGGAAGTCGTGGTTTCGGTCTGGCCTGACCAAACGCAGTCAGCGTCGTGGACAGGGTAAAACTACAGGCAAGCAGAAACACTATGCTTCGGCGAGTGGCATTGCTGAACATAAACACCTCACGAAAATTGAATTGGTTCTTTTACTGATTTTGGGCGGATACGCGAACGCCAAGATAGCCCACGAACTCAAGCCGCGTCTACGAAATCACTCGCATACAACAAAATTTAAGACGCCTTTGAGCCGGCAGATGGATTGCCCATCCTTTTCTTCTTTCACTCAAGAAGGAGACAGTTTTTAGCGGTTTGCACCTGACTGGGTAATGTTTTTTCCGGTAGAAAATATGCTCCGAAAAGAAGATCACGGCTGTTTGATCGCTTTCCTTAAACCAAAAAGACGCGGGTAAGACAAAGCTGGCAACTCGCCTTACCCTGCCCAAAATCACTTTCTAAAATTGAAGTTAGTGAAACTGACGCCGATGCCTGTGGTCAGCAGCAAGTCGTTGTTTTTCGATCCTGTTGGCGGGTTTGAAATGTAACGGTTGCTGGCGGTCACGTTCCAGGTCATCCATCCGGTCAGTTTGGTCGTCAGCGAACTGTCGAAAGTGTGGCGGTATTCGCCGCGATTGGTCATGTTCGGGAACAGTTGAAAGCGTTCCTTGAACAAAACGCGGTCAGACACTTTCAGCGTGAAATCTTCGCCAACAAAGACTTCGGCGGAATTTCGCTGCAATCCGGTCGAGAAATTTTCACGGTTGTAAGCGCCGCCGCCAAAGACCTGCAACTGTGCGCGGTCTTTTTTGATGGCGTAATAACCCACGCCGCCGCCCAGCACCGAACGCAAATCCAGCAACTGAATCTGGTTGTATTCAAAATCCGCAAAACCGAAGGTCGTCATGCGACTGGAGACGTTGATTTCATATCGCCCACCGCCGCGAATGGCATTGGCCGTAGTTTCGGTCACGCCTTTGTTTCTGTTTTTGGCATTGATGTAAGCGGCGTAAAGCGTGGTTTTGTCGCGCCGAGTCTGACGACCCAGATTCGCTCCCAACGCCAAGGTGTTCGTTCGCGTGTTGCCGGTTGTCAGGCTGTAACCGAAATCCAAACCTCCGTTCCACAAATCGAACCAACTCGGTTTCAACATCTTTTCGTAAGCGGCCTGTTCGCCCGGCGAACGAATCGCCTGCACCGCGCTCATTTCGCCCGAAGCCTTCCCGGTGTCTTTGGTTTCGACTTCATACTTGCCACCGCTGGTGGCGATTTTTCCAACCAGCGTTTTGCCATCGCTCAAGGCGACATACAGCGGATCGTTGGAAACGACCTCGGCAATCGCGTCGGTCGAAACGGTGACGATTCCGGCGTAATCGGTTTTCAGCGTCAAGGTTTTGGCGTCGGCTTTGATGATGGTTCCTGTCAGACGATCGCCATTTTTCAATTTCAATTCATCGGCCAGGGCCGTCGCGCTTAACGACAGGCACAGTGCGGCCAGAAACAACATTCGTATGGACATAACTCCTCCTGAAATAGCTGTTGCAAAGACGTTTATGTGGGGATTGTTTTGGATTTGTACGACGTTTGCATCTTAAAGGCGGAAACGTTGGCCTGTCTACCGACGGATTTGTTTATTTTGTTGGCAAAACAAACGGATAAGTGATTTTTGGCCGTGACCGGCTGAAAAGTACTCTCGGCAAAACCGACAAAAATGCTATCCTCTAACAAGGGTCAAACATTTTTGTCGGTCAGAAACGAGCCAGAAAACATGGAAGAAGCATCTCAAATAAAAAAATTGTCTGCTTTGTTGGAAATTAGCAAAGCGTTGGGTTCGACGCTGAACATCCGCGAAGCCGTCGAAAAGGTTCTGGAAATTCTCGACCGCGAAGTCGGCCTGCGGCGCGGAGCCATCGCTTTGCTGGAAGACGGCAGTTCGCTTTCGATTCAATACGCATTCGGATTGAGCGAAGGCGAGCGCCGACGCGGGCGTTACAAATTGGACGAAGGCATCACCGGGCGCGTGGTTTCGACCGGCAAACCGATCATCGTTCCGCAAGTCAGCAAAGAGCCGCTGTTTTTGAATCGCACACGCAAACCTGAAAACGGCCAGGAAGAATCGTTCATCTGTGTGCCGATCAAAGACCGCCGAAAAACCATTGGCGCGCTTTCGATTACGCAAACTTACAAAACGAATCGCAATTACGACGACACGGTGAAATTTCTGACGATCATCGCCGGAATGATTTCGCAAAGTTTGCGGCTGGCGCAAATGGTCGAACAGGAAAAGGCTCAGTTGGTGGATGAAAACGCTTTGCTGAAACGCGAGCTTCAGCAGAAATACGATTTCCGCAACATCGTCGGAACCAGCAAGGAAATGCGCGAGGTTTACGATCAGGTCGCGCAGGTCGCTCACACCAACACAACCGTGCTGATTCGCGGCGAATCCGGCACAGGCAAAGAACTGGTCGCGCACGCGATTCATTACAACAGCCCTCGCGCTGGAAAGCCGTTCGTCAAAGTGAACTGCGCCGCTCTGCCCGAAAGCCTGATCGAAGCCGAATTGTTCGGTCATGAAAAAGGCGCGTTCACAGGAGCCATCGCCCGCAAACGCGGACGCTTTGAACTGGCCGAAGGCGGCACTTTGTTTCTGGATGAAATCGGTGATTTGTCTCCGGCGATGCAGGTCAAATTGCTGCGCGTGTTGCAGGAACGCGAATTCGAGCGCGTCGGCGGAACCGAAACCATCAAGGTCAACGTCCGGCTGATCGCTGCCACCAACGTTGACCTGGAGACGGCGGTTTCCGACAGCCGCTTTCGTTCGGATTTGTATTACCGGCTGAACGTGTTTTCGATTTACCTGCCTGCGTTGCGCGAACGCAAGACGGATATTTTGCTGCTGGCCGACCACTTTCTGGAAAAGTATTCGCGGCAAAACGGCAAACGCATCAAACGCATTTCGACTCCGGCGATTGACATGCTTATGAGTTACCACTGGCCGGGCAACGTACGCGAACTGGAAAACGCCGTCGAACGCGCCACGCTGGTTTGCGACGGCAACGTCGTTCACGGATTCCACATGCCGCCTTCGCTGCAAACCGCCGAAGGTTCAGGCACGGTGGCAACCGTCGGGCTGGACAAGGCAGTCGGCGCATTTGAAAAAGAAATGATTCAGGACGCGCTGAAAACCGCTCGCGGCAATCGCGCTCGCGCCGCCCGTATGCTCAACACCACCGAACGCATTCTGGGTTACAAGGTGAAGAAGTACGAGATTGACTGCGACCGATTCAAAGGCTGAGCCACCAACCGACAATTTTGTCTGTCAGATAATTTAAGGCAACATTTTTGAAGCCTAACCGGTTCCCACCAATACTTGCCCAAAGAGTTTTCGTGTAATCATTTCTATCACTTAGTCCGATTCAGCCAATTCTGTTGGTCGCTGGCAAGCCAGTTGCTACAAAGATGGTTTGCTACGGCAATCAAATCAAAATCCGTATTTTTATTTTGTCTTCAAGGGCAGGCGAAATCTGAAAAGCATCGCTTGCCGTCAATTTCAATTTCAGGAGAATCTATGAGCACGACAGGAAATCAGGGGCGTCTGTGGGCAATTGCTGAAGTCAGCAAACGCACTCCGCGCACCATCGGCAACGGACAAAAAGCTTCGGAGTATTTCGGCTGCAACACTTTCAACCAGAAAGTTATGTCCGAAAAACTGCCCAAAGCGGTTTACAAATCGCTGGTCAAAACGATCAAGGGCGGTCACAAACTGGATCAATCCATCGCGGCAATGGTCGCTCACGCGGTGAAAGAATGGGCGATTGAAAAAGGCGCAACGCATTACACGCACTGGTTTCAACCGAACACAGGCATCACCGCTGAAAAGCACGATGCGTTTTTGACGATTGATGGCGACGGACAGGCGATTGAACGTTTTGACGCCGGTCAGTTGATTCAGAGCGAGCCGGACGCTTCCAGCTTTCCGTCGGGCGGATTGCGCGCCACGTTTGAAGCACGCGGTTACACGGCGTGGGATCCAGCGACTCCGATTTTCATCATGGAAAGCGCGAACGGCAAAACTTTGTGCATTCCGTCGGTCTTCATTTCCTATCATGGCCAGGTGCTGGACAAGAAAACGCCGCTGTTGCGCTCCGATGAATTCCTGAACCAGAACGCGCAAAAAGTTCTGAAGTTGATGGGCAACAATGCCTCGCGCGTATTTTCGACGCTGGGGCCTGAACAGGAATACTTCCTGATTGACGAAGCGTTTTACGCGCTGCGTCCCGATCTGGTAGCCACTGGCCGAACACTGATCGGAGCCAAACCGCCGAAAGGTCAGGAACTGGAAGATCAATACTTCGGTTCGATCAAAGCGCGCATTCTGGCTTTTATGCAGGAATTCGAGCACGAACTGTTCAAGCTGGGCATTCCTGTTAAAACCCGCCACAACGAAGTCGCGCCCGCGCAGTTTGAAACCGCACCGATTTTTGAAACGGTCAGCGTCGCCACCGATCACAACCAATTGACGATGGAACTGTTGCGCCAGGTGGCCAAACGTCACAACCTGGCGTTCCTGATTCACGAAAAACCTTTCGCCGGAATCAACGGCAGCGGCAAACACAACAACTGGTCAATGGCTACGGACGAAGGCGAAAACCTGCTGGAACCGGGCGCGACACCGGAGAAGAATCTTCAATTCCTGGTCTTTTTGCTGGCGACGATGAAAGCCGTTTACAAGCATCAAGGAGCGTTGCGCGCGGCCATCGCCGGTTCTGGCAACGATCACCGTCTGGGTGCGAACGAAGCTCCACCCGCAATTCTTTCGGTCTTTTTGGGCGGCGCCTTGACCAAAATCCTGAACGCCATCGAAGACGGTAAGTTGAAAGGTTCGACTTCGGCCAAGCAGGTCATCTCAATGGGCTTGGGCAAGTTGCCGGAAATTGCCAAAGACAACACAGATCGCAACCGCACTTCGCCGTTCGCTTTCACCGGCAACAAATTCGAGTTCCGTGCTGTGGCTTCGTCGGCTTCAACCGCGACGCCGATGGCTACGCTGAACGCAGCGGTTGGCGAAGCTCTGGCTGAAATGGCGACTCGTTTGGAAGCGTCGCTGAAGAAAACCAAAGACTTCGACAAGGCCATTATTGATGTCATCCGCGAATACGTCGTTGAAACCAAAGCCATTCGCTTCGAAGGCAATGGTTATTCAGACGAATGGCGCGATGAAGCCGCCAAACGCGGCTTGCTGAATCTGGCCAAATCGCCCGAAGCTCTGGGTCAATTGAAGACCAAAGAAACCAAGGCGTTGTTCACCAAATCCGGCGTGTACAAAGCCGACGAACTGGAATCGCGCTATCACCTGGAGTTAGAGCGGTACATCAAAGACCTGGAAATCGAAATCGCCGCATTGAAAGAAATCGCCACAACAGTCGTGCTGCCGGCAGCGTTCAAACATCAAACGCAAATCGCCGGATCGGTTGCAGCCTTGGCCGCAGTCGGAATCAGCGGTGATGCGCTGGATGCTCAACGCGCCGAAGTCAGCGACTTCGCCGGATTGATCGCCAGCTTGAAATCGGCGCTCAGCGCGCTGGATCACGCTGTCGAAAAAGCCGAAGCAGGCAACGAAGAAAAGAAAGCTTCGGCCTTTGCTTACGGAGTTTCAGACGCGATGAATGCCGTCCGCGAAGCTTGCGACAAACTGGAACTGAACATTGACGACGGACTGTGGCCTCTGCCGAAGTACCGCGAAATGTTGTTCCTTTGCTAACAAAATGAAGATGTAGCGCGAAGTGTCTCGCGCTACATCTTCGCTTAAAACCGGGAACTCAAACGTTATGCCTGCATATCGAGACGACACTCAAAGCGAGTTGATGGATTTTCTGTTGCATCAACGTGAACGGTTTGATTCTCAAGAAGAGTTCGATGCATTTGTGCTGAGCGAAGTCAGACGGTTCATCTTCGATTTGCGTTTGATGGATATCGAACTGACGTTGCGCCCGAATTTTGGTGGGGCGAGGGTTCTTCACCATAGCGTGACGAAAAAATCAGCCAACGCAGACTGAATTTTTTGCCAACCACAACTCTCCTTTTCGGATTTGAACGGCAGAGGCTTATTACGCTTCTGCCGTTTTTGTATGGCCGGACGCGAGCAAAAATATCCCACCACAGTTCATCTTGATTTGTCTGCGTTGCACAAACTGGCTATGATGAAACAAATCGTTTTACAGGTCGGACAAAAGGAAAGAGATCAATTACTATGTTCCGTCATCTCTCGTTGATTTTCAGAAACAGTCTTCGCAATCGGCGACGTTCGCTGCTGACGATTGTCAGCATAGCGGTTTCACTGTGTTTGTTGGGATTGCTGGTGGCTATTTACCGCGCATTTTTCTTTGCCGAAGCCACTCCGGATCAGGCGTTACGGCTGGTGACACGCCACAGGGTTTCATTGGCCAACCCGCTGCCTGCTTCATACATGCAACAGATCAAACAGGTTCCGGGCGTGAAAGAAGCGATGATCTTTCAGTGGTTCGGCGGCACGTACAAAGACAACCGCGATCCGGCGAATATGTTCGCGCGGTTCGGCGTGGAGGCGGAAAAGTTCGGCATCGTCAATCCCGAATACAAACTTTCCGACAGCGAGCGCGAAGCGTTTATCAAGGAACCAACCGCATGCATCGTTGGCCGCAAAACAGCGGCTCGGCACAACATGAAACTCGGCGACCGCATCACGATTATTGGCGACATTTATCCCGTCACGTTGGAATTTGTCTTGCGCGGTATTTATTCCGGCCCGGCAGATAATGAAAGTTTGATCTTCCACTACAAATACCTGAATGAAAGCCTGACCGGCGAAATGCGCGACACGATTGGCACATTTTTCATCCGCATGGAACGAACGGATGATGCCAACACCATTTCCAAAACGATTGACGACATGTTTCGCAACTCCCCGGCGCAAACCAAAACCGAAACCGAGCAGGCTTTCGGCCTGAGCTTTCTTTCCTTTTTGGGCGACGTGAAATTGATTCTGCTTACGATTTGCGCCGCCGTCACCTTCACGATTTTGCTGGTTTCAGGCAACACAATGGCCATGTCCGTGCGCGAACGTGTGCGCGAAGTCGGCGTGCTGAAAACGCTGGGTTTCACCAACGGCGCTGTGTTGTGGCTGCTGGTGGGCGAAGCGATCATCATCGCCCTGATTGGCGGCGCGCTGGGAGTTTTGCTGGCCAGCGGATTGTGCGCGTGGATGCGTTCGTTGCCTTCCATGTTTGCCGACCTCAGCCAACTGCGCGTGACGGCTCCGGTCGCGGCGATTTGTTTGCTGGTCGCCGCAATGATCGGTTTGGTCAGTTCCTTCATTCCGGCTTGGGGAGCCTCCCGGCGTCCGATTATTGATGCGTTGAAATACAGTGACTAAACAAGTCCAAACAACATTCAGACACAAGGCTCAAAACAGGATGAACAAGATTTTCAACAGGATTTACAAGACCAGCAATGTTTGACACGCTCCAGCCTGACCTGAATCTTGTTCATTCTGAAAAAAAATCCTGTCCATCCTGTTTCAAAGTTTTTGCGTTGACGTAGGTTCACTATGAAGATTCCGATTTCTTACAACATACGCAATCTGATTGCGCGCCGTACCACAACGATTATGACGGCGCTGGGTATTGCGCTAACCGTCGCCGTGCTGCTGAGCGTGTTCGCGCTGGTCGAAGGGCTTCGCAGTTCGTTGGCTTCGACCGGTGATCCGCTGAACTTGTTGGTCACGCGCAAAGGCGCGACGGCGGAATTGAACTCTTCGATGACGCCGGAACAGTTTCAGGTCATCAAGGTCAAACCCGGCATTGCCAAATTGCCTAACGGCGAACCGATGGCTTCGTTGGAACTGGTGACGGTGATCGTGCTGGAAAGCCCCGATAATCCGGCGGGCATCAACATCAGCATGCGCGGTTTGAATGCCGCCGGAATTGCCATGCGCGAAAGCGTCAAAATTACCGAAGGTCGTTGGTTTCAATCCGGCAAGCGTGAAATCGTCGTCGGCAAAGGCGTGGCCAAACGTTACCCGACGGCGCGGCTAGGATCGAAAATTGATCTTGGTCGCGGTCAATGGGAAGTCGTAGGCGTAATGGATGGCGGGCGCTCGGCGGCGAACAGCGAAATTTTCTGCGATCTGGCGCAACTGGCCGTCGATCAAAACCGCGAAGCCGGATTGAGTTCCGTCCTGTTGCGCGCGACGGACGAAGTCGCCAAACAAGCGTTGATAAACGACCTGACCAGTGAACGGCGGCTGAATGTGGACGCGATTTCCGAACGGGCATATTACGAATCGCAAACCGGCGCGGCGGCTCCGATTCAGTTTTTGGGAATTTTCGTAGCCATCATCATGTCCATAGGTTCCAGCTTTGCGGCGATGAACACGATGTATGCGGCAGTAGCCAGACGAGCGCCGGAAATCGGAACCTTGCGAGTTTTGGGCTTTTCCAAGCCGGGCATCCTGGTCAGCTTCATGCTTGAATCCATACTGTTAAGCCTGCTTGGCGGAATCGTCGGCTGTTTGCTGGTGTTGCCGCTGAATGATTTCACCACCGGCATTGGCAGCTTCACGACTTTCAGCGAAATCACTTTCGACTTTCGCATCACGCCGGAAATTATGCTGTCGGGAATTATCTTCGCGCTGGTAATGGGCGTCATCGGCGGCTTTTTCCCTGCGTTCTCGGCGGCGAGGAAACAGATTTTGACGGCGTTGAAACAAAATTGAGGAGAACATGCAGCAACCAGACTTGAACAGTTTGCGGATAGATAAATCCATGAAAAACGCTCCGCAATCGGGCGGCGGCTCTCGCTGGGCGCGTTGGTCGAAGTGGTGGATTCTGGGCGGCATTGCGTTATTTTTGCTGCTGGGCGCGGCACGATTCATCAACAACCGTTTGAACGCCGCCACCGAAATCGAAACCGTGCGAGTCAGTTCGACAACCGGCGGCGCAGCTAACGTTCCCGCTGGCGAAGTGCTGCTGAGCGCAACGGGCTACATCGTGGCGCATCACAAAATTCAGGTGGCGTCGAAAGTCGTTGGCAAAGTCGCCTGGATCGGCGTCGAAAAAGGCGACCGCGTCACGCAAGGACAGGTCATCACCCGGCTGGAAGACGACGAATATCGCGCGCAGTTGCAACAGGCTCAGGGGCAATTGGTTTCGCTGGAAGCCCGTTTGCAGGAATTGCAAAACGGTTCGCGCCCCGAAGAAATCGAAGTCGCCCGCGCCAATCTGGAACGCGAAAAAGCCGATCTGGCCAATGCCAAAATCAACCTGGACAGAACCGCCCGGCTGCTGAAAGACGGTGTCGCGTCTCAGCAAAATTACGACGACGCCAAATCCCGATACGACGTGCAGGCGGCTCGTGTGGATTCGCTGGAGCGAACCTACCAACTGGTGAAAATCGGCCCGCGTCAGGAATTGAGCGCCCAGGTACGCGGCGAAATTCTACGCGCGCGCGGAGCAGTTGATTTTGCCCAAACGCAACTGGCCAACACCGTCATTCGCGCTCCGATCACCGGCACGATTCTGGAGCGCGTGGTTGAACGCGGCGAATTCGTGACGACCGGCTTCGTCGGCGATCGCGGAGCAAAAGGTTATGTCGTTTCGATGGCCGACCTGAACGACCTGCAAGTGGAACTGGACATCAACCAAAACGATTTCGCCAAGTTGGGATCAAAACAACGCGGCACGTTGCGAACCGATGCCTTCCGCGACCGCAGCTATCAGGGCTTCATCGAAGAAATCTCGCCCGAAGCCAATCGCCAGAAAGCCACAGTGCAGGTGAAAGTCAAGGTGTTGAACCCTGACGAATACCTGCGACCGGATATGAACGCGACGGTGGATTTCCTCTCCGAACCGAAACCCGGCGCGACAACTTCGACGAATTCAGCAACTCCGACGCGCACGATTTATGTTCCGGCTTCGGCGGTGCGCGACGGAGCAGTGTTCGTCAACTTAAACGGCAAAGCCGTCAAACGCACGGTCAAAACCGGCGGTTCGACTTCGCAAGGCGTTCGCATTGACGAAGGTTTGATCGGCGGCGAAGACGTGATTATCAACATTCCGTCCGGTTTGAAGGACGGCGACAAAGTGAGGGTCAAACAGTGAGCAATGTTGTGATTCAAGCCAACAATCTGACCAAAGAATACGTCCGCGCCGAATTTCGCGTGACGGCTTTGGACGATGCCAACCTGGAAGTCCATCAGGGCGAGTTCATCGCCTTGATGGGGCCATCCGGCTCCGGCAAATCCACTTTGCTGCATTTGATGGCGGCCATGGATCGGCCAAGTAGCGGCAACATTTCCGTCTTCGGGCAAAACCTGCAAGCTCTGAGCGACGCCGAAATCGCGCGCTGGCGCAACACTCACATCGGTTTTGTCTTTCAATCGTTCAACCTGATTCCGGTGCTGACGGCGATGGAAAACGTCGAGTTGCCGTTGAAGCTGACGAAACTGAACAAAACTCAGCGACGCGAACAAGCGAAACGGGCTTTGGAGTTGGTCGGATTGGGTGACCGGCTTGGCCACACTCCGCGTCAGTTGTCGGGCGGACAGGAACAGCGCGTAGCCATTGCCCGCGCCATTGTCACCGACCCGGACGTGATTCTGGCCGACGAACCGACCGGCAACCTGGACGCCGCCTCTGCCCGCGATGTGCTGACATTGCTTGGGCGATTGAACAAAGAATTCAACAAGACTTTGATTATGGTGACGCACGACCCCGGAGCGGCAAAGACGGCCTCCAAAATTCGTTACCTGGAAAAAGGAAAGCTGCTGCCCGAAGGACAAAAACCGGCAGAGTATTGAAGCTTCAAATCTGAATGAAAAAATTGAGCGGCCAGGAAAATAGTGAAAACGCTTTTTCCTGGCCGCTCAATTTTTAGGAGATGTGCGCCGCTTTACGGCGTGACAACCAGCACAAATCCCTCTGCCACAAAGCCCGCATTACAACGCGCCTGTTCAAGCAGACGGCGTTGCCGCCAAAGGTCGGCGCGCATCGCGCAATCGAATAATCACCAACACACGCTGGTAAAGATCGCGACAGAGTTATCGCAATCCAAGCTGATGGAGTGCGCTGCGTAAGTTTACCGCCCCTTCACGATTCAGCTTCAGGCGGTTCACCGTAGCGCGCCCGATAGGCGTGACGCCTACGATAACTGAAAAATAAATGCGTTCCATCGCGCAGTTGGCTTGTTATTCCGGCTCAGGCGTTTTGATGCCGAGTTGTTTCATCAGTTCCGGCAAAGAAACCTTTCTCAGCCTGGCTAATTCACTCAGTCGTTCAATGCGTTTGACGTTGGCGGCTTCGACTTGCTGAGTCAACTCCAACAGTTCTTCATACTCACCCGCCGCCAGGAATTTTTCTCCGGCGGCGCTGCGCTGTTCGGCCAGCAGTTTTTTTGAAAGCTTGCGATAACGCCGCCACCTCGCTTCAGGCAAATCCAATTCGATTTGTTGCAACAACTCCGCCTCGCGCGGACTGAATTGCGAGGCGACAGGCTCGCCGGGGAACTGAACTTCCAAATAACGCTGCACGAATTCCTGCGTATCCAAACCCGATGAACTCGCCACTTTGCGCAAACGGCTCTCGGTTTCCGGTCTGAGTTCGATTGTAAGTGTCATCCGCAATCTCCTTTCCAACGCAGTAAACCACGCACGCCTTTCTTCGCGCAACGCTTTCGGCTGGTTGAAGCCGTAAGCCACGCTAATGCGCCATTTCTATAAACAGGCCGCGCCTCTGGCGCTAATTTCCAAACAGTCTCTCAGAAACCTTACGACGAAATGCTTGAACGAGATTGGCTGCGAAAGCAAGATCGCGTAAGCGATGCACAAAACCTAACATTGTTTTTCAGAGGTCATTCATTGATAGAGTTTGTTCAATGAGAGGAAGATAAATCGTGTTGTCCAGATGCTGTTTGTACCAACGCTCATATTTTCCATTAGCGATGTGTTTTTTTATGAGGCGGTTTTCTTCAAGTAATACCCACAAATTATGAGTCGCTCGGTTGCGGAACCCATGAACCAATTTGGCTTTCAGCCCCTTTAACCCATAGGTCTTGCAAGCCGGACAAGGGCAAGCGGCAAGAATATCCCACTCTTCTTTGCTGGGTTTACGACCTCGCCAACTACCTAAATCCGCTACCATCCGATCACCACTGCCGGGAAGTTGTACGATGCCGCGTGCAGCGCGATTCCGCCATCCGCTTGAGTCAACGGAGTCCATTTTCAGCAAAGCAGCAATGTGTAGCGTTGATGTACCTCCGATGCCGAAAACATGAATTTGCTTGTCGCTGAATACCTCACGAATTCGTCGAATGTTATTGATAATCTGGGCATAAGGCAGTGCTTTCGGCGAACGCAAAAGGTTTGGAACGATGCCACCCAGTGCTATCGTCGGCTTAGCCAGTAACCGCTCATTTGTTTGGATGTCCTGAAAATATTTTTCCAGGTGCTGACCAACATGCACGACAGGAACGAAACCATCGTGTTGGTAATCACGATTCACTTGCATCGTGCGCTCATAACATTGTCGTTGCGCTTTCTGGGACATTTGCGGCGTCGGGATAAAATCCTGCGGAATCGGCCACCAGTCAGGCTTAGCTTGAGCCACAAATTCTTCGTATTCTTTTCTGGGCGTCTCACCTTTGCGCGCGATGAAATAAAAAGCACCGTTGTCTAAATAGATTTTGGTCTTTCGCGGTATCCCGAAATGTTTGTGCAATCCTTGCTCCATCGCCAACTGCCGTTGTCGCGGCATACGATGAAAGTCGGCATAAGAAATCATCACGGCTTTGAGCGCAGGCAGAAAGTATTCTGACTCAGCATCCCAAATCCGGGGCGTCAGGCTTTTGAGTGTTAGACCAGCAACGATTTCCAAACTCAGCTTCTCCTTGTGTTTGGATTATTCGCTCGCCCTACTCCGTATAACTTTCGTGCCTCTTCAAGCGCAACGAAAGCGTCTTTCTCCTCGCGTTCGCCTTGTGACGTAGGTTGTTTGATCTTCACCAGCACAGGGAAATTGATGAGTTGCCCTGAAAGGATGGCTTCCCCAACATCTAAATCAGGAAGCATGCGAGCTTCGTCTTCCCCTAAACTCTCAATTACTTTGCGGATGAAATTTTGATCAGCAGGGTTCACCATCCGCATGATGATGTGCGAGTTGCACATTGCGAGTGCCGTTTCATCCAGCCTGGAAGGACGTTGGCTGATGAGAATTAGGCCGACGCTAAACTTTCGTCCTTCTTGTGCGATTTGCCGCGTAGCAGCAACCGCACGCTGTTCGGCAGGTGTGTCTGCTTTCGCAGGAGCAAAGTTATGTGCTTCTTCTAGCAAAAGTAAGACAGGCAACTTGAGTTCGTCGCGGACACGCGCATCATACAGATCATTTGTGATGATGCTATAAATCGTTGCTTGAAAGTCGCCAGTGTATCCCGCAAGAGAGACAATGCTGATGCCGCCATACTGAACTAATTCTTTTCGATCTGTAGGAAGCGGCGTTGCTCCTATTGCTGCGATCTTTTTGTTTGTGTCCTCCATTCGGCGCAATGCGGCTGCGGTTGCATAAGCCCTCTTCTTTATACCTTCGAGAGTACGTTTATCTGTGCCGGTGTAGTTTGCTAAACCGCTCCATCCCCAAGTTGTCAATGATTGCTCGCCCGCGGCGTCTGCTTGATCTTTTACGATCTCCCCTGCTTCAGCCAAATATGCAATAAGCCACATATCACGCTCCACGGGAAAAACTGTGCCAATCTCAGGCTTATTCAATCTTTGGGCGAGCCAGCCAATTCGTGTTTGGTTTTCGGTCTTATCATCTGTGAGAAACATCTTTGCTGCACGAAAGACTTCATCAAACCGATGCCTCATTGTCGGAGTTAGTTCATAACCTAAGCTGTTGATTATTTCAGCAACTGTCTCCGCATCTTCCTCAAATATAGGAAATTTAGCGTAGTAACGACGAACTCGATTCCCTAATCCAGGAACTTCAGAAAGCCCTGTGTAATCACCGTGCGGGTCGAATATCACGATGGGGTAATTTTTGTTGGCAAGCTCTTCAATGATGCGACGAGCCGTGACACTCTTGCCCGCACCCGTCATTGCAAGAATCGCCAAGTGACGTGTCACGATAGCGTGACCGTCAACTTTAACGTCTACTTCTCGGCGATTTGAAAGATGAGCTATATCAAGCGCGCGGTCTTTTTTATGTTCAAGCTCACCCAAGACGACGCGAGCAATATCGGATGACTCTGGGCGATAGGCGCTGGATGCTGGCTGCGGTGGATAGCGAAGGTGATCCAGCTTGCCGCCTGCGCCTCCATCAAGCGGTTCCGCGCCTAATATCTGACAAACGGCAGTAACCATTTCACGGCTTAACGACAGCACCGTATCAAAGGGGTCTGTTTGCGTAGCCGCAAGCTCGTGCCCAGCCTCCACAGGAAAGAGTGGGTTTAGTCTTTCAATACGTTGCACCTTCGCCCAAACGCGAATTTGCTTTGGCGAAGCCGTACCATCTGTAGGACGCAAGGTCGCATCAACTGCGATGATGTCCTGTTCTCGAACTGCTTCATGATCTAAAGCCAACCGAAACTCGCGGCTAGTACTTTCTCCGACAATGGTTCCAACAAACTTTCGGTTTTGGTTATTTGCTGAGGGCATAAATTTCCTTTCTTAGCTTTGTGGCCGGAAGAGCCAGTCTCTATGCGTCATGTAAATTGCCTGCACAAGTATGCGGCGCATCTCTGCATCGCTTATCTCTCCGCGTTGCAAACTTACGCCTAAATGATGACGAATCAGTTTGCCGTAAGACTGAGTCATCCATGCAGGAACTTTTGCAAATTTATCCGCTATGTCCAATCCGACAGGAAAGCCATAGCCTGGTAACAAGCGAGAATACATGTGCGCTCGGTTTACAGCTTCGTGAATTTGATCGTCTCCAAGCTCAGCAAATGTCTCCACTCTGATGGGTTCAGTCGTTTCTGAAACACTCAGGTAGCAACCATTCACTCTGGGGAATCCAGTTTTGTTATTTTCAGGCTTTAAGGGGGCGAAGTTCACAACGCTTACGTCTGGTTCGTTAGGTAAAGTGACTCTGCCTTCTCGCAATCCATCGTATTTTGCGATTTCCCAAGACTCAGAGTATTGCCCTGGTTGAAGGAGCATTGCCATCAAAAGCGCATCTGTGTAATTCAACCGATCAAGAAGCGATTTAGGCGATTTCAAATCTGTTCGCCCATACATCTGGTTAAAGTAGTTTTCCTGATTGTTTTTTCGGAGGCCTTGAAAAACGCGGGCGAGTAAGATCGTTTCGCTAAACGCCCGCAGTTCGCCTCGCTCAACGACGCCTGCGATGATTGGCTTAGGCGTTCGCTGTTTAGCCG
Source organism: uncultured Acidobacteriota bacterium (assembly GCA_902825875.1). GTDB lineage: Bacteria > Acidobacteriota > Blastocatellia > RBC074 > RBC074 > RBC074. Next base: position 249,607 of record CADECP010000004.1, read on the forward strand.
TTTCAATGAGTCGTCTGTAAAGCCACGAAATCCAGGCCAATGGCTCGAACAATTTTTTCTGAATCCATTCGTCAGAACGTGGGGTCATCGGCGGATAGATGTAGAGCTTGGCGTCCTCCAAGAACTCTTCTTTTAAGCGATGGGCCGTATTAGTTCCAGGAGCATATTGTTTTAGAAAAAGGTCAATGTCTTTTTCTGTAAATGGCGTGTGACCAGCATACGCGCTCATCATGTAGACCAGCGGGCCGTGAAACATAAGCAGTCGTAAATCGGGAGTTCGTTCGAGTGCCGATAGCCCACCCAACAATTCCGCTGAGATTCTGACAATATCAATGAAGTCTTTTCGTTCTTTGTTGCCGCCTTCCAGGTCGCCAAGGATTACGGGGTAATAACCGAATTGCTCGCGCTCTGATAAGCGTCGCTCACCTGTTCGGACACAATATGAACCCACGCGCAACAGAATCGGCACTTGGCTTGATAACTGAACTTTACCGACGCCACCGTCAATAAAAGTGACGACTTCATCTTGAACCGATGACCAATCAACTTTGGGCGTATCGTAGACACCAAGGATTGGGTCAGGGCGTTTGCCTGTTGCATAGGAGTTGATGGCTTTACGCAGAGCAGAAATAAACTGAGCCGTATTCTTGAAGTAGTTGTTGCGCAGGCTTTCAGCGACAGTGAAGGCGTTTTCTGCCAACTTCATCAACAAGTGCGGCTGACGTTGTAACTCAGCCTGGACGCCTTCTTCTGTTAGGCGAATCTGAGAAGGATTTGATTGACTCATGTGCGAATGACCTCCATTCCAAGCTGGCTTAAAACGCGCCGCGCTTCGTCTGAGTGAAAATCGTTTACGGATAGACCCGTTAGTTGGCTCACCAGCCATTTGGGTGAAACACGTGCATCGCCTAGTTGCACGTACCACGACTGAAAGTCAGAAGGCTTTCCCGATTTTCCGGCAAGAGCGAGCAACCCCCTTTTGATAACTTGCTCTGTGGTCAGACAAAGCGTTTGCCCTCTTATAACGGCTCTGCCAGTGAGCATAATATCCTGGGTAGCAGGCGGTTTTTCATACAGCCAATCGCGCAAGTCAGAAAGCTTGCCGCCGGATTTCCCTCGCGCGAAATGTATTTTTAGCTTTGTCGGATCAAGTTGAGACAAATCGCCCAAAACGGCTTCATATTTTTGAGTAACACTGACGAACAATTCACGGTAAGAAGAGTGTTGACTCCACCGCTGTATTTGTTTGTGTACTCTGGGTTGAAGTTCAACGCAGCGGTTAGTATCAAGCAGCAAGTCATAATTAGGAATCGGTTGAGTGACAGCGATAAGTCCAAATTTGGCAGACAAAACATAAACATCAAGTTCTTCTGCTTGTATGGGGCACTCATTTAAGAACTTTCTGAGTATGAAAAAGGCGGGTCCGTCATAACGCTCAAGAGCAGGTAACAAATTGGGCGAGGCTTTTTTTCGTTCGCAGCAAGATAGCAACAACGCCCGACTCTTTGTTGTTGTTTTTTTGTTTGATAAAACTCTATTCATTGATTGAAATGGGGCGGCAACACTACTCAAGGATTTTTCAGACCGAAGCGGCTGCTTTCGGTTTGGCAGCGGCACTATAAGACGGAGGGAAGAAGTTGAAAAGGTGCAGGTGTAAAAGTTGCTGATGCTGAGACTGCTGGGTTGGAAATTCCCCTAGAGAATCATCTGTCCGCCAAACTTGGTCAATATGCGTATCAAGGTTGAGCATCCCATTCAATTCCCGTTGAGAACACATCGCCGTGAACGGCTATCTGGCCGTGCATGGAGCCAATCAACAGTTCGTTGTTGACGGCAGCGACGGGCGTGATGCGCGCCAGCGGGCGACCTTCTTTGGTGACGATCAAATCGGGCAGGCCGGGCGCAACCAGTTGCTCCAGGACTTCCAGGCAACGCGCCTTGAATTCGGCCAGGTCAATGCTGGGATTGAGATTTGCTTCTACGGTATTCATCACGCTGCTCCTTCTGTTGAAAAGCTTCAATGACTTTGGGACTTTGTAAGCTGCGCCGAGTTTAGCACAAGCCTTCTGCCCGCTCGTAGCAGGAATCTGACCATTGCTCACACGTGCCAATCAACGACCATCCGTACAATGCCAATGACCAAACAGAACTTGAGCTTTTCCTAAGCAGGTGAATTCTGACTACCGCACCGGAGTAAATGCGGCGCGGCCTTCCGTCAACGGCAGCACTTCCTGAATCAGAGTCAGCAAAAACAGTCCGGGTTCTTCCAGCATTGGGACGTGTGCCGAGCGTTCCAGAATGATGAAGCGTTTGTGCGGCGCTTCAATCGTCTCAAAAAAAAGCTTTCGCCGGTTCGTATGGCGTGTGCAGATCGTTGCGCCCCATCATCACGATGACTGGGACTTTGAAGGTTTTGCGTTCGCCTGCGTTTTGGTTTGCGGGCGGCGCAGCGTCGGTTTGCGAGCGTCCATTTGCCATCACTGTCCGCGAAAACCATTGCGAAGCTTTCTCCTGCCCGCCCACGTTTCCCGTAATAATCTTTCGCACAGTAGGGCTTACGCAAACAGAGAAAAAGTAAGCTTCGCGCGTCTTTTACGGCAGCCGGTGGCGGCTGCGTACCCAGATTTGCGTAAGCCCCATTCTTGATATCTATGGCTAGACGCTTCAGCCCCCTTTTCCAACCTGAAATAAGTGCAACCAGTTACCGGTATATTACGTTTGACGGTTTTGGCTCGGCGTCTTTTCGAGCCGAATTAATACCATCGGAAGCAGGTCATTTTATGAGATTTCTGGAGTCGGTTTTTCTCGCTCTTTCGTCGTTGCGAGCGCACAAACTGAGGTCGTTTCTGACTTTGTTGGGCGTGATTTTCGGCGTCATGACAGTGGTCGCCGTCGCCGCCGTCATCGAAGGTTTTTTCCGTTACGTTGATCGCACGGTGACGGCGGATTTGGGCGCGAACACTGTTTTGTTGGACAAATTCGGCATCATCACCAGCTTTGAAGATTTTCTGAATGCCAATCGCCGCAACAAAGACATCATGCTGTCCGATGGGCAATACTTGCAGGAACGAATGACGCTGGCGCAATACATCGGCGTACAGGGATTCAGCAGCGCCGAAATTCGCGCTGGCAATGAAAAGCTGACCGGCATCAACGTCAAAGGCAACACGCCAAACATGGTTTACATTGACGCGACTCAGCCCGATCTTGGCCGGTACGTCAACGAAAGCGACAACGAACGGCGGCGATACGTGGCGCTGATCGGCGTGGAAGTCGCCGACAAACTGTTCAACACCCGCGAAGCCGTCGGGCGCGAAATCAAAATCAACGGTTTGCCGTTTGAAGTCGTCGGCGTCGCCAAAGAACGCGGTTCGGTCTTCGGCCAATCGCAGGATGATTTCGTTATCATTCCAATCACCACTCACCAGAAATTGTTTGGAACCCGCCAAAGCCTGACCATTTCAGTCAAAGGTTACGACAATGGCAATCTTCAAGACTTGCAGGATCAGGTTCGCATGCTGATGCGCGCCCGCCACGGATTGAGCTACAACGACAAAGACACATTCGGTTTCGTCACATCCGAAGCCATCAACAACTTTGTTCAAGCCTTGTTCGGAATCATCGCGGCGGTGGCCTTGGGCGTGACTTCGATTTCGTTGGTTGTCGGCGGCATCGTCATTATGAACATCATGCTGGTGACGGTGACTGAACGGACGCGCGAAATCGGCATTCGTAAATCGTTGGGCGCTCGGCGAAAAGACATCCTGATGCAATTCCTGATCGAATCTACAACGCTTTCGTTGGTTGGCGGAGCGATAGGGCTGGGACTGGCATACGTAATCTCGTGGCTGCTGGTCAAATTCTCTCCGATTCCGGCTGAACTGCCGATCTGGGCGGCGTTTCTGGCCATCGGAGTTTCCAGCGGCGTCGGCATCATCTTCGGCCTGTACCCAGCCTGGAAAGCCGCCAAGCTCGATCCGATTGTCGCGTTGAGAGCGGAGTAAAAAGTTATGTTGAAGCAACAAGCAAAAGAATTGTTATCGCAAGCCATGGTTACGCTGTGGTCGCACAAGTTCCGGTCGTTTCTGACTGTGCTGGGCGTAGTCATCGGAACTTCGACGGTCATCGGCGTGGCTTCGCTGGCCAGCGGTTTGGAAGCCGGGTTCAAGGAACAGATCGAACAGTTCGGAACCAACGTCGCCTTTGTCAGCCGTCTGGGCGGAGGACCGCGTCACAGCGATTTCACCGAAGAAGAGCGCAAGCGCAAACCCATCACGTTGGAAGATTCCATCGCGCTCAGCCAGTTGCCGTCGGTCGCAGCGGCTTCGCCGAGTTTGCGTCCGAGTGGCGTGCCGCCGACAGTGAAATTTCGCGGCAACGAAGTTCGCACTTCGCAGGTTCGCGGCGTCTGGGCGGCTTATGCCTACACGCGCGAAGTCGCAATTGCGCGCGGACGCTTTTTCACCGATTCCGAAGATCAGCACAGCAGCGAAGTCGCCATCATTGGTTACGACATTGCCGAAAGGTTGATGCAAGGATACGAACCGTTGGAAAAGGAAATTCAGATCGGCAACAAAGTCTTTCGCGTGATTGGCGTGCTGGAAAAATCCAAAAACCTGCTGGGCGGAGGCGGCCCCAATCAGGATTCGATGATCTTTGTTCCTTACACCGTCATGCATTCGATGTATCCGATGCAGGAAGATCATTTTGTCGCTTTGGCGGCGCATTCCGGGAAACTCGACACCTTGATTGACGAAGCGCGCGAATTGCTGCGCCGTCGTCGCAACGTTGCTTACGATCAACCGGACAGTTTTCAGATAGACACGCCCAGCGGCATTCAGGAAAGTTTCGGCAAGATGCTGGCGATGGTGGCGATGATCGTCATTCCGATTGTCAGCGTGGCGTTGCTGGTGGGCGGCATCGGCGTGATGAACATCATGCTGGTCAGCGTCACCGAACGCACGAAGGAAATTGGCGTTCGCCGAGCCATTGGCGCCACGCGCAAAGACATCATCTTTCAGTTTCTGTTGGAAGCCTGCACCTTGACCGGCGTCGGTGGAATTATCGGAATCATCTTTGGTTATTTGATCAGCAGTCTGTTGAAACTATTCAAATTCCCGTCAACCGTGCCGATGCTCTACGTGGTCATAGGTTTTAGCGTGTCGGTGGCAATTGGCCTGATTGCCGGAATTTATCCGGCGTTCAAGGCTTCGCGGCTCGACCCGATTGAAGCATTGCGTTACGAATAACCCAACTTCACAACCACAGAGTCGAAAAGAGCGCCACGCATCACAGCGGGCGCTCTTTTCGTTTTCAGGCAAGGCCGGCAAAAAAACTCACCGAGCCGAGATCGTCACCAGATTCGATACGTGCGCGGCCACAGGTTCCGGTTTCGGTTCAAGCATTCCCATTTTGCTGAAGTAAGCCAATTGCCGCCGGTAACACTGTTGTTTTTCCATGTCGAACGCGACACAGGAATCAATCGGGCGCGAGTAGATGTGAATGCTGACCGCCGGTTCGTCGAAGTTATACAGCCGATGAATCGTTTGCAGTTTGTCCGCCGTCAGCACAGTTCCGCCCGCACAGGCTTCGATTTCACGGACGACTTCCAGTTTGGTGTGGTCTGAACCGGCCAGACAATCAATGCCGACGACGTTCTGATTTTCAGGATGGTCGCAGCCCAGCCATTTGTAATCCGTCACGCCCAGATTTCCGCGCTGAGGAATCATCCAACAAAGCTGGCCGTTGTGCGTATGCACGGCGGTTTTCTGTCCCGGTTGCCAGCAAATGGTCATGACTTCAAACAGGTCGTCGCGGTAAATCATGTTCCGGGTGTAAAACTTCTGGTCGAAGAACACATACGGTTCCAGCGACGAATCGCTGACTTGAACGCTGTCGCAAAAATCCAGCACTCCGTCGCGCGTGATGATTCCCTGTTCAAACGAACGGATTTGGGCGATGAAATCGTCAACACTGATTAAACGCTTGGCCATTGAGAAACCTCCGCAAAACTGTGGTGTGACAATTTTTCAAATTGTCACACGCCTTAACCGCCGACGTGAACAGCCGGGCGGCGGGAACGATCCGGTTCGGCTTGCCGCAAAATTTCGTGAGTTACCGGCGCGGTGTCGCCTTCGCCGAAGAAAATAAACTTCAGCACGTAAATCAACGGATTGCCTTCAGTCCAACCGAAATATACGTGCGGAATCTGTCCCGTTTCATTGCGAACGTGCAGCAGGAATGCCGCAATTGCGTTCGGCACAGCGGGGCTTTTTGTTCGCAGGATTTTGTAGCTGCCAATTTGAACACCGCGCACTTTCATTGTGCCGGAAAAATCCGAAGCGTCGCCGGGACGAACTTCCAGAAACAGCACAGGGTCATTTGCGGGAATGTGGTTGTTCCATCGTTCTTCTTTTTCTTTCAATCGGTATTCGTCCACATCACCTGCGTCAGGTCTGTTGGCGACAATGCGAATTGTGCCGTTTTTGGCTTCTTCGATGAACTGTTTGGCCAGATCATTCAAATCCACACCGTCAATACGCAATTCGGTTGAACGCATTGCACGAGAAAAGATGGAAACGGCAATGATTGAAAAGATAAAGAACGACGCGATTTTGACGCCATCAGGTCGCTCGTAAATGTTCAGTGCCGTCGTATAACCGAAAACCAGGACTATGGCCAGAAACACGAAACGAATTGCTCCGTTTTTCCAGACCAGCAACGTTACCGCGACAGCCGCTGAAGTCATCAGCACCAATACCCCTGTGGCATATGCGCCGCCTTGCGCCTCAACGTTCGCGTTAAAGTAAACCGTTACCGCAAAAGCGATCAGCGTAAAAACTACAGCCAATGGACGATTTGCCCGCGTCCAATCCGGAGCCATTCCGTAGCGAGGCAAATAGCGCGGCACGATGTTCAGCAATCCGGCCATTGCCGAAGCTCCGGCAAACCACAAAATCGAAATCGTGCTGATGTCGTAAATCGTCCCGAATATACTGCCCAAATAATGGTGAGCCAGATACGCCAAAGCGCGCCCGAAAGCTTCTCCAGCCGGTTGGCCATCGGCGGCGGCGCGGAATTCATGCGCCGGGATCAACATCGTTGTCACCAGACTGCTGGTAATCAGGAAAAAGCTCATGATGAGCGCGGCGCTGAGCAACAGCTTTTGAGCATTCCTGATCCGCCCAGCCGGGAGTTTGTGGTCATCGCCTTGATCGCCTTTGACCAACGGCATCACAGCCACACCGGTTTCAAAACCGGAAAGCCCCAGCGCCAGTTTCGGAAACAGCAGCAACGCGACTCCAATCATCAACAACGGATTGCCATGCACGTCTGGCGAAGCAAACATGGCTTCTTTCCAGTTCGTGATCACCTCTGGATGAGTGAAAACCTGATACGCTCCCACCAGTACCACAACCAAATTCAATAGCAGGTAAGTGACCACCAACCCGACAGCCAGGCCAATGGCTTCACGGAACCCTTTCAAAAAGATCGCGCCTAAAACGGCGATCAAGGCAATTGTAACGCCGACGATGTGGTGATGCAGTGCATCGGGCATGAGCGGATTTTTGACAATGTGCTCGGTCGCGTCCGCCGCGGACAATGTGATGGTAATGATGAAATCCGTCGCCACAAATCCCAGCAGCACCAGCACGAAAAGCTTGCCTCGCCAACGCGGCAGCAAATCTTCCAGCATGGAAATCGAGCCTTCGCCGTGCGGGCTGGCTTGAGCGACCCGCCGGTAAATCGGCAAAGCGCCAAACAACGTCAGCAACACCAGAATCAATGTCGCAATCGGCGACAAGGCTCCGGCAGCCAGAAAGGCGATGCTGGGCTGATAACCCAACGTCGAAAAATAATCCACGCCGGTCAAACACATGACTTTCCACCAGGGTTGCACGTGATGTTGACCTTCTTTTCCGTGAGGACCGGCGACTTCTTTAACCTGGCCTTCAAAAAACCAACGCTTGAATCGCTCGGTCGAGCTTAAAGGTGAGACTGTTGTTTCAGACATGATGTTTCGTACCGTCCTGCGCCACTAATCCGTTTGGCAGGAATTTGTTTCTTTCTAGTCTGTGGGTGAACTTTGGCAAGCAGCGCGTATCCTAGCACCAACTCGGCAACGTCTGAAGAGAGCCGGAACCATTAACCAGTCGAATGCCGTAAGTTTCAAAATTGATTCGTTTGGCAGGCGGAAAAACAAAAAAGCCGTCAATCGCACAGAACCTTAAAAGCCGGTTATGCGATTGACGACTTGATCGGCGTTTGGCCACCGATTGCGAATTTATCCGGCAGGTTGCGGATCATACGGTCGTTGAATTGATTCCAGATACTTCACCAGATTGGTGATGTCCGACTGGCTGAAAATCATCCCCCACACCGGCATGTCTTTTTTGCCATGCACAGGCGAAGACAAATCGCCGGAAATTTTCTTGCGAACTTCATCGGCTGGGAACTTCGCGCCTTTTTGAAGCTTGGTCAGATCGGGCGGGTGTTTTTTCAACGAAGGAGCCACCACGCCGCTGCCTTTGCCATCCGTGCCGTGACAACTGGCGCAATAATTCATGAACAATTTCTTGCCGCGAACGACCGATGGGTCTTCTTTCTGCGCTATGACTTCTGCGTTTACGTACAGCACAACGGCGAAAACTGCGATCAGCAACAACTTGACGATTCTCATGACAACGCCTCCGGGATCAGGAAATGACGAAAGCCGAAAACAGCTTTCGCCAGAATTTTCAGCAAGTGTCGTTCCCCGTAAATTGGCTGCAAATCCGGTTGAATGGCGGGCTTTGCTGCGGAAAGTTGCTCAATTCGTGCGGAAAGGGCTGGGCAAATTTTCGATGAAGCTGCTGATAAATTAGCGGCGCTTTTTTCCGCTTCTGGGTTGTGAACCATCAAGGACAGAAAAATCCACCAGATGACGATCCACATTGACGCGGTCAACTCTGACTCGAACGCGGTCGCCCAGCCGAAACTTTCGTCGTCCGCTGCGCGCCGTCAGCGAATGCGAGCGTTCGTCGAAGTTGTAATAATCGTCAATCAGCGACGCGACCGGAACCAGGCCTTCGATGAAGAATTCGTCCAGTTCGACGTAAAACCCAAAATCGCGGATGTTGGTAATCATCCCGTCGAATTCTTCGCCCAGACGTTCAGCCATAAAAACGGCTTTGCGCCATTCGTCAATTTCGTTTTCGGCGGCGTCGGCGGCGCGTTCGCGGTCGCTGGATTCTTGCGCCATCAATTCCAATTCACCGAAAGGAATCGGCTTGGGTGCATTCTTCGGTACGGAACGGGAAGCGGTAGCGCCCCGGTTTCCACGGGAAAATGTTTGTTCGGAGCTTGCCCGGTCGCTACCGCTCCCGGTTCCGTACCGGTCGCCTTCCTTCAAGCTTGCCCGGTCGCTACCGCTCCCGGTTCCGTACCGGTCGCCTTCCTTCAACAACGCCCGCAACACGCGGTGAACGATCAAGTCGGGATAGCGTCGAATCGGCGACGTGAAATGCGTGTAAATCGGCGCAGCCAATCCAAAATGCCCGACATTCTGGGCCGAGTATTTCGCTCGCTGCAACGACCGCAACATCGCGTAAGCCAGCACGCGCTCTTCGGGTTTGCCTTCCAGTTGTTTCGACAATTGCTGATAACTTTTCGAACTGATTTCGCTCATCGGAAAGCGATAGCCATACATCGTTGCCAGTTGCGCGAATTCGATGACGCGCTGCACTTCCGGCTCTTCGTGAATGCGGTACATCGCGGGCACGCCGAGCCGATGAAAATGCCCGGCGACGGTTTCGTTGGCCAGCAGCATGAACTCTTCGATGATGCGATGCGCGATGTTGCGGTCGGCTTTCAGCACTCCGGCGATGCGACCTTCGTCGTCGAACTCGAACACGGATTCGGGCAGGTTGAAATCAATCGCGCCGCGTTGGGTTCGCATTCGGATCAGAATTCGCGCCAGTTCTTCCATCGTTTTGAACAGGTCGAGCAAATCGGCGTACCTCATCGCCAATTGCGGATCGGCGTGAGTCAGCAGCTTGTTCACGTCGGTGTAGGTCATGCGTTCGTTGCTGCGAATTACTGATTCGCGCAGTTCGTAATTGACGACGCGGCCTTGTTTGTCCACTTCCATCAGAGCAGACATCGTCAGCCGATCCACTTTCGGATTCAGCGAACAAATCCCGTTCGACAAATGTTCGGGCAACATCGGGATGGCGCGTTCGGGAAAGTACACAGAAGTTCCGCGTAACCGTGCTTCGACATCCAGCGGAGTTCCCGCGCGCACGTAATAACTGACATCGGCGATGTGAACTCCGAGCTGGAAATTGCCGTTGGGGAGTTTTTTCAAACTGATGGCGTCATCAAAATCGCGCGCGGTTTCGCCGTCAATCGTGACGGTTGCGACTTCGCGCAAATCCAAACGACCAACAAGTTGATCTTCGGTGACAACGGGAGAATGGCTTTCCGCTTCGGCCAGGACTTCGGGCGGAAAAACGTGCGGCAGGTCGTGTTTGAAAATCACGACGTTAATGTCCATGCCGGGTTCGCTGCTGCTGGCTCCGAGCTTTTCAACGATACGGCCTTTCGGATTTTGGCGATGATGAACGCCGCTGCGTTTCATTGAACCGCTGGGATAGCCTGTGATTTCAACCAGCACTATCCAGCCGTCTTCCAATTCCGCAGCTTCGCCGCCGCCGATTTCAATGTCGAAGAGAAATTTTTCGTCCAGCGATTCCACCCAGGATTCGCGGAATCCGTGATGCAAGCGGCCAATAATGCGAAGCTGGCCGCGCCGCAAAATCATTTCAACTTTGGCTTCCCGTTCGTTGGTTTTGCCAGCGCGAACCAGGCTGACGACAACGCGATCTCCGTCGTAAGCTCCGTTCAAATCTTCGGCGGCGACACGAATGCGGCCTCGCGCGCGTTCGTGAGCGTCGTCGGGAATGAAGTTGATCGTTTTTCGCCGCCGCTGGCGAATCGTTCCCAACATAGCGCGATTGGAATCTGCCCAGCGAAATTCCTGCCCTTGTCGGCGTAACAATCCACAGCCTTGAAGCTGGCTCAGCAACAGCGAAACGGATTTCTGTTCGGCGCGGCTGAGTTCAAACAGTTCGGCCAGTTCGACAATAGTCAGGCCATCCGGTTCGCGGCGAATCGCGGCCAACAGTTCATCGGTATCTATCGTTGCGGCGGTTTGGTTGATTTGTTTCTTGCGGCTCATCGGTTGCAGAGCATACGCAATGATCGGGAAGAATGAAATCATTGGTTGTGCATCTGAAACGACGCGAACCATCATTTGGTGAGTTTTTCTCTGGTCGTTTGCGCTTCTGCGCTTTTCGGATACCGCTTTGCTATTTCACGAAAAGCCTCGCCATCGTAAACAATCCGCTCCGCCGTTGCGTCAAAATCGAAAACTACGCCGATGCGGTTGTAGCGATCCAGGCCGACAAAATTCAAAAAGTAATCGCGCTTGCTCAAACCTGCGCTGGGTTCTTCGTTGCCGACGCGGCGTTTGGCATCGCGCGTTAAACGGTCGGCAGCGCGTTCGGCGGTTTCGCCAAGTTTCAGCAGACAACGCGGAGCCATCGTCGTCGAACGAAATTCGTCAGCACACAGTTTGGCCAGTCGAGCTTTAACGAAATCATCGTCGGTGTCTTCAATCAGATTCAGCAGACGTTCGGCATCGGCGGCATTGCCCGTTTTGACGACGGCTTCGGCCAAAACCCAGCCGCGCGTATTGCGCGTGACCGAAACGCGCAAGAACTGTTCGCCGTCTTTAGATTTCCTTGCGCCGAGAATTCCCACAACACGGCCTCGCCGCAGTCGTTGATCGAGCGGAGCTTTAACATCCGGCTGAGTCCGCAAAGCAGACAGGCGTTCATCCACAACGACGGCTCGTTGACCGGGAATGACGGTTTTGCGACGTGTTTGCGCTTCGGCAGTGATTGAACAAGCAAACAGAAAGACAATCCCCCAAAAGGCTGTGCGGGCAAACATAGGATGTTCTCCTTCAGGGGTGGCCGAAATGTGATTGGTAAATTGCTCGACGACAGTCGAGCATTGGGTTTCTTAAGATTTGCGATTCACAGTTCGCGGTTGAGAAGGTGCTGTGAACTGTGAACCGCGAACTGCGAACCAGGATTACTCAAGGTCAGCGTCGTCCATCTCGAAGTTGGCGTAAACGCTTTGCACATCGTCGTGGTCGTCCAGAGCTTCGTACAGTTTCAACATCTTCGCCGCGTCTGCGCCTTCCAGCTTGATCGTGTTTTGCGGAATCATCGCCAGCTCCGCCGACATCGGTTCGACGCCTTTGGCCTTGATCGCTTCCAGCACGGAGTGGAAATCTTCCGGCGCGGTGAAAATCTGGTGAGTGTCGGCGTCGCTGGTCACGTCGTCCGCTCCGGCTTCCAGAGCGATTTCCATCATCTCGTCTTCGCTTTTCAACCCGGCGTCAATCACGATCTGACCTTTGCGATTGAACATCCACGACACAGAATTCGATTCGCCAAGATTGCCTCCGTTTTTCGACAGCAAGTGGCGAATTTCCGACACCGTACGATTGCGATTGTCGGTGGTCGTGTTGACCATCACCGCCACGCCGCCGGGACCGTAACCTTCGTAAGTGATTTCGTCGTAACTGACGCCTTCCAATTCGCCTGTGCCGCGTTTTATCGCTTTATCAATTGTGTCGTTCGGCATGTTGGCGGCTTTGGCGTCGCTGACGGCTTTGCGGAGACGGGCGTTGATGTTGATGTCGCCGCTGCCGCCGGAGCGCGCCGCGATGGTGATTTCTTTAATCAGCTTGGTGAAGATTTTTCCGCGCTTGGCATCCAGCGCGCCTTTTTTGTGCTTGATCGTATGCCACTTCGAATGTCCCGACATTGGACAAATACCTCGATATTTTGGGAATAAACGTTAGGAAAGCAGGCCGGGAATATAGCACGCGATTTCCGCAATCGTAAAATTGGCGATGGCCGACAAAGGTGATGGCGCGTTTAATTCGCTGACAACCTGCTCAGCAGCGATTTCAATTCAGCAAAAACCTGTTTGTCGTTCAATTCGCCCGCCTCGAATTTCACCTTCAACACGCCAGTCGGCGAAAAGCTGGCGGCGCCGTTTTCTTCCAGCAGCTTCATCAATTTTTCAGGATCAACTTTGGCTTTTTCGCTGAGCTTGATCGAAACACTGTCTTTGACGCGGTCAATCGAAACGATACCGATGCTCTGAGCAGAGCGGCGAATCGTGGCGAACTCGAACAGGTTTTCGACGGATTCGGGCATTCGCCCATACCTGTCAGAGATTTCTTCGTGAACGCGCGCAAGATCTTCGTCATCGTGTGCCGAAGCGATGCGTTTGTACGTTCGCAGCCGCTGGCTCATGTCGAAGATGTATTCGTCAGGAATCCGCACATCTACGTTGAGGTTCAACTGAGTGCTGATGTCTTCTTCGATGTCTTCGCCGCGTAGTTCCTGAACGGTGCGTTCCAGCATTGTCGTGTACAAATCAAACCCAATGGCATCAATGTGGCCGGACTGTTGTCCGCCGAGCAAATTGCCCGCACCGCGCAATTCCAGGTCAAGCGCCGCGATGCGGAAGCCCGCGCCTAAATCTGAAAACTCTCTGATCGCCGCCAACCGCTTTCGCGCAATAGGCGTCAGTTCGCGTTCGGAAGGAATCAGCAGGTAGGCGTAAGCTCGGCGATTGGAACGCCCGACTCGGCCACGCAATTGATATAACTGCGACAAGCCGTAATTGTCCGCGCGGTTGATGATGATGGTGTTGGCGCGCGGAATGTCTATGCCGTTTTCGATGATGGTCGTCGCCACCAGCACGTCAAATTTGTAATCCACAAAATCCAACACGGCCTGCTCCATTTCTTTTTCGCCCATCTGGCCGTGAGCGACGACGAAGCGCGCTTGCGGCACGAAGCGTTGCAACAAGGCTGCGATTTCGTGAATGGATTCGACTCGGTTGTGAACGAAAAAAACCTGGCCCTGGCGCTGCAATTCCTGCTCGATGGCGCTGCGGACGATTTGTTCGTTGAACGGCACAACGTTGGTTTGAATCGCCAATCGGTCGCGCGGCGGAGTTTCGATCAAAGACATATCGCGCACTCCAAGCAAAGACATGTTCAACGTGCGCGGAATCGGCGTGGCGCTCATTGTCAAAACGTCCACGCGCTTTTTCAGATGCTTCAATCGTTCTTTGTGCGCGACTCCGAATCGTTGTTCTTCGTCAACGACGACCAAGCCCAAATCCTTGAAGTTCAAATCGCGGGACAAAATGCGATGCGTGCCGACGACGATGTCCACCTTTCCGGCTTCGATGGCAGCGACGACTTCTTTCTGTTCCTTGGGCGAACGAAAGCGCGACAATAATTCGATACGAGCCGGAAACGCGGCAAAGCGCGAACGGAAATTTGAAAAGTGTTGATAAGCCAGCACAGTCGTTGGCGTCAGCACGGCGACTTGTTTGCCTTCCATCACAGCTTTGAACGCGGCGCGCATGGCGACTTCGGTTTTGCCGTAACCGACATCGCCGCACAGCAAGCGATCCATAGGCATTGGCTGTTCCATATCTCGTTTGGCGTCTTCGATGGCTTTGGCTTGGTCAACGGTCAGTTCGTAAGGGAACGCAGCTTCAAATTCCTGTTGCCACGGAGTGTCTCCACTGAAGGCGTAACCCGTGACAAGTTTTCGTTGGGCGTAAAGCTTCAGCAACTCTTCGGCCATGTCGCGCATAGCGCGTTTGGCTTTGGCTTTGGTCTTGGCCCAGGCGATGCCGCCGAGTTTATCCAGCGAAGGCGAACTCAGTTCTCCGCTGGAAAATTTCTGAACCAAGTCTAGCCGTTCAACCGGAACGTAAAGCCGCGCGCCATCGGCATACGTCAGCAGCATGAATTCGCGCTTGGGCTTTTCGGACTTTTGCGCTTCGCCAATCATCCGCGCGTAAACTTCGGCGGCAGTTTCTTCGCCGCTGGTATCAATTTGGAGCAAGCCCTGAAACTGGCCGATTCCATGGTCAATATGAACGACGTAATCGCCGACCTTCAAATCGCGGAAGTCGGAAATGAACGCGGCAGATTGGGCGCGTTTCTTTTTGGAAGTTTTGACTGGCTGACCAACGCGAGCGGCTTCGTCAAAAATGTCTGCTTCAGTGTAAACGCTCAGGTTCGCGGTGGGGATGGAAAAACCGACTGAAACATCGCCGACAATCAACGTGATTGGCGATTGCGAAATGCCAGCCTGCGGTGCGTCCGCAATCCACAATCCGAAGTCGGCAATTTCAACTCCGGGGACTTCGTATTCGCCCAGCATTTTGCGAATGCGGTCGGCTACGCCAGTGCTGGGCAACACGAACACCGTGTGATTGCCAACCAGCGATTGCTGTTTCAAATCGCGGGCAAGTTCGGCGACGTGGCCGTGCCAGCGGCGAACCGAGCGCGAGATGATTTCGACTTCGTTGAGTTCGGATTCGGGCGGGAACAGAAAGAGCGGCGCGGATTGTTCTCGATTGGCTAGTTCGGTAAATCTGTTTTGAGGAGCGCCTTCGAGCGCCGCGCTTGTAGTTCCGCCTTCAGGCGGCATCACTTCTTCTGTACTGAGTTCTTCCTGAAGCTCAAACGCTGCGCTGCCCAGCAATCGCAACTCTATGCGCTGAATCTTCTTGATCCGGCTTCGCAATTCGTCCGGCGTCAAAAACAGTTTGTCGGGAGCCAGCGCCAATTCGTCAATGGATTCAGCGCGATCATATCCAAGCTGCAATTCGTCAAGCGTCGAACGAATCTGTTTTTCCAATTCGGCTGGTTCGTCAACGACCAGCACGGTGTCGGTCAGGTAATCGAAAATCGAAGCCGTCAACGGACGCGCCAATGGCATCAAGTATTCCCAGCCCTGAAACTCTTCGCCTTCGTCGGCAAACACCAGCCGGTCGCGCAAGGCGCGTTCGTAACGTTCGTCTTTCCAATTCTCTTTCGCCTGTTTTGCCCACTGACGGAAATCGTCTCGGCTGGCGCGTTCGTCGCGCATCGGAGCGATGACGGCTTCTTTGACTTCGCGCAAAGACCGCTGAGTTTCAGGATCGAATTCGCGGATCGAATCAATTTCATCGCCGAAAAATTCGACGCGCATTGGAAACGGCACGCCGTCTTCTTTGTTCAAACTGGCGCTGGGCGAATAAAAATCCAGAATGCCTCCGCGCGAAGAAAACTCGCCGATGCCGCCAATCGGATCGGAGCGCACATACCCAACCGCCACCAAATGTTCGATCAAATAATCCAGCGGCAATTCTTCGCCGACCTTCAGCGTGACGACGGCTTGTTTGATTTCGTCCAGCGCCACGAAGCGGCGCATCAACGAACGCGCGCTGAGCAAGACAATGTCGCCCATTCCGGCGGTCAACCGCCACAACGCCAAAGCGCGACGTTCCAGAATTTCCGCGTGCGGCGAAGTCCCGCTGTACGGATCGCTTTCAGAAGCAGGCAAAGTGAAAATTTCGTTTTCGCACTCTTCGCGTTTGTGGAGCTGGCAATAAAAGAACCGCAAGTCCCGCTCGAAATCTTCCAGGTCACGATTGCGCTGACTGACGACAGCCAAACGTTTGCCCGTTGCGCGTTGCAAAGCCGTCAACATCAAGGCTTTGACTCCGCTGCCCAATCCAGCGATAGACACGACTCTGCGACCGGCGCTGATGTCGGCAAACAATCGCTGAAAAGTTTTGTTGTGGTGAATCACTGCGCTGAGCTTCCTATTGTTTGGCGTATCGCTGAGCAATCCGCTCAATCACGTCCGTTGTTGAACAGCCTTCGACAAAAGCCAGACTCATCACTTGTCCGCCTGCGGCTTCGACTTCTTCGCGGCCAATGATGTCGTCAATTCCCCAATCACCGCCTTTGACCAGCACATCCGGCAACAGCGCGGAGATGATTTTGCGTGGAGTCGGTTCGTCAAACACGGTCACGAAATCTACGCAAGCCAGCGCGGCCATCACCTCTGCACGTTCGGCTTCGGTCAGAATCGGGCGCTTGTCGCCTTTCAATTCGCGGACGCTGCGGTCGCTGTTCAAGGCTACGATCAAAACGTCGCCCAACGCGCGCGCTTGTTGCAGGTAACGCACGTGGCCGGGATGCAGCAAGTCGAAACAGCCGTTGGTGAAGACGACGGTCTTTCCGGCCTGGCGCAACAGTTCGCGTTCGGTTCGCAATTGGTCTAGCGGCAGGATTTTCATAGGTCGCGCATCTTATTGAATGGTGTGAACAGCCGCAACCGAAAGAAGCGTTACGGCTTTACTGAAGCGATTCGTTGTTTGAGAATGCGCGCTCGTTTCTGACCGATTCATCGAAGGAGTTTTTGCAGTGACCATCAACGATCCCAAAGACATTGAAACCATCTTGAACGAGTGCCGCACCATCGCCGTCGTCGGTTTGTCGTCCAATCCTATGCGGCCAAGTTATGACGTTGCCGGTTACTTGCAGCGAAACGGCTATCGCATCATTCCAGTAAACCCGAATGAAACCGAAGTGTTGGGCGAAAAAGCTTATGCGAGTTTGACCGATGTGCCGGAGAAGTTCGATCTGGTAGACATTTTTCGCCGTTCGGAAGAAGCGGGAGCTTACGTTGATGAAGCAATTCAACTCGGCGCAAAAGCCGTCTGGATGCAGGATGGCGTAATTGATGAAGCGGCGGCTCAGCGTGCGCTCGATGCCGGATTGATGGTGGTGATGGACGATTGCATCTTGCGTCAGCACGTTCGACGGCGAAGGTGATTTCACTTCCAAAGGTAACTTCTAAACGTGGCTCCCAAATGTAACAAAGGGCAGCCGGGGAAAGTTCCCTGGGCTGCCCTTTGTTGTTCGGACACGGGTCGAGGAAAAACGTTTACAGTCTTCCAACCGACAAATAATTCAGCGGATTGACCGGACGGTCGTGCAAGCGGACTTCGTAATGGCAGTGCGGCGCGGTCGAACGACCTGTGCTGCCAACGGCTCCGATTTGTTTGCCGCGTGCGATGTGTTGACCGACTTCGACATCAATCCGAGACATGTGGCCGTATCGAGTCGTGATTCCGTAACCATGGTCAATCACCACGACGTTGCCATATCCGCCAAACATCCCGGCAAACAAAACTATTCCGTCAGCCGTAGATTGAATCGGAGTGCCGTGATTGGTGGCGATGTCCAAACCGCCGTGGGATTCACTGCCGCCTCCGCCAAACGGATTGCGCCGCCAACCGAAACCGTCTGTGATGTACCCACGAACAGGCCAGCCACTTGGCGTCGAAGAAAGTCGCACCTGATTTTTGTCAAAAACGTCTTTGATCTGACGCAGTTCGCTTTCCAACGCAGCCGTCACGCGCTCCATGTCGCTGACGCTGGCATCGGAATCAGGTCCGCCCTGACCAATGTTGGCGCTGATGTCGGATTGACGGCTGATGCCGGAAGCTTCGGCCAGTTTGCGCTGAGTGGTGTCGAGCGCAGCCAGGCGGTTTTGCATGATGTCGTATTTACTTTGCGCTTCCTGATTCTTTTCACGCAGCAAACGATTTTCGGTTTGCATCAGGTTCAGTTTGGCGACGACGACGGCATGTTGAGCAAGCCTATAAGCGCCATACCCCACTGTCAGCAAACCGACAGCGGCAAAACCGAGAATAGCGTAAAGCACATTATGCGGAACGTTGATTTTTCTAAGTTGGGATTTAGCGGTCGGAGCAAAAACAAAAGTATAAAAACGTTTGTCTTCTTTCATTGAATTAAGACTCCTCGCTCAAACAACTGCAAACAGCCAGTTACGAGCGTGGAAAACCACACTGCTGAACAACAAGTTTTTCCAGTGGGCTGTGAGTTTTTCTGAACTACTTATTTCTTGTCGTCGGGGGAAACTCACACGGGACGTAAATTCAGTGACGACAAAGCACCAAAACGATGGCGAAAACTAGCATAGGCTCAGCGACGATTTCAACCGAAGTCTTGGTCAGGCAAGCCTTACTGCCTGTTAAGTGCAGAAATAGCAGGAGATAAGCTCATGAGTTTAGTCAAAAAAGTTCTCATGAATCCGAAATTTCGTAACGTGCCATACGGATTTTTGAATTTCTGCAGGCCGGTAAACCTGTGACACGCAAACGGCGACAAGCCAAGTGGTGATGACAGACAAGACAACCCAATTTCGTCCGTTCATGACTGTCGTCTGGATAACTTTTCACCTGACAGGGCATTTGTTAGACTCCGCGCACTTGACCGAGTGAATCCGCATCCGTGACAACCGCTGAAAACCGACTGAACTATAAACCGCCGAGATTGAGATGTGAGGTAACGCAATGAAGTTCCTATCGAATCGCAGAATGAAGTTGATCGCCGGGCTGGCAATTGCGCTCGCTGTTTTGCTGAGTGTTAGCCCCTTGCTGATGAACGATCCCACTTTTGCCCAGGCTGGACGGAAGACTTCTGAAAATCAAAAGAAGAATCCGAACGCCAGCGGCGATCCCGACGAAGCCGCTCGTCTGGAGCAGGAAAAAAAGGATCGGCAAAAGATTGATAAGACCTTGCCGCCTTCCACGATGAGCATTGATACCAACGTCGTGGGCGTCGAAGCCGTTGTGTACAACAAAAAGACCGGAGCGATCATCGGCGGGTTGAAAAAAGAGAATTTCGAGATTTACGAAGACGGCATCAAGCAGGACATCGAAAATTTCTCCACGCCGCAAGCTCCGGTGACGATGGTGCTGATGCTGGAATACAGCAAACTGGTGGATGTTCTTGGGTCTCCGGCGGGCGGATATTTCGATTATGGACGTGTTGAAATCCTACGACCGGCTTATGAGTTCGTGAACCGTTTTGTTCAACCCAAAGATTTCATCTCGATTGTCGCTTATGACATGCGCCCGACCCCCATTGTGGATTTCACCGATGACAAAAGTAAGTTGATGGGAGCGGTCAATTTGCTGATTCGCAACAACCCGGCTTTCAGCGAAAGCAATTTGTTCGATGCCATGAGCCTGGTCTTGAAAGGTGGTATTGGCGACAGCGTGGTGTTGGACGACAGCAAAGACAAAAAAGAAAAAACGGATTATGGCGGGTTGGAAGAGGTTCAAGGACACACGGCAATTTTGTTGGTCGCATCCGGTCTGGATACGTTCAGCAAGATCAATTTCGATCAAGCCCGTAAAATCGTCGAAAATGCCGGAGTGCCGATTTACACCATCGGCACTGGGAATTTGTTTATGAAGTTGTATGACAACGATCCCCGTCTTGATCCGTCGCGTGGAGGAATTTTGGTTACAGGCGGAATTCGACTTGATCGTTTGATGCTGTTGCAAGCCAACAACACCCTGAAGACTTTTGCCGATGCGAGCGGCGGCAAACATTTTCCCGTTACCTTTGCCGGAGAAATCCCCAACGTGTTGCAATCCATTTCGGCTCTGGTTCGCAACCAGTACAGTTTGGGCTACACGCCGACCAACACTCGACAGGAAGGCAAACGCCGCAAGATTCAGGTCAAGGTCAATCTGGGCGACCAGATTGATCCGAAACTGATCGTCATCCAGCACCGCCAAAGTTACGTGGAAGAAAAAGTAAAGAAATAAACCCAGTGCAGGAACGAATTGACATCATCAACCAACGAATCGCGGCTGCGTGCCAACGCGCAGGCCGCGATTTTTTTGACGTAACGCTGGTCGCTGTCAGCAAAACCGTTGCGCCGAAATTGATTCGCCAGGCCATCGAAGCAGGCGTTCGAGTGTTGGGCGAAAACCGCGTGCAGGAAGCCGCCGGAAAAATTCCTGAACTGGCTGACGTGGTTGCCGGTCACAATGTCGAATGGCATTTGATCGGCCATTTGCAATCGAACAAAGCTCGCCGCGCCGTTGAGCTATTTTCCGCGATTCAATCGGTGGATAGTTTCAAGCTGGCCGAACGGTTAAGTGGCGTCGCCGCTGAACTGGGAAAACGGCTGCCAGTTTTCGTCGAAGTCAATTTGGGCGGCGAAGATTCCAAAGCGGGTGTTACACCGGATGAAGTTTTGCCACTGTGCGAGCGAGTCGCTAAACTGCCTGCGCTTGATCTCAAAGGCTTGATGACTGTTCCGCCGTTTCTGGATGATCCGAACGAGGCTCGTCCGTTTTTTCGCCGCTTGCGTGATTTGCACGACGAAGCACGGCGAACCGGAATCGTCGGCGACGAGTTCAAGGAACTTTCGATGGGAATGAGCCACGATTTTGAAATCGCCATCGAAGAAGGCGCAACGCTCGTTCGTATCGGCACGGCGCTGTTTGGCGCGCGAACCTGACAAATGGTTTCAGCTTTTCAATCATCTTCAATTCTTCTTCTGAATTAACGGGCAAACTTTATGAATCCTTTTTTTGCAGCTTCCGCCGGAATGTTCCTGTTCAGACTGGCCGAAACGATTGGCAGTTTTGCCAAGCTGGCAATCGCTGTGATTGTTGGCGGCGTGATCGTTTTGCTGATTCTTCGTTGGCTGATTGACGCTTTGCAGGTCAATCCGTTTGGCAAAGTGGTGTATTACCTGCGCCGACCGACTGACGATTTGCTGGCTCACGCGCACAGTTCACGGTTTTATTATCCGTTAAGACAGGCGTTGAAGTTCAATCCGGCAATTCTGATCGCCATCGTTTCAATGGCAATTGTCGGATATGTGTCGCTGATGTTGATGGGCAATCTGACGATGATTCTCAGCGATTGGGCGATTTGCCTGGACGCATTTGCCGTAGGAAGAATGGCTGCCGGAATTCAGTATTTGATCGGCGGTTTGCTGATGGTCGTCATTTACGTGTTGATGGCGATGATGACCTTGATCTTCATCAATTGGATTTCAGGATTGTTTGCCAGTTGGTCGTTTCGCGCGGAGCGGCGTTTGGCTCCGCTGTTGCGATTTTTTGAATTCGGCGGAACCTATGCCGGATGGGCGTTTTTGATTATGTGGCTGTCGCTGTATCTGGCTTCGATCATTGTTCAAAACAGCTTTTTTTGAAAAGAACTCTTCTGCCTTTACGCCTTTGATCAAACTTACCGACAAAGATGGCGGCGTCATTTTCGCTGTGCGAGTTCAGCCCAGAGCTTCGCGCAGTGGCGTGGTCGGCGAACTGGATGGCGCACTAAAAATTCGATTGGCTGCCCCGCCGGTTGACGGCGAAGCCAACGATGAATTGATTCGAGTTCTGGCAAAACTGTTCGACCTGCCGCGTGTGCGGATTTCCATTTCCGCAGGCCAAACCTCCAAAAACAAATTGATTCGCGTCGAAGGAATCTCGGCTATCGAAGCAGAAAAGATTTTGCAGAGGGTGCTTGGTGATTGAACTTGGAAAGCTCCGGCTTAATCGAATTTTGGCATGTGACCGGCATGGCCATTCTTTTTGGAAAGCTGGTGGGCAAAAGCGCGCTTTTCGTAATCGTCGGCCAGGTTTTCCAACAAACGAATGACTTCGCGTAATCGTTCGGCTGTGTCGGTCATTTCCAGCAAATCTTGTTTGTCGCTGATTTCAATGTCCAGATAAGCTGCCAGGATAAACGACAGCGCCTGCGGATCGTCTGGCAGATCAGGCATCAAATCCTCTTCTTCGTCTTTTTCGCCTTTGAGCTTTCGTATGATGCCGGAAAGCCGTTGAAATAGATTTTTGGCCTGGCTGATTTCTACCGACAAATCGTCAAAGGCGATGTCGTCATCGAAAAATTCGACTTGAGCCTGCTCGTAAGGTTCGCCTTCGACATAGGCGATCAGGCTGAACCGCGAAACTCCGACGCACAGCAAATTCGAGCGACCATCAGGCATTTCCTGTTGAACGGCGATTTCGACCGCACAGCCGATACTGCCCGGCGGCAATTGCTCGAAATCCATCATGGCTTCGTCATTGCGATAAATGATGCCGAAGGTTTTATCCCCTGCCATCAAGTCTTTGAGCATCTGACGATAGCGCGGCTCGAAAATGTGTAACGGCGTGACCGCTCCGGGAAACTGCACCAACGGCAGCGGAAAGATAGGAATGATGCGGTGTGCGTCCATAGCGGCATTTTACGACCATTCGCGCGCGCTTCGCCAGCAAATGAACGTAATCAGGCTAAGCTGCCTTTCGCCGCCACGCCATTGGAATGTCGGCTTCGTATCCGCCGCCGACGCTGCGAATGCGATTTTCGAATCGGCCTTCGATCTGGAAACCCAGCTTTTGGTAAAACTCGATTGCCTTGCGATTGCTTTCGCGTGCGATCAACTCGACGCGCAAAATGTCCGGGCGTTCCTGTTCGACGCGCCGCAGCAATTCGGTGAAAAGCAACTTGCCGATGCCAAGACCTTGCCTGGCCGGATGCACGGCGATGGTCAGTTCGCCCAACACGTGAGCGAACACGCGCGGCCCCAACGCATAACAATGAATTTCGCCGATGATCGGATCATTGTCGGCTTCGCGCGCCACCAGACAGAACCCGCTTTCCAGCGACTTGCTCAGAAAATGCGCGACGTAATTTTCGGAAACCTCATCGGCGGCTCTGGCCAGCCCGCCTTCAATTGCGGAGACGGCTTTGTATAGTTCCAGGATGGCGGCACTGTCATTTTGGGTGGCTGATTTGATAATCAAGGTTCAGATTCCTTTCAAATTGATTTGGCGTCTTTAAAAACGACTCAATCCTGGCAATATGGAAAGCTGGCTCCTATACTGCCGCCTGCTATGGTAGCTGACGAAAAAATCCAACAACTCAAACACGAAAATATCCTTTACCGTTGGGGACTGACGGTCGAAGAATTGACTTACATCGTAGACGCCAATCCAAGTATGCGAGGGCTTATGCTCGGTTATGTAGCCGAATACAAGCTTCGCAAAATTCATTTTGAAGACTCGCGCATTTCGGCGCTTATCAAGGACGACGATCACGACCGCAAGAGCAAAGGCGACATACGGTTCAACTATCGAGGCAAATCTTTTCGCGTGGAGTGCAAATCGTTGCAAACAAATCTGGTCAAGAAAACGACAACGGGTTATGACGCGACTTTTCAGTGCGATGCCAGCGATAGTCGGGTCGTCAGGTTCAGCGACGGTTCTGAGGTTAAAACGACCTGTTTGTTGGTTGGCGAGTTCGACATTGTGGCAGTCAACATGTTTGCCTTGGAGGAGGAATGGCGGTTCGCTTTTGCTCTCAATAGTGATCTCCCTCGTAGTCGTTATCGCAAGTATTCTGAATTGCAACAGCGTGAATTGATCGCTTCTTCGATCAAGATTTCTTATGAACTGGTTGCAAGTTTTGAAAATTAGCTTTGACCTGTAATGATAGGTGTTC